>JACRDP010000020.1 GCA_016212855.1 Elusimicrobiota bacterium
CCCCCCCCCCCCCCCCCCCCCCCCCCCCCGCTTCTCTTTTTGGGGAGTCGTCTACCGCGACGTATCCGAAACCAAGCGCGAAAAAATACGCCGACTCATTTCCGCGGCTTTGGCCAGGAAAAGTTTGTAATCCGTGGCGATCGTACCGTTGGGCTGCAGGCGGTCGGAGACTGTCTTCGCCACGCCGAAAGGAATAGCTCGCCTCCGGGCTACCTGTGCGACACCGGCGGCCTCCATGTCGACGAGCAACGCGTCTGCCGTAATCCGCGAGAGCTCCGCTTTCCGCGCAGGATCGCCGACGAATTCGCTGCCCGAAAGAACCGTTCCCTGAAACGAACGTGATTCTCCCATGGCCGTCGTGAGCCAGTGAAGCCACGTTTTCGAAGCCGTGAGGTATGGCGTGGGGCGCTGGGCGGGCGAAAGTGACAGATGTAGTTCCCCCGGCGCCATCAATTCGGTACCCGCAGAACTGCTGTACCGGCTGTCATGTTGAACGACTTGAGTGCCGATAACCGTATCCCCGATGTCGAGCGCGGGAGAGATCGCGCCGCCGACCCCCAATAGAAGGATGGCTTCGATCGTCAATTTCTCCGAGAGGACGGACGCGGCGATAGCCGCATTGGCGATGCCGACGCCTGTGGTGGCCAAGTAGAGGGTCGATTTTCCGCTTGTCAGCTGGTAAACCTCCAGCCCGAGAGGCATTCGTCCGCGCACGCGTTTGAGAGGGAAGCCCGACAAGATGGCGGACTTTTCCACATCCATAGCGACTAGAACGAGTATTTTTCCGAACCCATCGATGCCGGCGGGCGCTTTTACCCTCAGGGGCTTGTCGATGCCGCGACTTTTTGCCGATGACATTGCTTTCGTATCTTGCGAAATCCCGGCTGAGCCGACAAGGCGTTATAAGAGGTCCTGCGCCAGCCCGTTCAATCGCTGAGAGGCGCTTGGGCGCTTCCTCGTTTCCGATCGGATAATGGGCGCATGGTGTAATGACGTCCTCAAATAGGAGGCGACCATGACTTTCAAGCTCACGCTGTGCAAACTGAACTCCGAGATGTGCCCGACGGTCGAGACGCTCGAGGACGGACGCGTCAAGATCGGCGAGGCTCCGGAGTTCGCGTATCTGACCAAGGAGCAGTGGAACCTCCTCGTCGACAACGTCAAGGAAAACCGGCTGCCCAAGCTGTCCTGATCGCCTGAGGAAAGAAGAAGGCGGGCCCGCGATGAGCGGGCCCGCCTCATTTTTTGGCGGGGGAAACCTAGCTGTTGCCGGCGACGGCGGTCCCGGTCGGGGGGAGGGCCTCGGCCTCGGCGGCGAAGAGCTTGAGCTCGGCCTTGAACTTCTCTGCGGCGGCCTCGTTGGTGATGAGCTTCGTGTTCGTGCCGTCGTAAACGGCCGCGGCGCGTAAAGTGCCGGTCTTATCGGTGAGATATATGTCACCCCCCGTGTCGCGTTTCAGGGTGATGATGATGTCCTTGTTGCCCTCTTTCAACGGATAGACGAAGAAGTGTTTTCCTTCCGGCTTGGTGGAGGAAACCTGCTTGACTGGGATATCCTTTGTTCCGTCGCAGATATTGAGTACAGCGCAGGCTTCTTTATTCAGCGTGGCATCTTTTTTAGAGGCCAGCGTGCGCGTGATCAGGCGATTCATCAACTCGTCGGTCATGACGGGATCGGCCGCCAGGCTCGTCACGGACGGCGCGACGGCCGGGCTCGGAGGCGCGATGCTCTCGACGGAGGACGAGCCGCGGAATCCCTCGGCGGCAAGGCCGGAAACGGCGAATTGGAAGGCTTTCTGGGCGGCAACGGGATCGATCGGAGCGGCCAACATCGCGTCGCTGATAATGGGGGCGACGTTCGAGGCGAGCATGGAGGAAACGTAGGCCGACATAAGAAGAGACATGAGGCGGCGCGTCTTCATTCGTTATTCTCCTGGACCGGTCGGCGTCCGGACAACTCAATTGTAGGCGTCTTTGTGCGGGTCTCCCTGGGGCAAGCGTCCCGGTCGGGGTCCGGAAATCGGCCCAGACCGTTTACACCAGGAGGCCTAGACCATTAAAGGATAGTTAAGCCCGCCTTGACAGGTTTTGGGGTCGGGGCTACACTCCGAACGGACCTCTCCCCATGCGTTATCTCCCTGTTGCACTTCTTCTCTCGGCTCTCTTATCCCAAAGTTCGTTCGCTGGGCTGGATGATGACAAGGACGACGCATTAGTAAAGAAGGAGCCTGTTCCGGCGCCGGTCGTTCCGAGGTCGCCGAGTTCATCGGAAGCAACCCAAACCTCGACCGAACAGAGTTCGGAAGCATCGGTTGACAGCCGCCAAGCCACGGCGGTCCCGACCTACCGCGACGATCAAACGAAAACCGGGACCACGTTCGCCTCCGCGAAGACCCCCGAGGCCGCCAAGGACCGCGACGAGGTCGCCCGTCTGACGGATTCGGGCAATAACAAGGCCGCCCGTGAGTACGCGGTCGAGGCGCTCAAACGTCATCCCGACGACCCCGCTTTGGAGGCGTACGTGAAGCTCACCGCGCCCGCGAAGACCGCGGTGGACGCGAAGACCGTGAAGAACCGCGTGGCCGAGCTCGCCGCGGGCATGCGCCAGGACGAGGGCGCCGGCAACGCGATCCTCGCCTCTCCGATTTCGCTCGGCGCCTTGACGGGCGCGGGCTCGCGCGTGCCGCCCGCCGTCCTTCCGCCCGGATTGGCCGCGCCCGACACGCGCGCCAACGCGGTGCTGCGCGACGCCTCGGGCAAGATCGGCATCAAGGATTACAACGGAGCCGAGTCCGTGCTCACCAGGCGCATCGAGGAAGCGCCCAACGACGCCGGCGCCTTCCGCCTGCGCGCGCTGACGCGACGCCTGCTCAAGCGCTTCGGCGATTCGGCCGACGACGCGAAGCGCGTCATCGCTCTCGAGCCGCGCGACTCGCGCGCTTTGCACCTGCTCTCGCGCGACCTGACGGATCTGGGCCGGCCGAAGGAGGCGCTCGCCGAGGCCGACCGCGCGTTGACGCTCGATCCGAAGGACGCCGACGCCTACGTCGCGCGCGCGGAGGCGTTCCGCGCCCTCGGCAAGGCCGACGAGCAGCTGGCCGATCTTTCGCGCGCCGCGGCGCTCGACTCGCAGTTCGACGCGCTTTTTCGCGAGGCGACCGAAGCCTGCGCGGGCGGCAAGAGCGCGCGCTACTGGCCGGTGTGGTTCGGCGCGATCGGCACGGCGCTCCTGTTCTTCTCGTTCGTCCTGTTCCGCAAACGCGGCGACTCGTCGATCCGGCTGGCGCTGCGCAAAGAGGATCACGACGGGCTCAAAGCCGCGGCCCCGCTCGTGAGCGCGGTGCCCAAGGGCTTTCGCGTCGTCAAGACGCTCGGCCAGGGCGGCATGGGCGTCGTGTACGAGGCGCTCGACCTCGGACTGCAGCGGACGGTGGCGCTCAAGAAGCTGCGCGCCGAGATCGCCGACAATCCGCGCGAACGAGGACGTTTCCTCAAAGAAGCGCGCACCGTCGCCGCGCTCCATCACCCCAACATCGTGGAGATTCACTCGATTCACGAGGACGCCGAGGGGCTCTTTCTCGTGTTCGAGCGCGTGCCCGGCGAGAGCCTGCATGAGCGGCTCGGGCGCGGGAAGATGCACCCCGCGCAGTTCGCGGCGATCTTCAAACAGATCGCCGCCGCGCTCGACTACGCGCACGGCCAGGGCGTCGTGCACCAGGATCTCAAGCCGGGCAACGTGATGATCCACGCGGATCTGGCCAAGGTCATGGACTTCGGCATCGCCCGGCGCGTGCAGGAGACCCTGTCCACCCTGTCGAAGATCGAGGTGTCCGGTACGCCGGCCTATATGTCGCCCGAGCAGGAGCAGGGCGTCGTGACGCCGTCGGCCGATGTGTTCGCGTTGGGCGCGTGCGCCTATGAGGCTTTGACCGGGGCGCTGCCCTATCCGACGGGCGGGCTCATGATGAAGGCGCAGAAGATGTACCGCAAGCCGTCCGAGGCCGCCCCCGGACTGCGGCCCGAGGTGGATGCGGCGATCGCTCGCGCGCTCGAGCCCCGGCCCGAGGACCGCTGGCCTTCCGCGTCGTCCTTCGTCGACGCCCTCGCCCGATCGCTGTCGTAATGCTTCCGCGCTGAATCCCATGAAGGTCAAACCGAAAAGAGTGCTCGGGATGGGTAAGACATCCTGGATCATCATCGGGTCATGGGCGCTGATGCTGCTCGGTATCGGCCAATATTTGACTGAACGGCCGCGGGGCCCCACGGCCTCAGAGCGGCGGCTCGCGCGCATACAGGAAGAAGCTGTCGTCCTAGGCTCATCGCATCCGTGGGCAGGCAACTACTATCGCTCTGAGGTGAGCATGCACGTCGCCCCGCGCTCGGGCTACGCCCGAATAATGTCGTATTGCATCGGGCCCGACGACTACGAGGTCGGCAGCGTTCATGAGAAGGACGGCGCGATCATCTTGACGCAATCGTGGCCGACGGGCCGTTCTGAGTTATTCCCAGTTCGCTGGGGCGCTCGTCGTTATTTGCTGGACAAGGACGAATTGATTAGTTTCGCTAACTACGTCAACGGCGGAACGGAGCCGCGTGCCGATTTACGCGGTTCCTTTTTTCTCCGAGACGGGGATCAAAATATTTCCGTCAAGGGATTGCCAGATCTGCCTGAGCCCGGACGCTCACTGCTGCTCGCCAATCCGTTGAGTGCGAGAGTCATTCATGCAGGAGGTTATCGGCCCGCGGGTACGGAGTTCGGCAACCGTCAGCGCAACCGCGAGATCATCCTTGGAATAGGTCGGCGTTCAGGAGCGCGTGCGCGGATGGAGTTTGTTAAATTAGGTGTTGGCAGGGCCACGATCGAACGAGTCGGAGAGAATTCATCTTTCGCGATGCTTCGGGAGGATGGAAAAACCGGCGAAGTCCAGAAGGGGCAGATGTTCTCGACGCGGTGGTACAGTTCGAAATGAAGGTGAAAGCTTCCTGGTGATCTCCCGCGAACAGGGACAGCCCTCGTCCGGTCCCTGTCGTAACCAGACGGTCCTCCAAGCGGCCTATGTCGTCATGGGCCAACTGCCCCAGGCGTGGAGTCGGAGATTCCGTTATATACTGAACACGTCCTACGAGGGACGCTCTGTAACCCGGGGAATCGGCCCCGGGGCATCCACGACCCGACCTTAATCGGGTGAAACCCAGAGGAAGCGCTTAGGCGCTTCCTCTATTTATTTTGTGAGGAACATGATGAGGACGGCAGCCATAATCGTATGCAGCCTTCTCGCGGCGTCGGCGTGTAAGCAGAGTGAGTCAACTCCGATTCGCGAAGGCGGTACTGCTGCGTCCGAACAACCGCACGTCGATACAGAATATGCGGTGAAATCATCGAGTGGCGCCGTTGAAGTTACCCTGCAATTCCAGAAGAAAATGTTTGCAAGAGCCGAAATCCCGCGCTTTCAGATTCGTCTTAAGAATGTCGGGAAAAATAGAATTCGCCTGAACGACGGCATTTTTTTTGAACCCAGCGCGATAGGGCGCCAGAGTCGGCGCATTGCGGATGGCATTCGGCTTGAAGTTTTGACCTCAGGAGGAAAGCCGGCGTTGACATCTTTGGGTGATCGCCATGGGGATCACCAATCGGATTACGATTCCGCGACACCTAAGCCAACCAGTCTTAATGCACGAGTTCCCGAACTTTGGTTGGAACCAGGGGCTACAGCTAAAATGATCGGCGACGGCTTGCAGCCTGTTACCTTCTACATCCTGCCAATTGGTAAATACACGGCGCGGGTCGCTTATGACCGGTATATCTCACCGGCACAGGCCAAGAAATATGGATTAACTCCAAGTCCGGAGGATGTCCGCACCGAAACCCCGTACATTGAATTCGAGATTCTTCCTTGAAGTATTCGATCCCACTCTTTTTGATTGCGGCGCTGTCGTTAAGGGCCGCTGCCATAGGGCCGGCGACCAGCCAGCAGCGCGATGTTATTCAGGGCTATCTTGATAAAGCCAAGGATATTCAGGAGCGCACCGACGGCATCAACGACAAAAAGAAACTGCTGGATGCCGCTGAAAAAGCGATAGATCGTAAGGAAGCGACGGTGGTTAAGCTTAAGAGTGAAATTGCTGAACTTGAAAAACAATGCGACGTCGCTCGCACGGTTGCGATACACCTGACAATCAAGGCATTTGATTTGGCTCCCGTGGATTCCTCGGGCCGGCTGATTCTGCCGAAGGGAAAAGTCGTCATGAACGGAGCTTTTAAGAGTCGAGAAATCTTGTGGATACCTGTCTCCGGAAAAAATGAAGCGCGTCTTGCACTCAATGAGCGCGGGAAAGTGGTGACCGTGCCTCCGGCCGGAGACGCTCCGATAGCCTTTACGGCTACCGATGGCGTTACCCGCCTTTTCGATGGAAGCTATACGAGCCCAGGCTTGTTGGCCGCGACTCTTCTTCATGAGCGCACTCATTTCGAACAGTTCACGTCAGCCGGTACGGGAGATAAGCTCACCTACAACCAGAGAGAATTAAAAGCGTTGGAAGCTGAACGAGATGCGCGTTATAAATTGGGCCTTAATAGCGAAGAGTTGCAGCGGCAGGAGGATTTCCTGATTGGCGATCCGAGTAGGAATATTCGCGGGGCGCTGGATAAGTGGCGGGAGCTGGTGCGAGATGAAGCGCGGGCAAAACCGTTTGCGTGGCCTTGGGGTGGAGGACGTGGCGCACCGGAAGCTTTCCCCTCTGCCCCCGGGACTTACAAGGATTTGAAGGACAGATCGGATTCGATCGAGGCTGAATTGCTATCGGCCGAGAACGAAATGTTGGCGAAAATTGCGCAGCAGAAGCGGGAAGCCGAACTTTCCCAGCAGGCCATAGCCCGTCCGTATAACGGCGGCCTGCCGGAAGGTGTTGTCCCGGCGGCGCCGTACAAGCCCGGCGGCGATCATGCCGCCGCGATGCCGGTCCCGATTGATCTCACCATAGAGAGGGTCATGAAGAAGATTGGTCGGAGCGCCTGCTCCGTTCCGGTCGCCCCTTTCGATTCGGATTTGGCGGGGATTATGTGGTCGTCTTTCCGTAAAGATTTTGATTATCAAAGCCAAGAGACGGGAATGTCCGCCTGCGAACTGCGGGTCTATCGAAGACTCGTTAATTTCGGTCGCACGTGGTCGCAGGGAGCGAAAATCACCCCCGATGAAATTCGCGCTGAAGGGAACGTATCCTCCCCGTCTACCGGAGGCGGTGGAGGAAGAGGCGGGGTGATACCGCCTAAACAAGACCACAATGATGTGTGGCGGAAGTTCCCGACGCGTTAGGCGAGGCTTTCTGAAGCGTTAGGACCTCGCCCGATCCCCGTCCTAGTTGGTACAATGCCCGCATGGCATTCCCGACGACGCGCGCGAGACGTCTGCGCGCGACCCCCGCGCTGCGCGCCCTGATCCGCGAGACCGAACTGTCCGCCAAGGACTTCATCCTGCCGCTGTTCATCCGCCCCGGCAAGGGCGAGAAGCGCCCGATCTCGTCGATGCCCGGCCATTTTCAGTATTCCGTGGACACCGCGGTGAAGGCCGCCGGCGAAGCCGTGAAGCTGGGCGTGCCCGGCGTGATCCTCTTCGGGATTCCCGATAAGAAGGACGGCAAGGCCTCCGGCGCCTACTCGGACAGCGGCATAGTGCAGAAGGCCGCGAAGGCGATCAAGCACCAGTACCCCAATCTGCTTCTCATCGCCGACCTGTGCTTCTGCGAGTACACCGACCACGGCCACTGCGGAATCGTCAAGAACGGGAAGGTGCTCAACGATCCGACCTTGGCGCTCGCGGCGAAAACCGCCGTGTCCCAGGCGAAGGCCGGCTTCGACGTGATCGCGCCCTCGGGCATGATGGACGGCCAGGTCGGCGCGATCCGCAAGGCGCTCGACGGCGCCGGCTACATCGACACGCCGATCTTGGCCTACGCCGCGAAGTACGCGAGCGCCTACTACGGGCCCTTCCGCGAGGCCGCGGAGAGCCCGCCCAGCTTCGGCGACCGCACGACCTACCAGATGGACCCGGCGAACTTCGACGAGGCGCTGCGCGAGGTCGCGCTCGACGTCCAGGAAGGAGCCGACATGGTGATGGTCAAGCCCGCGTTGCCCTATCTCGACGTGCTCAAGGCCGTGAAGACGCGCTTCGGCCTGCCCACGGCGGCGTACCAGGTGTCGGGCGAGTTCGCGATGATCAAGGCCGCGGCGGCGAAGGGCTGGGTGGACGAGCGCAAGATCGCGCTCGAGTCGCTCACGTCGATCAAGCGCGCCGGCGCGGATTTTATTTTGACCTACTACGCCCTCGAGGCCGCCAAATGGCTCGCATGAAGAAAGAGAAGCCCGCCAATTTGAAGAAGCTGTTCGCGCGCGCCCGCAAATCGCTCGTCGGCGGCGTGAACTCGCCGGTGCGGGCGTTTAAGTCGGTAGGCGGCACGCCGCTGTTCGTGCGCTCGGGCACGGGTGCGTGGATCCGCGGGGCTGACGGCAAGTCGTATGTCGACTTCTGCCTGTCGTGGGGCCCGCTCATGTTCGGCCACGCGCGGCGCGAGATCGTCGCGGCGGCGCAGACCGCGCTCGCGCGCGGCTCGACGTTCGGCGCGGCGACGGAGGGGGAAGTCATCCTCGCCGAGAAGATTAAGGAAGCTTTGCCCTCGATCGAACTGCTGCGCATGACGAGCTCGGGCACCGAGGCCGGCATGAGCGCGGCGCGGGCCGCGCGCGCCTTCACCAAGCGCGACCTGATCATCAAGTTCGCCGGCTGCTATCACGGCCACTTCGACAGCTTGCTCGTCGCCGCCGGCTCGGGCGCGACGACGCTTGGAATTCCCGACTCCGCCGGAGTTCCCAAGTCGTTCGCGGCCACGACCATCGTGGTCCCGTTCAATGATCTCAACGCCGTTGAGAACGCGTTTAAGAAAAACAAAGGAAAAATTGCGGCTGTGTTCGTGGAGCCTATTCCGGCCAACATGGGAGTCGTATTTCCCAAGGCAGGGTTTTTGGAAGGACTACGGAAGATCACTCGACGGGAGAAATCTCTACTCATCTTCGACGAGGTGATCACGGGTTTTCGTGTCGCCTACGGCGGCGCGCAGACCCTGTCCGGTATCAAGCCCGATTTGACCATCCTCGGCAAAATTGTCGGCGGCGGCCTGCCGCTGGCCGTCTACGGCGGGCGCAAGGACGTCATGTCCATGATCGCCCCCGAGGGCCCGGCCTACCAGGCGGGAACGTTGTCGGGGAACCCGGTCGCGGTCGCGGCCGGAACGGCGATGCTCGATCTTCTCAAGCGCGAGGACCCGTATCACCGCATGAGCCAGCTCGCGGAGTACTTCTGCGAGGGCCTGCGCGGGGCGGCGATCGCGGCGGGCGTGCCGCTGCGCATTCAGTCCTTCGGCTCGATGTTCACGCCGTTCTTCATCGACGGCGGGATCGTGACCGACTACAAGAGCGCGATGAAGGCCGACAAGAAGGCGTACGGCCGGTACTTCCAGGGAATGCTCAAGCGCGGCGTGTACCTGCCGCCGGCGCAGTGGGAGGCGGCCTTCGTCTCCTACGCGCACACCGACCGCGAACTCGACTTCGCGCTGTCGGCGGCCCTCGGCGCCCTGAAAGTTCTTTAGGTCCGGGCGCAAGCGCCCGGACACAGAAGCCGGTATGGAATAACTCCTAGCTTCTAGTCGCGGCGGCGGCCCGTCGCCCGCAGCAGGCTCAGGAACAGGTTGATGAAGTCGAGGTACAACATCAACGCGCCGGAGATCGCTTCCTTGCCGTCCTCGTCGGTGCCGTCGTTGCCGAGGGTGTTCATCGCCTTGATCTTCTGCGTGTCGTAGGCGGTGAGGCCGACGAAGATCAGTATCCCGAGATAGGAGGTGACCATCTCCACGGCCGTGCTCTGCACGAACCAGTTGACCACCGAGGCGAGGATGATCCCGAGCAGGCCCATCATGCAGAAGTTGCCCATCGAGGTTAGGTCGGTCTTGGTCATGTAGCCGTAGGCGCTCATCGCGCCGAACATCCCGGCGGTCATGAAGAAGGTCGAGGCGATGGAGCCGCGGGTGTAGATGAGGAAGATCACCGACAGCGTGACGCCGCTCAAGGCCGAGTAGAAGAGGAACGCGAAGCGCGCGGTCCCGACGTCCATCGTCTTGACCCAGCCCGAGAGGTAGACGACGAGGCCGAGCTCGGCCAGCATGAGGCCGTAGAAGAGGATCTTGGTCTGGACCAAGGCCACGATCATGCGCGGATCGGAGGCCATGTACAGGGCGCAGGCGCCGGTGACGGCCAGGCCCAGGCTCATCCAGGCGTAGACCTTCTGAATGAAGGAGCGGGTTTCGATTTCGGCGGCGGACAGCAGGCCCGGAGGGTTGTAGCTCATAAGGAAGAGTGTAGGACGCCCGGGGACCGCCGTCAAGACTCCCTTGACAGCGCCAGTTCCCGGGGCTACACTGGCGAAGACGTCGGAGGACCCCTCTATGATCACCCCTCGCCTCCTGTTAGCGTTGGCTTTGTCCGTCTTTTCTCTCGGCGCCTTCGCCCAGACCGCGCCCGTTCCGGCGCCCGAGAAGGGCGACACGGAGACCGCCCTCAAGGAACTGCCGCCCCTCAGGGTCATGGGCACCGAGGCGCCCGCCATCGTGGTCTCCGCCGAGTCCGTCAAGGCGCTGGAGAAGCTCGGCTGGAAGACTCAGAAGGACGGCTCGCTCGAGCGCATCGAGGGCGGCCCGGAGAAAGGCCTGATCCCAGCGGAATACCTGCGCAAGGCCGACATCAAGTGGCGCGAAGGCGCGCTGTACTTCGCCAATTCGCCGTACAAGGTCCGCGACGAGCTTTTGGCCCCGATCCTCAACGGGCTGAGAACGTTCACGGACACGGCGCGGACGCCGCGCAAGGAAGCCGGAATGAAGCTCGCCGCCTGGGGCCTGCCGCCGTCCGTCGATGGGCGCCGGCTTTACAACGCCGGCGGCGACGCGACTTACTATGGGATGATCCTGCATTATTTCTTCAAGACGAAGCCCGAACAGGTGGCGGCCCTCGGGGTTCAGCGGACGTCCCAGGCTCTGAGCCTCATCGATCACGCCTACGGCCAGGCCTTCCATCACCAGAGGCCGGACATCGCCCAAACCGATCTGGACCGCGCGCGCCTGCTGCTGTTCGCTCCGCCGCGCGCGGGCGAGACCCCGCTGTTGCCGGGCGGCGTGAAGGCGCGCCCCGATCCGACCGCGATGCTGGCCGATTATAAGAAGAAGCTCGAGGCCGAGCTCGCCGACGCGACGAAGGTGGGCGACGATCTCCGCCGCAAGGACTCCGCCGAGGCTCTCGCCGTGCTCAACGCTCTCGAGAAGCAGCGCTTCCACGCGTCCCTCGATCTGACGCCGGTGCCCCCGCCGGGCGGCGAAAAGAAGCCGCCCATTCCGGGAGGGCCGTACGTGATCACTCCTTTCGGCGGTGAGGACCCGGCTAAGAAGGCTCCCTACGTCGAGCTCGCCACGGGCCTTCCGGGCGTGCTGCGCACGCTCGAACGCCTTGGTCCGATGAGCGACGAGCAGAAGGAGAATTTGATCCGGTCTTTCCCGATGGGCGACCTGGTCTGGCGCATGGGCGCCCAGAATCTCTGGGCGCAAGGACTCACCGGCAAGGGCGTCAAGGTCGCGGTCATCGCCGAGAATCCCGAGCTCAAGAGCGCGGTCAAGGATCGCGTCAATTTCACGGCCGCCGACGGCGTCGAGGCCGTCGGATCGCACGGCACACACGTCTCGGGCATCATCCACGCGCTGGCGCCGGATGCGGAGCTGCGCGGCTATGCGGTGTTTCAGGGCGGCAGTTTCGGGGGTAATGACCGCCTGCGCGAGAATCCCGAGAAGCCGATCATCGACGCGATCCATCGCGCCGTCAAGGACGGCAACATGATCATCAATATGAGCCTCGGCTCCGGCGACAGCCCGGGCGCCGAGATGGCGCGCGTGGTCGAGGAGTACGCGAAGAAGGGCGTGGTCTTCGTCATCGCCGCCGGCAACAGCCGCAACTACAGCGGCGGCATCGACGCCCCGTCCTCGGCGCCCTCGGCGGTCACGGTCGGCGCGCTCGATTCCGCGGGGCGCATGTCGGACTTCACCAACTTCGGCGACCGCTTCGACCCGAAGAAGCTGACCTCGGTGGTCAAGGAAGTGTTCATGACCCCGGGCTCGAACATCGTCTCGACCATGCCGCCGCCGCAGTTCTCCTTCATGGGCGACGGCGGGACCGAATACGCGTCCATGAGCGGCACCTCGATGGCGACTCCCGCTTTGGCCGGCGTCAGCGCCTTGCTCGTGCAGGACATGACCATCGTGCCCAATCCCGTGAACATGGCCGAGCGGCTCAAGTCGGCGCTGCGCGCGGGCGGCGAGCCCATCTCGCTCGACAAACTGCCGCCGAACGTGCCCATCGACCAGCCCTTCATCGTGGTCAACCCGCTCAAGGCGCTGGAGAGCCTGCGCAAGGACGCCGTTCCCGTCGTCGACAATACGGCGGCTCCCCTGAAGCGTCCCAACGTCGGCCCTCCCAAGAAGCTCCTCGGGCCGGACGTCGAACAATGAGCTGGCGGATCAAGCGCGTCGACCCGTACTGGCTGAGCAATCCTCTCGTCTACGGAGGCGCCGTCGCGTCCGCCATACTGGGCGTTTACGGCGCGGGCGCGGGCTCGACCGCGGCGACTTTGGTCGGCGGGCTCGGGTTCTGCACGACGATCTTCCTGGCGGCCCGGCCGGCCCTGTCGGCCGTGTTCGCGACGGTCGGCCTGCTCGGCGGCGCGGCCGCCTTCCTCTTCAGCGCGAATCCGGGCATGGGACTTTTGATGCGCCTGGTGTGGACGGGGGGCTTCGGCCTCATCTACATGACCGTGATGAACGTCGTCTTGCTCGGCGTGTCCGCGCTGTACAACGCCTTCACGCGAGCGGGCTTCTCCGGCCTCAGCCTGAGCTTGGAGAGCTGACGCCGCCTACATCTGCTCGGGCGCGGAAACGCCCAGCAGGCCCAGGCCTTCGCGGATGGCGTCGCGCACGCCGGCGATGAGCAGCAGTCGAGCTCGGCCCTGTTCGGGATCCTCGGCGGAGACGACGGGGCACTTCTCGTAGAACGGGTGGAACAGGCCGGCCAGCTCCATCAGGTAGTTCGCGAGCGGGTGCGGCGAGAGCAGGCGCTCGCAGTCGAGCAGGACCTCGGGGAACCAGGCCAGCTTGTCGAGCAGAACGCGCTCCTCCGGGGAGGTCAGCCAGCGCGCGTTGGGCATGGGCAGTTCCGCGCCCGCGGGGTGCAGCCCCGCTTCGGCGGCCTTGCGGAAGATCGAGACGATGCGCGCGTGCACGTACTGGACGTAGAACACGGGATTCTCGCTCGACTGCTTCTTGGCGAGCTCAAGATCGAAGTTCAGGTGGCTGTCGGGGGTGCGCAGGGCGAAGAAGAAGCGGCAGGCGTCCTTGCCCGCCTCGTCGATGAGCTCCCGCAGCGGGATGAAGGTGCCGGCGCGCTTGCTCATCTTCACGGCTTCCTGGCCCCGGAACAAATGGATGAGCTGATGCACGATCGCGTGATAGCTGTCCGCGGGCTTGCCCAGCGCGGCGATCGCGGCCTTCATGCGCGGGACGTAGCCGTGGTGGTCGGCGCCGAAGATGTCGATGACGCGGTCGAAGCCGCGGTCGTATTTGTCCTTGTGATAGGCGATGTCGGGAAGAAAGTAGGTGGGCTTGCCGGTGTTCTTGACGAGCACGCGGTCCTTGTCGTCGGTGGAGCCTTCGGCGTTCATGGTGCCGAGCCAGACGGCGCCGTCCTTCTCGAAGACCATGCCGCGGCCCTTGAGGAACTCGAGCGTCGCGGGCACGGCGCCGGAGGAGAACAGCTCGCTTTCCAGGTACCAGCGGTCGAAGGACACGTCGAACGCCTTCATGTCGTCGCGATGAGAGGCGAGCAGGGTGTCCATCGCGTACTGCCCCCAGCGTTTCGCGTCCCAACCCGATTTCTCGGCAGGGGCGGCGGCGGCCAATTCGACGAGATATTCGCCTTGGTAGCCCTTCTCCGGCACGGGTGTCCCTTTGAAGCGGGCCATGATCGACTCGCCGAGTAACACCGCGCGATCGCCGCCATCGTTGACGTAGTATTCGGCCTTGGCCTCGCGTCCGAGCCGTTTCATAATCCGGATTAAGCTGTCGCCGAGCGTGGCGCCGCGGCCGGAGGCCATGTGGAGCGGGCCCGTAGGATTGGCGGACACGAATTCGATCAGCACCTTCGTCTTCGGTCCGCCCTCGTCTTCTCCATACGTTTTCGGCGCCAAAGTGATCGCCTTTAAATTGGCGCACAACGACGAATTCCTCAACACGATGTTCACGAAGCCGGGCGGGGCGGCGGCGGCGCTCTCAACCTCCGCCACGTTCGAGAGATGCTCGGCCAAAGACTTGGCAAGCTCGATCGGATTTTTCTTCGCCGCCTTCGCGGCGGCCAACGGCCAGGGCAAGGAGAGGTCCGCCTTCACGTGCGCCGGCGGCGCGTTGACGGCAAGGTTGTCCGGCAGCGAGACGCCGGCCGTCGTCGCCCATTTGCGCGCCTCGTACGCGAGCTTCTTGCGAAGCGCCGCGACGATCACGCGCCGGTACCCGGGTTCGTCGCGTCGTTGGCGGCGAGGCGCCGCAAGGTGTCGCCGTCGTGCGCGGCGCCCAGGGCCTCGTTGAAGTCGAGCAGCTTCTGCTTATACAGGAAGGACAGGTACTGGTCCATCGTGATCATGCCGAACTTGGCGCCGGCCTCGATCGCGCCGTAGATCTGGTGGCTCTTGCCCTCGCGGATGAGGTTCGAGATTCCTGTCGTGATTCGCATGAACTCGCGTGCGCAGACCTGGCCGCCTCCGCCCAGGCGCGGCAGCAGCTGCTGACAGACGACGGCCTGGAGCACGGTCGAGAGCTGCACGCGCACCTGCTGCTGCTGGGACGTGGGGAACACGTCGATCATGCGGTCCACGGTCGTCGCGGCGTCCTGCGTGTGGAGCGTCGCGAAGCAGAGGTGGCCGGTCTCGGCGGCGGAGATGGCGAGCTGGATCGTTTCCAGGTCGCGGAGCTCGCCGACTAAAATCACATCCGGGTCCTGGCGCATCGAGTGGCGCAGGGCTTCTGAAAAAGATTTTGTGGTTGAGCCGACTTCGCGCTGGAGGATCACGGACTGTTTGTCCTCGTAGACGAATTCGATAGGATCCTCGATGGTCAGGATCTTCTTCGGGTACTTCTTGTTGATCTCCTCGATGAGGCAGGCCAAGGTCGTGGACTTGCCCGAGCCCGTCGGGCCGGTGACGAGCACGAGGCCGCGGGGCAGGTCGATGAGGTTGGTGATCGAGGGCATCAGGCCGATCTCGGTCGGCGTCGGGATCTTGGCCGAGATGACGCGGAACACGGCGCCGGCGCCGTTCTTTTGGCGGAAGGCGTTGAGGCGGAAGCGCGAGACGCCGGGCAGGGCGACCGAGCCGTCGAGCTCCCAATTCTCCTCGAACTTCGCGCGCTGGGCCTCGGCGAGCACCGAGTACAGCATGCGTTCGCACTCCTGGGCCGTGAGCGCCGGCAGGCCCGTGATCGGCTCGATGACGCCCTGGCGGCGGACCATCGGCGGCTTGCCGATCACGAGGTGAAGGTCGCTGGCGCCCATGCGCGCCGTTTGCGTCAGAACTTCGATCAGCTCCGCCATGCAAGCTCCTTGGCGCCGTCGTGCAGGCGCTCGAGCGCGTACAGCTCGCGCGCCTCCGCGTCCATCAAATGGACGATGAGGCCGCCGAAATCGAGAACGCGCCACAGATCGCTTTGCGGGCGGTTGCGCCGATGCACGCGCAGGCCCGTCTTTTCGAGGGCTTCCGACAGCTTGTCCTCGAGCGACTCAAGGTGGGGCCGGGAGAGCGCGGTCGCGATGATCATGTAGTCGGACAGGGGGCTCGTCTTGCGCACGTCGAGGACGACGATGTCCTCGGCTTTGTGCTCGTTGATGGCGCGAGCCGCGGTGATGGTGACCGTCTTAAAAGCCTTGGGCATTGGTCCTCGTTTGGAGACGGCGGCGGAGCGCCTCGTCGGCGCGGAAATCGAGATTCTCGAGAGCGGAGGTCAGCAGGCGCGAGACCGCCGTCAACGTGCGGGCGGCTTCGGCGCGACGGCTTTCGTCCAGCGCGGCGGCGGCGCGGAAGCTCAGCGAGGCGAGCAGCTTCTTGGGAGCGCGCAGCACGAGGGTCAAAGTCCGGTCGTCCGTCCAGCTCTGCTCGGCGGCGGTCTTCGCGGGCAGCGCGCCGGCCTCGGGGCCGAACGTCTCCTTGCCGGCCGCGCCGGCCAAGTCCATCTCCTCGTTGTAGGGATTGTAGGCGTAGGCGCAGGCCGACCATTCCCCGTCGAGGTGGGGCACGACGCGCTCCAAAGCGCGGGCGAGCAGCGAGGCGGGCGTCGTCGCCGGCTCGATGAGCAGGCTCGACAGGTCGTAGATCAACGTGAGCTCGGTCGACGTGCGCCGAAGGCGGCCGGACTGGATCGCGACGAGCGAGGCGAAGAACTCCATCGCGAGCGCGGCGTCGGCGGCGAGCCAGCTCTTGAGGTCGTCGCGCTTGAGGCGCAGCAGCTCCGCTTGGCCCGACGCGTACGCTCCGGCCGACCGCGCGACCGCGTCGAGCAGGGCCATCTCACCCAGGCATTCGCCCGGTCCGAGCGAGGCCAGGTCCTTGCGGCCGCCGTCGGCCAGGTTCTTGGTCACGCGCACGCGGCCGGAGGCCGTGAAGTACAGGCCGTCTCCGATCGAGCCTTCGGGAAAGATTTCGGCGCCGTCGGCGAAGGACAGCGGTTCGAGGTAGGCGGCGAGCGCCGTCAACCGCTCCTCGGGAAAACGGACGAACAGGGGCAACGTCCGCAGCAGGGCGACGCGGTCGGGGGCGGCCATTTACATCAGCGACGCGCCGGTGCGGCCGGTGATGCCGGCCAGCTGCTTGAACGTCTCCTGGTTGTTGGCGCGCGGGAGGGCCTCGTCGGGGGCGACCATGCCGGTTCTCACGAGCTCGGCCAGGGACTTGTCCATGGGGATCATGCCGTGCTTGGCGCCGGTGTCGAGCGCGCCGTAGATCATGTGCGTCTTGCCTTCGCGGATCATGTTCGAGATGGCGGGCGTCATGATCATGATCTCACGCGCCGCGACGCGGCCCTCGCCGTCCTTGCGGGCGACGAGCTGCTGACAGACGACGGCGGCGAGCACGACGGCGAGCTGGACGCGGATCTGCGCCTGCTGGTGCGGCGGGAACACGTCGATGATGCGGTCGATCGTCGACGGGGCGTCCTGCGTGTGGAGCGTGCCGAAGCACAGGTGGCCCGTCTCGGCGGCGGTGATCGCGAGCTGGATCGTCTCGAGGTCGCGCAGCTCGCCGATGAGGATGACGTCGGGGTCCTGGCGCAGCGCGGACTTGAGCGCCGCGGTGAAGGACTTCGTGTTCTGGCCGACCTCGCGCTGGCGGAAGATCGCCTTCTTCGACTCGTAGACGAACTCGATCGGGTCCTCGATCGTCAGGATGTTGTCCGAGTACTTATTGTTGATCATCTCCATCAGCACGGCGAGGGTCGTGGACTTGCCCGAGCCCGTCGGGCCGGTGACGAGGACGAGGCCGCGCGGCAGGTCGGCCAGGTCGGTGATGGACTTGGGCAGGCGCAGCTGCTCGGCCGTCGGAATCTTGGTCGTGATGACGCGCATGACGGCCTCGACGCCGTTCTTCTGCAGGAGCACGTTGACGCGAAAGCGCGAGAGGCCGGTCACGGCGAAGGAACAGTCGAGCTCCCAGGTCTCCTCGAACTTGGCGCGCTGCTCTTCGTAGAGGATCGAATAGATCAGGCGCTTGGACTCCTCGGCGTTGATCTTGGTGAAGCCCGGGATATCGGTGATCTCGCCGGACACACGCATGAGCGGCGGCTTGCCGACGACGAGGTGAATGTCGCTGGCTCCGGCGGTCACGGCGGCTTTCAGCATCTCGACGAGTTCCATGATTTCTCCTAATAACTGCAGTCGTCGCCGAGCTCGACGCTGGCATCCACGCCCCGCAGGGGGTCGATGCGAGTCGTCGCGATCGCCGTCGGACAGCCCAGCGCCGCGCGCACGCGCGCGGCGCGTTCGAAATCGCCGATACGGTCGTACACGACCGTCCGGAGGCGCGAACGGGGGGACGGCCCCTTCGAGATCACGTCCACGCCTCGCGATACTAGAACTTTCGACGCCTGGGCCGCCAGGCCCTGCATATCCGTGCCGTTGAGCACTTCGACGACGACCGGGCGCTCGTCGGCTATCAAGGCGGCGGGGCGCGGGGACAGCGCCCGCGCCAGGAAGGCGGGCGCGGACGCGTCGTCGGGCAGGAGGGCCGGCTCCAGGCGCTCGAGCGTCACGCGGCGAAGCTCCAAAGTCAGGAGCAGGGCGTCGGCGGTCGCGCGGCCGCGCGGCGCGGCGCGGACGAGCGCGGCGAGCGCGCGCAGGGAGCGGCCGCGGCCTTTCAGCGCGGCGGCCGCGGCCGCCGCGGGTTCATCGTCCGCCTCCTCTCCGGCGGCGAGCTCCAAAGTCAGCCGGCCGGCGGCGGGCCAATCGACCGGCTCGAGGGACAGGGAGGTGATCTTGGCCTGCGCGAGATCCTCGACGGCCCGCGCGGCGGAGCTCTCGTCGTCCGTGGCGCGCAGGGCGTCCGTGTAGGCCCGCGCGGCGGTGAGTTTGCCCTGCAGCCTGGTCGTCTCGGGGATATGGATCAGGACGAGAGAGCGGCGGACCGGGTCATAGACCCCGAAGTGCAGGGCGGGGGGCGCGGCGCGGCCGGGCTCGCGCACGGCGAGCCAGAACGGCCAGGGGCGGCCGGCGCGGATGTGGGCCGACAGCGGCGAGGTTCGCTCGACGTAGGCCGCGCCGAGAGAGGCGACTAATAAAAAAACGGCGAGAACGCGCTGGGCGTTCAGAGCGGCGCGAGGGAATTCCATAGGTGTACGGTTAGGGGGTGGAGCCAAGCGTGACGAGATGTCGTGTAAATTAATTTTTCGGCGACGCTGCTTCTTAAAGCCGCATCGAGGTCGTTGTAGGCGAGGGCTCGGATTTTGGAGGCGTTTGGGTGGGTGCGGTCGATTGATGTCGCGTCAGCGACATATAGGATTTTGTCGAGAAGATTCATTCGCTTGTCACCAAGGGTATGGCGGCGTATCGCGGACAATACTTCTTTGTCGGCTATGCCGAACTCAGTGCGCGCCAGGTATTCGGAGGCATAAGCGTGTATGAGCATGGGGTCCAACGCGATGATCTCCGAAAGATTCGGCACCTTCAAACGCCGGACGCGCGCGAAGCGCGCGAGCTGAGGTGGAGTAAAACGCCGGCCCGCATCGTGAAGCAGGCCCGCGAGACGGGCTTTGTCGGGGTTGGCCCCCCAGCGGCGCGCCAAGGACTCGGCCAGGGAGGCCACATTCAAAGTATGCTCGTAGCGCGACGGTTTCAGGGAGCTTTTTAACCGGGTGACCAATCCGTTGCCGTACAAATTCCGTGTTTTGATGTACGCCAAAATCTTCGGTGACAGCTCCCGGGAACAATCATGGTCCAGCGCCAGATCCGAGCGGATCTCCGTCGAGGAAATGTCAGGGAACGCCCCCGGAATTTTCTTGAAATGGCCCGGAACTTTGCCCTTCGCGCCGGGGCGGGCCCCGTACCACCACGTGGCCTGGGACTCTAAGCGGGACGGATTTTTCCAGCGGCCGAATGATTCGGCGGAGTCTTGTCCGCACACGAAATGGAGGTCCCCTTTGAGCGCGCTGAGCGTCTCATGGGTAAAGACCGGGCGGCGCGCGCGCGCTTCGCGCGTGTTAACAATGGAAATTACCTTTATTTTTAACGGCAACGTATCAAGAATCCCAATCCGGACCATTATCAGACGGTCTTTGGAGGGTGCGTGCGGGGAGCCCTTAAGGGGGGACTGGTGATTCGGGACGATAATAATCTTGTCGGGCCGAATTTTTTTTACCGCGGCCCTTAGCAACGCCTCGTGGCCGCGGTGGGGCGGGTCGAACGATCCGCCATAGACCAAGACCTTGTTTCCCTTCACCCCTTCATTCTACCGCCCTCGGGGCTCCTTGACAATGAATGCCCTTAAAGAGATGATGATTAATATGGCTGATGTGCGTCCCTTCCGCGGTGTCCGATATTCCTCGTCTACCCTTAACTCCGCGCTCTGTCCTCCCTACGACGTTATAGGACCGGAGCTTGCCGCCGCGTTGCGGCGGCGAAAATCCAATGCCGTTTTCCTTGAACTCCCGCAGGGTGAGCCGCCCGAGAAATACTCGCGTGCCGCTTCGCTGTGGCGCAAATGGACGGTGGACGGAACATTGTCGCGCGACTCCAAGCCCGCGTTCTACGCAATCGAAGAACGCTATAAGCTGAACGGAAAAAAATATACACGGCGTGGAATCCTGAGCGCCCTCGGCGCGACTCCACGTGCCGCCAAATCCATCATCCCGCACGAACGCACCTTGGCCAAACCCAAGGTCGACCGGCTGAAAATGTTGGATGCCGTCGGCGTCAATATATCCCCAATCTTTGGTGTCTTCGCCGATCCTTCCGGCGCCGCTCGACGCGCGATTGCCGCGGGCATGAAAGGACGTCCCGACGCGACCGGCCGCTCGCACGCCGGCGTCGACTATCGCGTCTGGGTCGTCGATGAACCGAAGAATGTCTCCGCGATCCGCAAGTCGCTGGCGCCGCGGTCCATCTTGATCGCCGACGGACATCATCGCTACTCCGTGAGCCGCGATCATCACGCGAAAACGAAGGGCGCGGGCACCGATGCGGTGCTCACCTATCTCGTCCCCGACGAGGACAAGGGCCTCGTCGTCCTGCCCACGCACCGCATCGCGAAGGTGAGCCTGCTCGGGCGCGCGCGGGCCCTGGCTCCGCTCCAGAAGCTCGCGACGCTCGCCGCGCTCGAGTCGCGCGTGGCCAAGTCCCGTAACCCCTACGCGTTCGGCCTCATCGAGAAGGGCTTCTACTTCGGCGAGCCCAAGCCGCGCGGCTGCCGCAGCGGCTTGGCCGTGGAATGGCTCGGCTCGCAGCTGCTCGCGGGCGTGGCGCCCGACCAGATGAGCTACACGCCCGACGCCCGGATCGCGGCCAAGAAGTCGGCGGGCGGCGCCGCGGCCCTCGTGAAGCCCTTCAGCGTGGCTCAGGTACGTCGCGCGGCCAAGGCCGTCGGCCTTCTGCCGCAGAAGTCCACCTACTTCTTTCCTAAGATCGCCACCGGCCTCGCCTTCCGCCCGCTGGACGCCGAATGAAATTCTCGGTCATCGTCGCGGCGTACAACGAGGGCCCGCAGATCGGCTCCTCGCTCAAGCGCCTGCGTCAGATTTCCCAGACGAGCCCGATGGAGATTCTCGTCGTCGACGGCGGCTCCGACGACGGCACGGTCGAGGCCGCGCGCGAGTGGGCCGACGAGGTGATCGCGCTCGGCAAGCCCAACCGCGGCGCGCAGTGGCACGCGGGGGCGGAGAAGGCGACGGGCGACCTGCTCTTCTTCCTGCGCGCCGACGCCCAGCCGCCGGGCAACTGGCAGCAGGCGCTCGAACATTTTTGGCTCGCCACGCCGATGGGCGGCCTGGCCGCGACGGCCTTCTCCGTGTCGTACGGCTCCGGCTTCGGCCTCAACGCGCTGTCGATGTGGTCCAACGCGCGCGTGCGCTCGGGGCTCGCCTCCTCCGACCACGGTCTGTGCACGACGCCCGAAATCTACAGGGCCGTCGGCGGCTTTCCCTCCTATCCCGTTCTCGAGGATCTGGAGTTCTCGCGCCGCCTCAACGTGCGCGGACGCATCGCCCTCCTGCCCGAGCGCCTACGTCCCGCCGCCCGCCACGTGCACTCGATCGGCCCGCTGTCCTACCTCATCCGCCGCGCCTGGCTCGAAACTCGCTACCGCATGGGCGCCAAGCCCGAAGACATCTTCGCCGCCGCGCCGAACCTCTAATTACGGCGTTGGTGTCAGGCTTCCCGTTATTGCAGTTCTACTATTGATAATCACTCTCCCCGGGGACAGTGATTATCAATAGCAGGTGACTCTCCCCTGGGGAGAGTCGAATGTTTCAACAACGGGGTCCGACCCTTATTCCGCGAGAAGAACGGGAACGGTCGGGGGCGGGGCGTCCAGCGGCAGGTTGTCGAAGAAGTCCGTGATCAGCTTCGCGATCAACTCGCAGTCCATCGTCGAGCAGACGCCCACGCGCATGACCTTGTTGTGAGGAAGGCCCTGGGTGTACCAGACCGTGATGCGGCGCATGTTGAGGGCGGCTTGGCGGTCGCCGAGCAGGGAGCGTTCGAGCGCGAGGTGTTTCAGCAAAGTCTCCTTTCGTTCCGCGACCGACGGGACGTAAGCTTCGGCGTTCCCTTCGATTCCCCGATCCAAGTTCTTGTAGATCCAGGGATTGCCCAGGCCGCCGCGGCCGATCATGATCCCGTCGACGCCGGCGACCTCGAAGAGACGTTTCGCATCCGCGGCGGTGAGCACGTCGCCGTTGCCGATGACGGGAATTTTGACCGCCGCCTTCACGCGGCCGATCGCCTCCCAGTCCGACTTGCCGGAGTAGCCTTGCGCCTGCGTGCGGCCGTGGATGGTGACGGCGGACAGGCCCGCGGCCTCGGCCCGTTTGGCGAGCTCGACGGCCTCGACGCCCGACGGGTCCTTGAAGCCTTTGCGCGTCTTCATCGTGACGGGAATGTGCGACGGCAAGGCGTCGCGCACCGCGCGGAACACCTTTTCCGCGAGGTCGGGGCTCTTGAGCATCGCCGAGCCCTCGCCGTTGCCCACGACCTTCTTGACCGGACAGCCGAGGTTCATGTCGATGAGGTCGAAGCCGAGCTCGACGAGGATCTGCGCGGCGTCTGCCATCATCTTGGGGTCGCAGCCAAGCAGCTGCGCGCCGAGCGGCTTGTCTTCCGGCGTCGTGTTCAGCATGCGCCGCGTCTTCGCGTTCTCACGCGTCAGCGACTGCGCCGAGACCATTTCCAGATAGCAGAAGCCCAGCCCCTTCTCGCGGCCGATCAGCCGAAACGGCAGGTCGGAGCACGCGGCGAGGGGGGACTGGATGATTCTCGACGGGAGGCGGAGGGAGCCGATCTGAAGGCTCATCGTGAATATTGTAGCATTCGCCTCTATGAAGCCCCGGATACTGGTCACGCGACGCGTTCCGAAGGAGTGCCTAAACCTGCTCAAGCCGTACTTCCAGATCGAGCACTATAATAAGGACACCGCCATCCCGCGCGCAAGGCTGCTGCGCAGCCTCAAGGATAAAGAGGGCCTGCTGTGCCTGCTCACCGACAAGGTCGACCACGAGCTGCTCAGCGCCGCGCCCAAGCTCAAAGTCGTCTCGACCTTCTCCGTCGGCTACGACCATGTCGACGTGCCCGCCTGCTCGGCGCGCGGTGTCGTCGTGACCAACACGCCCGGCGTGCTCACCGAGTCCACGGCGGACTTCACCTGGGCCCTGCTCATGTCGGCGGCGCGCCGCGTCGTCGAGGGCGACGCGTACATGCGCGGCGGCAAGTACAAGGGCTGGGATCCGCTCATGCTGCTCGGCACCGATGTCAACGGCAAGACGCTCGGCATCGTCGGCTTCGGACGCATCGGCCAGGCCGTGGCCAAACGCGCGGGCGGCTTCGCGATGAAGATCGTTTATTATGACACCCGCCGCGCGGCGCCCGAGGCGGAAGCGGCGCTGGGCGCGCGCTTCGTGCCGCTCGACGAGCTCCTGCGCGAGTCGGACTTCGTCTCGATCCACACCGTCCTCGACGCGGGGACGCGCCACCTCATCGACGCGCGCGCCTTCGGCCTCATGAAGACGTCGGCCTATCTCATCAACGCCGCGCGCGGTCCCATCGTCGATGAGAAGGCGCTCGTGAAGGCCCTCAAGACCGGCAAAATCCGCGGCGCCGGCCTCGACGTCTATGAATGGGAACCGAAGATGGCGACGGGTCTCGCGTCCTGCAGGAGCGCCGTGCTCGCGCCGCACCTCGCGAGCGCCTCTCTCGAGACGCGCACCAAGATGGGCGAGATGTCGGCCTCCGGGCTCGTCGACGAGCTCGCGCGCCGGACGCCTTCGCCCTACCGCGTCGCGGCTTGAGGCGGCGGGGCCTTTAGAAAACGCCGCAGGGCCGCGATCGCGGTCTCCAGTCGGATCAGCATGAACAAGGTGATGTCCTCGCGCATGCCGGACTTATCCCTCATCACCGCGAGCAGGTCGGCCAGGTTCTTGCGCGCGCGCCGGATCACGCTGGCGCGGCGGAAATCGGTCTTGGGCTTGCGTTCGTAGATCGCTCGCAGCTTGTCGAGCTCGAGCCGGCGTTCGGCCTCCGCGACGAGGCCCTCCCAGATCTTGCCGCGCCGCTCCACGGGCAGAGCCTCGATATCGAAAAGGGTCCGGGGCTTCGCGTGCGTCAGGACTGCCTGTATCGCTTCGCGCCGCGTCTGCGGGTCGACGCCGGGCTCCAAATTAAAGGAGATATCCGCGAAATCGGCGGGCGTTAGAAGCTTCTCGAACGTTTCTTTGTGGTCTAGGAGAGAGCCCGGCTTTAAGAACGACTCCTTCAGTTCCGAGAGCAATTTCGCCGCGGCCTCGTCGTAGAGCGCGCGCTTGTAGGAGCGCAGCGGCTCCTCGCATTCATCGAGCTTGCGGCGCATGTAGCCCCAGGGATCGGGCTCGTAGTTGCGCACGGCCTTCGGGAAGCTCGCCGCCTCGCCGAGACGGGCGAGGAGGGGGAGCGCCCCCGTGCTCACGGCTTTTTCTCGACTTTGTCGGGCAGGGAGTGCAGGAAGTACTCGGCCGGAAAGCGCCCGCCGGGCCCGTTTTCGTCCCAGGCCATGAAGTCGTACACGCTCGGGCGGCCGTCGGCCCACGGATCGAACACGAGGCAGACGACCGGGGATTCGACCGGAGCGCAGACCACGGCGCCGGTGTGGTAGGGCCGCGCGGTCCGGCGATCGTCGCGGGGCGCCCAGTGCTCGAGTTCCATGTTCGTGAACTCGAACCAGATGATGTCCGACCAGTCCCGGCACAGGCCCTTTTCGCGCTTGTTCAGGGAGACGAGCCGGGCCAACTCTTGCTTCTTGTCGAAGATGGCGCCGCGCACCCGCTTGTCGTTGTACGGATCGTCCGGGGCGACCTTCGCGAGCTTTGCCTCGAGCGCGGCGAGTTCCTTCTGGCGCAGCGAGATCATGCCTGTCAGCAGGCGCGCGGGTTGGAAGGGTTCGTCGACGTTCTCGATGACGGCCTCGCTGAGCACGCCGGTTTGCCAGCCGGCGTCGAGCTTCTTGGCGATGAGGTCCTTGTAGCGGCGGTACATCTTCTTGAGCTCGACGCGGGCCTCAGGGGGGAGCGCGTCGACGAACTCGCGGGCTTTTTGCGCGCGCAGTCCGGTCTCCGCCTGGCCTTCCTGGGCGGGGGCGGGGACGGCCAGCAGCAAGGCGAAAGCCAGGGCTCGCACGACGAGAGGATAGTCGCGGGCGTCGTCGGCGTCAAGGCCCCGATCTTAACGACTATTTTGGAAGGGGCACTTCCTCGCGTATCGCTCGGTCGCCCTTGGCCCTCCATTCCATAATAGGTAGAATCACCGTCTATGGTCACCACCGACTCCTACAACGACTGGCAGCTTCCGCCCCGCCTGGCCCGCCTCAAGGATCTTTCCTACAACCTTTGGTGGAGCTGGCATCCCGAAGCCCGCGCCTTGTTCAAGGAGATCGACCGCACGCTCTGGGCCGAGAACCATCACAACCCTGTTTCCCTGCTGCGCGGCGTGCCGGCTGAGCGCCTGCATGCGCTGGCCAAAGACGAAGGCTTTCTCGGACGCGTGGACGCCGTCATCGCTTCGTTCGACAAGTACATGACGACGGACCAGACCTGGTTCGCCAAGAACCACCCCGAGATGAAGGGCAAGAACATTGGCTACTTCTCGGCCGAGTTCGGCGTCCACAACTCGCTCAAGATCTACTCCGGCGGCCTCGGCATATTGGCCGGCGACCATTGCAAGTCCGCGTCGGACCTCGGCGTGCCCTTGGTCGGCGTGGGCTTCATGTACCCCGAGGGCTACGTCGTCCAGAAGATCTCCTCCGACGGCTGGCAGCAGAACGTTTACGAGACGGTGAACTGGGGCGTCTCACCGGTGCGCCCCGTCTTTGGACCCTCCGGCGGGCGCGTTCTTTTAGATATCCCGCTTGGCCACGGCACGGTCAAGGTCGCGGTCTGGAAAGTCCAAGTCGGACGAGTGCCGCTGTTCTTGATGGACACCAACGTCGACGGCAACTCGCCGCTCGACCGCGAGATTTCGGGTCGGCTTTACGGCGGAGACCGTACGATGCGCCTGCGCCAGGAGATCCTTCTCGGAATCGGCGGCGTGCGCGTACTGCGCGCGCTCGGCGTGCACCCGTCGGTGTTCCACGCGAACGAGGGCCACTCCTCGTTCCTGTTTCTCGAGCTGGCCCGTGAGAAGGTCGCCGGCGGCATGAAGCTGGAGGAAGCCCTGCGGCAAGTCGGCGAGAACGCCGTGTTCACGACCCACACCCCCGTCGAGGCCGGCCACGACGTGTTCGCCGAGGAGATGATCGCGGAGTACTTCGCTTCGTATTGGCCCCAGCTGGGCGTGGACCGCGAGCGGTTCATGGAATTCGCGCGCGTGCCCGGCCATGCCGGCTGGAACATGACCGCGCTCTCGCTCAAGATCGCCGGACGGCGCAACGCGGTGAGCCGCCGTCACGGCCAGGTGTCGCGCGAGATGTGGAGGAGCCTGTGGCCCGGGGCGCCGGAGAAGGATGTTCCGATCGCTCACGTGACCAACGGCGTGCATTTGCCCACCTGGGTCAACCAGGAGCTCGGCTCCCTATACGACCGCTACCTCGGGGAGGATTGGCGCGAGCGCCAGGACGACCAGAAGGTCTGGGCGAAGGTCAGCGCGATCCCCGACGAGCTCTTGTGGATGCAGCACAACAAGAACAAGAGCGCTTTGATGCAGATGATGCGCGCGCGGGCGCGCGGCCGCTGGATGAAGGAGCGGCACGACCCGGCGCAGGTGGTGGCGGGCGGCGCTTTGCTCGACCATTCGGCGCTCGTCATCGGCTTCGCGCGCCGCTTCGCCGGCTACAAGCGCGCCACGCTCATCCTCAAGGACGTCGAGCGTTTGAAGAAGCTGCTCTTCGATCCGTGGCGCCCCGTCCAGCTCGTGTTCGCGGGCAAGGCGCACCCGGCCGACGACGGCGGCAAGGCTCTTATTCAACAGGTGTACCGGCTGGCGAAGGACCCGGCGTTCGGCGGCCGCATCGCCTTCATCGAGGACTACGACATGCACGTCGCGCGCTACCTGGTGCAGGGCGTCGACATGTGGCTCAACAATCCGTTGGCGCCCCTCGAGGCCTGCGGCACCTCCGGCGAGAAGGCCGGAGCCAACGGCGTGCCGAACTTCTCCGTGCTCGACGGCTGGTGGGAAGAGGGCTTCAACGGCGGCAACGGCTGGCCGATCGGCCAGGCCGGCGGACGCGGAGCGGGCCCGGAGGCCGACGCGGCCGACGCCGAGGACATCTATAGGGCGCTTGAGGAAAAGATCGTGCCGCTGTATTACGACCGCGATGAGATGGGCGTGCCGCGGGGCTGGGTGAAGGTGATGAAGGAGTCGATCCGCTCGGTCGCGCTCGAGTACGGGGCGGACCGGATGGTGAAGGACTACTGCAACATGCTTTACGCGCCGAAACGGGAGGTCGTCGCCTCACGGTGAGCGGAGCCATGGGCGTCGATCTCGAGAAGCTGAACCCCGAACAAAGAGCCGGGGCCACCCATTTGGACGGGGCCCTGCTGGTGCTGGCCGGGGCGGGCACGGGCAAAACCCGGGTGATCACCTACCGCATCGCGCGCCTGATCGAGACCGGGGTCTCACCGGACCGCATCCTCGCGGTGACGTTCACCAACAAGGCCGCGGGCGAGATGCGCCGCCGGCTCGAGGAGCTGGCGCCCGGCAAGGGCGCGCTCGTCTGGGCGTTCACGTTCCACTCGTTCTGCGCGAAGCTCGTGCGCATTCACCATCAGGAGCTGGGCCTGCCGCGGCACTTCACGATTTACGACCAGGGCGATCAGAAGAAGCTCGTCACCGAGTCGATGAAGGAGCTCGGACTCGACGACCAAAAGAGCAAGGCCGGGTTGTTCGTGAGCATCATCTCGCGCGCCAAGGACGACCTGCTCGATGCGGGCTCTTACGAAATTCATGCAATGAATTCGATCGACCAGTCGCGCCAGACCGCGGCGAAGATCTACAAGGTCTATCAGAGCAAGCTCGACAAGGCGGGAGCCCTCGACTTCGGCGATCTGCTGCTCAAGACCTGTCAGCTGTTGCGCGATCACCCGAAGGTGCGCGAGCACTGGCAGGAGCATTTCACCC
The DNA here is from genome assembly GCA_016212855.1 of Elusimicrobiota bacterium. Classification (GTDB taxonomy): domain Bacteria; phylum Elusimicrobiota; class Elusimicrobia; order UBA1565; family UBA9628; genus GWA2-66-18. Next base: position 28,457 of record JACRDP010000020.1, read on the forward strand.
ACCTGTTGGTGGACGAATATCAAGACACCAACCACGCCCAGTACGTCCTGACGAAAACTTTGGCGGCGAAACATAAAAATGTCTGCGTCGTCGGCGACGACGACCAATCCATCTACTCCTGGCGCGGGGCGAACATCCGCAACATCCTCGAGTTCGAGAAGGATTTCCCGAACGTCAAGGTCGTCACCCTCGAGCAGAACTATCGCTCCACCGGCCGCATCCTCGACGCCGCCGCGCTCGTCATCCACCACAACAAGACGCGCAAGTCGAAGAAATTGTGGACGAAGGCCGCGCCGGGCGACGAGGTCCGCGTGCAGGAGCTTCCCAACGAGCACGAGGAAGCCACCTACGTCGTGCGCCGCATCCAGGACGAGGTGCAGAACAACGGACGCTCATTAAAAGACAGCGCGGTGTTCTATCGCACGAACGCGCAATCGCGTTCGTTTGAAGAAGCGATGCGCCGCGCGCGCATTCCCTACAAGATCGTCGGCGCCATGCGCTTCTACGAGCGCAAGGAAATCAAGGACGCGATGGCGTACGCGCGCATCGTCGTCAACAAGCGCGACTCCGTCTCGCTCGACCGCGTCATCAACTGCCCGCCGCGCGGTCTCGGCGCGAAGAGCCTCGAGCTTGCCGAAAACTACGCCGCCCATCACGGCCTGACCCTCTGGGATGCCTTCTGGGCGCACGGCCAGATCGACGGGCTCGGCGCCAAGGCGCACGGCGCTTTCGACGACTTCACTCAGACTTTGGAGAAGCTGCGCTCGACCGTGGAAGGCCTGCCCGCCGGCGGCGCGATGGCGCTCATCTTCGAGACGACCGGCTACTGGGCCTGGATCGAGTCCGAGATGGAGCACGATCCCGAGGCCGCCGGGCGCCTGGCCAACTTGCAGGAGCTTCTCAACGCCGTCAAAGAGTACGACGACAAGGAGAAGCAGAACGGCCGCGTCAGCACCTTGGCCACCTATCTTGAAGAGGTCGCGTTACAGACCGGCCTCGACGACTACGATGAGAACACGCCCGCGGTCACGCTCATGACCATCCACCTGGCCAAGGGCCTCGAGTACCCCGTCGTGTTCCTGACCGGGCTCGAGGAGGGCTTGTTCCCGATCGGCGGCGGCAACGCGACGCCCGAGGATCTGGAAGAAGAGCGCCGCCTGTGCTACGTGGGCATCACGCGCGCCCGCGAGCGGCTGTACCTGACCTACGCCGCCACGCGCCGCCTGTTCGGCCAGGTGTACGCGAGCCTGCCCTCGCGCTTCATCATCGAGGCGAAGCTTTTCGGTTCCGGCCGCTCTACAACGGCGAGTGGAAGCGGCACTTCCTCGCCTTATGGCTCGGTCGCCGCTTCGACTCCTGTGCGTGCGGCGGCGACGGGTTTCAAGAACGGCCAGCGCGTGAAACACCCGCAGTTCGGCCGGGGCATCGTCTCCGACATCTCCGGCGCGGGAGACACGATGAAGGTGACGGTCAGATTCGACGACGGGCGCGTGGCCAAGCTGCTCACCCGCTACGCCCCCCTGGAGCCCGCCTGATGAGCGTGTCCGACGCCGACGTCAAGAAAATCGCCAAGCTCGCGCGCCTGCGCCTGAGCGACGCCGAGGTCGCGCTGTACGGCGGCCAGCTGACGAAGATCCTGGACTCGATGGCCGAGCTCGCCAAGGCCGACACCGCCAACGTGCCTCCGACGACGTCGGTGCTCGGCGCGGTGAACGTGATGCGCGAGGACGAGCCCAAGCCCTTCGAGGACATCGAGGCCCTGCTCGCCCACGCGCCCGATCGCGACGGCCCCTACTTCAAGGTGAAGAAGGTGATCGAATGATCCGTCCCGCGCTGGTCCTGTTGCTCCTGGCCCCGGCGGCCCGCGCCGCCTCGACGCCCGACGCGAAGGCCAAGCGCACCTTGGCCTCGGCGATCCGGCTTTATCACAAGCTCGACCTGAGCGAGGCCGCGGCCCGCTTCGACGAGGCGATCGAGTCCGTCCCCGGCTGGAAGACGGCCGCGGGCTTCCGCGCGACATGCCGTTGGACCTTGGGCGACGTCGCCGGCGCGGGCGAGGACGCCAAGCTCGCCGCCAAGCTCAAGCCCGTCGACGCCGCCTCCTACGCCGCGCGCGGCAAGGCCCGTCTCATCCTCAAGGATTTCGAGGGCGCCCAGGCCGACTTCCTGGCCGCGGCCGAGGCCGACCCTCGCTCCATCGAGGGCCCGCTCGGCGGCGGCAGCGTGCTGGCCGCGATGGGCAAGCCGCGCGACGCGCTGGTGCCGCTGAACACCGCGGTCAAGCGCGACCCCGGCTCGGCCGCCGCGTTGCTCATGCGCGGCTCGGTCAAGGAGCGCGTGCGCGACTTCCGCGGCGCGGTGGACGACTACGCTTCCATCATCGAGCTCAATCCCAAATTTCCGTGGGCGCGCTACTACCGGGGCAAGGTCCTGCGCGAGCTCAAGGATTATCGCGGCGCGGACGCGGACTTCTCCGCCTTCCTCGAGGGCAACGAGGACCACGAGGATGCGCATTACCTGCGCTCGAACGTGCGCTTCCTGCTCGGCGACTACCGCGGCGCGATCGCGGACCTGACCAAGGTGATCGCCGTGAACCCGCGCAAGGGGCTCGCCTACTCCAACCGCGGCCAGACGCGCGCGCTCACCGGCGACAAGGCCGGGGCCGTCGCGGATTTGAGGAAGGCGCTCGAACTCGATCCCCAGCGCCGCGACAAGATTCAGGCCGCGATCGCCGCGATCGAGGCCGACGCGGCGCCGGCGCCGGAGCCGGAACCCGAGCCCGAGCTCGCGCCGCCGTCCCGCGCGTCCGAAACCGCCGCGCCGCGCCGCGCGCGCGACGACGGCCGCGACGCGCCCTCCTTCGGCGACGACGGTCCCGCCGTGAGCATCGAGAAGTCGGGCAAGGACATCGCGCCCAAGAGGGTCAAGGCCCCGACGCTCGATCTCGAGGACGAATTGCCGGCGAAGCCGGAGAAGGCGGAGCCGGGGCCGGGGCGTCGCGGGCGTAAAGAGCCTCCGACTGAAAGACACAACGGCGAAGAAGAGTCGCTCTTTATCGATAAATAAATGGAACTCACTCAGCAAACCGCAGCCAAGATCGCGAGCGCCGTTAGGAACGGCGAAACGACGGCGGAAGCCGTCGCGACGGCTCACTTCGCCCGAATTGAGAAGCTCGACGGCACCGTTAAAGCGTTTCTGAACGCGACCAAGGACGCCGCCCTCGCGCGCGCGCGCGACATCGACGCCCGTCGCAAGAAAGGGGAAAAGCTCGGCGCGCTCGCCGGAGTTCCCGTCGCCCTCAAGGACAACATCCAGCTCAAGGGCGTGGAAACGACGTGCGCGTCCAAGATATTGAAGGGACATATCGCCGCGTACGACGCCACGGTCGTCGAACGTTTGAAGAATGCGGACGCGATCTTCGTCGGGAAGACCAACTTGGATGAGTTCGCCATGGGCTCCTCGACTGAGAACTCCGCCTTCCAGAAGACGACCAATCCCTGGGACGCCGCCTGCGTGCCCGGCGGCTCCTCCGGCGGTTCGGCCGCGGCCGCCGCGGCCGGGATGTGCTCGTTTTCCCTGGGCAGCGACACCGGCGGCTCGATACGCCAGCCCGCCGCGTTCTGCGGCGTCGTCGGCCTCAAGCCGACCTACGGCCTCGTCTCGCGCTACGGCCTCGTCGCGTTCGCCTCGTCGCTCGATCAGATCGGCCCGTTCACGCGCACCGTGTCGGACGCCGAGCTCGCCTTGTCGGTGATCGGTGGCCACGATCCTAAGGATACGACGTCTGCCCCGAACGAGCCCGCCCCTATTTCTGCGGCGCCCAAGGACCTGAAGGGTCTACGCATCGGCCTTCCCAAAGAGTATTTCATCGAAGGCCTCGATCCCGAGGTGGAGAAGTCGGTGCGCGACGCCGTGGCGGTGCTCAAGTCGCTCGGCGCCGAGATCAAAGAGGTGTCGCTCCCGCACACCAAGTACGCGATCGCGACCTATTACATCATCGCCCCGTCCGAGGCCTCCTCGAACCTGGCGCGCTTCGACGGCATCCGCTACGGCTTTATGGACCGGGCGGCGACGAACCTGCAGGAAGTTTACGAGATGACGCGCGGCGCCGGCTTCGGCTCCGAGGTTAAGCGCCGCATCATGCTCGGGACCTACGCGCTGTCCTCCGGCTACTACGACGCGTATTACTCGAAGGCTCAGCGTGTGCGCACCTTGATGGCGAACGACTTCAAAGAGGTCTTCAAGCAGGTGGATCTCATCGCGGCGCCGACGACTCCGACGCCGCCGTTCCGCTTCGGCGAGAAGACCAACGACCCCATCGCGATGTATCTGTCGGACATATTTACCATCCCTTCCAACATGGCGGGTAATGCCTCGGTTTCTATTCCGTGCGGATTCTCGAAGAAGGGAATGCCGATTGGTCTCCAACTCATCGCCGACGTCTTTCAGGAAAAGAAGATGTTATCGACGGCGAAGGCGTACGAGACGCTCAAGCCGTTCGCCTTGCTGAAGGGATGAAAGAAGCCAAGGAATACGCCGCGGGCGGGATCGTCGGAAAGAACGGCAAGGTTCTGCTCGTGAAGGTGACGAATCTGCAGGGGGAGGTCGTGTGGACCTTTCCCAAGGGACATCTCGAGAAGAACGAGACCCCGCTGAAGGCCGCTTTGCGCGAAGTCGAAGAAGAGACGGGCTGGAGATGCCGGAAGACGGGGTCGCTGGCCTTGGTCCGCTACCGGTTCAACCGCAATGGGCGGCCGGTGGCGAAAAAGGTGCGGTGGTACCGCATGGAACCGATTGAGAAAACGGGGAGGCCCGACGCGCATGAGATCATGAACACCAAATGGGTGGCGGCGGGCATGGCCGGGAAGTCATTGTCGTACCCGAGCGATTTAAAGCTGATTGGACGTTATATAGGGAAGCTGTGACCGGTTTGCGGTGGACTGTAATCGAATATAAGAGAATAATGGGGATCGGTTGAATCAATACGAACTCGTCATCGGACTCGAAGTCCACTGCCAGCTGGCCACCAAGACCAAGCTGTTCTGCGGCTGCGGCACCGACGGCATCGGGCAGACTCCCAACAGTCGGGTGTGCCCGCTGTGCACGGCCCAGCCGGGCGTGCTGCCCGTCCTGAACAAGAGGGCGGTGGAATTGGCGTTTCAGGCCGCCATGGCCTTGGACTGCAAATTGAACGAACAGTCGATTTTCGCGCGGAAGAACTATTTTTATCCCGACCTGCCGAAGGCTTACCAGATCTCGCAGTACGACCAGCCTTTTTCTGAGCATGGCCGATTGACCATTCATGTCAACGGCGCGGCCAAAACGATCGGCATCACCCGGATTCATATGGAGGAGGACGCCGGCAAATTGGTCCACGACCTGGGCGACGGCTCGCTCGTGGACTTGAACCGCTCGGGCGTGCCCCTCATCGAGATCGTTTCCGAGCCCGATATGCGCTCCTCCGACGAGGCGTACGCCTACCTGACCGCCTTGAAAGAGGTCATCCAGTTCACGGGTTCCTCGCGCTGCGACATGGAGAAGGGCGAGATGCGTTGCGACGCGAACGTCTCCGTGCGCCGTGCGGGCGCCAAGGAGTTCGGCACCCGTACCGAGACCAAGAACCTCAACTCGTTCAAGAACGTCAAGGACGCCATCGACGCCGAGTTCCGCCGCCAGGTGGAGATCGTCGAGTCCGGGGGGAAGATCACGCAGGAGACGCGGCTGTGGGACGCGACGACGCAGACCGGGCGCTCGATGCGCTCGAAGGAAGACGCTCACGACTACCGCTACTTCCCCGATCCCGACCTGGTGCCGCTCGTCGCGGACCCTCAATGGCTCGCGAAGCTCAAGGCCGCGCTCCCCGAACTGCCCGCCAAAAAAAGGGCTCGCTTTATAGGGGAATTGGGGCTATCCTCCTACGACTCCGAGGTGCTCACCGGCGACAAGGCGCTCGCGGATTACTTCGAGAAGGCCGTCGCCGCCGCCCCCGCAGGGTCCGCAAAAACCGTGTCGAATCTCCTAACCACCGAGATGCTGGGGCGCCTCAACGCCGAGGGCAAGACCGTCGCCCAGTCCCCCGTCGCCGCCGCCCACCTGGGCGGCCTGGCCGCTCTCATCGCCACCGGCACTTTGTCGTCCAAGGGCGCGAAGGACGTCTTCGCCAAGATGTGGGAAACCGGCAGGGACCCGAAGGCGCTCGTTGAGGAACTCGGGCTTTCTCAGGTGTCCGACGACAAGCAGGTCATGGAGTGGGTCCAGCAGGCGCTCGCCGCCAACCCCAAGGCCGCCGCCGATTTGAAAGGGGGCAAGGACGCCGCGATCGGCTCGATCGTGGGCGGCGTCATGAAGCTCTCCAAGGGCAAAGCGAATCCCGCCCTCGTCAACAAGCTCATTAAGGAGGCCGTAAAAGCATGAACCGCTTCAATCTTCTCGCCCTGGCTTTGCTCGCCTGCGTTCCCGCGCGCGCCTACGACACGATCCGCTTCCTCGAGCCCGTGAAGGGCGACGAGATGGCCAAGCCCGTCGCCGCCGCGGCGACCGTCGACCGGCTCTACGTCGTCGACGAGAAGAAGAACATGCTGTTCCTGTACGACATGGGCGGCAAGCTCATCAAGTCCGTGGGCCGCTCCGGCTCTCAGCAGGGAGCGTTCAGCTCGCCGCGCGGCGTCGCGGTCGGCCCGAACGGGAAAGTCTACGTGGCCGACACCGGCAACAGCCGCGTCGAGATTTTCGACCGTGACGGCAACTTCGTCTACGCGTTCGGCGAGAAGGGTTCCGAGCCCGGCAAGCTCAGCAAGCCGGAGTCGGTGGCCGTCGGCTCCGACGGCCGCATTTACGTCTCCGACACGGGCAACAACCGCATTCAGGTCTTCACGAACGAAGGCATTCTTCTGTTTTTGTTCGGACGCTACGGAAAGGAGCCGGGCCTTCTCAACAATCCCACGCGCATCGCGGTGGACCCTTCCGACAACGTATTCATCCTCGACCGCAACAACGAGCGCATGCAGAAGTTCGACGCCTCGGCGAAGTTTTCGAAAGAGTATTCGCTGTTGGGCAACGATTTCACGGTCGACCAGTACGGCTTCCTCTACGTCGTCGACGGCAAGAACGGCAAGGTCGTCGAACAGTCCGGCGACGGCTTCATCATGGGCCGCTTCGGCTCTTTGGGCTCCGGCGTCGGTCAGATGAAGAAGGCCGAGGGCATCGCGATCAGCCCCGACGGCCTTTTGATCGTCCTCGACACGGGCAACAACCGCATTCACCGCGTCGAGCTGACGAACAAGCTGAAGGTCAAGCCGTTGCCGATGAACCTTCAGACCAAGATGTCCGTCTCCGGGCCCAGCCGCACCTGGCCGTTCAACGCGTCCGTCCTCGCGCCGTACGGCGACGACCTGTACGCATGGCTGGCGAAGGAGAGCCAGTTCGTCCTCATCGACGACAAGGGCAAGGAAAAGGCCCGGTTCGGCGTCGCCAAAGGCAAGGGCGGCGACGTCACCCGCGGCGTCGGCGGCATGGCCGCCATCAAGTCGGCCAAGGTCGAGGGCCTGTACGTCACCGACGCCCCCAACCACCGCCTACAGCTGTTCGGCCTGGACGGAAAGTGGAAGTCGAACGTCGGCGAGGCCCAGGGCTTCTTCGACAGCAAGAAGCGCGAAGGCCGCATGAAGAATCCCAACGGCGTGGCGATCAACGGCGAGGGCGTCGTGTACGTGGCCGACACCGGCAACCAGCGCATCGACGCGTTCAGCCCCGAAGGCGTGTTCCTGTTCGGCTTCGGCCCCAAGGTCGGCTCCTACATGCTGCTCGAGCCCGTCGCCGTCGCCTGGGACAAGGCCGGCTTCGTCTACTTCGTCGACAAGGGCCTCAAGCGCGTGTTCAAGTGCGAGCCCTCCGGCGCCTACATCAACTCCTGGGGCGAGGACGGCGACGGCCCCGGCGAGTTCAAGTCGCCCGTCTCGATCGCCTTCGACGGCCAGAACTACCTCTATACGCTCGACTCCCAGCTGCGCCGCGTGAGCGTCCACACCAAGGACGGCAAGTGGCTCGCGGACTTCTTCGCGGGCGGCAAGCAGGAGCGCGAACTGCTCGCGCCCGTCGCGGTCTCGGTGCAGGGCGACAAGCTCGTGATCGCCGACTCCGGCAAGAACCGTCTCGTCAGCTACGACCTGCATCCGATGCTCACCGCCCCGGCCGGCGTCTCCACGACGACCAAGGACGGCATCGTGGCCATCTCGTGGGAGCCGGTCGCCGACCCCTGGACCGGCGGCTACGTCGTCACGCGCGCGACGGGCGCCTACGGCCCGTGGGCGGTCGCCGGCGAGGCCAAGGGCGAGACCTTCCAGGATTCCGAAGTCACGCCTTACGAGAAGTACTGGTATCGCGTCGCCACCAAGTCGAAGACCTCCGACGTCGGCCCCGCGGGCCGGCCCATCGACGTGTTCGTCGCGGGCTCCTTCAACCGTTCGCCCGTCGAGATTTCCACGATCACGCTCGGCGACATCTTTGCCGCGAACTACAAGTGGTACCTGCGCAACCCGATGGGCGCGGCGACGCTCACCAACAACGTCAACGTGCCCTTCCAGAACGTCAAGCTGACCTTCAAGCTCAAGGACTACATGGACTTCGGCTTCGACACCGAGATCAAGAGGCTCGACCCGAAGCAGACCGTCGAGGTGCCGCTGATCGCGACGCTCAACAACAAGGTGCTCGAGATCTCCGAGGACACGCCGATCCAGGCCGAGTTCACGATGACCTACTTCGAGAGCGGCAAGCAGCAGACCGTCTCGATCACCAAGCCCCTGCGCCTGTACTCGCGCAACGCGATCACCTGGCAGGACCCGCAGCGCATCGCCAACTTCGTGACGCGCAAGGACCCGCCGGTGAAGGACTTCTCGAAGGCGGTCTCCTCCCTCGAATTCAAGAACCGCAAGGCGGCCGCGCTCAACACGCCCGTGGTCAAGGCCATGCGCATCTGGAACGCGCTGTCGGAGTACGGCCTCAAGTTCGTCGCCAACCCGGCCAACCCATTCGAGACCGCGCACGACGACCCCAATTTCCCCGTGGACTATACCCAGTTCCCGCGGGAGACTTTGCGCAGCAAGGCCGGCCAATGCTCTGACCTGACGTCGCTGTACGCCGCCATGCTTGAAGACAGCGAGGTCCGCGTCGCCATCCTCGACTATCCCGGTCACATGACGATGATGTTCGACACCGAGGCCGAGGACGCCGCGGAGGCGGGCATGCCCCCGGACCTGCTCGTCGAGCACGACGGCACGATGTGGGTTCCCGTCGAAGTCACCTACGTGGGCAAGCCCTTCATCGACGCCGTGTCGAAGGCCGCGTACGCCTATAAGGCCGAGGCGGAGAAGGGGCGCGTGAAGGTGTACAGCCTGCACAAGGCCTGGAGCACCTACGAGCCGGTCACGATGCCGCCGACCGACTTCAGCCCGAAGTTCCCGGAGGCGTCTTCGCTCGAGCGCAAGTACGACGACCAGATCAACGTCCTCGCCAAGGACCGTTACAACTACCTCAAGAAGCAGTATGAGGCGGACATCCGCAAGAACGGCAAGGACGTCGAGGCCCAGCTGCAACTCGGCATCATCGAATACCAGTTCGGCAACCGCGAGGCGGCCGTCACCGAGTTCAATAAGGTTCTGTCCCTCGATCCGTCCAACGCGTCGGCGCTCAACAACCTCGGCAGCGTGGCCTTCCTGGAAGGCGACAACGTCGAGGCCGAGAAGCGCTTCACGCAGGCGGCCGAGGCCGAGCCCGACGACGCGATGATCTGGTTGAACCTGGTCAAGACCGCGCTTCGTCTGAAGAAGGCGGACAAGGCGAAGGCGATGGGCGAGAAGGCCGTGGCGCTCGCGCCGAGCTTCAAGCCGGCCGTGGATAGTCTCATTAAGGGAAGCTGATTTCCGTCAGGAGGAGAACATCATGAAATTGATTCTTGCCGCCGTGATCGCCGCCGCGTTCGTTCTGCCGGCGCGGGCCGAGGACGCCGCTCCCGCCCCGAAGGCGAAGTCGAGCTGGGGGGACTTCCTTAAGAACCTGAAGAGCGCCCTGTCGCAGTCCGCGGTCAGCGGCGAGCGCAAGAAGGGCAAGGGCGCCCAGGGCGTCGCCGCCGTGCGCGGAGACGACCAGACGAAGAAGAACATCGCGGATCCTAACGAGCCCGGCCTGAAGGGCGACGCGAAGGCCGCCCGCGCCAAGCGCGACATGGCGTACGACCAGGAGCTCGAGGCGGCGGTCGATCAGCTGTCGAAGGGCAAGCTCGAGGAAGGCCTGAAGGCCCTCGAGACCTTCAAGGCCGCGCACCCGAAGCATCGCGCCTCCGACGTGGACGGAGCGATCGAGGGGGCGAAGGCTCAGATCGCCGAGAAGGGCGGCGCTCCGGCCGCGAAAGAGTAATTCTCCGGCGTTCATCGAGAGGGCCCCGCCTCGCGGCGGGCCCTTTCTTTTTAGAGGCATGCGTGTTATCCACAAGGCGCGGTTTCAGTGTTGTCGACAACACTGAAAGCCGTGCCTGTGGATAACCCGTCAACCTAAACTAGCAACCTAGGTGGTTTGGGACCACCGGACGGCAACCGGGCGCGAAACGCCTCAGGGAACGGGGTCGCCCGTGGCGCATACTGTGGGCATGAGAAATCTGATCCTCGCCATCGCGCTGCTACTGCCGTCCCTCGCCTTCGCCGGCCCCAAGAAGCCGGAGTTGCTCGAGGACATCGAGAGAATTCTCGGGACCACGGCTCGTCCGCAGGCCTCGGAGGGAGCGGCGCTGACTCCTGGGGCGGCCGCCTTCATCACCAACACCGCGGACGGGGCCGTGGAGGTGTTCTGCCTGACCGTAACGGCCGACAGAAGCCCGGTGCTCTCCTACTTGAAGGGCGTCAACGCCATCCATGAAACGGCGGGTCCTGAGATCTTGGCGATCCTGTCTCGCCGGCAGGCGAAATTCCTGTCCCGGTTCCCCGGGGTGTCGCTGATGTCGATCCCGGCGATAGACGAGAAAGTCGGCGGCCCGATCTCCTTCCGGTGAATCTCATGAACAACATCATCATTCCGACGAGGTCCATTAACATGAAGACTATCGTGTTTGCCGTACTCCTGATTCCGTGTTTGACGCAGCCGTCGCTTGCCAAGGTAGTCGACGACGACGATTGGCTGGACCGCTTCGCGCCTCCAGCCGCGGCGGCCGTTTCCTCGGCGCAGGAGGCCAAGGCCCGCGCCGCCGCGGAATCGTTCCTGCGCGTCTGGCTCGTCGAGCAGGACGTCGACAAAGCCGTGTCCATGACCGCGATCCCGGTCGACGAGGTCGTCGGCGGGCTGTGGCACGTCCGCGACCAGGCCGCGCTCGAGACGTGGCGGCGAAAGTGGCTGACGATGTGGTTCTACCCCGACCACGCGGTTGTGGCCGCGCTCGGACACGGGGTGACGGACAAGCCGGGCTACGCCCGGCTCGCCGAGAAGCCGTCCGAAGTGCCCGGCCGTCCGGTTTGGACCGCGACGCCGGCTTTCGAGATGAAGACCGGCACGTCGAGGGTCGGCGCCCACGCGGGCAAGACGTACTACGCCGTCAAGGTGACGATCAAGACCGCGCCGCGCGATGAGGTGTGGCTTTTCTTCGTTGAGATCAACGGCCGCATGAAGGTGATCCTGTTCGAGTCGACGGTTCGATCCTAGGAGATGACGATGAAGAATATTTTTTTCGCCGTGCTGTCGGTATGCCTGCTCGCTCTTGCCGTTCACGCCGCCGACGAGCCCGTCCGGGCGAGCCGCAGCGTGACCGCCGACCTCGCGCGGGTCATCAACCAGGTTCAGACGACGCATGCGTCGACGTGATCATCCATTCGACCACTCCGGGAGCGCTCTCGATCGGAGATTCGGTCGAGTTCATCCAGTTCAAGGATCTCGGCGTTCTCCGGATCGCGCGGATTCTCAGCGCGCTCCAGGGCTTCCGCGCGTCCTACCACGTCTGGGGCGAGACCATGATCGAGGCCGCGCTGACGCGCCGGCAGGCCAAGTTCATGACGAGCTACCTGGAGTGGACTGGATGGAGCTGGCCGAGGAGAGGTACGACCGGCCGATCAAGCAGTGCCTGACGTCGCCGGACGGGCTCGTCCTTCCGCCTCGGGACTAGCGCTTTCCCTGCAGGCGCTTGATCAGGCCGGTCGTCGAATAGCCCTTTTTCAAGGCGACGATCACGACCTTGGCCGCGTATTTGGCCTCGGGGAGATCCGACGGCTTATAGTCGCCGCCCTTGACGTGAACGTCGGGGCGAAGGCGCGACATGAGCGGCGCCGGAGTGGTCTCGCCGAAGCCGACGACGGCGTCCACGCAGCCGAGCGCGGCGACGACCTCGGCGCGGTCGCGCCACTTGTTGGCGGGACGGCCGGGAGCCTTGTCGAGCGCACGCGCCGATTTGTCGGAGTTGACGCCGACGATCAGGAGATCGCCCTGAGCCTTGGCCTTTTCGAGCAGCTTCACGTGCCCGGCGTGCAGGATGTCGAAGACGCCGTTGGTGAAGACGACGGCGCGGCCCTCGAAGCGCCACAGCTCCCGCAAGGTCAGGAGCTTCTTGAGCGCGACGATTTTGGTCGAGGAGGGCATCAGCCGTGGGCCAGGGGCGCGTTGGGGAAAAGCTCGTCTTCGAGAATGCCGCACCAGATCTGGATGACCGTGATGTGCGCTTCCTGGATGCGCGCCGTCGAATCGGACGGAATGCGCACGCAGTGATCGCACAGGTTCTTGAGCTTGCCGCCGGAGCGGCCGGTGAGGCCGATCACGGTGAGGCCGAGCTCGCGCGCGGCCGCGGCGGCCTTGAGCACGTTCTTGGAGTTGCCCGAAGTCGAGATCGCGACCGCGACGTCGCCGGCGCGGCCCAGGGCGCGCAGAGGGCGCTCGAAGACGTATTCGAAGCCGAAGTCGTTGGCGATCGAGGTGAGGTCGCCCTGATTTGCGGCCAAAGAAATGGCCGGGAGTCCCGGCCGATTGCGCCGGTAGCGGCCGGTGAGCTCGTCGGCGAAATTCGAGGCGTCGCAAGAGGAGCCGCCGTTGCCGAAGGAGAGGAGCTTCCCGCCGTTGCGGTACGCGCGCAGGAGGTCCTTGGCCGCCGCGTCGATGACCGGGGCGAGCTTGGCCGTGGCCGTCAAAGTCTTGGCCGAGTCCTTCAGCTGCGCTTGAATCGTCTTCTTGAAATCAGACATTCGCTGGCTCCTTCTTGTCGAGCAGTCCGGTCTTTTCGATGAAATGCGTGTCGAAGTCGCCTGCCATGAACACGGGGTGGGCGACGACCTTCGCGTGCATGCCCGCGGTCGTCTTCACCCCGCTGATCTTGAGCTCGCCGAGCGCGCGCAGCGAGCGCCGCAGGGCGGAGGGCCGGTCGCCGGCGGAGATGATCAGCTTGGCGATCATGCTGTCGTAGTAGCTGGGGATGGTATAGCCGGCGTAGACGTGGGTGTCGACGCGCACGCCCGCGCCGCCGGGAAGCTCGATGTTCTCGATGCGTCCCGGGCAGGGCATGAAGTTGTTGTCGGGGTCCTCGGCGTTGATGCGGTGCTCGATGGCGTGGCAGCGGATTTCGCTGGCGCGTGTCTGATCGAACGGCAGTTTTTCGCCGGCCGCGACCCTGATCATCAGCTCCATGAGGTCCACGCCCGCGACGAGCTCGGTGACCGGGTGCTCGACCTGCAGACGGGCGTTGACCTCGATGAAGTAGAAGCGCCCATCCTGGAACAGGAATTCGACCGTGCCGACGCTTGAATAATTGGCCGCTTTGGCCAATCGGATAGCGGCCGCCTGCATGTCGCGGCGGATCTCCGGCGTCAGGGCGGGCGAGGGCGATTCCTCGACGAGCTTCTGGTGGCGTCTTTGAACCGTGCAGTCCCGTTCCGGGAACGCCACGACGTTTCCGTGCTTATCCGCGATGATCTGAATTTCAACGTGCCGGGGACGTTCCAGCAATTTTTCGATGAACACCGAGCCGTCGCCGAACGCGGCCTTCGCCTCGGTGGCGGCGGCCTCGAGCTGGGGCTTGAGCTCGGCGGGGGTGCGGACGATGCGCATGCCCTTGCCGCCGCCGCCGGCCGACGCCTTGATGAGGACGGGATAGCCGATCGCGGCGATCTCCGCCGGATCGACGGCGGAGATGTCGCCTTTCGTGCCGGGCACGCAGGGCACGTTCGCGGCCGTCGCGACGGCCTTGCCCGCGCTCTTGAAGCCGAGCTTGCGGCTGGCCTCGGGGGGCGGGCCGATGAAGGTGATGCCGCGCTTAGCGCACAGTTCGGAGAAATCGGCGTTTTCGGACAGGAAGCCGTAGCCGGGGTGAATGGCGTCCGCGCCGGTGATCTTGGCCGCGGAGAGCACGGCCTCCTGGTCGAGATAGGACAGCTTGGACGGGCCGGGACCGATGCAGACGGCCTCGTCGGCCATCGCCACGTGCCGGGATTCTCGGTCCGCTTCGGAGTAGACGGCGACGGTCTTGACGCCCATCTCGCGCGCGGCGCGGATGACGCGCACGGCGATCTCGGAGCGGTTGGCGATCAGAATTTTCTTGAACATGGATGCCTCATTGGGGAGGGGCGTTGAGCTTGCGGCGGATGGTCTCGATGTAGGAGTGATCCTGCGGGCGCGTGCAAAGCTGATCGGCGCGGTTGGCGTCGGCGAGCGCCTCGCCGGGGCGGCTGAGCGTGATGTAGGCTTCGGAGCGGGCGAGCAGGATTTCGCACTGGTCCGCCGGAGAGATGTTCGGGAAGGCCAGCATCTGGGCGAACTGGTCGAGCGCGAGGTCCGGCTTATGCAGGGCGTTCTTGTAGGTGTCGGCCAGGATCGCGTGCAGGTGGTAAAGGCTCTTGAGCGACAGGTTGGACGGGTACACGCGCGACAGCTCGATGGCCGCGGCGCACTGGCGTTCCGTGTCATTCGGGGATTTGCGGTAGTAAGCGGCTTCGCACAGATAGCCGCGCGCCATCGGGTCGCGGGGGTTGACGGTGGCCGCGGCCTGGGCCAGCACGAGGCCCAGGTCGGCGTTGTTCTTGTCGAAGGCCTCTTCGACCTTCTTCATGAGCGCCCAGCTGTACGGGCGTACCCACTTGCGGTTCTCATCGACGAAGAGGACGCGGTCGACGCGCGGTTCGGAGCCCGCGATGTTGAGCTCGTATTTGAGCAGCATGGCGCCCGGCTCGGAATGTTCGATTTGCAGGCCGGACCAAGTCCAGGTCGAGGTGTCGCGCGTGGCGACGAATTCCTCGAGCGTGCAGTACTTGCGCGCCGAGTCGGAGAACTGGGCGTAGGCGGCCGCGTAGTCGCGCGCACGCAGGGCGTCGAGGTACTTGACGGCGGCGGCCCGGACCGCGTTTTCGGGCTTACTGTTCTCGCCGACGTACCAGGTCCCGATGAGGCCCGCGAGGACGGCGATGGTCGCGAAGCCGGCGGTCAGAACCCGGCGCAGCGGGCCGAGCCAGCGCGGGGGCTTCGGGCGGTCGTCGACGGGAGGCAAAGACGGCGCCCAGAGGTCGCCGGACACGGCGGGAGAGGCGAACGGGTCCTGAGCCTGGCGGCCGGCGAAGGGCAGGGCCGGGCCCGGGGCTTTGAGCGGCGCGCCCTGAGGGGCGCCGGGCTCGGAGGCCTTGAGCTTGGCGGCGGGCAGGGCCGCGGGGCCCGCCGGCGCGTTCTCGTTTTTTATGCGCTTGACGACCGTGGCGGGGATCGGTTCCTTCGTCTCGCCGGGCACCGCCGTCGGGGGCGGCGGTGCGACAACCGGGCCCAGTTCCGAGATCGGGTTGCCGCACTTGTCGCAGTAATTCTTCGCCAGCGAATTCTGGAAGCCGCAGCCCCCGCACACGCGCGCGTTCTTGCCGCCGCATTTGGCGCACTGCGAGAGCGGGGTCGCCGAGGCGGCCCCGCACTGCGTGCACAAAATCGCGGCGTTGGACATCAGCGCGACTCGAGAAGGAGCAACGGCTGGCCGTACTCCACGGCCTGGCCCGCGTCGATGAAGAGCTTGGCCACGCGGCCGCCTTGCGGCGCGAGCACGGGTTTGGAGACGCCGGAGCCGCCGACGATGTAGCCGATGGGCTGGCCCGCGGCGATCTCCACGCCCTCTTCGGTCTTGCGCGCCTTGCCGGGCTCGCTCCATTGAAAAATGCCCACGCCGTCGCTGACGACGGGCGTGAAGCGTCCCGAAGGCATCGCGGGCGCGGACAAGGTCGCGGGGTCGTTCGCGCCGAGGGCGGTGAGCGAGAAGCCCTTGCCATCCTTGCGGTAGACGACCTCGGCGAGGTCGGCGGTTTTCATCCAGTCGGCGACGGCTTTGACGGCGGAAGAGTGCATGATTATCTCCTTTTCGACGCTCTATTAACGGAACGTTTTGCGGCGGACTTTCGCCGCAAAAGGTTCCGCGGGTTCTTCGGCAGAAGGCCGGAGGCGAGCGGATCGAAGGCGAGCGGGAGCAGCTTGTAGACGGTCGTCTTGACGATCTTGCGGCGGCCGCTGGTCGGGTTGAGGTCCACGAGGTAGATCGCGGTGTCCTTGTCGCTGAACTCGTGCATGACCTGGCGGCAAGCGCCGCAGGGCTTGGCGGCGGCGCCGACGACGGCGACGGCCTCGATGGAATCAAAACCGCTGGCGACCGCATGATAGATCGCCGCGCGCTCGGCGCACATCGCCAGGCCGTAGCTCGCGTTCTCGACGTTGCAGCCGGGAAACACGCGCCCGCTCGCGGTCATGACGGCGGCGCCGACGGGATAGCGCGAGTACGGGCAGTAGGCGCGCTTCTGCGCCTGGACGGCCGTTTCGATGAGGCGTTCGACGGAGCGTTTGGAGTTCTTCGCCATTAGAGGTACTTCCTGACCAGGAGGTCGAGCTTCTTGAGCGTCGCTTTGTTGCGGGCTTCAGGCGCCGTGAACAGCGCGCCCTTCAGGGCTTCGGAAAAAGCGGTCTCGAGCGGCGCCTTGGCGATGCGCGGCACGGCCAGCTTCATGAGCTTCTGGGCGTTGGCGGAGTTGGCGTGGAGGTTGGCCACGACCATCTCGGTGTGGACCTCCTCGCCTTCCTTCCAGCAGTCGTAATCGGTGACCATGGCGACCTGCGAGTACACGAACTCGGCCTCGCGGGCGAGCTTGGCCTCGGTGGCGGCGGTCATGCCGATCAGGGACCAGCCGAAAGAGCGGTGCATCTCGGACTCGGCCTTCGTCGAGAACGCGGGGCCTTCCATGCAGCAGTAGGTGCCGCCGAACACGGATTTTACGCCGAGCTCCTTGGCGCATTCATAGACGATTTTGTTTTGGCCCGGCGCGAAGGGCGGGTTGAGCGCGATGTGCGCGACCAGGCCGTTGCCGAAAAAGGTCTGCACGCGGTCCTTGGTGCGGTCCACGAGCTGGTCGGGGAAAACGAAGGTGCGGGGGGGAAGCTCTTCTTTCAGGGAGCCGACCGCGGAGAAGGCGAGCACGCGCTCGACGCCGAGGGACTTAAGCGCCCACATGTTCGCGCGCTGGTTGATCTCGGTCGGAGTGACGACATGGCCTTTGCCGTGGCGGGGGAGGAACGCGCACGGAACGCCCTCGAGCTCGCCGAGCGTGATGGGGCCTGAGTGGGCGCCGAAAGGGGTCTTGAGGCGGATCTCGCGGGGATTTTTAATCGCGTCGGAGGAATAGAGGCCGCTGCCTCCGATGACTCCGACCTTGGCGTGGTTCTTCGGGATCTTCTTCAAGGACAATATCCTCCCATGGGCAGGAGCTCTTTGATGAGCTCGTAGAGCGTGTCGAGATTGACCGGCTTCTGGACGAAGCGGGTCTTCGGGTCGTTGGGCAGGAGCTTGGCGAGCTTGGTGAGCGAATGCGCGGACATGAAGATCACGGGGATCTTCTTGGTGGCCGCTTCCTTCTGGAGCACCTGATAGGCCGAGTTGCCGTAGGCGCCGGGCATTTGAATGTCGGCGATGATCAGGTGGGGGATATGCTCGGCCGCTTTCGCGGCCATCTGATATCCGTCGTTGACGACGATGACGCGGTGGCCCTTGCTCGTGAGGTAGTCGTTGAGCAGGCCGGTGATGTCCGTGTTGTCGTCGGCGATGAGGATCTGGGCGATCATTTGGTCGTGAGAAGCTTCTCCATGATCGCGGGATAAATCGGAAAGCGGCGGCACAGCGCGGTGACCGCGGTCTTCACGCGCTTGAGCCCCGCGTCGTCGGTCCGGACCTTGAGGGCCTCGTCGATGAGGGAGGCGACCTCGTCCATTTCCTTCTCGCCCATGCCCCGCGTCGTGATCGCGGGCGTGCCGATGCGCACGCCGGAAGCGATGAAAGGTTTTTGCGGATCGTAAGGAATGGCGTTCTTGTTGACGGTGATCCCGGCTTTGTCGAGCGCTTCCTCGGCCTCCTTGCCGGTCGCGTTCTTCGGGCGGAGGTCGACGGAGAACAGATGGCAGTCCGTTCCGCCCGCGACGATGCGAAAGCCCCGGTCCTGCAGGGACTGGGCCAGGCGGCGCGAGTTGGCGAGCGTCTTCTGCTGGTAGGTCTTGAACTCGGGCTTGAGAGCTTCGCCGAAGCAGACGGCCTTGGCGGCGATCACGTGCATCAGAGGGCCGCCCTGCTCCCCGGGGAACACGGTCTTGTCCAGGGCCGGGCCGTGCGCCGCCTTGCACAGCACCATGCCGCCGCGCGGACCCCGCAGGGTCTTGTGCGTGGTCGTGGTCGTGAAATCGGCCAGGCCGACGGGCGAGGGATACACGCCCGCGGCGATCATGCCCGCGTAATGGGCGATGTCGGCGGCGAAGTAAGCGCCGATGCCGTCGGCGATCTTCTTGAGCCGCGCCCAGTCGATGACGCGGGAGTAGTTCGACGCGCCGACGAAAAGGATGCGGGGCTTGTGCTCGTTGGCGTCCTTCTCGGCCTTGTCGTAGTCGATCAGCTCGTCGTCCTTGCGGACGTCGATCGGCACGATTTTGTAGTACTTACCCGAGAAGTTCATCGGATGGCCGTGCGACAGGTGGCCGCCGTGGGCGAGGTTGAGGCCCATGACGCCGTCGCCGGGTTTGAGCACGGTGAGGTACATCGCCATGTTCGCCTGCGAGCCCGAGTGGGGCTGCACGTTGGCGTGCTCCGCGCCGAACAGCTTCTTGGCGCGTTCGATGGCGAGAATCTCGGCCTGGTCGACGTACTCACAGCCTCCGTAATAGCGCTTGCCTGGATAGCCCTCGGCGTATTTGTTGGTGAGTAAAGACCCCTGCGCCTCGAGGACGGCCTCCGACGTGTAGTTCTCGGAGGCGATCAGCTCTAAATTATCGGACTGGCGGCGCGCTTCGCGCGCGATCGCGGCGTAGACTTCGGGATCCTGCTCAGCGAGGCTTCGGGGCATAAGTTTCTTTCTCCAGGACGATCTTCAGCTTTTGCGCGATCGAGTCGGCGCAGGCTTCGTATTCCAACGCGTCGCCGCCGACCGGGTCTTTGACGCCGAGAATGGAAATCTTGGCGGCGGAGCCGGGGGACAGCCGCTTGAGGTAATCGGCGTGCATCGGCTCCATCGCGTACACGGCGTCGGCCTTCTCCAGCATGGCGGCGTCCACGCGCCGCGCGCGGTGCGCGACGGCCCCGAGCCCGTGCTTGACGAACACGGCGGCGGCGCCGGCGGAGAGCGGCGCGCCCTCGGTCGCTTGAGTGCCCGCGGAGGCGGCGGCCGAGGATTTCGTCATGGTGTTGTAGAGGACCTCGGCCATGGGCGAGCGGCAGGTGTTGCCGGTGCAGACGAAGAGGACCCTCTTGGTCACGCGGCCGCGGTCTCCTGGATCGCCTCGGCGGAGATCAGACCGACCTTGGTCACGCGCGGCTTCTCGCCGGTGGCGTCGACCAAGGTCGGGTCGCCGGCGGGCGCCTCGCCGCCGTCGACGATCAGGTCGAGCTGCGCGCCGAACTCGGCGGAGACCTCGGCGGCGGTCAGCTTGACCGGTTTACCGGACTTGTTGGCGCTGGTGTACACCCACGGCACGCCCGAGGCGGCGAGCATCGCGCGCGCGCCGGGGTGGCCGGGGACGCGGATCGCGACCGTCGGGTATTCGGGGAAGGTGAGGAGCCGGCCCTGAGCCGTGGGCTTGAGCAGGAGCAGGAGCGGGCCGGGCCAGAACTTCGCCGCGAGCTTTTCGGCGAGCGGGGTCCACTCGACCCAGAGTTTGGCGGTCGCGGCCGAGTCGACGAGGATCGCGAGGGGCTTCAAGGTCGAGCGCTCCTTGATCTGCAGGACGCGGCGCGTGGCGGCCTTGATGAGGCCGGTGGAGCCGACGGCGTAGCCGGACTCGGTCGGGAAGGCGACGATCTTGCAGGCCTTGCCGAGGGCGCCGGCCTTGGCGGCGTCGGAGGGGGAGAGGGTCTCAGGCATGGGGGGGCTCCGGGTCGGGGTGCAGAACGATGACGAACTCGCCGAGGATTTCTTTGCGCGCGGCCAAATTGTCGCGGACCGACTGGGCGGTGCCGCGGATGTACTCTTCGTGGAGCTTGGACAATTCTCGAACGGCAACGACTTGTGAACTCGCTCCGACGGCCATGATGACGTCCTCGAGCAGTTCGAGAACTCGGAAGGGCGATTCGTAAATAACGATCGTGCGGTTTAACAGCTTTGAAGCTTCAAGCGCCTTGCGGCGCTTGGACGGCGTTCTTGGAAGAAAACCTAGAAATATAAACGAATCACCGGGTAAACCTGAACCGGCAACGGCAGTAGCCACCGCGCACGAGCCCGGCAACGCTGTTACCGGAATGCCTTGCCGCCTTGCGGCGGCGACGACTTTTCTACCCGGATCGGAAACCCCCGGGAGGCCACCATCCGAAACCAAGCTTACGTTTTCCCCGCGGGCCAATCTTTCCAACATCTTATCGACGGAACGCGGATCGTTCTCATCGTATCGTTCCAGCGGAACGCTGATTCCGAAATGGCTCATCAAATTTCTTGTCCTTCTCGTGTCTTCACAAAAAATGACCTTCGACTCCTTCAAAACCCTTAATGACCGTGCGGACATGTCCTCTAAATTTCCCAAAGGTGTCGGAACGACGAATAGCATTAATGTCCCGAACCGTTAGTCGTGTCACGCGACCATTCCGTCAATTCCAAGCGCATGAAGGTCTCGACGACTTTCGGATCAAACTGGGTTCCCGCGCCCTTCTTCAGTTCTCCCAGTGCGATGTCGCGGCCGAGAGCTTTGCGGTAAGGCCGGTCGCTGGTCATCGCGTCCCACGCGTCCAAGCAAGCCACGATCCGGGCCCCAAGAGGAATTTGCTCGCCCTTCAAGCCTTCCGGGTAGCCCCTTCCGTCATACCACTCCTGATGGTAGAGGACCATCTGGGCGACGGGGCCGAGGTATTTGACGGGCGCCAAGATCTGGTGGCCGATGATCGGGTGCTTCTTCATCTCCTCGTATTCCTCGGGGGTGAGCTTCCCCGGTTTAAGAAGGATCGCCTCGTCGATGCCGATCTTGCCGATGTCGTGCAGGAGCGCGGCGTACTCGATGTGGCGCACCATGGGGTCGGGCAGGCCCATCTCCTGGGCGACGCGGCGGGCCTTCACGCGGGCGCGGTCGCTGTGCTCGTGAGTGTAGGCGTCCTTGGAGTCGACGGCGCGGGCCAAGGTCTGCACCATCTCGAGATAGAAGATTTGCAGGTTGTCGAACATGTCCATGTTGTGGAGCATGACGGCGGCCTCGCCCGCGAGGATGCTGAGGAATTTGACGTTGTAGTCGCTGAAGGGTTCCGCCCCTTCCTTGGCATGGAGGTTCAGGACGCCGATCGGCTTGCCCTTGACCAGAAGCGGAATCGAGACGAAGGGTTCGACGTCGCCCGACGCGGGATCCAAGTAGCGGGGGTCCTTGGCCGGGTCAGCCACGAAAATGGGCTGGGCCGAGGCGAAGGCCTTGCCGGCCACGCCCTCGCCGGGCTTGAGGAAGAGCTTCTGGGATTCGGCGGCGACGAGGCTGCGCGCGGCGACGATCTTGAGGCAGCCGTCCTTCTCATCCCAGTTCATCACCGAGCCGCGCTCGCATTTCATGAGCTGGCAGGCGCAGTCGAGAACCGCGCGGCCGAACTCTTCACGAGAGATGGCGCCCGAATGTGAAACTCCGTGCTCCTGCAGGGCGAGCAGCATGGTCAGCAGTTCGTCGAGTTTGGTCCAGCCCTCCGGGGCGCGCGGCGGCGCCGGCGCGCGGTCCGGGCGCGAAGCTTCTAAGGAATAGAGACGGCGTAAAACGAGGGCGAGGGCGGCCAGCAGGACGACGCACAGGCCCGCGGCCCACCAAAACAAGGCTGCCATGGTCGCTTTACCTGCTCCGCATGGAGCGACCATTTCGTCGCTTATGCTCGGTCATGGGCCGTATTTTACTTCTTTTTTTCGGGCTCTATGAGCGCCTGAGCCTCGGCGTCGCCGAGCATGTCCTTGAGCTGGGCCAAAGCGCCCGTTCTCATGGTCTCGTTCTCGGTCTGGCGGGCATATCGGACGAGCAGGGGGACGGCCTTCTGGCTGCGCGAGACGAAGATGGCCGCCGCCCAGTACAACTTTTCGTCCGGGCTCGCCGTTTTGTCGTGCTCGGCGACCAAGGCTTCGACCTCCTCGTCGCTCGACGAAAGACCGACCTTGAGGGCGATGTTGTGCCGGATCTCAGTGTCCACCTTCGGATCGCGCAGGAGGGCGATCATGCCGGGGCGGGTGGCCTTCGCGTCGGCGAGGTCGATCTGGGCGGAGACGGCGAGCGCCGCGCGCTCGGTGGCGATGAGCTCGCCGGAAGCGCTCCAAGCCTTGAGGCGGGGCAAGGTCTGCCTCCAATAATAACGGCCCAGGATGGCGCCGACCTTGGCGCTTTCGAGCCCCTTGCTCGAAACCAGATCGTACGCCTTGTCGCCCTCCCACTGCGCCAGGACGGAGAGCGCCTCGTACTGCGTCCACCAGGCGTTGCGCTCGCCCATGTTCGTCTCGGTGGTCTCGCGTGCGGCGAATCTGCGACCCGCGATCTCGCGGATCAGCGGGAGAGCGGCGCGCGCTCTTAGGCGAAATGCCCCGTTGACGCCGAAGAGCTGGGCGTCGGGCTCCGGCTGGCGCAGATAGGTCATGAACAGAGGCTCGAGCTGGGGATGTCCCGGTCCGAGCCGGCCCAGCGACTCCATGATCGCGCCGCGCGTGTAGGGATCGGAGAAGCGCGCGAAGAGGTCGTAGAGATTGGAGATGTCCTGGCCCGACACGGGAGCGGTCTTGGCGATCTGCTGGAGGGCTAGGGTCTTGTCGGAGTCCTTCGTCGCGCCGGTGAAGCGCTGGGTCAGCAAGGCGACCGACGGGCCGACGGGAGCGGTCGAGGGCGCGGGGGCCTCGGGTCCCTTTGCAACGGCGTGTGGAAGGGACGCTTCCTCGGCGTATGCCTCGGTCGCGGCGAACGCGGGGGAGCACATCCAGACGGCGGCGAGCGCGGCGAATAACTTCATTGTTTTCTCCCTTTCAGAACGCGGCGCAGAGCGGCCTCGAGGCTGACGAGGCGATAGCCGCCGGCGTCGACGACGGTCATCGGCCTGGGGCACAAGTCCAGGTCCCACGACGAGCGGATCAGCACGGACGCGGTCTTGCGCGCGGCCGTTTTCGATAAAAGCCCGAGAGCGGCGGCCTGGCCCGGGAAGCGTTTGGCCTCGAAGGACAGAAATATAACGCGTTTCGCCCGACGCGCCAGCACTGGCAACGAGCCGAGATCCAGGCCGACCACCGGAGCGCGGGCGAACGCGCAACCCGCGCCCAGTCGTCTGACCAGGGCTTCCGGGCCGCCGGGCCCGCCTTCGAAGGTAAAGCGCTCGCGGACTTCGCGGAAATCGGGGATGACAACGAGCGTGTCCTGACCCGCCGGAATCGGCAGGGCGGCCTCGCCGCGCCGAGCGATGACGACGGCTTTCCCGGCGATCCTGGCCGAAAGCGCGTGACCCTCGGCGAGCTTCGCGGCGGGTGCCTTGCGGCGCTGGAGCAGCCTTGTGATGCGCGCGTCGGCGGCCGAGAGCTGTTCTTCCGGGGCGCCCGCTTCGCGCAGGAGGTCCACCGCGTCGGTCATGCCCTGCAGGTCGTGCGCGATCATGAGTACGTCGTGGCCCGCGTCGAGGCACTTGAGGGTCGCCTCGGCCACCGGCCAGCGCTTGGTGATCGCACCCATGCACAGGTCGTCGCTGACGACGAGGCCGTCGTAGCCGAGCTCGCCGCGCAGGACGTCGCGCGTGATCTTCGACGAAAAAGTCGCGAGTTCCTTGTCGAACGCGGGGAAGCGCACGTGTGAGGTCATCACCGCGTCCACGCCCGCCGCGCACGCGGCTCGAAAGGGGGCCAGGTGCGTTTTCGAAAACGCCGCCCTCGGCAGCTTGATCGTCGGCAGGTCCACGTGCGCGTCCACGGTCGCGGCGCCCTTGCCCGGGAAGTGCTTGGCGCAGGCGGAGACGCCGTTGTCCTGCATTCCCCTGATGAACGCGGCGCCCAGGCGTCCGGCGAGAGCCGGATCGGCCCCGAAGGATCTTATCCCGATGCCGGGATTGTAGCTCGCGACCGCGACGTCGAGCACCGGAGCCAGGTTCATGCGGATGCCCAGGGGTGCCAGCTCCCGCGCCATCTGCCGTCCGACCGCGTAGGCCAGCTTCGGGTCGCGCGCACGTCCCAGCGCGGTATTTCCCGGAAACGGCGTGACCCCGCTTTTAAACCGGAGCACCCAGCCGCCCTCGTGGTCGATGGCGACGAGCAGGGGCCGGCCGAGGCGTTGCTCCAACTCGTTCACGTAGGCCTTGGTCTGCGCGGGCGTCTCGATGTTGCGGGCGAGCAGGAGCACGCCGGTGGCGCCGGTGGACTTGAACAGGGCGACGGTCGAGCGCGACGGCTTGAGGCCGTACACGCCGAACATGAACAGACGCCCCGGATCGGTCATGGCATGAGTTTAACAAAGGGGTACGTCGGTTTTGTTAAAGTAGAAGGGTATGGATGCGTTCACTTTTCTGCGCGATCACGTGGCGCTGTTCTCCGGAGTCTCCGAAGAGCACCTGACCGGCATCGCCACGGGTTCCTCGGTGAGCTCCTTCAAATCCGGGCAGACCATCGTGTTCAAGGGCGTCACCGTGGACGCCCTGCATGTGGTGTGCAGCGGCTCGGCGGGAGTCTTCCTCAAGCCGCCGAACCAACCGCTCGTCGAGGTCGCCGTGCTTTCCTCCGGAGACGTGTTCGGCGAGACCTCGATCTTCGAAAACGGCACCGCCGGAGCGACGATCAAGGCCAAGGAAGACAATACCTTCATACTGATCATCCCCCAGGACGCCTTCCGCAAGCTTCTCGCCGAAAATCCCGAATTCGTCATCCGGGTCCAGGCACTGATCGCCTCGCGCAGGCCGCCCAAAGACCCGCCCAAGCCCGGGTCCTAGGACCCTCGTTTACCGCCGCCGTCGTGCTATCATAAGGGTATGGACGCGATGACCTTCCTGCGCGAGTACACGCCCCTCTTCGACACGATGTCCGACGAGAATCTGTCCTCTTTGGCGGAGTCCGCAAAGCTCCTGACCTTCAATCCGGGCCAGTCCATTCTCTTTAAGGGAACGACGGTCGACGGCCTCCATGTGATCGTCTCCGGCATGGCGGGCGTGTACGTCAAGCCCCCGACCAAGGCCGCCGTCCAGGTCGCCGCGCTCAAGCCCGGCGAGGTGTGCGGCGAGATGTCTATCGTCGAAACCGGCGTCGCGAACGCCTCGGTCAAGGCGATCGAGAACACCGTTGTCCTGCTGATCCCGCAGGAAGCCTTCCGCCATGTCCTCCAGCAGGACGAGGGCTTCGCGGTGCGCGTGAACACGCTTATTAAATCGCGCAAGTCCCTGCCCCAAGTCCTGGCCTAAGCTACTCGCTCAGAGCGATCTCCGCCTCGCGCGCGTCGCCGCGCCCCCGATCGTCCACGACGCGGACCGTGCTGCGCCCGGCGCGCGGCGTCCAGAAAAACGGCTTGCCCGACTCGATCGAGGCGTTGCGGCGCGCGTCCTCCGGATGCAAAGCGATCCAGCGCGCGAACAGCCGCTTGCGGGCCTCCCGCAGCTCGCGGCCGTCGGCCTTCGACCGGCCGGTCATCGTGCGGCGGACGGGATTCTGCGGGATCACGCTCAAGGTGATCGCCTCGCTGAGATCGAGGCGGCTGACGTCCTTGCCGAAATAGATGAAGCTCGCCGCGCCGGCCCCCTCGATGTTCCCGCCGTAGGGCACGAGATTCAGGTACGCGGCGAGGATCTCGTCCTTCGAGTAGAAGAGCTCGAGCTGAAGCGCGCGCAGGATCTGCAGGAGCTTGCCGCCGGGGCGGCTGGAGTCCACCCCGTACCGCAGGCGCGCCAGCTGCATCGTGATCGTCGAGCCGCCGCGCCGCCGCGATTTCGCGACGTACGTCGTCCAGACCGCCTTCGCGAGGGATCCCGGGTCCACCCCGGGATGCCGGCGGAAGCGCCGGTCCTCGTTGAGCACGGTCGCCTCGACGAGCAGGGGGGACATCTCGCTCAGCGGCACCCACAGGCGGTGCTTGCCGTCGGCGGCGAGAGTGAGGCGCATGAGGCGGTCGTCGCGCGCGTACACCGCGCGCGAGAAGGCGACGCCGTCGCGCAGCGGCGCCGGGCGCAGGAGAGGGAACGCGCCGAGCGCGGCGAGGACGGCCGCGGCGAAGAGCGCGCGCTTCACTTTTTCATAGCCCCAGCACCTTGAACCGGCGCGTCGCTTGATTGCCCCAGTCGTCGACCACGGTGACGCTGTGGCTGCCCGGTTCCATGTCGAGCGCGCGCTGATGAATCGTCTCCGTGCTTCCCAAGTAGCGCCCGTCCAAGTGCCAATGCAGCACGGCGTTCGGTCTCGTGTCGGCGGCTTCGAACACGGTCCGGCCCTTTTCGCCGTCCATCTCGACGGGTATGTAGAGCTTCGCCTCGGCTTGCGGATAGACGAAAGCGACCGGGCTGTCGGCGTCGGGGCCGCGGCAGTCGGAGCGCCAGGGGGGAAGGGGCCGGTATTCCGGATGCTGGCGGCGGTAGTAGAACTCCTGCACCGGCGGCAGCGAAAACCAAACGGCGTGGCGCATCCGCGAGACGCTTTCGCAGCCGGCGTGCACCCGCAGGCGGCTCGCGGGATCCAGATGGACGGGCGCGTGGCCGGAACTGGCCGTCTGATACGGCGCGTCGGCGGGGGCCCAGACCGGTTCCACGGCGCAGCCCCCGGCGGGCAAACGGCCGTCGTCGCGGCAGACCTGGATTTTCGTCAGGTCGAGATCGGGCCGCGAGAACCAGCCGCCGGGTCCCAATCGGCGGAAGAGATCGAAGAGGATCGGCGCGGCGGCGCCCGTGCCGGTCAGGTCGGCGCGTCCTTCTCCCGAGGCGTTTCCGGTCCAGACGCCGACGGTATGGGCGGCGTCGACTCCTAAGGCCCAGCCGTCTCGATAACCCACGCTGGTTCCCGTCTTCCAGGCGATGCGCTGGCCGCTCGAGAATTTTCTCCACTGGGCCTCCTCCTCCGGACGCACGACGTCGAGGAGCGTTTCCAGCGTCAGCCAGGCCGCCCCGGGACCGATGCCCGCCAGCGGCTCCTCTAGGTCGGCCGCCGTCCGGGCCAGGCCCGAATACATCCTCGTTATGTCCATGAGCGTCCCTTCGGCACCTCCCAGGATCAAGGTCAGCCCGTACTGGTCGGCGGAGCGCTTGAGAGTGGAAAACCCCCAGGACGTCAGCTCGCCGTGAAAACGCGCCGCGCCGTGCTCGCGCAAGAGCCGGACCGCCGGGACGTTCAGGGACTTGGCCAGCGCCTCCTTCGCGCGCACGGCGCCGCGATAGCGCCGGTCGTTGTTCTCCGGAGTGAAGCCGTCGTACTGCGTGGGAATGTCGGCGATCAAAGTCTCCGGCAGAATTTCTCCGGCCTGCATCATCGACGCGTACAAAAACGGCTTAAGGACGCTTCCCGTGCTGCGCGGCTGTCGCGCGATGTCCACGGCATAGCCCGAGCTTTCATAGTCGTGCACCTTGCTGTTGCCGACGTAGGCGAGAAGCGAGCCGTCCCGGTTGTCGAGGATCACGGCGGCGGCGTTCTTGATCCCGCGGTTTGCCAGCGCCTCGGAGCGTCGCGCCACGATTTCCTGAGCGTCTTTCTGCAGGCGCGCGTCGAGCGTCGTGTCGAACCGGGGCCGGGAGGAGCCGCGGCGCGCGTTCAAAGTCGCGAGCAGATGGGGGGCCAGGTGCGGGAACGGCTTGGGAGTTCCCGGCAGCCGCTCGCGCAGCGCCAGCGACAGCTCGAGGTCATCGAGCTTGCCGGCGGCGCGCAGCGCGCGCAGGAGGCGGTCGCGTTTTTTTAGGAATGTGTCTCGGTTGCGCCCCGCGTGCACGAAGGCGGGATTATTCGGCAGCACGGCCAAGGCGGAGGCTTCGGCCCAGCTCAGGCGCTCCGGGGCGCGTCCGAAGATCCGCCAGGAGGCGGCTTCCAGCCCGACGACGTTCTCGCCGAACGGCGCGCGCTCGCAGTACAAGCCGAGGATCTTCTTCTTCGAGAGCGCTCTCTCCAGTTTCAGCGCGAGGGCCATTTCGTAGAACTTTTCGGCGAAGCTCCGCGTCGGGTCGCGGCGCGAGAGGCGCACGACCTGCATCGTCAACGTGCTGCCGCCGCTGACGACGCGCCGGCGCGCGAGATTGAGCTTCGCCGCGCGTATCAGGGCCGCGGCGTCTACGCCGCGGTGGGCGTAGAACCTCTTGTCTTCCTGGACGAGGAGCGCCGCCTCGAACTTGGGCGCGACCGCGCTCGAGGGCGGGAAGCGCCATTGCCCGTCCGCGGCGACCCGGGCGTCGAGCAGCTCGCCTCCGCGGGCGAAGAGGGCCGGCGACCAAAGTTCCGGGAAGCGGACCGCCGGCAGCGACCAGAAAGCGGCCGCCGGCGCGCCGAGCAGGCCGAGAAGGATCAGCGCCCGGCGTCCACGGCGACCCATCGTCCCCCCGAGTTCGCGTTGAGCGTCGATTCGTACATCGCCTCGGCGACGGCGGCCGGCAGATAGAAGCGGCCCTGGTAGGCGGCCGTGAACTTGAGCGGAATCTGGATGGCGCCCGCCTCCGCGAGGCCGAAGAACGACAGGACGCGGTCGTCGCGCACGTCCTGGTAATCGAGCCCCGTATCGCCTGCGCCCGCCCAAGGCGCATTGTTGATCTCCCAGCCCGCCGGAGCCAGGAACGCCAGGGCGATGTTGTCGACCTTGCGCGGCACGAGGTTTCTCACGGTGACGACGGCGGTGAGCTGCTGGCCTTGGAGCAGCCGCGCCGGGTCGGCCGCCGCGCCTTTGGGGTCTCGATAGTCCACCGTGATCTCGAGGCCATGGGAGGCCGGCTTTTCCTCGCCCGCCGCGCTGATCCCGCGCGTCACCAAGGCGACGTAGATCTTGCGCCGGCTGGTGTTGCGCACGGCGACTTCGGACCCGCCGTCCGGGAACGCGGCCAGGCGGAACTTGCGCACGGGCTCGTTCGAAGCGACGGAGACGGCGGCGGCGCCGTTCACCGAGGACTCCAAAGCGAAGCCGCGCTCGCCCTCCTGCTCGCCGTAGTACCGCGACAAGGACATCAAGGACTGGGCCAGCGCCTGGGTGTGGTGCCATTGCTCGGAGGCGAGGGCGCCGGAGACCTGATCGGCCAAGGGCATGGCCCGGTCGAACTCCCGGCGCAAAGTCAGCATCTGCAGGACCAGCGACTTGTCGCGCAGCGGCGACGGGTAGTTCTGGCCGCCTTCCTGACCGTAGGGCACGGCGATCTCGGTGCTCTGCGCCAGCGCGTCGGAGGCTGCCGTCACGCCGGCGGCCTGATAGGCTCCGGCCAGGAGCCAGCGCGTCAGGCCTTTGAGCTGCGTGTCTTCCCGGAGCTGATTCATCGCCCCTAATTCGGGCTTGCCGGCGAGGGCGAGCGTGTAGAGCCGGTACGCTTGCTCGAGCTTCGCGGGGCTGCCCGGGTTCCACGCGAGGGCGCGCTCGCGTTGAAACTTCTCCCACTGCGGACGCATCTCCGGCGGCAGGGCGTAGCCGCGCTTTTCCGCTTCGAGCAGGAATTGCCCGACGTAGCTCGTGGCGAAATCCTCCTCGTGGCCGGCCTGAGGCCAATAATAGAACCCGCCGCTCGGCGCCTGAAAACCGCGCAGCCGGTCCAGGCCTCCCTTGACGTTCTTCTCGACCTCAGCCTTCTCCCGCTCCGTGAGACGGACGAGGCCGGGCAGGAAGAACTGGGGAAACAGGGCGGACGTCGTCTGCTCGAGGCAGCCGTACGGGTAGCGGATCAGGTCGCCCAGCCGCTTCTCGAGGTTGAGCGGCGGGATCGAGGAGGCCTCGAGCGTCACCTCATTGGTGCCCGGCATGCCGTGCGGAACGATCCGGGATTTCCAGACCTCGCCGGGTTCGAGCCACTTGCCGGCCTGGCGGGCGGTGGGCGGGTTGGGGGCGCGCACCGTCAGATTGATCTCCGCGCGCGCCTGATCGGCGCCGCTTTTCGCCGCGACGCGGATCTTTCCGGTCCCGAGGCGGGAACCGGAGCGCAGGGAGAATCGCGCGAGCTTGTCGCCGGGTTTCGCGAAGACGAGCTCCGCCGTGCGCGGGCCGACGACGGTGAACGGCCCGTCGGCGGAGATCTCCACGGAGGCCTGCTTGATCTTGTCGTCCATCGCGAACACCGCCGCGGGCACGACGATGTCCTCGCCGGGACCGACGACCCGCGGCAAGGTGGGCTGCACCATCAGCGGCTGGCGCACCGGCACGGTTTTGTCGGCGTGTCCGTAGGCGCCGCGCCGTCCGGCGACGACCATCACGCGCAAAGCGCCCACGTAGGAGGAAAGAGCCACTTCGTGGCTCTTTTTTTCATAGGGCTTGAGCTCGAAGGGTCCCATGAAGCGCACGATGGGCGGGAAGCGCCGGGACGATTCCTTCTCGCGCAGCTCGCCCAGGGCTTCGGAGCCGCCCAGAGCCAGCAGGCGCTCGAGCTCGCCGCCGTAGGAGCCGACGACGTGGTCGTAGAGGTCCCAGGTCGTCACACCCAGCGCTTCTTTTTTGTAGAAGGCGGCGTGTGGGTCGGGAGTCGGGAACCCCGTCAGTCCGAGCAGCCCCTCGTCGACGACGGCGAGCGTGTAGACCATGGGCCGGCCCTTGGCCTCGGACACGGTCACCTTCTGTCTGGTCTCCGGCTTCCATTCGGCGGCGACCGCGATCACGGGTGCCAGTTCCGTCGCCGGGTCCTTGACCGTCAGCGGGATCACCCCGTACAGCCGCAGCGGCCGGTCGTTGGCCTTGCCTTCATGCGCCTGAACGACGAAGGCCGCGACGTAGACGTTGGGCGTCATGGCCTTCGTGATCGCCAGAGGCACGGTCGTCGGGCCCGTCGACAGTTCCACCCAGCGCTGCGAGAGCACGCGCGTGCCGTTCTCGATCGAGATGAGCGCGCGCGTCCGCGCTTGCGCCGCCGGCAGCCGCAGCCGCGCCGTTTCCCCGACTTTGTAATCAGGGCTGTCGGCGTCGAAGGACAGCACGTTGGCTCCGGCGCCGCCCTGCTCGCGGGCCCTCCCGGCCCAGCCCGGCCAGTCGATGTAGAAGATTTTCCCCGTGCAGTGGCCGCTCTCCTCGTCGCAGGCGCGCAGCAGATAGCGGCCCCAGTCCGGGTAATGGATGTTGAAGGTCCATATCCCGCGCCCGTCGCGGGTGGAGACGGTTCCTTGCTGCACCGCCGCGGTGTTGGTGTTGTTGGCGAACTGGGCCAGCGCGCTGCCGGACTTGTCCCACCACCATTTCCATTCCACCTTATAAACGGTCATCTTGATGTTCGACGCGGACGCCGGCTTGCCGTCGGCGTCGAGGCTGACGACGGAGACCTGATGGGTCGTGTCGGTCAGCAGCATCCCGCGCGCGCGGTCGCCTTCGGGGAGCTTCAGCCCGACGTAGCGCTCGTAGGGGTGGAACGGCGTCGTCTGACGCGTCGAGCTGAAGGCTCCTTCGTTCTCGAAGACGCGGGCGTGGAACTGGGCGGTCAGCATCCCCGGGGCGGACTGATCGGCCGGAAACGAGAGGGGGATCTCGGCGCGGCCGTCCGCGTCGAGCGTACCCTCGAACACCGTGCGGCTCTCGGCGCTGAGCGACCGGGCGGGATCGTCGAAGACGTGATCCGTGAAGCGCGTGAACTTCGTCGGCGCGGCCGTCAGCTTCAGGTCGACGGCGGCCTTCAGGCCGCCGGCCTTGGCGCCGTGGAGCCACTGCGCGAAGAGTTTTACCTTCGAATCCGCGGCTTTGGCGCGCAGGCTCTTGCGGCCGAAGTCCAGCTCGATCTTGAGGCGGTTGGGCAGGACGGCTTCGACGCGCAGCTCCTTGGAGAACTCCGCCCCTCCGACGCGCGCCTTGGCGCTCCACAGGCCGGTCGGGGCGTCCTCCGGGGTGCGGAAGCTGAAGCGATAGAAGCCCCCGAGCGGCTCGCGGTTGGTCAAGGCCAGGAACGGCTTGCCCCGCGGGTCGAAGAGGCGCAGCACCGCGGGGTGCCCCGGAGGCAGGCGGCCTTCCCGGTCCTCCACGATCAAGGTCAGGTGGACGTCGTCGCCCGGTCGCCACACGCCGCGCTCTCCGTAGAGAAGCCCTTTTAAACCGCTCTCGACGCGCTCGCCGCCCGTGTCGAAATGGCTGACCGGCAGGGCCAGGCCGTCGCTCACCTTCAAATATCCCCGGTCGCCGTCCTTGCTCGCCGTCAGGTAGAACGGCTTTCCTTTGGACGAAAGCTTCGCGAATCCATCGGCGTCGGTCTCGCTCCGGGCGATGACCGCGCCCTGGAAATTGTGGACGGTCACGGCCGCCTTCGAGAGCGGCGCGGCCGTGCGCAGGCTGCTGACGGCGACGCGGAAATCCCCGGTTTGCCCGCGCACGGCGATCATGCCGATGTTCGAGCCCATGAAGTTCCGGCTTTCCTTGGTGCCCGTGGCGAACTCGTAGTAGGCGTCCTTGCAGGGATCCTCGCGCTCGGCCCAATTGGTCCGCGCCTCGCCGTCTTCGCCCCCTTCCTCGTAGCCGCTCCAGTAGCTCGGCTGGACGGTGTTCAAGTCATCGTGGTCTTTGAGGGGCTCCTCCGGCTTGACCGGCTTGCTCCCGGCTTCCTCGGAGCAGGCGTAGTCGGAGTCGCCGCGGTTGATCGACACGGTCAAGCGCATGAGGGCGCCGCGGTTGCCGCGCAAGAGCTGGCCGGCGTCGAGGGCGAGATGTCGCCACTGATCGGGCGCTCCCGGCTCCACACGGATAGTCTTGCGCCACATGAACCGCCCGACGCGCCCCATCTCCTGGTCCCCGGGAAGGGCGTTGGTCTGCAGGAACTGGCCGATGTTGTCGGCGTAGACCCGGAACGCCGTCACCTGGACGGAGTGGACGTTGATCGCCTCGAAGGGGATGCTGAGCACGTCGTTGTCGGGGAGGATCACGCCCCCGCCGGTGAAGCGGACCTGGGGCTTGACCGAGGTAAAGCGCAGGCGCTCGTCGATGCGTCTTTCCAGGCGCCGCCCCTTGGCGTCGCGTACGCCGGTCTCCACCGACACGACCACGATCCCGTTGATGCGATCCTGAGGGAAGATCTTCAGGGCGCTGCCCTCGACGCGGAAGGTGAAGGTTCCGGAGGAAAGACGCACGAGCCCGCGCAGGTCTTGAGCGGAATCCAACGTGTCGGAAAACGAGACGAGAACGTATTGCGGACCGTCGGAGATCGCCCGGGTTCCCACGACACGAAAAGAAGCGTCCGCCGGTATTTCGACGCTTTGGACCTCGCGGCGGCCGCCGCCGATCACGCGGCCGTCGAGCGTCAGCTTCAGCGTCTTGGCGGAGGCGCCGCGCGAAAGACCGCCGATCGAGAAGGCGTGTGATTTCGTGCCCGCCTCGTGCGTCCAGATGATCTGAGGGCTTCCGTCGCCCCACTCCGCCGTCAGCGCCTTTTCGACGCGCGGGGCGTCCTCGACATCGGCGGTCTCCACGCTTCCGCGTACGCTCCATTTACCGGGAGCGGCCGCGTCGGGGAATCCGCCGGCGAGTTTCAGGCTCAGATCCCGTTCCAATACGGACACGACGAATTCGTAGTCTCCGATCCCCGCCGGCGCGTCCGCCAGGCCGGAGGCTTTGACGCGGACCAGGTACTGGGAGCCGGGTTTCAAGGACGCCGGCGTGAAAGTCGCCTCCCGAGGACCGGTGGCGACGACCGCCCCCGTAATCTTGGGGATCGTCTCGATGAGGCCCTCCAGGCGGGCGCCCACCTGGTCCTTCGCGAAGACGTCCTTGTTGAAGCGGAGGACGATCGCGGCCTTGCGCGACAGGCGCCCGACGCTGTGCTCGGCGATGATTTCGCTCCAGAGCGGGTTGGATTTTTTGGCCTGGGGGGCGGCTTCGGCTTTGGCGCAGGCGGTCAGGGCGGCGGCGAGCAAGACGAGGAGCAGCGGTCTCATGCGGGTCCTCCGAAACGGTTCGGAAGGATACCCGTGAGCCCCGGCGGAGCTTACTTTGGCGGGAGGTTGGGGGCCCCGGAACTTACGCGAAAAGTCGGCGAATCTTGCGCGACGCGGGGCCGCCTTGACTTATTTGGTGCCCCGGGGTACGCTGAGTCGACCTATCATGTTAAGCGCGGCCGTCAAAAAAATACTGTTGAGCGCGGTTGTCGCGGGCGGCGGCTATTTCTTCATACCGGCGCGATACTTCTGGAAAATCGGAATTCATGTTCCCTATCCGATCGAGGAGTTCGGGGTCGACGCCGCCGATGGATTCCGGCTCACCAATTACGATTGTCTTGGGCGGCCGATTCTGCTCGCCACCTGGGGCGCCTGGTGCCCGCATATGCCCGGCAACCTCGCGACGATCGAGAGGCTGAAGGCGCGCTTCTCCTACAGCGACATCTGCATCGTGCCGGTGTCGAACGATCCGGACCCGGCGAATGCATGGGAATTCGCGCGCTCGCATCAGATGGCGGAGCCGAATTATTGGGGTTATAAAGGCTTGTCGGCGATGTATTGGGGCTACGCGACGCCGCACTTCTTCCTGTTCGACCGTAAAGGCCGATTGCGGTTGAATGCGGACATCACCGAGACGACTCCGGAAGCCCTCATGGCGGCGGTCGTCAACGTCATCGAAGATGGCGCGCCGCGAAACACAACCCCATCGCCCACGCGACCCGGACAGGCGCGCGCCGTCGACGACGAGGTGCGCGAAGCGCAGGAACTCGCGGCCGAAAACGCCCGGCTGTTCAAGGCGGGAAGGCTCGACGAACTGGACGCGCGCGCCGCGACCTGGCGCAAAGGGCGGGAGCGGACTTTGCTCGACGTTTGGAAGGAAGAGACCATTTATACCGCGATCGTGGTGTCTTGGCAGGGCACCGCGTCCGATGCCGATTACGAGGCTCGTCTCCGTCTCTTCGAGAACTGGGTCTCAAGCCGTCCCGCTTCGGTCACCGCGCGAATGGCTCTGGGACAGCAGTGGTTCCAATACGCGTGGAAAGCTCGCGGTCAAAACTGGGAGAACGACGTTATTCCGCAGGCGCGGAGGCATTTCGAAGAGCGGCTGGAGAAATCGCGGATTCTTTTCGAGGAAACGGCGCTCATGCCGGATACGACCCCGGTGGTTTACCGCGAGTTATTGTATTTGGCTCGTTCACAGGAGTGGAACGG
Organism: Elusimicrobiota bacterium; assembly: GCA_016212855.1. Classification (GTDB taxonomy): domain Bacteria; phylum Elusimicrobiota; class Elusimicrobia; order UBA1565; family UBA9628; genus GWA2-66-18. The sequence continues at coordinate 64,114 of JACRDP010000020.1, forward strand.
AGCGAAGACCGATGAACTTCTGAAGCGCTCGCTCGCCTTCGAGCCGGACTATTGGGGGTACTATGAGACGCGGGCGGAGTCGCTTCTGCCGCGCTGGGGCGGAAGCGACGAGTCCGTCGTTCGGTTCGCGGCGGCCTCGGCGGATTCGCGCAAGGATGGGCGCGGCGACGAATTGTACGCGAGCATACTCTGGAATTCGAGGTGGGCCTATGCGGATGCCAAGAGGAGCCCTTTCGACGCCGGTTTCTCATGGCCGCGAGCGCGTGCGGGTTGCGCCGCGGTTCTGTCCCGGCGGCCGGGGTCCACGGCATGGGCGAATCGCTGCGCGAAGCTCGCCGTTTTGGCCGGAGACAAGGAAACGGCGCGGGGTATGTTCACGACGCTCGCCGGTCGCTTCGATGATGGCGTTTGGACCAATTACCTCGAGTACTGGCAGGCCCGCGTCGGGGCGTCCAAGTAGGCGCCTATGATCCACCTTGTCATTCTGCTTCCGATGGCTTTGTCCGCGGCGGCCGGCGATCCTCGGCCGAAGACCGCTGACGCCGAAACCAAGCGCGTCGAGCTTCACGAGATGATCGTATCCGGGAAAATTGAAGAGGCTGAGCGCGAGCTGGAGCGACTGTTGTCTGCATCGGGCGATGAGCCGTCTGCGGCGGCGCGTTGGCATTTAGAATTGGGGATGGTCCGCTTCAAGCGGCGGGAGGGACCTCGGGCGCTGGGCCATCTGGAGGCCGCCGTCGACGAGGCGCGGCGTGCCCATGACCCGCGACTCGAGGCGTTCGCCCGTCGCTTCTCCGGCGATATCTTCGCCGCCGGGCGTGACATGCCGCGCGCGAAGGCCGCGTATGAAGAAGCCTTGCGATTGGCGCGCGCGACGGGGGATAAGGAGCAATGCGTCGAGTTGGAGCAGCATATCGCCGCCGTTCGCGGCAACTCGCTCGATGCACCCGATGCCGTACGCCTCCTTGAGGATGCGGTCACCGTCGGACGCAAGTTCGGTATGAAGGATGCTTTGGCGTTGGCTCTGATGGGCCGTGCAACCGTGCGCGAGAAACTTAAAAACTTCCGCGGTGCGCTTGCCGACATTAACAGGGCCGAGGAGATCAACCGCGGAATCGGCAAAGATCAAACCGCCTTCGCGGCGATGATAGGCGCCGCCGCAATCCGCGTGAAGATGGAGGATTACCCGGGGGCGATCGCGGACATCGAGCGCGCGGTCGCTTTCGCGCGGGAGCGCAAGCAGGCGTCCTTGGAGGTGGACGGCCTGACCAATCTGGCGTCTCTGCGCCAAAGCCTGGGCGAACTCGCGGCGGCGTTGGAGCCGGCGCTGCAGGCGCGGTCGATCGCCAAAGCGCGGGGGAACGCCCATGACCGCGCTGACGCGGCCCGAATGCTCGGAATCGTCTACGACCAGATCGGCGATTACTCTTCGGCGCTCGAGATGCTCGAGGAAGCTCTCGCGCTGCGGCGTAAGTTGCCTGAAACGCCGGCCCACGAGCTGAACAGTATCGGAATTATTCATACCAACCGCGGGGAGGGCGCTGAGGCGGTCCAGGCACTGCTCGAAGCGAACGCCCTCAAACCGTGGCGGGGGGGTACGATCAACCTCGGGGACGCCTACATGGTCGCGGGACGCTACAAGGATGCGCACTTAGCCTATCAGCAGGTCAATCACCGGCTCGGCCTCGGCCGCTGGCAGCTTCTTCACGGCAGCGTCGACAAGGCCCGCGAAATATTTCTGGAGTCGCTTCCGCAGCATCAACAGCGCCGTTTGTGGGATTCATTGACCGCCAACTACACCGCTCTCGGCCTCATTTATGAGAAAACGGGCCATCCGCAGATCGCTGTAGGCTACTACCGGCGCGCGACCGAGGTCCTCGAGCGCATGCGCGATGCGCTGGCGCCGGACGCGCGGCTTCACTTCATGGGAGGCAACGACTGGCTATTCGCGCGCCTGGAGCCGTATGAAGGCCTCGTCCGCGTGACGAAGGACCTGGCCGAGGGTCCGGCCGGCGCTTTCCAGCGCGCCGAATTCACGCGCAGCCGGGCATTCGCCGAAGCGGCGGCCGCGCGCGTGGGAAGACCGGAGACGCGCATTCCCCGGCCTCTGGCTGAGCGCGAGCGCGGCTTGGCGACGGAGATAGCGCGGGTGAGCAAGAAGCTCGACCTGACCACCGATCTGGACGACGTCCGTGAGCGTCCGCAACTCGATGCGCGTCTGCGCGACTTGAAAAAGGAGCGAGACAATTTTGTCGCGGAGCTCCGCCGCGATCATCCGGCCTATGCGGCCGTCGCTTATCCTCAACCCGTCCGGGTCGATCAGGCGGCGCTCGAACCTGACGAAGCGCTCATCGAGTTCGAGGTGACCGAGCCCTACACCCGGGCGTTCGTCGTGCGCGGCGGGAGCGTGACCTTGACCTACGATATCGGATTGACGCGCGGCGCGCTTGCCGAGAAGGTGCTCCGCTACCGGCGGGCTTTCGAGGGCGTCAACGACGCGTCGGCTTTGACGGCCTTCGACCCGGCGCTCGGGCGCGAGCTTTACCGGCTCCTATTGGCGCCGGCGCTCGAGGCCCGCGGCTCTTCCGGCGCGCCCCTGGTCGACAAAGACGCGCGAATTCTCGTCGCCCCGGACGAAATTCTCGGCATCCTGCCGTTTGAGAGTCTTGTCGTGTCCTTGCCGGAGCGCCTGCTCATGCCCTCCGGCCGCCATGGCCCCGCGCCGGCCGGAGTCCGCTACGTCGCCGACGACTGGGACGTCGCCTACGTCCATTCCGCGACGGCTTTGACCGTCCTTCGAAGCCTGAGGACCCGTCCGCCGCGCGGCGACGAGCTCCTGGTTTTGGCCGATCCTATATTCGACGCGAGCGATCCGCGCTCGCGCGGCGAAGTCCTCGCCCAATCGGCATCTTCTCCGGCCGGCTCGTTGGCGCATCGGGAATTCGTGCGCGAGATGGGCTTGGGCGGCGCGCGCGGGGGCCTCGCGGACGGCAAGGCGCGCGGAGATGAGTCTGCCGCTCTATTTCCGCGCCTCGACCGCACCAGCGAGCTTGCCCGAGCGCTGGTCGCGGAGTTCGGTAATAAGACGGACGGTCTGGTCGGGTTCGATGCCAAGGAGCGTTCGCTCAGGCAACGGGACATAGGACGCTACCGCTACCTCGTCTTCGCGACTCACGGCCTGCTCTCCAATGCGATTCCCGGCGTGCGCGAGCCGGCCCTCGTGCTGACCCAGCTCGGCAACGCCCCGGATGAGGACGGTTTCCTCACCATGAGCGAAGTGCTCGCCCTGCATCTCGACGCCGACGTGGCCGCGCTGACCGCCTGCCAGACGGGCCTGGGGCGGATGGCGACGGGCGAGGGCGTGATGGGCTTGGGCCGCGCTTTTCAGGAAGCCGGCGCGAGGCACGTGCTGATGTCGCTCTGGAGCGTATCCGAAGATTCGACCACCGACCTCGCGACTCGGTTTTTCAAGAAACTGAAAAGCGGTCTTACTCCGCGGCGGGCGCTGCGCGAGGCCCGCGCGGAACTTCGCCGCGAGGGTTGGGAGCACCCCTATTTCTGGGCGCCGTTTATCCTGGTGACTTCTTAGGAGACCGATATGCGCTTCTCTCTCGTCGGGGTTTTCCTGGTTTTTTGGCTTATGTTTCCAATACCGGCCGCAGCACGGACCTTCAAGACCACTTGGGAACAGAAGGCGCTCAATGCGGCCGCCAGACAGATGGCGGCAGGCGATACCCTCGAGGTCCTCGATCAGGCGGGGCGGGTGACGTTCACTTGGACGGCGACGCCGGCCTTCTTAGCCGCTCAGGCGGCGGAAGACCGCAAAGACCTGACGACGGCGGCGGCCGGGATGCGCGCGCTGGCGGAGCGCGGCGATGCGCGCGCCCAACACCGCCTGGGCGCCTACCTCCATGACGGAGCGGGCGTGGAGCGCAATGACGCGGAGGCGGTGCGCTGGTTTCTCAAGGCGGCGGCGAAAAATTACGGGAGTTCGATGCAGAGCTTGGCCATGTTCTACCGCAGCGGTTTCGGCGTCCATAAGGACGACGTCGTGACGGCGTCATGGCTGCGCAAGGCGTCGGACATCGGCAACCCGGATTCGCAGTCGGTCCTTGCCGATATGCTGTTCTACGGCAAGGGCGTTCCTAAAGATGAAGCCGAGGGCTTGAGGTGGTTCAAGGCGGCCGCCGACGCCGGCAACGCCTACTCGCTCAATCAGATGGGAATCTTCTACCGGACTGGAAGTGCGGGGCTCAAAAAAGACAACAAGCTCGCGTTCGATTTTTACCGGCGGGCGGCCGATCTCGGTGAGCCGTACGCCATGTTTAATCTTGCCGCCTGTTATTCGAACGGCTGGGGGATCGCGAAGAGCGAGGAGGCGGCCTTCGTGTGGCGGCGTAAGGCGGCGCTCGCCGGAAACGTCAAAGCGCAATTTGATCTCGCTTTCCAATATTCCGAGAGCGATCCGAAGCAGGCCGCGCAGTGGTACACGAAAGCCGCGGAGCAGGGCTTCGGTCCCGCCCAGATCAACCTGGGTATCATGTACGAAAAGGGAGAAGGCCTAGCGCGCGACCTGAAGTCGGCGGCGTACTGGTACCGCCAGGCGGCCGATCAGGGCTATGAGTTGGCGCAAGAAAAGCTGGATGCGCTCGACAACGATGATGGCGGCGCTCCGAAGTAGCAACCGAACCGTCGGCTAGAAGGGAACTTCTTCGATCTCGTCGCCGCTCGACGCCTTGGACGCCGAGGCCGTGGGCCGGCTCATTCCGCCGGCCGCGCCGCCTTCGCGCTTCTCGAGGAACTCGAAGTTGTCGACGACGACGACGAGCTTCGACTGCTTCTTGCCGTCTTCCTTGCCGGTCCACTCCTCGAGGACGAGGTGGCCTTCGACGAAGATCTGGTGGCCCTTCTTGAGCGAGGACTCGGCCAAGTCGGCCTTCTTGGCGCCGGTCTCGCGGTTGAACACCTTCAGGTCGATCCAGACGGGAACGTCCTCCCACTGTCCGCTCTGCATGTTCTTCTTGCGGTTATTAACGGCGAACCCCAGTTTGGCCACCTTGCCGCCGTTGGAGAAGGTCTTGATCTCCGGGTCGCGGGTCAACCGGCCGATCAGCATGACTTTGTTCAGGTTCGCCATAATAGGGGGGCTCCGTTGCGTCGAGATGGGCGCGTCAGGTATAGGATACCAGAGATCAGGCGGCTATTTTTTGACGGGAGCGGACGCCGCCGCGATCCAGTCGACGATCCGCTGATAGGTCGCGGCGTCCTCGAACATCTGCACGCCGTGCCCGCCCGGCGCGTAAACGATCGTCGCGCGCTTTTCCGCCTCCAGGCGCCGGACGGCGACGTAGGCGTAGCTGTCGGCCGGCGAGGCCGCGGCCAAAGTCTTGAGCCCAGCGCGCGTCTTGAGAAAAACGCCGCGGTAATTCTCGGATGGGGAGAGCAGCAGGAGGAAAGGCGCGGAGGTGCGCTCAGCCGCGACGATCGAGGCGAGGTTGGCTCCGATCGAAGCCCCGCCGAAAGCGATGCGTGAATCCGGCGCGCCCTTTTTCTTGAGCCAGGCGGCGGCGGCGCGCAGGTCCTCGGCGGCGGACGGCCACTGCGCGTGGGCGTCGAAGCTCGTGTAGTCGCCGGAGCCGGGCGGGCCCTGCCGGCTGCCCGCGTGGCCGCGCAGGTCGACGGCGACCGTCCCGATTCCCTTGGCGGCCAAGCTCTCGGTCAGGCGGCCCCACTCGCCGCCCGCGCTCGCCACGCCGTGCGCGAGGACGACCGTCGCCTTGCCTGCGGCGGCCGGACGATACTGGGCGGAAATGGTCCAGCCGTCCTTCGTCGCGAAGGACACGGCCTGGGCAGCCGCGAGCACGACGGCCGCGGTCGAAACTACCGGCATCGCATGGCGAGCTCGTAGCCCGCGTTGTAGACGGCGAAGACGGAGTCCTGCACGCGCACGACGCTGCGCATGAGCTCCTCGGTCTTGTGGCTGAAATTCTTATCGTTGGCCCAGTTATTCTCGACGACGAGGCCGCGAACCCCGGTCATGTCGAGATAGAGGGCGTTTAAAGTCAGCTGCAGCTGCTGAACCTGTCCCAGGATCAGCAGGCCGGTCTGATACATCTCCGGGTCGGCTAGGGCCTGGGACGAAGCCATGCGTTGTCGCGCGGTGAGGTAATAAAGGTTCTGTCGGACCTGATCGCAGCCGGTGGTGAGCGTCTCGAAGTTATTGATGATCGTGTCGAGGCTGGGCTGGGGGTCGGGCTGGGCGTAGGCATAGCGCAGGTTGTCGCCCTGGGCCTTCACGTACTGATGAATCTGTCCGAGATTGGCCACCTGCTGGGCGACCTGGCCGGCGATGGCCTTCATCACCGGGATCATCATCGGGTCGCTTTGCTGGCGGGCGAGCCGGTCGCGCGCGGTCAGCAGGGCGTCCCAAAAAAAGCGCTCCTGCCAGAGCGTCGGAGCCTGGCCGTCCATAGCCGCCGCCGTCCCCGCGGACGCGAGCAGAAAAACAGACAGCAGAACGATCCGTCTCATCCTCATAGTATAGCGTTACTTCGCCGCCGTTAGGCGATATGGTGTCAGGCCGGTCGATTTTCCGATTCTCCATAGAGCCGACAAATTGAGAATCGGAAAATCGACCGGCCTGACACCAACGGGCGTCTTTTGGTACCATCGCGGGATGGACACCGACGACGTGTTGGCTCTGGTGGGACGCCTGTTCGTGGCCATCATTTTTCTCGCCTCCGCTTTCGGCAAGATCACGAATTTCGACGGGACCATGCAGTTCATGGAGACGCACGGGATGCCGGCCGTGAACCTCCTGTGCGTCGGGGCGATCGCAGTTGAGGCGCTGGGCTCCGTGGCGCTGATCCTCGGCTATAAGACGCGCTGGGGCGCGGCCGGGCTTTCGGTCTTCCTCGTAGCCGCGACCGCGATCTTCCACACCGGACCCGATCAGCGCATCCAACTGCTCAAGAACCTCGCGATTCTTGGCGGCCTGCTCAATCTCATAGCCCAAGGTCCCGGCGGCATCAGCCTCGAGGGGGGCAAGTCGTGAGCGAGAAGAAAACCGCGCACCAGGTTCTCGCCCGCAAGTACCGCCCGCAGGGCTTCGAGGGCCTCGTCGGCCAGAACGCGGTGTCCCAGACCTTGGCCAACGCTCTGACCGCCAAGCGCGTGCACCACGCCTACCTCTTCACCGGCCCCCGCGGCTGCGGCAAGACGACGACGGCGCGCATTCTCGCCAAGGCCTTGAACTGCGTCAAAGGTCCGACGCCCGAACCGTGCGACGAGTGCCCGTCGTGCCGTGAGATCGCCCTCTCCTCGAGCCTCGACGTGCTCGAGATGGACGCGGCGTCGCACACCGGCGTCGACGACGTGCGCGAGGTGATCATCGAGACCGTCGCGCTCGCCCCGACGCGCGACCGCTATAAGGTCTTCATCATCGACGAAGCGCACATGCTGTCCACGTCCGCGTTCAACGCTTTGCTCAAGACCATCGAGGAGCCGCCGCCTCACGTCGCGTTCATCTTGGCCACCACCGAGGTCCACAAAATACCCGCGACGATCGCCTCGCGCTGCCAGCGCTTCAAGTTCCGGCCGGTGGCGCCGGAGCCGCTCGCGGACTATCTGGCCGTGATCGCCAAGAAGGAGAAAATCTCCGTCGAGTCCGAGGCGCTGGCTCTGCTCGCGCGGGCCGCCGAAGGCTCGCTGCGCGACGCGGTGAGCCTTCTCGACCAGTGCCGCAGCGTGGGCGAAGGCAAGGTCACGGTCGACTCCGTCCGGGAAATGTTCGGCTTTGTTCCCCAGGACCTCCTGCTGGGCGTGGCGCAGGCGCTGCTCGCCCGCGATCCGAAGGCGCTCGCGGGCTGGCTCAAAAAGATTTACGAAGAGGGCGTGGAACCGGCGCAGCTGCTCAAGGATCTGCGTGCCGCGATCGAAGGCGCCTACCTCCAGAAGCTGGGCGCCGGCGACGGCCCCGACCCGGTCTGGAATCAGGCACTGGCCGGCGCTTCGGCCGAGGCGCTCGGCTTCCTGCTCCGGCGCCTCAATCGCGCGCTCGAGGAGCTGCGCTACGGCGACTCGCCCCGGCTGGCGCTCGAGCTCGGGCTGTTCTCCGCGATCGAGGCCGCGCACGATCTGGGCGTCTGGGTCGCCCGTCTCGAGGCGCTTGAGAAGCGGCTCGTCGCCGGAGGCGGCGGCAGCCCCCTTGCTCCCGCTCCGTCGGTGTCCGCGCCGCGCGCGTCCGGCATGCCGGCAAAGACGCCGGAAGCCGTCCGGCCGGCTATCCTTGAGGATAGTCGCGGTTCCGTCGCGCCCCCCGGCGGTTCCATATCCTGGCCCGCTCTGATCGAAGCGGTGTCGAAGGAAAAGATCTCGCTCGGCGCGGCGCTCGAGAAAGGCCAGGGCGAGGCGAAGGGCGGCGGCTACGTGATCCGCTTCGCGAAGGCGTTCGACCTCGAGTCGGCGCGGCGCGCCTCCGGAGTTCTCGATGCCGCGCTGGCGCGGCTGGCCGGACGCCCCGTGAAGCTCGAGCTCGAGCTCGGCGCCGCCGAGGCGGCTCCGGATGAGATCGTCGACCGCGGCATGCCGGCGCCCGCGACCGGCGTCGACGCGCCTCCCGGCACGCGCTGGAAGGACATCGCCGAGAGCGCCCCGGGCGGAGCTCCCGCTTCGGGCGGCCTTAAGAACGCCGAAGGCGTGTTCGGCGGGAAGGCCCGCATCGTGAAGCGGCCGCCGACCTCATGAAAGCCTTCGAGCGCCTGATCGGCGCGCTCAAACGCCTGCCCGGCGTCGGCCCCAAGCAGGCCGAGCGCTTCGCGATCCACCTCCTGCGCGCGCAGCGCACCGAGGTGGAGGGGCTCGTGGACGCCCTGCGCGAGGCCAAAGCCTCGATGCGCCTGTGCGCGCGTTGCGGGGACTTCACCGATAAAGAGATCTGCCGCGTGTGCTCGGATCCCGCGCGCGACGCGAGCGTCTTGTGCGTCGTCGAGGAGACGCAGGACCTGTCGGCCATCGAGCGCTCGCGCTCGTTCAACGGGCTCTACCATGTTCTGCATGGCTCGCTGTCGCCGCTCGACGGAATCGGCCCCGAGCGCATCAAGGCGAAGGAGCTCGTCGAGCGCGTGCGCTCAGGCGGAGTGCGCGAGATCGTCTTAGCGACGGATCCCGACACCGAGGGCGAGGCCACGGCTCTGTACCTCGCCCAAATCCTCAAGCCGTTTTCCGTGAAGGTCACGCGAATCGCCCACGGCGTGCCGCTGGGCGGCGATCTCGACTATCTCGACGAACGCACGTTGTCGTACGCGCTGTCCGGACGACGGGAAGTCTAAGAGGAATCATGATCTACGAGAACGTGCTCGAGGCGATCGGCAACACCCCGCTCATCCGCATCAACGCGCTGGCCAAGGGCCTCAAGCCCAAGATCTACGCGAAGGCCGAGTTCATGAACCCCGGCGGCTCGGTGAAGGACCGCATCGGCGTGGCGATGATCGACGACGCCGAGCGTCGCGGCCTGCTCAAGCCCGGCGGCACGATCGTCGAGGGCACCTCGGGCAACACCGGCATCGGTCTGGCCCTCGTCGCCGCGCTGCGCGGCTACAAGCTCATCTTCACGATCACCGACAAGCAGAGCCGCGAGAAGATCAATCTGCTCAAGGCGCTCGGCGCGGAAGTGATCGTCTGCCCGACCAACGTCGAGCCCGAAGATCCGCGTTCCTACTATTCGGTCGCCGACAAGATGACCGAGGAGATTCCCGGAGCGTATCATCCGAACCAGTATGAGAACCCGGAGAATCCGAAGGTCCACTACAAGACGACGGGCCCCGAGATTTGGAAGGACACCTCCGGCCGGGTCACGCACTTCGTCGCGGGCATGGGCACGGGCGGAACGATCTCCGGCGTCGCGAAGTATCTGAAGGAGAAGAATCCGAAGATCAAGATCATCGGCGCGGACCCCGTCGGCTCGCTGTACTACGACAAGATCGTCCACAACAGGATCGGCGTCGCCAAGCCATACGTCGTCGAGGGCGTCGGCGAGGATTTTTTCCCGGGCACCATGGACCTGAAGTGCGTCGACGACGTGATCGTCACGCCCGACCGCGACTGCTTCCTGATGACGCGCAAGCTCGCCAAGATGGAGGGCATCTTGACCGGCGGCTCGGGCGGCTCAGCGGTGTGGGCCGGGCTCCAATACGCGAAGAAGCTGACCGAGAAGGATTTCATGGTCATCCTCGTCCCCGACACGGGCATGCGCTATCTGTCGAAGATCTACAACGACGAGTGGATGAAGGAAAACCAGTACTTCGAGAGCGAAGTCCCGCTCAAGGTCGCCGACATCCTCGCCGCCAAGCGCAAGCACGGCAAGTCCCGCGGCAACGGCAGGCTCGCCACGGCCAAGCCGACCGACACGTTGTTCGGCGCGATGGGCGTCATGCGCAAGAACGATATTTCACAGCTGCCCGTGTTCGAGAAGAACAGGGTCGTCGGCACGGTCATGGAGGACGAGGTGCTCGGCCACATGCTCAAGGGCCGCGACATCAAGAAGATGATCGTGCGCGAGGCGATGACCCAGCCCCTGCCCGTCATGTCCCCCGAGGCGCGCGTCGAAGCCGTCCTGCGCTACTTCACGCCCGACCGGCCCGCGGTGCTCGTGCGCACGGGCAAGACCGCTTACGATATCGTCACGAAATACGACGTCGTCAACGCCGTTTCCCGCGCCTCGGAGAACCACGAATGAAGATCTGGATCCTGCCGCTCCTGCTGTGCGCCGCGTCCGCGTTCGCCGAGGACACGGACCTTATCGCTGAGCCCCCGTCCGGTGCCCCGCACTTGGAACACAAGGATACGATCGCCCCGGCCACCGAGGTCCAAGAGGCTCCTAAGAAGGCCGAGCCCGCGGCGGCTAAGGAGGAACCCAAGACTCCGCCGAAGCCGTCCTTGCTCCCGGAGGAGTCGAAGGCCGGCGTCGAAGGCGCCGCAAAGAAGGAGGACCCCAGGGTCGAGCCCAAGCCCGAGCCTAAGGCCGAGATGAAGGCCGTTCCCGCCGCCAAGGTCCCCGGCGCCGATGAGGAGTTCGCCTTCGCCAAGGCCGCGGCCGAGGATAACGATGAGAAGGTCCAGGACGCCGCGATGGACGAGCTCGCCGTGTTCGTGCGGCGCCACCCCTCCGCCCCGCAAGCCTCCGAGGCCATGCTGCTGCTCGCCGGCCTGAAGCAGAAGAAAGGCGACTGGGAGCTCGCCGCCGCCTCGCTCCTGCGTCTGTTGTATGAATATCCCGGGACCAAGATCGGCCTGCGCGCCAAGTCCGACTTCCTGACCTTGGTGGACAAAAAAGCCTCGCGCAAGCATCGCCCGATCCTCAACGACCTCGTGAAGCTGCCCGAGACCTCGGACAAGGCCGACCGTCTGTCCGCGCTGTGGCAGAAGCTGGCCGACCTCGCGCCCGACGCGCTGTACGAGCCCGTCGCCGCCGAAATCCGCGACTTCACCGTCCGCTTCCCCGACCACAAGGACGGCGACAAGTTGCAGGGCTCTCTCGCTCGCCTGCACGCCGCCAACGGCAAGCCCGCCGCCGCCATGCTCTCGTGGCGCAAGCTGATCGCGCTGTATCCGGAAAGCCCCGCCTGCCCCGGAGCGCAGATGGCGATCGGCGACCTGTACGCCGACGCGCTGCGCGACCCGAAGAAGGCGATCGACGCCTACCAGGAGCTCGTCGAGAAGTACCCGAAGGCGAACGAGGTGCAGGCGGCGCTCGAGAATTCCGCGCGCCTCTTCGACGACAAGCTGCGCCAGTACGCGCTCGCCGTCGAGATGCACGAGCGCATCGTCAAGCTGTTCCCGAAGACGCCCGCCTCGCTCAAGGCGCTGAAGTCGATCGCCAAGCTCCAGCGCGACCGTCTGACCGCGCCCGAGGACGCGATGAAGACGCTCATGCGTCTGTCTTCGATGCACGGCGGCCAAGACGGGATCGACGCTCTCCTGCAGGCCGCCGACTACGCGCGCCGCGACCTCAAGGACAATGCCCGCCAGGCCGAAATCCTGAGAAAGGTGTCCGACGACTACGCAGGCGCGAAGGAGGCCCCACAGGCCCTTTACGACGCGGCCGGCGTCTACGAGGACACGATCAAGGACAACGCGAAGGCGATCGAACTCTACAGGGAAGTCGCGAGCAAGTTCCCGTCCCACAAGCTCGCCTCGCGCGCGTCCGACCGCGCGGCGAAGCTCGAGAAAGCGAACTAGGACTGGAATTTTCTAGAATACCCCCGATGCCCCCCAAGACCGCGGCCCCGGCCGCTCCCGACGCCTATAAAAAACTCGGCGCCGCCAAGCTCCTTAAGATTCACGAGCTGATGGTCCGCGCGCGCTTATTAGAGGAGCGGCTCATCAAGATGAGCAAGGGCGGCGACGGCTTCTTCTGGATCGGAGGCCCCGGAGAGGAAGCCTTTAACGTCCCGCTCGGGATGCAGATCAAGAAGGGCCACGGCGTGAACTTCGATTTTCTGCACCTGCACTACCGCTCGGCGGCGATCACGCTCGCGATGGGCGCCAAGCCCATCGACGCGCTGCGCCAGATGCGTTCGGTCGCGACCGACCCGTACTCCAAGGGCCGCAATTTCGTCAACCACTACGCGATTCCCGAGTACAACGTCGTGCCCGTCTCGCCGACGATCGAGACGCAGTACTCGACCTCGATCGGCACCGGCATCGCGCAGGCGCGGGCCAAGACCGACGCGGTCACGATCGTCAACGGCGGCGACGCCGGCACCGCCGAAGGCGACTTTCACTCCTGCCTGGTCTGGGCCAACCGCCCGGTCCTGCCGCTTCCCATCTTGATCATCGTCGTCAACAACGGCTGGGGTATCTCCACCGCGGGCCGGACCCAGCACGGCGAGAAGAACATCTCCGACTGGGCGAAGCCGTTCCCGGACATGCCCGGCAAGACGATCAACGGCAACGACATCATCGAGTCGTGGGCGGCGCTCGAAGAGGCGTTCTCGTACGTGCGCAAGAACCGCAAGCCCTACCTGCTCGAGGCCCGCACGAGCCGCCTGTACGGCCATTCGTCGTCCTCCGGAGCCAACCGGATTCCTGAGCCCGACTGCATCGAGCTGCTCGAGAAGGGGATGACGGAGCGCGGCCTCGCCAAGGCCGCCGATTTCAAGAAGACCTGGGACGCCGAGGCCGCCGCCCTCGACGCCGCCCACAAGCAGGTGAAGGTCGAGCCGTTCCCCGAGACCGCGTCGGTCTGGGAGGACGTGTTCGCCGACGGCCTGCCGTCCTCCTATCCGACCAAGGGAGGCAGCTGACGTGGCCAACATGGCGCAGGCCATCCGCATGGCCCTCCACTACGGCGAGCAGGAGCTCGGCGTCACCGAGATATTCGGCGAGGACGTCGGCCCGCCGCTGGGCGGCGTGTTCACCGCGACGCAGGGCCTGAAGAACGCCTGGAATTCCCCGCTCGATGAGCGAGGCATCATCGGAGCGGCGCTCGGCTTGGCGTGGGCGGGAGCACGGCCCGTCGCCGAGATCCAGTTCGTGGACTACATCTTCAACGTCATCGACATGCTCAAGCTCGCCGCCAACGGCCACTGGTCCTCGGGCGGCCGCTATAAGACGCCGATGGTCGTGATGACTCCGACCGGCTCCGGCATTCACGGCTCGATGTACCACTCGCACTCGTTCGACTCGATCTCGACCAAGCTGCACGGCATGAAGGTCGTCTGCCCCTCGACGCCGATCGACGCCTACGGCCTGATGATCGCCGCGATCAAGAGCGACGACCCGGTGTTGTTTCTCAAGCCGAAGGCCCTGCTGCGCTCGAAGGGCGAGGAGCTCATCCCCGGCGAGCCCGACGAGAAGACCTTGCACGACATGATCGACGCACCGCTCGGCGACCGTTCGAAGTGGAAGGCGAAGTGGCCGAAGCTGACCGACTACGCGGTCGAGATCGGCAAGGCCAAGATCTCCCACGCCGGCGAGGACGCGACGATCGTGACCCACGGCCGCATGGCGCCGGTCTGTCTCGACGTCGCGCGCCGCTTCAAGGCAGAGGGCAAGGGCCGCATCGAAGTCATCGACCTGCGCTCGCTCATCCCCTACGACTGGGAGGCGATCAAGGCAAGTGTGAAGAAGACTGGACGTGTGCTCTTTATAAACGAGGAGACCGAGATCACCAATTTCGCCGAGCACCTGATCCGCCGCCTGGTGGACGAGTGCTTCTATGAGCTCAAGGTGCGCCCGCGCCTGCTTGCCGGCAAGGCCACCCCCGGCATCGGCCTGTCGCCGAATCTCGAGTACTTCATCCAGCCGCAGACGAAGGACGTCGAGCGCGCGATCAGCGAAATGCTCGCGGACCCGGCCTGAGATGAGCGACGACAAAGACTTGGGCTTCTCGACTCGCGCGGTGCACGCGGGCCAGTCTCCGGATCCGGCGACCGGCGCGATCATGACGCCGGTGTACCTGACCTCGACCTACGTCCAGGAATACCCGGAGAAGCACAAGGGCTACGACTATGCAAGGACAGTTCATCCTACTCGCGACGCTCTCCAGAGGAACTTGGCCTCGCTCGAGGGCGCCGCGTTCGGGCTGTGCTTCGCCTCCGGGATGGCCGCGACCTCGACGATCATCGAGGCGCTGTCCTCCGGCGATCACGTCGTGTGCGGCAACGACCTCTACGGCGGCACCTACCGCGTGTTCACCAAGGTCTTCGCCCGGTTCGGGATCGATTTCACTTTCGTCGATACGACGGATCTTAAAGCAGTCGAAGCGGCGTTTACGCCGAAGACCAAGCTGGTGTGGATCGAGACGCCATCGAACCCGTTGCTCAAGATCACGGATATCCGTGCCCTGGCCCAGCTCGCTCATGGCCATAAATCTAAATTAATTGTCGACAACACTTTCGCGAGCCCCGCGCTCCAGCGTCCGCTCGCCCTCGGCGCCGATGTCGTGGTCCACTCCACGACGAAGTATCTCGGCGGGCACTCCGACGTGGTCGGCGGCGCGATCCTGACGAGCGACGAGGCCCTGCACAAGGAGTACAAGTTCCTGCAGAACGCCGTCGGCGCCGTCCCCGGCCCGCTCGACTGCTTCCTGCTCCTGCGCAGCACGAAGACCTTGGCTCTGCGCGTCGAGCGCCACTGCTCGAACGCGATGATCGTGGCCAAGCACCTGCTCGCGCACCCTGAGGTGGCGAAGGTCCATTATCCCGGTCTGCCCACCCATTCCGGCTATGAGCTCGCCAAGGCTCAGATGAGCGGCTTCGGCGGCATGATCTCCATCGAGCTCAAGGGCGACATGGAGCGCGCCAAGCGCATGATCTCCTCCTGCCGGATATTCTCGCTCGCCGAGAGCCTGGGCGGCGTCGAGTCCTTGATCGGCCACCCCGCGTCGATGACGCACGGCTCGATTCCACGTGAGGAGCGCCTCAAGGCCGGGCTGTCCGATGGGCTCGTGCGTCTGTCGGTCGGCATCGAGGACGCGGCCGATCTCACCGCCGACCTCGACCACGCGCTGACGAAAAGCCTGACCGCGAAGTAGGCTACCAGCTCCCTGAGGAGCCGCCGCCGCCGAACGAGCCTCCTCCTCCGGAAAAACCTCCGCCGCCGCCTGAGGACCAGCCGCCGCCGCCCGAGGACCCGCCGCTGCGCGTCGTGAAGAGAAATTTCTTACCGTAGTACACGTTGTTGTTCCGCGCGCGCAGCTTCCGCCCGAAGGGCGTGCGCGGAATCAGAAATTTGAGAATGGGGTAACCGAGCAGATGGGCGAAGACCGCCTTCAACCCCGCTTCGAGGCCGAACGGCAGACCGATCACCAGCAGCCAGAGCCCCGCGAGAGTGAAATAGTGCCGCGAACCGCCGGGCTCGACGATGCCCTCGTATTCCATGATCAGGCCTGCGATGAAAAAGACGAGCAGTCCCAGCCCCGTCTCGAAGGCGTCGACGATACCTCCGGCGAAAAGCTTCCGCCACGGTGGCGGAGGAGGAGGCGCGTAGGTTCCCTCAGCGGCGGAGATGATCGCGTCGGCCCCGGCCGCGATGCCGCCCTCGAAATTGCCGGCCCGGAATTGCGGCACGACGACGTCCTGGATGATCCGTCCGGCAAGCGCGTCGGGGATCGCGCCCTCGAGGCCGTGGCCGACCTCGATGCGCAG
Source organism: Elusimicrobiota bacterium (assembly GCA_016212855.1). Taxonomy (GTDB): domain Bacteria; phylum Elusimicrobiota; class Elusimicrobia; order UBA1565; family UBA9628; genus GWA2-66-18. The sequence continues at coordinate 80,262 of JACRDP010000020.1, forward strand.
CTTGCGGTCGCTTTTCGAGATCAAGAACAGAACGCCGTTGTTGACGCCCTTGCGCCCGAGGCCCCACGTTCGCGCGACCTTCAGAGAATAGGTCTCGAGCACCTCGCCTTCGAGCGAGGTCAAGGTCAGTACGGCGACCTGATGGCCGGTTCGCGTCTCGAGGTCCTGGAGCTTGATTTCAAGATTCTGTCGCCCGAAGGGCGACAAGAGGCCGGCCTGATCGTTGACGCGGCCCCGCAGGGCCGGCACGTTGAGTGCGGACGCGGGTGCCGCGAGCGCGAGGGCGAGCAGGACGCCCCGCGCCCCGAGCGTCACCAGCTCCCCGAGGACCCGCCGCCGCCGAAGGAGCCGCCGCCCCCGGAGAATCCGCCGCCTCCGCCGCCGGAGGACCAGCCGCCTCCCGACGAGGAGGAGCCGCCGGACGTGGTCGTGAACAGCAAAGTGTCTCCGTAGTACGTCTTATTGCCCACCGTGCGAAACTTGCGTCCGAACTCGGTGTGCGGGAGCATCGACTTCACGAACGCGAAGCCGATCAGGTGCGTGAGCAGGCAGCCCATGCCGATGCGCGCGCCCCAGATGGCCATCGGAAACGCGGCCCAGAACGGAATCAGGAAGAAGTACAAAAACCAGCCGCCGCTCCCCGGCGTGATGAGGCCGATGAACTCGAACAGGCCGAGGATGCCGAAGACGAAGGCGCTGATCATCAGCCTCTCCAGCAGATTGTCGCCGAGGCCCCCGTGGAATTCTTCTTGCTCGCGAGGCGGCGGCGGGGAATAAGTGCCTTCAGCCGCGGCGACGATCGCTTCGACTCCGGCCGTGACCCCGCCCTCGAAGTCGCCGGTCCGGAACTTCGGCACGACGACGTCCTGGATGATTCGTCCGGCCAGCGCGTCGGGAATCGAGCCCTCGAGGCCGTGGCCGACCTCGATGCGCAGCTTGCGGTCGGACTTGGAGATCAGAAAGAGGACTCCGTCGTTGACGCCTTTGCGGCCCAGCCCCCATGTGCGCGAGACCTTGAGCGAAAAACTTTCGAGCACCTCGCCTTCCAGCGAAGGCAAAGTCAGCACGGCGACCTGATGGCCGGTGCGCGTCTCGAAGTCCTTGAGCTTGGCCTCGAGGGACTGCTGGCTTGAGGGAGACAGCAGGCCGGCCTGGTCGTTGACCCGGCCGGACAGATATGGGACCTCGAGCGCGGCAGCCTGAGAGACGAGCGCGAGAGCGAGGAGACCGGCGCTGATCACCGGCCGTCTCCCTCGAGAGGTTCGTCGCCGAGCTCGTTGCCGGAAGCCGGCGAGCCCTTGAACCCGGCGGAAGCCAGGGCGCCCGCGGTCTTTTCGACGGCCGCGCACAGACCGTCCGCGACGCGGCCATCGCGCGCGTGCGCGGTCATCGCGGCGACGGCGGCGTCCCAGGCGGCGGGAGCGATTTTCGCGCGGACCGTTTCATCGGCGAGCACGACCACGCGGCGTTCGAGCAGGCTCGCGTAAATCAGCACGCCGTCGCGCCCGGCGGTGCGCGCGATGCCGCGGTCGAAGAAGACCTCCTTCGCGCGCCGCGCGACGGCGGTCTCCATGCGCTCCGCGCCGATCAGCCTGCGTTTGGCGGGGCCGCACCAGCGGCCGAGCGCCGCGCCGAGAAGGCCGGCGACGGGCACCCATAGAATCAGGCGCGAGACCGGGAGCCAGAGGGGATGGAATAGGTCGAGCAGGAGGAGAGCCGCGACGGCCAGGCTCATGCCCGCGCCTGCGCCGGCCCACACCGACTCTGGATAGGGGCTGCTCTGCTCGAACACGCACGGCACGATCTCGGCGGTGAGGCCGGCCTCGGCCTTGGCCACGGCGCTGCGGACTTTCTCGCGGTCTTCGTTGGTCAACATGAGCGAAGGATGCCTCATCCCCGCCCGCGCGTCAACCCCTGTCCCGGGAGGGGGCTTGACAAATTCCTGTTGTACCTGTACAATCAGAAATAAGAGAAATATATGACCAAGCTCTCCGATAAAACCGAGAAGTTCATCGCCCGCTACGGCGAGATGGCGAGCCATTGGGGCCTCAACCGGACCGAGTGCCAGATTCACGCCCTTCTCTTCCTGTCGCCCAAGCCCCTCGACGCCGAGGAGATTTCCGAAACCTTGTCGGTCGCGCGCTCGCACGTGAGCAACAGCCTGCGCGAGCTGGAAAATTGGGGGATGGTGAAGCCGACGCGCGTGCTGGGCAGCCGACGCGAGTACTATGAGACCCACGCCGACGTCTGGGACATGTTCCGCCAGGCCGTGTCCGAGCAGAAGCGCCGCGAGATCGATCCCTGGATGCGCACCTTGCGCGAGGCCGTGGACGAGCTCGACGACCCCTACGCGAAGAAGCGCGTGGGGGACATGCTCGGGTTCTTCGAGACTTTCTCCAAGTGGTACGAGGACGTCCGGCGCCTGCCCACGCCGCTGGTCCGCAAATTCCTGACCTTGGGCGGAAAGGCCGTGTCGCTGCTGGGCTTGAACTGATTTTTTTGACGTAAGTTTTCACTCCATACAGAAATAAGAGGAATATGGATCATTCCACGGAGTATCGCGCCGGCCTCGAACGGGCGATGGACGCGTTAAAAAAGGAAAAGCAGAAGCACTCGGTGATCGCGCCGGCGTATTTCGCGCTGGTGAAAGTATACGACGAGCTGCGCGAAGAGCTCGAGACGCGGGAGAAAACATAATGAATCAGATAATCCCCGGGAAAACCGGCGCCAATCGTACTCAGATCAAGCTGATCGTCATCGCGGCCCTGTCTTTGGTTCTCTTGATTCCGATCGTGATGGTCGAGTCGATCATCAGTGAACGAAAGCAGCGCCGGGACGTGGCCGTGGCCGACATCACGTCCACGTGGGGAAGCCCGCAATCCGTCGTCGGCCCCGTGCTGATCGTGCCCTACCGTTATTACTTCAAGACCGAGAAGGATGAGAACGTCGACGGAAAGATCGTTCGAAGGGAGGTCGTTCAATCCGCCGTCGACAACGCCTATTTCCTCCCGGCCGATCTGAACATCGACGGGGTCATCTCGCCCAAGCGGCTTCATCGCGGGATATACGAAGCGGTGGTCTATTCCGGGAGCGTGAAAATCTCCGGACAGTTTCCCTCGCTCGACTGGAAGACCCTGAAAATCGATCCGAAGGAAGCGCTATGGAACGACGCGGTCCTGACCGTCGCCATCCCCGATCTCCGGGGCGCCAAAGGCGCGCTCGCCGTTCAGCTCGGCGGACGGCCGTTCGTGATGCTCCCCGGCTCGAAGATTCCGGGTTACGCGTCGGGCGCCCACGTCGCCGTCGGTGAGCCGGCTCCCGGACGGCCGCTCGATTTCTCGCTGGCGATCGATCTGAACGGCAGCAGCAACATCCAGTTCGCCCCGCTCGGCATCCGGAACATCGTCTCGCTTCAATCCGCTTGGGCCAATCCTAAATTCCAAGGCTCCTTCCTTCCCGTCGATCGCAATCTCGCCAAGGATGGATTTACCGCGAAATGGGATGTGTCGTACTACGGGAGGAATTATCCGCAGTCGGCCACGGAGCGCGGCGGCGGCAAGCCGGAGGCGGAGGCGATCAACTCCTCGCTGTTCGGTGTCGAGTTCCTGTCTTCGATCGACTCCTACCGGAACGTCGAGCGCTCGACGAAATACGGGATCCTGTTCATCGCGATGGTCTTCATCGCGTTCTTCCTGTTCGAGGTCCTGGCCTCGCTTCAGATTCACGTCGTTCAGTACGTGCTCGTCGGGCTCGCGCTGGCGCTGTTTTTCCTGATGCTGCTGTCCTTGTCGGAGTTCCTGCCGTTCTGGGCGTCCTATCTTGCGGCCGCCGCCGCCGCGACGGCGATGATCGTCTCCTACAGCGCGAAGTTCCTCGGAAGCGGCCGCCGGACGGCCATTCTCGCCTCCGAGCTGGCGGCCGTTTACGGCTATCTCTACGTGGTGCTGCAGCTGCAGGATTTCTCTTTGCTCATGGGCTGCGGCCTCCTGGTGGGCGGCCTCGGGGCGCTCATGTACCTCACGCGAAATGTGAACTGGTACGAGATCGATGATCAAGGCGCAGGCTGACCGTGGGAAAATTGGTATCTGATATACGCATGGAGCTTAAAGCCCATCGTGAGGAATCGATCCGTCGCTGCCGGATCGCCCTGGGAACGTTCATGGCCGGCTTGGTCGTCAGCGGCCTGACCGCCTTTCCGCTCCTGCGCGAGGTCCGCCTGCTGAGCGCGTGGGCCGGACCGCATCCGTGGCTCGACACGGTGCGGGCCGGCCTGGAGACGAGCTACGCGGCGTATCCGTGGCTGGCGTACGGCACGGACTGGCTCGCCTTCGGGCATATCGTGATCGCGCTGTTCTTCATCGGCCCGTTTCTCGATCCGGCCCGCAACCGCTGGCCGCTTGTCGCCGGGCTGATGGCCTGCGCGCTGGTGATTCCGACGGCGCTGATCGCCGGCGCCGTCCGCGGCATCCCGCTGTACTGGAGGCTCATCGACTGTTCGTTCGGGGTGCTCGGCGCCCTTCCGCTCGGCTATTGTCTGTTCGTCTCGCTCAGGCTGGACGACTAAGCGGCGGCTAACCGCTATAATCGGCGCATGAGCGTCGTCCTCGAAGCCCGCGGTTTGTTCAAGCGCTACCCGAAAGCCGCGGCCAACGCCGTGGACGGTCTTTCGCTGTCCGTTCGCGAAGGATCGTGCTTCGGCTTGCTCGGGCCCAACGGCGCCGGCAAGACGACGACGGTGGAGATGCTCGAGGGCATCATGAGGCCCGACGCGGGCGAGATCCTCTATCGCGGCGCGCCGATCGGGCCGTCTTTCCGGGAGAAGACCGGAATTCAGTTTCAGGACACCGCGCTCCAGGATCACCTGACCGTGCGCGAACTGCTCGACCTGTTCGGCGACCTGTATCCGCAGCGGCTTTCGACTCAGGAGTTGACCGAGCTGTGCGATCTCGGGGAGCTGCTGAACAGGGAGCCCGAGAAGCTTTCCGGCGGCCAGCGCCAGCGCGCCTTGCTGGCGCTGGCGCTCGTCAACGACCCCGACGTTGTGTTCCTGGACGAGCCCACGACCGGCCTCGACCCGCAGGCGCGGCGCAACTTCTGGGATCTGGCGCGCTCGATCAAGGCGCGCGGCAAGACGATCATGCTCACGACGCATTACATGGAAGAGGCCTACGCGCTGTGCGACGAGGTCGCCATCGTCGACAAGGGGCGCATCATCGCCCAGGGCACGCCCGACTCGCTGTTGAAAAAACATTTTGACGGCGTGGTGATCGAGCTCGAAGGCGAAGAGATCATGACCAACGACGTGGAGGCTTCCCTCGACGGGCTGCGTAAGCAGGGTCGCAGCCTCGCGCACCTGCGCGTGCGCCCGCGGACGCTGGAGGATTTGTTTCTGGCGTTGACGGGCCGGGGGCTGCGCGAGTGATCCGTCGCTTCTGGGCCGTTCTGATCGGACGCAACAAGGAGTTCCTGCGCGACCGCGGCGCGCTCGGCTGGAACTTCCTGTTTCCGTTCTTCGTCGTGTTCGGCATGGCGTTCGCCTTCTCCGACAAGGGTCAGGACGTCTTCAAGGTCGGCGTCGTCGGCGACGCCGCCGCCTTGCCCGCGGGCTTCGCGGCGACCAGACATCTGAAGTTCGTGACGTTCGACGACACGACATCCTCGCTGGAAAAACTCCGGCATCATCAGCTGGATATACTTGTTCAGCCCGGCCGTCCGTTGAAGTATTGGGTCAACGAAAGTTCTCCGAAAGGTTATCTCGTTGAGAAGATCATGCTCGGCACGGACGTGATGACATCTTCTCCGATGCGTCAGGCCGTGGAAGGACGTCCTATTCGCTACGTGGACTGGCTGGTGGCCGGTCTATTGTCCATGAACATGATGTTCTCCGCGCTGTTCGGCGTCGGCTACAACCTCGTGCGCTATCGCAAGAACGGCGTGCTCAAGCGTCTGAAGGCGACGCCCCTGCGCGCGGCGGAGTTCCTGACCGCGCAGGTCGTCTCGCGCCTGATCCTGATCATGTCGGTGTTCACCATCGTCTATCAAGGCTCGGACTTCTTTCTCCATTTCCAGCGTCGGGGCTCGCTGTTCGACCTGTACCTGATCTTCGCGCTCGGCTCGGCGTGCTTGATTTCGCTGGGGCTGCTCGTGGCCGCGCGCGTGACGAGCGAGGAGCTCGCCGGCGGCGTGCTCAACATGCTGTCCTGGCCGATGATGTTCCTCTCGGGCGTGTGGTTCTCTCTCGAGGGGGCGCCGAAGGCGCTCAGGCTGTTCGCGTACTCGATGCCGCTGACCCATTTGATCGACGCCGCGCGTGCGGTCATGACCGAGGGCGCGACCTTGGCGCAGGTCTCGACGCATCTGTGGATCCTGGCCGGGATGACGGTGCTGTTCCTGGTCGTCGGCGCCTGGACCTTCCGCTGGGACTAGCCGGTCAGCGCTTGGAGGCGGGCTGTTCGCTGAGGATTGCGATCTTCTGCCAGATCTTGCGCGAGAGGCCGGTCGTCAGATCCTCGGCGCCGTCGATGGCGTCGAGAACCACGGAATCCTGCAGACGACGGCCGTAGAGCGCGGCGATCTTGCCGATCACCGAGAGCAGTTCGCTCGAGTAATCGAGGTAGCGGCCGAGCTCGTAGCGGGTCATCTTGCGCACCGGCGACGACTCCGTGCGCGGCGCGTTCTCGGACAGCGTTTCCGGGTCCTTGGTGAGCTGATGCATGTCGACGACGTGAGCCAGCGACTTGAGGTCGTGGACGAGCGCCAGTCCCTTGCGCCGGCGCAGCTGCTCCTCGAGCTTCGCGATGGACAGGATTCCCGCCCCGAGAAGGAGGACGATGTTCGCCGCCGCGTCGACGCCCTGCAACAGGTCGGCGACGCTGTTGAAGCCGGGGGCGGAGCTGATCCGCACGAAGGTCGCGGTCACGCCGACGAGGAGGGCCGTCGCGAGCGCCCAGACGGCGGCGCGCAGCGGCAGATGCACTTTGGCGATCGCGGCGCTTTTGTGGTCCGCGGCTTGCGCGGTTTTCGTCACGGTCTCGGCGACCTTCAGCAGGCTCGAGCCGGGGAAGCGTTCGGCGATCCGCTTCTGCAGGCGTTCGGCGGTCTCGATGATGTGCTTCGGCTCGAGGGCGATGGTCACGCGGGTTATGCTAGCACAAACTTCCGCGCCACACCGTCAGCGCCCGGCCGCCGACCTCGACGCGGCCTTCCTTCGGGCGAATGAGGAGCACGCCCCCGCGTTTGGAGGCCTGATAGGCGGTGAGCACGGGCTTCTTGAGCCGTTCGGCCCAGTAGGGCCCGAGCGCGCAATGCGCCGAGCCGGTCACCGGGTCCTCCGCGATGCCGTCGGCCGGGAAAAAGCAGCGCGAGACGAAATCGTAGGCCGCGCGCCGGCTTTGCGCGGTCAGGATCAGGCCTTTGCGGGTGAGCGCCGACCAGGCGTCTAAATTCGGCGCGGAGCGCCGAACGGTTTCCTCGCTGTCCATCTCAATAAGATAGACGCCTTCGTTCTCGCAGAAAGCCATCGGGGTGTCGGCCAGCGCTTTCATCAGGCCGAGTGGGGGCTTGGCCGGGCGCACCGGCAAAGAGGGCAAGTCCATAGCGATCCATTCCCCGTCGCGGCGCGCGGTCAACGTCCCGCTTTTCGTTTCGAAACGCGCGGGCGAAGAAGGGGAGAGGCGGCCCGATTCCCACAGCGCGTGCGCCGCGGCCAGGGTCCCGTGGCCGCACAACGGGACCTCGACGGCCGGCGTGAACCAGCGCAACCTGTAACCGTCTTTCCCGGGCTCGACGAAGGCGGTCTCGGAGAGGTTGAACTCGGCCGCGACGCTTTGACGCCAGGCGTCGTCGCGCGGCTCATCGAGAAAGACGACGGCGGCGGGGTTGCCGGTGAAGGGCTTCTCGGCGAAGGCGTCGACGACGCAGACTGGCAGGGCCAACTTTTATTTAAGGAAGAGGTACGCCTTCGGCCTTGAGCATGCGCCGCTTTTGGGCGATGCCGCCGGCGCCGGAATAGCCGGTCAGGCGGCCGTCGGCGCCGACTACACGGTGGCAGGGGACGGTCGGGGCGAAGGGATTCTTGCCGAGCGCCATGCCCACGGCGCGGGCCGCGCCGGGCTTGCCGATCTTGCGCGCGATCCAGCCGTAGGTGCGCACTTCGCCTTTCGGAATTTCGGCGCAGGCTTTCCAAACCGCCTGATAGAAAGGCGAGTGTTCCTTCATGGCGGCGACGATGGTTTTGGGGAGCTTCATGCGGGAACTATTTTACCAAGAATCCGAGGCCCGCGGGCTCCCGTCGCCGACGGCGCGTTGTTGGCTTTCCCGTCGAGAGCGCGCGCGGCGAGCCAGGCGAAACAGGCGGCTTCCTTGGCCATGACGGGAATCTCGGCGGCGCGCACGCGCGCGGGGGAAAACAGCGCGGAGAGGCGGCGCATCAGGTGCTTGTTGAGCGCGCCGCCCCCGGCGACCACGATCTCGACCGGAGGAAAGGAGGAGTTCTCGACGATCGACAGCCAGAGCGAGCGCGCGGTCAATTCGCAGAGCGTAGCCAGGGCGTCGGGAAGATTCTTCTTGTTCAGGCGCGGATAATAACGGTCGAGCAGGGCGGGGCCGAAGGTCGAGCGGTCGAGCGACTTGGGCGGGGCTTTAAAGAAATAGGGATGGGTCGACAGGCGCCGCAGTATTTTCTCATCGACGCGGCCCGAGGCGGCGAGGCGCCCTCCGGCGTCGTATTCGCGGCGTCCGTCCGAGACGCGGCGCACGGCTTCATCTAATAGGGCGTTGCCGGGACCGGCGTCGAAGGCGGCGTGTATTTTCCCGAGGCCGACGATGGTCGCGTTCGAGATGCCGCCGATGTTGATCACGGCCCGCAGCGGTCCGCGGCCGTAGAGAAAGAGATCGAAGGCGGGAACCAGCGGCGCGCCCTGGCCCCCGGCGGCCATGTCGCGCGGACGGAAGTCGGCGACGGTCGTGATTCCGGTCCTCTCGGCGATCACGGCGGGCTCGGCGATCTGTAAGGTGTTCGGCGGGACGTCGTTCGGGCCGTGCCAGACCGTCTGGCCGTGCGAGCCGATGACGGACGGCCGCGCGCGGCCGGAAATCTTGAGCGCGGCGGCGGCGAAGGCCTCCCCGAGTTCGACGTTGAGGCGGGACAGCTCGGCGACGCTCAAAGAAGGAGCGCCCAGGACGCGCTTTTTCAGGGTCGCGGAATATGGATACGTGCGGTGGCGCAGGACGCGCAGGCCCGAGGGTGACAGTCTCACCAGGGCGGCGGTGACGCCGTCCGCGGAGGTTCCCGACATGAGTCCGACGCCCAAACGGACGCTCATCGAGTGGGACTGTACCAAATGGCTTTAGGCCTTGAAACGACCCCTTCCCAGGGTTACACTGCGAGTACCCTCGATGCACGTCCCGAAAGCCCTCGCGGCAGTCTTATTCCTTGTCTGGACGGCGATTTCGCCGGTCCTGCCGGCTTTTTCAGCGGTAACGGCGGTCGCGGCCGCGGAACGCGCGCCTGCCGCCGCTCCAGAGCCTTCCGAAGGGGACTTTAATCGCGCCGTGCTGCGGTTGCGAAAACTCGAGCCGGCGATGGCCGACGAGTACCTGTCCCTCAAGGCCGATGTTTACCGGCTGATACCGAGCGTGCTCAAGGATGAGTCGGAACTTCCGGTGGTTTCGGCCGACATGATCGCCGAATTCGACCGGCGTCTCCACCTTATTCATGATCGCGCGGGACTCATCGACACGACCAAGGTATCGAAGGAGGATGTGGAGGCCGCTGATCTCGCCTACAGCTTCATTTGGCTTCGGGTCTCCTTGCTGTGCGTGAGGAGTTCTCCGGTCGACTTCAAGGAACTGTCCGGAGCGCTGACCGTGCTGGAGAGCGGCGCGGAGCAGCTCGACAGGGACACCCGGTTTCTCAGCCCGGGCGCGTCGGCGGCGACCAAGGGGCCGTTTACCCGGCGCCTGAACGCGCTTAACGCCTACGGCACCCAGATTTGGAACCGTCTGCAGGCGAACGCGCTCAACGTCGCCGACATGGGCAGCCCCGTGAGCGAGACGCCGGGACGAAAGGGCGGCGCGCCGAAGTACGAGCCCAATATCATCGGCAGGCTCCGCCTGGACATCAACCCTTTGCAGAAGCGGGTGGCGGATCTGTCGCGCAAGCTCCAGACGATCAACGACCGCCTGTGGGGCGTCGCGCCCGTGCTGGGCGATCCCAAACGGCAGAGCGAGGCGTTGCGGGCCCGGATGAACAGCCTGCTGCACGATCCGTTCGCGAGGACGGCCGCGGCCGACGGCGGCACGAGCGGCGGCGTGGCGCGTGCCGTTTTCTATTCCGAACCCTTGGTCGTCACGGCGCTCGCGCCCAAGGCGGAAGGCAAGACCTTGCTCGATATGGCGCGCGTTCCCTCGCCCGGCGTCGCCGAGGTCCCGGACGTGAGCGGACCCAAGCCGGCCGTGTTCGCGGGCGCGCGCGGGCGCGACTCGGCGCCGAAGCAGACCGCCGAGGTCAACGCGCTGCGCAAGCAGGGCCGAACCCGCACGATCGGCGATCCCGGCCGGCGCGCGGCGTACGTCTACCATCAGGAAGGAGGCACATGCGGCATCGGCGCTCAAATTCAAGTTTTGGCCGATGCGGGAGTCGTGAGCGCCGACTCCGCCGCGCTGAAGGCCAAGGAGGACGAGCTATACGCGCGCGCGTTGCGCCTGGGTTATTTCGAGGGCTCTACCGGCGACCCGAAACGCCGCGAGAACGGCGGTACCGCGAACCAGCGCGTGGGCGATCTTCTCGATATGCCGGTGCGCAAGCATTTCGCCGCGAAGGACGAAGAGCTCTTCGAGGCCGTCAAGGGTGGCCGCATGATTATCGTCGGCGCGGACACCGAGCGCCTATGGAACGACCGGCGCTTCCGCGGAGGCGGCCATTTCGTCGCCATTACCGGCGCCGAGGTGGATCGCAAATCCGGCAAGCCTCTTGGCTACTATATCAACGACACCGGCACGAATGAAGGTGGCCGCTTCATCACCCTCAAGCAATTCAACGCGGCGTGGCACCGCCACAGCCGGATGTTCGTGGAGCCCTTATGAGCGCGAGCCGTATTTCCCTGACGTTGATTCTGCTGGCTGCGGCGTGCGGACGCAAAGAGCCTGCCGCGCCCGAGGCGGCGTCGGCCGGCAAGCTCGCCGCCTTGATCGCGCAGTCGCGCAGCGTCGGTCCCTGCAGCGCGAAGGTGGCCGGTGAGTGGCCGGCCGGCTGGGCCGTCCCTGCGGGAGGAGGCCCGAACCGCTTCCGGATATTCTTCTATCCGCTCAAGGGAACGCCGCCCGCCGAGCCGCGTTTGGCGGGCCCTGCGGCCGAGGCCGTGCTCGACACGGCGGCCGGTGCTACGACGGAGTGCCGCGTCGGCCCGCCGCCCAGGGATGTGACGGGCGCGCGTTGGACCGCCGCTGCGGACAAGCTCGACGCGGACGCCTTCGACGCGAAGGCCGCCGAGCTGCACGAGCTGACCGAGGCCGTGGGCGCGGCCTTCGCGGCGCGGCACCCGGCGACGCCCGAGGAGACCGAAATCGCCATGCGCTACCTGGCCGCGTTCGAGGTCCTGGCCGAGCCTCCCTATCTGGCCGACTACTATCGGCTCAATCCCGCGTTCTGGGAGTGGATGCGCAAGACGGCGGGCCGTTCGATTCCCAAGCCGTCCTGAACGCCGGGCCCCGTCAGGGGCGCGCAAGCAGGGAGGCGAGCGCGCCGTCGAGCGCCGGGTGGCGGAACGCGTAGCCGGCGTCGAGCAGCTTTTTGGGAACGGCTTTTTGGCCGTCGAGAAGCAGGGTGCTCATCTCCCCGAGCGCGAAGCGCAGCGCGAAGGCGGGCGCGGGCAGGAAGGCGGGCCGATGAAGCGCGCGGCCGAAGGCCTTCGCGAACTTCGCGCTCGTCGCCGGTTCCGGCGCGACGACGTTGACGGGGCCGGCGAGCTTCACGTCGTCGATCGAGCGCAGAATCGCGCCGACGGCGTCGTCGAGGTGAATCCAGGGAAACGGCTGGCGCCCTGAGCCGAGCGGCCCTCCCAGGCCGAGCTTAAACGGCATGAGCATCTTCGCGAACGCTCCGCCCGTCTTGCCGAGCACCACGCCGATGCGGGCCATGACGGTCCGTACTTCGAGCTTATCGGCGGCGGCGGCTTCGCGTTCCCACTGTCCGCACAGCGCCGCGAGGAAATCCGAGCCCTGCGGCGCGCCCTCGGGGCAGTCGCCCTTCGAAGTTCCGCCGTAGTAGCCGACGGCCGAGGCGCAGACGAAGACCGGCGGACGTTCCGTCGCGGCCTCGAGCGCCTTGACCACGGCGCGCGTCGAGTCGATGCGGCTCTTGATCAGCGCGAGCTTGCGCGCGGCGCTCCAGCGTCCGCCGGCCACGCTCTCGCCGGCGAGATTGATCACCGCGTCCGCCCCGTTGATCGCCATGACCCAGGGGCCCGGGTCGCGCCCGTTCCATAACCGCGCGTCGATGCGGCCGTCCCAGCTTTGCTGCGCGACGACGGGAGCGCGCGTCACGAGGGTGACCTTGTCGCCGCGCTCGAGCAGCGCGGACGTCAGCGCCGTTCCGATGAAGCCCGTGCCGCCGGTGATCGCTACCCTCATCCGGGCATTATGGACTTTTTCCGGATACGGATACCATCACGGACGAACCCTGCACGGGCTGGGGCTTGCGCCAGTTCGAGAAGCGGAACGCCGAGCAGGTTTTCGTTCCGGTCTCGGCGACCCAAAGCATGCGCCCGTCGCCGAGCGCGATCGCGTCGAGGGCGTCGCGCACGGTCGCGCCTTTGTGGACGAAGACGTCGACGTCCTGGTAGCGCGCGTCCTCGCGGTCGCCGTTCAGGGACGCGAGCCCTCGGTTCGCCAGTTCGGGCCAGCCGGAGGAGCGCAGGACCATGAGGGCGGCGACGCGCGCGGGGCGGATCGGATAGCGGATCGCCGGGGTCGGCCGCTCGAGCGCGGCCGCGCAGGCGCCGCCCTTGCGCCGTACGGACAGCACACCGTCGCGCATCGCGGCCTCGTAGCCGGGATGCGCGGCGAGGAGGCGGTCGAGCAAGGCGCCGACGGTTTGACCGGCGACCGGGCCCTCGGGCGCGGCCAGGGTCTCGCCCGGCTCGACGACGGCCCCGCAGGGAAGGCGCGCGATGCGGCAGAACTCGGCGAGGTCGAGGGGCGCCGACTGGCGCTCGTCGTACACCGGCCAGGAGCGGACCTTGTTCAGCGGCGGGAACGAAGGCGCCGCGAACGCGGAGACGCACGGCGCGAGGACGGCGGCGAATAGGAGAATCAGAATTTAATTGTACCACCGCGAATGGAACTTTGTCGGGGGTTCGATCGTATGAAGGGATGGGAATCTTGAGCCGTCCGTTGCTTTGGGCCGTGCTCGCCGCGGCGATCTTCGCGTGGGCGACGCGACGGAGCCCGGCGCGCGATGAAAGCTGGCGAGCGTCCGCGCGGGAGGGGCCGGTGCGGGTGTCCGGGCGCCTGGTCTCGTCCGTGCGGCAGACGCGGCGAGGCTGGCGCACTCAATTGGCGTTCGACGCGGCGTCGGGGCCGCAGCGCGCGCTTGTTTGGCTGCCTGGCGGGCGGGACGTCGCCGATCTGGAAATGGGCCGGGAGGCGTTGATCGAAGGCAAACTGCGTCCGCCGATGCGGCCGCGCGATCCCGGTGACTTCGACGAGACGGGCGCGCTGGCGGCGGTCGGCTGCAACTGGGTTTTGCATGCGCGGACGGTCGAGATTTCTTCGGCTCCCGCGCCGGCGCGCTTCCTGGCTTGGGCGTGGGCGCAACGCGCTCGCCTGGCCGCCGAGGAATCGTATCGACGTCGCTTGCCGTCCGAGCGCGCGGCTTTGCTCGCGGGCATCGTACTCGGCGACGCCGGGGGCTTATCCGACGGTCTCGCCCGGCAGGTGCGCGACGCCGGTGCGACCCACCTTCTCGTCGCCTCGGGCTCGAACGTGGGCTTCGCGGCGGCGGCGGCCGTCCTGCTGGGCCTCGCGTTCGGGCTGAGGCCGTGGGCGCGGGCGGCGCTGACGTTCGGCGCGGCGAGCTTCTACACCTTGATGACCGGAGCCGATCCGCCGTGCGTGCGCGCCTGGCTCATGCTGGCCGCGGCGCTCGGGGCGCGCGCGCTCGGCCGCGAGACGACGGGGACGGCGACCTTGACCTTCGCGGCGGCCGTCCTGCTCGCCGTCGATCCAGCGGCGGCGCTGTCGCCGAGCGCGCTGATGAGCGTCGGGGCCTGCGCGGCGATCATGTGGGCGGGCGGCGCGGCGGAGCGCGCCGTGCCGGCGACCTGGCCGTGGCTCGCCCGAGGAGGCGCGATTCTTCTTATCGGGAGCGTCGCCGTGGCCGCGGCGCTGCTGCCTCTGTGGATCGCGGTGTTCGGCCGCGTGTCGCTCGCCGGGCCGCTCGTGAATCTCATCCTCATCCCGCTGTCGGGCCCCCTGCTCGCGGGCGGCTTCTTCATATGGGGGGTGGACGCGGCGGTTCCGCTCATGGCGCCCGCGGCCGCGCGGCTCGTCGGCGCGGGGCTGAGCCTGTTCGAGACGACGTGCGTCCGCGCCGCGGCCCTGCCGTGGGCGGCCGTCGAGCTGCGGCCGTGGACGGGTCTCGAGATCGCGGCATGGTTTCTGGGCCTTGGAGCTTTGCTCGCCTGGAGACGGCGTCCCATTTGCGCGGCGCTGGCCTCAACGTCGGCGTGCGTGCTGCTGCTGAGCCGGGTCTTGGCCCCGGCGCCGCCCGTGTCGGCCCTGTTTTTGACGGACGGGAGCGCGCTGCTGCGCTTTAACGGAGGGCCCGCGACGTACTTCGGCGCTCGAAAGCCTCTCGCCCGCGCCCGGCGCGCCGCCCGCGTCCTGGGCGCGGGACAGCTGGCGCTGCAGGGCGTCGGGAGGCCGTGGCTCCTGAGGCTCGGACATGTGGAGATTCTCGTCGGCGGGCCTTTTGCTACAATCGAGTCTCCTCGATCGTTCGAGGTCATCACCGATGGCGACACGTACCTTATCCAAGATCCCCTCCGGCCGGGCGTTCGGCTCGGTCCTCATTTTCCCGAACGAGGCCAAGCCCGATTCGTCGCGGACGGTCGCGCTCGTCCGGTCCTTGCTCAAAGCCCGGGGAGTGCGCGCGGCGATAGCGCCGCGAAACCCGTCGGCGAAAGCCCTGCGCGACGCCGATCTCGCCGTCGCGCTCGGCGGCGACGGCACCATGCTGCGCGTCGCGCGCGTGGTCGCCCCGCGCGGGATTCCGCTGCTGGGCGTCAACATCGGCACGCTCGGCTTCCTGTCCGGAACCGAGTCGGGCGAGCTGCGCCGGTGCCTCGACTCGGTGCTGGCGGGGAAGTTCGCCGTCGAGGAGCGCTCGATGCTCTCCTCCGAGGTTCTGCGCGGCGGCCGGCGCATCTTCGGCCCGGATCTGGCGCTCAACGAAGTCGTGATCCGCTGCGGCGAGCAGGCCCGCGCGATCACCTTGTCCACGCGCTCGGGCGAGCGCTTCGTGGCCGACTACTTCGGCGACGGGCTCATCATCGCCACGCCCACGGGCTCGACCGCCTACTCGCTGGCCGCCTCGGGCCCCATCATCGACCCCTCGCTCGACGTGACCTTGGTCGCGCCCATCTGCCCGCATACCTTGACCCAACGCCCGCTGATCGTTCCCGCGCACCTGCCGTTGACCATCCGCCTCGGCCGCAAGCGCGCCGACGAGGTGCCCGCCGTGCTCGCCTCGCTCGACGGACGCCAAGGTTGCGAGCTCAGGGTCGGCGACGAGGTGCGCATTCGCCGCGCCGAAACGCCGCTGCGCCTTCTGCTCCCGCCGGGCCGCTCGTTCTTCGAGGTCCTGCGCCGCAAGCTCAAGTGGGGGCAGAGATAAAGTGATCCGACGCCTCAAGGTCGTCAACTTCGCGGTCGCCGAGAAAGTCGAGCTTGAACTGGGCGCCGGTTTCACGGCGCTCACGGGGGAGACCGGCGCGGGCAAGTCGATCCTGCTCGAGTCTTTGGGCTTCCTCCTCGGTGGACGCGGATCCGCGTCGTGGCTGCGCGCGGGCGCGCAGCGCCTGGAGGTCGAAGGCGTGATCGACGCGGCCGACGTGCCGGCCGACCTGCGCCGCGAATTAGGAATCACCGGCAAGACCGTGGAGCTCAAGCGCGAGCTCGACGCCACGGGCCGCACGCGTGCGCTGGTCGCCGGCAAGCCCGCGCCCGTCGCCGCTCTCGGCCGCATCGGCGAGAACTTCGCCGACTTCCACGGCCAGCACGAGAGCCGCACCTTGCTCCAGGCCGCCTCCCAGCTGATTTTGCTCGACCGCTTCGGCGCCCTCGAGACGGAGCGCGCGGAGTTCGCCGAGGCCTACGCCGCGTGGGCCGGCCTCAAGGCGCGCCTCGAGGCCTCGTCCCTGTCCGTGGCCGAACGCGAGTCGCGCGCCGATAGGATCCGCTTCCAGCTCGAGGAGATCGACGAGGCGAAGCTCCGCCCCGGAGAGGACGAGGAGCTTGAAGACAAGCTCCCTCGTCTCAAGAACGCGGAAAAACTGCGCGCCCTGGCTGACACCGCCTACGCCTTGCTCTACGCCGAAGAGGACGCGGCCGCCGCCCGCCTCACCAAGGCCGAGCGCGCGCTCTCCGATCTCGCCAAGCTCGATCCGGCGATGGGTCATCTTCAGTCCGAGCTCGATGCCGCCCGCATCTCGGTCGTCTCGGCTTCCCACGAACTCGGCGCCTACCGCGATTCGGTTTCTTCCGATCCCGCGGTCCTCGATGCGCTCCTCTCGCGCCAGGATTCGCTCGCACGCCTCAAGCGCAAACACGGCGTCACCGTCTCCGAGGTTCTGGCCGCGCGCGAGCGCCTCGCAGCCGAGCTCGACGGCCTCGTCAACGCCGACGCGCACCTTGAGAAGACGCGCAAGGAACTGGCCGCCGCCGAGAAGGTCTTGGCCAAACTCTGCGACGAAGTTCACGACAAGCGCGTGAAGGCCGCCAAGAAGCTCGACGCCGCTGTCCTCAAGGAACTCAAGGTTCTCGGCCTGCCCCACGCCCGCTTTTCCTGCTCCGTCGAGATGGAAGAAGGGAACTGGAATAAGACGGGAGCCGACGGCGTCGAATTTCTGCTGGCTCCCAACCCCGGCGAGCCCCTGCGCCCCGTGAAAACCGCCGCCTCGGGCGGCGAGCTTTCGCGCGTGATGCTCGCGCTCAAGACCGCCTTCGCCAAGGCCGACCGCACCCCGCTCCTCGTCTTCGACGAGGTCGACGCCGGCATCGGCGGCGAGGTCGCGCACGCCGTGGGCGAGCGTCTGGCCGCGTTGGCCAAGGGCCGCCAGGTCCTGTGCATCACCCATCTTCCGCAGGTGGCCTGCTTCGCGCAGACCCACCTTCACGCCGTCAAGGACGTCTCCGCCGGGCGCACGCGCCTGCGCGTCGACACCCTCGCCGGCGACGGACGCCTGGAGGCGGTCGCCGCCATGCTCGGCGGCAAGCCCACTGGCGCGTCGCGCAAGCACGCCCAAGAATTACTGGAGAGTTCGATTTCATGACGACCAAAATCCGCACCCGCTTCGCGCCGTCCCCGACTGGCTTTCTGCACATCGGCGGCGCCCGGACCACGTTGTACAACTGGCTGTACGCTCGTCGCCACAAGGGCGATTTTATTCTTCGGATCGAAGATACGGATGAAGTTCGCTCCACCGACGACTCGGTGACGGCGATCCTCGACTCCGTGAAGTGGCTCGGCCTGGATTGGGACGAGGGTCCCAAGGACGGCAAAACCGATACCGGACCGTACTCGCCCTACTTCCAGATGCAGCGCGTTCCGGTGTACCGCAAATACCTCGACCAGCTCGTGGCCGAGGGCAAAGCGTACCGCTGCTACTGCACGAAGGATGAGCTTGACGAGTTCCGCCGCGTGGCCCAGCTGGAAAAGCGTCCGCCGCGCTATCCGGGCAAGTGCCGCGCGCTGAGCGCCGCGCAGCGTCAGGAACTCGAGGCGCAGGGCAAGAAGTTCTCCATCCGCTTCAAGATGCCGGTCGACGGCGCGACGATCGTCGACGACGCGATCCGGGGCAAGGTCTCCTTCGAGAACAACCTTCAGCAGGACCTCGTCATCTGGAAGACGACCGACGGGCCGACTTACAACTTCTGCTGCGTCATCGACGACCACCTCATGGGCATGACCCACGTGGTGCGCGGCGACGAGCACCTCTCGAACACACCCTCGCAGATACAGATCTACTACGCGCTGGGTTGGACGCCGCCGAAGTTCGCGCATCTGTCCATGATCCTCGGGCCCGACGGCTCGAAGCTGTCCAAGCGCCACGGGGCGACCTCGGTGCTCGAGTATCGCGACCAGGGCTACCTGCCGCACACGATGCGCAACTACCTCGCTCTGCTGGGCTGGTCCAACACCGAGTCCCAGCAACTGTTCACCGATGAGGACCTGATCTCCAAGTTCGACCTGGAGGGCTGTCAGAAAAGCCCGGCGACCTTCGACACGGTCAAGCTCAACTGGATGAACGGCGAGTACATCCGGCAGACCCCGGTGAAGGAACTCATCGAGCTCGCCAAGCCGTTCCTCGAGAAGGCCGGGCTGTGGGGGGCGAAAGGGCCGGCGCTCGAGAGGGTCATCGCGCTCGAGCACGAGAAGTACAAGCTTCTCTCCGAAATCCCCACCTTGATCGAGTTCTTCTACAAGCCTGTGGTCTTCGACCCGAAGGCCTTCGAGAAGGTGCTCAAGGCTCCCGGCGCGAAGGACGTCCTGCTCGGGCTTGCGGACGCGCTGCAGGAGCTCACACCGTTCGAGGAGAAGCCGCTCGAGGCTCGCATCCGCCAGTTCGTGACGGAGAAGGGCCTCAAGAACGGCCAGGTCTTCCACCCGATCCGGGTGGCGACGACGGGCCGCACCGAGGGGCCGACCTTGTTCCTGATGCTCGAAATCATGGGCAAGGACATGGTCGTCTCCCGTCTGAAAGACGCGGCCGGGAAGCTCTAGTCCCGGCCGGCGGTCTGGGCCAGCATTTTCTCATCCGTAAATGAGCCTGAGTGACGTTGCCGGTTTGGCGTTGCTTTTGGATCCATTCTCCTTTGTTTTTGTCGTTGTTGTTGCCGTTGGGAAGATTGTCTGAGAACATGGTGTTGCTCTGGAGGGAGGCC
>JACRDP010000021.1 GCA_016212855.1 Elusimicrobiota bacterium
CGTTAGCGCCTGTCCGCGCTGCCCGAGGTCGAAGGCGCGCATCGACGCGCCCGCGCGGTGTTTGATCGCCGGGTGTTCCTTGTACGGCGCGAAATATTTGCGCGCCTCGCTGACGTACGCTACGTCGGGGAACATCGCGTCCTTCGGGTGGAGCTTGCCGCCGGCGGCCTTGGTGAGGTCGTAGGCGAGCAGCTCCATGACGCCGTCGAGCTCGAGGCGCGGATCGATGAAGAACTCGAGCCGGCCCTTGGACTTCGCCTTCGGAGCGGCTTTCGCCTTGGTCTCGGACGCGGAGCGAGCCATCGGACTACTCCTGTTCGGAACTCGCGGCGGGCTTGGCCTTGCCCTGTTTCGGCGTCGGGAGCATCACCCGGAACCTGACCTTCAGGGCTTCGACGCGCGCGCGCTGGCGGGAGACGTCCAGGGTCTTGGGTTCGTAGCTGCCGAGCAGCGACTCGGACTCGGTGAACGCGGCGGAGAGCTGGGAGTAGCTCTGCAGGCAGGCCTGGTGCTGCTTGTCGATGCGCTGGCTTCTCCGCCAGAGATAATCCGAGAAAGAGAGGGGGATCTTCCCGTTGAATTCCTGCGTGAGCTCGGCCTTCTTGGCGGCCAGGCTCTTCTGCAGCGACTTCTCCGTCTCCAAGCAGTCCTGAGTCGCGCCGTAGCTGGTGTTCAGCCGTTTGATCGATTGCTCGAGCTGCTCGATGACCTTGGCTTCCCGCGGGGTCAGCTCGGATTTCGGCGCGGCGGGGGTGGCGGCGCGAGTCATGAGCGGCAAGACGAGTAGGCAGACGGCCAGCATGTTTTTGATCATTTGGGCCTCCTGACGTACTTTATAGTAATTTATTCCTCATTATGCGACGCCGTGAAGGCTGGTTGATCGCCGGGGCGCTGGCCCTCCTCGTGTCCTGGGGGGCCGGGCGGGGCCGCGGGTCTGTGCTGACCGGCGGGGAAACCTCCGGCGCCTCCTCTCCCTACGCCGAGTGCGGCGAGGTCCTCCTCCACGGCTACTCGCCGACGAGGTCTCCCTGCCCGTCTTTGTACATGCCCGTCGCCGGGCTCACGGCGGCGCGTCTGCTCGCTCACGCCCGCCGTCTGCCGTGGCGCGAGTTGGCGCTCGCGGCGGGCCTGCTGAGCGTCGCGGCGCTGTGCGTCCTGGCCGGGGCGTCGCGCGCGGCGCCCGGGGCCCTGCTCATCCTGCTCCTCTGGCCCGAGCTGTGGCCCAGGCATCAAAGCTACGTCCAATTCTTTTATACCCTGTTCGTCCTTCCGGTCGCGGGAGCCCTCGTCTGGCGCGAGTCCAAGCCGACGCCGGCGCGCACGGCCGTCTTCGCCCTGGCCGTCGGAGCGAGCGTCCTGTTCCGTTCGCCGCTGGCCTTCCTGCCGCCTCTGCTCGCCGCGCTGGAACTGAGCCGCCGCTCGCGCGACCGCCGGCTCAACATGGCCATCCTGCTCATAGTCCCGTACCTGCTCCTCATCCCGTGGGCGGCCATGAACAAGGTCGTCTACGGACAGTGGTCGCTGTTCGAACGCGGAGAGTCTTTGCCGAACATCGTGACCGCCGCGCTCGGGCGCGTGTTTTTCGTCGATCAGGAATGGCGCGCGGCGGTGAGGGCGCACCCCTTGCTTCAGACTCAGAATCTCCTGTGGTGCCTGCGCTGGGCCTTCGAGGAAATCGCGCGGCATCCGCTGCGATACCTGGAGGGAGCGGCCGGGCGGCTGGGCTACGCCCTCTCCCTGAAGCCCTGGCTGTTCGTCGCGGCGGCGGCCGGATTTTGGCTGCACCGCGGCAAGGCCGCGGTCCGAGTTCTCGGCGCGGCGTGCGCCTACTTTCTTCTGCTTCACTGCTCGATCGCGGTGCTGGAGAATTATTTCGTGCCGCTGTGGCCCCTGCTCGCCTGCCTCGCGGCCATGCTCGGTTGCCCGCGCGGGGCTTGGGCCCCGCCGGCCGCGCGCCCGGCCGCGCTCGCGCGGGGCTGGCTCCTGATCTGCGTCGGCGCTCTCGTCCTCGCCGGCCTCGAGGCCCAGTCGCACGTCGTGCGCTACGCCGTTTTAGCGCGCGAGCGCGCGCCGGACTCTGAAAGGTCGCTGGACGAAGCGCTCGCGCGCGATCCGGGCGACGGCTGGCTGAACTATCAGGACGGGTGGCGGCGCCTGCGCTCCGGAGACGCGGCCGGGGCCGAAGCCGCCTGGTCGCGGGCCGTCGCGGTCTCGCCCGCGAATCTCCATTGGGCGTTGCACCACGCCTGGGCCGCGGCGCTGACGGGGCGCCCGGAGTCCCTCCTGTCCTGGAACGCGGAGGCGCCGCCGTGGAGCAGCGAGGGCCAGCGCGCCGACCCCGACCTGCTCAAGGCGCACGCGCTTTTGCGCGCCGGGCGCGCGCGCGAGGCCCGCGAGCGGCTCGCGGCGGCCTATGCGGAGCGCGTGCGGCGCTCGCACGGGAACGACCGCGAGCTGCTGAGCCTCGAGATTCTGTGGGATCGCTCGCGCGAATTATTCGGCGCTATGCCGCCGCGCGACTGGCTCGGGCTGTGGAGCGAGTTGCGCGGTTTCTCGAAGCGTCCGGGAGGACTCGGCGTCGTACGCCGCTGCGATCCGATGCGCGACGAGGTCATCGCCTTGCAGAACGCCGGGAACCCCCGCGAGGCGATCTCCTTACTTCGCGTTCTTTTGGAAAAGCGGCCGGATGCGGCGGATCTCTGGACCGACAAGGCCGTCAACGAGACCTTCGTCGGCTCGTGGGAGACGGCGGCCTCTGATCTGCGCCGCGCAATAGCGGCCGACTCGTCATACTGGCCCGCCTATCTCTCTTTAGGCGCGGTGTACGTCAAGCTCGGCCGTCCCGCCGAGGCGCGCAAGGTTTACGACCGGGCGATCGAGGCGGGAAAGAACGCCGCCGATCCCGTGTTGGATCTGATCCGCCGCAACTAACGCGCCGCGCGCTTTCCCGTTCAAGCAATCGACAGTTTTATCTTGAGATAAAACCGTCTCCTTCCGAATTTATCCACAAGCTGGTCGCGCGACGAGTTCGTGGATAACTTTTCCGAGCCCGCTATTTCCCGGCGAACAGCGCCGGCGCGATCGCCTGCGCGCGGGCGAACAGCTCGGCGGCGGCCTTCGCCTTCCCGGTTTTCTCGAGGCAGACGGCGCGGCCGATCAGTCCCCAGACGTTGTTCGGCTCGAGCTTGAGCGCGGACGTGAACGCCGCGAGCGCGGGCGCCGTCGCCTCGCGCGCGAGCTGCGCCTGGCCGGTCCAGATCCAGGCCTGCGTGTAGCGCGGGAATTTTTTGAGAGCGCGGGAGAGATCGGCGAGGCCGGCTTCGACCTCTCCTTGATGAACGCGCAGCTCGCCGCGCCAGGCCGCGATCCAGAAGCAGTCGGGCGCCATCTTCGCGGCGCGGTCGAGATCGGCGCGCGCCTGCGGCAGGCGCTCGGCGGCGCGATGGACGCCGCCGCGCAGGGCGTACACCCAGGCCAAGGCGTCGTCGGCGACGATCGCCGGTCCCTCGGCGCCGAGGAAGTCGTAGTCGCAGGAGCAGCGCGGATCCATGCGCATCGATTCCGTGAGGTCCGCGAGCCCCTTGTCGGACTTGCCGAGCTCGCACTGGATCTGTCCGCGCAGGGCCAGGAACCAGGCGTTCGTCGGCTGCAAGGTCGTCGCGACGACGATCTCCGCGAGGCTCTCCTCGAGACGTCCTGATTTTCGGAGGATCTCCGCGCGCCAGCCGCGGGCATAGGCCTGGGTCCCGCTCTTCTCGGAGACGCGCGTGTCATCGAGCGCGCCCGCGAGGTCGCCGCATTGCCGCTTCGCCTTCGCGCGGACGATCGGCGCCCAACTCCACTCGGGGTCGGCCTCGATCGCCTTGGTCGCGCTCGCGATCGCCTCGTCGTAACGGCCGAGGCTGCGCAGGCATTCGCCGCGTTGGGCCCAGCCCGATGCGGCTTTCGGGTCGAGCTTGAGCGCGGCCTCTGCGTCCGCGAGCCCGCCGTTGAAATCGTAGAGATGCCGCTTCGTCTCGATGCGCGCGGCGACCGCCTCGGCGCTCGCGGGATGGAGCGTGACGATCGCGTCCTGGTCGGCCAACGCGAGGTCGTAGCGGCCGAGGCAGCGCCAAGCCTCGGCGCGCAGGCGCAGGACGTCGGCGGCGGGCGCGCCGGCGAGCAACGCGCCGTAGACTTCGGCGGCTTCCGCATGGCGGCCTTCCGCTTGGAGCGCTTTCGCGCTGGCGACGCGCTCGGCGCGGCTCGACGGCGCGCGGGGCGCGGGCACGGCGGCGCGGGCGGCCACGAGCTCGGCGACCTGCGCGGCGGTGAGCAGGCCGGGGTTTTCGATCGCGGCCTCGATGTCGGCGCGCGCGTCCTCGGGGCGGCCGGCCTCCCGTCGCAGCAGGCCGCGGTAATACAGGGCGACGGCGTTTCCGGGCGAAACTTGCAGGGATTGCGTCAGATCCGCTTCCGCTCCTTCGTGGTCGCCGCGGCGCAAGCGCGCGGCCCCGCGCCACAGGAAGGCGTCGGCGAAGCGGACGTGGACCTGGAGCGCCTTCGTCAGCGAGGCCTCGGCCGCGGCCCAGTTCTCGAGTTTGAACTCGGCCTCGCCTTTCCAGCTCAGCAGCCAGGCGGAGTTCTTTTCCTTGCGCAGAGCGGCGTTGAAATCGGGGATCGCGCGGGCGTAGTCTCCCCGCAGCATGTGGGCCCGGCCGCGCCAGGCGTAGCCGAACGCGGCGCCGGGGTCGCCGGCGATCGCCGCGTCGAAGTCGGCGAACGCCTCTTTCCACTTCTCGAGCTCGCAGCGCGCCCGGCCCCGCAGGATCAGAGCCTCCGGGGGGCAGGCCTTGCGCTCGAGCGCGCGGCTCAGGTCGAGCTCGGCGCGCGCAAAATCGCGCAGGCGCATCATGATCTCGCCGCGCCAGAGATGGGCGAGCGCGCCGGCGGGATTATTCTTGATTTCCTTGTCGAGTTCGGAGAGCCCCGCGCCGAAACGCTTGGCCTCGGTCTCCCATGCGTATTTCGGATTGAGCTTGTTGGCTTTCTGAATGTCCTCGAGCGCCTCGCCCGTGCGCCCCAGCGCGCGGTAGGTCTGCATGCGCTCGAAATAGCAGAGGTCGAGGGTGTGGGGCTTGAGCGCGATCGCGATGTTGAGATCGCCGAGCGCGGCCTTCGGATTTCCGAGAAGGCGGCGCGCGCTTGCGCGCCAGGCGTAGGCCAGCTCGTAGTCGGGAAACAGCTGCACGGCCCGGTCGAGCGCCTTCGCCGCGCCGCGGTGGTCGCCCGCCCTGCGCAGTAATTCGCCGCGCCACGCCTGAATCCAGCCGCACTCGGGCTCGAGCAGGGTCGCGCGCGCCATGGACTCGCCCGCCCCTTTGAAGTCGCCGAGAGTCACCTGGCAACGCGAGAGATACGCCCACACCCAGCCGTGCTTGGGGGAGAGCTCTACGGCGCGGCGCAGGTCCTCGATCGCGCCGAGGTTCTCGCCGATCTCGGGGCTGCGGCGGTTGTCGGCGCGGAACACGTAGGCCCAGAAATCGTCCGGATTCTTCTCGATATAGCGCGTGGCGACCTCGACGCTCCGCCGCGTTTCGGTCTTGAGCGTGTGCAATCCGAACATGACGAAGAGCAGTCCCGAGTTCTCGTCACGGCGCATCGCCTCGATGCTGTCCCGGAGGCAGCCGTCGCGATCGCCCGTCTCGTAAAGGCACATCCCTCTAAGACGCCAGCACCACTCGAGCTCGGAGTCGAGCTTGAGCGCCTTGTTGAGCGCCTTCACCGCGTCGGCGTAGCGCTGGGTCTTGAATTGGATCAAGCCCTCGACGGCGAAAGGCAGAGCTTCGCCGGGAAGAAGCTCGGACGCGGCGCGCGCCTCTTTGACCGCGGCGTCCCACAGGCCTTCGGTCGTGCGCGCCAGCGCCAGCCACAGCCGCCACCAGCCGTTTCTGGGCGCTGATTTAACAGCGAGCTCTATGCCGGCGGACGCCGCCGACTTCCCGCGGCTCTCGTCCGACACGACGCCGACGGGGAGCGCGCCGCTGTCGAGTTCCCAGCGCCAGGCGTGCGCTTCGGCGAGGCCGGGGTCTAACTTGAGCGCGGCGTCGAGGTCGGCGGCCGCGGCTGCGCTCTCTCCGAGCAGGCGCCGCAGGCGTCCGCGGGCGGCGAGTGTCTCCGCGTCGAGCTTCTTGGGCAGTTCCGCGAGCGCTTTTCTCAGCGCAGGCTCGTTCAAGATGCCGTAGCGCTCGGGCAGGAACCGGGAGGCGCGGCCGAGGAAAAAATGACGGCCGAGCGCCGCGACGAGGGTGTTCGGCGGAACAAAGGGCTTCTTTTTAGCGGCCGGCACGCGCCCATAATACCATTCGAACCGCCGTTTTGACCGTGCTTGACGCTCCCGCGTTTTTGACTTATCCTTGTATGATAATGCGGACACTCGCCGGCGCACGGCCGCTCCTCGCGGCGCTGCTGTTTTTCCTGCCCGGCGTCGCCCTGGCCGACACGCACGCCCAGAAGTACTACTACGAGGACATCGTTTCTCCGTTCTTCGTCCTCGATCCGGCCCGTCCGGGCTGGTTTAAATCGGCGCGCGAGGGAAGCCTTCCGTCCTCGTTCCCGGCGGCCAAGCCCGCGGGCGCCTTTCGCGTGTTCATTCTCGGCGGCTCGATCGCCGGCCTGCTCAACGACGAAGTGGGCAAGGCTCTGAGCGCGGCGTTGCCCTCGAGAAAAGTCGAGGTCCTCAACTGCGGGATGACGGGCTACGACAGCGCTCGCGAGGCGCTCGTCGAGCAGGAAATACTGGAGTACTCGCCCGATCTCATCCTCTTCCTGACCGGTCACAATGAGGGCCTCGCCGGCGCGCCGATCCCGCTGTGGGTCATGCACGCGCAGGAGAGGCTGAGCCGCTTCGGCGCTTATCGCTCCTTGGTCGCGAAGCTGCGCCCCGCCGATGCGGCGGAGCCGACGCGCACCGACGCGCTCGCCGACAAGCGCGACAAGCTGTTCGCCCGGACGCTCGCGGAGAACATCCGGCAGGCGCGCGCGCGCGGCGCCGCGGTCGCCCTCGTCGTGCCGCCGCGCAACTACCGCGAGCCTCCCGAACTGGGTCTTACGTTCTACGACGAGACATTCGTACCCGGCTGGATCCGCTTTCTCCGCGGCGACTACGAAAAGGCGCGCGAGGACTGGCGCGCGGAGCTGGACGCGCCGCCGCCTTCGGGGATCGAGAAAAGCCAGCGCGCGGCCTTCAACGAGAATTTCATCGCGCGCTCCGAGGAAAAACTCGGCCTTTGGGCCGAGTCGCGCGACTCCTTCGACCGCGCCGCCGCCGCCGACCGCTCGGCGATCTGCGGGCCGCGCTGCCAGGACATCATCCGCGACGCGGCGAGAAAAGAAGGGAGCTTGCTCATCGAAGCCGACAAGATGTTCCGGACCCTGGCTCTTCCGCGCGCGCCGGGCCTGGAGACCTTCAACGACCGCATGCACTGGAAGCCCCGCTTCAACTGCCTGATGTCCGCCGGGATCGTTTCGGCGCTGCGCGCCGACAAGACCTTGGGCTCGCTCCCCTGGGACGGCTCGCGCGCCGGCGCGTACGCGACGGCGTGCCCGAAGCCGGGAGGCGCCTCCGAGGAGCGCGACGCTCTGCGCATGCTGAGCTACGTCCTCGCGTCCCTGTCCGCCCCTTCCTTTCACCGGCTGTCGCCGGTGACCGTGTTCTATCTCCAGACGATCGCCCGCGATCGCCCGCGCTGGTTCGCCGACGTTCCGGGATCGCTCAAGCGCGTCAAAGACTTGAGCTCCGGGATGATCGGGGCTTCGCCGGCGCCGGCGGCGGTCCTTCTGCCGAGGCTGTACTGGCATGTCGGCGAGGCCCGCCTGCTCGAAAAAGACCACGCCGGCGCGGCCGCCGCCTTGAACGAAGCCCTGCGGCTTGATCCCTCTCTCTCCCAGGCGCGCGTGAGCCTCGGCGTCGCCGAGGCTCTGAGGGGCGACAAAAAGCGCGCCCTCGAGATCCTGCAGGACGCGATCAAACGCAACGACGCCTCCTCGTCCGCGGCCGCGACTGCGCGGGCTCTCGAGCTCGGCCTGCCGGAGCAGCTCTCCGCCGGCGACGCCGAGCATTGGGTGGCGCGCGCGGAGAAAGCCGCCGGGGCGGGAAAGAAAAACGAAGCCCTGGAGGCGCTCGCGCGCGCCGAGGCGCTTGCGCTTCAGCCGCACCAGCTGCGTCGCGTCGGCCAGTACTACCTCCTTCTCGGCGAAAAGACGAAATATTTGGCGATGTCCGATAAGCTCGTAGAACTGTTCCCTGAGGATATCGGCTTCTGGCTGGCGCGCGCGGAGGGGGCCTTCGTCTCCGGCCGCAAAGACGCCGGCCTCGAGGCTCTGGCGCGCGCGGAGAGCTTGAAGCCCGGACCGTCCGAGCGTAAGCTGATCGCGGCCTGGCGCCTCTGGCTCGACAAGGGCGGAGCCCCGCCGACATGAACGCGGACACCGGCGGCTACCTGCTCCGCGCAGTCCAGCTGTACGCCTGGGCCGTCTTCCTCGCCGCCTGGGCGCAGATGGGCTGGGTGGACTGGAAAGAGCAAAAGATCCGCAACAACTTTCTTTTTTTCTGGCTGAAATTCGTCGCGGCGGGCTACCTCGTCCTTTTCGTACAGTCCGCTCTCGGTTCGTTCGGCTACCTCAAGGTCTTCATCGTGCGCGACTATTACTCCGCGCTCCTCCTGCACGCGTCCGTCTCGATGACCGCCGCCTACGCGCTGTGGTGGCTGCGCATCTGGCCCGCGGGCGACGTGAAGCTCTTCGTCCTCCTCTCCCTCTGCTATCCGTTGATGCGCATCCCGGGCTCGTTCCGCTCCGGTCTGCTGTTCCTGGAAGTCCTCATCAACGTCTTCGTGCCCGCCGCGGCGTTTCTCTTCCTGACGGCGGGAGAATATCTGTGGCGCACGCGCTTCGATCCGTACCGGGCTCAGCTCACCGCGTTCGCGCGGACTTATTACCGCGATTTCCGCCTGCCGGAGCTGTCCTTGGCCTCCTTCGCGCCCAGCCCGAACTTCGATCCGCGCGCCTCCTTCGCGGCCGCTTCCTCCGCCGTGCGCGTGCGCGGCGCGTGGTTCTGGCAGGCGCTCGTGAAAGAACTCGGAGACGGCCTCAAAGCTTATCGCGCCGAACCTTGGCGCCTGCTCGTCGACGCGTTGACCTGGCTGTCGATGATGGCCATCATGTCCATGATTTCATACGCTCTCAACGACATCATCACCTCGAACGTGCTCAAGACCCTCGTGTGCTTCGCCTTGATGTTCACCTGGAGCCGCTTCTGCCAGTTCATCGGCACGGGGCGCGCTTTGGCCCTCGCCTTCGTCGTCTGCGGGATCCTTCTCTGGCGCCATCCGCACGTGAACTTCCCCGCGCTCGCCGTGATCTTCGGGCACATCACTGTGTTCAGCTTGTTTATTTTCATCGGCGTCCAACTCGCGTTCAAGATCATCGGCGGCCAGACGGGCTACATGCTTTTCCCGTTTCTCATGCTGTTCTTCGGGCTGCTCCCGTTCCGGCGGATTTTCAGCGCGCTGTGGGCGGGGCTCGCGGCCCTCGTCGGAGCGATCGGCGCGATGGCCCCGACGGCCTTACCCCGGATCGCCTTGCCGGCGTTCCCCGGCCTGCCGGCGCCCTCGTGGCTGGCCTCGGCCGATCTTCCCGGACTGGCGGTGTGGGCGGTGATGGGGTTGTTCTTCGGGCTCGCGCTCGTCTTCGTCAAAATCTGGGACGCCGAATCCTACAAGACCGTCCCGATCGCGCACATCGAGAAGTTCATGACGCTCGGTCCTTCGCTGGTCGCGCGCATCGAGGCCGACGAGGACTTCCGCGACGAACACTTCTCCGCCTTCTACGCCGACGGTCTCACCGGCGAACAAGCCGAAGCGTTGCGTGAGTGGTGCGCGAACGAGGGACTGGAGACGGTGCCGTTGGCGCCGACGATCTCCTTCGCCAACTGGATTTTCCTCGGTTATTTCCTGACCCGGCTGCTCGAGGGTCACGTGTTGAGGTTCCTCTATTAGAAACATGACTCTGGATGAGCGCCGATGGATCTACGGCGGCGGCCTGAGCTCCGAGTGGGCCTGGGTCGTGCGCCGCCGCCGGGAGCTGGCGTTGGCCCAGCTGGCCAGGATCGAGAAAGACTATCTCAAGACCGCGCCCGCCGGCGTGAAAGCGCGGCGCTACGCGGCGGGCCTGCGCTATTTCCTGAAAACCGGCGGACCGCAGCGTGATCGCCTCGCGGTGCACCCGTGCTTCGACTACTGGCTCGACATGCACGCGCGCCATTTCGCGATGCCGGTGCAGGATGCGGACTGGCATCTCCAGTTCGGCCTCTTCCAGAGCTTCCCGGCGGCGCTGGCGTTCGCCCGGGGCGACCGCCTCGAGCTCGACGCGACCGCCGACCCCGACGGGCGCTTCTTCCTGTACGGCACGCCCAAGTTCCTGACCGCCGAGCCGCAGGCCCCGCTCAAGCTCAAGATCGCGGGGGGCAAGATCGCCGGCGTAAAGCTCGAGTCTTTGGTCGAAGCCGTGCCCGGCATCGTCGCCGACGACCGCGGCTGGCTCATGGTCCACGGCGTGACCATGCACGGCCTGATCGCTCTGGCTCAGCCCGAGCGCGAGCGCTTCGCCGCGGTGCTGAAGCAGGCGTTCACCGACTTATCGACGCGCGATCCCGGCCTGCACGCCGAGATGACCGACATGCTCTTTTCGCTCGTGCCGCTCAAGAACCCGGTCGAGCACGGCAGCGTCAGCTCCTCGTACGTGAACATGCGCGGTCTGATCGCCCTCTCGCACGCCGAGGACCCCGTCCTTCAGGCCGAGACCTTGATCCACGAGTTCTGCCATCAGAAGATGAACCAGCTGCTGGTCGTGGACCCGGTCCTGCTCCCGGGCCAGAGCGGTCAGGTCTTCTACTCGCCCTGGCGCGCCGACGCGCGGCGCCTGCGCGGCCTGATGCTCGGCGCGCACGCCTTCCTTAATGTGGCGCGCTACCTGGCGACCTCGCTCTCGCGCGAGACCTATCCCGAGGCCCAGCACATCGAGCTGATGGTCAACGTCGCCCTGCGCATCAACCAGGTCGACACGGCGCTCGAAGCGCTCACCGGGTATGGCTCGTTTACCGAATTCGGCCGCAGGTTCGTCATGGGCATGTGGAGCGAGCTCGAGCTTCTGCGCCACTCGGTCCTTTGGTTCCCGCCGGCCCTGCTCGCCGAGCAGGCCGTCGCGGCCGCCGAGCACCGCAAGAAGTACGCGCTCGGCGACACCGGCTTCCATAAATCCGCGGAGCATGTGGACAAGGTTCGGCGCGCGGCGTTTCTGGCCCCGAAGGAAGAGGAGCCCAAATGAACGTCAAGGAACGCGTCGAGTGGGCGAAGGCGCTGAAAGCCTGCTTCCCGGGACTGCTCACCGACGCCCTGGCCTCCGCGGCCGAGGCCGTCGATGGGCCGGGCCATTGGGAGGTGTCGGTGCGCGGCGGCGCTTTGACCTCGGCCGGGCTGCGGTTTTACGGCACGGGCGATTACGTTTCGTGGAGAAAGGCGGCTTCGAAGGCTTTCGTGCTCGGCAACTCCGGGCCCGACGCGCCCGTGGCGGGCTTCCCGTGGCTGACGGCATCCTGGGACCTGCAAACGGGGCAGTGGAGCGCGGTCCGTCTTTGCGGCGCGGAAGCCGGAGCCAAACTCAAGAGCGGCCAGGCCTCGGCTTGGGATTTCTCGCAAAGCGCTAAGATTCCGCGCAGGCGCCTGCTCAAGCCGGCTCCTTTCAAGGCGGGCGCTTTCGGCGAGCCCGCGCTCGACGGCGCCCTCGCTGATTTTTCCGCCTTGTGCCCGGTCTCCACCTTGTCGCTCGAGGATACAGGCTGGTCCCTGCGTCTCGCGAACGCCCCGCGCTGGCCTCTTTTCGCGCGCTGCGACATCGCGGCCGCCTTCACGCCGCTCTCCTCCCAGCTCGCCTTATTCCTGCTCGACCGCCGCGTGACCGAGCTCTCGTTCGACGGGGAGGCCCTGTGGGCTCACTGCGCCGGGTGAAAAGGGTCTGCGTGCTCGCCAGCGGAGGCTTCGACAGCTCCGCGCTCATCGCCGACTATCTCGACCGGGGCTTCGAGGTCCACCCGTTCTTCGCGCGCTCCGGCTTTTACTGGGAGAAGGCGGAACTGCACTGGCTCAAGCGTTTCCTGCGCGCGCTGAAGGGCCGTCGCCTCAAGCCGCTCACCGTCGCCGACGTACCGATGAATTGGATCATGGGCGATCATTGGAGCATGACGGGTCGGAAAGTGCCGTCGTCACGGGCGGCGTGGGACTCGGTGTATTTGCCCGGACGAAACCTATTGCTGCTCGGGCAGGCGGGCGTTTACGCCGCCACGCACGGCGTCGGCGTCGTCGCTCTCGGCGTGCTGAAGGGCAATCCCTTCGCCGACTCGAGTCCAAAGTTCCTGAAGGACATGCAGTCCGCGATCAACGACGCGCTGCGCTCGCGGTTGAGCGTCGAGGCGCCCTATACGCGTTTAAGCAAGGCGCAAGTCTCAAAACGGATGGGCCAGCTTCAGACGCGCTTTCCGCTCGAGCTGACTTTCTCCTGCCTGCATCCGCGCGGTCTCAAGCCCTGCGGGCGCTGCAGCAAGTGCGGCGAGACGCGTACGAAGCTGCGCTGACTGTTTTCAGATAGAAACGAGCATGGACAGCAGCCGCCGCCCGATCCCCGCGTTATCCGCAAGAGGGTCTTTTAGTGTTGTCGACAACACTCATTCGTGAGTCGGTGGATAATGTGAATATCTAGAGCGCGAGTTCGGCTGTCGTCACGGGCACGCCCTTGTACGTCCCGGCCTCGAGCTGATCGGAGAGCCAGGTCACCGGCTGGGGCTTGAAGGACGTCTCGACGAAGGTCCGGCACCCGGCCGTGTATGCCGCGCGCACCGCGTTGAGATGCCGTTCGCAAGCGATGGTCTGACCGGCCAGCAGCTCACGGATGCGGCCCGGATCCGTCTCGGCCTGACCCGACGTGCCCATGAAGACGGGAACCTTCGGGGCCTTGATGTCGAGCGTGCCCACGATGACGGTCAGAATCTTGCGCGCGGGCTCGAAGGCGGCGGTGTGGTAGGGCCCCTCGACCTTGAGGAGCTTGACCTTCACGGGCCAGTCCTCGGCGCGCGCCTTCTCGGCGTAGGCCTCGAGCGCGGCGACGGTTCCGCCGATGGTGCCCTTGCCGATCGTGTTCCACAGTGCGACGGAGACGCCGTGGACTTCCTTCACGGACTCGACGACGTCGTTGAAGTCGTCTGTGGCGACGGCGGCGAGGCCCATCGGCTCGGAGAACTCCTTGCAGCAATTGGAGAAAGTCTCCGCGCGCGCGGCGATGAAGATGCCGCTGTCCTCGACGCTGAGCGCCTCGGCGGCGACGAGCGCCGCGACGACGCCCATCGAATGGCCGATCGCGCCGTTGAGCTCGAGGCCGGGATGCGCGGCTTTATACGTGAGCCAGTGCGCGACGTGGCTGGCGTGGATCGCGCGCTGGGCGTTGAAAGTGAGCGCCAACTCGGCCTCGGGCATGGTCGTGAGCAAGGTCTCGAGATCGCCTCCCAAGGACGGCTTGAGCCTCTCGATGACGGAGCGGGCGACGGGATTTTTGAGGAGCTCGATCCCCATGCCCGACTCCTGGACGGACTGGCCGGCGAACATCGCGCAGACTTTTTCGCTCACAGCAGGCTCCGAAGACGCTCGAGTCCGGCGCGGACGGTCTTTTCCGAGGGGCCGAAGGAGAAGCGCACGTGCGAGCGGAAGCGCGAGGAGCGCCCCGCGCGGCGCTTGCCGGGGTTCACGTCGAAGAATTCGCCGGGGACCACGATGACCTAGGCCTCGAGGGCCTTCTTGAAGAAGCCCATGCCCGTGTTGAGGGGCCGGGGGAGGCGTTCCACCGAGCCCCAGCAGTAGAAGGTCCCGTCGCCGGGTCCGTCGAGGATGACATCCATTTTGGTGAGCTCGGCGCGCATTAGGTCGCGCTTGGCTCGAAACGCCGCCTGCAACGAAGCGGCCTCCGCCGCGGCGTTCTTTTCGGTGACGAGCTCGGCCGCCGCGCGCTGGAGGGGGCGCGAGCCGCCGCCGTCTAAGAATGAACCCGCCGACGAGACGGCGTCGATCACGGCCTTCGGGCCCACGATCCAGCTCACGCGCCAGCCCGGGTAGCGCCAGTTCTTGGTGAGACCGTCGAGGAGGATGACGGGGTCCTTGTCCACGTCCTCGACGTAGCGCGCGGCGCTGACGGGAGAGCCGTCGCCGTTCCAGACGTAGTGCGAGTAGAACTCGTCGAAGATGACGGCGCAGTCGAGCTTGCGCGCGGTCTCGACCCAGCGCTCGAGCTCGGTCCCGGCGATGACCTTGCCGGTCGGATTAGAAGGGTTGGAGAGCAGCAGGGCTCCGAGTCCGCGGCCGGCGATTTCCTTGCGCAGGGCCTCGACGGAGAAGGAGTAGGAGGTCTCCGGCTCGAGGAGGATCGGAATCGAGGCAAAGGAGTGGAAGATGTCGAGCAGCTCTTCGTAGGCCGTGTAGTCGGGCAGGAAATGGCCGAGGTTGACGGGGCCCAGCGCCGCCACGACGCGGGTGAGCGCCGCGCGGCCGCCGCCGGCGATCGAGACGTTCTCGGCGGTGTACTGGCTCTTGAGACCTTTGCGGTAGCGGGCGTTGTACAGCGCCGCGACGGCGGAGCGCAGCTCCATGAGCCCGGCGACGGGCGCGTATTCCTGGTCCGCGGGATCGATGGCCACCGCGCCGCGGCGCGCGGGTCCGCCCGGAAGCGGGCCGGTCTCGGGCATGCCCTGGCCGAGGTTGGACCAGGACGAGTCCGTCGCCTTATAGCCGAGCTTCGCGGCCTCGGCCATGACGAAAATCACGCCCGTGCGCGGGACCGTGCGGAACGACGCAGGGGGCGTCTCGCTCATGACGGACCCATGATACTCAATTCTTCAGGAGGTCTTCGCGCGCGGCGAGGACCGCGGGGCGCAGCGGGTCGGCGTCCTCGGCCGCGGACCGCGACAGCGCCTGCTCGTACGCCGCGAGCGCCTCGGCGCGGCGGCCGTGCGAGGCGTGGACGGCGCCCAACGTCAGGTAGGCGGGGAGAAAGGCCGGGTCGAGGGCCACGGCGGCGCGCAGATCGGCGAGCGCGGCGACGTCGTCGCCCTTGAGGTGTTCGCAGACGCCCTTGTCGCTGAGAAACGAAGCGACGCCCGGATGGCGGCGCGCGAGGCGGGAGAGCAAGGAGATCGCGCGGTCGTGCTCGGCGAGGTCCTGATAGGCGAGCGCGACGCGGCGCGTTTGCTCGCCGGCGGCATCCCCGGGGAGCGCCTCGGCGCGCGCGAGCGAGGCGAGCGCGGCCGCGCGGTCGCCGCCGGCGCGCTCGAGGGCGGCGCGTGCGAGCCACGGCTCGAGGTCTTCCGGACGGCGGAGCGTCAGAGCCTGGAGAAGGGCGGCCGCGCGAGGCGCGTCGCCGAGACCGCGGTAGAGGGCGGCCAGGCGCAGGCCGGATTCCTTGGCGGGAGCGGCCGCCTCCGCGCGCGCCGTCGAGCGCCGCGCGGAGGCACGGTCGCCCGCGCGCAGCTCGGCTTCGGCCCGCGCGAGCCAGGCCTCGCCCGAGGCCGGCAGGAGCTCGGTCAACAGCTCGGCGTGCATCCGCCGCTGGGCCTCGGGCGCCGGACCTTGCAGGCCGCCGCACATCGCGACGAATTCGGCGTCGGAGGAGGCGAGCTTGTCGAGCGAGTCTTTCTCGAGGAGCGCCTGCCGCGGGTCCTGCGCGCCGCGCAGGACGAAGTCCTGGTCTTGCAGCGCGCGGCGCGCGGAGCCGAGGCGCTCGAGCGCCTGGGCGCGGCGGCCGAGGCGGATCAAGGCGTGGGCCTGCATGATCTCGAGCTCGGCGCGCGCGGGGAGATTGGCCGGTGCCGGCCGCGCGGCCTGCGCCCAAGCGAGCAGGGAGCCGGTGCGGCCGGCGAGGGCCTCGGCGCGGGCCGCCCGCAGGCGGGCCGAAGGGCTTTCGGGCTCGAGCGCGGCGGCGCGCGCGAGGTCCTCGGCGCCGCCGGCCGAGTCGCCGCGGCTCAGGCGCTCCCGGCCGCGCTCGCCCAACAGCCAGGCGTCGTCGGGGTGCCGGCGCAGGGCGGCGTTGAGCTGTTCTTCGGCCCGGCCCGTGCCGCGGCGCGCCCCGGCCGCGAAGGAAAGAACCTTCCACTCGGCGTGGGCGCACAACGCGAGGACGAACGCGAGCGTGCCCGCGAGGATCGCGGACGAGAGCCGGCTCTCCGGCGCCGCGGCCGCCGGCGCGCCGGCGCCGGCGAGGCGGGCGGGCAGTCCTGCGGCGAGCAGGGCGAGCATCGGATAGGCGGGCCAGAAGTAGCGCTCCTCGACGGCGAGCAGGCAGTGGAGCGCGAGGAAGTAAGCGGCGAGCAGGGCGAGCTGGCGGTGTTCGCGCCGTGCGCGGAACGCCCACAGCCCGCCCAGCGCGAACAGCGCCAGCCAGGGATGGAAGGACAGCGCGAAGCGCAGCCGCAGGAGGAAGGCGCGCGCGAAGCGCAGCGGATGCCCGAGAGCCTCGCGCGCGGCCCAGCCCGCCGCCGCGCCGGTGTCCGCTCCGTCGAGCGCGCCGCCGGTCAGGACGTCGAGATTTCCGTGCGCGTCCTGAATCAAGCCGAGCGAGCCCGTGACGAGGTTGGCGCTCGCCGCGCCCTTCTCGAAGGGCACGAGCCGGCCGTGGATCGTCCAGTTCATTGCGAGCCAGGGCAGAAGGAAGGCGAGCGGCGCCAGGCACAGGACAAGGTGCTCGGCGCGGCGAGCGCGAGCCTCGCGCGGTTCGGACAGGCGCTCGTACAGCGCGAGCGCCGGGCCGAAGAACGCGAGAGGCGAACGCCAGAGCAGGCTCGCGCCGAGGCCCGCGGCGAGGGCCGCGGTCCGGGCGGGGGACGGGGCGCGGGCGCGGCGGACGAGGAGCCCGGCGCAGAGCAGGACGAGCAAGGTGTAGCCCGACTCGGGATACAGGTGCAGGTCCTTGGCCCCCAGCTGCAGCGCGGCGGCGGCCAGCGCCCCGACGGCGGCGCCGTACGGGTGCAGGGGCATGGCGGCCGCGAACACGAGCAGGACGAGCAGGACTCGAGCGCACGCGAGCAGCGCGCCGTAGCTTGTCCGGTTGTGGTAATGCAGGCGCGCGGCGACGAGCGCGCCGAGAGGCATGCGGTAGGAGATCCACGGGGCCCGCGCGCGAATGCCGTGCGCGAGAACCTCTCCCGAGGCCGAGTAGGCGGAGAGGATCCTCTCCTGCGGCCGGCCCTCGGCGAAGCGCAGTCCGGCGGCGCCGGCCCACGCGAGGCAGAGCGCGAGCAGCGCGGCCGAACCCCAGACGCGAGGACCCGACTTCACGAAATCATGAAGGACGCCGCGGCGAAACGGCCGGAGTGGGAGAGCGACAGGCTCCAGTCCTGGGGGGCGCCCTTCCAGAGGACGCCGGGGAGACCGTAGTTTTCGGTCAAAGCGAGCTTGGCGGAACTGCCGATGTCCTCGTTGGAGCCGGCGATCATGTCGAGAGCCAAGTCGCGCACGAAGGCGCCGGGCGAGGTTCCGGGGGGGACTTCGGCCACGTTCCAGATGACGTCGCCCTCGGTCTCGTCGTCGCCGATGAAGCCGCCGCGCAGAACGGCGACGCAGTGGAGCTTGTCCTCGTCGTCGTCGGTGAACCGAACATCCATTTGCAGGCCGGTCGGGACGTGGATCGCCTTGCGGCGGAATAAGTCGACTTCGAGCTCGTGGAAAGCTCCGTTGGGCACGACGATGACGGCGCGGCCCAGGGCCTTGTGGCAGGCTTCCTTCGCGCAGAAGAATTTCCAGAACGTGCGGAACAACTTGTCGGCGCCCTGCTCGGCGAGGTAGGCGAGTTCCTTCCTGGTGAGATGCCGCTCGAGCCATTCTTGATCCGCTTCGGTGCGATCTTCAGAAAAATTCTCGCCGAGCAAAGGCCCCTTGAGATCGACGACGTCGTTGCCGCCGCAGTTTCGGGCCATTTCGGAGCCCTTCCACCAGTCTTGCTGCAGTTCGGCCAGGCGATTGAACAGGCGCTGGGAGATGTCGCGCGCGTTCGTCTCGCCCGGCAAGATTCCGTCGATGAGGTCGGCCGCGACTCGGAGCCGGTCTCCGCGTGGGGGCGCGGCTGTGGTCGAGATCTGACGGTCGGAGCGCAGATAGACGACGAGGAACTTAGAGGTCGGGACCTCGAGCGCCAGCTTGCCGAGGAAGTCCTTGGGGCGCTTGGGTTCGAGCCAGCCGGAGCGCGAGCGGCCGGCCTCGGGGTAGACGAACACGGCGCCGCCTTCTTTGAGGACCCAGGCGCATTTTTCGAAGGCCTTGATCCGCCAATTCTCGGAAGCCGCGTCCTCGCCGCCTCGCAGGAAAGGAATGCAGCGGCAGAGATAGAGAAGTCCCCGCACGAAGGCGCTTTGAATAGGCCCTCCGAGCTTGTAGTAGTTGGTGTACTCGGGCGTGGACCAGGGGATGCGACGGTCCTCGATCAGGCGGGAGACGGGGAAGACCGCCCAATAAACGAGGAAGCTGTCGATGAGCGTCAGGTGATTGGCGGCCCAGATGACGGGGCCGTCGTGCGCGTCGAGCTTCTTCCAGATATCCGCGCGGATCGCGTCGATATTCTCGTCGAGGCGGTACTTGAAATGAAACCGCGCGATCGCGATGACCACGAGCGACACGGGCACCACGAGCGCGCGGCTCAAGCGCCACTGGCGGCGGAGGATTTTGACGTCCTCCGCCTCCAGCGGCATCATTAGGAGAGCTTCTCGGCGGCCGACACGGACGACTGCAGGGCCGCGCGGACCTCGGCGACCTTCTTGTCCTCGATGGCGCGGCGCTTGCCCGCGGCGTCGGAGACTTCCTGGGAGACGCGCAGCTTCGCGGCGCTCATTTTAAGGCGCGTCCTGATTTCGGCTTCCTCGCCGCGGAGCTTGGCCAATGTAGCCGCGTCGCCTCCCGTCGAGGCGCCCTTGATCTTGTCGAGGGTCAGGTTCAGCTCGGAGGAGAGCGCGTCGAAGCCGCCCTTGTCGTTGACGTAGGCCTTCTGCTTGGAGGCCGCGAGCTTGGACGAGTCGGCGAGCAACGCGTCGTAGTCCTTGGCCTGCGAGATA
This sequence comes from Elusimicrobiota bacterium, assembly GCA_016212855.1. Classification (GTDB taxonomy): domain Bacteria; phylum Elusimicrobiota; class Elusimicrobia; order UBA1565; family UBA9628; genus GWA2-66-18. Next base: position 19,172 of record JACRDP010000021.1, read on the forward strand.
AGAGTCTTGAGGTTGGCGAGGGCCTCGGAGCGCTCCGCGCCCGCGAGCTTCTCGGCCTTGCCCGCCATCTTCTTGAGGGCGTCGGCCATCTTCCAGCCGTCGCCGGTGGCCATCACGTAGGCGAAGGACATGACCTTCTCGAGGTAGGCGTCGTTCTTGGCCATGTGGCCCAAGTCCATGAGCATCTTGACCGAGAGTCCGGGGGTGGCGGCGAGCGCGTCCTGGCCATCTAAGATGCGCAGCTTGCCGAGTTCGCCCGCGGTGAGCTTGTACTCCGAGGAACCCTCGGTCACCGGCGTCTTGGTCGTCATCTTGGTGAGGAACTGGCGCTCGATGGACATCGTGATGTCGGCCAGGTTGGAGGACTCGATGCCCATGCCCACGATGTGGCCGAGATAAGGAGTGTTGGCGTCGGCGGAAGCGAAGTTCGCCTCGTTGGTGGCGTACTTCTTCACGCCCGCGGTGATGCGCTTCTCCGCGTCGTCCGGGGTGATGGTGTTGATGTCGAGAGCCTCGACGACCGCCTGCTTGCGCATGAATGCCATGTCTTTAGTCCTCCTGGACCGTACGACGATTCTATTATTTTCCGTCCCAGCGTTTGAAGAGCACGCAGCCGTTCACGTCGCCGAAGCCGAACGAGGCCTTGATGACGTACTCGAGCTCCTTCTTCACCATCTGGTGCGGGATGCTGTTTCCGATCGGAATCTGGGGATGCACCTCTTCGGAGTTGATCGAGGGGTGCACGTAGCCGTGGACGATCTGGTCGACGACAGCGACGCACTCCAAAGCGCCGGCGGCGCCGAGGGTGTGGCCGATCATGGACTTGGTGGATTGGATCAAGGGAAATTTGTCTATGGGGAGTTCCAAAGCCTTGATCCAGCTGCCCACTTCTCGGGGGTCCGCGCCGGTAGACGTTAAATGTCCGTTTATTAAAGAGATGCGCTTGGGGTCCACGCCCGAGTCCTTGAGAACCTGCCGGATGCAGCGCATCACGCCGTCCGGATTGGGAAAGGTCATGGTGCCGCCGTCGCGCTGACCGCCGGAGTTGCAGTAGGAGGCGACGACTTCGCAGAGGATCTTGGCGCCGCGCTTTTGCGCGTGCTCGAGCGTCTCCAGGCGCAAGATGCCCGCGCCGCCCGCGGGGACGAAGCCGCAGGCGCCCGCGCCCATGGGTTGGGCGCCCTTTTCGGGGCGATCGTTGAATTTCGAGCACAGGACGTCGCGCATCGCGTCGAAGCCGGACCAGGTGCCAGCGTGCGTTCCTTCGGCGCCGCCCGCGTACATGGACTCGGCGTAGCCCATCTGAATATGTTTGAAGGCTTCGAAGATCGCCTCCGTGCCGGTGTTGCAGGCCGAGGAGTTCGTGGTGGTCTGCCCGCCGAGGCCCAAGAACTTGCCCACCGCGACGGACACCGAACTCTCCATGATTTTAGGGACGATGTCCGTTCCCATGGGGCGGCAGCCCATGCCGGGCTCTTGATTGGCGGCGTCGCTCATCACGGGCGCGAGCTCGTCGAACATGGTGTCCATGCCGCCGATGCCGCAGCCGATGATGGCGCCGGTGTTCCAGTCGACGGGCGTATCGTTGTAGCCCTTCTTGAGGTCCACGGCGACGCCGGACATGCGCGCGGCCTCGACGGCGGCCATGGTCGCATAGACCATCGCCTCGTTGAGCTTGGCGAGGTCGGGGCCGGAGATCAGGGCCTCGGCCTCGTCGGGGCCGACGGGCGGCTTGCCGCCGATCTGGCAGGCGAAGTTCAGGTCCTTGAGCTCCTGATGGAACGCGATGCCGGACTTTCCGGCCTGGAGCGCGGCGCGGTAATCGGCGATGCCGAGCCCGTTCGGGGCCACGGCGCCGACGCCGGTGACGACGATTCTCTTGGGAAATCGGCTCATTTCAATTTCTCCGAATCTTTGGGGATCCACAGCCCGGAGACGACCCCGGTGAAGGTCGACTCGCCGTCCTTCTTCCCGCCCATAAATTTGATCTCGGCCTCGGCCACGAGCTTGTTGTCCTTGAAAAATCCTTCCTTGCCGAAGACCGCGCGGCAGATCAAGGTGTCGCCGGGGCGCACCATCTTCTTGAACGAGCCTTTATCCACGTAAGTGAACAGATTGACGCTGGTTTTGAGGATGTCCGGCGCCTTGGCGCCCATCAGGTAGATGGCCCAAGCGACGACCGAGGTCTGCACGGCCATCTCCACCATCTTCACGCCGGGCACGACGGGGTTGCCGGGGAAATGGCCGGCGCAGTCCTCGTCCTTCCAGGTGTATTTGGTGACGACGTGCTCCTTGTCGATCTCGAGGATCCGGTCGATGAAGCGCATCGGCGGGCGTTGAGGAATGAGCTTCAGCACCTCGGCGGCGGTGAGATCGCTCATTAGAGAGCCATCCCTCCGTCCACGGCGATCACGGCGCCGGTCAGGTACTGGTTTTCGATGGCGTGCCAGACGGTTTCGGCGATGGCTTCGGGGGCGCCGAAGGTTCCGAGGGCGACGCCGGTCTTGATGCCGGCGCGCTGCTCTTCGGGAATTTCGGCGGTCATCGCGGTCTCGATGAAACCGGGGGCGACGGCGACGACGCGGATGCCCTTAGGGCCGAGTTCGGAGGCGAATTGCAAGGTCAACGCTTCGAGCGCGGCCTTCGTGGCGCGGTACACGGCCGAGCCGATGACGGCTTTGCGGGCCAGGACCGAGGAGATGTTGACGATCACGCCGGACTCGTTGCGGGCCATTTCTTTCGCGAAGTCGCGCATGAGAAACAGCGGGGCGGCCAAATTCGTGGAGATGAGCTTTTCGAAGCCGGCTTCGGTGATCATGAGGGCGGGCTCGTGGGGCTTGTCGATGCCGGCATTGTTGATCAAGCAATACGGAGTACCCTTCGCGAGCACGGCGTCTAAGAGAGCTTTACGGCCTTCGGCCGTAGAAAGATTCGCCTTAACGACAAACGAATTGGGGATCTCGTTGGAAAGCGCCTGCGCCGCGGCCGCGTTTCCATTGTAGTGGAGACAAAGTGTGAGCTGGCCTTCGGACTTGGCATGGATCGCCTTCGCGATCGCCGCACCGATACCTCCCGACGCGCCCGTCACCACCGCGATGTCGCTCATCGTGTGTCTCCGCAAATAATATTGACAGTATTATCTTGAGATAAAACTGTCTCCGGCACCACCAGGACGTTAATCATTGCACTTCCATGTACCCGCCGCCCCACGCGAGGCCCGCGCCCAAGACCGCGTAAACGATCTGATCGCCTTTCTTCAATTTATCCAGCTTTTGCGCGATGGCCGAAGGCATCCCGGCGGAGGCGATGTTGCCCTGGGTCTTCACGTTGCTGATGTGGTGTTCCTTCGGGAGATTGAGGTGGCCGATGATGCTTTCCTGCATCACGTAGTTGGCCTGGTGCGTCACCGTGTACACGTCTTCGGCGAACAGCTTCTTCGCCGCGGCCACCGCCTCGAACATCTCGACGGTGCGGCGGATGGAAAATTCGCGGATCTTCGAGCCGTCCTGCCAGAAGTGGCGGGTGGCGTCCACTTTCACGTCGTCGGCGCCCTGGGGCTCGGTGGCGAAGACGATGGGCTCGACCTTCAGCCGGCCCTTGTGCTTGAGCGAGCAGATCTGGGCGGCGGCGCCGTCGCCCCAGATGTAGCCGTCGAAGTTTTCGGGCGAGTAGTCGGTGCGCGTCGTGTAGCAGCCGGTCTGCACGGTGAGCACGAACTCGGGCCAGGCGGAGTCGCGCAGGTCCCCGAGGTACATCATGTGGCGCGCGAAGGACGAGCACGCCGTGTTCATATCCATGTGCGGGCCGGGGCCGATGCCCAGGGCCTTGGCGATGTAATTCGCCGTGCCGGGAACTAAATCAAAGGGGAGATCGCAGTTGCATACGACCATGCCGATCTGCGACGGCTTCACGCCGCAATGGGCCATCGCCTTTTGCGCGGCGCGCACCGCCAAAGTCACCGGCGTCTCTCCGTGGGCGCGGGCGTGAACGATCGCGGCCATCGGGTCCTTGTTGTGCGTCTTGACGATGTATTCCTTCGACAGGACCGAGTAGCGCTTCTCGATGCCCAGGCGCGACATGCACCACTCGGGCGATTTCTTCAGCCCGACCTGCTTGTGCAGAAAGTCGTTGTCGATCTCGTTTTTCGGCAGGGCCCAGCCCATGCCGAGGATCTGAAAGGGAGTGCTCATGAGAGGCCGGAGATGGCCTCTCCTCCATCGGCGCGGATGATGGCGCCGTTGGCCCAGCGCAAGGTCGGGCCGCACAGGCCGAGTATGGTCTCCGCGACGTCCTCCGGCGTGGTGAGCCGGTGGAATGGGTTGCGGATGCGGGCCTGGGCCTTCATCAGGTCGAAGTTCGGGATCGCGTTGCCGGCGGGCGTGTCGGTGATGCCGGCCTGCATGATGTAGGAAGAGACGCCGTACGGCGCGAGCTCGACGGCCATCGCGCGGCAGGACGCCTCGAGCGCGGTCTTCGCCGCGGAGACGGCCGCGTAGCCCTTCCACGCGACCTCGTTGCCTTCGGAAGTCATGGCCACGAGACGGGCGTCTTTCGAGAGCAGCCCTTCCTTGCACAGCTCCCGGCCCCACAGCAGATAGTCGTAGCCCATCATGAAGATCGTCTTCTCGAGGTCTTCCTGGGTCAGCAGCTCTTCACGATACGGTATGCGCGAGTCGGCGAGCGTGTGCAAAGCGTCGCAGCCCTTGTCGTGGAAGGCGGTATTGACCGCGGCTTTCACCTTCTCGGCGGGAATCCCGAGGGCGTCGGCGAGGCCCTTGATCGCTTTGCCGCGGAAGTCGGGGGTCTTGTCCTCGATCATGAGGCGGCAGGAGCCGGCCGCGATGGACTGCATGAACAGGTGGACCTTGCCCTGGCCGCAGTTCGTCTGGATGCTCTCGAAGAGTTCTCCTCTGCCGTCTTCGTCGAACAGGTTCAGGTTATGAGTGATCAGCTTGACGCCCGTCGCGCGGATCTCGTCGAAGTGGGGCTTGATCACCGTGTCGACGGTGCCCTCTTTGTCCTTGTGGCCGATCAGGATATTGAAGCCGGCTCGTGCCAGTCTTTTAGCTGTCGCCAGGCCGAAGCCGGACGAGCCTCCGAGGATGACGGCCCAGAGTCCGGAACCGTGAAAATCGAGTGTATTTTTCTGATCCATTGTCTTATTCTACCAAACGGGGCGCGGAGGGCGTCATTGACCGGCGTCAACCCGACGGTGCCAGGCTTTAAGGTTTTACGCCGAGCAGTCCGGCCTTCACGGCGGGAAACTGGTCCGGGGGGATTTCCTGGGTGGTCAGCAAGGTCCCGTCGATGCCGTAGACGGATTGCGAGCAGTAGGCGGCGCCGGTGGCGTAGGTCCGTTCGCAGATCAGCAGGGGGCGGGCGCCGCCGTCGAGGAACGCGTAGATCGCGACGTCGGCGTCGGGGCCGTCGCAGGCCTCGGGATTTTTCGTGCGCTCCTTGGCGTCGCAGGGCTTGTAGTGGTACTCGAGCGAGGCCAGGCAGCGCTTCGTCTCGCGGTTCCAGCGGTGGCCGAGGATTCCCTCGAAGACGCGGGGGGTTTTTTCGCGGATGGTCTTGTCGAGAGCCTTGGCGAGCGCGCGGCAGTCGGCGTCGCGCTTGGCGCGGACGGCCTGCAGGGAGCGCAGCCCGATCAGGCCGAACAAGGCGACCGCGGCGATGGAGATCAGCTCGGAGGTCTTGAGTTTTCTCACGCCGGGAATTCTACATATTTTCTCGTTTACTATAGTGACGGGCCGATATGAGACTAGCGCACCTTCTCGCCGCCTGATCGCCGCGCCCGCGACGTTCGCCGTCGGCAAAATCTCGCTCGGCTGCCGCTACGACTACGCGAAATGGCGCCGCTCGCAGCGGGGCGCGGGGACTGTCGTGGCGTTGCGCCGGCCTCGATCATGCTGTTCGTGCGCGGGAAGCTGCTCTAGGGACGGCCGAAGACCAGCCGGTCCACTTCCGCGCGCGTGAGCGCTCCGCGCAGCAGGTCGGCGACGTAGTCGGGCGAGAAGAAGCGGTCGAGCGGGACGGTCTTGGGGCCGTCCTTGACGTGGATGCGCCCCGAGCCCGTGCCCAGTCCGAGCTGACCGCGCGCGTCGCGCCAGTCCTCGAGTCCCGCCTCCGCCAGCTGCTGGACGTAGGCTTTGTGCCAGTTCGCCGCGGCCGCGGCGCCCTTGGGGCCGATCGTCTCGGGGTCGAGCCCGAGGCCGACGAGAGAATTGGATTTCGACGCGATCCCATAAGGGCAGTTGCCGTTGGCGCAGGCCTTCACCTTCGCGCAGCCCAGGCCCATGCCCATCCAGCAGCGCGCGCCGGAGATGCCGTCGGCGCCGAGCGCGAGCTTCTCGATGCCCTCGGTCGGCAGCATCAGGTCGCCGGTCGCTTCCAGAAATATCCGCTCGCGAATTCCGAGCTTCTTCATCACCGCGTCGGCGACGATGATCGCCTCGTTGCCGGGCAAGGAGGTGTTCGCGCCGGGCGGGGCGTTGCCGGAGCCGGGGGAGAAGTCGTCGCCGCGCCCGTCGAGCTGGATGTGATCGGGGAGCGCCTCGGCGCCCTTGAGGAAGGTGAGGAAGTCGAGGAGGTCCTTCGCGTCGCCGACGCCGAACTTAAGCGAGACCGGCTTCTTCGTCACCACGCGGGCCGCCTTGACCAAAGCGGCGATGGACTCGTAGCTGTCGAGGTCGGGCACGATCTCGGGCGACTTGAAGGGCTTGTCGCGCGGAATCTCGCGCAAAGCGGCGACGATGTCGTCGACCTTTTTCGGATCGACCTTCGCGCCGCGCTTGGCCGCCTGCTTGAGCTTGAACTGGGTCATCGCGACGAAGGGGGACTCGGCGGTGCGGCGGAGCTTGTCGAAGTCGACGCGCAGGTCGGCGCCGCGGATGCCGTTAAGAGCGGAGCCGTACTGCGCGACGACTTGTGCCCGGGCCAAATCTTCAGGAGAGAACTCGGCAAACAACTTATTTCGCTTTGAGAATAACGTGTCGACGAGCATGACGAGTTCGGCCTCGGCCTTGCCGCCTTCCTTCATTCCGTTGTTGGCGATGTTCCAGGCGATGAGCTCGCGCTTGGCCTTATCCGCGTCGCCTTCCAGCATCGCGAGCGCGAAGCCGGGCCCGCCCTCGCCGGTGTTGTAGAGATTGCGGATGCCCTGGTCCTTCGCCATCTTGAGATGGATGTAGATCAGGGACAGGTGCGACTGCGCCGAGAGCTGCGGGAAGCTCATGCCGGAGATGCCCGCCATGGGCGAGAGCTCGACGTCGCCGAGGCGGTGCTTCGAGACGCGGATCTTCTCGAGGTTCGGCTCCGGGAAGATGACGGGCGAGACGATCTCGGGGCTGCCGTCGTACACGGCGTGGCCGAAGGAGCCGCGGAAGTCGCCCTCTTTGTGGAGTCCTTCGAGAACGGACCAGCGCCAGTCGTGCTTACTCTGCGGCTGCCCGCTCATGTACTTGCGCCACAATTCGCCGGCATGCGTCATGGTCGAGCGGAAGGCATTGAGAGCGGGCCGGAACAGGATCTTGGCGACGGCGGCCTTCACCAGGAACCTGGCCTTCAGCCAGCCGACCTTGGCGCGGAAGGCCGGGCCCGTCGGAACCGGCGGAAGGGGGACCTCTTTATTCTTCATCGCCGCGGCGCGCAGGCGGTCGGTGCCGGGCGTCATCAGGCGCGAGGGCGGGTTGGGGAGCTGGGCGGCCATCGCCTCGACGGGTGTGTAGGCGAGCTCGCCGGGCTTGAGCCAGGCACGTTTAGCGGCGGTGAGGTAGGACGTCAGCTCCAGGCGCTTTCCCGCTGCGAGCTTGACGGCGGCGCGCTCCCAGGCGGCGACGATCTCCTCGCGGCGCTCCGCGGGCGCGAACGCGGCCGCGGGGCCCGCGAGCCAGCCCAGCCGCGCCGCGAACACGGCGTAGTCCGGCGACGACGGGTCGGCCTTATGCGCGTCGGCGAGGACCTTCTCCGTCTCGATCATGGCCTCGACCTTGAGCGCGCTCACGGCCTCGGCGACCGCGACGGCGCGCGCGGCCTGGGGTAACGCGCGATAGAGTTCCGGCGTGAAGCCCTTGGACTCGAGAGCTCGTAGAACGGGCGCCAAACTCGTCTCCGGCATCCGCGCGCCGAGGCTCGACAGCGCGGGGTCGACCGCGCCGCTCCATTGACCCTGCGGCGTAGCGAGCAGTGAGAGCGGCAGACGAGGGCCGAGCGCGACGATGGGAGACACGACGCCCGCGCGTGCCACGGCGGACAGTAGGACGAGGGCGCACGGAAGAAGGCGTCGCACAAACCCATTATAAGGGAAGCTCGAAAGCTGCGCCTGCGCCCTTCGGTCCTAGCGTTGAAAGTAAAGGACCCGCGACCGCGCGGGACCTACGGCCCGCTCAAATGAGGACGAGCGCCGGTTTCCCGCGCGAACCTGGGGTAAGGCCGCGCGGACCGGCGCCCGTCAAATCCTAGCGGACGAGCTTGGCCGCGTCGATCATGCCGCGGCCCTGCAGGGCGCTCGTCAGGCGCGGCAACGGCGTCGCCGCGGCGTTGAGCGCCGCGCGGACCGCGGAAGGAGTGCGCGCGCCGCGAGCGACCGCAAGCGCGGCGAGGCCGGCGACGTGGGGCGTGGCCATCGAGGTTCCGGAGAGTTCGACGTAGCCGCCGCCCATTTGGACGGATTTCACGCCGACGCCCGGCGCGATGAAGTCCACCTCGGGGCCGCGGCTCGAAAACTCGGCGACGGCGTCCTTGTTGTCGGAGGCGGCCACCGCGATCGTCTCGGGGTATGAAGCAGGGAACCCCACAGCGCTGCCGGAGTTGCCGGCGGCGGCGACGATGGTCAGGCCGTTTTTGGCGGCGGCGGTGACCGCGCGCTTGAGCGCCTCGCTGCCTTCGTCGGCGCCGAGGCTCATGTTGGCGACCTTGATGCCGTGCGACGCGGCCCACTCGATGCCGGCGATCACGTCGGAGAAGCCGCCGTTGCCGTCGGCGTCGAGGACCTTGACCGCGTAGAGCTTGACGAGGGGTGCGACGCCGACCACGCCCTTGCCGTCGCGGCGTCCGGCGATGGTGCCGGCGACGTGCGAGCCGTGGCCCTGGTCGTCGGCCCAGGCGTCGGGCTTGTTGGGATCGAGCGCGTTGAAGCCGCCGATGACGACGCCGGCGAGATCGGGGTGGGACTTGTCGATGCCGGTGTCGATGACGGCGACGACCGCGCCCTGGCCCTGGGTCGAGGGCCAGGCGCCGGCGGCGTTGACCCGCGCGATGCCCCAGGGCTGCTCGGGATCGGCCACGGCGACGGGCTTGAGGCCGCCGATGCGGCGCAGGATGTCGCGGGCGCCCTCTCCGAGGTCGAACTGCGGGACCGGGGCGGGAACGGTCACCGCGGTGAGCCAGTTGCGCTTGCGGTCGGTCTCGACGAGATTGACGAGGGTCGAAGCCTTGAGCTTGGCCTCGGCCTTATCGCCGCGGAAAGCCGGCAGTTCGATGACGATCGCGTTGATCGAGGGGAGCTCGCGCACCACCGAGCAGCCCACGCTCTGGGCGAGCTTGCGGCACTCCGCCGTGCTCACGTCCGGCTTGCAGGCGACGATTTTGTGGATCACGTCGCCGGCGTCGAGCGGGCAGACCTGAGCCCGGGCGGACACGGCGAGGAGAGAGAGAACGGCGGCGAGAGCGGGAGAGGGGGGTCTCATGGACCTAATAGTATCCGGGTCCTTAGGCCCGTTTCAGGGCCAATAGACCTAGAGTCATCTGGGCCCAAAGGCCCAGATGAAAAGTTGACCGGGCCCAACAAAAGGGCGTTTTGGGCCTAGACCGCATGCCGTCGAATTTTCGCCCGTTCGGCCCAGGCCGAGAAGGCGTCAGTCGCGCTACACTATGAGCCGACGCCGAACCACTCGCAGGGAGAAAACCTAAGATGGCCCGACGCCTCAGCCGCTTCGTCTCGCTCGTCCTGTCGTACGCCCTCGTCGCCGCCTCCGTCGGCTTCGACGCGCAGAACGCCGCCGCCCAGACGCTCACCGGGCGCGCCGCGCCCGCCGTCACGCCGGCGCCGCAGATCATCACGGGCGTTTCCGTCGCGCCCGCCGCGGTCCTGACCCCCGTCATGCCCTCGTTGGCTCCGTCGCTCGCGCTGACCGCGCCCGCGATCGCCGCGCCCGCGGCGGTCACGCCCGCGGCCGCGATCACGGCGAAGACCGCCGCCGCCGTTCCCGCGCTCGCCGCGCTCGCCCAGCCGAACGCGACTCTGTCGGCCGCGTCCGCCGCCGGACGCGACCTGGAAAACGTGCTGACCGGAGCGATCCCGGCGAAAGCCTCCGGAGATCTGTCCGAGGTCGTCGCCGCCGCGCCGTCCGCCCTGGCCCCGAACCTGTCCGCTCCGTCCGCGCCCGAGGCCCCGAAGGGCGACGCCCCGCCCGCCGCCGCCCCGGCCCCGCACAAGACCATCGCGTCCGCTTCCTCCTATAGCTTCCATCGCCTGGCCCTGACGACCATCGCGGTCCTGACCGGCGCGGTGTTCACCTTGCCGCAGGCCGGAGCGAAGCTGACGGCGAAGATCATCGCCTCCGCCGCCGACAAGTCCCTCGTCCTCTCCGATTTCGACGACACTCTTGCAGGCTACAATGAAGTACTCCCTTTCCAAAAGGTCGTGGCCGTCGCCGCGATACGCCGGGCCGGCAAGCACTTCGCCGTGATCAGCGACCGCAGCGACACCAAGCGCGGCACCCAGCTCACCGTGTTCGAGTCGCTCGAGTCCATCCCGGCCACGGAGCGCGAGGGCATGTACGTCGCCGCCAATTCCGGCGGCAAGGTTTATCGTTACGACCACGACGGCGTCCCGCAGAAGGTCCACGAGGCCGCGGGCCTGACCGACGCGCAGAACGCCTTGATCAAGGAGGCCGCCGCCGCGACCAAGGCCCGCCTGGCCGAGGCCGGCGCCGAGCAGCACGTCGGCGACGGGAAGAACCCCGCCGAGTCCTTCAACACCTACGGCTACGCGATCATGCTCAAGCCGGGCTCGTCGAACGAGGCCGTCAAAGGCGCGGCCGTCATCCTCAACGAAGAGCTCGCCAAGCGCGGCTTCGAGGTCGAGGTCCAGCCCCGCTTCGCGAAGAGCCCGGAGAACCCGCCCTACGCGACGTTCTCCATCATCACCAAGGCCGACGCCGCGGAGTACATCGCGAAGGCCCTCAAGATCGAAGCGAAGGACGCGCTCGTCATCGGCGACGCGATGTTCATTCCGCGCGAGGCGAAGAAGGCCTCCTGGATGACGCGCCTGGGTGAGCGTCTGTCCGGCCGCCCGCAGGCCAAGACCGGCAACGAGACCGACAAGAACATGACCAAGCTCCTGCCCGGCGTTCTGGCACTCGGCGTGGGCGCGGCGATGGATCCGCGCGTGGCCAACGGCTGGGCGCTGGCCGGACACGGGCCTGAGGTCACGCAGCAGGTGCTCGAGTCGGTCGCTTCTAGGGCGCGGCGTATCGGCCCGGACTCGGGGTCGAAGACGGGGACCTATCTTCAGCTCGGTGTTTTCGCCTTGGTCGTCGGCGTGGCCGCGGTCAGCTACTACGTGCTGGCCACCGCGGTGGGCGACATCGTGTCGATGGGCGAGCGCGCGATCCGCGAGTGGACCAGCGGCCCGTTCGGCCGCGACGCGGGCTTCTTCCTCGGCGCGACGACGGTCGGCATGGTCGGGATGATGTTCCGCCCGAACCTGCTCTCCGATCCGAATGAGACGTATGGCGCCGCCCTCAAGAAGGCCGGTGAAATCGCCGTCGAGCGCGGCTTCAAGGCCGAGGACATCCGCTTCGTGAAGGCGACCGCCTCGATGCCCGTGAGCGACGGCGCGCAGTGGCATTATACCTTCGCCCTGACGAACGCGAAGGGCGGGACCGACCTCATCGACGTGGACTTCTCGAACTTCCTCGGCGGCTCGCCGGATATCCGGACCCGCGTCTACGCGAACGCGCCCATGGAGCCGGGCGTCGTGGCGTTCCCGATGACGGGCTATCTGATGAAGCGCGGCGTGACGCTGACCCCGGACTCGGCGCTCGACGCGGTGCGCCGGACCGAGCCGTCCTTCGGCTCGAACGTGGGCGTCTCGCTGACCGTGCGCGCGGAGCCCGTCTCCAACGATCAGGACGCGTGGTACCGCTTCTACGACAACAAGGGCAACATCGGCGCGGTCAACGGCCGCACCGGCGAAGTCCGCATGGAGGCCGTGCAGAAAGCCCCCGCGAAGCCGGCGGGCATGACCACCGCCGTCGCGCCCAACGAGCTGTACGCGTTGGCGCTCGAGCAGATCACGCCCAAGGCGCCCGCGGGCGCCGACGTCAAGCTTCTCTCCGCCGTGCACGAGACCCGCTTCTTCAATGGAGCCTGGGTCGGCGACGAGTGGCGCTTTTTCTTCGGCTGGGGCGGCGACAAGGGCGGCATCGAGTACATGGTCCCGGCGCGGCGCACCATGATCACCGAGACGATGATGGACGCCTTCGAGCCGCAGCTCAAGGGAACGGTCTCCGCGGAACGCTTGAAGGAAGGCGTGGCCGCGAATCTCTTCAACAGGGCCGTCAAGGTGACGCCGGAAGCCGCGCTCAAGGGCGTGGACGGCGTGACCCGCGTCAGCCTCCTGCCCCGCTCCGAGCCGGCCAGCGGCGACAAGGACCTGTGGTACTCCCTGCAGAACGACGCGGACGAACTCGCGTCCGTCAACGCGCGCACCGGCGAAGTCCGCCGCGCGCCGGCCGTTCCCCGGACGAGCGCGGCCGCCGGCTTCCTCGCGTGGCTGATCGGCGCCGCCTTGGTCGCCGCCGTCTACGGCGCCCTGTACTGGGCGGGCTCGCACGCGCCGGCCGCGACGCCGACCGGAATTCCCGGCGGCTACAACGGCCCGATCCCGTCGATCGACGACGTGTTCCGCGGCATGGGAGGCGTCCTGGGTCTGGGCGCTCTGGCCGGCACTTTGCGCCGCGCCAAGAAGGCGAAGGTGACCGATGACGAGATCCGCTCCGCCGCCGCCGGCGTGATTTCCTACAAAGGCCGCCCGTGGTCTTCGACCGAGTACAACTCGGTGTATTACCCCGCGCTGGAGCGCCTCAAGCAGCGCGGCGCCACGAAGGCCCAGATCGCCCTGTTCGAAAAACTGTGCGCCGACGCCCCGGTCAAGGGCGGAAGCTTCAACCCCTGGTCCGGCGACTGACTTGAGCGCGCTCAATCGAGCGCGCGCCGTCTAATGCTAGAATAGCCGCGCATGATGCAGACCGTCCTGTCCTGGGGCGCCTTGTTCCTTTATGCCGCGGCCTGCGCGGCCGCCTTCGGCTATCTGCTGAACAAGGCGGAAGGCGCGCGCAAAGCGATGCTGACTATGCTCGGCACGGGCCTGGTCCTGCATTTGGCCGCCTTCGCCGCCCGGCTCGCCGCGTTCTGGGCTTACCCTGAGAACCGCTGGTTCATGCCCGTCAACTCCTTCTTCGGCGCTCTGTCCTACATGGCGCTGGCGCTGGCCTTCGCGTTCTTCGTCATCGAGGCGCGAAAAAAATTGGGCATCTTGGGCGCCTTCATACTGCCCTTCGTCGCGGGCAGCCTGGGCCTGGCCGTGATGAAAGCCGACCCGTCGGTCGGTCCGCTCGCGCCGCAGCTGCGCAGCTACTGGCTCAACATTCATCCGATGATCTTGATGACCGCCTATGCGGCCTTCGCCAACGCGTTCGGCGTCTGCCTCGCTTTGCTCATCCAGGAGCGCCAGCTCAAATCGCGCAAGCCCAGCGAGCTGTGCTACCGCCTGCCCTCGCTCGACGCGCTCGACTCCCTCAACGGCCGGATCATCGCCTTCACGCTTCCACTCCTGCTGATCGGCTTGGGCATGGGCGCGGTGTGGGCGCATGAGATCTGGGGCCGGCCGTGGTCCTGGGACCCGAAGGAGACGATGGCGCTGATCACGGCCGCGTTCTACGGCGAGTTCCTCTGGCTGCGTTACGGCTCCGGTCAGCGCGGCCGTACGCCGGTCTACGTCTCCATGGCGGGCTTCGCCTGCCTGCTCGTCACCTTCTTCGGCGCGGAGCTGTCCTCCGGCCGCCACGGGTTCATGGGGGGGAAATGAAGCTGCTCTCCCTGAGCTGGAGCCACCGGGCCCGCTCCTCGGCCGCGCGCGAGGCGCTCGCGGCCGTGCCCGTCGAACGCGTGCTCGCCGAGCTCAAGGCGCGCGGCGTCGCCGAGGCCGCCGCGCTGTCGACCTGCAACCGCTTCGAGCTCTATACGGTCGCGGCCCGCAGGGACTCGGTGCTGGGCGCCCTCGAGGAGCTCGCCGGGGCGCCGCTCGCGGAGCACGCCGAGCAGCGCGAGGACGAAAACGCGGTCGGCCATCTGTTCTCGGTCGCCTCCGGCCTCGACTCCCTCGTCGTGGGCGAGAGCGAGATCCTCGGACAGGTGAAGACCGGATATGAAGCCGCCAAGGCCCTCGGCATGACGGGCAAGAGACTCAACGTTCTCTTTCAGCGCGCGCTGTACGTGGGCAAGAAGGTCCGCACCGAGACGGCGGTGGGCGAGGGCTGCTCGTCGGTGCCCTCCGTCGCCGTCCAGCTCGCCGAGACGATCTTCGGCCGGCTCGACGGCAAGTCCGCGCTGATCCTCGGCGCGGGCGCCATGGCCGAGCTCGCGGCCAAGCATCTCGCCGCCCGCGGCGCGAGCCGCCTCGCGGTCGCCAACCGCACCTGGGAGCGGGCCTACCAGCTCGCCGCGCGCTACCAGGGCGAGGCCGTGCGCTGGGAGGACTTCCCCGCCGAGCTCGAGCGGGCCGACGTCGTCATCGCCTCGACGGGCGCCCCTTCGGCCGTGCTCACGCGCGATTTGGTCGAGTCGGCCGTCCGAAGGCGCGGGGGGCGCTCGTTGTTCCTGATCGACATCGCGATGCCGCGCGACATCGAGGAATCGGTGCACGCCATCGACGGCGTGTATCTGTACCGGCTCGAGGACCTCGAGGCGATCGTCGCCAAGAACATGGCCTCGCGCGCCGAGGCCGTCGCCGCCGCGCGCCGCGTCGTGGAGGCCAAGACCTCCGAGTTCGGCGCGTGGGCGCGCTCGCTGTCCACGGGCAAAGAGCTCAGCCTGAAGCATTCCGAGGCGGCGTGAAGTCCGCGGCGCTCGGCATTCTGCTGCTCGCGCACGGAGGCGACCCGTCGTGGAACGCCGAGGTCGAGAAGCTCCGGGCCCGCGTCGACGCGAAGGTCCCGGTCGAGACCTCTCTCGGCATGTCCGACCTCGCCTCCCTCCAAGCCGCCGTCGACCGCCTGGAAAAACGCGGCGTCACGAAGATCGTGGCCGTGCCCCTGTTCGTGCAGACGCGTTCGGAAGTTCTCGATCAGACCCGCTACGCGCTCGGCTTGGCGGACAAGCCGTCCGAGACGCTTAAGGCCGCGTACGAGAGCATGGCGGGCGCTCACGCTCACCATGGCGCCCACGGCGGACATTCGATGACGTTCTCTCTCGAGCGCGTGAAGGCGAAGGCGCCGCTCGCGATGTCGACGGCGCTCGACGACGACGAGCTCGTCGCGCAGATACTGCTCGAGCGCGCGAAGGCGTTGTCGAAGGACGCCGCGAAGGAGACGGTCCTTCTCGTCGCGCACGGCCCGTACGATGATGCGGCGGTGGACGCGTGGCAGAAAGCGCTCGATCGCCTCGCCGGACGCGTGCGCGAGCGGGGAGGCTTCCGCGCCGCAGGCGCCGCGATGCTTCGCGACGACTCGCCTCCCGCGGTCCGAGCCGCGGCCGTCTCCCGCCTGCGCAAGTCCGTCGCTTTCGCCGAAGGCCGGGCGATCGTGGTCCCCGTGCTGATCTCGCGCGGCGGCATCGAGAAGAAGATCGAGAAAGACTTGGCCGGGCTGAAGTACGCGTGGGACGGGAAAACGCTGATGCCGCATGAGGGATTCGACTCCTGGGTCCTCCGACGTGCGGAACAGGCTCGGTTTGACACTCCCGCGCGCTAATTGTTATTTTGTGACGCTTGGTGCCGTCTTTCGCTGAAACTAATATAGGTAAGAACGAAAAAACATGAGCGAAGCCACTCCGAATCCCGCGCCCGAGCCCGCCAAGGTCCCGGCCGCCGTTGCGCCCGCCGCCGCGCCGAAGCCCGCCGTAAAGCCCGACATGTCCCGCGGCGACTTCCTCTGGGCCGGCTGGGCGATGCTCGCCGCGTTCGGCGCCGCCACCGCGGCCGCGAGCGCGCGCTTCATGTTCCCGAACGTGATCTACGAGCCCTCGCAGAAGTTCAACGCGGGCAAAGCCTCGAGCTACGACCTCGGCGTCGACACGAAGTGGCTCAACGAGCAGCGCGTCTGGATCGTGCGCACGCCGACCGGCTTCTACGCGATGTGGGCGCGCTGCACCCACCTCGGCTGCACGCCGAACTGGTGGGGCGACCAGAACCGCTTCAAGTGCCCGTGCCACGGCTCCAACTACACCTTGGGCGGCGACGTGATCGCCGGCCCCGCGCCCATGCCCTTGTGGCGCGCGAAAGTCGAGCTGGCGCCGACCGGCGACCTGATCGTCGACAAAGCCATCCTCGAGAATAAGCCCGGCAAGCGCGAGAACGCGCCCTTCTTCGCGAATTACTCTCCGGCCTAAGGAATATTAAAAATGCCCACTTTAGACCTCGAGACGATCAAGAAAGAGATCATCGACTCCCAGCTCTGGCGCTCCGTCTTCCGCGGCGGCGTCTGGAAGGACACGCCCCGCGACCGCGCCGGCCACATCATCGGCAACGTCTGGCTGCACCTGCATCCGGTCAAAGCGCGCCCGCGCGCCCTCGAATGGGCGTACACGTGGGGCATGGGCGGAATCTCCTTCGCGCTCTACCTGCTCTTGACGATCACCGGCGTCGTGCTGATGTTCTACTACCGCCCGACGATCGGCCTCGCCTACCGCGACATCAAGGACCTCGAGTTCGCCGTGACGCTCGGCATGTTCCTGCGCAACGCCCACCGCTGGGCCGCGCAGGCGATGGTCGTCTCCGTCATCGCGCACATGGTGCGCGTGTTCCTGACCGGCGCCTATAAAAAGCCGCGCGAGTTCAACTGGGGCATCGGCGTCCTGCTCCTGACCTTGACCCTGTTCCTCTCGTTCACCGGCTACCTGCTTCCGTGGGACCAGCTGGCGATCTGGGCCGTCACCGTCGGCACGAACATGGCCGGTGCCACGCCCGTGCTCGGCAACGAGGGCCCGCTCGGCGCGCTCGTGGGCATGCGCATCAACAACGACGTGCGCTTCACCTTGCTCGGCGGGACGATGGTCGGGGAGAACACGCTCCTGCGCTTCTACGTCATGCACTGCGTCGCGGTTCCTCTTGTGGTCGGCATTCTGCTGATCCTGCACTTCTGGCGCATCCGCAAGGACAGCTTCTCGGCCGCGCCCTACCAGGCGAACGAGGAGAAGATCGACGTGTGGCCGCACCTGGTCAAGAAGGAGTACTTCGGCGCGGCGATGACCACCGTCTTCATCATGGTCTGGTCCATCCTCCAGAACGCCCCGCTCGAGGCGATCGCCAACCCGAACGTCACGACCAACCCTTCGAAGGCCCCGTGGTACTTCGTCGGCCTGCAGGAGTTGCTCGTGTACTTCGACCCGTGGATCGCCGGCGTCGTGATGCCCGGCCTGATCATCGTCGGCCTCATCGCGATCCCTTATATCGACACGAATCCCAAGGGTATCGGCTACTACGCCTGGAAAGAACGCCCCTTCGCGAACACCTTGTTCATGCTCGGCGTCGTGATGTGGTTCGCCTTGATCTACATCGGCTACGCCCTGCGCGGCCCGAACTACGCGTGGTACTGGCCATGGGAGTCCTGGTACATGCTGAAGGCGGCCCCGCCGCCCACTTGGAGCGTCTTCGGCCCGACCGGAGTCGGCAAGTTCTCGATGTTCCTGGGCATTCCGCTCATCGGCGCGGCGTCGGCCGCGTGGCTGCTCCTGCCGAAGCTGATCCAGAAGGAGCTCGACGGCCTCAAGACCATGGGCGCCTTCCTCGGCGTGATCGCGCTGTTCGCGGTCGGCGGCATGGCGATGGGCAAGATGGGCCCGATCGAAGGAGCGTTCCTGCTGTTCTTCACGGGGGCTTCCTTCTACTTCGGCTTCGTCCTGCCGCAGCGTCACATCCGGACCCTCGACTGGGCCCGCTACCTGACGACGATGGTCCTGGTCATCAGCACGATGAGCGTTCTTCTCAAAATGTGCGCTCGTCTCGCCTTCAACATCAAGTATGTGCTGACGATTCCCTCGATCAGCATGAACATCTAAATGAGCTACCGAAAAGCCTTCATCGTCTCGAACGCGCTGCTCCTGGGGGTCTTCATCTGGGCCTTCGCCAAGGACTTCCTCGCGCCCTGGCGCCCCTATCAGGCGAAGTACTACGAAATGGCCGGCGAGGTCCTCGACAAGCAGGCCGCGTCCGAGAAAGATCCTAAGAAAGCCGCCGACCTCAAGGCCGCGGCGTATAAAGTCCGCCATTCGCCTATGGAGATCAAGCAGATCATCGTGGGCGATCTCGGCCGCTTCGACCGTTGCGTGACCTGCCACGTGGGCATGGACGAGTACACCAACCCCACCCTCAAGAACGGCTTCAAGGAGAACCCCTACAAGTCCCACCCGAAGGTGGACGAGGCGCTCGTCAAGGCGCATCCGTTCACCAAGTTCGGCTGCACGGGCTGCCACTCGGGCCAGGGCCTCGCCACGTCCGTCGAAGCCGCGCACGGCTGGGTCAAGCACTGGGAAAAGCCGATGCTCAAGGGCGTGCACATTCAAGGCTCCTGCGTGAAGTGCCACGGGAACTTCGAGACCCTGAAGGGAGCCGAGACCGCGGCGAAGGGCAAGAAGCTCTTCAACCAGCACGGCTGCCAGGGCTGCCACATGATCAGCGGCTTCGGAGGCACGACTTCGGTGGCGCTCGACGACATCGCCGACAAGCCTTTCGAGCGAATCGCCGGCTACAACTTCAAGCGCGTGCGCATCGACGGCAAGGAGCTGCCGGACGAGCACCACGACAGCCACTGGAACATCCAAAACTGGATCCTCGGCCACTTGACCAATGACCCGGCCGAGGTCACGCCGAACGACCCGTTCGCCCATCTCAACGCCGAACCCATCCCGCCGTCGGGCATGCCCGACTTTCGCTCCGAGCTCAGCCGCGAGGACGCCGACGCGATTGTGGCGTATCTCTCCGGCCAGACGAAGGAAGAGCAGATTCCGTACCGCTATCACGTGCCGGGTCCGCCCGCGAAGGACCCCGCGCTGTCCGGGCTCGCTCACGGCCGCTACGTGTTCCAGAAATACGGCTGCGCGGGCTGCCACGGCATAGACGCCAAGCTGGGCCGCCGCCGCATCAACGCCATGGGGCCCGGCCAGGAAGAGTACGACGAGAAGATGCCCGAGGCCCAGTTGTTCGCCAACATGAACAAGGGCGCCGAGCCCACGTTGCCCGACTTGATGGGAACCTACAAGGCCGCCGAGCTGATCACGAAGATCGAGAACGGCGTCCCCGCCGCCGACGCCAAAAAATGGAACCCCAAGGGACCGCTTCCGATGGTGACGATGCCCGCCTGGAAGGGGAAAATCTCGAAGCATGAACTCGACGACCTCGCGGCGTGGCTGCTGTCCATCGCCAAGAAGGACGATTCCGGCTTCTGATCAAGGAGATACTCATGAACCGCAAGCTGACCGTCGCCGCCGTGCTCGCCCTGTTCGCCGTCGCCCTCGTTCCCGTCTCTCGCGCCGCCGAGCTGAGCGAGAAGGAGAAGGCGCTCGCCAACCCCTACCCGAACGATTTCGGACCGGAGACCTTGCCCGACGACGTGATCAAGGCCTACCCGGCCAACGTCCAGGCGGGCTACAAGAAGCTGACCAGCAACAAAGCCGGCTGCGCGCAGTGCCACTCGGCGGCCCGCCCGCTCAACAGCCGCTTCGTCGAGCCCGAAGGCGGGATCGACGACGCGAAGCAGGACGCGTGGATCGCCAAGGCGAAGAAGGACAGCCCAGCGCTGTTCGCCGACGGCAGCGTCTGGCAGGTCGAGACCAAGGTCTGGAGCCGCTACGTCAAGCGCATGATGAACAAGCCCGGCTGCAACCTGCAGAAGGCCGACGGCAAGGCCATCTACGAGTTCCTGTCCTACGACTCCGTCAAGCGCAAGACCGGCGCGAACGCCGAGAAGTGGGCCGCGCATCGCAAGGGCCTCGTCGACCAGCTGAAGGCGAAGAACCCGAAGCGCTACGAAGAGCTGAAGGAAGCCAAAGACCTTTAAACCGTTGAACGCGCGCGGGCTGGTCGTCTACGGCTACGAGCCGAGCGGCCACTCCGCGGCGGCGTTCGCGATCGAGGAAGCCGGCCGAAAGGCCGGCTTCTTTTTTTCCCGGGTCGAAATCGCGGGAGACCATCACCCCGCCGCCGGCCTGGGCGTCGCCCGGGCCTATCACGGCCTCCTGCGCGCCTCGCCGGGCCTGTACGGAGCGTTGTACCACGGCGCCTGGGCGCGCACCGTGCTCCGCGCGGTCCGCTCCGCCTATCTGACCTTGGGCGGCGCCCGGCGTCTGCGCGAGGGCGTTCGCCGTTCCGGCACTGCGGTGGTCGTATGCCCGCAGGCCGCGGTCGCGGCCGTGCTCTCCGAAGCGCGGCGGCGAGGGGAACTCGATATCCCCGTCGTCTCCGTGCTCACCGACTACGGCGTTCACCCGTTCTGGGCCGACCCGCCCGCCGATCTGATTCTCGCGCCGACCGAGGACGCCGCGTCGCAGCTGCGGAGGCTCGGCGCGCCCCGTGTCGTGACGAGCGGCATCCCGGTCCACCCCGCGTTCGCCGCGGCGCCGTCGCGCGAGGAGGCGCGCCGCATTCTGGCGCTGCCCGCCCGGGCTCCGGTCATTCTCATGACCGGCGGAGCGAAAGGGCTCGGGAATCTGGAACGCGAAGCGGAGCGGGTGTTCGCCGCGAGCCCGCTTGCCCGGTTGCTCGTGCTGTGCGGCGCCAACGACCGGCTGCGCGGCCTGCTCGACGGCGGCAAGCGCGTGCGCGCGTTCGGGCCCCAGCCGCCGGAGTTCGTCGCGACCTTGATGGCGGCGGCGGACGTCCATATCGGGAAACCGGGGGGACTGAGCGCCGCCGAAAGCCTGGCTTCGGGCCTGCCCATGGTCCTGACGGGCGCTTTGCCGGGGCAGGAGGAGGCGAACGCGCGCCATCTTCTCGCCGCAGGCGCGGCCGTGGAGGGGGGAGGCGCGGCCGCGGCAGCCCTGCTCGAGGATCGGGCGCAACTGGCGGCCCTGCGCGCGGCGGCCTTGTCGGCCGGTTTGCCCGGCGCGGCGGACAGCGCCGTTCGCGCCATTCGCGCCGTTGCGAACGCTCCTCTGATTCCGGCTCTCTCCAGCTCCGGCTTATCGCGGCGTTAAGGTCGAAGGCGCATGTTTATCTTGAGATAATACTGTCTCCGGACTGTGGTCTCGTTACGGCGAATGCTAGCGCGACGAGCGAGCATTTTCTCATCCGTAAATGAGCCTGAGTGACGTTGCCGGTTTGGCGTTGCTTTTGGATCCATTCTCCTTTGTTTTTGTCGTTGTTGTTGCCGTTGGGAAGATTGTCTGAGAACATGGTGTTGCTCTGGAGGGAGGCC
>JACRDP010000023.1 GCA_016212855.1 Elusimicrobiota bacterium
GCCGCGGGCCCCGCGGGCGCCCGAATCTATTAAGTCTTGGCCCGAGTTTTGAGCCCCCCATGAACTTCATCGACAAAGTCAAAGTCTTCGTGAAAGCCGGCGACGGCGGGGACGGCTGTCTGTCCTTCAAGCACGAGAAGTACATGGAGTGGGGCGGGCCCAACGGCGGCGACGGCGGCCGCGGCGGGGACGTCTGGTTCGAGGCGGTCTCCCGGCTGACGACCTTGATGGACCTGCATTTTCGACCTCACGTCGAGGCGGGCCGGGGAGGCCACGGGAAGGGCTCCCATAAGCACGGCTTGAGCGGCGACGAGAAAGTGATCAAGGTTCCCGTCGGCACTTTGATTTATCGCGACGGCATGCTGGTCGCCGATCTCCACCAGGACGGCCAGCGCTGGCGCGCGGGCGAGGGCGGCCGCGGCGGCCGCGGCAACTGGTCGTTCAAGACCCGCCTCAACAACGCCCCCCGGTTGGCCGAAAAGGGCGGCCCCGGCGAGAAGGTCACGCTCGAGCTCGAGCTCAAGCTGCTGGCCGACGTCGGGATGGTCGGCTATCCGAACGCCGGCAAGTCGAGCTTCCTGGCGCGCGTGTCGAGCGCGCGGCCGAAGATCGCGAACTATCCCTTCACCACCTTGTCGCCGAACCTCGGCGTGGCCTACCACAAGCACGTGAGCTTCGTCGTGGCCGATCTTCCGGGCCTCATCGAGGGCGCGGCCGACGGAAAGGGCCTGGGCATCAAGTTCCTCAAGCACACCGAGCGCTGCCGCCTGCTCATCCATCTCATCGATCCCGCCGGCTACATGGGCGAAGACGTGGAGAAGGGCATCAAGACCATCGAAAAGGAGCTGAAGAAGTTCAGCCCGAAGCTCGCGGCGAAGCCCAAGTTGCTGGTGCTCAACAAGATGGACCTGCCCGAGAGCGCCGAGGTCCTTAAGACCCTCAGGAAGAAGCACAAGAACATCGTCGCCATCTCCGCCGCGACCGGCGAGGGCGTCACGGTGCTCTTCGACAAAATCATCGCTGAGCTCGCCAAGCACGACGGCCCCATCCATTTCGCCGAAAAGACCGTCGATCAGAACTTCCACAAGGTCGAGCAGGGCTTCACCGTCGAAAATCAAGGCGGCGGCAGCTACCTTCTGCGCGGCAAGTTCGTCGAGCGCGCCTCGGCCATGCTCGACGTGAGCCTCCCCGAGGCGATCAACCGCTACCAGCACACGCTCAAGCGCATCGGCGTGGACCGCGCCCTCAAGAAGGCCGGCATCCAGAAAGGCGATCGCGTGCGCTGCGGCGAGTTTGAGTTCGAGTGGACCAACGCCGCGGTCAAGCGCCTCACCGCCAAGCGCCAGGACGGCCGCACGCGCATCGGCATCGGCAAGAAATAATGGCGGACACGCTCAGGGACTACCAGGCGAAGCTCAGCGACCCCCGCGACGTGACGGGCGCGTACAACTTCTGTCAGTCCCTGGCCGATCGTCACTACGAAAATTTCCCGGTCGCGTCCTTGCTCCTGCCCAAGCGCCTGCGCAAGCACGTGGCGGCGCTGTACGCGTTCGCGCGCATCGCCGACGACTTCTCCGACGAGCCGGAGTATGAGGGTCTGCGCCGCGAGCGCCTGCTCGAGTGGCGCTCCATGCTCGCCGACACCGGCAAGCGTCCGCCGACGCACCCCGTGTTCCTCGCTTTGGGCGAGACGCTTCGGGAACTCGAGCTTCCCAAGGAGCCCTTCGACGACCTGCTCTCGGCCTTCCTCCAGGACACCGAAAAGAGCCGCTACTCGACCTTCGACGAGGTCATGGACTATTGCCGCCGCTCGGCCAATCCCGTCGGGCGCATCGTCCTCATGATCCACGGCTACCGCGACGAGGAGCTGTTCCGCTACTCCGACGCGATCTGCACGGCCCTGCAGCTGGCGAACTTCTGGCAGGACGTCTCGGTGGACCTCAAGAAGGACCGGGTCTACATCCCCGACGAGGACTTCAAGGTCCACGGCTACTCCGAGGCCGACCTGCGCATGGGCGTGTGCAACGAGCGCTTCAAGAGCCTGATGAAGTTTGAAGTGTCCCGCACCCGGGCTCTTTTTGAGCAGGGCCGGCCGTTGCCGGCCCTGCTGCATTGGCCGCTGTCACTCGAAATCCGGCTCACCTGGTACGGCGGCATGCAGATTCTCAAGCTGATCCATAAGCTCGACTTCGACACCATCCGCACGCGTCCGACCCTCAAAAAGCGGGAATGGATTCCGCTGGTGGCGCGCGCCCTCATCGGGACGTGAGCGCGGAGAAGAAGTCGAACTTCTTCCTGGGCTTTCTGTTTCTGCCCAAGGAAAAGCGCGAGGCGCTGACCCGGATCTACGCGTACTGCCGGCTGATCGACGATATCGTCGACGAGCCGAAGCCGAAGGACGAGGCCCTGCGCGAGCTCCAGTTCTGGCGCGAGGAAATCGAGCGGCTGTTCAACGGCGCCCCCGAGCACCCTCTCGCGATCGACCTGTATAAGCCGATCAAGACGTACGGCATCCCGAAGGAGCCGTTTCTCGAGATGATCCGCGGCTGCGCGCTCGATCTCGAGGGCACGCGCTACGAGACCCCGGCGGATCTGGAGAGCTACATGCGCGGCGTGGCCTCCTCCGTGGGGATCATGTGCGTCCATATCTTCGGCTGGAAGCACACGCCGAAGGAGAAGATCTACGAGTTCGCGACGACATTCGGCTATGCGTTCCAGCTCACCAACATCATCCGCGACGTCGGCGCCGACCTCGAGCTTCGCCGCGTGTACCTGCCCCTCGCCGACATCCGCGCCGCCGGCTGGTCCGCCGAGGCATTGGCCCGGCGCGAGCAGGGGCCGGAGTTCGCCGCTCTGATGCGCGTCGAGTACAAGCGCGCGAAGGACTACTACGCGAAGGCCCGCGCCCTCGTCGACCCGCGCGACCGCAAGGCCCTGCTGCCCGCCGAGGTCATGGCCCACGTCTACGAGGGCCTGCTCGACGAGATCGAGCGCACCGGCTTCCGCGTGATGTTCGGCAAGACGCGCCTGTCGGGCTTGCGCAAGATGATCCTCGCCTTCAAGGCCTGGTGGTACTGCCGTGGCTGAGAAAGCCGACGCGCTCGTGCTCGGCGGCGGCTTCGCCGGCCTGTCCTGCGCCGTCGCGCTCGCGGGCAAAGGCAAGAAAGTTCTCGTCCTCGACAAAAAGCCCCATCTCGGCGGCAGGGCGTACTCGTTCGAAGAAGGCGGTCTCGAGGTCGACAACGGTCAGCATCTGTTCATGGGCTGCTACTGGGAGACCCGAAAATTTCTGAAGGCCATCGGCACGCACGATCGTCTCGATATTTATCATGACGTTGTTGTGGATTACGCCGAGGCCGGCGGCAAGCGCGATCGTTTGTCCTGCCCGTCCTGGCTCCCGGCGCCGCTGCATCTCGCCGCCGGCCTTCTCGGCCTCAAAGGCGTGTCTCTTAAAGAAAAGACGGCCTTGCTCGGCTTCGACCTCGCGCTCAAGTCCCTCAAGTCCGGCCCGATCCCTCCCGAGGTCGAGGCGCTCACCGTCCGCCAGTGGTTGACGGGCCTTGGCATCTCGCGCAATTTCCAGACGCGCTTCTTCGATCCCGCCGCCATCGGCATCCTCAACGACTCGCCCGACATCGCCTCGGCCGCGGGCTTCATCCAGGCTCTGCGCCAGATGTTCCTCACCGGGCGCGAATCCTCGCGCTTCGCTTTGGCCAAGACCGGGCTGTCCGCGCTGTACACCGACGCCGCGCGCGACTTCATCGAGACGCGCGGCGGCCGAGTGATCTCGAATGCGAAGGCCGCGTCTTTGATCGAAGAGGGCGGACGGGTGCGCGGGATTAAAACCGACATGGACTCGCGCTTCGAGGCGGGGCACGTCGTGTCCACCTTGCCGCCGTGGGATCTGAAGAAATTGGTTCTGCCCGCGTCGCTGCGCGGCCCCTGGGAGACGCTCAAGCCCGCGCCCATCGTCGGCGCGACCTTCAAGATCGACAAGCCGGTGATGTCCGAGCGTTTTCTCGGCATGCTGAACACCGAAACGCATTGGGTGTTCAACAAAACCTTGATTCAAAACATTAAAGAGCCGGGTCAGACCTTGGCCGTCGTGATCTCCGGCGCGCACAAGCAGATCGGCTGGTCGCCCGAGAAAATTCTCGATGTGGCCAAGCGCGACCTGACCTCCTGCATTCCCGAATTCGCCTCGGCGAAGGTGCTTATCTCCAAGGTCGTGAAGGAGCCGTTCGCCACGCTCTCGCCCGTTCCCGGCGACGAAGCCAAGCGCCCCGAGCCCGGAACCGGGATGCCCGGCTTTTCGTTTGCCGGCGACTGGACCCGCACCGGCCTTCCGGCGACGATCGAGTCGGCCTGCGCGTCAGGCCACGCCGCTGCGGCGCTGCTCTAGATACGGCGCGACCTCCATCCGCCAAACCTGCTCAAGGCCGAATCTCCAATAGGCGCGTCCGGAAACCGCGCGAGCATCAAGCGCATCCTTCCATTCGTTGAGTTCGAAACGGTTCAGCTGCAGCAGATACATGCGCCAAGCGCGCTCAAGGCAATCTCGGCGGAGCCAAAGCGCGAGACGACGCCGCGCCGTCATGGCCGAGCCGAATCGATGCGGCAATTTTTCCCATGATCCGCCGCAGCGCAGACGCCAAAGGATCGCTCCGAGCGCGCGGCGATCATCGCTGCGGGGGCGCCCGCCTTTGCGTTGCGACCTCAGTTTCGGCTTTCTTTTGACCGGCGGCAGTTGGCGCGCGATGTCGGGCCAAATTCCTTCCCGGATGCCCTCCCATCGATACGCTTCCCGATAATAGATCATGCCTTTATACGATTGAGGTGACCGAAAAGTTCCATGCCGGGGGGGAGACTATGTGCCGGGCGGAATTTATTTTCCCCCTCTAGGGTTTTGATCAAAAGGATGTGCAAAACCCTAGAGGGGGAAATGAAAAAAGAAATGCCGAAGGGTCTCCGCCCGGCCGTCCCGCGCGCGGGGGCAAATAGATATAATCGGCCTATGATCAAATCCGACAAGTGGATCCGCGAGATGTCCCAGACCAAGAAGATGATCGACCCGTTCGTCGAGCGTCAGGACGGCAAGGGCAAGATTTCTTTCGGACTCTCTTCGTACGGTTATGACATGCGCGTCGCCGACGAGTATAAAGTTTTCACGAACGTGCACGGTACGCTCGTCGATCCCAAGAACTTCGATTCGAAGGCCTTCGTCGACATCAAGGCGCCCGAATGCGTCGTGCCCCCGAACTCCTTCGCGCTCGCCCGTTCGCTCGAACGCTTTTCGATTCCGCGCGACGTGCTCGCCGTCTGCCTCGGCAAGTCCACCTACGCGCGCTGCGGCATTATCATCAACGTGACCCCGCTCGAGCCCGGCTGGGAAGGGTATCTCACCATCGAGATCTCGAACACCACGCCCCTGCCCGCGAAGATCTATTCCAATGAGGGCATCGCCCAGCTGCTTTTCTTCGGAGGAGATCAGCTCTGCGAGACGTCCTACTCGGACCGCAAGGGCAAGTATATGGACCAGGTCGGCGTGGTCCTGCCCCGCATCCTCGCCGCGAAGTGAAGCCCGTCCTGATCCTGCTGCTGGCCGTCTCGGCCCGAGCGGGGGATCTCGGCGGCCACGCACCCGCGGAGATCGCGCCTCCCGTCGCGCCCGCCGAGGACCGGACGATCGTGCTCAACGAGATGTGGTCGCGCCGGTTGCTCGCCCCGGACCAGACCGTCTGGTCGCCGCTCGACGCCGAGCTGCTGGGCAAGATCCGGACCTGCGAAGCCGACGCCTTGCTCTATCTGAAGAAGAAGTTCGGGAGCACGCGGCCGTGGACGGCCCCGGCGCGCTCCCGGGAGCCGGGCCGGCGCCTGCTGACGAAAGAAGGCTACGACAAGTATCTGTCCCTTCTGACCCAGGACGCTATCGAGTACTTCGAGGCCAAGGGCGCCGGGGCCAAATGGGCGCTCAAGCTCACCGATTGGGACGGAAAGCGTCTGTTCGACGGGGAAGGGCGGTTGACTCCCGCCGGAAGCGCAGTGTACACCCGGGCCAAGCTCAAGCTGGAAGTGTACTGGCGGTCTCCGAACGGCGAAACGTTCGGCACGCGCCGCCCGCCGCCCCGCTAAACGGCCGCGGGGCGGCTTTTCTTCCATAAACGGAGCTGTTCTTGGGAGCATTTTCTCATCCGTAAATGAGCCTGAGTGACGTTGCCGGTTTGGCGTTGCTTTTGGATCCATTCTCCTTTGTTTTTGTCGTTGTTGTTGCCGTTGGGAAGATTGTCTGAGAACATGGTGTTGCTCTGGAGGGAGGCC
>JACRDP010000022.1 GCA_016212855.1 Elusimicrobiota bacterium
GCCGCACAGCTCACTGGACGACATGACGCCAACGGAGTACGAACAGCTACACAATGATAAGATGAAAGACGGAACTGCTCACGGAACGCAGGTTCGTTAAGAACTCAACTTAACAACGGCCCTCAAACGGGGGTAAGGTCGCTACGAATGATGCTGTCTGCGCATAACCATGCGCTTGTGCCGACGCGCGCTTTCTTTATGGAGTTCCTGTAGCGCGCGCGGCACAGCCCCTGCGTTTGACTGCCATCAAAGAGAGAAGCGAAATATGAAACTTGGAATCATCATCTACTCAACGGATTCAGAAACGGTTTGGAATGCCTTCCGCCTGGGGGTTTTTTCACTCAAGCAGGGTGACGGAGTGAAAGTATTCCTGCTCGCGAAAGGCGTTGAATGCGAAAAGCTCAATACGGATCAATTCAAAGTCACCGAACAAATGCAGGCGCTCGTGGATAACGGCGGGAAGATTCTTGCGTGCGGAACATGCCTAAAGATTCGGCATTCGGAAGGAACGGAGCTTTGCCCGCTTTCAACGATGAAGGACCTGCACGAAATCATTAGAGAATCGGACAAGGTCGTGACATTTTGAAGCACTTTAGCTGTCGAACCAGTTGGGATTATGGCAGGTAGCGAGGCGAATATCTTTTATTAATCCTGGCGTATAATTGGTTTCCCGATTATAATCCGCATGCCGTCCGTCCCTAGGAGAATCGATGAACAAGAAAGCGACGTTTTTCATTGGAGCGCTCTTGCTCGCGTTAGCGGTTCGCGCGTATGCCGAGCACGAACAAAGATCTTTGGCGAAGGTCATCCCCGCCGCTTCGCGTCCGTTCGTCTGTCACTTCGGGGCCTTCAAAGTCAAAGTCGTATCGGAGGACGGTTCCGATAAGCTCGTTTCTCTCGAGGGGTCCGGCTTGCAGGTGAACTCGACGACGCTGGGCTTCGGCGTCGCTGCGAACCGCGAGATCCGCAGTATTTTCAAGGACGCCAAGGACGTCGTCAAAGACTCGACGATAACGGCCTATTGCTCCGGGCCGGGGGCGTACGACAAGGTTCAGAAGATCGAGCGCGTCGACTTTTACGTCGTGAGCAATTAGAGCCGATCTTCGATCACCCGGGGAAGGATTGAGAAGCGAGAAGCCGATCACGGACCAGGTCAAAACCGGGCTGAGCGCGTCGCTGACGATCGTGCGCTGGATCTTCGTGCTGCCCGCCGCGGGGGCGGGTTTTTTCCTGGCCGCGTGCATCGGCATGTTCGGCTTCGAGGCTTTGAACGGCTGGTGCCCGGGCGGCGAACTGGTGTCCGGCTTTTGCACGACCGGCTGGGTCATCCAATCCTCTACGCTCATCGGCGCGCTCGTCGCGCCGGCGTTCGTCGTGCTGGCGGGGACGTTGATGGCTCCGAGCCGGCGCGTGTTCGTCGCGTGGACGCTGTACGCCGCGGGAGCCGCGCTGGCGATCGGGGCTTTTCATCTGATCAGCGCCTTGGTCGCGGCGGGGATCTCCGGCGCGATCGCCGCGGGCCTGCTCCACTGGAAATACCGCTCATGAGGCTCGCGATCGGCGTCGTTCTCTGCCTGTACGGCGCGATCAACGCCCTGATCGCCGTCGAGGAGAGGGCGGCCCTGCCGTTCGCCGTCGTCCCGCTTCTCTTGGGCGCCGCCCTCATCAAGTCCCGCAATTTTTGGGGAAACGCAGCCGCCCAATCTCCGACGGCGCATCTCCTCGAGTGTCCGCACTGCAAAGGTCTGGTCGAACCGAAGTCCAAACAGTGCCGTCATTGCAAGGCGCAGCTCAAGCCCGTCGAGTGAGTTCGGCGCGATAAAATCGTATAAAGGGGAACCATGGCTGAACGCGACCGTAACCCGAGAAACACGCCCGGCGGAATCATCACCTCGTCCGCGTTCAACTACGCGGTCAAGTTCTTCGAGTACGCCGACACGAAATTCCCCGAGTTGAAGAAGTTCCCGATCGAGAACCGGCACGCGGCGCTGCAGGCGGCCACCGTCGTTTCGGTCTTGATCCAGCAGGAGCGGCGGACGCCGGGCGGGGCCAAGGTGCTGCACGCCGACGTCTCGCGCTCATTCCCGCCGTCGGCGCGGCACCGTTGCCTGACGGCCGTCCAGGATTTGTCGGCGTACATGCTCAAGCGCGACCGCGACTCGATCGGGCTCGACGAGATTCCGCCGCTCGAGAGCCTGACGAGCGTCGACGACAAGCAACTGGGGGGCGTGCTCGCCGCGTGGCTCGGCGGCGTGATCATGGATAAGTGGACGCTGGGGGAGGCGGACAAGCCGGCCGCGGCGGCCATGAGCCGGAGCGCCTGGACGAGCGCGATCATGATCGGGCGGATGATTCAGCCGAAAGGAAAGTGACTCCCCCCGGGGAGAGCCGCAGGCCATCCGTTTGTCAAAAACGGCCTAGATTGATTTTCACTGGCACCGGTGCGAGTGAAAATCGATTTCAATAGATCAGCCGAACGAAGCGGCCGCCTTCGCGTAGCCGTTGGCGCGGTACCACTCCACCGCGTCTCTCAGGGCGACCCGGGCGGGCCGCGGCGCGAAGCCGAGCTCCTTCTTCGCCTTCTCGGACAGGAACCACATGTAGTGCTTTGCCATCTTGATCGCGTCGAGCGGCGCCATCGGGGTCGTGCCGCGCAGGACCGCGATGGCCGTATCGACGGCGCCGAAGGCGAGGGCGACCGCATAAGGCGTCTTGAAGCGGGGCCCGGGGAGGCCGGAGACCTCGGCGAGCAGGTCGAGGACTTGCTTGAGCGTGAGGTTCTCGCCGCCGAGGATGTAGCGCTCGCCGATGCGGCCCTTTTGGGCCGCGAGCCAGTGGCCCATGGCGACGTCCTCGACATGGACGATGTTGAGGCCCGTGTCGATGTACGACGGAATCCGGCCGTTCAAAAAGTCGACGACCATCTTGCCCGTCGGCGTGGGCTTGATGTCGTACGGTCCGATAGGGGCGGCTGGATTGACGATGACGACGGGCAGGCCCTCTTTTTTGGCGAGATCGCGCGCGAGAACGTCCGCCAGAAACTTCGATTTTTTGTAGTGGCCGACGATGACGTCGAGCGTGGGGTACTCGTTGGTTTCATCGACGGGCACGTGGTCGTCGGGGACTTTCACGGCCGCGACCGAGGAGCAGTGCACGATGCGCTCCGCGCCGGCCTTGGCGGCGGCTCTCAAGACGGCTTCGGTGCCCGCGACGTTGACCGCGTACATGTCGTCGGGATTGGGGATCCAGATGCGGTAGTCCGCGGCCACGTGAAACGCGTAACGACAGCCCCGGACCCCGGCCTCGATCGCGTCTTTGTCGAGCAGTCCTCCCTCGACGATCTCGACATCGAGGCCCTTGAGGTTCTGGCGGTCGGAGCCCTTGCGCGCGAGCGCCCTGACTTTGAGGCCCTGCTTGAGCAGGAGTCTCGCTAGGCTCGCGCCGACGAAACCAGTGCCGCCGGTCAGGAAAATTGAATCCATGGTCTACAGCCCTAAGAAGAAGTTATCCCCGCCGTTTCCAACGTTGGAAGCGCAGGGGATAACTATTCTAATGCTTGGTTCCGGCGGTCTCTTTCGGCTCGGCCTTGGCGAGAACTTCCTCGTAGGTGCCGTTGCGGTCGTAGGAGGCCTGGACCTTCTTCGGCGCCTTGATGGTGGCGAAGTCGGCGACCATCTCCATGAATTTGGAGATGGAGGAGAAGGAGTCCGCGACCGAGGTCGGCTCGAAGCCGCAGTGCGTCATGCAGTTGAGGCACTTCGGGTTGCCCGAGGCGTGGCCGTAGCGAGACCAGTCGGTGGTCTCGAGGAGCTCGCCGTAGGTCTTCGCGTAGCCGCCCTCGTTCATGAGGTAGCACGGGCGCTGCCAGCCGAAGACGTTGCGCAGGGGATTGCCCCAGGGCGTGCATTCGTACGTGCGCTTGCCCTCGAGGAAGTCCATGTAGAAGGGGGAATGATTGAAGGCCCAGCCCTTCTGGCGCCAGTCCTTAAGCGCCTCGGCGAACCAGGCCTTGCTCTGCTCCTGTTTGAGGAACAGCTGCTGCTCGGGCGCCTTCTCGTACGCGTAGCCGGGAGAGATCATCATGCCGTCGATGCCCATGGCCATGTTCTCGTCGAAGAACTCGCGGAACTCCTGCACGTCCTCGCCCTGGAAGATGGTGGAGTTGGTCATGACGCAGAAGCCGAGCGCCTTGGCTTTCTTGATCGCGGAGATCGCGGTCTTGTACACGCCCTGCTGGCAGACCATGCGGTCGTGCGTCTTTTCTTTGCCGTCGAGATGGATGGAGAAGATGAGGTAAGGGGACGGCTTGAACTTGTGGAGGTTCTTCTCGAGAAGGATGGCGTTGGTGCAGAGGTAGATCGGCTTCTTGCGGGCGATGAAGCCCTCGACGATCTGGCCGATCTCGGGGTGGATGAGGGGCTCGCCGCCGGCGATGGAGACGATGGGCGCTCCGCACTCTTCGACCGAGTCGAAGCATTCCTGCGGGGTCAGGCGCTTGCGCAGGATGTCGGTGGGGTACTGGATCTTGCCGCAGCCGGCGCACTCGAGGTTGCAGGCGAAGAGGGGCTCGAGCATCATGACGAGCGGATACTTCTCGACGCCCTTCATCTTTTGAGTGACGAGGTATTTGAAGACGGACAGCTGGGCTTGCATCGACATCGCCATGGTCAGTTCTCCTGAGCGAGACGGCGGCGATAGACGCCGAGCGCCTGAAGCGGGAAGTTGTTGCGGTACATGGTGTACTCGAGGTAGTACACCTTGGGGAAGCCCGTGCCGGTAAATTCCGTCTCGTCCCACGTGCCGTCGGGACGCTGCGTGGACGTGAGATGCTCGATGCCGCGCTTGACCGCGTCGGATTTGTAGTCGCCCGCGGCCATCAAGGTCATGAGCGCCCAGGCCGTCTGCGTCGGCGTGGCCGGGCCCTTGCCCTTGAGCGTGGAGTCGTGGTAGGTCTCGCACGTCTCTCCCCAGCCGCCGTTGGCGAGCTGGACGGACTTGACCCAGGCGGCCGCGCGCTGGATGTACGCGGCGTTGGGATTCTCGCCGATGGCGACGAGGCCGCGCACGGCCTGCCAGGTGCCGTAGATGTAGTTGACGCACCAGCGGCCGTACCAGGAGCCGTCGGCTTCCTGCTCGGCCTTGACGAAGCGGATCGCCTTGGCCGCGGCGGAGTACGAGGCATCGTAGCCGCAGTAGCCGAGCAGTTCGAGCACTCGCGCCGTGATGTCGGCGGTGGGCGGGTCGATCATCGCGTTGTGGTCGGCGAAAGGAATCTTCTCGAGTACGGCCTTCGTATTCTCTTTGTCGAAGGCCGCGAAGCCGCCGGTGACGGACTGCATGGAGAGGAGCCAGTTCAGGCCGCGCAGGAAGGACTTCTCGCGTATTTGGGCATTGGGCTCTTCGAGGTGGACGTGCCGTAGAGCGAGCAGCACCATGGCGGTGTCGTCGATGTCCGGATAAAAGGCGTTGTTGAACTGGAAATGCCAGCCGCCCGTCGGGCCTGAGGGGTTGGTCACGGCCCAGTCGCCGCGGATTTTGACTTCTTTCGAGATCGTCCACTGCGCGGCCTGCACGAGCGCGGGGTGCGAGCGGTCGAGGCCGGACTCGGCCAAGGCGATCATGGTGATCGCGGTGTCCCATACGGGGGAGCGCGAGGGCTGGTAGCGCGTCGAGTCCTCCGAGGGAACCTCAAGACGGTCGAGTTCCTGAAGAAGCGAGACGAGGCGCGGATCGGTGTCGGGATAGCCGAGGCACTTCATCGCCATGATCGCGTTGACGATCGGCGGGAAGATGGCGCCGGGGCCGTCGCTGTCCTGCAGGCGCTCGAGAATCCAGTCTTCGGCGAGTCGCAGGGCCCAGACGCGGATCCAGTGGCCGCCGCGACCTTCCATGCCCTTGAGGAATGAGTCCCACATGAGGAAGAACGTGGTCCAGGAGATGAAGCGGTGGGGCGGAACCGCGTCGCGAAGCGGGATGCTGCGGCGCGAGTCGGGGAAAAGTTCGGAGACGGTCGCGTGCGGAGGGCACGGGATCTCGGGCTGGAACGCCCAAACGATCGACAGCGGCACGACGATCGGGCGCGTCCACGAGGACATCTCGTAGAGGTTGAAGTAGAACCACTTCGGGAACAGCATGATCTCGGGCGGAATCGCGGGGATGCCGCGCCAGTCGTACTGACCGAACAAAGCGAGGTAGAACTTGGTGTAGGAGTTGGCCTTGTGGATGCCGCCGAGGGCTTTGATGCGCTTGCGCGCGGCCTCCAGGCGCGGCTCGTGCGGGGCGTGGCCGGCGAACTTGAGCGCCCAATACGCCTTGACGGTGGCGGAGATCTCGGAGGGGCCGTTGTCGTAGATGGGCCACCCGCCGTCGGGGTTCTGCTTGTTGAGGATGTGGTTGGCGATGCGCCGGATCTTGACCGAGTTCCCGCGGCCGAGGAAGTTCAAGATCATGATCGTGTCGGAGTCGATCGTGGTGTCGCCGAAGATCGGCCCGCACCAGTAGCCGTCTTCCTGGTTCTGCATGCGCAGGATCGCGTCCTGGGAGCGCCGGATCGCGTCGTTCAGGCGCTCAGGGGCTTCCTTAACAGAGGAAGAGAGGCGGACTTCGGGGCGGATGCTGTCGAGAAGGTCGGCGGGTTTGCGGGAGCGGCCCATCGTGAGCCAGCCTGACACCATATTCTTAATCATGCGACTAGATTATACCACACGCGGGGGTTGAGACGGCCCGGCGGAACCGTCATGCCCTCCGGGGACGTTCGGATTGACCTCACTGCGCGCGCAGTCCGCGACGACTGACGGGCCTCTGGTCGCGGCTGCGCGAGCCCGCCGGAGGGCATGACGGTTCCGCCGGGCCTTATCATTCCCACGCGAGTATAACCTCGCGGCCCGATGTCCCCCGCGCCTGATATGATCGGGCGGAAGGGATGACCTTCGCCGGCGGGCTCGGCGTTGCCGCGACAAGGGCGTTCTCGCTCGTCGCGGACACGCCGCGCAGGGAGGGTCAATCCCGACCGTCCCCGGCGAAGGTCATCCCTTCCGCCCGGCCCATATCAGCGTGGTTGGACAAAGCCGCCCGCGATGAGGCATAATCGGCGTCCGCGCGATATCGACCAGTTAGGAGACATCTGATGATCTTCCGCCGAGCCGCCGTCCTCGCCGCTTTCGCCGCTTTCGCGATTCTTTTTACCGCGTGCGGACCCAAGGAGAAGGTCGTGAAGATCGCCGTCGCCGTCCCGCTGACCGGCGACATGGGCACCGAGGGGCAGGGCCTACGCCGGGCCGTCGAGTTGGCCGTGGAAGAAGCCAACGCCGCCAAGCGCTTCCCGTTCAAGCTCGTCGCCGCGCCCTACGACGACCGCGCCGACCCGAAGGAGGCCGTGAACGTCGCCAATCTGATCGTCTCCGACGCGCGCGTCGTCGCCGTCGTCGGCCACTACAACTCCGGCTGCGCGACGCCGGCCGCGAAGGTGTACGCGCGCGCGCCGATCGCGATGGTCTCTCCTGCCGCGACCAATCCGGAAGTGACGGCCCAGCAGAATTCCAAGGATTGGATGGGGCCGCGCATGGTGTTCCGCGTGGTGCCCACCGACGACGTGCAGGGCTCCTACGCTGCGCTGTTCGCCGCCAAGAAGCTCGGCAAGAAGCGCATGGCTTTGCTCCACGACAAGTCGCCCTACGGCCAGGGCCTCGCCGAGGAGTTCAAGAAGGGCTTTCTCGCGCAGGGCGGCAAGATCGTCTCCGAAGACGGCATCTCGGTCGGCGACAAGGACTTCAAGGCCCTGCTCACCAAGCTTAAGAGCGACTCAGCCAAGCCCGAAGGCGTTTATTTCGGCGGCTTGTACACCGAGGCCGGCCTCCTGCTTAAGCAGATGCGCGAGCTCGGGCTCAAGGACCCGTTCGCGTTCATCTCCGGCGACGGCTCGATGACCTTCGGCCTCTTCGACGTGGCCGGCGACGCCGCCGACGGCGCCTATCTCTCCATCGTCGGCGTGCCCGCCGACGAGCTGCCAAGTGCTGCGAAGTTCGTCGAGGCCTACAAGGCGCGCTTCCCCTCGGACGAGCGCAAGCCCTTCGATCACTTCGGCTACGAGGCGGCCAACATCATCATGGCCGCCATGGAACGCGCCGGCGGCCCGGACCGCGAGAAGGTCATCGCCGAGCTCAAGAAGACCAAGCACGACGGCGTCCTCGGCACGACGGTCTTCGACGACAAGGGCGACACCACGAGCAAGATCGTCACCATGACGCGCGCGGTCTCCAAGAAGCGCGCCTTCGACACCGTCCGCTAAAGCGTGCTGATCCAGCAGCTCATCAACGGCCTGACGCTCGGCGCGATCTACTCCCTGATCGCGCTCGGCTACACGTTGGTGTACGGCATCCTCACCATGATCAACTTCGCCCACAGCGAGGTGCTCATGCTGGGCTCCTTCATGGCGCTGGGGCTCGCGGTGGCCCTGCCCTCGATCTTCGGCGGGGGGCCGATCGGCCTCGTCGGGATGTTCGTGCTCTCCATGGCGGGCGCGGGCATCATCAACGTGGTCATCGAGCGCTTCGCCTACCGGCCGCTGCGCCACATCTCGCGCCTGGCGCCGCTGATCTCGGCGATCGGCGTGTCCATCATCTTGCAGAACGGCGTGTTCATCTGGGTGAGCACGCAGTCCCTGCGCTTTCCGGAGCCTGTGGCCATCGATCAGGTCAACGTGATGGGCGCCACGATCAGCACGCTGCAAATCATCATTCTCGCCGCGGCCTTGCTCCTCATGGCCATATTGCACTTTTTTGTCGAGCACACCAAGCTCGGCAAGGCCATGCGCGCCTGCTCCGACGACATCCAGACCGCGGGCCTCATGGGTATCAACCCCGACTACATCATCGCTTTGACCTTCTTCGTCGGCGGCGCGCTCGGGGGCGCTGCGGGCGTGCTGTACGGGATGAACTACGGCTCGATCAAATACAACCTCGGGTTCCTTCCGGGCGCCAAGGCCTTTACGGCGGCCGTGCTCGGCGGCATCGGCAACATACGCGGCGCGGTTTTGGGCGGCTTCATTCTGGGCTTCCTCGAGGTCCTCGCCTCGGGCTACATCCCCAACGGCGCCCAGTGGCGCGACGTGATCGCTTTCTCCGTTCTCATCATCGTCCTGCTCGTGCGGCCCTCGGGCATCCTCGGCGAGAAGCTCGCGGAGAAAGTCTGATGAACAAGCTCCTCCATCACAAGTGGACGCCCTGGGTTCTTCTCGCGCTCGCCGCGGCGTTCCCGTTCGTCGCCGGCGCCATCGAGGCCAACTATCTCGTGCGCGTGGGCGGCGTCATCGGTCTGTTCATGCTTCTCGGCCTCGGCCTGAATTTCACGCTCGGCTACGCCGGCCTGTTCGACCTCGGTTTCATCGCTTTCTACGCGGTGGGCGCCTATACGACCGCGATCGCGATGAAGGCGGGCGCGCCGGGGGCGCTCGCCCTCGTCCTCGCGGTGCTCGTCACTCTCGCCGTGCGCGCCCTGCTCGGACTCACCATCCTCCGTCTTCGCGGAGACTACCTGGCCGTCGTCACCATGGGCT
Source organism: Elusimicrobiota bacterium (assembly GCA_016212855.1). GTDB lineage: Bacteria > Elusimicrobiota > Elusimicrobia > UBA1565 > UBA9628 > GWA2-66-18. The sequence continues at coordinate 9,554 of JACRDP010000022.1, forward strand.
TCGGCGAGATCGCGCGCCTGACCATCAACAATCTCGACTCCCTCACCAACGGCCCCAAGGGCATGCAGCTCGCCCCTTGGCGCCCGCTCGGCTTCCTGTCGGCCGATCCGAACGTGCAGTACTATCTCATGATCCTGGCCGCCGTGGCCGTCTCCTGCGTCGCCTCGCGCCGCCTGGAGGACTCGCGCGTGGGCCGGGCCTGGATCGCGATCCGCGAGGACGAGATCGCCGCGCGCCTCTCCGGCATTCCCGTGCGCGAGTACAAGCTGCTCGCCTTCACCCTTTCGGCCGCCTTCGCCGGCCTCGCCGGCGGACTGTTCGCGCAGTGGGAGCAGTTCGTGACCCCCGAGTCCTTCGTGTTCTGGGAGTCGATTCTCGTCGTGTCGATCGTCGTGCTCGGCGGCATGGGCTCGATTCCGGGCGTGCTCGTCGGCGCCTTGGTCCTCGTCGGCTTCCCGCCGCTCATGCAGTGGAAGCTGTCCGCCGATTGGATCAACTACCGCTACCTCTTCTTCGGGCTGATCCTGGTCCTCGTCACCTTGTTCCGGCCGCAGGGCATCCTGCCCTCGTCGCGGCGCGAGGCGGAGCTGACGTCGTGACGAAAAAGCACTCGTTCCTTCTCGAGGTCAAGGATCTCGCCCAGCACTTCGGCGGCTTGAAGGCCGTCGACCAGGTCAACCTGTGCATCAACGAGGGGGAGATCGTCTCGGTGATCGGCCCCAACGGCGCCGGCAAGACCACTTTCTTCAACGTGCGCACCGGCGTCTATCCCGGGACCCGCGGCGAGAGCGTCTTCTGCGGGACGGAAATCCGCGGCAAGCACTGTCACGACATCGTCTGCCGCGGCGTGGCGCGTACGTTTCAGAACATCCGGTTGTTCGCCAATATGACGTCCTTGGAAAACGTCATGGTCGGCCGCCATGGCCGCACCTCCCAGTTCCTCCTCGGTCCTTTGTTGAGGACGAAAGCTTTTAAGCAGGAAGAAAAAGAGATCGAGCACATGGCCAAGGAGCTACTCGAGTTCGTCGGCCTCAAGTCCTTGGGCAACGAGCTGGCCAAGAATCTGCCGTATGGAGCGCAGCGCAAGCTCGAGATCGCCCGCGCGCTCGCTTCGGAGCCCAAGCTGCTCATTCTCGACGAGCCCACCGCCGGCATGAACCCCACCGAGTCCCAGGATTTGGTGACCTTGGTCCGCAAGGTCCGCGACCGCGGCGTCACCGTGCTCCTCATCGAGCACCAGATGCGCGTCGTCATGGACATCTCCGACCGCGTCATCGTCTTCGACTACGGCGTGAAGATCGCCGAGGGCAAGCCCAAGGAAGTCGTCGCCAACGCGCGGGTCATCGAAGCCTATCTTGGCAAGGAGGGGGCGTAATGACCATGAAGCCTCCGGCCATGCTCGAACTCGAGAGCGTGCACGCGATCTACGGCAAGAAGATCAAGGCGCTCAAGGGCATTTCTTTGGAAGTCCGCGCCGGCGAGATCGTCGCCCTCATCGGCAACAACGGCGCCGGCAAGACCACGATCATGAAAACCGTGGCCGGCCTGCTCCAGCCCGAGAAGGGCAAGGTCAAGTTCCAGGGGCGTGATTTGCCGGGGCTGCCTCCGGACCAAATCATGCGCATGGGCTTGTCCTTGGTCCCGGAAGGCCGGCGCATCTTCCCCCGGTTGACCGTGATGGAAAATCTCGAAATGGGCGCCTATTCGCGCCGCGAGAAGGACCTGACGCGCGAGTACGACCACGTCTTTCACCTCTTCCCGGTGCTCGGCAAGCGCCGCGGCCAGTTCGGCGGGACCTTGTCGGGCGGCGAACAGCAGATGCTCGCGATGGGCCGCGCGTTGATGTCCGCGCCGAAATTATTGATGTTGGATGAGCCGTCGATGGGCCTGGCGCCGGTCGTTGTCGACAAGATTTTCGAGATCATCGAGCTCATCAACAAAGAAGGCGTCACGGTCTTTCTCGTCGAGCAGAACGCCAAGCGCGCCCTGCGCGCCTCGTCCCGCGCCTACGTGCTCGAGACGGGGGAGATCGTCGCGTCGGACGACAGCGCGACCCTTCTCAAGGATCCCGCCGTGCAGAAGGCGTACCTCGGTCTGCACTGACCGTCTTATCCACAAAAGTTCAGCGTTGAACTCGCGGCGCTTCCGGGCGCGCCGGAAATAGGGTAAAATCCAGTTGTCGCCGGGGTAGCTCAGCGGTAGAGCAGCTGTTTCGTAAACAGCAGGTCGTGGGTTCAAATCCCATCCCCGGCTTAGATTTCGTTCCACGGACCTTACGTCGCCGGGGATCCTTTCATATCCCCCCGGGATTGCGCCCGCCCCTCAAGGGGCGGGCGCGTTCTATTGCGGGTGGCGGGGACCGCTTTTGATTGCGTCACCCGATGCGGTACAGTGTTCGCGTTATCCACAGGGAGGCGGTTTAGTGTTGTCGACAACACAGAACGGACTGTCTGTGGATAATGTGAACAGCGCCCCGAGATGAAAACCATTTCCGTCAAAGTGAAACCCGGCTCCCGCGTCGACGCGCTCGAAGAGCGGCCCGACGGCACCTGGCTGGCGCGCGTGAAGGCCCCGCCGGTCGACGGCAAGGCGAACGCGGCGCTCATCGAGCTGGTCGCGGAGCGCTTCAAAGTCCGGCGCTCTCAAGTCACCATCAAAAGCGGCGCCGGCGCCCGCCTCAAGCTCGTGCAGATCAGCGGTTAAATCCGCTATTTGCTAGTCTTTTCCTCGATGAATACAGCCCGGCGTTGGCTGCTGGTCACGGCGCATTTCCTGTGCCCGCTGTTGTTCTTCACCAACCTCACGCGCAATCCCTACGTCACCCAGATCGCGCTGCTCAACATCTCGATCGCCTTGGCCTTCGCGGCGTGGGCGCTGCGCGAAACGGGACGCGCCGAGGGCGTGCGCGTGCCGCGCCTGCCCGTCGAGTGGCCGCTCGCCTTGTTCGTCGTCATCTGGGCCGCGAGCTGGCTGCGCGCCTACTTCGGGCACGTCGAGTTCTTCCGGCCCGCGATCGCCGCCGAAGGCGCGCGCAACGGGATGTTCCTCGCGGTGAACTGCCTGGCCGCGTTCTGGCTGGCCGCGTCGGTCGCGGCCGAGGACGACGGGAGCACGGACGTCCCGCTCGGCCAGTGGGTCGCCTTCGTCGCGGCGTGGGGGCTGCTGTGGATCGCGTTCCCGTCGGCGCGCGTGCGGACGGGGGCGCGCGCGGAGGACTTCTTCGCGCTCGCGTGGGAGCCGTACGGCGCGTTCGCGTGGGCGCTCGGATTGGGCGCGACGAGCTGGTTGTGCCGGCGCGGGAGGCTCGTCGATTTTCTGCATCTCGCGTTCGCGGCGGGTTTTCTCGCCTCGGCGTACGGCGTGTGCCAGTACTTCAACTACGAGCTGGTCTGGCCCAACGTCCTGAACCCGTACGGAGGACGCGCGGTCTCGACGTTCGGCAACCCCAACTTCCTGTCGACGTACAACGCCGCACTCATGCCCTCCGTGCTGGCGTTCTTCCTGAGCGAGAAGCACGGCGCGCGGCGCTGGACGTACGGGATCTTGTTCCTGACTTTGGAGGCGGCGCTGCTCGCGACGCTCACGCGCTCGTCCTGGGGCGGCGCGGCCGTCGGCGTCGCGGCCCTGGCCCTGTCGCCGCGCCTGCGCGCGCGCCTGAAGGAGGACCCGCGCGCGGTCGGCCTGCTGTTCGGGACGGCGGCGGCGCTCGCGCTGGGCTGGCCGTCGAGCTCGATCTCCTCGGGCTACACCCCGACCTTCGTCGGACGACTGACCGAGTTCGCCGAGATCGCGAAGCGCGACGGGTTCTACAGTCCGTGGCATCAGCGCGTGCTGATCTGGACCTCGGCATGGCTGATGGGCCATGAGGCGCCGGTGTTGGGCAAGGGCGGGGGGCTCTTCGAGCTGTTCTACCCGTTCTATCAAGGCAATCTCCTGCACGCCTCGACTTTTTATCATCACATGCGCACGCACGCGAACAACTCGCACAACGAGATTCTCGAGGTGTTTTCCCAGACCGGGCTGCTTGGGCTCGGCGCGTTCCTGTGGCTGTGGACGACGTTCTTTCTCACCGCGCGCAAGTGGGCGCAGGGGAAGGCGGGGGAGGAGCCGATTTGGATCGGGGCCGTCGCGGGCGTCGCGGCGGTTCTCGTCGACAACCTGCTCAACGTCTCGCTGCATTTCGCGGTGCCCGCGTTCATGTTTTGGTGGCTGGCGGGGACGGCGATGGGCCGTGGCGCCAGGGACTCAGCGACGCGCTTATGGGCGCCGTCAGACGCCGCGCGACGGGCGACAGGCGCCGTCCTGGTCGCCGCCGCGCTGTTCGGCGCCTGGTGGCAGGTGCGGTTCTGGTCGAGGGAGGCGTGGTATTTCGCCGGCTTCAAACTGATCCGCCAGACCAATATGCCGGCGGCCCAACGGGCCCTCGAGCGTTCTCGGGCGTGGGGCCCAGCCGAGGTCAACGCGATCTACGAGCTCGGCAACGCCTACGCCCGGTCGGGGCAGGCCGCCCAGGCGGCCGAGGCGTACGAGGGCGCGCTGAAAGCGAACGCGGGCTACGACGAGATCTACTTCAACCTCGCGACCGTCTACGCCAACTCGCTCGGACAGCTCCAAAAGGCCGGCGGCTACTACGAGACCGCGTGGGCGCTCAATCCGCTGTCGAACGAAGTCATCAACGGCCTCAGCGCCTATTATTTGCGCGATCCCGCGAAGAACAAGGGCGCGGCCGAACAGGTTCTGCGCGAGGCGACGAAGGTTTTTCCCGACAACCCCAATCACTGGAACAATCTCGGCTACCTGATGACGATGGACAAGCGCTGGGCGGACGCCGAAGCCGCGTACGCCCGCGCCTTGGAGCTCAACCCCGAGGCGCCGATTCTCGCGCGCAACCTCCTCGCCGTCGCGGCGCAGTCCGGACGCCGGCGCGCGCCGATCCTCGAGGATCTGACCGCGCTGCAGACGCTCGACGCCGAGGTCGCGAAGGGGGACTGGTCGCCGAAGGCCTTGGCCCGCGCCCAGGACCTGACGCGGCGGCGGCCGTCGTTTCTCAAGGCGCGTTTCTTATACGGAAGCCTGCTCCTGGCCAACTCCCGTCCGGCCGAGGCCGCGCCGGAGCTCGAGGCCGTCGTGGCCGCCGATCGCGGGCGCGCGGCGCCGCGCGTGAACCTGGCCAACGCTTACCTGGCTTTGGGGCGCAGGGCCGAGGCCGAGGCGCAGCTGCGCGCCGCTCTGGCCTTGGAGCCCGCGAACGCCGCTATTAAGGCTCGAATCACCGCGATGGGACTTACGCCCTGACCGAAGTTGCGTCGGTTCGGTTAAAAACGCGTAATAATTCAGCAATCCGGGTCCCTTATGATTGAGTTCGTCCGGGAGAAGTGTGCCCGGCACAGCGTTATTGCGCGTCTTGAATAGAATCGTCATCGTCGTCGCCGTCTTATGCGGCCTCGCGGCCGTCCCCGTTCGCGCCCAGGAGGATGAGGGCGGGAGCGGGGGCGCCGGCTTGAGCCGTCCTATGCGCGTGGCCGTGCAATTCTACGAGCAGGGCGAGGACATTCAGGCGATGGACCGGTTCATGGAGATTCTGACGAAGGGCGATCCGTCGGAACGCTCGATGGCGAACGAATACATCAACCTCATCACGCACCGCATGAACGCGAGCGGCGGCAAGGCCGGCGCGCCGGCCCCGCAGGCCGGCGTCTCCGTCGCCGAGCCCGTCAACCCCGGCGTCGCGAGCCCGATCAAACGCGCCGATCCGGCGGCGGCCGCGCGCGTCGTGCCCGAGACGATCGCCGACGGCGAGGCCGCCCGCGGGCGTACGGCGCCGCGCTTCGACAGCATCGACGACGATTCCGCGCGCTCGAGCTCCCGCAAGAAGGCCGCGGCCCCGCGCGCGCGGGCCGACGACATGCCGGCGGCGAACAAGGCCCTGATGCGCAAGGAGATTCATGCCCGGCTGCGCAGCGCCGTGGAGAAGAGCCTCATCGACGTCAAGTCCGTCGACGGCGTGCGCGTGGTCATGCGCGAGAACGGCGATCCCGAGGCGATCGGCATCCCGACGCCGCTGCTGTTCCAGACGGGCATCGCGTTCCAAAACGGCGCGTCGAAGATCCTGGATCCGCTCACCAAGCTCGTCTTCGCGCTCGGCACCACCTCGGCCGTGATCCTGCCCGAGGGGACCGCGATCGGCGACGCGAAGGTCATGGACATGCGTCGCACCATGGGCATCTCGGCTCACTTCTTCAACGCCGGCGTCGCTCCGCCCCGGGTGCGCGTCAACTTGCTTAATACGCAAGTCGACATCCCCAAGGGCCTGCTCGACTTCAAGGGCGTGGTCATCGTCTTCGTCTACAACCAACCGCTGAGCCTCGTCGTGGAGAGCGCGGTCGGCGACGAGCTGGGGCCGCCCATCTCGCTCGGCGTGTACCCGCCCTCGTTTCGGCCCGCGCGCGGGCAGGGCGTGATCATCGAGTTCTCCGTCTCCGATCCGCCCGCCGGGCTCGTCTCGTGGAAGTTCCAACTCCTTCAGCCCTCGCGGGACGGGACGGAGCTGGCCCCGCTTCAGGACGTCGTCGGCGGCGGGCCGGTGTTCCATCAGATTTTCTGGAACGGCAAGCAGAACTACTTCGGCGAAAGCCTGCCCGCCGGCCGCTATGAGTGCGTGCTCACCGCGCTCGACGCGAAGAACCGTCAGCGCTCGCTGCACCGCTGGATCTCGGTCGTCGACGACAGCCCCTCGGAGAAGCTGCTCGCCGACGCGCCGCCGGGCGGCGCGACGAAGGTCGAGGCCATCGCGGCCGCCGCGGCCTCCGCCGAGAAGCCGGCCGCCGCCGCGGCGTCCGCGCACGCCCCCAGCGCCGACATGGCCGGCACGGCGGGAAAGCCCCTCGTCGCCGGGGTGACGGCGGCCCCGCGCGTCGTCGAGCTCGCGCCGCGGGCGCCTGCGCCGCGCGCCAAGCGCGGCGTCGTCAAGCGGCCGGTCCGCGGCAAGAAGGCGGGCAAGGCCGACACGGGCAAGGCCAACCGGACGGGGGAGCCCAAGGCCGCGGCCGCGCCGGCTCCCTCGGCGGAGGAGACCGCCGCGGCCGAGGAGCCGCCCGCGGAAAAGCCCGCCGAGAAAAAGACGGCCTCGAAGCCTGGGGCCACGGAGTGGTCCTTGAGCTTCAATAAGGACACCTATCAATTGACCCCGGAAGCGGAGAAGCTCCTGGCGACCGCGGCCGCGGCGGTGCCGACCCACCCGCTCGAGAACCTGAAGGTGACCGGCCACAGCGCCGCGGCGGAGGCCAACGGCGAGGCCCTCGCGGGCCAGCGCGCCAAGATGGTCGCGGGCATCCTGGTCAACCGCTATCAAGTGGATTCCAAGCGCATCTTCATGAGCTCGGCGGCTTCCGGCGCGGGCTCGAAGGTCGATCTGACGTTCGCGAGGACCGAGTGAGCGAAAAAACCGATGAGCTCATCGACAATCTGGCCTTCGGCAAGGCCAAGGCGGCCGCGGGACCCTGCCTGGGGCTTTACCTGAGCCCGGAGACCGTCTACATCGCCGAGACCCGCGTCGACAGAGGCGCCGTCGCGGTCGATCATCTCGTGCGCGTTCCGATCCCGCCCGACGGCAAGGCCGCGGCCGCCGGCACGATGACGATGAGCACCGACTTTCTCGCCGATCCGGCCAAGGTCGGCGGCCTGATCCGGCAGTCCATGGCGCAGATCCGCTGGAAGTCGAAGAACGTGGTCGTCACGCTCTCCCACCATCTCGGGCTGCTGCGCTACTTCCCCGTGCCGTTGATGGAAAGGCGCTTCCTTCGCACCGCGGTCCCCGTCGAGGCCAAGAAATATATCCCGATCCCGTTCGACGCGCTCGCTCGCGACTTCCAGGTGGCCTCGATGCCGCCCGACCAGGCCGGAAAGGCGCGCCTCGGCGCGCTGATCGCGGTCACGCAAAACAAGAACCTGGCGAACATCACCGCGGTGCTGCAGACCTTGGGCCTGAACCTCATCGGCCTCGAGGTGGCGCCCTGCTCGGTCCTGCGCCTGTGGACGGCCATCGAGCCGCCGAAGGGGCCGGAGCCCTTCGTCCAGGCCCATTTCGACGGCGGCAGCGTGCGCATCATGATCTGCGACCGCGGCCTGCCCGTGTTCTTCCGCGAGGTCTTCCTGGGCGCGGCGGCGTCGCTCACCGATCAGCGCAAGATCGACATGACCGGTTGCCTGTCCTTCGCGCAGAAGCAGCTCGGCCTCACCGGGGTCTCCAAGATCAAGCTCAGCGGCTCCCCGGCGGCGCTCACTCCCTGGCAGGACGCCTTCACCTCGGAAACCGGCGTCAAGGCCGAGATCCAGGACACCGCGAAGCTGCTGTCGATCAAGGGCGGCGACTGGGGCGGCTACGCCGCCATCGGCGCCTCGACGCGCTCCGCGGTCTCCTCCTCGCTGACGATCGACCTCGCCGCGAAGGATCGCGTCGGCGACGACGAGCGGCAGGTCGCGCGCGACATCATCGTCGCCGGCATGCTCCTCGGCGCGTTCATCGCTCTGGTCGGCATCTTTCAGGCGGCCACCTACAACCACCGCGCCAAAGAGCTCAACAACTACAAGGTCGAGCCCGACGTGAAGGCCGCGCTCCAAGGCCTGCCGCCCTCGCAGATCGAGCAGAAGCTTCAGGAGATGCAGGACCAGCTCCGGCGTCTCAAGCAGGTGACCGGCACCGAGCGCCCGCTGGTCTCCACGACCTTGCGCCAGATCATCGAGCTCATGCCCGAGAACATGTGGCTGACGCGCATCACCGTGACCAATCCCCTGGCCGGCGAAAAGACGGGGCTCGACATCACCTTGCGCGGCCGCACGCGCGGCGCCACGGCCAACGAGGAGCAGGAGATGGCGATCGCCTTCAAGGAGACTTTGCTCAAGGACCCCGTCCTCGGCAAAATTTTCGACGTGCAGCTGGCGCTCCAGGGGAAAGCCGCCGTCGCCGAGCCGGTGGGGACGGGCGGACTCAGCCCCGAGGCGCTCGCGCGCAAGCTCGAGGACCGCACTGAATTCACTCTCGATCTAAAGGGGAAACGCTGATGGCCGCCGGCGAAATCGACGTCTCCGTCTACACCAAGGCGGTCAAGTCCGAGATCGACCTGGTGATTACGACCATCAAGGACAAGGGCGCCAAGCGCTTCGGCAAAGCGTTCGGCATCGGCGCCGCGTTCGTCTTCACGGCGTACTGGTTCATCTACACGCCCCCGCAGAGCAAGATCGCGCGCCTCGGAAAGGAGATCGAAGCCGCCCGGGCGATGTCCGAGTCGGGCGCGCGCTACCGCGAACTGCGCGACCTGCTCATGGGCTCTTACGGCAGCCTGCCCTACCTCAAGGACCAGCAGCAGTGGCTCTCGAACGCGATGATCGACTCCCTGCGCGCGGACGGGCTGACGCCCGAGAGCCTGCGTCCCGTCGTCGAGATCGAGGCCAACGGCCTTATCTTCCAAACCTCCTCGGTGGTGATGAGCCTCAAGTTCAACGACACGTACGCCTGGCTGCTGCGCCTCGAAAGCGCGAGGCCGCTGATGCACGTGAGCATGCTCGAGGTCAACAAGAAGGACGACATGATCGGAATCAACGGCATCTCCGCGTCGGTGATGACGGCGATCCCGAGAACGAGGTACAACTGATGGCCGGCACGGGGACGCGCGGCGGCTTGGGCTGGGTGATCCTGGTGGTCGCCCTGGCCGTGCCCGGCGTCCTGTTCTACAACTGGTGGTCGCACCTCAAGGCCGACCGCGACAAGGCGGTCGCCGCGAAGGCGCGCGGACGCGTGCCCGACGGGGGCGTGTTCCAGGCCTCCCCGAGCGCCAAGCTCGTCAACCCGATGGCTCCCGTCGTGTCCACCGCCGCCGCGCCCGCCGACGCGTCCGTCACCGTCGCCACGGCCGCCGCGGGCGTCGCCACGGCCGTCGCGGCCACGCCGGCGCCGGTCGCGCC
>JACRDP010000024.1 GCA_016212855.1 Elusimicrobiota bacterium
CCGGGGATCGAGTCCCCGGCGCTTCCAGTGAACCGCTCGTTCTTGGTCAGACCGTGTATCGGACCGGATTCCCCTTCTGCTCGATCCTCACGTCCGGCGGATCCTCGCCTGGTTTGAGCTCGATCGGCTTGGGCTTGTTGAACATCATGCCGAGCATCCCGACCACCATGAACGCTCCGCCGAGCAGCATTGGCTTGGGGAAGGTCCCCGCGTTGGCCTTCGTGTCCTCAGCCGCGCTGTTGCCCGAAGAGGCGCACACTTGCGCACCCATAATGATGGCCCCCACTCCGGTGAGAGCGACCATCGAGCCGAGCATCCCTTGGCTATGCTTGCCCGCCAAAATCTGACCCGCGAGCACCCCGATATAGGCTCCGATCGCCATGATTACGATGCCGATGACGATGCGAATGGCCTTCGTATACGGGTCACCGACGTCGAGCTTGGACGCGATGTAACCGAGCACCAGCGCCATCATCATCAGCATCTGCGCCCGCGCCGCCGCCTTGGTGTACGGCGAGTACGTCTCCGCCGGTTTGGTGAGCGGAGGCTCGAACTCGCTGTTCGGACGAACCTGGTTGCCGCTCACGCTCTTGGGCTGCGCCCCTCGGCCGTCGCCGGCGCCGTCCATGCCGATCATGCCGCCGTCGGGACCGATCGCGCCGCCGTTGTTCGCGGCCCCGCCGTCGTAGGTCCGGCCGGCCGCGTAGCTCGAGCCCGCCTTGCCCTTCGCCTGATCGCCGAGCACCGAGCGCAGCTGCGCGTTCACGCCGCGGCCTTTCCCGCCGACCGCGCTGCGGCCGAACGAGTTCGTCTTGGCGCCCGGACCGCCCTTCGCGAAGGCGCTCGACGCGCCGTTGCGCGTCGCGTTCGCCATATTGTCGCCGAGCCGGCCCGCCGCGTTGCCCGAGCCCGCGGTCGTGGATCCCCCGCCGCCCGAAGCGCTCGACAAGCCGCCGAGCTTCTTGACGTTGGCCAGGCCCTTGCCCATCGAACCGACGGCGCCGTTGCCGCCGCCCGAGTTGATGGCCCCGGCCGCCTTGGCTTCGGCCTCGCGCCGCGCCGCGTCCGCGGCCGCCGCCTCGCGGGCCGGATCGCCCGCGGTCTTATCAGTAGGAGCTCCCGCATCGGGCGCACCGGAAGCGGCGGCTTCCGCGGCCTTATCCTTCGCCGCGGACTGCGCCATCATATCCAGAGACGCCGACGTGCCGTCACCGCTCGGAGCGGCCGCGCCCGGATCGGCGGCCTGCGGCCTCGGCGCGAACAGGGAAAGATTGCCTCCGGCCTTGTCCGCGTCGCCGGGGCCGAACATCTTGTAGCCCGCGAGGCCGATGCCGCCGGCCACCGCCGAGCCCATCAAAACGAGAGCCAGCACCCCCGCCTTGGTCGCGAGGAGCCCTCCGCCGCCCGCCGCACCCGCGCCCAGGCCGCCCAGACCTCCGGCCGCGCTCCCGCCGCCGCCTCCGAAAAGGCCGGCAAGGCCTGCGGACTTCTTCTTTCCGTCGTCAACCTTGTTGACTTCGGACTTGATGTCGGGCATTTTCGGGTCCATATATACTCCTCCGGGCACGTCTGATAAATCCGTTACTTGCCGGTCGGGCTGATCCCGGCCTGCCTGTCCATCTGCTCCTTCTGCTTCTCCTCGGTCCGCTTCTGGGAATTCTCCACTGCCTTCATGATCGCGTTGCTGACGATCCCGCCGACCGGTCCGCCGATCGCGGCTCCGATCACTCCGCCGATGATCTGCATGGCCATCTGCTGGCCCAGCTGCGCGGCGAGATCCGCGTCGTCCGCCGAGCTGGCGCCGTCGTCCACCGCCTCCGGAACCTTCAGTTCCTTCGAGTTCAGCTTGGGATCGTCGAGCTTCAAATTGACCGGAGCGGCGTCGAGCGCCGCGTAGCCGCCCGACAGGGCAGCGCCGCCGCCGGCGATCTTGCCGCCGGCCTTGCCGCCGTCGAAAATTCCGCTCATCCCGGCGCGCGCCCCGTCGTTGCTGCCGTTGCGCGCCGCCTCGAGGGCCGCGCCCGCCGTCGCCTTCAGCGCGGCCACGGTGCCCGGCGCGGCCTGATCCTTCACGTTTCCGCTCACGCCTTTGGCGCCGCCGAAGCCGATTTTAGCGTTGCTCGAGCCGAAGGCGCCCGAACCGCCCGACGCGGAACCGGCGCTCCCGCCCGACGCCGCGCCCATGCCCGACAAAGAACCGCCCGCGAGCTTCGGCGCGTTGAAACCTTTCTGCGCCTTCTCGCCCCACCCGCCGCCCTCGCTGACCTTCTTCAGCGCGCCCGCCAAGGTCGAGCCGGAGCCGGCCGCCGCCGAGCCCAGCGGCGCCGCGTTCAACGTCCCCGCGGCCGGCGTTTCATCGGCGGGAAAAAACAAACCCGAGGTCATCGCCCCGTCCTCTTTGCGCTTGTGCCCCGTGCCGTCCATCGACAAATCGATGCCGTTGCCGGCGTCCGCCGCCGAAAGGCTTTGCTCGACGTTGGCGTCGACCTTGGGCTTGTCCGGCGTATAGGAGTTGGAGCCGATCGACTTCTCGCCCAGCATCGGCATCAGCAGCCAAAGCGCGGTAAAGCCGATCCCCAGGAGGATCGCCCACCAGTACTTCTTAAAAGGATCGTCCGCATCGGAAACCGCGTACCGCGGCGCCATGGGACTCAATGAAACGCTCATAACTCTGTTCGAAGTATAGGCCTCCCCTGATTTTTTGTCAAGGAAAGGGGTGCCCTTTACCGAGTTTTTACCGGCCCGCGGTCGGGGTCGTTTGACCGCTTAAAGCGCTCTGAACGGCCTTATACAGGTCGGCGCAGCGGTGGTAGCGGTCCTCGGGACGCGCGGCCAAGGCTTTTTTCAGCACCTCGTCGATAGCCGTCCCCAGCCCCGGAACCAGCACGGACGGGGCGACGAACCGCCCCTCCATCTTGTCGTTCATCTCGTTGGGCCCCCTGAAAGGCAGGGCCCCCGTGAGCAGTTCATATAGCGTAATGCCCAAAGCGAACACGTCCGACTCCTTCACCACGACGCCCATGGCCTGCTCGGGCGCCATGTACACCGGCGTCCCCACGATCGTGCCCGTCGTCGTCGCCAGCGAGTCCAGCACCTGCCTGGCGATGCCGAAATCCATCACCTTGACCCAGCCTCCGTCGGCCAGCATCACGTTCGAGGGCTTCATGTCGCGGTGGATCACGTTGCGTCCATGCGCGTGATCGACGGCCTCGCAGATCTGCCTCAGAATATCGAGCGCTTTCGCCGGCGCCAGGCGCCTTCCGGGCGTCTCGTTGAGCTCCTCGTGCAAGTTCCTTCCCGACACGTACTCGAAGACCAGATAGGTGTCGCCTTGATCTTGGATGATCGTGTAGATGTCCACGATATGGGGATGATGAAGAGAGGCGACCAGCTCGGCTTCCTTTAAGAAGCGTTCCCGCTCCCGTTGGTTGGTCTGCAGTTCCCCGCGCAGCTTCTTGATCGCGACCGGGCGCTTGAGCTTCTTGTCCAGCCCTTTGTAAACCATGCCCATGCCGCCCTCTCCGAGGGTCGAGACGATGTCGTACTGGGAATCGAGTTCTTTGCGCTCGCCGGAGAAGCCGATCATTTCCTCCGGCCCCTTCCGCCGCAGCAAGCGCCAGATCACCGCTCCCAGGAAAACGAGCAAAGCGGACACCGCGAGCAGGCCGATGCGCAATCGATCCGCGGGCTTGGGCGCGGGCGGCGCCGGCCGGCTGCCGCCCGAATTGAAGCGACCAAGAGCTTGTTCGTACTCCGCTCGAAAATTGGGTTCGAGCTCGGCGGCGCGTTTATAGTCGTCGAGCGCGCGTTGCACGTCCTGGCCGATCGCCTCGCCGGCCTTCGCGCGCTGCAGCCAGCCGGGGGCGAAGTTCTTGTTGTAGGCGAGCGCCTTGTCCGCGTCGCTGAGCGCGTTCGGATAATCCTTTAAGCCATTGTCGAGCTGGGCGCGCAGCGTGTAGGCGGCGGGCAGGTTCTCGGGCTTGCCTTGCACGGTCCACAGACCGATCGCCTTCGTGACTTCGGTCAGCGCTTTGGCGAGCTCGTTGAGCGCGGACCAGGCGAGGGCCTTCTGCATGTAAGCGTCGGTGAGGCCGGGATCGGTTTTCGTCGCATTTTGGGCGGCGGCGAGCGCCTGCTGCGGATCTCCGGCCTGGAGGTAGCGCATCGCTTCTTGCAGGCGCTTGATCGCGGCCTGACGATCGGCTGCGCGCTGGCCGGCGAGCTTCACGCGGGGGTCGTTCCACACGTTGGGCAACGTGAAATTGTCGTTCGCGGGGGCGGCGCCGACGGTGACCGGGGCGGCGGCGCCTCGCGTTCTTCCTTTCGATGATTCGTAGAGCATCCGCGCGTTTTTGTCCTTGGGGAACATGTCGAGGATGCGCTTGGCGTCGGCGGCGGCTTTGTCGTAATCGCCGGCGCGGTTGGCGCCGATGGCTCTTATGGTGAGAGCGTCGGCTAAGGCTTTGGGGTTCTTGCCGTCGTCGGCGAGGGTGACGGCGCGGTCCGCGTACTGGAGGCCTTTCGTGAGATCACCCGCCTGCACGGCGGAGACGGCGGCGACGCGGGCCATTTCGGGGCTGTTGGGGTGCTTGTTGTAGGCGGCGTCGCGTTGGGCGGCGATGGCTTGTTCTGCGGCGGCGATCTGTTTGAGACGGTCGGGGGAGGTTTTGGGGTCGGATTTTTCATCGCCGGTTTCTCGAAGAATCGCGATGCCCCCGCTCAGCGCCTGAATATCTGCGGCGAAATCATCATCCTGATCGGGAGCTCTCGAGATCGAAGGGGATTCCGTCACTGCGCTGGACGCAGGAACTGGAACAGAAGTAAAGACGAACTGAGCGACAACAGTCATCCCCAAAACTGATAGCGCCCCATGACACGCCTGACGGGACCAGGTCTTGACGACGGAAGCAGTCGTGCTACAATTGATGGAGACCATCAGTTCTGACTTTCACCGTCGGAGGATTTGTGAATCATTCGTATCTCGTTCTGGGCTTAAGTATTGCCGCCCTCCCAATCCTTGTCAATGGCCAGCCCCAGACTTTAACGACCGTTAATCATTCTTCGAATAAGTCCGACCTCAAAGATTCCGTCAAAGATCAAGCTGTAAAATTTAAAAACTTGATCGATGCGGTGATTAAGAACGGTAGCATTGGGCGCTTCAAGAAGAATATTGCCCACGTCGTCGGTTTGCCCGGCGAATCGATCAGCAAAGACATAGAAGTTCCCGTTCCATCCAAGCCAGGCGTCGAAGAAACACGCGGCTGCTACGTCATCTATGAAAATGAACGTCCTATCTGCGCCTATATTGCGAGGGTGATTCGCACTGGACGCGAATCGAAGTCACAGTACTATCGAGTAGCACTCGATGGACAACTTGAGAAAGCAGTCGTCCTTCAAGGCAAACGTGACGAGAGCGGCAAGGTTGTTAAAGGTTCCAGCGCCAAGTTTGAACAAGACATCAATTCACCGGAAGTAAAGCAGGCCTTCGATGACGAAAATGAATATTGGTTGAAGGATTGGCTCAGGAAAGGATCGAAGGTCACACCCAAGTCCGCGAAAAAGTCGGCCGCGGTCGCGCTTTAACTGCGCTCACGTCACTTCGACTTATTGAGCAAACTTTGTTGCGACTTCGCTCTCAGTCAGCGACAGGTGTTTGAGGGAAGGTGGGCCGCCACCATGCATATGGCTTTTGGGATAAGTTAGAAGCCAATAGCGCCCATCACTTGGATCACGATATAACTTATCCCAACCACCGCTGTCCGGATCGGATCCAACATACTTCAAAACATCGGCAATGAGCCATTCGATTCTATCGCATGCCTCGTTACCATGGACCTCTGCGCCCCGTCCGAGCCATTCTCCGACGAGTTCAATTTCATCCGGTTGCAGTTTCTTCATTTAACAACCTGTATGACTGCGTCAGCGGGTAGCGGGCCGTTGGGAAGAACGAACTCCCTAGCTCCACCCGACGTCAATCCCCTGCCTATGAATTGAGGATCGTCGAATGCCACAGGGGTCGCAATCTTCAACTGCGGATTCCGAAAGCTGATGACTAGAAATTGCTGGGCCGGCTTAATTCCGAGTCTCTGCGAAAGTTCTTGCGCATTGAGCCCGGTGATATCCTCAGCCGCAGTAACGAAAGCGTGTTGATTGCCAATTCGGCCGATGGTATCAGGCACTTTGCTTCCGGGAGTCATGGGTATTACTCTAGCAAGCATTACTGGAACTTCGTTCACTGTTTTCGAGTTGGAATTGAGTGCTCCCGCCTCGGACCGCGCAAGCCGCATCCCCTGATTCCCTGCATTCGATACGTATCGCGTGACAGCAGGAGCCGCGCTCAGTAAAGCCGATCCGGTCAGATAAATCGCCGCCCCCGCGAGCCCCGCAAGAACGGCCCCCGCGACGAACTCCTGCCCGCGCCCATACTGCGGCCGGTTCTCCTCGTCGAATCCCTCCGCCGATTCGTACGTGGTTTTGCGTTTGTGGACCCCGTACGCCAACGCCCCGAGCCCCGCGGCCCCCGCGAGCGGCAACAGCGGGGTGGAATTCGGCGCGACGGGATCGGACACGGGATCCGGCAGGGCCACGGTTATGGGCGCGGCGCGCTTCACCGGCGCCCCGGCAACGACGACGCTCTTCTTCGCCGCCGGAGGCCCGGTCACCGCGGCCGTCTCGTTCGCCGCGCCCTTCCGGGAGCGGCCCGAACTGAAATGCTTCAGCGCCAGCGCCGCTTTGTTCCCAGGATCCCGCTCAAGAACCGCATTCGCCTCCGCGAGCGCGGCGGAGTATTCCCCCGCCTCCAGCTGCACCTGTCCCAAGGCGAGCCGCACCTCCGAATTCGAGGGCTCGGCGGCCAGGACTCGGCGCAGACTCTCAACGGCCTGGCCGCGCTCCCCGAGACGAGCCAGAATGCGCGCATGGAGCGTAATATTATCGGTCGTCGGCTCCATCGCGGCCTTGGCGGCGACGAGCTGCTCGCGAAACTTGACCTCGAACGATCGGTAGCCGTCGGCGCTCAGGCGACCGCCCGCCTTCTCATCTTGCGCTACGGTCAGACTTTTATCGAGCCAGGCTAAATCCGCCGAGACGGCGCCGTTGTCCGCCTTGGCGCCCGTCGCTACGATCAGCCCATTGAGGAGCAAGCAGAGCAATATCCTCATCAGGATCAGGATAAGCACAGAGACGCATTTCGTCAAGGCCTCGGTCGATTGCGTTTCTGCTCACTTCACTTACTCCTGGTGTAGGTCAAATAACTGGAAACGCAATGGAACTTTTTGGCCGCCTCAATCGTATGAATAGAATGAAAGACTACCCCGATCCCGTGCGAGAGGCTCTCAAACACGGCGAATCCACACCCGCGACCTTCGCCTCCTGGCCGGCTCATGAATGCCTGCGCCGCCTGCGCATTCGTTTCGGGCTGAACCGGAAGGAATTGGCCGCCAAGGCAGGTATCTCGCCCTCGATGGTCGGGCGCGCCGAGAAAGGCGCAGACGTGAGGCTCAGCACGTTGCAACGGCTGTACGCTTCGCTCGGCTGCCGACTGCTCACCTTGCCGGCGGGCGCGCTCTACGAATTGGACTGGCGGCAAGCCCATCTGGACAACGAGCATATCGATTGGACGAACAAGAACGGGCATTACCTCAAGGACTTGTGATTGCGTATTCGATCATTTCGCCTTCCCCGGGGAAGGTGAAATAACTAGAAACGCAATTTTTTACGCCGACTCGAGCAGGGGCCGCGGCTGCTTGCCGAATTCCTTGAAGATCTCGACGATCTCGTCGTAGTCGAGTTCTTCTCGTTTCAGCAGCTCGCCGGCGAAGCGCTCGACGATGTGCCACTCGGCGCGCAAGGTCTTCTCGACCTCGCCCAGCGCCTTGCGCAGGATCTTGTTCGTGTCCTCGTTGAGGCTCTTCTTCACGTCCTCGGAGATGTGCTCCCACGGCATCGTCGCGTAATTGCCGACGTACCCGCTCTCGCCCATGCCGATGGACCAAACCATCCAATGCGCGTGGCGCATCGCGTTGGTGAAGTCCGAGCCGACGCCCTCGGTCGTGACGCCGTACTTGATCTTCTCGGCGAGGTAGCCGCCCAAAGACACCTTGATGTTCGCGTACAAAGAGGCCGAGTCGTCCAGGATGATCTCGCCGCGGGGCACGGAGTGCACGACGCCGAGCACGCCGCCGCGCTCGATGATCGAGGCTTTGAAGACGTCGCGCGTGGGATGCTCGAGATACATCTGCACGAGATGCCCGGCCTCGTGGAAGGCCGTCATCTCGCGCTCCTTGGCGGTCATGGAGACGCGGTGCGCGATGCCGAGCTCGATGCGGTCGAGAGCGGCCACGCAGTCCTTGTAGGTGATCAGCTCGCGGCGCTCGCGCGTCGCGATCAAAGCGGCTTCTTTGAGGACGTTCTCGATGGAGGCCGGCGAGTAGCGCACGGTCTTGCGCGCCAGGCGCGCCAGGTCGATCGAGGGATCGCACTTGAGCTTCTTCGCGTAGTACTCGAAGGTTTCGAGACGCTCTTTGAGGTTGGGCAGGTCGACGCGGATGGTGCGGTCGAGGCGGCCGGGGCGCACGAGCGCTTCGTCCAAAATGTCGAGGTTGGCGTTGGTGGCCGCGATGACGACGACGTCGGCGTCGGTCTCGTTGAGGCCGTCCATCTCGACGAGCAATTGGTTCAACGTGCTGTTCGACTCGGACGTGCCGCCGTCCATCATGCCGCCGAAACGGCGCTTCTGGCCGATGACTTCGATCTCGTCGATGAAGAGTATGCAAACGCCGTGGGCCTGGGCGTAGAGGCGGGCGCGGCGGAAGATCTTGCGCACGCGCGCCGCGCCGGTGCCGACGAAGATCTCGATGAACTCGGAGGCCGAGGTGGTTAGGAACGGCACTCCTGCCTCGGTGGCGATGGCCTTGGCGAGGAGGGTCTTACCGCAGCCGGGAGGGCCGGCCAGGACCATGCCGCGGATGATCTTGCCGCCGACCTTGCGCAGAAGGGCGCGGTCCTTGATGAGCTGGACGATCTCCCAGGCTTCGCGCTTGGGCTCGACCAGGCCGACCACGTCGGAAAATTTGACGTTAATCTTCGTCGGATCAACTTTCTTTTTGCTGATATCCGCCAATCCGCCGTACTGGAACGTGTATAAGAAGAAGACGAAGATCAAAGAGTTGATGATCGAGGACGGGAGCGAGATCACGTTGAACCCGATGATGTAGCGGGCGACGCTTTCCTCGAGGCGGGTCAGGTACCAAAGCGGGAGGAGGACGGCGGCGAGGACGATGAGGACGAGGACGAGCTGGACCCAGTAGAACTCCCACCACAGCTTGAACTTAGCCCAATTCATGCGGTCTCCTTTCGCGTCGTCCTATGACACGGCCATCATAGCAATTGTTCCTAATTACGGACTGATGCCGGGCAGGACGAAGGCGATCGGGCGATCGCGGTTGGGGACGTATTTCGTCGCGCAGACGACGAAGCCCGTGGTCGTGTAGAACGGCATCTGCAGAGGCTTGGTGCAGGCGGTGACGGTGACGACGTTCCAGACCTGGGTGCGCTGGACGGTGACGCCGGGGCGGCTGGGGCAATTCGCGGTCGGCCGGCAGCTGTCCACGAGATCGAGGAATTTGGCGGCCGGGGTGCCGTAGCCGAGGTAGGTGAGGACGCGCTCCTGGATGTGAGGGCGGAGGGTGCTCTCGTCCCAAGCTTCGTGCGAGGCGTTGCGGTGGCTCTCGAGCTGCCAGCGGCGGGCGGCGTAGAAGGACGCGATCTCGAGCTTCTGCATGAGGATGAGGAGCGCGAAAACCTTAGCGAAGGCGAAAAGAAAGAAGACGAAAATCGGGAAGAGAAGCGCGACCTCGGTGGTCGCCTGACCGCGCCGGCCGAGCTTCCTCAAGGGAACTGTCTCACCTGGAACTTAGGCGTCGGATCGGGCCAGACCTTGGCGTTGGGGTTGTTGGCGCCGACGGAGACGGTCGTGTGCAGCTCGGGCGCGCCGTTCTTGAAGTCCTGGGGCCGGTTGCCGAAGTCCACGTTGAAGTAGTTCTTGCCCGGCAGTTGCCACTTCAAGCTCAGTGATAGGCCCGGGTACCCGGAGGCGCCAGGCTTGCTGAGCGAGTTGATCGAGCCCTGGTCGACGGTCTGCATCTGGAACAGGCCGCCGCCCGAGCAGCCGGGAGAGTCGGGGAGGTCGACGGCCGGGTCGGTCTTGGCGACGTGGTACTGCTGAAGGCCCGAGCCGCCGGTGTATTTGTTGCCGTGGTAGACCAGCTTGCGCACGCAGTGCGGGGTGGTCTTGAAGTCGAGTGCGGCGTTCCAGTTGGCGGCGTAATCCGAGCCGTAGCTGGCCGGGTCGCCGGTGTTGAGCCAGTAGGATTTCTGAAGAAAGCTGTGGTTGGAGTCCTTGGTCAGGCGCTTGAGCACCTGCCACTGCGCGTCCTCGACGGAGCCGAGCAGCGAGAAGACCTGGAAGTAGAGCTTGTAGACCTCCGTGGCGAGGTCCCACGGGTGGTAGGACTGGTCGCCGTTTTCGTGCGTGAAGAGGACGACGGGATCGGGGATCGTCGGGTTGGGAGAGTTGCGGCCGGCGCCGGCGCCGCCGTATTCGATGTCCCACTTGTCCTCGTTGTCGAAGCCCGGCTTGCCGCTGCGGCTGCGCGGGAAGATGCCGTTCTGGTAGAGGACCTCAGCGTAGTTCGGAGCGGGATTGGCCGGGTTCTTGTTCGCGAACTGGCTGCAGTCGCCCTTGCCTTCGCACTCAAACGGGAAGTCGTTATAGCCCTGCTCGAAGATGCGCATGGGAAACGCGCCGTTGACGTACGCCGTTCTGTTCAAGAAGTCGGAGTAGTTCGTGGCCTCGACGAAGGCCGCGGCGTCCATCGCGAACTGATGCTTGATCTTTTCGCGGGACAGCTTCGCCGTCTCATAGATGAGATAGACGAAAAGGAACAAGGTCGGGAAGAGCAGCATCGCCGGAATGACGATCTGCCCCGCCCTCGACTTCCAGGGCCGCATACCCGAATTATAGACCCTGAAGGTCGAAATTCAAGGTCAAAACGGTTAAAAATCGGTTACTTATTGGAAGGCGCCGCGGGAGGGACGACGGGGCCGAGGAAGGCGTCGGCGGCCTCGGCGTACTGGTGGGTGGCGTTGCCGACGTCCACGCTGGCCATGACCAAGGAGCGCATCTGGCCGCCGAGGAAGCGGTGCACGCGCAGCTGGAAGGTCGAGGAATACGTCTCGCCGCGGACGGTCTCGAACTCCACCCACAGGGCGCGCTCGCCCCAGCCCTTGAGCATGTTCGCCATGCTCGCCGAGTAGGCGGCGTAGTCCGCGTCGGACATGCGCACGGTCGTGCCCATGTTGTAGATCAGCAGTCCCACGTCGGCGTCGTCACTCGGGATATTCTTCGTGACGAACGCGGCCGCTTTCTCGGCCGGGCAGGGCGCCAACTGGAGGAAGGCGGCCGCGACGCGGGTGTTGGCATTGATCTTGTCGATGGCGGCGTCGAGGTCCGCGATGCCCTGCAGGTCGTCGGGCCAGATTCCGGCGGTGAGCCAACGACGGTCCATCATGTCCTCGGTCTGCATGGGCCGGACGTCGAGCCCGACGCGGGCGGAGATCAAGGCGGAGTCGAAGACCTTCGACGGATAGACGACGTCCGCCGCGAGGTTGATCCCGGCGCCGGCGTTGACCTCGACGAGGTAGTACGGAAGGTCCCGGCGTTGGAAAAAAAGCGCGGCGGGCCCCATCCAGATGCTCGCGCGGGCGGCGATGTAGGTCCGGCGCTGGCCGCTCTTGAGATGCTCGAAGAAGGACGGGGGCGGGTCGGCGAGAAAGCGGGCGAGGGCGACGGAGGGGTCCGCCTCGGCGGTCCCGCCGCACGACGGGAAGTACGGCACGAGCTCGCACTCCGCGTCGCTCAAAGCCTCGTAGTGGAGGCAGGTGAGATAAAGGCTCCAGGCCTCGGTCCAGGCCACGAAGGTCCGCTTCTCCCAGGCCTTCGCGACCCCCTTCCACCAGGCGGGCTCGCCGCGCTTGAGCTGATCGGCCGTCCAGCGCAGAATGGCCGACGTGACGGGCAGGGCCGTAGCGCCGAGCGCGCCGCGTTCGAGTTGGGAGACGAATTCGTCTTTCGTCACCTGAGCTTAAAGCTCCTCAGTTGGGGTCTTCGGGCGAGATCAGGCCCATCTCGATGCCTTTGACGACGGCCTCGGTGCGGTTGCTGACCTCGAGCTTCTGGAAGATCGCGTTGAGGTGGTTCTTGATGGTCTTGACCGAGCACTCCATCTTGGCGGCGATCTCCTTGTTCGACATGCCGGTTCCGAGGAACACGAGCACGCGGATCTCGGTCTTGGTGAGCGCCACGGGCGAGTTGCCGTCGCCACTGGCCATCTGGCGCAGGCCCTGCAGGAGCTTGCCCATGACCTGCTGCGGGATCATCACGCCGTCGTTGGCGAAGGCCTTGAGGGCGTTGACGAGCTCGGCGGCCGGAAGCATCTTGGAGAGGTAGCCGTTCGCGCCGGCCTGGATCGACTCCATGACGTGCGCTTCGTCCTCATAAGAGGAGAGGATCAGCACGTTCGTGTTGGGGCACTCCTTGCGGATCAGGCGGGTCGCGGCGACGCCGTCGAGGTGCGGGAGCTTGATGTCCATCAGGATCACGTCGGGCTTGAGCTTGCGCGCCAAGCGGACGGCTTCCTGGCCGTCGGCGGCCTCGCCGACGACTTCGATGATCTTTTCGTTCTCGAGCAGATCCTTGATGCCTTCGCGGAAAAGAGTTTGGTCGTCGGCGATCAGCACCTTCACTCGTCTTTTCGGGGCAGCCTTCGTCGAAGCCATTTCGATCCTCCAGGAATTCGGCTAGTCTAGCAGAAAATTATCGGTCCATTATGCGGGGTATTCGCGTATTCGTCAAGCCTTCTTGATCGGAACCGTGAAGAGGAAGGCGGCGCCTTTTCCGAGGCCTTCGCTTTCAACCCAGATTCGGCCGCCGTGGCTGTCGACGATCTCGCGAGAAATCGACAGGCCAAGGCCGAGGCGGCCGCCCCCGGAAGCGCTCTCACCTTGATAGAAGCTCTGGAACAGCTTGTCCGCGTCCGCCGGCGCGATCCCGTCGCCGGTGTCGCGCACCGCGAAGCGCACGGCGGTCTCCGCCTTTTCGGCGGCGACCGTGATCGTCCCGCCCTTCTGGGTGTGCCGGATCGCGTTTTCGAGCAAGTTGTTAAGAACCTGGCCGAGCCGCTTCTTGTCGGCCGCGATCGTCGGCAGGCCGGGCTGCAGCTGCGTCTTGAGGGTCAGGCCGCGCACGGCCGCGCGAGCCTGGGGGCCGACCACGGTCTCCTCGACGAGCGAGCCGGCGTCGAACAGGTTCGTCTCCAGACGGAACTTGCCCTGCTCGATGGACGCCCAGTCAACGAGGTCCTCGATGAGGCGTGAGATCTGGCCGATCCCGTTGGAGATATAGCGCATCTTCTTGAGCTGCTCCTCGTCGGGCTTGAGCGACTGGGAGAGCATCTCGAAGCTCACCTGCAAGGTCATCAGGGAGTTGGACAAGTCATGCGAGGCCATGGACATGAACTTGGACTTCATCGCCGACAGCCGCAGGTTCTTGTCGTTGGCGGCCTTCAGGTCCTGCTTGAGGCGCATCTTCTCGAGCGACTTCGCGATCGCGCGCTTGAGGTGGTCGAAGTTGACGGGCTTGGTCAGGAAGTCGTCGACCGACTCCTGGATCGCCTTGAGCGCCGTGTCGAGATTGGCGTGCGCCGTGATCATCAGGATCTGGCTCTCGGTGTTGAGCTTGCGGATCTGCTGGATCGCGTCGATGCCCGTGCCGTCCGTCAGGTTGTAGTCCATCAGGATGACGTCGAACGAGGCCTTCTTGACCTGGGCCACGGCCTCGGCCGCGCTCGAAGCCTGGGCGGTCTCGTAGCCCTCGACCTCGAGGTTGTCGTTGACGCTCTCGCGCATGTTCGCGTCGTCATCGACGATCAGGATTCTGCCTTTCATATGTAGACCCGCATTCTACATTACGAAACGGTCGGAATGGAGAGCTTGAAGGTCGTTCCGACCCCGACCGTGCTCTCCACGTCCACCTTGCCGCGGTGGTGGTCGACGACCTTGCGCACCACGGCCAGGCCGAGGCCGGTGCCGCGCGCCTTCGTCGTGAAGAAGGGGGCGAAAATCTTGTCGAGCACGTCCTGCGGGATGCCGCTGCCGGCGTCGGAGATGTCGATGCGGATCCAGCCCGCCTCGGGCACCACCGTGCGGATGGTGACCTTCCCCCCCTTGGGCGCGGGCATCACCTCGATGCCGTTGCCGATGAGGTTGCGCACGGCCTGCTGCATCTCGGTCTTGTCGATGTCGACGGCAGGATTGGCCGGATCGAAGAGCTTGCCGACCTGGATGTGCGGCGGGAACGGGTACACGCCCAGCAGCTCCTCCAGCCAGTCGTTGATGAACACCCGCTCGAGCTGAAGCTCGCGCTGGCGCGAGTAGGTCAGAATCTCGTTGATGATGCCGTTGGCCTGCTGAATCTCGGACTCGATGATCTTGATGTGCTTGGTGATCTTCTGGTCGGGCTCGCCGCCGGTGCCGAGCTTGGTCTTGATGAAGTAGATCGAGTTGTTGATGACGGCGAGCGGGTTGCGGATCTCGTGGCCGACGACGGAGGCCATCTGGCCGATCGCGGCCAGGCGCTCCTTCTTGATGAGCTCGTCCTGCGCGGCCTTGAGCTCGCGCGTGCGCGAGTCCACGCGCTTTTCGAGGAACTTGGTGAACTTCTCCAGCTCCTGCTTCGCGTGGATCAGCTCGCCGGTCTTCTCCTTGAGCGACTCGCTCATCCCGAGGAAGGTCTGGGCGAGGTCGCCGATCTCGTCGTTGGTCGTGACGACCTCGGGCAGATCCTCGAACTGGCCTTTGCCCAGTCGGTCGGCGGCCTCTTTCAAGATGCGGATCGGCTGGGTGATGTGGCCGGCGACGGCGAGCGAGAGCAGAACGGTGAAGAGCACGACCCAAATCAGCACGTGGAAGATCTGCGTCTTCATGTCCTGCGCGGTCTGGTAGGCCGCCTCGACCGGCTGCTGGACGTAGACGATCCAGTCGAGCTTGTCGATCAGGCTGAAGGCGCCGAGCAGGCGCTTGCCGCCTTCGACGGCGATTTCCCCGCCCCCTTTGACGTTATCTTGAGAGGTGAGGACCTTCTCGACCTCGGGAGGCATGCGGGCGTCGGGGCGGTAGATCTCGCGGGGGTCGGAGTGGGCGATCAGAAACCCGTCCCGGGTCATGACCGCGGCCTGCGATTTTCCGGAGGCCGGGAACTCCATCGCGAGCATCGTCGACAAGCCGTTGAGGCTCACGCGGGCCATGACCACGCCGACGTTCTTGGCGGGCTGCACGCGCTGATCGAGAATGGGCACGGAGATCGTAACCGTCGGATACAGACCCTGGAAGCGCTCCAGGCGGCCGATGAACTGGCCGCGCGGCCCGACGGCGCCGGTATAGAGTTCCTCGCCCTTGAAGTCGCGCATGTCGGGATTGGGGCCGAGGAAGCGCCCGATGCGCAGCACCTCGACGCCCTTGTCGTTCATGACGGACAATTCCAGGACCGCGAAGTGAATCTGCAGGACGCGGTTGAGATACTGCTGCTGCTTGACGGGATTCATCGAGACGAAGTCCTCGAGGCCGGCCGTCTCGGTGAGGACGTTGCGGAAGGTCGTGACGTACTTGTACACCGTGTCGGAGAAGCCGACCGCCAGGGATTCCTGCATCGCCAAAGTTTCCTTGCGCAAGGACTGCTGGGTGATCCCGACCAAATGCCAGCCGACGAAGATCATCGGCGCCAGGGAAATAAGGAGGAACCAAAAAAGGATTTTGTAGGCGAGCTTGCCGCGGTTCCTGGTGGAGGCCATGGTTATCGTTCCGAATCCGAATTATGACGGATGCGGAACACGAATTTGTTACGGGCGGGAGGAGCTATTGGCCCTTCGCGGCGTTCCGGGACAGCAGTTGCTTGATGCGGGCGGACAGCTCCGCGAGGTCGAAGGGCTTGGTGATGTACTCGTCGGCCCCGAGCTCGAAGCCCTGCTTCTTCTCCTCCGACGAGAGGAAGCGCCCGGTCATCATGATGAGGATGGTGATCTTGGAGCGCTTGCGCAGCTCCTGGCAGATCTGAAAGCCGGAGGAGTCGGGAAGCTGGATGTCCATGATCACCGCGTCGGGGTCGATCTTGGAGGCGGCCGCGATGCCTTCCTTGGCCGCGCCGGCCTGGTGGCACTCGAAGCCGTCGAGCTCGAGGACCTCGGCGAGGCTCTCGCGCAGATGCGCGTCGTCGTCGATGATCAGCAGTTTGGGCAGCTTCGCCATATTATCTCCTCATCTCCCCGCCGGGCGGGACCAGCTTGTAGCCGACGCACGGGATGGTCGTGATGTACTTCGCCGCGACGCCGAGCTTCTCGCGAAGCCGGCGCACGTGCACATCCACGGTGCGCGGCGAGCCGAAATAGTTGTAGCCCCAGACGCGCTCGATCAGATACGGACGCGAGAGCACGCGGTTGGCCGAGCTCAGGAAGACGTACAGCAGGTCGAGCTCCTTGGAGGTCAGGGGCACGCGCTTCTTGGAGATATGGAGCGTGTAGCTCGTGAGGTTGAGCTCGATCTCGCCCATGTTGATGATTTCTTCGGAGGCGTTGACCTGGGTGCGTCGTAAAACGGCCTTGATGCGCGCGAGGCACTCGGCGGCGTCCCAGTTGAGCGAGAGGCATTCGTCGGCGCCGGCCTGGAAAAACGCCAGGCGCAGCGAGACCTTGTCCTTCGCCGAGGACGAAGCCGGGGCGGACGAAGGGCCCGAACGGCCGAACAGCGCGTACGCGTGCTTCGAGGGGGCCGACGCCGCCGCCGGGGCGTCGGCGTGCTCGACGAGGGCGACGATCGGCATTTGGCGGGCCGGGCCCTTGGCCCGCAGCTGCTTGACGAGCTCGACGCAATCCTCGTCGATGAGCTTTTGTCCGAGCAGAAGGAGGTCGCAGCCGCGGTGCGCGAGAAGGCCCTGGACTTCCTTGGCCTTCTGAGCGACGGTCACGGTCATCCCCGCGGCCTGCAGGGCCTCGAGGATGACGGCCGCGCGGTTCGGCTCTCGCGAGCCGTAGACGACGCTGGTTCTCACTGAGCGCTATTCCTCGGCGCCGCCCTCATCCTCGAGTTCGAGGCTGAGGCCGCCGAGAGAGCTGACCGCGGCGAAGAAGTTGTAGACGACGGACACCAGGAGCAGCGCGCCTGCGGTCAGCACCGCGTAGAACAGAGTGTAGAAGCCGACCGACAGGGCTTTCTGACCCGCGCTCAACGCGGCGTTCGAGGAGTTCGGCGAGATCACGAACGTGACGAGGCCGCCGAGGAAGCCGAGCAGCATCACCGTGCCCGTGATCGCGGGGCGCGTGGAGATCAGGATGCCGGCCGCGGCGATGACCGCGCCGAGGATGGCCACCGGAGGCTTTTGGGCGAAGCCCGCGCCGAGCGCGAGTGCCGCGCCGACAAAAACGACGATCGGGAGGACGGGGTGCTTGAACCAATAGGGATCGATTCTCTTCACTCGGTAGCTCATGCCAATCTCCTTAATAGCTTCTACAGCCCGGCAAGAATAACAGAAGCATAGCGATTTGACAAGGGCCAGAGAAAAAGACGGCGGCGTTTAGATATGAGCGCCCGCGGTCTTCGTCTCGAAGAGGATCAAGGTCCGGCGCAGCTCGCCGTCCTCCTCGAGGTGCACGGCCTTCACGTGGCAGGACTCGGACTTGAACATCGTGTCCGCCTCGACGACCTGGTTGGGCCGGTCGAGGGCGACGCCGACGAGGCGCAGCACGTCCTGCTGCTGGCTGTCGATCACGTCGAGCAGGTGCAGCTTGCCGTCGCTCGTCACGGTCCCGGTGATCGGGAAATTGGTGTAGAGGACGCTGTTGTCCTCGTCGACGACGATCGCGCGGTGATTCTTGGTGACGATGGCCTTCAGGATGGACTCCCACCATCGAGCCTCGGCGACGCCGCGCTGCTTCTCCTTGACCATGGAGTTGGCGATCTCGGCTTTGACCTTCGAGAGGAAGATGTTGATCGCCCCGGCCAGCTCGCCGATCTCGTCGCTGCGCGGCGGGAACTTGAGCTCCAAATTCTTGAAGGAAATGGATTCGATCGCGTCGCGCAGATTTAAAATTGGATTGAGCACGAAGTGATGCAGGAAGAAGTACAGCGGAATGCCCAGAAGCAGCAGCACGCCGACGGCGCCGACGGCGTACTTGTGCATGGCCTTGTTGATGACCTTGACCACGCCCTCGCGGCTGATCTGCATGTTGAGGATGCCGAGGACCTCGCCGCGCAGGGCGAGCGGAATGGCGATGTCGTACAGCGGCATGTTCGGCACCGCGCGCACGATCGGGGTCTTCGCGAGCCAGGCCTGCTCGATGGCGTCCGTCGGCAGGCTGACCTGCTTGACGAAGTCGTCGAAGGTCTTGGTCATCATCGAGGGGTCCTTGAACCAGCGGACCTCGCCGTATTTATTGAGATAGAGAAGGGCGGCGATGCGGTCGTCTTTTGAGAACCGGCTGACCGTGTCGAACTCGGACATCGAGATCACGCCCTGGTTGCGCGAAAGACCCTCGATGAGCGTCGGCGCGTAGAGGCGGACCATGTCGATCGACTCCTGCTTGAGCTTCTCGTCGAAGGTCCACTTGAAAAGGTTGTAGTAGAAAATCCCGCCCAGGCACATGACGTAAACGCCGATGCCGGTGAACCAGAAGAACCACTTGGCGGAAAGCTTCATGACCTATTCTGCCTTATTGCCCCGCGCCGTACATCTTCTCGATGCGCTCGAGACCCGTGATCGCGTCGGAGTTGCTCGGATCGAGCTGCTTGGCGTGGAGCCACTTGTCGCGCGCTTTGTCGAAGTCCTGCTTCTGGAAATAGATGACGCCCTCGAGATACGCTTGCTGGGAAGCCTGCTTGTTGCTCTCGGCGTTCTGAGCCGGCGGCGTCGCCTGGCCGGGCTGAGTCTGGGTCGTCCCGGCCGCGGCCGCCTTGGCCTTCTCCTCCTCGTCCTTCTTCTTCTGCTCGGCGGCGACCTTCGCCTCCTCCTCGGCCTGCTTCTTCTTGTCCTCCTCGCGCTGCTTGGCGACCTCGGAGGCGCGCTTGCGCGCGGCTTCCTCGCGGCGCGTCTGCTCTTTGGCGCGGGCGACGAGCTGATCGGCGGACTTCGGGTCGTAGCCGTACTCGACGGCGTGCTTCCACTCGCCGATCGCCTTGTCGTACTGGCGCGACTCGTAGTAGCGGCGGCCTTCGGCGACGTGCTGGTTGGCGACCTCGGCGCGGATCTCCGCTTGGAGTTTCTGGGCTTTCACGTTGCCCGGACCCGACTCGAGAACGGCGTCGAGCATCTTCAGCGACTCGAGGACGAGGCCTTGACTGTACAGGTTCAGCGCCGCCTGCAGTTTTTCGTTCGAATCCTGCTCGCGCGACTCGGCCTCGACCTTGGCGAGCTCGACGGTCAGGCGCGGATAGCGGGGATTGAGCACGAGCGCGGCGTACCACTGATCGAGGGCCTCGCGCAGGCGGTGCTGGCGGTAGGCCTGGCGGCCTTTGCGGTAGTGTTCCTCGGCCATCTCGGTGCGCGCCTTCCGGAGCCAATAGTGGGACTTGAGGTTGCTCGGAGACAGCTTGGCGCACTCTTCCCAGCGCTGCGCCGCTTCCACGAGCCGGCCTTGACGATACAAAGCCATGCCTTCCTCGAAGCGCTCCTCGATGAGGCGGCGTTCGGAGACGCGGGGCTTGGTGGAGCCCTTGAGGTCGATCGTGGCGCGGTTGAGGATCGACGCGTCGGAGTAGCCCGGGTCGATCGCGAGAATCTTGCGCGTCAGATCGTTGGCGGCCTCGTACTGGCCGTTGCGGTACAGGTCGAAGGCGTTCTCGTAGACGTTCTTGAGCGTCTTGCGCGTGACGCGCGATTTCTCAAGCTGGATCGTGTAGATGTACTTCTTCTTGTCGTCTTCCGAGGAAATCGTGCCCAGGTTGAGCTTGGACATGTCGAGAAACAGCCCCTCGGTCTCGTGCACCTTGGTGTCGGCCGCGCGCGCGGAAGCCGCGGCGGCGAGGATCATGACGGCGAATGAGATATTTTTCATCAGAAGCCCAGGCCGCCCGAGACCAGGCTCTTCATCATCGGCGCGAGCATCATGATGAACACGGTCGGGAAGATGAAGATGAACAGCGGGATGAGCATCTTCGTCGCCGCCTGAGCCGCCAATTTTTCGGCCTTGTTGAGACGGCGAAAGCGCATGTCGGCGGAATAATTACGCAGCAGCTCGACGAGGCTCGTGCCGAGCTCGTCGGATTGGATGATCAGACCGACGAAGGAACGGATCTCGGGTACGCCCGTGCGCATGGCGAGACGCTTCAACGCGTCGCGGCGCGTGTAGCCGAGTTGGACCTCGTTGAGCATCTTCTGCAGCTCGTTCTCGAGTTCGGTCCGCTGCGCCTGCCGTACGTTCTTAAGGATGCGTTCGATGGCGGCCATGTAGTCGAGACCTGCCTCGATGGTCAGCGCCATCAGGTCGACCATGGTCGGGAAGTTGCGCATGATGTCGGCCTGCCGCGTGCGGATCTGGCCCTGGAACAAGGAATCGGGGATGAAGAAGCCGACGATGCCGAACAAAGCGATGATGGGCGAGTCAAAAACGAAGTAGAGGCCGAAGATGATGCCGGCGGCGAGCATCTCCTTGAGATGCAGCATCTCCAAGGGGGAGGGCTTGACCGGCCGGCCCATCATCATGTGCACCTCCTCGAGCTTGACGTCAAGGTGGAAGGTCTTGAGCAGGAACAGATCGAGCTTCTCGAGCAAGGTGCCGTTGGGATTCAGGCTCGAGAAGGCGGAGCTCGTGCCCACCTCCTTCTTGGCGAGCTTGGACAGATCGCTGGCGTCCGCCTCGGCCGGGGGCGCGAACATCCGGCTCGCGGCGGTGTAGCAGGCCACGGAGCCCAGCACACCGACCGCGAGCAGAAGATAGTGCATCAGGGGGTCGATGGGAGGCATATCAGACGCTGATGTCCCCGAGTTTATTGACGATCTTCATGCCGATGCCGATCCAGATGGTGCAGAAAAGCAAGGTGGCCACGCCCAGTCCGGTGAAGTAATATTCCTTCATCGGCTGGGGCTGAAACAGGAACATGATGATGAGCATGATCCAGGGCATGACGCCGACGACGATGGCCTGAATGCGCTGCTGCGCCGTCATGGCGGCCGTCTTTTCCTGAAGCTTCGACTCCTCGCGGATGTTGTCGACGATGCGGTCGAAGATCTTGGTCAGATTGCCGCCGACGCTGCGCTGGATGACGACGGCCTTGATCATGTAGGACAGCAGGCGGCTTTGCACGCGCTCCTCGACGCCCTCGAGCGCGCGCTCGAGCGCCGTGCCGAGCTGGTAGTTCTTGATGCACAGGCCGAACTCCTCGGAGATCGGGGGCAGGGCGTCGCGCTGCACCATTTCGAGGCAGCCGATGAGGTCGATGCCCGACTTGAGACCGTTGGACATCAGGATCATCGCGTCCATCAGCTGAGCCTCGCACTGCATGCCGCGGCGAAAGCGAATGTTGCGCAGCAGCCAGCCCGGGATGGTGAGGCCCGCGTAGATGCCGAAGCCGGTGAAGATGAGGAGGCCGAAGGGATCGAAGGACAGCAGGCCCATCAGGAGCCCCAGCGCCACGGGCCCGCCGACGAGGTAATGAATCTTGATGACGATGAACTGGCGCTCGTACTCGTGCGCCCATTCCTTCGCCTTGGTCTTATACTGCTCCCACCCGTCGGAGATCTTCTGCTCGTTGAGCGAGCCGATAGTCCAGAAGCAGGCGATGATGAGGCCGATGCCGATCATCTTGAACAGGATCGACGCGGTCTCGCTGCCCTTGCCGTCGCCTTGCTGGAACTTGAAGCCGCGCGGCGTCGACTGGAGGGTCTCGAACGCCCCGTTCATGAGGGCGGCCATGCCGATGACCGCGTCCTTGTAGCGCTGCGTGTCGCCGTTGACGAGGCCGTCCATGACGCTGTCGTACTGCTTGTTGATCAGGTCGAAGTGCGCGATCACCGAGCGTCCGCGGCCGCCGAGGGAGTCGCCGAGCTTCGCGCGCACGAGACGGTCGAGCGACATCTGGAAGCGGATGCGCTTGTCCTCGTAGTCCTTGATCAGGGAGCCGGGCGGGGCGAGCGTCCCGCCGTCGGACGGGGGCAGGCTTTTGCGGACGAGCTCGAAAAATTCATACAGCACCGACGCGGGCGCCTGCCACAGCTGGGCCTCGTTGAGGATGCCCTCGTCGGGGTCCTGCCAAACCGGGCGCTTGAGCATCGCCTCGAGCGTCTGGTCCACCCATTTGGGGATCTTGAGGCTCGGGTCGCGGTCGCGCTTGAAGTAGTGATAGAACACCTGGGTCCTGGTGATGGCGCCTTCGACCTTCGGCTGACCGGGCGCGGCCGACTTGCCCGAGCCGACGAGGAAGACGATCTCCTCGCGCGTGAAGATCTGCGCGCGCGACGGGATCGCGGCGGCCAGTAGAAGCAGGGGCAGGAGCAGGCGCATCATCAGTGCCCCCCTCCGCCGTGTCCGCCCGTCGCCACGGCCTCGGCGTCGTCGGGCACGGGAATGCCGGCTTTGATCAGTTCGTCGATGGCGTTGGGCAGCCCCTTGGCCTTCTTCGTGCGCTCGCTCCAAAACGCCTCGGGCGGCACCGGCAGGCCCTTGAGCTGGATCTCGGCGTAGCAGTGCGGCACGTAGTCCATCGCCGTGAAGTAGCCGAAGCTCACGCCCTTATCGTCCATGCCCGTCTGGATGAAGCGGAAGATGTCTTTCGTGAGGACGCGCTGGCCGTCGCGGCCCACGCATTCTGAGATGTACGTGACGCGGCGCTTGCCGTCGGCGAAGCGGGTGATCTGAATGAAAATGTGCACGGCGCTCGAGATCATGTCGATGAGCACGTTCATCGGCAGGTCGATGCCCGACATCAGGCACATGGCCGAGAGGCGGCTGATGGATTCGGTCGGGGTATTAGCATGAAGGGTCGCAAGCGACCCTTCATGGCCGGTGTTCATGGCCTGAAGCATGTCGAGCGATTCGCCGCCGCGGCACTCGCCGACGACGATGCGGTCGGGACGCATACGAAGGCAGTTCTTGATCAGGTCGCGGATCGTGATCTCGCCCTTGCCTTCGATGTTCGGCGGACGCGACTCGAGGCGGATCCAGTGGTCCGCGAGCAGGCGCAGCTCGGCCGTGTCTTCCACCGTGATGATCCGTTCTCCATCCGGGATGAAGTTGGACAACATGTTCAAAAAGGTGGTTTTTCCGGTTCCGGTGCCGCCCGCGATGAGCATGTTCTTCTTGACGATGACCGCGGCGCGCAGGAACTCGATGAACGTGGGCGTGCAGGCGCCGAAGCCGATGAGCTGGGTATGGGTGAAGGGCTTGGCCGAGAAGCGGCGGATCGTGAGCGTGGGGCCGGAGATCGCGAGCGGCGCGATGATGGCGTTGACGCGCGAGCCGTCCTTGAGGCGCGCGTCCACGAGCGGCACGGACTCGTCGATGCGGCGGCCGACGGGCGCGACGATGCGCTTGATCACCTGGACGACCTGCTCGTCGTTGCGAAAGCGCATGGGCAGAAGCACGAGCTGGCCCTTCTGCTCGATGTAGATCTTGTCGAAGGCGTTGACCATGATCTCGTTGATGCCCGGGTCGCGCAGGAGGGACTGCAGCGGCCCGAGCCCGAGAATCTCATCCACGAGCTCCGTTGTAAATTGCTCGCGCTGGGCGCGGGACAGCGCCAGGCTTTGCTCGCGCTGGAGCAGGTTCTCGATGATCTGAGAGACCTTCTGGCGATTTTCCTCGTTCTGGTTCGGGTCGTCGGAGATACGGATGCGCTCGGTTTCCATGGCGCCGACGACGAGCTTGTGCATCTTGCCCTTGAGCTCGTCCCAGAACTCGGGAATGGGGCCGGCCGATTTCGTGACGTCCTTCGCCGCGCCCTTGGTCGACTCGGGGGCCGTCGCGGCGGCCGACTGCTTCCAGAGGATGTCGGCCGAGGAACCGAACTCGTCGGCGTCCATCGACGACTCCCAGTGCTTGACGGAGGGTTTCACTTCCATCAGCCGCCCTAAAAGTATGCGCAGGGACTTCACCCAATCGCTTTGCAGCTGCTCGACCACGAGTATTTTCTGCGTGTTCGCGTACTCCGGGATCAGATCCTCCCACGGACAGTAGGCGAGGACGCGCTTCTGGATCGCGTTGAAGAAGCGGTCCACTTCCTTCGGCGCGAGAGCGCCGGGCAGGTTGGCCTGGTTGACGACGATCTCGAACTTGTCGAGCGCGAAGTGCAGCTGCTTGATCTCGTTGAAAAGAGAGTACGTCGCTTCGAAGTGCGAACGCTGCGGCAGGCAGACCCAGTAAATCAGGTCGGCGAGATCGAAGGAGAAGATCTGCATCGGGAAGAACGGGTCCACGTCGAGAAACAGGTCATAGGACTCGGCGAGCGAGCCCAGAATCTTGACGACCATGTTGGGCGAGAGCTTCTGGAACTCGGCGCGGTTGGCGGCGAGCGGCAGGAGCCCGACGCCCCACTGCGAGATCGGAATACGGCCCTTGAGGAGGCGGCCGAGGCCGCCCGTCGGGTTCTCGCCGACGAGCTGGACCATGCTGGCCAAGGTCGGCGGGTTGACGCCGAGCACGTAGCTCAAATCATTACGGCACATCGGGTCCATGTGCACGATGACGACCTTGCGGTTCTGGCTGCCGGCCCAGGCGAGCGCCAAGTTCAGACAGGTCGTCGTTTTCCCCACCCCTTCCTTCGGCCCGGTAAAAACGACGACGCGCCCCGGCTCCTTGAGGGAGGTCGGGGCGCTGGCCGCCGTGGTCTCGGGCTTGGGGGTGTCCATTTTCTTAGGAGGTCACTTCACGATCTCCATGGTGATGAAGAGGAAGAGCGACTTCTGCTCCTCGACCACCGTCGTCGTCGTGAAGAGCAGGCCGAGGATCGGAATGCTGCCGAGGAAGGGCACCTTGGACTTGGCCACGTTCTTGGTGCTGGACTTGAGGCCGCCGATGACGAGAGTCTCGCCGCTCTTGATCTCGACGGCGGTCTGAATCTGGCGCGTGACGATCGAGGGCACGGCGGTGTTGCCGACCTGCACCGGCTTCGAGAAATCCACGTTCGACACCTCGAGCTGCAGCTCGGCGCGGATCGTGTCCTTCTTGTTCGGGTTGATCACCGGCACGATGTTGAGGATCACGCCGAACTTCTTGAAGTCGGCGGTCACCGTGCCGTTGCCGTTGGCCGACGGAAAGGGAATTTCTCCGCCGACGACGAAGTTCGCCTGAGACTGGGCCTGCACGACGACCTTCGGGTTGGACAGAAGCTGGGCCTTGCCCTCGGTCTCCATCATCTTGAGCTGGGTCTGGAGCTGCGTTTGGCGCGCGAAGTCGCCGAGCCGGTAGATGCCCGGTATCGTCTTTTCCGCGTAGCCGATGCCCGCCGCGAAGGGTGTCCATGAAAAACCGATGTCCCGCTGCACGGAGCCGGAGATTTCGACGATGTCCGCGGAGACGGCGATCAGCGAGTCTTCCGGCTGGGCCGAAGCCCGGGCCGCAAGCGCGCAAACGAGCGCCGTCGCCGTCCACAGTTGTCGATTCATGTTGTCGAGTCTTAGTGAGTCAGTTCAGCCGTACTAACGGAAAAGCTTGCGGAAACTGGCCATCTCCATCGGATGCATCTCGGCGTCTCCCAGGCCGCGCATGATGACCGTCGTGTCGCCCTGCTTGATGGCCAGGGCCAGATATTGGGCTTCGTTCGGGTTGAGGGCGAGGCTGACGGAGGCCTTTTCGGAGAACGCGGCGGATTTCTCCTCCTTGTCCCCCAGGTTCTTGAACTGCTTCGCGTTCATGCCTTGACCGAGATTGGTGCCGACGGCGATGACGAGCACGTTCTGCAGGATGGTCGCCGTGACCTTCTCCTTGCGGCCGTCGTTCATGAGCGCGTCGAAGGTGACGAGCACGTCCACGCGGTCGCCGGGCTTGATGAGGATCTTCATCTCCTGGTCGATAGGCAGGATCGCGCCGCGGTAGCCGGGCGGAATCTTGACGCTGAGGCCGGACTCGGGTGACAACGATATCAGGGAAGACTGGGTCAGCTGGTTCCCCTTGGGAACCCGGTTGCGGGTCACGAGGTTGACGATCAGC
The DNA here is from genome assembly GCA_016212855.1 of Elusimicrobiota bacterium. GTDB lineage: Bacteria > Elusimicrobiota > Elusimicrobia > UBA1565 > UBA9628 > GWA2-66-18. The sequence continues at coordinate 26,244 of JACRDP010000024.1, forward strand.
TTCAGATCGCCCTGCGTCTTGATCTCAAAGGAGTCCTGCTGCATGAACTTGCGCGGAACCTCGAGGACCTCGACCATGTCTTCCTTCAGCACGGTGCGTTCCGGGATGTCGACGCGGGCGGACAGGACCTTCGCGACTTCATACTGGCCGCGCAGCGCGCTTTCCTTGCTGGAGAGCACCATGAGATAGAACACGGCGGCGCCCATCGCCAGGAGCATCGGAACCAGTACGCCTTTCTTTTCCATTTTAGTCGGGTCCTATTTTCGCAGCGGAGACTCGATCGGCATGCGGACGACGGCGACCAGCTTGCGCTTGCCGGAGCCCTTGGGATCGGCGAGAAGCGCGCTGCTGATCGGAAAAATGAGCTTGATGTCGTTGCGGCCGGTGATGATCAGGTCCGAGCTGTCCGAGCCCGACTGCGGATCGGTCAACGTCTTCTCGATTCCGCAGGAGACCGTCGCCGACTGTATGATCTGTTGCATAAATTCTTGTAGTTTTCCGCAGCCGTGTCCCGGAGGCGACGTCGTCGTCATCCCGCCGATGCGAGCCACTTCGTACGTCGCGTGATTGAGAAGAATCAACTGGAACGACACGTATCCGATCTCCATGATGGTGAAGACGATCGTAAAGAACACGGGCAGGATCAGGAGCATCTCGACGACGACCTGACCCTTTGCGGCTTTTTTCACGGCCTCCTCCTGCTACCCCGCCCGCCCCGGGCCCCCGAAGGGACCCGGGACGGCCGGGCGAACGGCCTAGTTTCCGCCGCCGGTGCCCATCTGACCCGCGGCGCCGGTGATCATCTGCTGGATGTTGTTGAACAGCGTCGGCATGAACTTCTTGAGCATCGCGCCCGAAACGAGCACGACGCCGACGACGACCGTGAGCATCAGAAGATACTCGACCGTGTTCTGGCCCTTGCGGCTGAGCGCCTTCGCCTTGAGCCTCGTTCCCACCTGAGACAGTTTCATGAGCATTTCGTTCTCCCCTACCAGTGTTTTCATCGACTTTACTTCGGATACGTGGACAAGATCTTCACGCCCGCGATCGTGAACAGCCTTCTCAGCTGTCCTTGAAGGAACCCGTACATGCCCGCGAACACCGTGACGAGCGCCACCGTCGTGAGCAGGTATTCGATGGCCGTCTGGCCGGTCCTTCCTATTACGATCCGACGAAAAGAACGAGTCTTCATCCGTTCCGAGTGTAACAGCCGACCAATAGCGTGTCAATACGTGGGTCATTAAAAAACCATTAAAATTTCAACTTGACTGAGATCTGATCGACCGTGCCGAGCGCCCCATAAGGAACGAAGGCGTAGTCCATCGACACGCCGTAGCCGAAGGCCTGGGAGGTGTACATCCCGAAGCCGAAGGACAGGTTGCTCGCCCGATCCAGGCGCAGGGACTTCAAAGTCTCGTCGCTGCTCTGGCCGAGGCTGTCGGCGTTGCGGTAGCCCACGCGCAAGGTCAGCTGGCCGACGTCCAAATACTCCTCAGGCAGCTGAAACTCGCCGCCGAGCGAGATGCGCGCGCCGCTGTCCGAAGCCTTGCTCAACTCGAGGCCCACGGTCACGAAATCGCCGAGCCGCACTCCCGCGCCGCCGCGGGTGATGCGGGCGACGTTGGTCGCGCCGGAGCCGAAGTTCTGCACGGCGAAGCCGAGCGACAAGGTCGGGTTGGGCTTGAGGATCGCGCCGACGTCGCCGACGAAGGTGTCCTTCACCGCGCCGGCGATGTCCTCGTGGACCACCCGGATGGAGCTCCCGAGAAAAAGTTTTTCGTACCAAAAGGAGCGGGCGATGCCGATCGACGCGAGCCCGTCGCGCACGCCCACATCCTCTCCGGGCTGAGGCACGCCCTGCGCGTCGCGCACGTCGAAGCCGCTGATGCTGACGTAGGAGAGGTTCGCGCCCCAGGTCGTGCGCCCCATCGGGTGCGCGTAGCCGAGGTACAGCGGCGAGTCCACATCCTGGACGTAGCGAAGATAGGAGAAGCTGAGCTCGCGCTGCTGGGTCACGGCGAGGCCGGCCGGGTTCCAGGTCATCGCGTCGGAACCCTCGGCCAGCGCCACGAACGCGCCGCTCATCGCCATCGCGCGGGCGGAGCCCTGACCGACCTTCAGGAAGTTGGCGCCGCTGGTGCCGGCGTTGGAGTCCGCGGCCCGCGCCGATGCCGCGCCGAGTAGGACGAAGGAGAGCAGGAGCGCGACCGTGGTCGTTCTCACGGGATCAGAACCTTCTTGACCGTCTGGAGGACGTTCTTGCCGCCCTCGGTTTCCTCGACGCGGATCACGGCGAAGTACATGCCGCGAGCGACTTTGTTCCCCGACGAGTTGATCTTGCGCCAGACAAAGGTCACGGGTCCGGCCTGGAAGGCGGGCGGGACCTCGCCGAAATTCTTATCGAGCACGAGCTCGCCCGCCATCGTGTGCAGCTTCATCTTCACCTTGGCGCGGAAGGGCGAGAAAATCTGGAACGTCGTCGAGTCGCCGGTGATCGGGTTCGGATAGTTGAACGTGTTGTTGATGAAGTCCTCGTTCGGCGTCGCCGACGCGTTGCGCACCAAGGGGATCTCGTCGATGAGACGGTCGAGCGAGAGCGCGCCGGGGTTGAGGACGTTGCCGGTGTTGTCGTCGATCGCGGCCATGTCGGTCGAGCCGACGATCTTGAACTTGTAGCTGCCGTCCTTCAGCAGCGAGAACTTGAAGTCGGTGCCGTCCCAGGCGTCGTTGATCTGGGTGCGCGCCGGGCGCACGCCGACGATGCGTTTGACCAGGGACTGCGACTCGGGAGGCGTGGGGTTGCCGGCGGGATCGAAGGCGGTGCCGCTCTGATAGATCTTAATGGCGACCTTCATGGTCTCCGACACCTGATAGGAGAGCACGGCCGGACCCGAATCCAGCCGCAAAGGCGTGATCGCGAGGTCGAAGATGCGCAGCGGGTCGAATGCGATGGTCAGCTGCGCCGTGGCGCCCGACGACAGCACGGAGGCCACGTCCTCGGCGACGGCGCGCACGAGATAGAAGCCCGAGGGCGGGAAGTTGCCCGCGTCGTTGCGGCCGTCCCAGACGTCGGTCTGCAGGAGCCCGGCGGGGCGGACGGCGCCGGAGATGATCGTGCGCACGACCCCGGCCGGAATGGAGGTGTTGAGGATCTGGATCGTCACCGAGGACTGCCGGGTCAGGGAGTAGCTGATCGTGAACGGATGCAAGGTGATGCTGTTGCTGGAGTTGAACAGCTGAGGCGTGTCCGGCAGCACGTTGAACGAGGTGAAGATGATCGAGCCGCGCGCCACGGTGATGTTGCCGTACACCCTGTCCGTCGCGAAGTATTTGGGCGTCGTCGTCGACTGCGCGGTCAGCGTGAAGATGTAGTTCCCGTCGGGCACGAACAGGCCGTTGGCGTCGCGGCCGTCCCAGAATTCGGAGATCTTGAGGCGGCCGGGGCGCAGACCGCGGAAGGTCACGGCGGGCACGGCCGGGGCGCCGCCCGGGGTCACGACCGAGGTGCTCGTGCAGCCGGCGGGCGGCGACTGCGCCGGGCACGGAGGCCAGGTGCTGGTGCTGTTGACGATCACCGAGCCGGGAGAGTAGATGTTCCAGGCCATGAACATCGGCTGAGTGAGCTGATAATTGAGGATGACGTTGTCCGAGGCGCCGGCCAAGAGCGGGGTGACGGCCACGTCGGTGATCCGGAACATATCAACAGGGAACATAGCGGTCGTCGTCGAGACCTTGCTCGGCTGTGCCGCGTCGGCCGCGGTCAGCTGGACGAGATACGTCCCGGAGGAGACCACCTGGCCGCTGTCGTCGGTGCCGTCGGTCCAGACCTCGGAGTTCCCGAACGAACCCGGGCGCGTCTCTTGATTGAGAAGCGTCTTGACCAGGACGTTGCCGTTGGCGTTGAAGATCTTCATCGACACGATCGCGTCGCGGGTCAACGTATAACGGAAGGTGAACGGGTTGATGCCCGCGACCGCGGGGCTCGAGCCGACCACGGTCGAGGTCGGCGAGACCTGGGTGATGCCGACCATGCCGCGGAGCACGGGGAGGAAGCCGATCTTGGCGATCTGCGTCCACACGCGCTTGTCGGTGGCGACGCCCCGGTACGGCGCGCCGCGCTGGGAGGGAAGTGCGGCGTACATCACGAAGATGTAGTCGCCGTCCTCGACGAGACCGCCGTTGGTGTCGCGACCGTCCCAGAAGCTGATCACCGACGAGCGCAAAGTCTTGACCTCGATGATGCTCCGGACCGGCTGGATGTTCGCGGCTCCGCAGGCGCCGAGCGTGGCGCCGAACTGCTTGACGGGCACGATGGGATCGAGACCGGTGGGGTCGCCGGCGCTATCGGAGACGTTGCTGAGTGGCGCGGCGCCGCCGGCGCCGGCCACCGGACAGAACTGCGTGCCGGGCGGGTAGATGTCGATATAGACCGTCGCCGCCTCGGTCAGCAGGTAGGACATCACCGCGAGCGAGGTCGCGCCGCCGGTGAGGGGTTGGACGCGGATGTCGGTGATCTGGAGGGGGTCGATCGCCAGCTGGCGGGTCGTCGCCAACGAGATGTCGCCGGCGAGATCGGCGCCGAAGCCGGTGTAGTTCGTGAACTGGTCGACGCTGTTGGCCTGGAACACCGCGAGATAATTGGCCGCCGGCAGGACGTTGCCGTTGTCGTCGCGGCCGTCCCAGGAGTCGCCGTTGAGCAAGGTCCCCTGGGGCGTGCCTTCGCCGACCTTCGGCAGGCCGGGCACCACGGTCCGCAGCTGCGTGTAAGGCGGCAGCGAATCGTTGATGGTCACGTACATCGTCGCGTCCTTCGACAGGCGGTAGGTGAAGTTGTAGGGCTGGGCGGCCACGCCCGTGATGTTGCCGACCACGGTCGGCGAGGAGCGCACCACGTGGACGTTCGTGACATCCACCGCGATGGGCTTCTGCGAGACGGCGAGGTTGTTGCTGTTGAGCGTCGCGCCGGAGGGATAGGCGCGGGTCGCGGTGATCTGGATGTTGCCGCTGGTGCCGACCTGGTTGGTCTTGACCGCGACGCGAAAGCCGTACTGGCCGTTGGTTTTGCCGAACTCGCCCTGGATGTTGGCCGAGCCGTCCCACTGGACGCAGGCGCCCCAGTTGCCGCAGCCGATGATGCCGGCGCCGTTGGGAACCGTGAGGCAGCCCGGGCTGGGCGCGTTGGGACCGGCCACGCCGGGCACGTCGATGAAGAACGTGCGCAGGGGCGGGGTCGAGGCCGGGTCGAGCGGGTTGGAGCCGTCCTGGAACTTGAACAGCTCGAAGCTGATCTCGTCGAGGTAGACGTCGCCGGCGGCGGCGTTCTGCACGCCGATCTGGGTGCACAGGAACACGCGGTCGTTGCAGTAGTTGTAGCCGACCGTGCCGTTGGGCATGAGCACGCCGTTGACGTTGGTGTTGTTGCTCAGCGGAACGAGATTGCAGCGCGCCTGGCCGTTCGCGTCGAACTCGATGTGCGGCTCGTTGGAGATGTCTCCGTTCAAGGGGCCGAACGTATTCGGCAGCGGGCACAGGAACCGGAGGGGAATCGGGCCGAAGACCTCGCATCGGGCGGGATTGGCGCCGTCGATCTGCGGGGCGACGTACGCGGTGTTGATGAACACCTGCACCGACTGCGCCGCGGCGCCGAGCGGGAGGAAGGCGACGGCCGCGGTCAAAGCGATCGCGCGCGTCAGGCTCGTGATGCACCGGTGTCGATTCATGTTGTGATGTTCGTTGGCGCGGCGTCGAAGGTAAGACTATACAGTACGGGCGTTACCTGCTGATTAAAGGATTGTTAAAAGATGGCAAAGGGAATTCTGCGCCGTAGTCGCAGCCGCAGCAGGGCCGGCGCGGACCGTTCGGCCGTGGGGCCGGCGAGCACGTACAGCCTCAACCCGTTCTCACCCTGGAGAACGGCGAAGCCGGCCATGGCCTCGTCGGGCGCGGCGTGATTTTCCTTGAGCGTGAAGCGGTCGTTTTCGAGAGCGTAGATCATGAGGCGGCGCGACTTCGTGTCATGCAGCCAGAGCCGGCCGTTGAGCCAGGCCAAGGCGTTGGGCACCACGTCTTCCTCTATAGGGTAGGACTTGTGCGTCGCCTCATCGGCGCCATGGCGGTACAGCGCGCGGTTGACCGCGTCGTAGGACCACAAAGTCGCGCCGTCGTAGGCGAGGGCGGTCGGCGCCGGGCCGGGCGAAGGCAAAGAGAGAAGCGGGGTCTCGGGGCTTTGCGGCGACAGGCGCAGCAGGCGCGCGCGCGCCGCGTCGAGCAGCCACATCCGTCCGTCGCCGAAGGCGAGCGCGGTCGGCCGCAGCGGTCCGCCGGCCGGGGCGGCGACCTCGCGGACGGAACGGCGGGGATCGGCGGGATCTAAGGCAACAAGGCGCCCGCTCCAATCAGCGACCCACAGCAACGTTCCGTCAAAAGCGAGCGCGGCGGGGTTGGGCGACGAGACGGGCGCCACGGACTCGGGCTCGTAGCGCCATTCGCGGGCCCAATGCCACGCGGGATAGGCGGCCGCGAAGAGCCCGGCGGCGGCCAGAACGAGGACGGCGGCCCGCGTGCGGCGCGCGCGGGAGCTCAGGGCGTGCCCGGCCTCGACGCCGGCGCGGGCCTCCCGGGATTCGAGCGTCTTCATGCGCTCGGCGACCTTGTCGGCGACGTCGCTCGTCTCGCGAATCTTTCCGGAGAGGCTCTCCGTGAACGAGAGATGGGACTTCTCCTTCTCCTGAAGCTCCGCGTGCCACGCCTCGCGCTCGCGGCGCAAAGTCTCCTCCCACTGCGCGAGCTCCTGGCGCTGCGCCTCCCAGGTCGAGCGTTCGCGGTCCCAGAGCTCGCGCCACTGCGCCCGCTCTTCCTCCCACAGCTTCTGGAGGTCGTTGAAATGCGCCTCGACCTCCTCGGTCTTCTTGAGCGCGCGCGCGCGCTCCTCTTCGACGCGGGTCCGCTCATGACGTTCGAGCAGGAGCTCCGCCAAAGTCTTCTCCAAGGCGTTCTTGGCCTCGGCGAGCCCGCCCTTGAGCGCGATCACCGACTGGTCGGCCTCGGCGGCTTCCTTTTGGCGTCGTTCGGCCGCCGTCTGGATGTTCTTGAGGTCGACGAGGCTCTGGGCCTCGCGCTTGCCCCACCGCGACTCGGCCTCGCGCGCGCGGGCGGCCTCGGCGGCGAAGCGCGCGCGGGATTCCTCGAGCGCGGCCTGCAGCGCGCGCCGCTCTTCCTCGTGGCGGGCCTTCTCGCTCGCCAACGCCCGGGCCGCGCTCTCCAGGCGCTGTTGCGCGTCGAGCAGCTGCGCGAACTCGAGCTCCTGTCCGCCCTCGGCGCGGGCGCGCATCTCGTCGGCCTCGGCCTGATACGCCTCGGCGCGGGCGCGCCAATGCTTCAGCGCCTCCTCCTTCGCCTCGATCGCCTCCGCGGCGGCCGACTCGCGGCGCCGCTGCTGGGCCTTGAGCATGGCGACCGTCTCCCAGGCGAGCTCGGCGCCCGCGGACGGCGGCGTCCAGGGCACGACGGCCTCCGTGGAGGCTGTGCCGAGACGCGTCCAGAGACGCTCGATCTCGCGGTTCAGGTCTTCGGGCGGCAGTTGTCCCATGGCCGTCCTCAGTATAGCGGCGGCGCCGCCGTCATTTTTTTCGGAAATGTGAACAGCGCGACGCTACTTCGCCCGCTGCAGCCGGCGCAATTCCGAGCTGGCCTCGCTCAGGTCCACGCCCGCGTCGCGGTACTCGCGCAGGATGCGGCCGACCTGCTCGAGCAGGACGGAGTCCGGGGCGCCGGCGAGCTTGGCCTTCTGAAAGGAGCGCCAGTCTTCCTGATAGAGGGAAACCCGCGTCTGATGCGCCACGCCCTCGCGCTCGGCCTTGAGCTTCTCGAACGATTCCGCGGCCTTGCGCCGGCGCTCCTCGAGCTCCGCCAGGCGGCGCTTCGCGTCGCTCTCGGAGGCCTTGCGGCGCTCGACCTGGTCGTGCAGAGCCGCCATGTCCGAGCGCACCTTCCCCAGCTCTTCGGCGAGCTTCCATTGCTTGACCGAGCTCGCCTCGAGCGCCTCGTTGAGCTGGCGGCGGTAGCGCAGCTCTTGGGAGAGCAGCTTCTCGTATTCCCCCTCGGGGTCGGCGCGGCCGAAGCGGACGGAGAGAGACAGGCCGTGGCCGAAGCGCGCGGTGCCCGTCAACGGGACCGTCATCGAGTAGTCGACGCGCGCTCCCTGCGCGCGCCAGCCGATGCCCCAGTTCCAGGTGCGTCCTCCTTCGCCGAGGGACATGCCGGAGCGCAGCGCGTACTGGCCCGCACGCGGCGTGGCCCACCAGCGCTCGAAACCGACCGCCAAGGTGTGTTGTCCCTTTCCGCTCGAGGACGACTCGCGCTTGGTCATGTCCGCGGCGAAGATCACGCCGCGCAGCTGCTCGGCCACGCCGATCTTCAGCGTCAGCGGCGCGCGGTCGCCCTTGAACTTCGGGCTCCCGAAATTGAGCAAAGACGCGCCGACGGCGAAGCGATCGCTGAACCGGTACAGTGAGCCGAAGTCCAACGCCAGATGCGTCCCCGCCTTGCCGCCCGCTTCGAACGAGGTGGTCAGAAGCTTGATGCCGCCGCCGAAATCCGCGCCCCCTCCCTCGCGCTCCATGAGCCCGCGCGTGCCGTACATGACGCCGATGCCGCGGTCGCCGCCGACGTTCGTGCGCCGGTCGTAGCGCATGTCGAGGCCGATCGCTCCGTTCAAAATCTCCTGGCGCAGCGGCACGACGACGGCCGCGCGCGTGGAGTCGCGGTCGGACTCGCCCGAGGGGGTGTGGAACTGGCGCAGATAGGACGCCGTCGTCTCGAGCGCCGACGCCTGGCCGAGGGACGCGGGGTTGTAGGCGATCACGCCGGGGTCGTCGGTCACCGCGCAGAAGGCGCCGCCCATCGCGACGTCGCGGGGGCCGAAGCCCGCGTCCTCGAACGCGGCGCGCGCCGGCCGCGGCGGCAGGGCCAGTACCAATAGAAGGGCGAGCGATGTCCGGACAGAGCGCATCGCGCGAATTATAGCGGTTGAACGCGCGGGGGTGATTACGAGCGCATGAACGGATAACGCGGTTTACTCGAGCCGGTAATCTTCGGGATCCAGGGAGACGGCGGTCATATCCAACATCTCCGGAGCGACGTATCCTCGCGCTTCGAGGAGGCGGGCCGCGGACCAGAAGGCGAAAGCGTAAGAGAGCCTCGCGTCGCGGGCGTAGCTGTCGTCGCGCAGCCAAGACTTGGAGCGGCGAAGTATGAATGGGGCGGTGACGCCCGGCCCGCCCGATTTCTGCACCAAGCCGTACGGAAAAAGCGCGGAGGAGGGCAGGACGCCCGGGGCGAGACCGGCCGTGTAAATCCCGCTTTTCCCCTTTCTCTCCGTGAGCCAAGCGCCGAGTTCGACGAGCCCCGCGCCGGAGACGTCGCGGGCGGGCGGACGCGGCTCGGTGAGCTCGAGCCAGCGCAGGCCGAACAGCGCCGTATCTCCGGCGACGAGCAAAGAGCCGCCGGGAGGGACGCAACGGCGCAGATTGCGCGCGTAGTCGTGGGCGAGAAAATCGTCGCGGCGCTCGGGCACCGGAGAACGGAGCATCAAGGCCGATGCGGCGATGATAAGCGCGGCGGCAGGGCCCTTACGTCCCGCCCGCGCGACGGCTTCACCGGCGAGGACGGCCGCGACGAGCGCAGGAACTAGGAAGGCAGGCTCGAGCACCGAGCGCGCGACCCAATTCGACACGTCGAAACTCGCGAGCAGCACGAACAGTGGGCCCGAGGCGAGGGCGCAGACAACAAGGCCCGCGCTCCGCGTCCTATTCTCGGAACGGAACAGCCCGATCACGGCGGCCGTCGCCGCCGGAAGGCCGACGCCGAGCGCCCAGGTTTTCAGCGACCAGGCGGAGAGAATGACGGCGCCGTCCGGCGTGAAGGGCTGGGCGAGCGGGGCGGAGAGCGTACCCGTGCCGTATTGAGAGCGCAGAGCGACGGAGAGCGCCGCGCCGAGGGAGCCGAGACGAACCCACAGAAAGGCGTACAACGACAGGCCTGCGAACACCCAAGGAACCGCCGCGACAAGAGCGCGGCGCCGCGCGTCCCAGAGTAGATACAGGCCCGGCAGAAAGAGCAGCAGGCTTTGGTGATTGACCAGACCGAGACCGGCGAGGAAACAGGTCAGGCGGGCGCGGCGATCCGCCGATGAATCTTCGCCGTCGGACAGCCAGATCAGCGCGGCGACGATCAACGCGTGAAGCGAATATTTCTCCTGGAGCAAAGCGAACTTCCAGAGCGGCGCGCTGAACAAGGCGATGCTCGCGGCGCACAAGCCCGCCCATACGCCCGAACGGCGGCGAACAGCGAGAAAAATGAAGGCGACCGCGCCGGCGGCGGCTAAACACGACAGCACGGCGAGCCGGTACGCGGGATTGCCGATGGGAAACAGCGCGAGCCAGGCATGGCCCAGGACGGAGTACAGCGGGTAGCCCGGCGGATGCGCGACGCCGAGCGTCAGCGCCGCGGAGGCCATGTCCGCGCAGTCGCGCGCGCCGATCGAGGGAGAGGCCCCCGCGAGATAGAAGGCGAAGGCGGCGAGAAAGACGAGCGCCGTCATTTCCAGCTGCGCACGGGCAAGGCGGAGTCGCAGGGGCCCGCCTTCCAGGCGCCCTTCGCGGCGAACCGGCGGCCCGCCGCGTGGGCGATCATCGCCGCGTTGTCGGTGCACAGGACGCGCGCGGGCAGGCGGACCTGGAAGCCCGCGGCTTCCCCCCTCTCCGTCATCAGCGCGCGCAGGCGCGAGTTCGCGGCCACGCCGCCGCCGAGGACGATGTCCTTCGCCTTGAACTTGCGCGCTGCGGCCACGGTCTTGTCGACGAGCGTCTCCGCCGCGGCCTCTTGAAAAGACGCGCACAGGTCATGCAGTTCGCGGCCCTTCGGCACGCGGCCCTTGAGATGGTACAGCACCGAGGTCTTGAGCCCGGAGAAGGAGAAGTCCCACGTGCCGGGCATCGAAGGGCGCGGGAAGGCGACCGCGGACGGGTTTCCCTTCGCCGCGCGCCGGTCGATCTCCGGGCCTCCGGGATAGCCGAGGCCGAACAGGCGGGCGACTTTATCGTAGGCCTCGCCGGCGGCGTCGTCGCGCGTGCGGCCGAGCACTCTATAGTCGCCGGGCGCGCGCGCGAGGACGAGATCGGTGTGGCCGCCGGAGACGACCAGCGCCATGACGGGCCAGCGCAGCGTATGCTCGAGCTCGGCGGCGAGGACGTGGCCCTCGAGATGGTTGACGCCGAGCGCGGGGACGCCCAGCAGGCGCGCGAGCGTCTGGGCCGCGACCTTGCCCACGAGCAGCGGGCCCATGAGCCCCGGGCCGCGCGTGTAGGCGACCGCGCCGATTTTCCCGGGACCGGCGTCCTTCAGCGCGCGCGCGACGGCGGGCATCAGGTTATTAAGATGGCCGCGAGCGGCCAGCTCGGGCACGACGCCCCGGTAGGGCGCGTGCAGGGCCGTCTGGGACGAGACCACGTTCGAGCGCAGGCGTCCGTTCTCGACCACGGCGGCCGAGGTGTCGTCGCAGGACGTCTCGAGCCCCAGAATTCTCAGCTCAGCCCTCCCGCTTCAGAGTCCCGAGCACGTCGCGCGCCTTGAGCAGCTCGACCGCGCGGTCGAGCGCCTCGTCGCGCACCATGTCCTCGGCCTTGACCGCCGAGCGCGCCTTCTTGTCCTTCGCGTAGATCATCTCCCATTGGGCGTAGAGCTTCGCTTCGGTGTCCTGAGAGACCGGCACGACGATGTCGGGAACGATCCCGCCGGTCTTGTTCTTCTCGTCGCGGTGAATCGCGCGGCCCGCGGGCGTGTAGTAGCGCGCGACGGTCAGGCGCAGGCCCGACCCGTCGGGCAGCGGGATCAAGGACTGCACGCTGGCCTTGCCGTAGCTGCGCTCTCCCACGACGACCGCGCGCTTATGGTCCTGCATCGCGCCCGCGACGATCTCGGAGGCCGACGCGGAGCCGCCGTTGATCAGGACGACGAGGGGCAGCCCCGGGTAAGGCGCCTTCGCCGCGGCGGCGAAGTCCTGGCGGCTGTCGGCCTTGCGCCCTTGCGTGTACACCACGAGCTTGCTCTCGCCGAGGAACATCGACGCGATCTCCACGCCCGCGGACAGCAGGCCGCCGGGGTTGTTGCGCAGGTCGAGCACGAGGCTCGTGGCACCGTCCTTCTTGAGCTTGCGGACGGCCTCGGCGGAATCGTCGGGAGTCTTGGCGCTGAACTCGGCGATGCGCAGGTAGCCGACGCCGCCGTCGAGCTTCATCGAGAGCGTGGATTCGATCTTGACGAGCTCCCGCGTGATCTCGATCGAGATCGTTTTCCAATCTCCCTCGGCCCCGTCCTCGGGTCCGCGCTCGAGCTTCATCTTGACCTTGGTGCCCGGAGAGCCTCTCAGGGCCTTGAGCGCGTCGCTCATGGTCATGTCTTTGGTCGCGACGCCGTCGATCTCGAGCACGCGGTCGTTGGGCAGCACGCCCAGCCGGTAGGCCGGCGCTCCGGGCATCGGGGTCTGCACGGTGAGCCAGTCATCCTTGACCGTCAGGCGCAGGCCCACGCCGCCGAACTGGCCTTCGGTCTCGGTCTTCATCTCCCGGTGCACCTCGGGCTCCATGAACTGGGAATAGGGGTCGAGGGTGCGCGTCATGCCGGCGGCCGCGCCGTAGATCAGCTTCTGCGCCTCCGGCTCGTCCACGTAGTTCTCCTGGATGAAGCCGAGCACGTCCACCAGCAGCTTGAGCTGTTCGTAGGTCTTGTCCGAGTTCGCCGCGGACGCGGGACGCGCGACCAGCGCCAGCACGACGGCCGCCGCGATCAAATGACGCTTCATCGATGTTCTCCTCATTTCCGGCTCAGCCATTCCGCCGGATCCAGCGCTTCCGTGCCGCGCCGGATCTCCAGATAGACGTGCTCGCTCGCGGTCGCGAGCTGTTCGCCCGCGCGCACCGAGTCGCCTTTTTCCTTCTCGAACCCGCCGAGCTCGCCGTAGACGCTGAAGAAGCCGCCGCCGTGGTCGACGATCACGACCTTGCCGTAAGAGCGGAAGGGGCCGGCGAAGATCACTTTGCCGGAGGCGACCGCGGCGACGGGAGCGCCTTCCGCCGCGCCGAACAGCACGCCCTGGCGCACGGTCCAGGTCCCGAGTTGGGGATCGCGCTCGCGCCCGAACGGTCGGATGATCTTCCCGGCGACCGGCCAGGCGAGCGAGTGCTGGGGCCGGTCCAGGCGCGCGACGGGGCCGGGTTTGCGGTACTTGCCGGCCTTGCCGAGCTTATCCAGCAAAGAGGCCATCGCCTTGGCCGATTCTTCGAGCTCTTTCGCGCGGCGGGCGGCGGCGGCGACCTTCTGCTGGGTCTCCTCGAGAGCCGCCTTCTTTTCCTCGTATTCGCGGCGCCGGCCGTCGCGCTCGCTCAGCGCCTGCCGGCGGCTTTCATCGAGGTCGCGGGCCCGCCGGCCCGTCTCGGCCGCGGCTTCCTCGGTCTTGCGCCGGAAGCCGCGCAGCCCGTTGAGGTGCGCGGCCTTTTCGACGATCGCCGCGCGGCGGAACTCCTCGGCCCACAGCTCGCGCGTTCCGTAGGCGTCCGAACGCGAGGCGGCTCCGGCCGAGTGACGGGCGGCCTCGGAGGCGAGCGCCGCCGACCAGAAGCCGGCGACGCTCTTCGCCGCGTCGAGCCGCGACTTCAGGTCGGAGCGGCGGGCCTCCGCGCGCCGGATGTCGGACTGGAGCGCGTCGACGCGCCGGCGCGACTGCTCGTCGCGGCTCTCGAGGCCCTACACGTCCGCGCCGAGGTCTTCGGCCTCGGCGCGCAGAGACTCGAGCTCCTTGAGCGTCTGCTTGAGATTCTCGCGGATCGAGGAGAGCTCCTTGCGCTTGGCGTCGACCGCCGCGGCGGCGGCCGGCCGCGCCGCCGCCGCGAGCAGGACGGCGCAGATCAGGAGTCGGAGCGCCATAGCGACGGGGACCAGCCGAGGGTGGCGCAAGCGGCGATGACCGCGGCCTGAGCCAAAGGCGACGGCCAGGCCCACAGGAGCTCGTCGCGGTGAAGCGGCCAGGCGATCGCGATCGCGAACAAAGCGCCCGCCGCGCCGCCGGCCGCCGCCCACCACACTGGCGCGGCCCAGCCCGAGGGCGCCTTGGACTTGGCCGTGAGCAGGGGCCAGCCCACCACGGCCAGCGCCAGCCCGGCGACGAGGCACAGCAAGGTGCTCAAGGTCATGCGCAGCAGGCGCGCGTAGAAGCGCAGGCGCAGGATGGCCGCGACCTGGCCGGGCTTGTAGCGCACGTCGGACCACTCGGCCAGGCGCTGGGCGCCGTCGAGCCAGGCGCCTATATGCGTGAACGACTCGGGCGCGGGTCTGACCTCGAAGCCCGAGGGCAGAGGATTGTCGCTGACGAGCGCCACGGACTCCGCCAGCTCGGGATCCTCGCGCTTGAGCGCGGCGAGCGCGTCGTCGGCGGAGACGTAGCGCACGTCGGCGATCTCGGGAGCGGCGCGCAGCTTCTCCTCGAGCACCTTCGCGCGCGATTCTTCCGTAGGCGCCCTGAGGAAAAGCACCACCCGGAAATCCTCCCGCAGCGACTCCTCCAGCCGCGAGCAATGCCGCTCGGCCAGCAGCAAGGTCTCCCCCGCCAGCCCGGCCGCGACGGCGAGCGTGAACAACGACGCGAGACGGGCCTTGCCTTCGGCGCTCATGCCCGCGATTCTATGAAATGCGCCCGTGTCAGCGGTAGGGGACGAAGACGGCGAGGGCGCTGCGCACCGCGCCGCCCACGGTCGGAAGCGCGAGCAGGATCGTCAGCAGCACGAGCCAAAGCCCGCGATTGACGACGAACTTGAGGAAGCCCTCCCGCGCGGGCGCCTCGGCGGGAGCCGCGGACGTCTCGGCCGAAGGAAGGGATGCGTTGACCTGAAGCACTCCGGGCATAGCCAGCGCGCGCGACAGCTGCGACAGCGGCATGGACCCGGACACGAGCGCGGTCGCGCCGCCTTCGGGCACCGATTCGACCCCGTAAACACGGTTGAGCTTGAAGCCGGTCGAATTCGTCAGGCCCCGGACCGATTCCGCGATCGTTTCCTCGGACCGCGCCGGATCGCTCACGCGCAGGCGCACCAGGAAATCACCCGTCAGACGCGCGTCGTCCGCCGGCCGCGCGCCGCGTTCCACCGAGACGCGCGTCACGCCGCGGCGGGTGATCGCGTCGCCGAGCCGGGAGGCCGGAAGCCAGCCGCTGATTCGCGTTCGGCCGCCTTCGGCGGCCAACGCCGAGAAGCGCGGATCGGGGCGGAACGCCGCGGCCGCGCCGAGTCCGGCCACCGCGTCGCGCAGGGAACCGGCCTCCTTCGGATCGAGCTCCAAGGAGACGAACAGCATGCCCTCTTCCGTCGCCGACGCGGGAAGCGCCGTCTCCGGCCGAGGCTCGGGAGCGGGAGCGGACGCCCTGCCGCCGTCGAGGCCGGGGCGGGAGGATTCAGCGCCTGGGCCGGCGCCGAGCAAGCGCGTCTCGTAATCGCGGCGGGCCTCTTCGCTCGCCGCGTCCTCGGCCACGCCGGCGACGTCGGCCTGGGCGCGGAGAGGCGTTCCGGGTTTCGGCGCGGCTGCGGGCGCGGCCGCGGGTTTGGACGCGGTTTTCGCGGCGGATTTCGGCGCGGCGGCGGCGGCCGCCGCGGGCGCCGCCGGCGCGAAGGGCCGGGGGCGAGGACGAGAGGCTTCGGGCGCGACCGGCTTTTGCTCGGGAACGACCTTGGACGGGATCGCCGCCGTTTCGCGCCTGGGCGCCGGGTCCGGATTCGTCGGCGCCTGCTCGATATATTCGCCGACTTCGGCGTCGGGGTGCTTGTAGCCGCCGCCGTCGCCGAACGATTTATCGGAGAAGGGAGACGCCTTGGGGGGAACCGCCTGCGCCGTCGAGAGACTCGCCGCCGCCACGAGCAAAGAGGCCGCCAGGAAGCTCATGCTCCGATTCTACCACGGGGCGGTTTCTAGGTCAATAGACCTGCGTGCCTAGGCCTAAGGACCCACGATTCAACGCGGGTCCGAAGGGCCGAGACCGCGAAGCCGAAGGCCGCGCCGAGGAGGGCGGCGTACGCGCCGTGGGCGACGGACAGCTCGAGCGGAACGTCTCCGCCGGCGATGGCCGCGATGGTCCCGGCCGGCGCCAGCAGCCCGGGAATCAGCCAGCCGCGCGGGTCGCCGAGAAACCGGGGCGCGTCGTGCTCTCCGCGCCGTCCGACGAGGATGAAGGTCAGGACCAGGCACGGGACGCCGATGAGGATCTCCCGCCAGCGCCACGGCCACCACCACAGCAGGTCGGCCGCCGCGGACAGGCGATCCGCCGATTCCCACAGGCCCGCCGCGTGCAGGGCCGATCGCGGCGCCAGCATCGCGCCCGCGACGACGACGATCACCAGCGCCGCGGCGAGATCGCGCACGCGCACCGGGGCGCGCCAGCGCCAGCGCAGGGCGGGGCCTTCCGAACCGAACAAGGCCGCCGCGCCGACGGCCGGCGCCGCCGAAAGCGTCCACAGCGTCCAGCTCCGGGAGAACGCCTCGCGGCACTCCGGAGTCGCCGCCGCGACGGCGAACAGCCCCGCGGCGGTCGCCGCCGCCCAGGACGCGGCGACCCCGGCCAAGGTCTCCGGCACGGGCGAGGCGATCGGCGCGCGCGACAGGGTCCAGGACCGGACAGACTGCGCGACGCTCAGCCCCGTGCGCGCGGCGAGCAGCGGCCCGAAAAGGCCGGCCGCGAAGAAAAGAAACAGCCGCGCGTACTTCGCCGCCCCTCCCACGGGCGCGGGCGGCGCGACGGCCGAGAGTACGGACGCTACGCCCGCGCCCCTCACGACCTTGAGCGCCGCGCGCATCGACTCGACGGTCTCCTCGAGCCCGGCCCCCGGCGCCGGCCTCAGGATCAGCAGGCGCAGCGCCCTTCCGTGCGCCGCGCGCAGCAGCTGGGGCCGGCGCGCGGAGACCTGCAAGCTCCGGATCCAGAAGCGCCGTCCGGCGACCATGGCGACGGAGGACGTGGAGGCCGCGACGGGAATGAGGCCCGCCGAGGACACGACCGCGACGCTCTCCGGATCGAAGCCCGCCGGCACCCGCGCGAGATCGACACCCGGAGGCAGCTCGATGACCCGCACGCCCCCGGCCGCGATCGCGGTGGACACGTCGATGCCGCGGGCCGCGAGCGCGGACGAGAGGCGGGCCAGCGCTTTCGCGTCCTTGGCCCAAAGGGAATCGGGCCGGGGCCCCGCGCTCTCGGCGACCAGGCCCAGCGCGCGCCACTTATCGACCTCGCCGCGCGAGAAATGCATCGCGTCTCCCCGGCCGGCGAGCTCGGCGGCGCTCTCCTCGCGCAGCACGGCCGCGGCGACGCCCATCGCTTTCAGGCGCTCCCACAGCTCGGGCGTCGATTCCGCCGATCGGCCGCTCAGCGCGGTGAAATCGTCGACCTCGACCGCCGGCAAAACCGCCCGGTCGGGCCGCGCCCGAACGGACCATAACGCCGCCGCCGAAACCGCGGCGAGCGCGAGCAGCAGCGCGCGGCGCGCGCTCACCGGCCTGCGGCCTCGCGAAACAGCGCGAGATAGCTCTCGACGGAGCGGTCCCAGGAGAAGTCGCCCGACATTCCGGCGTTTCGGCGCCCGTCCCAGCCCGCGCTCTGAGTCGCGGCCAGCGCGCGGTCGAGCGCCTTCGCCAGATCGGCGCCGTCGCCCGGCTCACACAAGAAGCCGTTGGCCGGACGCCCCTCCGAAGCCGTCTCGAACACCGTGTCGGCGAGCCCGCCGGTGCGCGACGCGACGGGCACCGAGCCGTAGCGCATGGCGATCATCTGTCCCAGACCGCAGGGCTCAAACCGGGACGGCATCATAAATATATCGGACGCGGCGTACACGCGATGCGCGAAGGACTCATCGAAGGAACGATGGAAGTGCACGGCCCCGGCGCGCCGCCGTTCGAGCGCGGCGAACATCTCGGTTAATGAGGGATCGCCGGTTCCCAGCATCACGAGCTGGCAGCGGTCAAGGCGCGGCTCGAGCGCGGCCAAAGCGATGTCGAGCCCCTTCTGGTAGTCCAGGCGCGAGACGACGCCGATCAAGCTGCGGTCCCCCCGGACCTCGAGCCCGCACTCGCGCTGCAACGCCTCCTTGCACGCGCGCTTGCCGACGGCCGCCTCGGCCGGGCCGTAGCGCTTGGCCAAGGACGAGTCGCGCGCCGGATCCCAGACGTCCAGATCGATGCCGTTGAGGATGCCGCGAAGATCCTTGGAACGTCGGCTCAGGAGCCCCTCCAGACCGAAGCCGCGATCCGGCGAGGTCTGAATCTCACGCGCGTAGTTCGGGCTCACCGTCGCTAATTTGTCGGCGTACACCAGGCCCGCCTTGAGGTAGCTCACCTGCCCGTAATACTCGAGCCCCTCGGACGACCAGTCCTCGGGACCGAAGCCGCCGATCTCGAGCGCCGCGCGCGGGAAGTTGCCCTGGTAGGCCATGTTGTGGATCGTGAACACGCAGCCTGTGCCCGCGAAATGCGGATCGTTCTTGTAGTGGCGCTTGAGATGCGCGGGAATGAGTCCTGTCTGCCAGTCGTGAGCGTGGATCACGTCGGGCTTGAAGCCCATCGCCTTCGCGCCCTCGAGCACCGCCCGCGAGAACAGCGCGAAGCGGCGCTCGTTGTCCTCATGATCCTTCCCCGCGCTGCCGTACAGGCCCTCGCGATCGAAATACAAGGGATAGTCCACGAAGTACACCGACACGCCCCGGCGGTGCAGGAAGGTCAGGCCCACGTCCACGGAAGAGCCCGCGAGGGGCACTTTTATCGTGTGCGTGATGCCGCCGTCGAGCGACGCGGCCCGGATCGCGCGGTACTTGGGCAGGAACAGGCACACGTCGTGGCCGAGGGCGCCGAGCCTCACCGTCAGGGCGCCGACCACGTCGGCGAGGCCCCCGGTCTTGCAAAAGGGAACCGCTTCGCTCGCCGCGACGAGTATCTTCACTTAGGCCAGAAGCCCTCGCCTTCCGGCTTGGGTTCTTCGGCCGCGGGAGCCTCCGCGGGCGGCAAAACTTCGGCCAACGCTTCGGCCGCGACGGTTTCGGCGGGAACGGCTTCGGCCGCCGCGGCGGCCGGGGCGGCATCGGCGGGCGAGAACCGGTCGATGGGCGGAAGATCCTCGAGGCTGCGCAGGCCGAAGTGGCGCAGGAACTCCATCGTCGTGCCGTACATCAGCGGCCGGCCGACGGTCTCGCGGCGGCCGACGACCTTCACCAGGCGCTTCTCGAGCAAGGTCTCGAGCGCGGCGATCACCTCGACGCCCCGGATCTCTTCGATCTCGGCGCGCGTCAGCGGCTGCTTGTACGAGATGATCGAGAGCGTCTCCTGCGCGGCGGTGGACAGCCTCATCGTCGCCCGCTCGGAGAACAGCTTGCGCATGTACGGCGCCAGCTCCGGGCGCGTGGCCATCTGCCAGCCCTCGGCGACGGCGATCAGGCGGTAGCCCAGGTTGCGGTCCTCGAGATCGCGGCGCAGGTCCTCGACCGCGGCCACGATCCGGTCCTGGTCGCGCACGTTGACGAGCTTGCACAGCTCGCCGGCCGACAGGGGGCGGTCGGTGATGAACAGCAGGCCCTCGAGCGCGCGGCGCAGCAGCGCGGGATCATTGGCGGGCGACGGCGCGGGGACGTGGCCCGGTGTCTCCGGGGCGGCGGTCTCTTCAATAGGAGTTTCGGCGACGGCCGCCAAGGACTCGGCTGAAATCTCTGCGTTTTCGGCTTCAGGGCTGGACATCGGTGTCTCCTGGAATCACGGGAGTATCGACAGCGGGCGTCTCGGCCTCGACGGCTTTCTCGTCCTTCTTGAAAATGCTGATCTTTCCGAAATTGCCTTCCTGGCGGATGAAGATCTTCTGCAGCTTGGTGAGTTCGAGCATGGCGAGGAAACAGGCGATGATGCCGCGACGGCGGCGCTCGTCGGCGAACAGCTCCTCCCAGGGGATCATCGGACGCGAGGACAGGAGGAAGAGAATCTTCTCCATCTTCTCTTCGATCGGGAACTCCTCGCCCTCGACCGTCTGCGAGTCGTCCTCCGCGTTGTCCAAGATGACCTTGAGATGCGCCATGAGGTCGAAGAGGGACACGTTCGGCGACTTCTCGGCCTCTTCGAAGTGCGGCGCGCCGCGGTAAAAGACGCCGTCCATCTCGGCCGCGCGGTCGGCGAGGAACTTGGAGGCGCCCTTGAACTTCTGGTACTCGAGGAGTTTCTGCGCGAGCTCGGCAGCCGGATCGGGACCCTCATCACCATCGAGTGATTGTTCCGAAGGAAGAAGTGAACGGGACTTTACGGCCATCAAGGTCGCGGCCATCACCAGGAAGTCGCCCGCGACGTCGAGGTCCATCTCCTTCATCAGCTCGAGGTAGGCGAGATACTCCTTCGTGATCAGCGCGATCGGGATGTTGTGGATGTCGAGGTCGTTCTTCTTGACCAGGAACAGGAGCAGGTCGAGGGGGCCCTCGAACAGCTCGAGCGCGACTTCGTAAGCCTTCTCGGTCATCGGAGCCTCATCGCGCGGCGGACTTCGTCCATCGTCTTGCGCGCGACGGCGCGCGCCCGTTCGCCGCCTTCGGCGAGCACTTGATCGACTTGCGCGGGCGTGAACGACTCGCGGCGCTTGCGGAACTCATCAAAAGGCTTCGACATCTCGGACAGCAGGTCTTTCTTGCAGTCGCCGCAGCCGAGCTTGCCCGCGCGGCACTCGTCGCCGCGCTTGGCGTAGAACGCGTCGTCGGCGTAGAGCTTGTGCAGGGCGTACACCGAGCAGCCCGGAGGATTCTCGGCGCACGGCAGCGGGTGGCCCGGGTCGGTCGCGGATTTGCGGTTCGGATCGGTGTAGGCCGACTTAATCTTTTTCTCGAGGGACTTTTCAGTCTCGTAGATGTCGATCGCGTTGTTGTACGACTTCGACATCTTGCGCGAATCGAGGCCGGGGACCTTCGGCGCCGGCGTCAGCAGCGCCTGCGGCTCGGCGAACGTCTCGCCGAACACATGGTTGAACTTGCGCGCGATGTCGCGCGAGAGCTCGACGTGAGGTAGCTGGTCCTGGCCCACCGGCACCTTGGTTCCGCCGTAGAGCAGGATGTCCGCGGCCTGCAGGACGGGGTAGCCGAGGAAGCCGAAGGTACGCAGCTCCTGCGTCGCGGCGTCGGTGCCCTTGGCGGCGACGACGGTCGCGACCTTGGACGCTCCTTCGGCCGCCATCTCGCGCTTGGTCTTGGAGAGCTCCTGCAGCTGCTCTTTCCACGTCGGATTGTTCTCGAGCCAGGATAGAGGCGTGACCATGCCGAGCATCAAGGCGAGTTCCGCGTGCTCCGGCACGTCCGACTGCTTGAAGATCACCGACTTCGCCGGGTCGAGGCCGGCGGCGAGCCAGTCGAGGACCATCTCGCGCGAGTTTTCCCGGAGCTTGGAGGTATCGTCGTAGCCGGTCGTCAGCATGTGCCAATCGACGACGGCGAAGAAGCAGGGATATTGGGCTTGGAGGGAGACCCAATTCTTGAGCGCCCCCCAATAGTTTCCCAAATGGAGGCGACCGGTCGGACGCATGCCGGAAAACACCACTTCCGCGCGCTTCATTCCGTCGGAATTCTAGCGTTTCCCGACGGGCAATTCCAGTTTTTTATTAAGGAACGGCGGCGGTCAGATTTTCGCCCCGGTAGGCGGGCCAAACCGCGAGGATCCCGTCCTCGTCGCGCCAGCGCACCCACCCGGCGGCCCGCTCGTCTTCGCCGATCTGGATGAACCCGTCGCGGCGATCCAGAACCCTGTACGCCGACCGCTGACGCGGCCACTCGGACGGCACCGCTTGGAGAAAAGTCTTCGACGCATCGGCGGCGGGGGAGTCGTACAAAGCCACCTTGTCGCGGCGGAAGAAGATGTCCACCGCGCCAAAGTCGGCAAGCTTCTCATCGGAGAACAACCAGAGCCGGTGGTCGTACACGCCCCCGCCGGGGCGATACCACACTTCGCGCCCGGTGCTCCAGTCGGAGACGAAGCGGATGGCCCCCTCCCACGTCTCAGTGACGATAAACATATTTCCGTCGAAGCCTTTACGCTCACGGCACGTCGGCATGAAGGACACCGGGCCGGCCTGGACCGTGGACAGTTCCCCCTCGGCCGTGCCGGCGCGGTCGTGATAGATGTGAAGGTTCTGTGAGTCCTCATCGGGCTGGCCGGTGAACTCGATGACGCCGATCGCGCGGCTCAGGATCTTCGCGGGGATCTTGCCCCCGGCGATCACGAAGGACGGGGCGCCGCAGTCGGGATTGGCCCGCGTCGCGGCGAACGTCAGGAGGCCTGCCAGTAAAAATCTCATGGTGAAATTACTTTCGCAAAGCCGAAAACTTACACGACCCGGCGCCGGACCCTGTCCCTTTTTGGTTCTTTGCTTTAAAGCAAACGTCCGACCAACATCCGTAACTAGGCTTAAAAGCAAAGAACCAAAAAGGGACATGGTTTCCCCTTCGATTCCGATGGAACAATTTGAGAGTGCCGATCGTATGATGAGGATGCAGATAAGAATAGACATCGATTGCACCGCCGACAAGATTCCGGGGCGGCTCCGGGAGTTGCGCCGGGAGCGGCGCCTATCGCAGCTCCAACTCGCCGACTCATCCGGCGTGAACGTCTCCGTGGTACATCGCGCGGAACGGGGACTGGATTGCAGGCTGTCGACGTGGAACAAGCTCTTCTCCGGACTCGGCTATCGTCTCGTCATGGGCGCGGTGGACGATGATGAATACGCGGATTTCCTCGGCGATGAAGCCGACCGCAGGCGCGAACGGCGCGAAGCGGGTTTGTGCGCCGGGAAGCGGCGCTGGTAGGCGCTAAGAGCGCTTCTTGAGCCAGGCCGCGGCGGCCGGCCGCGTCTTGAGCTTGCCGGCGCGCTGAAGCCGCGCGGCCGCGTCGAGAACCTTGTGGAACTCCGGGCCGGGCGCGTGCCCGGCGGCGATCAGGTCGGAGCCGGTGAGAAAGCAGGGCTTGAGGGCGGCGGCCGGGAGCTTCGGCAGAAAGCGGCGGACGGCCGCGGCGACCGCGGGCTCGGGCGCGGAGCGGGGCGCCTTGTCGGAGAAGGCGAGCGCCAGAATCTCGTGCAGGCGCGTGCGGCGGCGGTGCTCGTGCGGGAAGGCGTCGACGAAGGCCTTGCCTTTCGAAGCGCCCAGCGCCGACGCGAGCGCGGCCAGACGCGGCTCGACGCCGGCCGGCATGGCCTTCGACCAGCGCACGTCGCCGAGCAGGGAGAGGTAGCCCCACTTCTTCAGAAGCTCGAACGCCGGGCCCGGATCCTTCTCGCCGAGCAGGCAGTCGAGCTCGTGAAGAAGCCGGTGCGGCGACAAGGTCCGCGCGTGCGGAAGAGCCGCCTTCGCGCTCGCGACGAGGCCCGGGGCGGCGGCGTACTTCAAGCGGGCCATGAAACGCGCGGCGCGGAACACGCGCGTGGGGTCGTCGCGGAAGCTCGCGGGGTGCAGAACGCGCACGATCTTGTCCTTCAAGTCGCGCAGGCCGCCGTACGGATCGGTCACCGCGTTCGTGCCGTCGTCGAGGCGCACCGCGATGGCGTTGATCGTGAAATCCCGGCGCAGAAGGTCTCGTTCGATGGGGACGCCGGTCGCGTCGACGACGGGCAGGACGGCGGGCGTCGGGTAGGACTCGGCTCGAGTGGTCGCGACGTCGATCCGGAATTTTCCCTTCGAGACGATGCGTCGCGTCCCGAAGCGGCCGAACACCTCGACGGTCCCCCCAAGCACGCGGGCCGCCGCGTCCGCGACGGGATCGGGGGAGCCGGCGACGGTCAGATCGAGATCGAAGTTCGGCCGCTTGAGCAGCCAGTCGCGCACCGGCCCGCCGACCGCGTACAGCGCCGCGCCGCGCACGCGCGCTTCCTCGGCCAGCGGCCGCAAAATCTTCGCGGCGGCGGCGGGAGGCGCGACGCGCATCAACTCGCCGCCATCGCGGCCGGCGGCAGAACCGCGGACGGGTCCTTCTCGAGCTTCGCGAGGTAGTCGGACCACGCCGTGAGCCGGTCGTTGGCGGCGACGAGAATCTTGAGGCCCTCGATGACGGAGGCGCGCGTGGGCGTCTTGCCCTTGTAAGGCAGCCGCGCGGGCGCGCCGTTCTCGCGCGCCCACGCCGGGCTCGCGCGATAGACGGACAGCTTGAGATCTTTGGCGAAGAACTCCATGACGTCGCGCTCGTCGCGGCGCCAGTCCTCGAACTCGAGCAAGGACGCCAGGCCGTCGGGGCCGAAGAACACCTCGGGCTCGTGGCCGACCGGGAGATGGTCGCCGAGCGCCTCGCGCATCGCGGCGAAGTCGGCCTTCATCTTGTCGCGCCACTTGGTCTCCTCCGCCTTGTAGCTGGGCGGGAAGACGAAGGCGAGAATCTCGTCTTCGGGTTCGTAATAGATCCATGCGGCCTCGGGGAGAAACGCGGCGCCGCAGGACGGGCAGAGAAGCATGTTGCATTCGCTGGCCTTGGCTTGATCGCGAAGCGCCTGATCCTTGCCGCCGTGCACGAAGCTCCAGATCGGCGCGTCGAAGCCGTCGGTGCAGGAAGGGCAGTTCGCCTCGATCGTTCCTTGGAAGGACATGAATGATTATACCGTTAGCGCGCCAGGCGACGGAAGTACTCCTTGATCGCGGAGTCCTGCGCGGCGGGGCGCGGCTCGCGCAGCGAGCGCTCGAGTTCCTCGCGCAGCTCGCGCGGCGGGCGGTAATCGTCGGCCGTCGGCAGGCGTACGCGGCCCATGGAGATGCCGCGCGAGCCGGCGGGCGCGCCGCGCACGACGCCCCCGGGCATTTGGAAGGGCCGGCTGAGCCCTTCGCCCATGCCGCCGGACGAGGACTCGCTTCCCTCGGAATTCTTGTCGCCTTCCTGGAGAATCTGGAGCGCGGCCTCTCCGCGCAGCCGTCCCTCGGCCGCGTTCCCGGCGCGCAGGGCCTTCTCGCCCGCCTCCTGCTCGGCGAGCGCCGCGTCGATGCGGCGCACGGGCCCGCCAGGGGTGAAGCCGAGGATCCCGGCCGCGCTGGAAACCTCGCTTCGCAGCCTCGTGGTTTTCTGACGCGCCGATTCCTGGAGCTCGGCCGGCTCGCGCGTGGCGACCGGGTCGAGCGCGGGGACGTCAGCCCCGCGCTCCAGGGCGTCGGCCGCGGCGTCGAGCGACTTCGCGGTCGCCTCGTGGGCGGCGGACCGGGCGCGGTCGGACACCGCGGCCAGGCGCGACGCGCCGGCGGCGGAACGCAGGCGAAGGACCGCGCTCTCGGCCTTCCCCGAGGAAAGGTTGCGGCTCGCCTCGCGCGCCTCGCGCTCGGTCTCGAGCGCGGGTTTCGACGCGAGGGCGGTGTCGATCGCGTCCTGCGCGCGTCGCAGGAGATCCTTCTGCGCGCGGACGACGAGCTCCAGGCGCGCGTTCTCCCGGCGCCGGGACGCTTCGACGGCTTTCTCCTGCTGGGCCACGGCCTCGCGCCAGGCCTGCGCCACTTTCCCGACGCTTTCCCGCGCTTTCCCGGCCGACGACTGCGCGGCCCGCTTGCCGGACTCGCGCAGGCCCTTCGAGACCTGCGACAGCTTCTCGGCGAGCTCGCGCGCGGCCTTCGCCGCGCCGGCCGCGTCGCCGTTCTGCAGGGCGCGGCGTAATTGGTTAGCTGAGTCACGTGCCTCATTTAGCGGAAGCTCGCGGACCTCCTTCGTTTCGGCGGCGGCCTCGGGAAGCGCGGCGATGGATTTGCGCAATTCCTCGAGAGCCGCCTCGACTCCGTCGATCGCCTTCTGAAGCTCGGCGGCTTCGGCCGGAGAAACGCCGTTTTTTAGGCGCTCGATGGATTCCCCTAATTCGCGGCCCTCGCGCTCCGCGTCGTAGGCGCGGTCGGCCATGTCCTGCGCGTTCTGCATCTTGGAGCCCTCGCGCAAAGCCGCGGCCGCGGAACGGGCCTGCTCGGCCAGCGCCGCCTGCTCGAGCGCCGCCTTGCGGCGATCGCCTTCCTTCAGCGCGGCCTCCGCCTTCGGCAGGCCTTCCATGCCGGCCGCGGCCAGATTCTCCGCCGAGGCGGCGGCCTGCTCGGCGAGTCCGGGGTTGGCGCGCGGATCGGCGCGCATCGCCTCGTTCCACGCCATGAGCGCGCCGGCGGCGGCGGACCAGCGCCCCGCGAGAGGCTTCGCGGCCTCGCGCGCCGCGTCTTCCGAGCCGGCGGCGGAGGCCTCCGCGGCTTTCTCGGCGGTCTCCGCCGCGCGATCGAGCGCCGCGAGTGCTTTGTCGCGCGCGGCGAGGGCCGCGGTGTGCGCGGCGTCCACGTCGACGATCTCGACCGAGCCCTTCTCCGAGCGGGCGCTCTGCGGCGGCGACGCGTCGTCGGACGTCTCGAACCAGAACTCGACCGAGCTGCCCGGCGGATAGGCCCGCAAGCTCAGCGCGACGTCGCCGAGCGCCTCGGAGCCGCCGCGTTCGAGCGGCAGCGCGCGGCGCGTCTCGCGGCCCGCCGCCTTGATCGTCAACTCAAGACGCGTCAGGGCGCCGTCGTCGCGCGCGCTGTAGGCGATCGTCACGGAATCTCGCGGGCCGGCCTGCAACGGAACCTGCGGAGACAGCAGCTCGACGACGGGCTTCTCGTCGCCGAGGACGGACAGCGCGTAGGACGGCGGGGAGGGGTCGCGCCTCCCGTCGGCCGCGACGAGAAGCAAGGACAGGGACGCGTCTTCCTGCGCGAGGAAGCCCGCCGTCCAGACGCCTTTCGCCTCGCGCATCGGCGCCGGGGCGGGAAGGCTCGACAGGCGCAGGGCCGCGGAAGACAGGGGGGATTCGGCTTCGCCGCGCACCGATATCCAGTCGCCGCGCCGCGCCCGGACCGGAGCGTCTTCTCCCAGCACGTACGTTTTCTCGCCGCGCGCGCCGTGAACGATCGCTCGAATCATCTTGAAGCGCGGCGCGGCGACCGCGCGCAGCCGCCGGACAGTCGTGACCAGGTCGCGGCGGCGGGCGCGGTAGTCGAGATCGCCCGCCAAAGAGCCGGTCTCGAAGGAGGCGCTCACGGCGTCCACGTAATCCCACTCGGCGGCCTGCCACGCGCCGTCGGCGCCGCGCGTCTCGAGCGCGAGATCGGCGCCGCGCAGCCCCGACGCGACGCCCTCCGGCGTCAGGCGCGCGGTCAAGGTCGTCGAGGCGCCCCAGTCCACGCTCGCGTCGCCGGGCGCCAAGGCGACGAGGCGGTCGAGGGGCGAGTCGAGCCAGGGGGCGAGCACGCGCCGCCAGGAGGAAGCGCCGAGGACGCCGAAGGCGAATCCGAGCGCGAGCGCCACGGCCCCGGCGGCGGCTCCGACCTCCGCCGCGCGCGAAGGCCGCCACGGAAACAGGGCTTTCTCCGGCAGCTCCGCGGCGAGCGCATCGGCGCGGGCCAGGTGCTCCCGCCGCAGTTCCTCGGATTCCCCCGGCCCGGCGGCGTCGCCGCGCAGGGACCACGCGGAGGCGAGCATCGGTCGCGTCGCCGGCCAGGTCATCGCGGCGGAGCGGAATATCTCGTCCCAGCCCGCCGCCCGCCAAGGCAGGAGCAGAGAGCGCCGCAGATGGAAGAGGAGCGCGGCGGCGCCGGCGGTCCAGGCCCCCGCGCGCGCGGCGAAGGACAACGACAGGAGTTGGTCCGCGGCGGCCAAAGTGACGACGGCGGCCAGTCCCCAACCGGCGGCGTCCGCAGCGGCGCCGAGGATGAGCGCGCGCCGCCGCTCGAAACGCCATGCGCGCGCGCGAAGGTCCAGGCTCATGGACTCAGTGTAGCAGGAGGCCGGGCGGGGGCGCTAGGACTAGCGGCCGGCCCAGGTTTCGGCGACGGGGGAGGAGAGACGATCTTCGGCTTCGCGCACGTCGCGCAGGGCCTCCCGGCGGCGGTCGATCGAGCGCTCGGGGACGAGGCGCTTGTTCTTGTCGTGCTCGATCTCCATCAGGATGTCCTCGGCGCGCACCGAGTCGGCGTAAGGCCGCGCGTGGAACAGCGAATTCCAGGTCAACTCCATGTCCCCGACCACGTCCCACTCGTGCAGGAGGGTCTCGAGGAGCGTTTTCAGCACCATGCCCACGCCCACGAGGCCGACCGTGAGGGTGAACATGAACTTGATGTACATCTCCATGGAACTCATATCACTATTGTAGCCGTCCCGCGCCCCTCCCACAGGGGCCGTCGGGGCCTAAAAAACGGGACCAGGGGCCTACTGTTAAATAGGTCCAAGGACCTATATCAGCCGCAGCCGCCTCCCGTAACCCACGGCCAGGGCGCCCATACACACCGCCATGCCGGCAGTCGTCCAGGCCACCCCGAAGCGGGAGGCCAAGCCGCCGGCCAGAAAGCTGCCCAGCGGGGAGAGGCCGATGAAGATCATCGAGTAGAAGCCCATCACGCGTCCGCGGTGGCGGTCATCGGAAAGCTCCTGGAGCGCGGTGTTGGCCCCGGCGAGAACGCGAATCGCGCACCAGCCGGCGAGCGTCATCAGGAAGCAGGAGAGGGTGAAGTTCCGCGACCAGGCCATTCCGGCCAGGGCCGCGGCCATGCCCGCGGCGCCGGACAGAATCTCGACGCCGACTCCGGCCGCCCCGCGGCGGCGCGCCAGGTCGAGCGCGCCGATCATGGCGCCCAGGCCCGAGAACGAGGACAGCACGCCGAAGCCCTTCACGCCGGAGCGCAGGACGCCCTCGGCGAACACCGGCAGCAAGGTGTAGACGGGCAAGCCCGTCAAACTAAAAACGGCGAGCGCGAGCAGGACGAGCCGGATCGGCTCGGAGCCGAAGGCGTAGGCCAGGCCCTCGCCGATCTCCCGCCAGGGCCCGCCGCGAGCCTCATGGGGCGGGGGCTGGTGAACCGCGCGCATCGCGCGTAAGGAGATCAACACGGCGACGTAGCTCAAGGCGTTGAGCGCGAAGCAGCCCGCCTCGCCCACGTAGGCGATCGCCAGGCCCGCCAAGGCGGGGCCGACGATGCGCGAGGCGTTGACGACGGTGGAGTTCAGCGCGATCGCCTGGTGCCGCTGCTCCGGCGGGACGAGCTCGCCGATGAGGACCTGGCGCGCGGGCATGTCGAAGGCGTACACCACTCCGAGGCCCAGCGACAAAGCGAACACCTGCCACACCGTGATGCCCCCGCCCCAGGTCAGCAAGGCGAGCAAGGCGGCCTGGACCATCGCGAGAAACTGCGTGCGCTTGACCAACTTCAGGTGGTCGGCGTGGTCCACCGCGAAGCCCGCGTAGAAGCCCAGCACGAACACCGGGAACTGGCCGACGAACGCCACGAGCCCGAGCATCATCGGGTCGCCGGTCAGTCGGTAGACGAGCCAGGCCTGGGCCGTGTTCTGCATCCAGGACCCGACCAGCGAAACGAACTGGCCGAAGAAGAAGAGCCGGAAGTTGCGGTGCTTCAGGGCCGAGAACATATCTCCGAGGCGCGGTCGAGCAAGGCCGCCGCGCGCGGCGACAGAGGTTTCGCGTCGAGAAGCTCCGCGAGCTGGGCGGGGGTCCGCGCGCCGACGACGGCGCTCGCGACGAACGGTTTGCCCATGAGCCAGCCGAGCGCGGCCTGCGCGCAAGTCGAACCCTCCAGCGCGGCGACGCGACGCAACACCTCGACGACCGCCGCGCCCCGCTCCGGAGCGACGTAAGGGAAGGCGTCGGGATCCGCGCGCCGCCCCGACGCGCCCTTGCCGGACAACAAGCCCCCTGCGAGCGGGCTCCACGCGAGCAGGGGCGTCTTCGGGTCCTGATCGTTCTCGGCGAAGCGGGCGACGAGACTGTACTGAACCTGGTTGAAATGGAACGCCCCGCCCGCGGCCTTGAACTGCGGGCCGGAGAAGTTCGAGCAGCCGAGAACGCGGACCTTCCCGGCTTTGACCGCCTTCTCGAACGCGCCGAGGCTTTCCTGCAGCGGAACCTCGAAATCCCAGGCGTGCGGCATGTACAGATCGACGTAGTCGGTCTTCAGCCGCTTGAGGCTGCCGTCCAGCGCCTTCGCGATCCAGCGCGCCGACAGCCCGCCCGTCTTCGGATCGGCGAGATCCATCTGCCCGAGGACCTTGGTCGCGAGAAGCAGTTTTTTCCGGCGCCCCTTGAGCAGGCGGCCGAGCATCTCCTCGGACGCGCCCCGGCCGTAGATGTCGGCCGTGTCGATGAGGTTGACGCCGCGCTCGACGGCCAGGTCGAGCAGCGAGGACGCGGCTTTATCGTCGATGGCTCCGATCTTGTGCCAGTCCGCGCCGAAGTTCATCGTGCCGAGCGACAGCGCCGAGACTTCGAGGCCGGAGAGGCCCAGCGGATTTTTCCTCACGCGTGCGGACGCTTCTTGTAATGCCCCTTATGGTCCGGCTTGCGATGGTAGGGCATCGGAGGCTTCGCGGCGATCGACGCAAGCGCCACGGGCTTCGCGTCCTCGAAGGTTTCCGGAGTCAGCAGGCACAGGAAGCGCGCGATGATCTCCTTGAGATCCATCTCATCGGTCGCGACCTCCCAGTCCGGCCCCAGGAATTCGGCCGCGCGAAAATACTTTTCCTTCTTCTGGAACTCGGCGAGGATCTTGGCGACCTTGCGCGCCCCGAGCTCCTGGCGCGTGGGGAGCTTCCCTTCCTTCATGCGGCTCTTCGTCATGTGCTCGATGCGGCTGATCATGTGGCGGTTGGCGGGGCTGACGAGACTGATCGCCTGGCCGGACTTGCCGCTGCGCGCCGTGCGGCCGATGCGGTGGACGTACACGTCCATCTCGCGCGGGATCGAGAAGTTGATCACGTGCGTGAGCTCCTTCACGTCGAGGCCGCGCGAGGCGACGTCCGTGCAGACGAGCATGGTCAGCTTCTTCTCGCGGAACGCCTTCATCGTACGGTCGCGGTCCTGCTGGGACTTATCGCCGTGCAGGGAGTCGACCTTGTAGCCGCGTTCGATCATCGCCTGGGTCACGTCCATGACGAGCGCCTTCGTCTGGCAGAACACGAGGCCGTAGAACTCGTCGGCCGACTCGACGATCGAGGTGATCAGGGCGACCTTGTCCGACTCGCGCGCGAGGAAGTAGCTCTGCTCGACCGTGCTCGACAGCAGCTCGCCGCGGTTGATCTGAACCTGCTTCGGCTTGCGCAGGTAGGCGTCGGCCACGCGGCGCACGCCGGGGCTCATCGTCGCCGAGAACAGCCAGATGTGGCTGGTGTCGCGCGGGGTCGCGCTGAGAATCTTCTCCAGCTCCTCCTTGAAGCCCATCGAGATCATCTCGTCGGCCTCGTCGAGGACGACGGTCTTCACGGCCGCGAGCTTCAGCGCGCCGCGGTCGATGAGGTCGATCAGGCGTCCGGGCGTGCCCACCACGATCGCGGCGCCGTGCTTGAGGCCGTCGATCTGCGCGGCGTAGCTCGCGCCGCCGTAGATCGGCACGGCTTTGACGCCCTTGTGCTTGCCGAACAGGCTGATCTGCCCCGAGACCTGCACCGCGAGCTCCCGGGTCGGACACAGAATCAGTCCCTGCACGACCTTCTTGGACGGGTCGACGAGCTCGAGCAGAGGGACGCCGAAGGCGGCGGTCTTGCCTGTGCCGGTGGCGGCCTGGCCGATGAAGTCGGTGGGCGCTCCGAGAAGGATCGGCAGCGCCTGGCGCTGAATGTCGGTGGGAGCGGTGTAGCCCAGCTCGGCGATGGCCTTGGCGAGCGGGGCGCTGAGCTTGAGCTCGTCGAATGATTTCACCCCACGATTCTACATAACCCGGAAGGCTTGACATGATCGTCCGCGCCTTCCATAATGATCCGGTCATGGCCGACAACGAGCCTTCGCCGCTCTCCAAACTCAAAAGCCTCCTGCTCAGCCCGCGGTCGCTCGCCGCGATGGCCGCGCTCGGGGTCGTCGCGGCGGCCGGAGCCTGGGGCTACTGGAGAGTCGCCGTCAAGCCTCAGATCGCCGCGGCGACCATGCGCTTCGAATCGCACAACGCCATGATGCGCCTGTACGAGCTGCAGTTCGTTTACCGCAAGACGCACGACTCCTACGCCAAAGACCTGGACTCTTTGCTGGCCTCGGCGCCCGATGGCCCGCAGCTGCGCGCGAAGCTGCAGGACACCACCGACATCACGACCTTGGCCGTGATCGGAGACGCGGACCGCTTCCGCCTCGAGGCCAACGTCCGCGATCCCGAACGCACCTTGGTCAAATTCCGAGGACCGACCGGCGGGCGCTGAGCCCGCCATGTCCTCGTTCCGCCTCCGTTCCTCCTTCAAGCCCGCCGGAGACCAGCCCGCGGCCATCGACGCCCTCGTCGCGCGCATCCGGGAAGGCGCCCCCGCGCAGACCTTGCTCGGCGTCACCGGCTCCGGAAAAACGTTCGCGATCGCGAACGTCGTCCAACAGCTGAACCGCCCGACCCTCGTCCTCTCCCCGAACAAGGTCCTCGCCGCCCAGCTTTACGCCGAGTTCAAGTCCTTTTTCCCCGACAACGCGGTCGAGTTCTTCATCTCCTACTACGACTACTACCAGCCCGAGGCCTACGTCCCCTCGAGCGACACCTACATCGAGAAGGACTCCTCGGTCAACGACCGCATCGACCGCCTGCGCCTCAAGTGCACGAGCTCCTTGCTCGCGCGCAAGGACGTGCTCGTCGTGGCCTCCGTGTCCTGCATCTACAACATCGGCTCGCCGGACGCCTACCAAAACCGCACCGTCCCGCTCGAGGTCGGCTGGAAGGTGACGCGCGATGAGCTGGTCAAGCAGCTCGTCGAGGTGCACTACGAGCGCAACGAGATGGAGTTCGTGCGCGGCAAATTCCGTATGAAAGGCGGCGTCGTCGACATCTTCCCCGCCTACATGGAAACGGCGCTGCGCGCGACGCTCGGCGACGAAGGCGTGACGTCGTTGATCGAATTCGATCCGCTCACCGGCGCCAAGCTCAAGGACCTCAAGCGCGAGTGGGTCTATCCCGCCAAGCACTTCGTCACCGGAGGCCCGGAGCGCCAGCGCGCGATCGCCGCGATCGAGGCCGAGCTCGCCGAGCGCAAGGCGTGGTTCGTCTCGCAGGGCAAGCTCCTCGAGGCCCAGCGCCTGGAGCAGAAGGCCCAGTATGATCTGGAAATGCTGCGCGAGATGGGCTTTTGCCACGGCATCGAGAACTACTCGCGGCATTTGAGCGGCCGCCCCGCGGGCGAACGGCCCTACTGTCTCATCGATTTTTTCCCGAAGGATTATCTGCTGGTCGTGGACGAGTCGCACGTCGCCGTCCCGCAGATCGGCGGCATGTACGAGGGCGACCGCGCCCGCAAGCAGACCTTGATCGACTTCGGCTGGCGCCTGCCCTCGGCGCTCGATAACCGCCCTCTTCGATTCGCCGAGTTCGAGGCGCTCGCCGGGCAAACCCTGTTCGTCTCCGCCACGCCCGGCCCCTACGAGCTCAAGAAGACCAAAGGTGAGATCGTCGAAATGGTCGTGCGCCCGACCGGCCTGGTGGACCCTGAAACGATCATCCGGCCGTCCGAGGGCCAGCTCGACGACCTCATCGTCCGCCTGCGCGACCGCGCCGCCAAAAAAGAGCGGGCGCTGATCACGACTTTGACCAAGCGTACGGCGGAGGACCTCTCCGCCTTCCTGACGACCAAGGGCCTCAAGGTCCGCTACCTGCACTCCGACATCGACTCGCTCGAGCGCATCCAGATCCTTCAGGATCTCCGGGCCGGCGTCTTCGACGTCCTGGTCGGCATCAACCTCCTGCGCGAGGGCCTCGACCTCCCAGAAGTGTCTCTCGTCGCGATATTAGGGGCGGATCACGAGGGCTTCTTGAGATCCGAAACGACCTTGATCCAGATCTCCGGCCGCGCGGCGCGCAACATCGGCGGGCAGGTCATCCTGTACGCCGACACCGTCACCGGCTCGATGAAGCGAGCGCTCGACGAGATGGACCGTCGCCGCGTCAAGCAGCTTGCCTACAACCTGGAGCACGGCATCAAGCCCAAGACCATCGTCAAGGCGATCGAACAGCTCGAGGAATTTCAGACCGAGGCGAAGCGCGCGGGCCTGCTGCTCCTGCGCGACGGCGACGCGCCGCTGTCGGCCAAGGAAATGCCCGCGATCATCGCCGATGTCGAGGCGCGCATGAAGGCCGCGGCTGACGCCCTCGACTTCGAGGCGGCCGTCCAGCTGCGCGACCAGCTGTTCGAGCTCAAAGGGATGGCGGCGAGCCGTCCCTCCGCTGCGCGCAAGCGGGCGGCGCGCAAATGAGCAAGCTCGTCCTCGGTCTTTCGGCCTATTACCACGACAGCGCGGCCGCCCTCGTGCGCGACGGAGAGATCGTCGCCGCGGCGCAGGAGGAGCGCTTCACCCGCGTGAAGCACGACCGGAACTTCCCCGCGCACGCCGTCGATTACTGCCTGAAGGAGGCCGGGATCGGGCGCAAGGACCTCGACCTCGTCGTCTACTACGACAAGCCCCTGCTCACCTTCGACCGCCTCCTCGAAACCTATCTCGCCTACGCCCCGCGCGGCTTCCGCTCCTTCGCCGCGGCCATGCCGGTTTGGATCCACGAAAAGCTCCGGATCCCGGACGCCATCGACGAGGCCCTCGGCGCGGACTACGGCGGACGCATCGATTTCTGCCTCCATCACCTGTCCCACGCCGCCTCCGCGTTTTATCCGTCGCCCTTCGAAAGCGCGGCCGTGCTGACCATGGACGGGGTCGGAGAATGGAGCACGGCGACCTTGGGCGTGGGCCGCGGCAAGGACCTCAAGCTCGTCAAAGAGATCCGTTTCCCCCACTCCCTCGGCCTGCTCTATTCGGCGTTCACCTACTATCTCGGCTTCAAGGTGAACTCCGGCGAATACAAGGTCATGGGGTTGGCCCCGTACGGGCAGCCGAAATACAAAGAGCTGATCACGAAGCGTCTCATCGACGTGAAGGCGGACGGGTCCCTTCACATGGACATGTCCTATTTCAATTACTGCGCGGGCCTGACCATGACGAACGGCCGGTTTCACGATTTATTCGGCGGAGGCCCGCGCTCGCCCGAGTCCAAACTGAACCAGCGCGACATGGACCTGGCGGCCTCGATCCAAAGCGTCACGGAAGAGATCATGCTCCTGCTCGCCCGCCACGCGCGCAAGGAGACCGGCGAGAAGAACCTGTGCCTGGCGGGCGGCGTCGCCCTCAACTGCGTCGGCAACGGGCTGATCATGCGTGAACAGGTGTTCGACAAGCTCTTCATCCAGCCCGCCGCGGGCGACGCGGGCGGGGCCCTCGGCGCGGCCCTGTTCGGCTGGCACCATCAGCTCGACGGCCCGCGCGCGCCCCGGACACGGGACGCTTTGAAAGGAAGCCTGCTCGGACCGGCCTGTCGTCGCGACGACGTGCTCGCCGCCCTTCAAGCAGGAGGCTACCAATATCGCGAGCTGGCCGACGCCGTGTTGGTCAAAGAATTGGCCGAGCTGCTCGACAAACAGCAGGTCATCGGCCTGGTGCGCGGCCGCATGGAGTTCGGACCGCGCGCGCTGGGCTCGCGCTCGATCATCGGCGACCCGCGCGCGCCGGACATGCAGAAGAAGATGAACCTCAAGATCAAGTTCCGGGAGAGCTTCCGGCCGTTCGCGCCCGCCGTGCTCGAGGCCGACGCGGGGAAATACTTCGGACTTTCGCAGGACAGCCCCTACATGCTCCTCGTCGGACCCGTGGCCGAGGCGCAGCGCTCGAAGCTGCCGGCCGTCACCCACGTCGACCACAGCGCGCGCGTGCAGACGGTGTCGAAGGACGACAACCCTTTCTTTCACTCCTTGCTCGAGGCCTTCAAGGCCAAGACGGGTTGCTCGGTGCTCGTGAACACCAGCTTCAACGTGCGCGGCGAGCCCATCGTCTGCGACGCCTCCGACGCCCTGCGCTGCTTCATGAACACGGACATGGACGCGCTCGTCATCGAGAACTTTCTCCTGCTCAAGTCCGAGCAGCCGAAGTCCGGCGACCGCGAAAAGTATCTCAAGGAGTTCGCGCCCGACTGATGGCACTTATCCACGTCGATTGGAATCCCGGCACGAAGAAAATCCGCGAGTTCGGACTGATCTTGCTCGGCCTGTCGGTCGTGATGGCCGCGCTCGGACATCGGACGTCGGCTCCCGCCGCGGCGTTTCTGGGAATTTTATCGGCGACTCTGCCGGGCTCGGCTGGACTATGGATTTATAAAGCCTGGATGGGCGTCGCCTTCGTGATCGGCTCGATCCTGTCTCCGATACTGCTGGCCACGATCTACTTCGGGCTATTCACGCCGCTCGCGCTCATCATGAAGCTTATCGGCCGCGATGCCCTGCGCCTCAAGCGGCCAGCAACGGACACGTACTGGACTCCGATGAACATGCCCGACGACAAATCCTATTACGAGAGGCTCTTCTGATGGCTCAAAAACAATCGATCATCTCCGAGTTCACCGCCTTCCTCAAAGCCAACAAGAAGTGGTGGCTGATCCCTCTCGTGCTCGCGATGATCGCGCTGATCGGACTCGTGTACCTCGGCGGCACGGCGGCGGCGCCGTTCGTCTACACTTTGTTCTAGCCCGAGTAGGACTCGGCGTGCTGGGCGAGATCGAGCCCAGCCTCTTCCTGCTCCGGCCGCACCCGGATCGTGATGATCGCGTTGGTGACCTTGTAGATCAGCCAGGAGCCGGCGAGCGAGTACCCGCCGACGATCCCGATGGCGGCCAGGTGGCGCAGGAAGATCGTCGCATCGCCGTGGATCAGGCCGACCTTGTCGGCGAAGACGCCCGTCGCGATCATGCCCACGATGCCGCCCATGCCGTGACAGGGGAAGACGTCGAGCGTGTCGTCGAGCGCGGTCTTCGATTTCCAGTGCACGGCCAGGTTGCTGACGACGCTGGCGACGGCGCCGATCGTGATGCTGGCGCCGACGGTGACGTAGCCCGCGCCGGGCGTGATCGCGACGAGGCCGACCACCGCGCCGATCGCGGCGCCGAGCGCGGACGGGCGCCGCCCGCGCACCGCGTCGAAGAACACCCAGGCGAGCATGGCCGAGGCCGACGCGGTGTTCGTGGTCAGGAAGGCGAGCACCGCGGTCTCGTTGGCGGCGAGCGCCGAGCCGGCGTTGAAGCCGAACCAGCCGAACCAGAGCATGCCGGTGCCGAGCAGCACGAAGGGGATGTTCGCCGGGGAATGAGTGGAGCCGGCGGAGTGCGCCTTGCGCGGCCCGAGGAACAGGGCGCCGGCGAGCGCGGCGAAGCCCGCGGTCATGTGCACGACCGTCCCTCCGGCGAAGTCCAGCACGCCCCACTGGCGCAGGAAGCCGTTGGGGTGCCAGGTCCAGTGCGCGACCGGGCAGTAGATGAACAAGGTGAAGAGCACGATGAAGATCAGGTAGCTCATGAAGCGCACGCGCTCGGCGAAGGAGCCGGTGATGAGCGCGGGCGTGATGATCGCGAACTTGAGCTGGAACAGCGCGAACAGGGCGAGCGGGATCGTCGGGGACAGGTCCGGGTGGGTCGCTCCGCCGACGCCGCGGAAAGCCAGGTAGGTCCAGGGGCTTCCGACGAAGCCGCCGATCGAATCGCCGAAGGAGAGGCTGAATCCCACGAGAACCCAGAGGATGCTCACCACGCCCATGGCGATGAAGCTCTGCAGCATGGTCGAAATGACGTTCTTCCGCTGGACCATCCCTCCGTAAAAGAAGGACAGGCCCGGCGTCATCAGGAGGACGAGGGCGGTCGCGGTGAGCATCCAGGCGACGTCGCCGGGAACGATGGGCTTGCCGGCGGAAACCACCGCGGGGGCCCCCGCGAGCAGGCCGACGGCGGCGGCGAGCACCAGCAGTCCCAGCGAAACGACCCACTCGATCTTGTATTTTTGCATGAAGTGATCATACAACAAAGAACGGATTTCGTAGAATTGGCGTATGATCGTCATGAAATTCGGCGGCTCGAGCGTGGCCGGCGCGGAAAAGATCTCGCGCGTGGCCGCGATCGTGAAAGGACGGCTGAAGGAGAAGCCGGTCCTCGTCGTCTCCGCCTTCCGCGGCGTCACCGACGACCTGCTCGCCCTCGGGCCGGAGGCCCTCAAGGACGACCTGAGCCGCATCACCGCGATCAAGAAGCGCCACCAGGACGCCGCGAAGGAGCTCGGCGTCGATTTCGCGCCCCTCGAGCCCTTGTTCGTCGAGCTGCGCGAGCTGGCCCGCGGCGTGGAGCTGCTGCGCGAGCTGACCCCGCGCACGATCGACCGACTCGCGAGCTTCGGCGAGCGCCTGTCCGCGCGTCTCATCGCGGCCGCGTTCGTGAAGGCGGGAATCCCGGCGCTCGCCGTGGACGCCTTCGACGCCGGCCTGCTCGTCGACGGGCGTTTCGGCGGCGCGAATCCCCTGCCCGAGGCGGACGCCGCCATCGCGAAGGCCTTCGCCTCCTTTAAAGAGCTGCCGGTGGTGACCGGCTTCATCGGCCGCACGCCCTCGGGCGAGATCGCCACGCTCGGGCGCAACGGCAGCGACTACACGGCGACCATCCTCGGCGCGGCGCTCGGAGCGAAAGAAATCCAGATCTGGTCGGACACCGACGGAATTATGACCGCCGACCCCCGCATCGTGCCCTCCGCCCAGCCGCTGAGCACCCTGAGCTTCGACGAGGCCTGCGAGCTCGCGTATTACGGCGGCAAGGTCCTCCACCCGCATACGCTCGTGCCCGCGATGCGCAAGGACATCCCGGTGCGCGTGCTGAACACCTTCAAGCCCGAGCACCCCGGCACCTCGATCATCGCCAAGCCGCCGAAGGGCCAAGGCGGAACGATCCTCAAATCGATCGCCTTCAAGCGCCGGCAGTCGATCGTCAGCGCGTCGAGCCCGAAGATGCTGTCCGGTCACGGCTTCCTCGCGCGCATCTTCGCGACGTTGGCGCGCCACGAGCTCGACGTGGACATGGTCTCGACGTCCGAAGTCTCGGTGTCGGCCACGACGAGCGGCGGGCCCGGACTTCAGGCCGCGCTGACCGAACTGAACCAGGAGTTCGAGACCTCGATGGAAACCGGCAAAGCCGTCGTGTGCGCGGTCGGCGACGGCATCCAGGCCGCGCGCGGCGTGGCGGCCGACGTGTTCGCCGCGGTGAGCGGGGCCGGCGTGAACGTGCGCATGATCTCGCAGGGCGCCTCGAAGAACAACATCGCCTTCGTGGTGGACGACGCGGAGGTCGAGAAGACGGTCGGCGCCCTGCACGCTCGCTTCTTTAAATAACGCCATGAAAATTCAAGCCCGCCTGCGGCACTACTTCATCACCGGCTTCTTCACCTTGATCCCGATCGGCCTGTCCACGGCCGTGGTCTGGAGCCTGGTCGTCGGCGTCGACCGGACCTTCGCGCCCGTCCTCGACACGGCGCTCGGCTTCCATCTGCCGGGGCTGGGCATCATCGCGGCCCTCGCCGCGATCCTCCTCGCCGGCTTCGTGGGCTCGCACGTGCTCGGCGGCCGCATGCTCCTCGTCGCCGAGCACGCCGTCGAGCGCATCCCCGTCTTCAAGTGGGTGTACGGCACGATCAAGCAGATGACCGAGGCCTTCTCGCCGGCCAACAAGTCTTCCTTCAAGAGCGCCGTCCTCGTCGAATACCCGCGCCCCGGCGTGTACAGCCTGGGCTTCGTGACCGGCGAGACCGTCCTCGAACGCGACGGCGTCGCGGACAAGACCTTGGTCTCGGTGTACGTGCCGACCAACCACGTCTACATCGGCGACATCGTTCTGGTGCCGGCCGACCAGGTGATCGCGACTTACATCG
Organism: Elusimicrobiota bacterium; assembly: GCA_016212855.1. Classification (GTDB taxonomy): domain Bacteria; phylum Elusimicrobiota; class Elusimicrobia; order UBA1565; family UBA9628; genus GWA2-66-18. The sequence continues at coordinate 66,042 of JACRDP010000024.1, forward strand.
GCGTCCAGCAGGGCATCCAGATCGCTCTGTCGGCCGGCGCGACTTTTCCCGAGCGCCTGGGCCCGCGCCGGGGCCATCCGAAGAAGTGATTTTTCGTCCTCAGAATGACCGGGTTCATGTTAGAATCGTCATTATGAAAACCCTCCCTCTCGTCGCGGCCGTTCTCGCCCTCGCCGTCCCGGTTCTGGCCCAAAATCCGCTCGAGCAGTTGCGTTCCGCCGCGTCCGTTCCGGCTCCCGTCCCGCCCGCCGCGACCGGGGCCGTGCTCGTGCCCGTGCCCGCGGTCATGCCCGCCGCGCTTCCGCTCGCTTTGTCCGGCTATGAGGCCTGCCGCGACCACGGCTTCGCCCACGGCGTTTGCCTCTCCGCCCAGGGCGGCTACCAAGCCTGCCGCGACCGCGGCAACGCCCACGGCGTCTGCCTCTCCGCGCAGCCCGGCTACGGCGCCTGCCGCGACGCGGGCAACGGCCACGGCGTCTGCCTCTCCGCGAAGGGCGGCTACTCGGCCTGCCGCGACAAGGGCAACGGCCACGGCGTCAGCTTGAGCGCCGAGGGCGGCTACGGCGCCTGCCGCGACGCGGGCTTCGGGCACGGCGTCTGCCTGAGCGCGAAGGCCGGATATTCGGATTGCCGAGGCGCCGGCAACGCCCACGGAGTTTGCCTGGGCTCCGAGAGCGGCTACTCGGCCTGCCGCGACCGCGGCAACGGCCACGGCGTCTGCCTCAACGCGCACGCCGGCTACCGGGCCTGCCGGGACCACGGCTTCGGCCACGGCGTCTGCCTCGGCGCGGACTAACCCTCACCCGGTGCCCAAGCTCCGTCCCGCCGACTACCGGCCGCTGCTGCGCGCCGCTTTGCGCGAGGATCTCGGCCGCGGCGGCGACGTCACGACGCGTTTCCTGATCCCGGCCGGCGTGCGCCTGCGCGGACGCGTCGTCAGCCGCGAAGCCGGAGTGATCTGCGGGCTCGATATCGCGGCCGCCGCGTTCAAGGCCTGCGAGCCGCGCGCGCGCGTGCGCTTCCTCGTGCGCGACGGCGCTCTCGTCCGTCCCGGACAGGCCGTGCTGGCCGTCTCCGGCGGACCGGGCCTGCTCACCGCCGAGCGCACCGCGCTCAACTTCCTCCAGCGAATGTCCGGCGTCGCGACGCTCACGCGGCGCTTCGTCGAACGCACCCGCGGCACGCGCGCGCGGATCCTCGACACGCGCAAGACGCTTCCCGGCTGGCGGGTCCTCGACAAGTACGCGGTCGCCTGCGGCGGCGGGCTCAATCACCGCATGGGCCTCTACGACGCCGCGATGGTCAAGGACAACCACTATCACGGCGACGGGCTGCGGGCCGGCGTCGCGCGCCTGCGCCGCGCGCGCCCGGGAATCCCGCTGATCATCGAGTGCGACAACGCGTCGCAAGCGACGCGTGCCTTATCCCTGCGCCCCGACGTGATCCTGCTCGACAACATGCGCGGACCGCTGCTGCGCCGGGAGATCGCGCGCATCCGCGGCCTCGATCCGCGCGTGAAAATCGAGGTGTCCGGCGGCGTGGGCCTGTCCGAGGTCCGCGCGCTCGCCAAGCTCGGCCCCGACCGCATCTCGATCGGCCGACTGACGCACAGCGCGCCGGCTTTAGATCTAGGCCTCGACCTCCAGTGAAGCTCGTCCGGCTCGGCACGGTCGGCTCGACCCAGGCGGAGGCGCGGCGCCTGGCCGAGGCCGGAGCCCCGGATGGAACCGTCGTCTGGGCCCGGCGTCAAACGGCGGGCCGCGGCCGCCTGGGCCGGCGCTGGCGCTCGGAGCCCGGCGGCCTGTACGCCTCCTGGCTGCTGCGGCCGAAGTTCGCGCCCGAGCGGCTGGGCGCGCTCTCGATCGCCTGCGGCGAAGCCCTGGCCGCGGCCCTGCGCGGCTTCGGCGCCGCGACCGCGGTCAAGCCGCCCAACGACGTCTTCGCGCTGTGCGCGGACGGCAAGGCGCGCAAGCTGTGCGGGATACTCTGCGAAGCCTCCGGCGGCTCGAAAAAGCTGGACTGGCTGATCATCGGCTTCGGAGTCAACGTGAACAACACGACGACGCTCAAGCGCGCCGTCAGCCTGCGCGTCGTCGCCGGAAAGAGAATACCCGTCGAGCGCGTGCTGCGCGCCTGCCTGTCCCGCCTTTCCTCCGCCCGACGGGCGGGAAGTTTCCTATAATCTTCGTAACCCCTTTGGAGACACCATGGCTGAAACCTATTTGACCCGCGCCGGACACGCGAAGCTGACCCTGGAGCTCAAGGAGCTCATGAAGCAGAAGACCCAGCTCTCCATCGACATCGGCGAGGCCCGCGAGAAGGGCGACCTCAAGGAAAACGCCGAGTACCACTCCGCGAAGGAGAAGATGGGCGAGGTCATGGGCCGCATCGGCAAGCTCTCCGAGAAGCTCCAGACCGCCAAGCTCATCGAGGAGATGAACATCCCCAAGGACACCGTCGCGATCGGCACGACGGTCGAGCTCGAAGACTCCGACGGCGACACCGTCGAGTACACGCTCGTCGGCGAGGACGAGTCGGACCCGAACGAAGGCAAGATCTCCGTCCAGTCGCCGCTCGGCTCGGGCCTGCTCGGCAAGAAGTCCAAGCAGACGGTCGAAGTCCAGCTCCCCAACGGTCCGCGCACCTTCAAGATCCTCAAAGTCGCGCGCTCCGCCTGACGAAAGCGGAGCTCGCCGCCGAGCTCAAGCGCCGGGCCCGCGAGGCCGGCGCGGACCTCGTGGGCATCGCCCCCGCCGCCGCTTCCGCCGGAGGCCCCGCTTATGAGGCTTGGCTCGCCGCGGACATGCACGGCGAGATGGGCTACATGGCGGAGAACCAGGACTCCCGCCGCGACATCCGGGCCTGGATGAAGGACGCCAAGTCCGTGCTGATGTGCGGCTTCTCTTACGCGAACCCCGGGGTGGAAAGCGGCCCCGTCGAGGGCAGCGGCCGCATCGCTCGCTACTCGGTCCGGACCGACTATCATCAGCTTCTGCGCGACAAGATGGGCGAGCTGCGCGACTGGCTCAAGATCGCGGTCCCCGGCTCGCACTCCGTGCCGTTTTGCGACATGAGCCCGATCCTCGAACGCTCCTACGCGAGCGCGGCGGGGCTCGGCTGGCAGGGCAAGAACGCCATGCTGCTCTCCGCGGACATCGGCTCCTATTTCCTGATCGCGGGATTAGGACTCGACATGGAATTGCCCGCCGATTCCGCGGGTCCAGACCATTGCGGAACCTGCACGAAGTGCCTCGACGCCTGCCCGACCGACGCATTCCCGAAGGAACGCGTCCTCGACGCGTCCAAGTGCATCGCATACTTCACGATCGAATCAAAAGGCGCGATCCCGGAGGAGTTCCGCGCGGGCGTCGGCGACTGGGTGTACGGCTGCGACGTCTGCCAGGAGGTCTGCCCCTGGAACCGCTTCGAGGCCCCCGCTCGCGCCCTGCCGCCGCCCAAGATCGCGACCGAGCTGCCGCTCGACGAGCTCGCGGGTCCGAAGTCCGCGAACGTGCGCTCGCGTCTCAAGGGCCTGCCTATCGCCCGCGCGGTGCGCAAGCGCCTGACGCGCAACGCTCTGCTCGCCATGGGCAACTCGGGGCTCGCGAAATACAAGCCCCTGCTCGAGTCTTACACGGATGACAAGGACCCCGTTCTGGCGGAACAAGCCCGCTGGAGTCTGGCCCGTCTCGCTCAGGAATGATAAACTCGTCGCGATGAAATTCGCGGCGGCCGTTCCGCTCCTCATCTTCCTCGCGTGCGTCTGCGCGCGCGCCGAGGAACCGGGCGACAACGAGATGATCCCTAAGCGCGCCTTTCCGGACTCCGTCCAACAGGCCCCGAAGAAGGACGACACGCCGCTGATCCTGCGGTGGATGATCAAGCCGCTCAAGCGCGGCATGTGGATCCGCCTGCCCATCATGGACACGGACCCGAACCGCGGCGTCACGTTCGGCGTCATGCCGATCTGGGTCCTGCAGGGCGAGAAGGACGACCGCATCCGCGAGATCCACGCGCCCTCGGTCACGCTCAATAAGAACTTCAAAGTCACGCCGACCTACCGCTACTATTTTTATCCCGCCGAGGACGCCGCGCTCCTCGCGCGCGCCTCCGTCGGCAAGTACGAGAATGAAGTAATCGGTCAGTATGAGGACGGCTCATTCCAAGGCACCCCGTACGACATCTTCCTGCGCGTTCAGCACAACGTGGACGCCGGCCAGCGCTTTTTCGGCTTCGGCCCCGACTCGCCCAAGAGCGGCGAGGCCAACTACCGCGAGTCCATGTTCCAGTACCGCGTATCCGCCGGCCATCCCGTGCGCGAGGGCTCGAAATGGCGCGCGCGCCTCTCCAACCACCTCCAGGCCTCCAAGCTCACCAACGGCCCCATCCCCAACCTCGAGGCCTTCGAGCACCTGTATCCCGCCCAGGCCTCCGGCGGCCGCCAGCAGACCAACGAGTGGCGCGCCTCCCTCGGCTACGACAGCCGCGACCACGGCGTGACCACCGGCAAGGGCGAGTACCTGGACCTGTTCGCCGAGTCCTCGATCCGCGGCTTCGCCAGCTCCTACGACTACAACCGCTGGGGAACCGAGGGGCGCGTCTTCCTGCCCTGGGCGTCCGATCCGAACAAGGTGTTCGCGATCCAGACCAAGCTCGAGCAGATCACCGGCACGACGCCCCCGTTCTGGCTCCAGTCGCGCCTGGGCGGCAAGTACAGCCTGCGCGCGTACGGCGACGGCCGCTACGTGGACCGCGGCATGGCCTTCGTCAACGCCGAGCAGCGCTTCCTGCTCTTCGACGCGAAGATGGCGGGCGTGACCACCGAGTTCCAGCTCGCGCCCTTCGTCGGCGCCGGCGCGGTGTTCGACTCCCCGGAGAAAGTCCACCGCAAATTCGTCCGCCCGGTGTTCGGCTCCTCGCTACGCGCCGTCGCCAAGCCACAGGTCGTGGGCTCGCTCGACTTCGGCGTCGGCCGCGAGGGCCTCGCCGTGTTCATGGACATCAACTACTCCTTCTAGCCATGACCACGGTCACCATCCCCTTCATCGTCAAGAGCACGAACCCGCTCCTCACCTTCGTCTGCCTCGCCTTGGTGCTCGCGGCGTTCGGGTACGTCGCCTACCTGCTCGGCCGGCATCACCACGCCAAACGCAAGGCGAAGAAGCTCGGGCACAACCACCGCCACGACGGGAGCCACGGCAACCACTAGGGCCCGCGCTAGCGCGGTTTGACGGTTTTCAGGAACGCGGCCCACACCTTCTCGCCGCTTCCCTCGGCGTCCGGCACCGGGCTCTCGCGCAGGCAGGACAGGACGACGAAGCGTTTGCCCTTCACCGGCACGATCGCGAACAGCTCGTTGCCGAGCATCAGAGGCACCTGCGGCCCGTGCGGGTCGGGGATATTGACGGGGAAGCGCCGGCGGTAAAGCTTGAGCTTGCGGCCCGCGACCGTGACGGTCCCCTCCTCCGTCGGGGCCTCGCCCCGCGAGGTCGCGGCGGGGCCGGCGAGGAAGGCCTCGGTCGTGGCGTAGGCGGAGCCGGGAGCGCCGTAAACCTTGAGCGTGATCGCGTCGGATAGGTTCTCGAAACGCACGACGGGGTCCGCGCCCTCCGAGTTCGCGTAGTCGGACGCGGTCCAGCCTTTCGGCGCGGTGAAGCGCACCAGGGCGGCCACGGCGGCGGCGGGAGTTTTCGTTTTCATGGGCGTCTCCGCCGCCCCGGCGGCGGGCGCGAACGCGAGTAGCGCGGCGATCAGCAAGAATCTCATTTTTTCCAGTGCTCCGGGTGTTCGCTCACGTCTTTCGTGTACATCTTCGACAGATCGTCGAGGTCGAGCGGCGAGTTCGGATCGCCGGGCTTCTTGACGATCAGGCTGGGCAAGGAGATGACCGGCTTGGCGACGCCCGCGGGACTACGGCCCTTCGCCTCGGCCAGCAGCTTGATGAGCTCGGCGCGCCGGGCGGCGAGACGCTGCTCGGCCCCGCGCAGATACTCCGAGCCTCCGCCGGCCTTCAGCTCCTTGAGTTGCGCCTGCCCCGCCGGAGACGACCAGGTCTTGATCTGGTCCTCGAGCGTCGTCTCGATCCCGACAAGCTCGCGCAGATGATCGCTCGCCCAGTGCTCGTAGTCGGCGATCCCGTCGTCTGCGGGCTTGAAGCGGGCGCGCGAGACGCCGTGGACCGTCACGAAGTGATCCCGCCTCGGCGCCCACTCGCGCATCCCGGCGCGATCGGAGATGGTCTTCGCGCGGCTGGCGACGAGCTCGCGGCGCCGAGCCTTCAGCGCGGTCAGCGGATCTCGCATCTCCCGTGGGCTGAGGATCAAGACGTAGTAGGGCTGGTTGGACCAAAGGTTGCGGTGATACACCTCGGGATCGGCGAGATAACCGTCCGCATCGCCGGCGACGACCTTGCCGGACAGCTCGGTCTCGACGAGCCAGCCGATCAGCTCGGAGCCGATCTCGTCGCCGCGATAGTAATACCTTACGGAGGCCGGCTGGCCCGCCTTCTTGGCGCGCTGGGTCTCGAAAGCATGGCCGAACAGCTCGTGCGCCAGGGTTCCGGCCATCGCGACCTTGCGGTAGTCCGGGTCGGTGTCGAGATAATCGCGGTTGAGAGTCACCTGCGGCGGGTCGATGTGCACCGCGGTGTTGCCGCCGGAACCGGACTGGACCTTGCGCCCGTCCCGGACGACGATGGTCGAGCCGGGGATGTTCCGCATGACGATCTCCGCCGACGCGCGCTCGGCGACGTACTGGGACGCGAGCTCGCGCCCGGTCTTGGTCTTGAGGATGTATTCGACGGCCTCGGCGATCGCCGCCTTTTCCTGCGGCGTGCCCTTGAACACGAGGCGATTGAGAAGCTGGGCCTGCAGCACCCCGGGATCGACCGGGGCGGGCGCCGGCGTCGGGGCGGCGGGATGCGGTCCGGCGAGCGTGCCCGCGTGCGTGACTGAGCCGTCAAAATCTCCCGGGGCTTTGCCGCCGTTGAGCGCGCGCGCGCGCGCGACCGCATCATCGTTTCCCGGGTGCGGGCCGACGCTTCCCGCGCCGCGCTGGGCCGGAAAAAGGGCCGCGACCTGGGTGTTCGTGAGCGGCTTGTCCCGGTCGAGAACTCGCCCATCGCGAACGGCGTAACGGCCGTTTTCGAGCGCGAGGATGAATTCCTTTTGGCCCGCCTTGAAGGCGTTCGCGGCGGAGGCGTCGAACAGGTCATCGGGGCCGGCCAGCGCGGGAAGCGCGGCGGCCAGGAGAAGGACGGCGAAGACGGCGCGGAGGCCTCGGGACATGAGGGGGTTGCCTCTGGGCCCAGTATAGCCCCCCGACGGAGCCCGCGCCAGGGGGGTTGACGAATCCCCGGCTTGGGCCTATCCTGGGCTCGTGCTCCCCCTCTGGACGCTTTTGCTCGCCTTGCCGGGCTCGGCTGCGACCGTTCCCGCTCCGGCCGACGACCTGCTCAAGAGCCTGCGCGACGCCCAGGAGCGCGGCGCGTTCTTCCTCGCCGAGTCGCAGGCGCCCGAGGGCTACTGGGGCGCCAACGAGGCCCACGGCCTGCCGAACTACTCCGGCGACACCAACGTGCGCGCCGCCGTCACGGCGATCTGCCTCAACGGCCTGCGCGCCGCGGGCCAGGGGCAAGGCGAAGCCGCGCGCAAGGCGCAGGATTTTCTCGTCAACGGCGGACTCGAGCAGACGAAAATGTCGCCGACCAACCGCCCGTACGCGCTCGCCTACGCGATGATGGCGGCCAGCCGCGAGCCCGCGTCGCCCGCGCGCAACGAGCGGCTCCAGAAGCTGATCACGGAGACCGAGAACCTCGCGAACGCGACCGACGCCTTCGCCTACCTGGGCCGCGGGCAACGCCCGGCGAGCTTCGTGCTCGCGGTCGTCGCCTCCGGCCTCGAGGAAGCGAAGGCGCGCGGGGCCAAGGTGCCCCAGGCCTTGCTCGACGGCCTGCTGACGCGCCTCGAGACCGCGCGCTCACCGTCGGGTGATTTCGCGTACTACGCGCTGCCGAGCGCCGGCGGCGCGCCGATGCCGACGAACCCCGAGGACGCGGCCGCGCGCAACGCCGCCTGCGAGGTCGCCTTGGCCGAGGGCGGCCGCGGCAACGCGGGCGCGCTCGCGCGCTCCGTGCAGTGCGAGCGGCAGAACCTGGGCCGCCTCGAGCACGCCTCCCGCCGCCGCGACCCCCAGCATCCCATCCACGACGCCAAAGACCACAACATCGCCCCGTACTACTACCTGTTCAGTCTGCACTGGACGGCGCGCGCACTCTCGCGCCTGCCCGCGGCCGACGCGCGCGCGACGGCGGAGGACATCCTCGCCTCGATCCTCAAGCAGGAAGTCCATGCCCCATCGGGCGAGCCGCTCGGCATCTGGGAGGACAGCCAGGAGTTCTCCGGACCGAACTACGGCACCGGGACGGTCCTGGATACCCTCAACGTGCTGCGGCCTTACTTGACGCGGCCCTAGGGAGCCGGCGCCGGCTCAGCCATACTTGTACTTCACGCCCATGCCGCCCCCGGGCCATTCGCAGATGATGTTGTCGGAGGGGCAGAGCATGCGGCAGGCGCCGCATTCGATGCAGTTCTCGTAGTTGACGATGATCTTGTTGTGCGACGCTTCCCACTCGTACACCTTGGCCGGGCAGACCGTGGTGCAGGGCTTATCGGGGCAGGAGGTGACGCAGGGCGCGTCCTTGCCGGAGTTCTTCAGCGAGATGTGGGTCTCGGGCGACTTCTTCCATTCGAGGTGGCCGAGCTTGGCCTCGACGCTCGTCTCGATCTTGATGTCCTTGGTGTCCATTAAATCGCCACCTTGCGCAGAGGGAACAGGTCCTTCGCGACCCGGAAGAAGCCGCGCTTGGCGACCATGCCGATCGCCGTCTTGAGATGGGTGCGCTTGGGCACGCCGTCGGCGGAGAAGCGCAGCTGCGCGAGCTCGCAAGCGAGCTTGGGGTAGAACTCGAGAAAGCCCGGGGAATTCTCGACGTGATGCTCCAGGTCCTGGATGTCCTCCATGTCGGGCAGGACGTAAGACTGCTCGAGCTTCGTTTTATAAAGTGACAGCGACGCCTCGCTGTAGTCGTTCTTCTTCTTCGCCTCGATCACGGTCTCGCCGGCGAGCTTGCCAGCGGTCATGGCGAGGTTGCTGCCCTCGCGGTAGGCGGGGTTCGTCATCTGGGCCGCATCGCCCGCGACGAGGAAGCCGGCCTTGGCGAGCGGCGGCATGGACTTGTAGCCGCCCTCGGGGATCAGGTGCGAGCTGTACTCGAGCGTCTTGCCGCCGGAGATCAGCTTCTTCACCAGCGGGTGCTGCTTCACATACTCGAGATGGTCGGAGGGGCGCAGGCCCTTCTTCTGGTAGTCGGTGAGCTTGCAGCCGACGCCGAGCGCGAGCGACTCCTTGTTGGTGTACAGGAACGCGTAGCCGAGCATCCCCAGGGAGACCGAGCCGAACATCTCCATGGTCGCGCCCTCGCCGGGGTTGAGCTGGAAGCGGTCCTCGATGACCGCCGAGGGGAGCGCGATGACTTCTTTCGAGCCGAGCGCCACTTCGCTGGGCTTAAGCTCGTCGATGAAGCCGGCCTTCTGCGCGATGATCGAGTTGACTCCGTCGCAGGCGATGACGACGTTGGCCGTGAGCTCGTCGCCCTCGGCGGTCTTGATGCCGATGACCTTGCCGGAAGCGTCCTTGAGCACGTCCCGGACCATCATGCCGCAGTACACCTCGGCGCCCGCGGCCTCGGCCTGCTTGGCGAACCACTGGTCGAAGTGGACGCGGATGATCGAGTAGCAGTTCGGCACGCCTTCGAGGAACTTGAGGGACTTGTAGCCGACGGTGACGTAGGAATCTTCGGTCGTGATGCAGGTCTTCTGCTCGACGATCGGGCGCTCGATCGGGGCGTCGGCGGCCTTCCAGAACTCGGGCACGAGCTCGTGGAGCATCTTGGAGTACAGGACGGCGCCCTGCACGTTCTTGGCGCCGGGGTACTCGCCTCGCTCGAGGACGACGACCTTCAAGCCCGCGCGCGCCATCGTGATCGCGGCGGCGAGGCCCGCGGGACCGGCGCCGACGACGATCGCGTCGAAACCGGGTTCTTCAGCCACGACGGATCAGCCCGCCACCTTCGCGGAGGCGTCCTGCACCGTCTTGAGGAGCTCCTCGGTCTTGAACGGCTTGGTCATGAAGCCGACGACCTGCGGGAACTTCTGGAAAAGGGTCTTGGAGGGCTCGAGCGCCGTTAGGACCACGATGGGAAGATCCTTCGTCGTGGGCTCGGCCGCGATCTTGAGCTGAAGCGAGTAGCCGTCGATGCCCGGGAGCATGACGTCGAGGACGAGGACGTCCGGCTTGACCTTGGCGATCTCGTCCCAGGCGTGGCGCCCGTTGTCGCAGGTGTGGACTTCGAAGCCGCCGTGCTCGAGCGTGTACTTCACCAGGCTGAGCATCTCGGGTTCGTCGTCGATGACGAGGACTTTTTTGGCCATGGCCGAATTTATCAATTCGAGCGGAAGAAGTCCATGGGGGGCTCGATGCCCTGCTTGCGCAGGCGGTCGTAGAAGCGCGGGACGGCTCCGCTCGGGCGCAGCGCCGTTCCGCCCTTGCGCACATCGAGCGTGAACAGATCCGACATGGAAATCGTCTCGATCTCCATGCCCGTGATCTCGGCCACCTGCATGACCTTGCGCGAGCCGTCGCCCAGGCGCCCCAGGAAGACGATGAAATCCACCGCGGTCACGATGTTCGAGCGGATCGCCTTGAGCGGCATGTCGATGCCGGCCTGCAGAACCAAGGTCTCCAGGCGCATCATGGCCTCGCGCGCGGAGTTCGCGTGGAGCGTCGTCAGCATCCCCTCGCAGCCGACGTTCATCGCCTGGAGCATGTCCGCGGCCTCGGGCCCGCGCGTCTCGCCCACGACGATGCGGTCGGGACGCATGCGCAACGTGTTCACCACGAGGTCGCGCAGGCTGACGTCGGCGCCGCCGGACGCGTCGCGCAGGCGGGTGCGCAGGTACAGCACGTGCTTCTGCGGCAAAGCCAGCTCGGGCGTGTCTTCGAGAACGAGGATGCGCTCGTTCGCTCCGGCGCGCGCGGCGAGCGCCGACAGCAAGGTCGTCTTCCCCGAGCTCGCCCCGCCGACGACGAGCACGTTCATCTTCTGCGCGACGAGATAGCCGAGGAAATCGGCGCAGCCCTGCGACAAAGCACCCATGGACACGAGTTCCTCGAGCGAAGGCCGTTGGGCCGGGCGCTTGCGGATGGTCACGGTAAGACCCTTCGTCAGCGGAGCCGCCATCACGTGCACGCGCGAACCGTCCGCCGCGCTCAAGTCGGCGTACGGCCGCTGCGGTCCGAACGCCTCGTCTGTCCCGAGGACTCCGCCGAGAAAAGCCGCGATGTCGGGCTGAGTCGGGGCGGCGAGCAGGCGCTCGACGCCCTTGGCCGCGGTCTCGATGTACACCGAGCCGTCCGGATTGACCATCAACTCGACGACGGCCGGATCCTTGAAGGCGGCGACGAGCTTCTCGATGTCGGGCATGCGCCGGATTCTATCAAAGGAAAGCCTTCGGTTCGGGTTATAATTACCTAGATGAGAATACTGGTACTCCTCGTTTCCCTGGCCATCCCCGCTGCGGCGGCCCCGGACGCGACCTTCGACGGCTCCCGGATGTTCGGCGGCGTGGCCGTCCCCGTGGCGGGCTCTTGGCGCCCGTCGCAAACTCTTCCCGCGAAAACCACCGGCGTCGTGGCGCCGGTCCAGGTCGTCGCCGCCGCCGCTCCCACCGAGGACGTTCCCGCCGCGTTCAAGGATCTCACCGGCGGCTATCTCGGCCTGTACCCCGAAAGCGATTTCGACCTCGGCTCCGGCCGCTGCCCGCTGTGCCGCGCCCCCGAGCAAGGCAAGTGGTACTTCACCGACGACGTGATCGCCACGCCCAAGTCCGGCCCCGCCGGGCTCGTCTGGATCGGCTCGCGCGAGATGGTCGACGGCGTCAGAATCTCCCCCGACGGCAAAACCGTCACGCTCAAGGACGGAACGGTCATGCCGTTCTCCCTCGTCGCCAAGATCGACTCCAACCGCTCCTTTTATGACGCGACGAGCCTGGCTTACCTGAGCTCGCGCACGGTGCGCATCCGCGGCGAGTTCGTCGAGAAGGACGGAGTGAAGACGCTCGTGGCGCGCACGATCTGGCCCGAGGATTTCCGCATCGACGCGGCGAATCTAAAGGAAGCCGACGTGAAGAACGCGGCCGACGTCGACGCGCTCGTCGCGGCCGACAAGGGCGGGGCCACAAAGCCCTTCGACACGAAGCTCCTCTGGGAAAAGCCGGGCGCGGGACGCGCCTGGGAAGGCCTGCCCGTCATGGGCTTCATGCTCAACGGCGCCCAGGGTGACGACGACGAGGCGCTCGCCGGGCACTCCAGTCTTTTTACAGGCCGCTACGGACCCGGCGGCAGCATGGCCGACTGGATGTTCGACAATTTCTACGACATGAACTCGACCAGCGAGAAGGGCATCATCGCGGCGATGACGCCGATGGACAAGTACATGACCGACCTGAACAGCGGCCAAAGCTGGTACCGGCCGTCGTACATGCTCGTCATGGTCATGAAGGACGCCCGCGTGCCGCTCCAATTCCAGGAGACGTTCAAGGCGCAGTACGCGAAGTACTACTCGCAGGACGTCAAATACGACCGCACCCATCTCAACTGCACGGCTTTGATCTCGGATCCCGTCCGCAAGGAAGGCTGGAAGTTCCCCGAGACCGGCCCGACTCCCAAGGTCTTCGCCAAGCTGATCTCAAAGGCCGTCGGGCTGTTCTCCAAGGATCCCGAGGCCGCCGCTCAGATTTACCAATCTCTGCGCGAGGAGCCCACTCGTAGCTTCCCGCGCGCGCAGTTCACCGCCGTCGGCGGCGACCTTCTGACCATGGCCGGCGCGTTCGGCGCCGAGCCCAACGGCCGCGAATACTCCCCGCTCGAAAAGATGATCAAGGAAGACCTCGTCGCGGTCCTCTTCGTCCGCCTGCCCCAGATCCCGTCGAGCCGCAAGCTCGGCCGCGACCCCGCCGGCTCGGTCACCGACTACTTCATGCGCACCCCGCGCAACCGCGACGACTGGCAGACCGTCCCCACCCAACCGCGGCCTTTTCCCCCGCCTCACTAGAGAGGGTGTCAGGCTTCACTATTCGAACAATTCTCTAGAGAATTGTTCGAATAGTGAAGCCTGACACCTACTGGATGGGCGGATTCACGAGGGAGCGCAACGCGCCCACCAACTCGGCGGAGGTCGCGAAGCGGCGCGAGGGCTCGGGATCGAGAGCGCGCGCGAAGAACGTGTCGATGCCGGCGGGCAGGCCTTTGGCCGCCGACGTCGCGGGGATGTAGCGGCCGAGCGCGCGGTCGGTGTCGCGCGGGAAGGCGGGGCGGCCAGTGAGGCGGGCGTAAAGAGCTTCGGCCAGGGCGCGCGGATCGGGTGAGCCCTCTTTCAGCGCCGTGTCGGCGGCGGCGAGCGCCTGGCGCGGCGAGAGGCGGCCGTTTCCCGGAAGAAGAGGCCGCGCGATCGGCGAGTCTTCGTCGTTTTCCTCGCCTGCGCGCGAGGCCTTGCCCCAAATCCAGCCGAACAAGGCCGAGATCGCGAGTATCACGATGATCGGTCCGAGCTTCTCCCCCGCCGGCGCGGGCGCGGGCCGGGGCCGCAGGCGGCGCTCGGCCGCTTCGAGTTCTCCGCCCTGCGCGGCGTCGAGCTCGACGGCGCGGCGGTATTCCTTGAGGACCTCGGCGGCGGAGCGGCCCGAAGCTTCGAGCGCGAGCGCGAGGACGACGCGGGCCCGGCCGCTCGAAGGCGACAAGGTCGCGGCGCGCTCGGCGTCGGCGCGCGCGCCCGCGTAATCGCCGCCGGCCAGCCGCGCGTTCGCGCGCAGGAGCCGCCGCGCCGGCGTCTCACCCGCGGCGAGGGCGCGTTCGGCCGCGGCCTCCGCCGTCTTCCAGTCGAGCCCCGCCAGCGCCGCGTTGCCGAGCTGCTCCTGCGCCTTCGGATTGTTCGGCGCGGCGGCGACGGCCGCGTCGGCCTTGGCGCGCGCGCCGGCGACGTCGCCGGCGGTGAGAAGGACGACCGACTCGCGGATGTCCTCATTGACGTCGGCCAAAGCCGGAGCGCCTAAGAATAGAAGAAGCAGCGCCAGCGACTTCTGGAGGATGTGTACATCAAGAATCTTGCCGAATTTCTCGCCGACCTTCTTGAGCCGGCCGGCCTCGAAGAAGCCGCGCTTGGCGTGCAGGCGCAGGCTCACGTCGTTGCCCTCCGTGATTCGGGCGAGAATCTGGGCCAGGCCCGCCTTCTTCGCCGCGTCGAGGATTCCGTCGAGAAGCTCGCCGCCGATCCCGCGCCCGCGCGCCTTCTCGTCGATATAGACCGAGACCTCGGCCGTCTTGGCGTAGGCGCAGCGGTCGGAGTACTGCGAGACGCACGCCCAGCCGACGACCGCGCCGTTCTCCTCGGCGACGATCACGGGATGCGAGGAGCCGTGGCGTGCGAACCACTCCTTCTGCTGCTCGAGCGTCTTGGGCTCGGTGTCGAACGTCCCGGTGGCGCGCAGGACCGCCTGATTGTAGATTTCGGTGACGGCGGGAAGGTCCGCCAAGACGGCGGCGCGGATCGCGGCCATGGCTCAGTCTAGCAATTACATATAATTCATCGTTGAATCGCGGAACATTCGCCGCCCGAGTGTGGTCCAAGCTGGTCGCCTTCGAGGCGGCCGAGAAGCTCCTGGCGCCGCGCGCGAAAGTGCTCGCGGCCGTGTCCGGCGGGCCCGACTCGGTGTGCCTGGCCCATTGGCTGTCGGTGCAGGCCCGCAAGAAAGATTTGTCCGTGAGCTTAATTCATGTCCACCACGGACTGCGCGGCCGCTCGGCTGACGCCGATGCGAAGTTCGTCGAGCGCTTGGGCGCCGCGTTGAAGCTCCCGGTCTACATCGTGCGCGCGCCGGTGCGCGCGGCCGCGAAGAAGCGCGGTCTCGGGCTCGAGGAAGCCGCGCGCAAGGAACGCTACAAAGCGCTCGCCGTGAAGGCGAAACGAGGACGATTCTCCGCCGTCGCCACCGGCCACCAGCTCGACGACCAGGCCGAGACCGTGCTTCTGCACCTGCTGCGCGGCACGAGCCTCGAAGGCCTGGGCGGCATTCCGCTCCGGCGCCCGCTCGCGCCGGGCGTCGAATTGATCCGTCCCCTCCTTGCGCTCACGCGCGCGGAGGTTCTGCTGTACCTCAAGCACCACGGCCTGTCCTGGCGCGAGGACGCGAGCAATCGCGATCCGAAGTTCACGCGCAACTGGGTGCGCCGCGACGTCCTGCCACTCCTGGAAAAAAAGGCGCCCGGCGTGAAGGAACGTCTGGCCGGCATGGCGGCCAAGGTCCGCGCCGTCACCGGCCGGCGCTAGCGCGGCGCGGGCACGGCCGCGAAGGCCGCGATGAGCTCGGCGTCGCCGAGCACTCCGGCCTCCATCGAACCCCATTCCAGCAGGGCCCTGAGCATCTCGGGCTTCTTCTCCGCGCGGGCCATGGCCAGATGGGCCTCCGCGTTGCCGCGCAAGGTCGCCCGATTCTGGCTGACGGACTTCTCGAACTGCTCCGCGGAGGCGAGCAAAGCGGCGCGCGTCTTGTCGTCGCCCGCTTTCGCCGCGTCGGCCCGCAGGGACTCGGCCTTCAGCGCATTGTCGCGGAAGGAGGCGACCCAAAGCTCTTTTTTCCACAGCGCTTGGCGGCCGTTGAAAAAACCGGCCAGGGCGTTGATCCATTCGATGCGCTGGTCGACGGTCAGTCCTTCGGGCGCGGCAAGCCGGATCAGGGCCTTGTCCGCCCACGCGTCTGCCTTCACCTTGAATTCGGCCCCCGCCTGCGGCGAGCCGTCCTTGATCGACAGGCGAGACAGCGCGTCGTAGGCGAGCGCCGCTTGATGCGGGCGGTCGAGCGTGGCGTTGAGCTCGGCCCAACGATTCAGACCCTCGCGCGCCAACTTCGGCCAGCGCGCGCGCAGCGCGTCGAACGCCGCGGTCGTGGCCGCCTTTTCCTGGGCGAGGGCCACCGAGCCCTTGAGCACGCTCTCCGGACGGTGAGTCGGCAAAGAGGCGTCGGCGTCCGCCAGGCGCTTGAGATGGGCGCGCGACTGCTTCTGCAGCCCCTCGATTTCCTCGAGGCCCGCGAAGCCGTTGAAGAAGTGCGTCTGATAGCCGGACTCGATGCCCGCGCGCCACGTCTCGAAGTCCGAGAGCAGCCGCAGATAGTCGTCGAGCCGCTCGATGTCCATGCTCGCCCCGGGGCGCATCATGCGGCTGTGGATGTAAAGATCCTGACGGAAATAGGCCTCGTATTCATGCTCGATAGCCACCATGGTCGGCGTTCGCTCGACGCCCGCAGCCGACATCAGCGGGCGCTGGAGATCCTGCATGTAATGCACCAGCTCATGGAAAATGGTCACGTCGACGGCATCGAGCAAAGAGGCGAGGCGATCAGGGTTGGCCGACAAGTAGGCGAGCGCGCCCGATTCCGTGGAGAGGGCCTTCGCGACGTCCGAACGCTGAGCTTCCCCGAGCCGCGCCAACAGCCGGCTCTTCAGATAGTCTAGGCTGATGATCATCTGCCCGCCGTAATAGAGGGCACCGTAGCGCTCGTCGAGACGCAGGACGCGGATCGTCGGCATCCGTTGACGTCCCTGTTCGTCCTTGAGCTGGTCCAGGAGCCGCTTGCCCTCGGCGTCCGCCTCGAAACTCTTCACCGCGGCATCGGAGATGAGCGCCCCCAAGCGCTCCTCGGCTTCGGCTCCGGCGGGCTCGACCTTCCCCAGGGGCACGCTCTCAGGCTTCGACATCCACCGGCGGTACAGACTCATCAGGCGACGGAGGATGACGCTTCTCTCCTTTTCGGGCGAGATCTTGCCGGCGTTGAGCACCTCGCGCGGAAGCGAATCCCGGTTGACGGCCAGCAAGGCGTCCTTGCTCACGCCCTCGCTGTCCGGCACGGTCGCCCGTTCGAGCCTCAACAGCGCGCGGCGCCCGCGGGACTCGTGGTAGAGATTTTGGAGGCCGCGGACCTCTTTGTTGGTCAGCGCCTTCCCGCTCTTCGGCTCCAGCAGGCGCCCTTCGTCGCCGAAGCGATAGCCGGAAATGATCAGACCGATCGCGTCGTCCTGCTGGAGCTTCTGGCTGCGCGCGTCGAACAGCGCGTCCCCGTCGATCGCGGATTTTCCGGCGCCGGCCGCCTTGCTGAGGTCGCCCTTGGCGTCTCCGGACTTCGCCGCGGCCGGGACGGCCTGCGCCGGAGCGGCGGCATGCTGGACGGCGGACAATGCCTGCGCTTGCGCCGGTGTCGCCGCGGCCGCGGAGACGACGGGCTTGAGCGCGGAAGGCGACGCCACGCCGGGTGCCGGCACGGGCGACGCCAAAAGAGGCGACGGCGTGACGGAAGCGGCGAGCGGGGCGACGAGAGCGGGGCCGTAGAGGCTGGGAATCGGAGCGGCGAGGCCGCCATTGAGCGAGGTGCCGACCTGACCGCCGCCGGCCGCCGCGTCCGCCGCCGCGCCGACCTTGACCTGGGCGCGAAGCGGGGACCAGGCCAAAAACAGCGCCAACAGCAGCGGGATTCTACGAGGGGGCCGCATACCCCGAGGATAACCCCGGAGCCCTGAATTTACAAGGGAAAAACTAGGGGCGAGACAGGACGATTTTAAGGGATTTCAGCACGGGCGGATCGTAGGGGCGGTCGATGCCGTCCTTGGTGTCGCGGGGCACGGCCGCGATGGCCTTGGCGACCTCGAGTCCTTCCACCAGTTCGCCGAAGCGCGTGTGAAGGCCGTCGAGGTCGCGCGCGGGGGCCAAGGTGATGAAGAACTGGGTCTGCGCGGTGCCGGGGCCCCAGCTCGCCATGCCCAACTGTCCGGGCTTCTCGAACTTGGCGCCGGGACCGATCTCGTCGGGCACGGGAAGCTTGGGATCTCCCTTGCCGTCGCCCGCCGGGTCGCCGGTCTGGATCAGGAAGCCGGGCACGACGCGGTGAAAGATCAGACCGTCGTAAAACGGCTTCGGCCGTCCCGCCAGCGCCTTCAGGTGCGCGACCGTCTTGGGCGCGCTCTTCGCGTCGAGCTTCGCGACCATGCGGCCCTTCGACGTCTCCATGATCAACCACGGACCCGACTGGGAGCAGGATGAACACGCGAGCAGAAATAGAAGCGGGGCGCGACCGAGCCATAAGGCGAGGAAGTGTCCCTTCAAGATTTTTTCAGGAAAGGGACGCCTTTGAGCAGGGCGGCCGGGTAGCCGATGGCGAGAACCTTCAGCGTTCCCACCTGCGCCTTCGCGTGCGCGGCGAGCAGGCCGCGCTTGGGCAGGCCCAAGCTCAAGGTGAGCTCGGCGGTCACGAAGACGCCGCTGTGATAGCCCGTGTCGGGATGCAGACCCGACGGGATATCGACCGAGACGACGGGCTTCTTCGACAAAGTCAGCTCGCGGATCATGTGATGGATGGCGCCGGCGGGCTTGCCCGTGGCGCCGGTGCCGAGCAAGGCGTCGATGGCGAGATGCGCGCCGGCCAAAGCCTGGGCGAGGCCCGCGCCGGAGCCCGCCGTCGCGACCGTGACCCCGGCGGCCTTCGCCTTGGCCAGATTGACGGCGACGAGCTCGGGATATTGCCCGGAGGCGTCGCTTTTCGGCGGGCAGATGAACACGGAGACCGTCGCCCCGCCTTCGCGCAGAACGCGCGCGGCTACGAGGCCGTCGCCTCCGTTGGCGCCGCGCCCGCAGCAGACGACGATCGTCGACTGCGCGACGGACAGGCCCTTCTCGCCGAGGAAGGCGGCGCATTCCGCGGCCACGGCCGTACCCGCGTTTTCCATCAGATCGAGCGCCTTGATCCCGTGTTTGGAGGTCGCCGCTTCGTCGAGCTCACGCATGGTCTTCGCGTCGACGACCGGCAGGCCCTCCCAGACGGAGGGAATCGGCTCCCTCATCACCAGGAGCCGATCACCGACAGGAGGAAGCCGAGCGTGGCCAGGAACGCCGCGAGGAGCACGAGGAGGACCCCGCCGAGATAGGGCACACCCAAGGTCAGCCACGCGCGCCCGCCGCTGATCCCATACTCGTCGCGGATGCCTCGCGCCTTGTAGGAAAGAGACCAAAGACCGACGAAGAAGAAGACGAGGCGCAGACCCCACGCGGGCTTGGCGAGCGCGGCCTGGCACAGCAGGACGAGGGGCACGGCGGCCACCCACGCCAGCTCGGAGAGGCCGAGATGAATGAACAGCGCGCGCGCGTCGCCGCGGGCGCCGCCGAGCTCCAGAATCAAGTGGAGTAGCGCGGCCGAGACGAAGGTCAGGGCCGCATGCCATACGATCTCGAGCGCAAGCGCGGGCCAGCCGAAGGGCAGGGTCGTCTTGCCGGCGAGCGCGTGGGCGACGTACAGGCTCGCGCCGCCGAGCAAAATGCCGAACAGGCCGAGCGCGATCGGGCGGCGCTGGCGGATCAGGGCCGAGGAGTGGGCCCGGTCCTCGAAATAGTCGTAGAGCAGCTCGACGGCGTCCATCTTAGAGGCCTCCGGCCCAGGCGTACAGCAGGCCGCGCGGCGTCGGCGCCGCGGCCCCGAGCGTCAGGCCGGCCGAGCTCATGCCCAAGGTCAGGCGCGCGCGCGTCTCGAGCAGCTCGAAGATGTCGTTGAGCTTCTCCGTGTCGCGGCGCACGCGCGGGTTCTCGTCCTTGATCCCGCCGAGCTCGGCCGCGAGCTTGGTCGCGTCGACGGAGTCGCCGAGCTGGTCGACGAGTTTTAAGGAGAGCGCCTGATTGCCTGAGTAAATACGGCCGTCGGCCAGCGGGCGGACGACGTCCTCGGGCAGGTTGCGGCCTTTGGCGACGGCGGCCACGAACTGGCCGTAGGCGTCGTCGATGAGCGACTGCAGGATGAGGCGTTCTTCCGCGGTCATCGGCCGGGCCGGCGAGCCGATGTCCTTGTGCCTGCCGGACTTGATCGGATCGGACTTGTAGCCGACCTTGGCGAACAGGCCCTCCATGTTCGAGACGTTGAAGATCACGCCGATCGAGCCCGTCAGCGTCCCCGGGTGCGCGACGATCTTGTCGCACGCCGCGCCGAGGTAATAGCCGCCGGACGCGGCGACGTCGCCGAACAGCGCGACGAACTTCAGATCCTTGTGCTTCTCCTTGACGCGAAGGATGCGGGTGTAGATCTCCTGCACCGCCCCGACGCTGCCGCCGGGTGAGTTGATGTCGAGCACGATCGCCTTGACGCCCTTCGTCTCGGCCATCTGCTCGATGCGGCGCGCCCACTGCTCGGCGCCGCGCTCCCAGGGCTTGCCCGACTCCGAGGACATGATCGGGCCGCGGATCGAGACCCAGCCGACCGAGTCCTTGGGCTTCAAATTGAGGATATTCTTGGCGGAGCCGCCGCTCTCCGTCTTGGGGCCGTCGCCGCGGGAGCGGACGATCAGAAAGGCCGCGGCCAGCAGGGACGCCGCGTGCAGGACGATCACGGCCGCCATCAGCCGACGCTTGACGCGCCGCGGGCTCGGCTGGTGCGGCTCGAGCGGCGCGCCGCCGGGCGTCTCGGGAATCGGGTCCATGTCGGTCTCCTCAGCTCATACGGCGCAGGGCGTCGCTGTCGACGACCCGGTTGCGGCCGGCCGACTTGGCGGCGTACAGCGCCGCGTCGGCCCGTGCGACCAGCTCCTCCGCGGTACCGGCGTCGCGCGGGAAATGCGACAGCCCGATGGATACCGTCACCCGGAGTTCCTCGAAGCCGACGGAAAAAAGCTCGGCCTCGATCGCGGCCCGGATCGCCTCGGCCTTGCGCAGCGCGCCGGCCGGTTCGGCCCGGGGGAGGACGATAGCAAACTCCTCGCCGCCGTAACGCGCGACGAAGTCCGTGTCGTAGACGAGTCCGTTGAGCACCGCGCCCAGGCGCTTGAGCACCTGGTCGCCGAAGGGATGGCCGAAGCGGTCGTTGAGGCTCTTGAAATGATCGATGTCGAGAAGCATGAGGCCGAAGGTGGTCTTGAAGGTCTTCGCGCGCACGAGCTCCTCGGCGATTTTCTTGTCGAAGGCTCCGCGGCGCCGCACGCCGGTGAGGCCGTCGATCTCGGAGAGGCGCTCCACTTCCTGGAACAGCTTCACGCGACGGAAGGCGACGCCCAGTTCGGAGACGAAGGACTGCGTTTTCGCGAGAAAGGGCTCGGAGGACGCCCCTTCTGGAACGCGCGCGTACAGGTAGCCCAGAAGCTCCTGGCCTTCCTTGATCGGCATGCCCACCGCGCGCTCGGGTTTCTCGAAGACGCGCGGCGCCGCCGCCGCGGCACCCTGCTCCTGAAGCAGGCGCTCGAGCGTCGCCCAGGCGGCGCCGGGCGAGGCGCGCAGGCCGCGCACGGTCAGCGGCCTCACCTCGCCTTCGCCGCGCAGGCCGGCCACGTACAAAGCGTACTCGACGCGCGGGCCGAAGTACTGCTCTAAGGCGCCCTCGACTCTGGGTCGAGCATCTTCCCAAGACAGCGCTTCAGAGAGGCTCTTGACCATGCCGTACAGCGCCGACGCCTCGCGGTGCGCGAGCTCGGCGTTGAGGCCGCGGGCCTTCAGGCCGCGCAGCTCCACGGCCATGCGTTCGCGCTGACCGCGAACGGACGCGGTCCGCTCGACGAGCAAGGCGCGCTCGGCCTCGCGTCGCCGCGCCAGGCGCCAAGCGAGCCCGGCGCCCAACGCGGCCCAGAGCGCCGTCAGTCCGGCCGCAGCCCGTCCATGTCCCGGCGCCGCGGCGAAAAGCGCCGCTCCCGCCGCCAGCGCCAGGCCGAAGACGATCCCCGCCGCGCCGGAGCGGCGCGGGTAAGAGGCCCACAGCCCGAGCGGAGGCAGGAGCGCCACGCCGGCCGCCAGCCACTCGGCCTTCATCCCACCACCTGATTGCGTCCGCCGTGCTTGGCCTTGTACAGCCGCTCGTCGGCCACGCGCACGATCTGAGAGGCCGTGGTCGCGTCGGTCGGGAACGCCGCCACGCCCAGGCTCATCGTCGCGCGCGTCGGGGCGCCGTTGAACGTGAAGGGCTCCTCGGCCACGCGCGCGCGGATGCGCTCGGCGACCGAGATGGCCTCGGAGCGCACGAAGTTGGGCAGAATGAGCGCGAATTCTTCGCCGCCGTAGCGCGCCGCGAAATCCACGGGCCGGGCGAAGGAGGACAGGATCGAGGCCAAGGTCCGCAACAGCTGGTCGCCCGCCTGATGGCCGAACTTGTCGTTGTACTGCTTGAAGTGATCCACGTCGAGCATGATCAGCGCGAGCGGGGTTTGCGAACGGCCCGAGCGCAGGACTTCCTCCTGAAGCCTCTGCTGGAACGCGCGATGGCTGTGCAGCTGGGTCAGGGAGTCGTGCGTGGCCTGGCGATGCACGCTTTCGTAAAGCCGGATGTTCTCGAGCGAGAGCGCGGCCATGGTGGCGAACAGGTCGGCGGTGCGGACCTCGTCCGGGCCGAAGGCGCCGGGCTTGTCGCTCTCGAGCTTGACGAAGCCCGCGGCCTGGCGCATGACCTTCATCGGGATCGCGACGCCGGAGAGGAAGCGCGCTCCGGGCACGACCTGGGCTTCCGTGCGCGCGTCCTTGATCAAGACGGGACCGCGCCGGCGCTGGGCCGCGAGCAGCAGCGGGTCCTCGCCCGCGCCGCCGACCACCGTAACGCGCGCCGAGGGGAAACGCTCGGACAGGATCGTAATCAAACGGGTCTGGACCTCGCGGCCGTCCATGGTCCCGGACAGGCTCTTGGCCGCGTCGGACAGGTCGCGGCGCAGGCGCGTGTCCACCCCGACCGTTTCTTCGTACGAGCGATAATACTTCAGGTCGCGTTCGTCGTCGCGGATCTGGTCCTGAAGCGTCATCTGCTCGAGCAAGGTCTCGCGCTCGTCGGCGAATTGGCGGTTGCGGTGCGCGGCCTGCGCCCCGGCCAACATCCACAGGCCCAGCAGCCCCGCCGCCAGCACCGGCAGGTTCTCGGGCGCGCGCGCCATGAGCACGGCGGCCACGACCGTGGCGAGAAACGTCAGCACGATCGGGGATTCGCCGTCGCGGCGCAGGTCCGACCACAGTAAACAAATCCCGCAGGCCGGAACGGCCTGCGAGCCCAAGTCGGGCCGGGCGACAACGAGAAGGACGAGCCCCGCGAAGAGGCCGTACGAGCCCAACAACGTCACCGCTCGCGAGTCGCCCACGCTAAAATGGTGGAGGTGGCGGGATTTGCACCCGCGTCCAAACGCCGCCGGCTGAAGTCACTACAGGCTTAGCCCATCCTCAATTTCACCCGGAGAAAACCGATGGACGCGTGCTCTCCGGGCTAACCCCGTTCGGTCTTAGGCCCCCCGCCCACGGAATAACAGGGAAGGACCGCATCCTGCTCTTGACACTGGCGACCCACTAGCAGGCGTCGTGGACCAGCGTGAACTCACCGCGGTTTAGGCGGTGGCCCAAGCCAATTGCGTATTGGCAGTTGTTGTTTGGTCCGGTTTTGAAGGGGGCCTGACCAACCCCTGCCTGCGACTTTCAACTCAACGTCATTTGTCGAAGCTAGGTCACCCCCGACGAGACAGTATAACAGGGGAAGGCGGGCGGGGCAAGGGGCCCCGCTTGATGGAACTTTTCATCCCGGTCGATCGTATGGTTAGAGAGGGGGATTGACAAATATACACCATGCTGTATACTAATGACGTGAGACGAACCCAGGTCTTGCTTGAGGACAGTCAGCATCGCGCGCTCCTGTCGTTGTCGCGCCGGACGGGCCGCGGCCTTTCGGAACTGATCCGGGGCGCGATCGACCGACTGCTCGGCGGCGAGAAAACCGCTACGCCTTCGAGAAAACTCTCGGACATCCGGGCGCTCGCCCGCGACCCGGGAGGTCCCTTGGCTCGCGACCACGACCGCGCGCTGTACGGCAAGGGCTCATGAAGCGCGCCTTCGTGGACACCTCCGGCTGGTACGCCTACGTCCGCGCGGACGAACCCGCGCACGGCGCGATTCGGGCGGCGCTCGAACGCTGGGAAGGGCGGCTCGTCACGACCGACTTCGTCTTCGACGAGACCGTCACCCTTTCCCGCCTGCGGCTCGGCTCCGCGCACGCCGCGCGCATCGGCGAGACCTTGCTCGACCCCGGCGTCGTCGAGCTCGTGCGCCTGCTCCCCGAGGATTTCGAAGACGCCTGGGGCTTGTTTAAGAAGAACGCGGACAAGGGCTGGTCCTTCACCGACTGCTCATCGTTCGCGGTGATGCGGCGCCTGCGCCTATCGGAAGCGATCGCGACCGACCGCCATTTCCGCCAGGCCGGCTTCGAAACCCCCGCCTAGCGGCAGGCGGCGGGAAGCGCGAGCAGGACGGCGGCGGCGACCGCTCGAAGCGCCGCCATGTCATTCCCTGAGAACGGACTCCGGGGAGCTCACCGGCGCGGCGGCGAGCGTCGGGGCGGCGCCACCCTCGGGCACTCTCACCAGCGCGGCGCTGGTGTTGCCCACGAGGTCGCGCGCGACCACGCGGTAGGAGCCGGGCTCCTGCGCAATCGCGGCCTTCTGAATCGTCGTGGGCATCCCCGCGACGGGCGCCGACCACTCGTACATGAGATCCTTGGGCTTGCCCGCCGCGTCGAGCTTCCACACGCGGATGTGGGCCAACCCGAGCTCGTTGGTGTCCTTGATCTCGACCACGTCGGGATCTGAGGCGGCGGAGACGAGCCAGATCTGAGGCGGCGTGTCGTCGGCGACGAGGCGCATCAGGTACTCGCGCGGCGTCACCGCCTGGCCCGGGAAGCGGGCGTCGAAATCGGTATAGGCTGCGCCGTTGAAGAAGGGACCCGGATCGGTGTGGGCGTCGCGCATGCCACGGTCCGATTCTTCATGAGTGATCACATGCGCGCGATCCCGCGGGAGGTTCGTTTCCTTGGCAATCGCGCGGACGAGCCAGGCCATCGACGCGTACATGCGCCAGTACTTCGCGGGGTTCCAGTCGTCGGCGAGAAAGGGCTCCTTCTTCTCGGGATGGCCCGACTCCGTCTCGATGCCGACCGAGGCCGCGTCGATCGCGCCGTTCTTGACGTGGTTGGCGATGTTCTCGATCTTGACCATGCGGATCACGCGGCCGTCGCGGCAGACCATGAAGTGGGCGGCGGTCTTCTGCTTGAGGAGCCAGGACACCGAGCCGTCGCAGGAGCCGGGCTTGCCCGTCGCGCCGCCGGAGGCGTGCAGGACGATGTACTTGATCTCGCCGCGATCGACGCGGTCGGCGGGCGTGACGCCCGTGCTGATCTTCCGCTTCTTCTTGTTGCGGCCGATCACGGTGCGGCTCATGCCCTCCATCTTGTCGACCATTTCGGCGTAATCGTAATTGACCAGGCCTTCCTCGACCGAGATACCGTCCGTGGGAGGAGTAGAGACGGCGACGACCATCGGAATCGCGATGCCCGTCTCGAGGCCGAAAGCCCGGGCGTCCTCGAGGAGGGCCGCGGCGGCGTCGGGTCGCGCTTCAACGGGCGCGGAGGCGAGGAGGAGAGCGGCGGCCGGAATCAGAGCGGCGATTCGAGTGCCCATCTTGAACAGAGTACCCGTCCGCGGCCCCCGCGTCCTGGGTCTAAAGACCTAGACCGGGCGCGAGACGCCGAGCGACCCGCCGAGGGCCGCGACGAACTCCTGCGGGGTGCGATAGCGCTTCTCGGGGTCGGCCTGGAAGGCCTTGAGAAACACTTCATCCAGGGATTCGGGCAGCCCCGCGGTCGCGCGCGAGGGCGGGATATAGCTCATGTTGATCTTGTTCATGAGCATGCCCGCGCTGACCCCGATGAAGGGCAGTTGACCGGTCAGCATCTCATAGGTACAGATCGCCAACGCATACACGTCGGACTCCTTGCGCACCACGCCCTGCTCCTGCTCGGGCGCCATGTACGGCGGAGTGCCGACCACCGTGTTCGTCATCGAGTAGCGCGTGAGCGCATCCTTGGCCACGCGCGCGATCCCGAAGTCCATGACCTTGACCGCGCCCGCGCCGGTCACCATCACGTTCGAGGGCTTCATGTCGCGGTGGATAACTCCGCGGGAATGCGCATAACTCAGAGCGTCGCCCATCGCCTGCGTCACCCGCAGCGCCTCGGCGGGCTTGAGCCGTCCGCTGAGCTGAACGAGCTCGTGAACGGTCTTGCCGTCCACGTACTCGAAGACGAGATAAACGTCGTCGCCCTCCTCGGCGATCGCGTAGATGTCGACGATGTTCGGATGATGCATCGAGGCCACGGTCTTGGCCTCGACGATGAAGCGGTCGCGCTCGCGGGCGTTCAGGCGCAGCTCGTCGCGCATTTTCTTGATCGCCACGCGACGGCCGAGCGAACGATCCGTCCCTTCATAGACCATGCCCATGCCGCCGGAGCCGATCTGGCGCGCGATCTCGTACTGGCCGCGGATGAGCGCCGCGGGCGCGGCGGACTTGAACAGCGGCGCCGGGCCGGCCTGCGGAGCCCGGGAGGACTTCGTGAAGACGGAGACGACGGCCTGCTTGACCGGCGCGAGCACGATCGAGAGAAGGCCCAAGGCGAGCAACAGGCCGCCGCCGATGGCGGCCCCCACAAGCAAGCCGAAGCTCCCGCTCCGCCCGGAGGAGGCCGGCGCGGACTGCGGCGCGCTCCCGGCCGTCGCGCGCGTCTCGCCCGGAAACAGGAAGAGGATGTCCGAGTCGGACGGCAGCTGCAAATTCGCCGCTTCCTCCGCGGCTCGCCGGTACCTGGAATCGATCTCCGCCGCGCGGAGGATGTCGCGCATCATATCGTCTTTGCGGCCGAGCCCGCCGTAGGCGTGGGCGCGCGCGGCATAGGCCAAGGCGTTGTTCGGGTCGGCGGCGAGCATCTCGTTGGCGGTCGCCAGGGCGTCGTTCCAGCGGCGCGTACGGTTCTCGGCGATCGCCTTGGTCGTGAGCAGCGCGATGTTGCCGGGGACCAGAAGCAGTCCGGCCTTCGCGTCCCGGAGCGCTTCTTCCCAACGGCCCAGTCGTCCATAAACCGTGGCGCGCATGTTGAGCAAAGCGGGGTTGTTCGGGTCCTGAGCGAGGGCTTTGGTCAAGGTCTCGAGAGCGTCGCCGGAATCGTTCAGCTCGATCGCGCGCTTCGCTTTGCTCAGCGCCTGGACCGAAGCCGCGCGTACGGCGCCGGTCGCGGCGACTCCGGCGTTCTCAGGGGAAAGACGAGCGGAGGACGCCTCCGAAGCCGGGCCGGGCTGACCCGGACCGCCGCTTCCCAAAGCCGCGGCCCGCGCCGTCGCGGCCGCGCCGCCAGACGATGTCGTCGCGGCTCCGGCGACGCGACCCTGCGAGGAATGCAAGGTCTCGCGCGCGTTCATATCCCCGGGATCGAGCGTCAGGGCCGAGCGCGAATCGATGATCGCGCTGGGATAGTCCCCGAGATTGAGATGCGCGATGGCGCGGCCGCTCAAAGCCTGCTGATACTCCGGGTCGCGGCTGAGCGCCTGATTGAAAGCCGCGACCGCTTGAACGTGCCGGCCGGCGCCGTTGAGCGTCTTCCCGAGGTTGGCGTAGGCGGGAGCCGCCTGCGTCGTCGCGGCGGTGCGCTCGGCGAATCCCACCAGCTCTTCCTTGTTGAAGATCTTCGTGACGATCGGTTCGGAGGCGCGGATGAAATCCGCGACGACCCTCGGCTTCGCCCCCGCCTGCGGCCGGAAGCTCTCCATGGCGCCGCGCATGTCGGTCTTGATGTCCGTGCGGCGTCCCGTGTAAGGCGCGGACTCGCGCGTGATCCGGTTTTCCTTCACGTCGTTCTCGAGATCGACGAATTTGTACGCGCCGCGGATGACGTCCATCGACTTGAGCCTGTTGCAGCCGTCGGCGAACCGGCACCGGTCGGAGAATTCGACGATCCCCGCGTAAGAGCCCGTGCCGAACTCCTTGTCGAACTGGACGGACCGCTCCTTTTCTCGTTCCGCCCAGGGGGGCTGAGGCGTGACGGGAGCGATCACAGACGGTCCTGCCACCATCGCGGCCGCCGGGCCGAGGACCGCCGCCTTCGGGACGTCTTCGGCTTCGTTCAACCGCTCCAGGAGCAGATCGAGATTCTCGACGTCCTCGGCGTCCGGAGCCTCCTTCGACGCCTTACCCGGAACGGTGGTGCCCGTTTTAGCGGGCGGATGCGCGGCCGGCAGGGAATCGCTAGCGGCCGCCGTCAACGCGAGTCCGACCAACCAGGGCCAAATCATAGGGGTTTAGACAGTGTAGGCCCGGTCCGGCGTCTTGTCAATCCGCCGGAGGGCCCTTGACAGATTCAGGCGCCCGGGGTTAAACTGGATCGTCGGCGTCTCGACGAGGTTTTATGAAAAAAAGGGTCACCCGGTCCCGTTTTTCGCTGCTGATCGTGTTCGCGGCCGCCTCGGTCTTCACGGCTTCCGCCGGCGGCGACGAGAACCCGCGGGTCATCTATCAGAATCAGCTTCTCGGCGGCAACCTGTCGGCACCGGATGTGAAGCTGTGCAACGAGCGGGTCGGAGAGCGGAGCGAGGCAAACGCGGCCACCTACGACCAATGCAAGGTCACCCGCCTGTTCGTCGCGGATCTCCTCGACCAGAAGACAGTCCCGGGCGCTCCGCCGATGTTTAAGGCCGCCTACGTGAACAAGACCGAGATCCCGATGGTCGCGGACGTCATCAAGCGGAAATAAGCGGCGGCCCGGCGTCCGCCTAACTCGACTTGGCGCGGGCCCCAAGCGATCCACCGAGAGCCGCGACGAACTCCTGCGGCGTCCGGTAGCGCTTCTCGGGATCGGCCTGGAAGGCCTTGAGGAACACCTCGTCGAGAGACTCCGGCAGTCCCGCGATCGCGCGCGAGGGCGGGATATAGCTCATGTTGATCTTGTTCATCAGCATCCCCGCGCCCATGCCGATGAAGGGCAGCTTGCCGGTCAGCATCTCGTAGGCGCAGATCGCCAGCGAGTACACGTCGGACTCCTTGCGGACCACGCCCTGCTCCTGCTCGGGCGCCATGTACGGCGGCGTGCCGACGACGGTGTTCGTCATCGAGTAGCGCGTCATCGCGTCCTTGGCCATGCGCGCGATGCCGAAGTCCATGACCTTGATCTGGCCGGAGGACGTCTTCATCACGTTCGACGGCTTCATGTCGCGGTGGATGACCCCGTGCGCGTGCGCGTAGGTCAGGGCCTCGCCCATGGCGCGCGCGACGTTGACGGCGTCGGCCGGCTCCAGGCGCCCCGCGGTCTGCACGAGGTCGTGCACGGTCTTGCCGTCCACGTACTCGAAGACGAGGTAGACGTCGTCGCCCTCTTCGGCGATCGC
The DNA here is from genome assembly GCA_016212855.1 of Elusimicrobiota bacterium. Lineage (GTDB taxonomy): Bacteria > Elusimicrobiota > Elusimicrobia > UBA1565 > UBA9628 > GWA2-66-18. The sequence continues at coordinate 95,394 of JACRDP010000024.1, forward strand.
GTAGATGTCGACGATGTTCGGGTGATGCAGCGAGGCCACGGTCTTGGCCTCGATGATGAAGCGGTCGCGCTCGCGCGCGTTGAGGCGCAGCTCGTCGCGCATCTTCTTGATCGCCACGCGCCGGCCCAAAGACTTATCCGTGCCCTCGTAGACCATGCCCATGCCGCCGGCGCCGATCTGGCGCGCGATCTGGTACTGGCCGCGGATGAGCCCGCCGACGTTGCCGCCGACCGAGGCCGGCTGGGCGGTCGCGACCGCCGCGCGCGGATCGGACTCGGAGCGCTTCGTGAACACCGCCGTCACCGCGTTCTTGACCGGCTCCATGACGATCGAGAGCAGGCCGAGGGCGAGCAGAAGTCCGCCGACGATGCCTGCGATGACCAGGACGCTGAAGCTCCGTCCCCGCCCGGAGGCGGCCGGAGCGGACTTCGTCGCGCTCTTGGCTGACTCTCCCGGGAACAGGAACATCACGTCCGCGTCGGACGGCAGCTGAATATTTTTCGCGTCTTCTGCGGCCTGACGGAAGTGTGCGTCCAGAGACGCCGCGCGCAGGATGTCGCGCATCATATCGTCCTTGCGGCCGAGACCGCCGTAGGCGTGCGCCCGGGCGGCGTAAGCCCAGGCGTTGTTCGGGTCGGCGGCGAGCATCTCATTGGCGGTCGCCAGAGCGTCGTTCCAGCGGCGCGTGCGGTTCTCGGCGATCGCCTTGGTGGTCAGCAGCGCCACGTTGCCTGGAGCCAAAGCCAGGCCGGCTCTCACGTCCCGGAGCGCCTCCTCCCAGCGGCCCAGGCGGCCGTACACTTGAGCGCGCATATTGAGCAGCGCCGGATTGTTGGGATCCTGCTCGAGGGCCTTGGTCAAGGTGTCGAGCGCGCTCTCGGCGTCTCCGAGCTTCAGCGCGCTTTTCGCGCCGGCGAGCGCCTGGTCCGCGGCGGCGCGCGTCGCGCCGGGCGAAACGAGGGCCGCAGCCGCGGCCGGGCTCGCGCTCGCGGAGCCGTAGGAGGCGAAGCCCTCGCGGCCGCCGGCGCCGAGCGCGGCGGCG
>JACRDP010000025.1 GCA_016212855.1 Elusimicrobiota bacterium
GCGAGGACAGCACGGCCCGGCGCGCGCCCTCGCTGTCGAGCACGACCGCCTCGCCGCCGAGGCGCGCGGCCGCGTCGGGGCGCGTCTCGGGATCGGCGAGCACCGCGACGAAGCGGCTGGCGATCTCGCCCTCGAGGGAGCGCAAATTCTCGGGCGGCAAGGGACCCGTCGCGGCGAGAATCGGCTTGCCCTGCGCTTTGGCGCGGGCGAACGCCTCGGCCGTCCAGGCGATCCAGGGGCTCAAGCGGCCGACCGGTCCTCGGACAGCTCGAACATCCTCTCGATGGGCTTCAGCGCGCGCGCGGCGACGGCCGCCGGGACGTCGATGCGCTGGGACGCCGACGGACGCTCGAGGGCGGAGAGCACTCGCTCCAAGGTGACCGCCTTCATGTGCAGGCACAGGCGGCACATCGGCACGAAAACCTTGTCCGGAAACTTCGTGCGGGCGAGGTCGCCGAGGCCGCACTCGGTGATGAGCATGTAGGAGGACGCCTTGTGGTCGTCCACCCATTTCATCATGTCGCCGGTTCCCCCGATGTAATCGACGACCGAGGTCAGGGCGGGCGTGCATTCGAAGTGGGCGAGAATCTTCACGCCGGGATACATCTTGCGGTAGAACTCGACCGAGGAGGCATCGAAATTGTCGTGCACGATGCACGTTCCGTTCCAGACGATCAGATCCTTGCCGACCGTCTTGCCCAGCTCCTGGGCGAGGTTGGCGCCCATCATCGCGTCGGGCGCGAAGATCACCTTCTCGTGCTTCTCGTAGAGCTTGCGCATGATCTTGGGCGCGTTGGCCGAGGTCACCACGACGTCGCACTCCGCTTTCACGGCGACGCTCGTGTTGATGTAGACGGCGACGGGCGCTCCGGGGTGCTTTTTCTTGAGCGCGCGGACGTCGGCCGCCGTGATGGACTCCGACAGCGAGCAGCCGGCCTCCGGAGCCGGCAGGAGCACCTCTTTCTCGGGGCTGAGAATCTTCGCCGTCTCGGCCATGAAGCGCACGCCGCAGAACACGATCGTGGTCGCGGGCGAGGCGGCGCCGAGCTTGGCGAGCTTGTAGGAATCGCCGATCATGTCCGCCACGCCGAGCAGAATCTCGGGACGCTGATAGACGTGCGCGGGAATGACCGCGTTCTTCTCCTTTTTGAGCCGGTTGATCTTCCAGGTCAGCTTCGCGGCGCGCTCGAGCTCCTCGTCGCGGTAGCCGAGCCCGGCGAGGCCTGTGTCGGCGAGGCGGGCCGCCTCGAGCTCGATGTCCGCGGGAGCCGGGGACGTCACGGCCATAAATTGAGCTCCGGATAATTGCAGAAGATGCCGTCGACGCCCATTTTTTGAAGACGGTCGCGCTCGGCGGGCGTGTTGACGGTGTAGACGAGCACCTTGCGGTCGCGGTCGTGCGCCGCCTTGATGATGCGCGCCGTCGTTTGACGGACGCTGAGATTGAGGCTCTCCGCGTCGATCTCCTTCATCTCGCGCAGGGCCGTCTGCAAGGTCGTCAGGCCCAGCAGGTAGCCGATGCGCACCTTTTCGTCGAGCGAGCGGACCGAGTACAGGGCGGCGTGATCGAAGCTGGAGACGACGGTCCGCGCCGAGGCGCCGCGCTTATGAATCAGGTCCACGACGCGCTCCTCGATGCCGGGGTACGTCGAGGAGCCGCGCTTGATCTCGACGTGCAGCTCGACGGTTTTGGGCAAAATGTCGAACACATCCTCCAGTCTCGGCAGGCGTTCGCCCGTAAAAGACTTGTCGAACCAGGCGCCGACGTCGAGGCCGGACACGTCGTCCCAGTGCACGTTCTTGATGCGCCGCTTGTCGCGGCCGCAGCGCTTCAGGTCGTCGTCGTGCGCGACGACGAGCTCGTGATCGAGCGTCTGATGCACGTCGAGCTCGATGGCGGGCGCGTTCATGGCGAGCGCGCGCAGGAAAGCCGCCATGGTGTTCTCGGGCGCGAGACCGCTGGCGCCCCGGTGGGCGATGACGAGCATCAGTGCAGGACCTCCGCGACGGGGCCGAGGGCCGCATCGTCGTAATCGATTCCGAGCTTCTCCTCGCGTCCGGTGCCCGGCCCGTGAAAATCGGACCCGCCCACGGCGAGAAGACCCTTCGCCAGCGCCCAGTCGCCGTAATGGCGGACCTGAGACGCGGTGTGGCCCGAATAGAGCACCTCGATGCCCTGCAGCCCGGCGCGGTGCAGTTCGTCGAGCTCGTTCTCCTTGCCCGCGGTCTGCGGGTGCGCGAGGCAGGCGACGCCGCCCGCGTCGCGGATCAAAGCGATGGCTTCCCTAGGACTGGGACCCATGGAATCAACGTAGCCGGGCTTGCCTTTGATGAGAAAGCGGTCGAACGCTTCCTTGCGGCTCTTGACGATGCCGAGGCGACGCAGGGCGTCGGCGACGTGGGGCCGGCCGAGCGTCTCCTTGACGCCGGAGGCGACGTGTTCGAACTCGATCGGAAAGCCGAGGCCGCGCAGATTCTCGACGATGCGCTTGGCGCGCACGGTCCGGCGCTCGCGGAACTCGGCGAGGCGCGCCTCGAAGCCGGGGCTTTTCGGGTCGAAGCCGTAACCGAGGACGTGGACGCGGTCGGCGGCGCCCTCGCCCGCGCAGTTGATCTCGATGCCCAGGCGCACGTCGAGCCCCAGCTCCCGGCCGGCGGCGAACAGTTCCGGTCCGCCGGAGACGCTGTCGTGATCGGTCAAGGTCAGCAGCTCGACGCCGTTCTTGACCGCGCGCGCGACGAGCTCCGCCGGGGTCAACGTCCCGTCGGAATACAGCGAGTGGCAGTGGAGTTCGACCCGTTTCGGCACGAGGGCTAAACCGCGACGACTTCCTTGATCTCGGGAATCTCCGCCTTGACCATGCGCTCGACGCCGCCCTTGAGCGTGGCGGTCGAACTCGGGCAAGTGCCGCAGGCCCCGGACAGGCTCACCTTCACGATCCCCGAGGCCTCGTCGACCGAGACCAAGGCGATGTCTCCGCCGTCGGACTGGATGTAGGGCCGGATCTTGTCCAGCACCTTCTCGACGCGTTCGTAAGTGGTCATAGATTCAATCCTATCCTATTTTCCGGGCGCCAGCTTCGCGAGCCAGTCCGGCGCCGCGCCGCACGCGCCGCCCTTCTCCTTGAGAATCGCGGCCAGGGTCACGCTCTCGAAATAGCCCGTGACGAGGTCGCCGAGCTTGGTCCAGACCGGAGAGATCGAGCATTGGCCTTGGTGACGGCAATCCTTCGAGCCGGCGTCGAAGCGCTCGCACACGTCCTCGAAGACGGCGCCGTCGACGGCGCGCACCACCTGTGCGATCGTGATCTCGTCCGGCGGCTTGGACAAAGCATAGCCTCCGGCGCTGCCGCGGTGGCTGGTCACCAGTCCCGCGCGGCGAAGCTTGACCAGGATCTGGCTCACGTAGTCGGCGGGCACGTTGTCGGTCTCGGCCAGGCGCTCGGCCGGAACGGGGGCGCCGCCGTGCTCGGCGGCCAAGGTCACCATCAGGCGCGTGGCGTATTCGATCGAGCTCGTGATTCTCATATTTGCACTCCGGTGTCAGGCTTCACTATTCGAACAATTCTCGAAGAGAATTGTTCGAATAGTGAAGCCTGACACCCTCTAATATAGCCCCAACTGCTCCTTCGCGTCCTCGGTGGCCATCGTGCGCGGGTCCCAGCCCGGCAGGAAGGTCAGATCCACGTCCACGTCCTTGATGCCCGGCAGCTTGGTCAAAGCGGTGTGCACGGAGGCCAGGAGCATCGGCCCGTAGGGGCAGGCGGGCGAGGTCAGGCTCATGCGGACCTTCACCGACGGCCCCTTCGCCGACTCGCCGAACTCCGCGCCGTACACGAGACCGAGGTCCACGATGCTGATGTGGATCTCCGGGTCCTGGACGGGCTGGAGGGCCTCGCCGACCTGTTTGAACGTCGCCTGCGCCGACGTGGGGGCGGCCTTGCTCATGATTTCTTCGCCTCGAAGCCCTGCATGACCGTGTTCCAGCCCAAAGTCGCGCACTTCACACGGAGCGGAAATTTGCGCACGCCCTCGAGCGAAGCGAGCTGTTCCAACTCGGCCGGCAAGTCCTTCACCGCGCCGTTCTCCAGCATCAGCTTCTTGAACGCGGCGACGAGCGACTTCGCCTTCGCGACGTCGGTCCCCTCGAGCGCCTCGGCCATCATCGCCGCGGACGCCTGAGAGATCACGCAGCCATGACCCGCGTACCGGAGCTTGGAAACCTTGCCGTCCTTCAGCTCGGCCGTGATTTCCAATTCGTCGCCGCAGACGGGGTTGATTCCGTGGGCGCGAAGGTCCGCCGGGTCCAGCTTGCCCTTACGGGTCGAAGACCGGAAATAATCGAGAAGCACCTCGCGATACAGGTCTTGAAGCTCCGCGTCGCCTTCCATCAGCGCACCCCCGCCTTCGGCTTGATCTTGAAGAACTCGAGCGTGCGCTTAAGCGCGCGCTCGAACGCGTCCACGTCGCTCTGGTCGTTATAAAGGTAGAAGCTCGCCCGGGCGGTCCCGCCGCACTGAAGCAGATGCATCAGCGGCTGACAGCAGTGGTGGCCGACGCGCACCGCGACGCCCTCCAGGTCGAAGGCCGTGCCGACGTCGTGCGGATGGAGCCCGGGGACGTTGAACGACACGACGCCGGAGCGCGTGGCCGGATCCTTGGGCCCGAGAACCGTCATGCCCTCGGCCTCCAGGATCGCGCGCGTCTTATCGGCGAGAGCGTTCTCATGCTTCGAAATATTCTCGAGCCCGACCGCCGTGAGGTAATCGAGCGCGGGACCGAAGGCGACCTGGTCCGCGAAATTGGGCGTGCCCGCCTCGAACTTGTACGGCAGCTCGTTCCAGGTGGACTTTTCGAGGGTGACGCGCGAGATCATGTCGCCGCCGCCGAGGAACGGATCCATCGCCTCGAGCAGGTCCTCGCGGCCCCAAAGAACGCCGACGCCGGTGGGGCCGAGCATCTTGTGCGCGGAGAAGGAGACGAAGTCGGCGCCCCAGGTCTTCAGGTCCATGGGCTTGTGCGGCGCCCACTGGCAGGCGTCCACCGACACGACCGCGCCGGCGGCCTTGCCGAGCTTGATCAGCTCGAGGACGGGGTTGACCGTGCCGATCGCGTTGGACAGCGCGGTGAAGGTGAACAGCTTCGGCCCTTTGGCGAGGGCGGCCTTGACCTTGGCCAGGTCGAGCGTGCCGTCGAGCTCCACGGGAACGAATTCAAGTTGAATACCGCGCTCGGCGGCGAGCAGCTGCCAGGGCACGATGTTCGAGTGATGTTCCATCTCGGTCGAGAGGATCGTGTCACCGGCCTTGAGGAACTTGCGAGCCCAGGCGTGGGCGATCAGGTTGAGCGACTCGGTGGCGTTGCGGGTGAAGATCAAGGTCTTCGGGTTCGGCGCGCCGACGAACGCGGCCAGCTTGGTCCGGGTCAGCTCGGCCATGTTCGTGGATTCTTCGGAGAGCGTGTGCACGCCGCGGTGGACGTTGGCGTTGTTCTGCTCGTAGAAATCGACGAGCGCCTTGATGACCTGGCGCGGCTTCTGCGTCGTCGCGGCGTTGTCGAGGTAGGCGAGCGGCTTGCCGCGCACCAGGCGCTTGAGAATGGGGAAGTCCGCGCGATACTTCTTCGGATCAAAGGTCATTTCTTATCCTCGGCGGCCTCGGGAGTGAGCCCGTGCAGGGCGTCGGTCAACGCGGCGCGCAGCGGCTCGAGGCCGACGCGCTCGATCATCTCGGAGCCGAAGGCGTACACGAGAAGCCGACGCGCCGCCTCGTCGCCGATCCCGCGCGAGCGCAGGTAGAACAGCGCCTCCTGCGACATCTGCCCGACCGCGCCGCCGTGCTTGCACGACACGTCGTCGGCCAGAATTTTGAACTCGGGGTTGGTGTTGACCTTCGCGTCCTCGGACAGCAGAAGATTTTTATTGTAAACCTGGGCGTCGGTCTTCTGGGCGCCGGGCTTCACGTGGATCAAGCCGTCGAAGACGAAGCGGGACTTGTCGTCGAGCACCGCCTTGTACAGCTCGCGCGTGTTTCCGCCGACCGCCGCGTGCTCGACGACCGTATGGTGGTCGGCGAATTGGGAGCCCGACAGAAGCGCCAGTCCATTCAAATGGGCCTCGGCGCCTTCGCCGGCCATGAGCGCCCGGACGTCCTCGCGCGCGAACAGCCCCGACAGATTGAAGACGTGCGACTCGTAGCGCGAGCGGGAGCCGAGCTCGAGCTCGAGCGCGTTCGTCAGACGCCCCTGCGTTCCCTGGCGGACGACTCGATAATGCTTCAGCGAGGCGCCCTCCGAAAGAACGACTTGGGAACGGACGTTGGTCCAGAACGGCGCGTCGCCGAACGACACGTACTCCTCGACGATCTCGGCGGAGGCGCCGGCCTCCAGGACGATGCGCACGCGCGCGTTGGCGGCCTCGGCGGTCTTGCCGGAGGATTCCGCGAGATGAATCAAGTGGATCGGCTTGTCGACGCGCACGTGGCGGCCGACGCGCACCACGATCCCGTCTTTGGAGTTCGCGGCGACGGCCGCGAGCGGAAGATCGGCGGACACGGCGGTCGCGGGCTCGTTCGCCTGAGCGAGGCTCTCGACGCTCACGCCGGCCGGGAGCTTGAGCAGCGCGTGCTTGGACTCCCAGCGTCCGTTGACGAGCGCGGCGCGGTGGAAGCCGACGGGGCACAACACTCGGCCGCCGAGAGGCGGCTGCGCGGCGGGCATGCCCGCCGGCGCAAAATGCGGACCGGTCAGCGCCTCGCCCGGCGTGAAGCGCCAGCCTTCCTTCTGCCCGGCGATGGCTTCCTTGATCACGCTGCGGCCTTTGGCACGGAGCCGGAATCCTCGATCCAGCTGTAACCCTTCTTCTCGAGCTCCAGCGCGAGCTCCTTGCCGCCGGACTTGATGATGCGCCCGCCGGAGAGCACGTGCACGAAATCGGGAACGATGTAGTCGAGCAGGCGCTGATAGTGCGTCACCACGACGAAGGCGCGCTTCGGACCGCGCATCTTGTTGACGCCCTCGGCGACGATCTTGAGCGCGTCGATGTCGAGGCCCGAGTCCGTTTCGTCCAGAATGGCGAGCTTGGGCTCGAGCGTCGCGAGCTGCAGGATCTCGTTGCGCTTCTTCTCGCCGCCCGAGAAGCCCTCGTTGACGGAGCGGTTCAGGAAAGCGGGATCCATCTCGACGGACTTGGCCTTCTCCTTGATGAACTTGAGGAAGGCGCCGGCGTCCATCTCGGGCTCGCCGCGGTGCTTGCGCAGGGAGTTGTAGGCGGCCTTGAGGAAATACTTGTTCGACACGCCGGGGATCTCGACGGGATACTGGAAGGCGAGGAAAACGCCTTCGCGCGCGCGGATCTCGGGGTCCATCGCGAGCAGATCTTTGCCGTCGTACTCGGCCGCACCTTCCGTGACCGTGTAGCCCGGGCGGCCGGCGAGAACGTAGGAGAGAGTGCTCTTGCCGGAGCCGTTCGGTCCCATGATGGCGTGGACCTCGCCGGGCTTGACCGTGAGGTTCAGGCCCTTGAGGATGGCCTTGTCGCCGACCTTCGCGTGCAGATTCGTGATTTTCAGCATGTTAACCGACGCTCCCTTCCAAAGAAATGTTCATGAGCTTGTGCGCCTCGACGGCGAATTCTAAAGGCAGTTCGGCGAACACCTGCTTGCAGAAGCCGTTGACGATCATCCCGACCGCGTCCTCGGTGGAGAGGCCGCGCTGGCGCAGATAGAAAAGCTGGTCCTCGCCGATCTTCGAGGTCGAGGCCTCGTGCTCGAGGGTCGCGCTCGTGTTGCCGACCTCGATATAGGGGAAGGTGTGCGCGCCGCACTTGTCGCCGAGAAGTAAAGAGTCGCATTGCGAGTAATTGCGCGCTCCGACGGCGGATTTGGCGATCTTGACCTGGCCCCGGTACGTGTTCTGGCCGTGCCCCGCCGAAATGCCCTTCGAGATGATGGTCGACTTGGTGTTCTTGCCGATATGGATCATCTTCGTGCCCGTGTCGGCCTGCTGATAGTGGTTGGCCAAGGCCACGGAGTAGAACTCCCCGACCGACTCGTCGCCCACCAGGATGCAGGACGGATACTTCCAGGTGATCGCCGAGCCCGTCTCCACCTGGGTCCAGGAGATCTTCGAGCGCGCGCCCGCGCACTTTCCGCGCTTGGTCACGAAGTTGTAGATGCCGCCCTTACCGTTCTTGTCGCCGGGATACCAGTTCTGGATGGTGGAGTACTTGATCGAGGCGTCGGCGCCCGCCACGAGCTCGACGACGGCGGCGTGCAGCTGGTTCTCGTCGCGCATGGGCGCCGTGCAGCCCTCGAGATACGAGACGCTGGCGCCGTCCTCGGCGACGATGAGCGTGCGCTCGAATTGGCCGGTGTCCTTGGCGTTGATGCGGAAATAGGTGGACAGCTCCATCGGACACTTCACCCCTTTGGGGATGTAGCAGAAGGATCCGTCGGAAAAGACCGCGGCGTTGAGCGCCGCGAAGAAATTGTCGGTGTAGGGGACGACGGAGCCCAGGTACTTCTCGAGCAGGTCCGGGTGCTCCTTGACCGCGTCGGAGAACGAGCAGAAAATGACGCCGGCCTCGGCCAAGGTTTTGCGGAAGGTGGTGGCGACGGAGACGCTGTCGAACACCGCGTCGACGGCGACGTTGGAGAGCATCTTCTGCTCGTCGAGCGGAATGCCGAGCTTGTCGAAGGTGGCGCGGATCTCGGGATCCACCTCGTCCATCGAGCTGAGCTTTTTCTTGGGCTTGGGCGCCGAGTAGTAGATGACGTTCTGGTAGTCGATCTTGGGATAGTGGACGTGGGCCCAGGTCGGCTCGGTCATGGTCAGCCAGTGCTTATAGGCCTTGAGCCGGAACTCGAGCATGAACTTCGGCTCGTTCTTCTTGGCCGAGATCAGGCGGACGGTGTCTTCGGTGAGACCACGAGGGACCTGGTCGGCTTCGACGTCGGACTCAAAGCCGTATTTATACTCCTTGGCGGCGAGTTCCTTCAGGTCCTGATTGGCCATAAGCCCAGTATAGCATTCCTGACCTTTTTAGTCAAGAATGGGCCCAGTCACGTACTGGACACCTCCCGATCCCCCTGTTATAAATAAGGAGCATGGCTCCGCCCGCAGTCCCCTGTCCCCGCTGTGATTTTCCCGTCGAGTACGAGCAGGACGGCTGCCCGCGCTGTCAGGAAGAACGCCGGAACAAGATTTTCGCGCGACTGAAGACGCTCGGATGCATCTTCGCCGTCATCCTCGCGCTCGCCGCCTGGCAGCATCGCAGAATCCTCATCGCATGGCAGGAGTTTATGGTCGAAGTCGAATACGCCCGATACCCGGCGCTTCGAAAACAGCGCGCCCAAGCGGCCGATCAGGCCGCGTTCGAGGCGGCCGAGGCGGCGGCGGCCAGGGAGGTCGCTCAAAGAGCGGCCTCCGTGGTCGTCTTTACGACGGTTCCCGTGCGTTCCGTCCCCTCCGCCCCCGCCGCGACGGCGGTCACGCCTGAGCCTCGCGTCGCGCAGGAACCGGCCGCGCCGGTCGAGAACGCGACGCCCCCGCCGGAGCCCGCCCCCCCGGGGGAGAACCACCGCCGGTTCTACGGCGTCGTCTACGACGCGTCGACTTTAAAGCCGATCGCCGGCGCCGAACTGAAGTTCATGATGACCGGCGCCGAGAACGGATCGCGCGTCATGACGGACAAATTCGGCCATTACCAGATCGACCTCGTCAAGTTCACGTCGCCGGACGTGCAGCCCAACGGCTCCATCGCCTTAATTCCGGTCGCAGCGCCGATGGTGGTCGCGGTCACTCCTGTCGATGGATATAGGGTCGGCCAACTCGAAGACCCCGACCCGCCGCTGCGGGAGCGCTCGCGCACGGCGCGCCGGCGGATCATGGAGGAAACGAGCGACGGCGATCTGGGGCCGATGCCGCTGCGCTACCGGAGCAACGCCGTCATCGTCCCGCTCGACCTGGTGCTGCTGCCCAAGCGCGGGAAGGTCTCGCAATGACCGAATCGCTCCCCTGCCCCGGCTGCAGCACGCCGCTACCGCCCGAAGCGACGGGCTGCCAGGTCTGCATGCGCGCGCGCACCAAGCAGGAAATCGTGCGCGGCTACACCCAGTTGCGCGAGTCCAAGGAGCGCCGCCGTCGCCTCCCGTTGAAAATCGCCGCCTTCCTCCTCATCGCGGGCGCGGTGGGCAAGTTCGGATGGGACTTCCGCGCCGTGATCCGGACCACGGCGGGGACGGCGATGACGCGCGTCGCCGCCTGGTACGACCAGTTCACCGATCCCAAGAACTACGCGCCTCGCGGCGCGGAAACGCCCGCTGAGAACGCCGGAGCGGAGACGCCGAAATCGATCTCGCCTCTCGCGGCGCAGACCACCCCGCCCCCGGGCTTGCTCGACGACGGTCCCGCCGGCCGCGCAGCCGCGCCGCCCTCCTCTTCCCACTCGGCTGCCGCCGCTCCCCCCGCCGTGAAGCCGCCGGTCGCCAAAAACGCCTGGCGCGTCTCGGGCGTCGTGTACGATCTGTCGTCGCTCGAACCCGTCCCGGACGCGGAACTCACGTTTTTCGGGGACGGGCGGCAGTCGGTGACCACGAAAACCGGCGCGGATGGGACCTACGAGGCCGACCTCGTCAAGGGCGACGGCTGGACCGTGAGCATGGTGTCCTTGAGCGGCCAGAAAGCCCAGCTGGCCGGCAAGGGCGGGGGCTGGCGCAAAGGCCAGATCATCGACGTCGATCCGCCCTACCGCCAGCGCGACGCCGATGAGCGGCGCGCGGCTATTGAATCTCTTTCCGACGGGGATCTTGCTCCGGCGCCTGTCCAGTGGAAACGTTCCGCGTCCAAGGTCCATCTGGACCTCGTCGCGGTGCCCGCCTTACACACGCCCCACGATATTATGGGGCGCTGACGGACGGCCGGGCGCCGTATTTGGTAGTTTCTCCCGGTGCCGAAGCTTCTGTCCCTGATTTTCGCGATCTACGCGTCGCCGTCTCTCGCGCAAGTCCCGCCCGAAGCCCCCGCGTCCACTGGTCCTTTTTCAACGGCGGGCGGAAAGGACACTCCCTCGGCTCAGGCCTCGGTCGCCACCTTCCGCGGCGTCCACTTCACCGGCTGGAGCGCGGGCGTGCCGAAGCTGCGCCGGAAATTCGCCGCCGACATGAAGGCCGCGGGCTTCAACGCGGTCGTGATCGCGCTCAAGGATTACGACGGCCACCAGTTCGTCCGCGGCGTGCCGCTCGCGACGCAGACGGGCGCGTTCACCAACGCCATCCCCGACCTTCCCGGAACGGTCAAGGATTTCGAGGACCTGGGCATCTACACGGTCGCGCGCATCGCGATCTTCAAGGACGACCATCTCGCCCGCGCGCGGCCGGACCTCGCCGTCCACTTTCCCGACGGCAGCCTCTGGACCAACGACAAGGGCACGGCCTGGGTCGATCCCTATAAAAAGGAAATCTGGGAGTACGTGATCGACATCGCCTCGCGCGCCGCCCTCGCGGGCTTCGACGAGATCCAGTTCGACTACATCCGCTTCCCCTCCGACGGCAAGACGCGCCAGTGCCGCTACTCGCGCAAGGATCACAGCCCCGCGACGGCGTCCGCGGCCTTGCGCGAACTGCTGACGCTCGCTTCGGCCCGCCTGAAGCCGCTCGGGGTCAAGCTCTCGATCGACACCTTCGGCCTGACGACGAGCGTCGACAACGGCATGGGCATCGGCCAGTCCTTGGACCAGATGGCCGATCTCGTCGATTACGTCTCGCCGATGATGTACCCGTCGCACTACGCGCACGGCGAATACGGCCTGAAGAATCCCAATCGCGCGCCGTACGAGACGATCAAGCACGGCACCAAGGACGCGCTCGAACGTCTCGGATCGAGGCCCGAGGCGCTGCGCCCGTACCTGCAGGACTTCTCGATGGGCGTGCGCTACACTCCGGCCCATGTACGCGCCCAAATCCTCGCCGCCGAAGAGCTCGGCGTGCGCGGCTGGATTCTCTGGAACGCGCAGAATCACTACTCGTGGTCGGCCGTCCAGGCCGGACCCGTCGTCAAGCTGCCGCCCGATCCCCCGAAGCCCGTGAAGTCCGTTAAGAAGGACAAGGAGACGCCATGAAGACACTCTCACCGCTGATCCTCGCCGCGTGGATGGCCGTTCCGGCCGCGGCCAAGCCCAAACCCTCCGCCTCGTTCGCACCGGCGACGCCCGCGGTCCAGGAGACGCCGCGCGCCGACGACGCGCTGGGCGTGACGATCCACCGGCTTCCCAACGGGCTGACGATTTACCTCAGCCCGAACAAGGGCGAGCCCCGCATCTCGGCGCGCGTCGCCGTGCGCGCGGGCTCCAAGAACGACCCGGCCGACAGCACCGGCATGGCGCATTATCTTGAGCACATGCTTTTCAAGGGCACCGGTCGCCTGGGCACCCTCGACTACGAAAAGGAACGCCCGCATCTCGAGCGCATCCGCGAGCTCTACGAGGACCTGTTCAAGACCAAGAACGAGGCCGGCCGCGCGAAGATCTACAAGGCGATCGACGCCGAGAACATCGCCGCCTCGGCCAGCGCCGTGCCCAACGAATTCGACCGCTTCTACCGCTCGATCGGCGCCGAGGGCCTCAACGCCTTCACCTCCGACGAAATGACCGTCTATGTCGTCAGCATTCCGGCGAACAGGCTCGAGGCCTGGGCCAAGGTCGAGGCCGAGCGCTTCAAGAGCCCGGTGTTCCGCCTGTTCCAGACCGAGATCGAGACCGTCTACGAGGAAAAGAACCGCTCGCTCGACAACGCCGAGCGCGTCCTCGGCGACGAGATGGAGAACCGCTTGTACAAGCATCATCCGTACGGGCAGCAGCCCACGCTCGGCAGCATCGAGCACCTGAAGAACCCGTCGCTCGCCAAGATGTACGCGTTCTACGACCGTTGGTACGCGCCGAACAACATGGCGATCACGCTCGCCGGCGACTTCGACCGCGCGAAGACGCTCGAGCTGCTCAAGCGCCACTTCGGCGCGTGGACCGCGCATCCGCTCCCGGACCTGCCGAAATGGGAGATCACGAAACCGAAGGGCAACGAGAAATACGAGGTCAAGTACGAGGCCGAGCAGAAGGTCGAGATCGCCTGGCTGACCTCTCCGCACTCCAGCGTAGATGCCGACGCGCTCGAGGTCATGGATATGATCGTGGACAACTCGGCCGCGGGCCTGTTCAACCTGCGCCTGAACCAGGCGCAGAAGGTCAAGTCGTCGGGCTCCTACCCGAACTTGCGCAACGACGCCGGCTCGTGGAACGTCTGGGCCCTGCCGAAGAAGGGGCAGACTCCCGAGGAGGCCGAGACGCTGCTGCTCGAGGCCGTCGAGGCCCTGAAAGCCGGCGACTTCTCGGACGACGACGTCGCCGCCGTCATCACGAACTTCGAGATGTCCGAGAAGGGACGCCTCGAGTCCAACGAGGCGCGCGTCAGCCTGATGTCCTCATCCTTCCTCTCGCTCGAGCCGTGGGAGCGCGCCGTCGGGCGCCTCGACCGGATCCGAAAGATCACGAAGGCCGACGTCGTGCGCGTCGCCAACAAGCACCTCGGCGCGGACCGGATCACGGTGTACCGCCGCGACGCGAAGCCCGAGATCCCGAAGATCACCAAGCCGTCCTTCACGCACGTCGAGATCGACCCCTCGCGCGAGTCGGCGTTCATGAAAGAAATCCTCGCGATTCCGGCGCCGCCCCTCGACCCGCGCTGGCTCGTCTCCGGCCGCGACTACCAGATCACGCCCATCGACGGCGGGCGCCTGTACTCCGCGAAGAACCCGTACAACGACCTCTTCTCGATCTCGTTTCACTACGAGCGCGGCTCCCGCGCGGAGCGCGAGCTGTGCGCCGCGATGGACCTTCTCGATCTCTCCGGCGCGGGCCCCTGGTCGGCCGACGAGTTCAAGAAGAAGCTGTTCGCGCTCGGCACGTCGCTCGGCTACTCCTGCTCGGACCAGGACAGCGCGATCCATCTCTCGGGCCTGGACCGCAATCTCTGGCCCTCTCTCGAACTGATGGCTCAACGCTTCGACTGGCCCAATATCGAAGCCGGCACGCTGGCGAAGATGATCGAGGTCGAGCTCGGCGCCCGCGACGACGAGAAGAAGAATCCCGCCGCGGTGCACTACGCCCTCGGCCAGCTCGCCGCGCGCGGTCGCGACAGCGCCGTGCTCCGCCGCCTGAGCAACCCCGAGTTCAAGGCGCTCGACGAGTCGCGCCTGAAGTCGCTCATCCGCGGCTTCATGCTCCACCCCGCGCGCGTGGCCTACGTGGGCAACCGCGCGCCCCGCGAGATCGGCAAGCTCCTCGACTCCGGGCGGCGCTTACGGCCGGTGCCGCCGCGCGTGCCCCTCAAGCTGCTGCGCCCGGCGACGCCGCGCGTGCTCTTCACGCACCGCGACATGGTGCAGGCTCAGGTCGGCCTGTTCGCCGCGGACGAGACCTTCGAGCCCGAGCACGTCGTGGACTATCAGTTCTACTCCGAGTACATGGGCGGCGACATGAGCGCCGTGATCTTTCAGGAGGTGCGCGAGTCGCGCGCGCTCGCCTACTCGGCCTCGGGCGGACACACGAACGCCGCCGACAAGGGCGACGACACCCAGCTCTGGGGCCGCCTCGGCTGCCAGGCCGACAAGACGACCGAGGCGGTGACCTTGATGAAATCGTTGTTCGCGGATTTCCCGGCTTCGGAGAAGCGCTTCCGCGAGACCGCGAAATCCATCGAGGAGTCCTACCGCACGAGCCCGGTGCCGTTCCGGGGAATCCCGGGCACCGTCATCGGCTGGGAGGATCAGGGCATTACCGGCGGAGACCCGGGGCCCAAGCGCTTCGAGCGCTCTCTCAAGTACACCTTGCCCGAGCTGCAGCAGTTCGCGGCGCGCTTCAAGACGAAGCCGCTGACCGTCTGGATCCTCGGCCATCGCGAACGCGTGGGGCTCGATCACCTAAAGTCCTTGGGCGAATTCGAAGAGAAGCCCCTCGACTCGCTCTTCCCGTACTGATTACTTCGCGGGCTCCACGGATTCTCCGGCGGCCTCGAGCTGCTTGAGGATCGAGTCGCGCTGATCGGCCGGAAGATTGGCGTCCTGCAGCTGCTTCTTCAGGCCGGCGAACTTCGCCTTCAGGTCGCCCTGCGACGCGGCGGCGGCCGCGGACGAGTCCTTGGCGGAGCCTCCTCCCTTGAAGTTGTAGACCGGACCCGCGGCGCGACCCATCAACTCGGAACGATCGGTCACGCCGTAATGCACCGTCGACGCCACGGCGGAGGCTCCAGGGGCGTCAGTGAGCTTGGCGACGGGCACCGGCTTCTTGGCGGCGCCCTTGGCCGCGGTCTTCTCCGCCTCGGCCTTATTCTTGACGACCGCCTCGGCCGTGTTCGCACCGCCCGACTTAGCGTGCTCCGTCGGATTGAGCGCGGACTCGGCCTTCGCCTGGCCGGCCGCGGCCTTCGCCGCCTCCGATGGAGCGGCGGACGCGGAAGGAGCGGGCACCGACTCGAACGAATCATGGTCCCCGATCAGCGGCGCGGGCGACTCCGCGCGGTTCTCGCGCCGTACCGCGGGCGCGACGGAGGGAGACGTCGCCGCGGGCAAGGACATGGAGGAGCTGAGATCAATCGGCGCGGCCGCCGGCTTCGCGGCGCTCTGCGTCTGCCGGGACGAGTGCAGCATCATCAAGCCGCCGCCCACGGTCAACACGGCGACGAAGCCGAGGAAACCGGCCCCCAACGCCTGGAAATTGGACTTGTTTTGGTCGCTCATACATCCTCCGCCGACTCCTTCAGTGTAGACCCCAATAGCCTGGGACGCAAGTGGGAAACCGCGATTTCACCCTATTTTTACGCTGTTTACCGGTCTTTTACGGAACCGTAACAGCCAGCTTCGCGGAAAGCTCCGCCAGGAGGCCGTCTCCGGGGAACCGGACGACGGCCGCCGCGGCATACCGCGCGGCTTCATCGACGCGCCCCAAAGCCGTCAGGGCGCGGATGCCGTTGATGTGAAAAGCGCGCTCGGAGGGATACTTCACGATGGCCCGTTTGCACAGGGCCGCGCACTCCTCCATCCGCCCGCAGCGCCCGTAGATCGCCGACAGGCCGACCCAGGCGTAAGCTTCATGGCCGCGGTGGACGAACCACTCGCACAGCGCCTCGGCCTCGCCGTACATCTCGAAGGCGAGCAAAGACGCGAACAAATCCTCGAGATAGCGGTCGCCCTCGCCGTTGATCGTCTTGAGGCGGCGCAATATCTGCAAAAAATGGCGGACCGGAACCCAGGCGTGCTTGCCGCCCAAGGGCAGGCGCACCAAGCGGCGCAGATCCTCCGGCGTGAAGCGCCCCGCGTCGGGCATGAGCAGCAGCACCGGCTTCTCCTCGCCGGGCCACGGCTTCATCCGGCCGAAAGAAAGCCGCGCGCCGGCCGGAATGACGAGCCGGTCGAAAGGCAGCTCGTAGCGGCGAGGCCCGTCGTCGGCGATCTTCCCCTCCGACAGCGCGCGCACCTCGCTCCACGGCACCGACACCGACACGCCGGGATCGAGAAAAAGCTTGATGCCCGCGAAGCGCGACACGCCGCGCAGGAGGCTGAACACTTGGCCGGGCATGTGCCCCATCCACAAAAATTCCTTGCCGCGAGGCGTCTTCAGCCCGCGGGCGGCCACGAAGTCGCGCACGCGGTCGCGCGCGGGAAACACCGGCACCCACACGCCGCCGAGCTCCGGGTCCTTGTCGGCCCACACCGGAAAAGACGACTCCGATTTCGCGACGCGCTTGATCTCGCCCTCTTCGAGCGGCGAATCCACGGTCAGCAAATAGGTTTCCGAGCGCAGCAATTCCTTAAAAAGTGCCGTGCGCGGACGACGCGGGTCGATGGCCGCCCGCCGGATCAAGTGCTCGAGATTTTCGACCATCTTACCCTCACTTTAGCCCCGATACCCGGGGGCGTCAAGGCCCAAAATCTCAGGCTTTTTTAGAGGATGTGCCGCGCAGGGAACGGTCCATCCCGGTCAGCGCGCAGAGCGCGTCTGCGACGGGGCGGGGCAGGGCTTTGAGCAGCGGGATGAGCTTGACCATCGCGGGTTCGCTCACATACAGGCGGTCGGCCTTCACCGCCGCGACGATTTTTTCGGCGAGCGCCTCGGGCTTCAGCCAAGGCGTGAACAGCGGCGGCTTGTTATCCGGAAACATGCCCGTGTCGATGAAGCTGGGGCACACGATCGTCGTGCCGATGCCGCGATGCCCGGCGCGGCGCAACTCCATGCGGACCGATTCGGCGAGTCCGACCACCGCGTGCTTGGTCGCGCTGTACACGGCCATGCCGGGCACGCCGAGCAGCCCCGCGGCCGAGGCCGTGTACACCAGATGTCCGGAGCCGCGCTCGATCATGCCGGGCAAAATGGCGCGCGCGCACCAAACGTAAGAGCCGAGGTTGACGCCGAGCTGGCGCATGACCTCCCCGTCGTTCGCCTCGAGCAAATCGCCGGGCGTATGCACTCCGGCGTTGTTCATCAGGACGTCGACCGGCCCGAGCTCCGCGGCGGCGGCGCGCACGGCCGCCGGGTCGGCGACGTCCACGGCTTTGAAACGGAATCCTTCCGCGAGGGCTTTTTCGCCGCGAGCCTGATCCAAATCCCACAGCACGATCGTCGCGCCTTCCCTCGCGAACGCGCGCGCGGTCGCGAGGCCGAGGCCCCCGGCTCCGCCGGTGATGAGGGCCGTCTTCCCGTTCAGGTCGAGCATCGCGTCTGCCCTTTACCCGACACGACGAACTTCTCGCAGGTGAGGCCTTCGAGCGCGACCGGCCCGCGCGCGTGCAGCTTCTGCGTGCTGATGCCCATCTCCGCGCCCAAGCCGAACTCGCCGCCGTCGGTGAAGCGCGTGGACGCGTTGTGATACACCGCGCCCGCGTCCGCTTCCTTCAGAAAGCGCGCCGCGCGGGACTTATCGGATGTGATGATGGCTTCGGCGAGGCCCGAGCCGTGCGCGGCGATGTGGGCGAGCGCCTCGTCCATGTTCTTCACGATCTTCACCGACAGAATGAGCGCGAGGTATTCCGTATCCCAATCCTTCGCCGTCGCGGCTTTGATGCCGGGAAGAATCTTGCGCGTCTTCGGACAGCCCCGCAGCTCGACGCCGGCGGCCGCGTACCGCGCGGCCATGTTCGGCAGGAAGGCGCGCGCGATCTTCTCGTGCACGAGCAAGGTCTCCATCGCGTTGCACACGCCGGGCCGCTCGGCCTTCGCGTTGAACGCGACGTCGAGCGCCATTCCGAGCTCGACCCTGTCGTCGATATAGGTGTGGCACAGACCTTTGTCGTGGGCGAGAACGGGAATCAGCGACTCACGGCGCACCGCCATGGTCAGCTCGGGCCCGCCGCGCGGAATGACGAGATCGATCAAGCTGTCGAGCCGCAGCAGTTCGCGCACCGCCTTACGGTCGGGATCGTTCACGAACCCGACCGACCCCGGCGGCAGGCCCGCCTTCTTCAAGCCTTCGCGCAATGCATCCGCGATCACGGCATTGGTGAGAACGGTTTCCTTGCCGCCGCGAAGGATCGCGGCATTTCCGGATTTGATGCAGAGTCCGGCCGCGTCCGCGGTGACGCCGGGTCGTGATTCATAAATTATGGCCACGACACCGAGCGGCACTCGCATGCGCTTGATGATCAGGCCGTTGGGCCGTCGGGCGAAATCCGTTATCTTGCCCACCGGGTCCGGGAGCTTGGCCACGGATTCCAGCGCCCGCGCGATATTCTCAATCCGTTCGCCGTTCAAGGTCATCCGCTCGACAAAGGCGGCGCTCCGGGCCGTCCTTCTCACCGCCGCGAGTTCCCTTCCGTTCGCCTTTAATATCAGGCGTTCCCGTTTCCGAAGGGATTTGGCCATTTCAATCAAAGCTCGATTTTTCAGGCTCGTCGACGTTTTCGCGAGCACGCGCGACGCCTCGCGCGCCTCACGGGCCATCTTCACGACGTTCATCGGATTCCCCCGTCCACGTTATCCACAGCCGGCCTTTTTAGTGTTGTCGACGACACTGAAAAGCCCTCCTGTGGATAACCGGGAAAACTTCGCTTCATCATTTCTTGAGCACCGCCAAATTGTCCCGGTGCACGACCTCGTCCGATGGCTTGCTCCCGAGCGCGCCCTCGATCTCGGAGGTCTTCAGCCCTTTGATCTTCGCGAGGTCGTCCGAGCCATAATTCGTCAGCCCGCGCGCGAACTCGGCGCCGTTCTCCGCGATGCCGATCACGTCGCCCGCTTCGAAGGAGCCGCTCACGTTCTTCACTCCGGAGGCGAGAAGACTTTTCCCCTTCCCGGTCAGCGCCTCGCGCGCTCCCGCGTCCACCGAAATACGCCCTTTTGGCTTCGACGCGAACGCCAGCCACTGGCGTCGCTTGTCGAGCGGCTTCTCTTCGGGCGTAAAGCGCGTGCCGGCTTTGCCGGCCAGCGCGTCGGCGAGGGACCCGGCCTTCGTACCGTTAGCGACCACGGCGAGTACGCCGCCCTCGGCGGCCTGCGCCGCGGCGCGCGCTTTCGATGCCATGCCCCCGGTGCCGGCCGGCCCGGCCACGCCGAAGCGCACGCCGACCGCGGCGGAACGCACCTCAGGAATGAGCCGCGCGTCCTTGTTCGAGCGCGGGTCATCCGTATACAGCCCGTCCTGATCAGTCAGAAGCACGAGTACGGACGCGTCGACGAGACCGGCCACGAGCGCGGACAGGCCGTCGTTGTCGCCGAACTTGATCTCCTCGACGGCGACGGTGTCGTTTTCGTTGACGATCGGCACGACGCCCAACCGCAGCAGGGTCAGCATCGTGTTGCGCGCGTTGAGATAGCGGCC
Source organism: Elusimicrobiota bacterium (assembly GCA_016212855.1). Classification (GTDB taxonomy): domain Bacteria; phylum Elusimicrobiota; class Elusimicrobia; order UBA1565; family UBA9628; genus GWA2-66-18. The sequence continues at coordinate 19,857 of JACRDP010000025.1, forward strand.
GCGGTCGCGGAGATCATCGCCGGAGAGCAGGACCTGGGCCACGGTGATCTTGGAGCGCGCGAACGCCGCCTCCCAGGCCCGCATAAGCCGGCTTTGGCCGACGGCCGCGGCGGCCTGCTTGAGCTGGACGCTCGGCCGGGCCTCGAGCTTGAGCCGCTCGCGCCCCGCCAAAATCGCGCCCGAGGACACGAGCACGACCTCGGCCCCCTGCGCGCGGGCCGCGGCGATCTCCGACGCCAGGCGGCGCATGGTCGCGGAGTGAAGGCCTTCTCCCCCGCCGGACAAAACTCCGGAGCCGACTTTGACGACGATGCGCTTGGCCATCCGACGACAGAGTACCAAATATGGCAAAATGAACTTATGACCGCCCGAATCGTCCGCCCCGCCATCCGCAAGGTCACTGTGCTCGGCCACCCCGTCCTGCGCAAGGTCCTGCGCAAGCTCAGGCCCGAGGAGATCCGCTCCGAGGAGATGCACCGCCTCATCGAGGAGATGGCGGTGACGATGGACGAGTACGACGGCGTCGGCATCGCCGGCAACCAGGTCGGCGAGGATCTCTCGGTGTTCGTGATGGGCCTGCCCAAGGGCAACAAACGCCATCCCGACGGCATCAACCTCACCGTCGTGTTCAATCCCGTGATCAAGCCGGTCGGCGACGAGTTCGAGGAAGACTGGGAAGGCTGTCTCTCGGTACCCGAGCTGCGCGGCATGGTGCGCCGCCACAAGAAGCTCGAGCTGAGCGGCTCCGGCCTCGACGGCAAGCCGTTCAAGAAGATTTACGAGGGCTTCCCCGCCCGCGTCGTCCAGCACGAGACCGACCATCTCAACGGCCTCGTCTACCTCGACCGCATGGACGGGCTCAAGACGTTGGCGTACATGAGCGAGATGGGCAGACGGGGCTGACCCGTGCCCCTCGCGATCGAGACCAAGGGCCTCACCAAGGATTACCGCTCCCCTATAAAGGAGCCGGGACTGTGGGGCGGCGTGAAATCCCTGTTCGACCGGAAGTACAAGGATACGCGCGCCGTCGATGGCGTGACCTTCAAGATCGAAGAAGGCGAGCTCGTCGGCTTCCTGGGCGCCAACGGCGCGGGCAAGACGACTACGCTCAAGATGCTCTCCGGCCTGCTCACACCGACCGCGGGCGAGGCCACGGCGCTCGGCCACGTTCCCTGGAAGCGCGAGCCCGCCTTTCAGCGCTCGATCTCGCTCGTCATGGGCCAACGCTCCCAGCTGTGGTGGGAGATCCCGGCCTACGAGACGTTCAAGCTCAACCAGGCGATCTACGGCTTGGACGAGGCCGACTTCCGCCGCAACCTCGACGAGCTGGTGGACCTGCTCCAGCTCGGCGAACACCTCACGGTTCCGGTCAAGAAGCTTTCGCTCGGCCAGCGCATGCGCTGCGAGCTCGCGGCGGCGCTCCTGCACCGCCCTCGCCTGCTTCTGCTCGATGAGCCCACCATCGGCCTCGACGTCGTGATGCAGAAGGCGGTGCGCGAGTTCATCAAGTCCTACAACAAGCGCTCCGGCTCGACGATCATGCTCACCAGCCACAACATGACCGACGTCGTCGAGCTGTGCAAGCGCGTCATCGTCATCGAGAAGGGCCGCCTCCTGTATGACGGCCAGCTCGACAAGCTGGTGGAGCGCTACGCCGACCACAAGATCATGCGCGCGCGCTTCACCACCGACGTCGAGCCCGCGGACCTCGAGACCCTCGGCACCGTGGTCAAATACGAGGACCGCACCGTGACCATCGAGGTCCCCCGCGCCCAAATGGCCGCCAGCGCCGCGTCCATGCTGCGCTCGTATCCCGTCGCCGATCTCAACGTGGAAGAGGTCGCCATCGACGACATCGTGCGCCGGCTGTTCTCACACAAATGAAGAAGTACTGGGTCGCCTACCAGATCGCGCTCCAGGAGACGCTCCAGCGCCGGTCGACGTTGATCATGGACCGCCTGGGCGGCTTCGCGATCGTGGTGAGCCTGTACTCGTTCTGGACGGCGCTCATCGGCGACAAGACGAGCTTCCTCGGCTACACCCGCGCCGAGATGCTCACCTACGTGCTCGCGCTGAATATTTTGAGATCGTTCGTCTTCACGGGCAGGGGCTGGCAGCTCGTCGGAGAGATCTCGAGCGGAAAGATTTCGTCCTATCTGATCCGGCCCCTGCACTACTACGGCTACGCGCTCGCCCTCGATATGGCGCAGAAGACGGTGCACGTGGCCGCCTCGATCTTCGAGGTCGCCATTTTGGCCTGGCTCACCGGCGGGGCGCTGTTTCTTCCCCATGATCCCGCGACCTGGCTCTTATTCGGGACGGCGGTGGTGCTCTCATCCTTGATCTTCTTCTTCCTCGAGTTCATGATCAGCTCGCTCGCCTTCTGGACCTCGGAGTCGGGCGGACCGCTGTTCTGCTTCGAGCTGTTCCTGCAGTTCGCCGCCGGCGCCTTCTTCCCGCTCGACGTGCTCCCGCTGGCCCTGCGCAAAGCCCTCGAGATGACGCCGTTCCCCTACATGGTGTACTTCCCCGTGCGCGTTTTCCTCGAGAAGGTTTCCTCGGCGGAGGCGCTGCGCCTCATCGGGCTCGAGGCCCTGTGGCTCGCGGCCGTGTTCACCGGCGCGATGACGGTGTTCGCGCGCGGCGTGCGCTCCTATTCCGCGGAGGGCGGTTGAGCGCCCTGCGGAAGTACCGGCGCATCTGGCTGCGCACCGCCTCGATGGCGATGCAGGCCCAGCTCACCTACCGCCTGGGCTCGTTCGGCTTCCTGCTCGGCAAGATGATCCGCCTGCTCTTTTTCTTCGCCTTCATGGCGGCGGTGTTCAACCACGTCGAGACCGTGGCGGGCTACAGCCTCGTCGAGACGGCCCTGTTCTTCATGACGTACAACCTCGTGGATATGACCGCGCAGATCTTCTTCCGCGGCGTGTACGGGGCTCGGCGCACCGTCAGCGAGGGCGATTTCGATTTTTATCTGGTTCAGCCCTGCTCGCCGCTGTTTCGCATGACCTGTTCGAGCGTGGACTTCCTCGACATCGTCACGATCGTTCCCGTCATCGTCATGACCGGGATGGTGTTCGCGCGCCTGCCGCCGCTCGGCGCGTGGAACTACGCCGCCTACGCCTTGCTCCTGGCCAACGGCGTGGCGCTGATCTTCGCGATCCACGTCGGCGTCGCCGCGCTCGCCGTGCGCACGCAGGAACTCGAGAGCGCGATCTGGATCTACCGCGATGTCATGTTCATGGGCAAGTTCCCGGTCGACGTGTACGCGCCCGCCGTGCGCTGGGCGCTGACCGTCGGCATTCCGATCGCGGTGATGACCACCTTCCCGGCGAAGGCCCTGCTCGGACGGCTGTCGGCGGGCTGGATCGTCTACGCGATCGGGCTGTCGGCGGTCGCGCTGCCGCTTTCCTGGGCGTTCTGGAAGGACAGCGTGTCGCGCTATACGTCCAGTTCGAGTTAGCGCCCGGCTTTTCTTCTAGCCCCAGTAGGAGCGCATGAAGCCGCCTTCCTCGGGCCGCTCGGTGCGGCGCACGAGGTCGATCAGGCGCATCAAGGATTTTTCCTGACCGCCGGTGAGGTTGAAGGCGAGACCGTAATGATTCGCCGTCGGATCGGTGCCGGAGCGGCCCGCGTCGCGGGCGACTCGGCCGGGAAGATCGAGGGCGCCCTCCTTCCATTGGACGTGCAGACGGTAGGTCGAGCCGATTTTGAGCAAGCCGCGCGCGCGCAACAGGCAGCCGCTGAGGCTCAGGTCGAGTAGCACGCCCTCCCCGATGCGTACCCCGCCGACGGGTCCGCTGTACACCTCGACCTTGAGGTCGCTGGGAAAACGCGCGTGAACGCGGCGTGACTTGTCCATCGTCCTCAGGATACCGGGCGGGGATTACGGCGGCATTGCGCCGGGGGGCGGCTTAGGTCAGGGCTTCGGTCCCTGGTACAGCCCGACCGTGTGGCCCTCGGGATCGGTGAAGTCGCAGGCGATGGCGCCCTTGTGCACCTCGTTGATCTCGGAGACCTTGACCCCGCCGGCCTTCAACGCCGTGCGGACCGCCTTCAGATCTTCGACCTGAAAGATCAAGATCCCGCTGTTCGGCGCCTCTTCCTTGCCGCCCGAGTTCAAGCACAGACGCTGGCCGCCGAGGAAGAATTCCGTCCACTCCGCGCTTTCCAGCGACGGCTTCAGGCCGAACGACTTGGTGAAAAATTCGACGGCCTTGCCCATGTCCTTGACATGGTACATGGTGCCGTAGGTGCCGATGACCTGCGCGGCGACGGCTTCGTTTTTAGCCATAAATTGCCTCCGGAATACCGCTTTTTCGTCGAGTCGATTGTAGCACAATGACGGCGAGCCTAGGCCTTGACGCTATAGGAGAAACGGACCTATACTTGCCGGATGGCTACCCAACTGCTGGTCCTTTCGGCTGTCCTTTTGTTCGGCGTGTCCGCGCAGGCCGCGCCGACCAAGGACGGCGCAAAAGTCATACGTTGGGTGGTCGCCCATGACCGGGGCAGTTCCCCGTTCCTCGACCTCAACAAGGAGTACGCGCGCCGCCTGGAGGAAAAGTCGGGCGGGGCGCTGAAGATCGAGTTCGCCAAGTGCGACGCCCCGGAGTCCCAGCTCGACGACGCGGCGTACACCCAAGTCGCCGAAGGCCGGGCCGACATCAGCCAGCTCGCCGCCTCGGGCGCCGGCGTCCACGTCTTCGACATGCCCTTCGTGTTCCGCAGCTACGACCACGCCGAGGCCGTCTACGCGAGCCCGGTGGGGCAGAAGCTCGTGGCAAGCATCGCCGAGTCGTCTCAGGGCAGGGTCCGCGGCATGGCCTTCACCTACAGCGGCGGCTACCGCATTCTCGTCGGCAAGAGAGCGCTCAAGAGCGCGGCGGACTTCCAGAACGCGCGGATGCGCACCAGCACGTCCTTCCTCGTGCCGTTCATGCAGGAGCTCGGCTCCACGCCGATCGAGGCGGGCCCGTCGTCCCGCGAGAATCCGATCGCCGGGCTCGTGTCCGGGAAGGTCGATCTCGAGGAGACCGAGATCAACCGCCTCGCCGTCGTCGAAAAGGACAACCCCGCGCTCGTCAAGAAGGTCGGCTTCGTCAATCTCACCCGCCACAGGATGTACGTCACGGCGATCGTCGCCAACGAAAAGTTTCTCGCCGGCCTGGAACCCGCTCAACGCAAGCTGCTGATCGCGCACATGCAGGAACTCGCGATCGCGGAGCGCAAGCTGTCCGTCGACATGGAAGGGCGCAACCTCGACCTCCTGGCGAAGAAAGGCCTGCGCCTCGTGGACTTCCCCAAGGCGGAACTGCCGGCGCTCGTGAAGGCCGGGGAAACCGTCCAGGCTCAACATCCCGAGATGGCCGCTCTGATCCGGGATATCCGGGCCGTCAAAGAGCCCGCCCGCCTCGCCCATAAGTAAGCGTCAGACTCTCGGGACCGGCACCAGCTTGACCGGCGGCATGTCCCTGCGTCCGTCGCAGAAGCGCCCGACGATTCCGTCCCCGATCTCCTTGCACACGCCCGGGCCCGTCAGCAGCGCCCGGCAGAGGAAGTCCCCCTCCGAGCAGCGCGCCGCGTTCTTGGACTTGATCGCCTCGAGCGCCGCGGCCTTATGGAAGCACTCGCGCTTCAGGCCGGCGGGCTTGACCGTCGCGCAGGCCTTCGCGCCGAGCACGTGATTGAAGAAGCCGCGGCGCGCGAGGTCGGGCCGAGCCAGGCCTTCGAGGCTTTGCGTGCGGTAGGCGCCGACGTAGGTGCGCAGGACCTCGTCGACGGGCAGGTTTTCTCCGTACAGCAGGAGCTTCATCTGCGGACGCAGCTCGTCCTCGGACGCGCCGGCGACGAGAAGCGACAGGAACCGGTAGGCGGCGGCGCGCGAGACGCAGACACCGTACGTCGTCTCCTTCTTCACCTTGCCGTCGGAGCCGACGACCTCGTGCTCGAGCGGCGCCTTCGCCGCCGATTTCGGGCCTCCCGGGAACGTGTCGCACAGGCCGGCGCGGCCGGTGACCAGCTCCGAACACGCGGCGTAATCGAAGAGCCCGGGATCGTTCGGAGCTTTTAAGAGCTTGTCGGCCGTCATGGAGGCCCGGCAGGCGGCGCGCTTAGCGGCTTCGGCCGGATCGCCGGCGGCGGCGGGGCGGGCGGCCGCGACGATCGCGACGATCAGGCCCGCGCGGCGCAGCGCTGTCATGGAGGGAGTATAGTATTTGCTACAGTCGTCGGCGTGAAGGACGCCGCGCGCTATTCCGTCTTCCTCCGGCGCAGCGCCCGGCGCCTGCTCGGCGGCGACGCCGCGGGCGGCTGGGCCGACCTGATGCGCGCCTATGAAGTCGGCCCCGATTTCATGTTCGCCTACGCCGAGGCGCGCGACGCCTCCGCTCGCGGCCGGCGCGGCGCCGACGACCGGATTCCCGACGAGCGGCTCTTGAAGGCTCTGGCCCGGCCTCAACACGCTTCCGATTGGGCCTGGCGCGGCCTTCTGCGGCGCCGGACCGGCGATTACGCGGGCGCGGTCGCCGATCTCGACCGGGCTTGGGTGGGCGGCCTGCGCACATCCATGATCCTCACTTGGCGCGGCGAGGCCAGACTTCATCTCGGCGACGCCGAGGGCATGAAGGACATGGAGAAGGCTTTGACCTCGCCGTGCCATGCCTGGAACCACGCCTGGTGCGGACGCGCCAAGACGGCCTTCGGCCGCAGCCCCGCGGCGCTCGCGCATTTCGACCGCGCGATCAAGCTCGCTCCGCGCAACGGCTGGTACTTGGCCTGGCGCGCGGAAGCCAAGCGCCTGCTCGGCGTGAAGAAGGGAGTGCTCGCCGATTTCGACAAGGCGCTCCGACTCGATCCCGGCTACGACTATCAGGCCTGGGTGCGAACCTGGCGCGGTCACGCGCGGCTACAGGCCGGGAAAGCGGCGGGCGCCCTCGCCGACTTCGACGCGGCGCTCAAGAAAAAGCCCGGCTACGCGCTCGCCGTCTCCGGCCGTATGCGCGCCCAGCGCGCGCTCGGCCGCTGGAAGGACTGGCTCGCCGACCTCGAAAAAGTTTCCCGGCTCGATGCGAAGCACGTGCACGCCTGGTATAACCGGCCGCGGGAAGAGCTCGCTGAACTCGCCCGCGACCTTGATAAGGCGAGAGGCGGCGCCGTCGCCTCGAAATGGCGAGGCTTCTTCCGGCTCTTGCTCGGCGACTTCTCAGGAGCGCACGCCGCGTTCGAGCGCGCCGCCGGACTGAAAAAGGATCCCTGGCTGCACGCGTGGACCGCCCAACTCGCCGAACAGGAAGGCCGGGCCGCGGACGCCCTCGCGTCCTACGATCGCGCCGTCAGGCTCGCGCCGAAAGACCCGGTGATCCGCGCCTGGCGCGCGAGGCTGCATCTCGCCGCCGGCCAGACCTCGGCCGCGCTCGCGGATTTCGACCGCGCCCTGGCGAGCGATCAGCGCTACGCCTGGATCTTCGCCGACCGCGGCCGCGTAAGACTAATGTCCGGCAAAGCGGCCTTGGCCGCCGCCGATTTCGAGAAGGCCTCTATCCTCGACGGCAATGACGCGGGACTGTGGGCCGATCTGGCCGCCGCTTACGGCGCCTGCCGACGCCCTGCCGATCGCAAGCGCGCCCTCGCTCGCGCGTCGTCCATCGACCCCACCAAAGCCTCCGCGCGACTCAAGATCTGGCAGGACTTGTAGGTGTCAAGGCCGGCCTGACACCACCTAAGCGATGTCGAGGGAAGACACCCGGAAGGTGGGCGCGCCGAGGGAGCCTTGGAAGGTGAGGTCGGAGGCGACGCCGTCGATGAGTGAGAGGAGCTCGAGGAGGTTGCCGGAGATCATGGCGCCTTTGACCGGCTTGGCGACGGCGCCGCAGTCGATCAGAAGGCCGGAGACGCCGACGGAGAAAGCGCCGGAGACGGGGTCAACCATGTGCATACCGAGCACCTCGGCGACGAGAAGGCCGGACTTGGTGCCCGCGATCAGGGCCTCGCGCGTCGTCGGGCCCGGCGCGAGGAAAAGGTTCGAAGCGCCGGGCGCGGGCAGACCCGTATAAGACTCTCGATAGGCGCAGCCGTTGGACTTGCGCCCTTCTTTCGCCGCCGAGGACGTATCATGAAAAAACTCGCGCAGGACGCCGGCCTCGATCATCGCCTTGTCGCGCGTGGGCAGGCCCTCGTCGTCGAAACGGCAGGAGCCAAGACCGCCGGGACGACGCGGATCGTCGCGCAAGGTCACGAGCGGAGAGGCCACCTTGGTGCCGAGCTTGCCGGCCAGCAACGATCGTCCGCCCTGCGTCTCGTCGGCGGAGAGAAGCTCGGCCAACAGCTCGAGAAACTCGACTCCGACCCACGGCTCGAAGAGCACGGCGCGACGGCTGCCGCCGGTGCGGCGCGCCCCCAGCAGGGCGCCTGCCCGACGGCCCGCGTCGCGCCCGATGGAGGCGAAATCCAGCGCCGAAGCGAAGCGCGCGGCGCGGTAGCTCTCGCCGAGCTGAAGCTCCGCCCCGGACTCGGCCGCGGCCGTCAAAGAGACGCTCGCCGATCCCGCGCGCTCGCTGGCGAACAGGCCGTTCGTTCCGGCGACGACGACCGAGCCGCGGCTCTCGGCGTATTCGGCGCGCATGATCCGTGCGATATGGGGCTCCGCTTTCGCGGCGGCCTCGGCCCGGGCGAGCTTCTCGCCGACGATTTCCCACGACGCCGTGAACAAGCTTTCGTCCCACAAGGTCGCGGCGAAGGCGGCGTCCGGCTTATCCGCCTGCGGTTCCGGCAAGTCGCGGGACGAATCGGACTCGGCGTGGGGCAGCTGCTCCAGCGCGCGAGCGTAGAGTTCCTTGATCGCCTCGAGGTCCGCGCCGCCGGCGGCGGCGAAGCCGACCCGGCCTCCGCGCGCGACGCGCACGCCCGCGCCCGAGTTCTCCGAGGCTTCGACGCCGTCGCGCTCGCCCTCGCGCCGCGACATCAAGCGCTCTTCGCCGCGCGACAGATAGAGCTCGGCCCGGGTCTCGGCCGACTGGGATTTCATCCACGCGACGGCGTCGCGCGCGAGCGTCTCGAGGTCCGCAGTCATGGCGGCGTCAGCGGCCGAGGCCGTTCCAGCCGACGTACAGGAAGAAGAAAGAGACGAGCAGGAAGAACATCCCCCACTTCTTGCGCTCCAGGGCGATGTAGGCGTCGTTGAGGACGTAGTCGCGCAGAACCGCGTTCATGCGCTCGATGAGGTCCGGCCGGTACAGATAGCCGAGCCCGAGCAGGCCGGACAGGAGGCCGACGGCGAGCTTGAAAACCGGGTTCATCCCGCGGGATTATACTTGTTCATAGCTAAGTCGACGCCTTTTTCGCTCACGCAGCCCACGGCCTCGCGCGCGAGGTCCAGCGCGGTCTCGAGCTCGGCTTCCTGGGACTTGGTGAACTTGCCGAGCACGAAGGCCGCCGAGTCCATTTTTTCCGGCTGCGGGCCGATGCCGATTCTGAGACGGGCGATCTCTTCCGTGCCGAAGTGCTGGATGATCGAGAGCATGCCCTTCTGTCCGCCCGAGGAGCCCTTCTTGCGCAGACGCAGCTTGCCCAGCGGAATCGCCAGCTCGTCGTAGACGACGAGGAGCTCGTCGAGGGCGACATTGTGATAGGCCGCGAACTGCTTCACGAACTCGCCGGAAAGATTCATGTACGTCATCGGCTTGGCGACCCAGAGGTCGCCGGCCTTGGCCGCCACGCCCAGGCCCTTAAAGTCCTTCCAAAAAGAGTCCGCCCCGCCGACCATGCGGTCGGCGAGGCGGAAGCCCACGTTGTGGCGCGTCTTCTCGTATTCCGGGCCCGGGTTGCCGAGTCCGACGACGAGCTTAAGCGCCACCGAAGGAGAGGCTTACTTCCCTTCCTTCTTCGGCGCCTTCTTGGCGTCGGCCGCGGGAGCGGGAGCGGCCGCCTTCTCGATGACCTTGCCTTCCTCGTCCTTCTTGCCCTTCGTGGAGGCGGATTCGGGCTCGGCCGCGACGGCTCCTTCGACGACGGCGCCGGGCACGGGCTCGGCGACGACCTCGACCTTGGCGACGACGATGCGGATGACGGCGGCCTCGGCGGAGTCGAGGACTTCGACGCCCGCGGGCAGCGAGAGGTCCTTGACGTGGATGTTCTGGTGAAGCTCGAGCTTAGACACGTCGACGTCGATGTGCTGAGGGATCGCCGTGGGCAGCGCCTTGATGCGCAGCTCGCGCATGTCGATGGACATCATGCCGCCGGAGGTCTTGACGCCGGGCGCCTCGCCGACGATGTTCAGCGGGACCTTGGCCTCGATCTTCTTGGTCAGCGAAATGCGCTGGAAGTCGGCGTGCACCGGCCGGTCGGTGACCGGGTGGCGCTGCAGCTCCTTGACGATCACCGTCTCCTGGCCTTTCGCGTGCTTCAGGGTGATGATGGCGTTGGCGCCGCCCTTGCGGCGGGCCGCCATCAAATCCTTCTCGGACAGCGCGACGTTGATCGGCGGCTTTTCGCCGCCGTACACGACGGCCGGAATGCGGGACTCGGCGCGCAGGGACGAAAGGACCTTCTTGGTCCCCTTCTCGGCGCGGACTTCGACGTTCAGCGTGATTTCCATGACTCGGTACTCTCCAGTTTTCCTTAAGCTAAATCAGACGAACAAAGCGCTGATGGACTTGCCCTGATGGTTGCGCGCGATCGCCTCGCCCATGAGGGGCGCGATCGACAGAACCGTCAGCTTCCCCCCGGCCAGCGCGTGGACCGGGATCGAATCGGTGAGGATCATTTCTTCCAAAGAGGATTTCGCGATCAAGTCGTGAGCGGCGCCGCTCAGCACGCCGTGGACGCAGGCGGCGTAGACCTTGCTGGCGCCATTCTCGCGGATCTTGTCGGCGACCTTGCACAAAGTCCCGCCGGTGTCCACCATGTCGTCGAGGATGAAGCAGGTCTTACCCTTCACGTCGCCGATGATGTTGTAGACCGAGGCCTCGTTCGGGCGCGGGCGGCGCTTGTCGATGATGCACAGGCCGGCGTTGAGGCGCTTGGCGAACGCGCGGGCGCGCTCGACGCCGCCGACGTCGGGCGACACGACGACGAGATTCTTCAGCGCCTTCTTCTTCACGTAATCGATGATGACGGGCGCGGCGTAAAGATGGTCGACGGGGATGTCGAAGAAGCCCTGGATCTGCGCGGCGTGCAGGTCCATCGTGATGACGCGCTGGGCGCCGGCCTCGACGATGAGGTTGGCGACGAGCTTGGAGGTGATGGGCATGCGCGGCGCGGTCTTGCGGTCGGCGCGGGCGTAGCCGTAGTAGGGCATGACGGCCGTGATGCGCCCCGCCGACGCGCGGCGCAACGCGTCGATCATGATGAGCAGCTCCATCAGATTCTCGTTGGTCGGACGGCACGTCGGCTGGATCACGTAGCAGTCGGCGCCGCGGACGTTCTCGTCGATCTGGACGTTGATCTCGCCGTCGGCGAAGCGGCCGACGTGGGTCTTGCCCAGCGCCACGCCGAGATATTTGGCGATATCGACGGCCAGGGGCCGGTTCGCGTTGCCCGAGAAGACCTTGAGGCCGCGAAGAGCCTTCACGCCCTCCATGGGAAGGGGCTTTTCGACGATCTTGTGAGCCATTCGTGCCTCCGGCTTCGCGACTATTTGGGCCATATCAGGTTTTGTTCACCTGGCGAGCGCGCGCGATCGCCAGGGCCTCGTCGGGTACGTCCTCGGTGACGGTGGAGCCGGCGGCGACCTTGGCGCCCCGGCCGATCTTAACCGGCGCGATCAGGTTCACGTTCGAGCCGATGAAGGCCTTCGCGCCGATCGTCGTCCGGTGCTTGTCCTTTCCGTCGTAGTTGCAGGTGATCGTGCCGGCGCCGATGTTGACGTCTTCGGCGATGTCGGCGTCGCCGATGTAGGAGAGATGGTTCACCTTCGAGCCGAAGCCGATCTTCGACGCCTTCACCTCGGTGAAGTTGCCGATGCGCGCGCGGGGCCCGATGGAAGAGTCGGGGCGGATGTGGGCGAACGGGCCGACCGAGGTCTTCTCGAGCAGGCGCGAGGACATCACGTAGGAGAAGCGAACCTCGCACTCGTTGCCGATCGAGGTGTCTTCGATGTGAGTATAGGGTCCGATACGGCACATGCGGCCGATCTTGGTGTGGCCTCGGAGTATGGTGCCCGGATAGATCACGGTGTCCTGGCCGATCTCGACGTCGGCGTCGACGTGGGTGGACTGGGGATCGCGGATGGTGACGCCGGAGATCATCAGGCGCTCGAGCATGCGCTTGTTCAAGACGCGCTCGGCTATGGACAGTTGAGCCCGGTTGTTGATTCCCTGGATCTCCTCGGAGTTGGAGGACGTGTAGGCGTGAATGCGGCCGCCCTTGCCGCGGATGGCCTCCATCACGTCGGTCAGGAAGTGCTCCTTCTTGGGGCCCTTCGCGCCGATCTCCTTGAGGCCCTGGACGAGGGCGTCGACTTCGAAGCAGTAGGCTCCGGAGTTGACCTCGGTGAGCGCGAGCTCCTTCGGGGTGGCGACGCTTTCTTCGACGATGCGCTGGACCTCGCCGAGGGCGCCGCGCACGATGCGGCCGTAGCCCTTGGGGTTCTGCAGGCGCGCGGTGAGCAAGGTGGCCTGGCCCTTGAGCTGCTCGTGGGTGAGATAGAGGTTGTAGATGGATTCGTAGGTGAGCAGCGGGGTGTCGCCGCACATGACCATCGCGGTCTTGAATTTCTTCAGAAATGGAAGGGCTTCCAGGACGGCATTCCCGGAGCCCATCTGCTTCTTCTGGTGGATGGCCTGGATCGGGCGCGCTATGCCGACGGACTTGAGCATGTCCGCCGACGCGTCCTTGACCTGCTGGGCCTCGTGTCCGACGACGATGCCGATGGAGCCCGGCTTAAGCGCGTTGGCGATGCGCAGGACGTAGAAGAGCATGGGGCGGCCGCCGACGTGGTGAAGGACCTTCGGAATGGAGGACTCCATCCGCGTGCCCTGGCCGGCGGCGAGGATCAGCACGCAAAGCTGGCCTTGTCCCTTTTTGCTCGAGCTCATTTCATTTTCCTTGCGAAATCCATTCCCGGGCGTGGATTCGAACCACGAATAACGGCTTCAAAGGCCGCTGTGTTACCATTACACCACCCGGGAGTCGGCTTTATTCCCTGCAGCGGCCTGGAGAACTTCCCGCTCGTAGCAGGCGAACACTTTTCTCTCCAGTTGCGATCTAAATTCCACGGTAATCGGGTGCGCCACGTCTTTAAAGCTGCCGTCGGGCATCTTCCTCGACGGCATGCAGAGGATCAGCCCTTTGTCGCTTTCGATCACCTTCAAGTTTCTCACCACGAAGACATGGTCGAATGTGACCGTGGCGAAAGCCTTGAGCTTGTCCTCTTTGCGCAGGTGGACGCGGATTTCGGTGATCTCCAAGATGTTTCAGCCGTGACAGCTCGTCAAATAGACCTTCCAAGGGTAAGCCCGGAGTCTCTTGACGATTCGCTCGCCCTCGGCGTGCGAATTAATAAACCCGAAAACCGACGAACCCGAGCCCGACATGCGTACGCCCTTCGCTCCCGCCGCTTCCAGGATGCGCCGGGCTTGAGACACTTCTTTCAAAACAGGCAGGTCCGCCTGCTCCAGGCGGTTGAAGAGCAAACCGCCCCATTCCTCGACGGGGCGGCCTCTTTTCAGACTGCGGACCAGTTTATCTAATTGGGCGAGGTTTTTCAACACGTCCGCCCGTCGGCGGGGAGGCAGCGCCGTGTACACCGGGCCCGTCGGAGACGGGAAGCCGGGCCAGGCGAGGACCATAAACGGCAGGGATTTTTGGATTTTCACCGGTTTCAGGCGGTCGCCGATCCCCGTCGCCCGGCAAAAATTCTCCTCTTTCAGGAAAAACGGCACGTCCGCGCCCAGCTTGACGCCGATGTCGTGCAGCTTTTTCTTCTTGGCGGCCGTCAAATTAATGTTTAAAAGCCTTGCTAATCCGAGAAGGGTCCCGGCCGCGTCGGAGGAGCCGCCGCCCAAGCCCGCGCCCATCGGTATGCGCTTGTAGAGCACGATCTTGACGCCCACGCCCACCCGGAACTCCCGGTAGAACGCCTTGGCGGCCCGCAAAATCAAGTTGTCGGGGCCGGCCGACAAGGGCATAGTGTCCAATTCGTCGATGATTTCGAGGGTCGGCTTATTGCCGCTGACGACCTCCATCTCGAGCACGTCGTAGAGGTTGATGCGCGTAAACAGGCTGGCGAGCGTGTGGTAGCCGTCCTTGCGCCTGCCCGTGACTTCGAGGAACAGATTGACCTTCGCCGGGCACTGCTGCTTCATGCTCACGGAAGAAACTCGGCCTTCGGATCGGCGCATGAGATCGCCAACTCCCAAAACCGTCCCTTCGTCTCCAGCAGGCGCGGCAGACGGCGCTCGCGCACGTTCAGAAAATCGGACAGGGAGACGGCGATGCCGTTGTCGGCCGGCGACACGCGGCGCGCGAGCCCGTCGTCGAGATCGATCCGCCAGGCGGTGCGCATGAGGCTCAGGCGTCCCCAGCCGCGTTCTATGCGCGCGGGTCCCGGCGCGAAGGCCGCGCCGGACAGCGCTGCCGCGATCGCCGTGAAGGCGCCGCGCGCGGCGTCCTCGACGCGGACCTGGTCGACGCCTTCGACGGGGAAAGAATCCATCGCGAAGCCGCGCGCGTCGAGCCGGGCGCGCCAGGCCGTCGAGAACATCGGCCCGAGCAGTTCGAAGTTCACGGTGTCCGGCGCGCGGAAGGTGAACAGCGCCGAGCGCGACACGGCCCGGCCGGCGATTTTTCCCTTCAGCTCGCACAGGCCGCTCATCTTCTTCACCCCGCCCTGGACCACGGACAGGTGCCGCCGCCACAATTCGGCGAGTTGTCCGTCGGACAGATCCTTTTGGAGGGAGTCGGCCTTGTCCCCGGCCTTTTCCTCGCCGAGAATCTGCGCCATGCGCCATGCGAGCCAGGCGTCGCCGGTGCGCCCCAGGCTTTCGTGCGCGGCGGCGAGATGCCGCCACAGAGTTTCGTCGTCGGTGATCGCGCGGGCGGCGGCCTCGAGCTCGATGACGGCCTCGGTGCTGCGGTTTTGTTTGAACAGCGCCCAGCCCAAAGAGTCGCGATAGGCGGCGTTGAGCGGCTCGAGCTCCAGCGCGCGGCGGATCAGGCCTTCGGCCTCCGTCAGCTTGAGGCCCCTGTCCGCCAGCGAATAGCCCAGGTAGTTCAGCGCCGGGGCGTCGTCGGGCTTGCTCTCCAACAGCTTGCGGAACTCGGGCTCGGCCTCGGCGATCTTGTCCATCTTCTCGAGGATGGTCGCCAACTGCCAACGCGCGTCGCGGTCGTCGGGCTTAAGCGCCAGCACCTCGCGCAGCAACGCGGCCGCCTGCGCGCGCTCGCCCAGGTCGTCGTGCCCGAGCGCGAGATAATAGGCGATGCGGTCGTCCTTCGGCCAGCGCGCGCGCGCCTCTTGAAGGGTCCGCATCGCCTCCTTCACCCCGCCGGACTGCAGCTGATAATAGCCCAGGCGCAGGTGCGCGGTCGGATCGTCTTTGAGCGCCGAGCTGTCCTTCAGATAGGCGGCGGCCTTCGCGAAGTCGCCGGACGCCTCAGCGTCGGCGGACAGCCACGCCGCGGCGGCGGCGTCGTCGGGGCGCTTGGCCTTCAGCCGCAGGAATTCGGCCCGCGCCGCCTCGAGGTCGCCGCGCGCGGCCTCCAGCTCGCCGATGTGCGCCCACAACTCCCAGTCGTCGGGCGTCGAGATCAGGACCTTGCGGTACTCGTCGATCGCCGCGACCGTGTCGTGGGTGATCTCGAACACCTGGCCCAAAGACAAGCGTACCGGGTCCGACTCCCCCTCGTCGAGCGAGATCGCGCGCCGAAGCTTCACGATCGCGTCCTGGTACTTCGCCTCCGTCGCGTCGAGCTTGGCCAGCTCGTACAGGATCTGCGCCGCGTGCTCGGGGTTGGCCGCGAGATAGCGCTCGAGCATGGCCCGCGCGCGCTTGGGATCGCGCGGCGCGATGAGCTCGGTCAGCGACAGGATCGAGTCGAGGGACGCCGGATCGAGCTTCAGCGCCTTCTCGAACGCGTCGATCGCCTCCTTCTCCTGACCGCGCGACCAGTACACGCGCGCCAGGATCATCGAGGACTTCCCGTCGTTGGGCGCCAGCGAGAGGCGCAGGCGCGCCCACTTCTCCGCCCGGGACCAGTCCTCGAGCTCGAGCGCGAGATCGGCGGCCTCGCCGGCGAGAAACGCCGACTCGGGGTCGAGCTCGAGAGCGTGCTCGAACGCCGACAGCGCCTCCGCGAAGGCGCCGCGCCGCTCGAGCAAGGTCCCGCGCAGATACTCCTGCTGGGCGGCCGTCGCGGACTCGGACGTCCCCGTGCCGGAGGCGAGGACGTGCGAGGCGAGCATGAGGACGAGGAGGGCGGCGGCTTTCATCAGAGTTCCAGATCCATGAGAACGGCGTCCGAGCCATCATAGTAGAACTTCGGCCTGCGGCCGACAACCTTAGCGCCGCGCTTCGCGTAGAACGCGGCGGCGCGGGCGTTGTCCGCCGAGACTTCGAGCGTCAGCTTCGCCGCGCCGCGCTCGCGCGCGGCGTCGAGCAGCGCGTCCCACAGCGCTCGCCCGAGTCCTCTGCCGTCCTCCGCCGCGGCGAGGTCGAGAAGACGAACCTCCTTGTCCACGAGTCTCGCCAGCGCGTATCCGCGGATAGGCCCGTCGACCGCGACGAAAAACAGCGCGTCGGGCCGCGACGCTTCGTCGGACAGGTCGGCGATCGGCCATTTCGCGGTGAAGGGGCGGCTCTTGGCCAGCGCGCCGACGGCCGCCGCGTCCGCGGCGGCGGCGGGCCTAACGGCGAAGTCTTTCATATCCGGCCGGTTTCAGATAGAACGGCTTAAACGGCGGGATCTTCTTGGCGGCGAGACAGGCGCGCGCGACCGGCAGCAGATCAGCGGCCGTGGTCTCGCCGTAGACGACCGAAAGTCCGCGTTTTTCGGCGGCGTCGCGGTACGCGGGCCACGCGCTCGGCGCGGTCCAAGAGGCGGCGTCCCGCGCGGAGCCTCCGCGATACGTCTGAGAGTACACCTCGTCCTTCCACCCGGGCAAAGCGGCCAGGACGTTTTTCGCCTTCGAGCGCCCGGCCGCGGCGGCGAGCCGGCTGATCGCGAGCGCCGGAATCTTCAACTGGAATCCCGCGGCGGCGGCGAAGGACATGCCGACGCGGATTCCCGTGAAGCGGCCCGGCCCCGAGGCGGCGGCGACGGCGTCGAGATCCTTCCACCCGACCCCTGCCTTCTTCAGCAGCCGCTCCACGAGCGGCAGCAAGGCCTCGTCGTGCTTCTTCGACTTCTTTCGCAGCTCCAACGCGCCGACGGCGACGGACAGGACTTCTCCGGTCGAGTCGACGGCGAGGATCTTCATATGCGACCGATTCTACTTCTTCTCGGCCGCCCGACGTTATTCACGATGTCCTTCGCCAGGATTTTACGCGCCTCGGGTCCCGTCGCCTTGAGCGACGCTCTCCGTCCTCCGCGCGCGTGCGCCAGGCGCACCTCGAGCCGGTCCTTCGGCCAGGACCCGCCCGCGGCCCCCGGCCACTCCACGACCACGGCCGCGCGCGGATCGGCCAGCAATTCGTCGAGACCGAGTTCCGCTTCCTCGCCCGCGGCGACGCGGTACAGGTCCAGGTGATGGACGGTGAGGCGCTTGCCGCGATACACGTGGGCCAAGGCGAAGGTCGGGCTCGACACCCGTCCGCGATAGCCGGCGCCGCGGGCCAGTCCGCGCGCCATGGTGGTCTTGCCGGCGCCGAGAGGGCCCCGCAAGAGAAGGAGACTGCCCGGCTTCAGTTTTTTCCCGAGCCGCTCGCCGAGCGCGATCGTCTCCGCCTCCGACGACAGCTTTAAACGCACAGGGCTTTAAACGCGTGAGGCAGGTAGTCGACGAGATCGGTCGAGGTCCCCGCCCAGGCCGTCTTTTCCTTCTCCATCGCGTCGCCCGCCGCGCCGTGCAGCCAGGCGCCGAGCGCCGCCGCTTTGAAGGGCGTGTCGCCCGCGACGCGTCCCGAGGCGAGCATCTGCGCCCACAGGCCCGCGATGAGGCCGGTCAGCACGTCGCCGGCTCCGGCCTTGGCCAGGCCGGGACCGCCCGTCATATTGACGACGGTGCGCGCGCCGGAGGAGATCAAGGTCTTGCGCCCTTTGAGCAAGGCGACGCCGCCGAACGAGCGGGCCAGCTTCTCGGCGCACTTCTGGCGCGAGGATTCGACGTCGGTCTTCTTCATCCCCAAGAGCCGGGCGGCCTCCGCCGGATGCGGAGTGAACACGCAGGGCTGCTTGCGCGCCTTGAGCATCTGCACGACGCCGTCGAGCTCCTGCTGGGCCAAATTATTCAACGCGTCCGCGTCCACGACGGCCGGGACCGGCAGGCCCGACAAAGTCAGTAGAACGAAGCGCGCGGCGTCGGCATGCGTCGTCAGGCCGGGGCCGATCGCCAAAGACGTCACGCGCCGCTCCTTGGCGTATTCCTTCAGCCGGTCCACGCCTTCCGCGCGGAACGCCCCCGCCGTATTTTCCGGTAAAGCGACGGTCATCGCCGACGGGACCGCGCCCGCCACCGTCGCGGCGATGCCGGCGGGCACCGCGACCGACACGAGGCCCGCGCCGGAGCGCAGGGCGCCCCGAGCGGCGAGGATCGCCGCGCCCGCCATTCCCCGAGATCCGGCCGCGACCAAGACATGCCCGAACGTTCCTTTATGATCGTCGAGTTCGCGCGCGACGAGGGCGCCGCGCAGCTCCTCCTTCGACAGAGGCTTGGCGCTCACCGCGTTTCTTGCGACAGGAGCTTCTTCCAGCTCTCGGGAATGTGCGCGCGCGGATGCGGTACCAGGCTCCCCATCAAGGTCCAGCGCGGCCTCTCGGGATGCGTCTTGAGCGGCATCCCCGCCTCGTCGGGCAGGCGGTCGGCCTTCCTCAAATTGCACGGCCGACAGGAGGTCACCACGTTGGTCCACTCGTTGGACCCGTCGCGCGAGCGCGGCACCACATGATCCAGGTCGAGCTCGTCGCTGCCCTTGCGCTTGCCGCAGTAGGCGCAGCGGTAGCGGTCCCGGGCGAAGACGTTGTGGCGCGTGAAGGCGACCTCGCGATGCGGGATCCGGTCGTAGCGCACGAGCCGTATCACCTCGGGCACGGCGAAACGCATGTTGGGCGAGCTCACGAAGCCGGCCGGCAACTCCACCCAGTTGGTGGAGGCCGCCACCCAGGCCTGGAAATCGTAGGGGGTCAATTGCTCGTCGAGAGCCTCGGCCAGGCCCATGTACACCAAGGTCACCGCGCGCCGCCAATCGGCGACCGCGACGGCTCGAAAGCTCCTGTTTAAAACGAGTGTGCGGGCCATGTCCTGATAGATTAACAGGCCGGGGCGGTTAAATCAACGCCCCCCCGGAGAAGATTCGACGCCTATTTGCGGCCTTTTTGGCCCTGGCAGGCTCTATTCCTGCCATACTTCCGGGAGTAGGCGGAACCGACCTGGACCAGGCCCTGACCGTCCCCCCAATTCATAGGGAGAGTTATCCCCCGCGTTTCCAACGTTGGAAGCGCGAGGGATAACTTCAGCCTCGATGGCCCGGGGAACCTTAAACGGCGAGGTACAGCCACTCGGCGCCGACCGGTGCGTCTGCGAACGGCATGACGATATACGAGTCCTCGTCGGCGCGAATTTCGTTTCCGTTATCGTAGCGGGCGATGAGCTCGCCCTTCGCGACGCGGTGGAAGTTGGCCCATGGCCGGACGAAGCGGCCGGCCTCCTCGCGCAGGATCAGGCGGCGCATGCGAAGAATCCCCGGCTTCTTTGGCGCGGGCCTCCGGCCGATCAGTCCGAAATGCGCCAAGGTCCGCAAACCGAACTCCACGCCGCGCGCGGCGGACGACTCGTCGGTGTTGCAGCCGACCTCAATCGTCAGATCACGCTTACCTCGGCTTTGGGCGTACTCCGTGCTCGTCATCGTGCCGGCGTGTTCGTAGAGAGCCGGCCAGCCGGTGATCAGCCAGTCGCAGCCAAGGGCCTCGGCCCAAGCCTTGTTCGGGGCGGCTTCGTCGTCGAGAAAGGCGAAGGGCACGGTGGGCGCGGGCGCGCCGTGCATGTCGAGCACCACGTCGGCCGAGTCGATCAGCGCGATCAACTCGTTGGCCAGCTTTTGCTCGTGCGTGCGCGGCGATTCGTGACGGCGCACGATGCGGTTGAGGTTTTCGTCGATATGGTGGAGGCCGCGAGACACGGCGAGCGCGTTGACGCGCGGGGTGAGGAGCGCGGTCCCGCGCTCAAGCTTCGGGCCCGAGGCGATGAGACGCTCGACCGACATCCAGCCGGGCTTTTCCTCGCCGTGCACGCCGCCCAGAATGAGGACCGTCGGCCCGCTTTGAGGTCCCGTGAGACGGACCGTCTCGATCACAGCTTGGTGGCGAAGGCGACCGCGTGGTCGCGGCCGTGGGACAGCGCGAGCTTGAGGCCGCGCACGGGCTTGCCCTTGATCTTGACCGACGGGCGCCCGTCCTTGCCGCGGTGCACCGAGATCGCGGTGAGCGGGACCTCGGCCTTGCCCAGCGCCTTGTACACGGCTTCCTTGGCGGCGAAGCGCACGGCGAAGTGCGGCCACGGGTTCTTCTTGGCCTTGCAGTACGCGATCTCGGCCTTCGAGAACACGCGCGTCAGGAACTTCGGGTTGCGCCGCGCGAGCGCCTTGATGCGGCCGATCTCGACGAGGTCGACGCCGAGCTCCATCACGGCTTCCCCACGTATTCGAGATAGACGGCGTCGTTGAGGACGTTGTCGATGCGCGCGACGACGGAGGTCTGATGATACAGCCCTTCGGGGAGGCGTTCCGGATTGGTCCACACGACGGGCCAGGCGGGACGTCCGGCGGCGAACGAAGAGGTCGAGGACCGGATCGTCACGTCCCAGTAAACGAGCTTGTGGAGGTAGGCCGGGTGAGAGACGACGACCTCGGGATAGGTCAGGGGCTTGAGCTTGGCCTCGGCGAGGAACGGGGCCAGAGCCGCGCGCTCGTCGCTGCGCTCGCGCAGGTGAGCGAGGGCCTGGTTCCACGGGACGGTGACGGCGAACGCGCCGAACAGCGCCGCGCCGGCGGCGACCGGAGCGTAGCGCTTACTCAACCGTGACGCTTTTCGCCAGATTTCTCGGCTGATCGACATCGCAACCTCGGAGGTCCGCCACGTGATACGCCAGCAGCTGAAGAGGGATGATGTTGACGATCGGCGACAGCAGCTCCGGCATCGGCGGCAGGCGCAGGACGGCCTCGCAGTCGCGGAACTCGCCCACGCCCTCGGTGGCCACGACGATCACCTGGGCGCCGCGCGCCTTGACCTCTTCGAGGCTCGACAAAGTCTTCTCGAGGACGCGCGACTGGGTCGCGATGACGACGACGGGCATCTCGGTATCGATCAAAGCGATCGGACCGTGCTTCAACTCGCCGGCGGGGTAGCCCTCGGCGTGGATGTAGGAGATCTCCTTGAGCTTGAGCGCCGCCTCGAGCGCGATCGGGTAGTTGACGTAGCGGCCGATGAAGAGAAAGTGCTCCTTCTTAAAGAACTTCTTCGCCACCGCGAGGATTTGGGCGTCGAGCTTGATGGCGGCGCGGATCCAGCCGGGGACCTTCACGAGGTCGTCGACGAAGGCGCGGCCCTCGGCTTCGGTCATCTTGCCGCGGCCGATCGCGGCGTGGAGCGTGACGACGGCCAGGGCGGTGAGCTGGCCGATAAACGCCTTGGTCGAGGCCACGCCGAGCTCGGGGCCGCAGTGCGTGTACATCGTCCAATCGGCGGAGCGCGTCAGCGCGGAGCCGACCGTGTTGCAGATCGCGAGGACCTTCGCGCCCTTCTCCTTGGCGATCTTCACGGCGGCCAAGGTGTCGGCCGTCTCGCCCGACTGGGAGACGGCGATCACGAGATCATCCGGACCGACCGTGTTCTCGCGGTAGCGGAACTCGGAGGCGGTCTCAACCCGCGTCGGAACGCCGATGAGGGATTCGAACCAATATTGCCCAACGAGGCACGAGTGGTACGCGGTGCCGCAGGCGATCATCTGGACGGTGCGGATCTTTTTCAGGATGTCCGCGTTCATCCCGCACTCGCGCTCGAGCACGCCCTTGAGCGGGAAGAATCGGCCGCGCATCGTGTCCTCGCACGAGGAAGGCTGATCGTGGATCTCCTTGAGCATGAAGTGACGGTAGCCGGACTTCTCCGCCATCGTGCGGTCCCAGGTGATGTTGACCGGAGTCTTGACGATCTTTTTGCCGGCGAGGTTGAAGAAGGTCGCCCCTGTCTTCTTGAGCACGGCCATCTCGCCGTCGTCGAGGAACACGGCCTTGCGGGTATAGGCAAGAAAGGCCGGGACATCGGATCCGAGAAAAGTCTCGCCGTCGCCGAGCCCGATGATGAGCGGCGAGGCGGTCTTGGCCGCGATGATGACGCCCGGGGCCTTGGACCAGAGCACGGCGACGGCGTAGGCGCCGCGGACGTCGCCGAGCGCGCGGCGGACGGCCTCGAAGAGAAGCGGCTCGGTCATGTCGCCCTTCGGCGTAGTGCCCAGGAGTTTGATCTTCTCGGCGATGAGGTGCGCGAGCACCTCGGTGTCGGTCTCGGATTCGAACTTGGCCCCCGCGGAGATGAGCCGGTCCTTCAGCTCCAGATAATTCTCGATGATGCCGTTGTGGATGACGGCGACGGTGCCGGTCGGATCGGTGTGGGGGTGCGAATTGGATTCGGACGGCTTTCCGTGCGTGGCCCAGCGCGTGTGGCCCAGAGCCACCGAGCCCGTGAGCGGGCTCGCCGCGATGACTTTCTCGAGATTCGTCAGCTTGCCTTGCGCGCGGCGGCGCTCGATGACGCCGTCGACGATCGAAGCCAGGCCCGAGGAGTCGTAGCCACGGTACTCGAGGCGCTTGAGGCCCTCCATGAGCAGGGGCACGGCTTGCTTAGGCCCGACGTAGCCGACTATGCCGCACATAGCTAATCGATGGCGCGCCGCATCTCGGAGACGGCGCTCTTGAGGCCCACGAACACGGAGCGCGCGACGATCGAGAAGCCGATGTTGAGAGCGGACATGTGCGGGATGCGGGCGACGGGGGCCACGTTGTGGTAATCGAGGCCGTGCCCCGCGTGGACGATAATGCCCATCTCCCAGGACATGTACGCGGCGAGCTCCAGGCGCTCGAGCTCGAGCTTCTGCTTGGGCTTGGAGTGCGCCTTGGCGTAGTCGCTGGTGTCGAGCTCGATGATGTCGGCGCCGATATTGCGGGCGGCGCGCACGGCGGGCGCCTCGGGCGCCACGAAGAGGCTCACCTCGACGCCGGCCTTCTTGAGCTTGGCGACGGTCTTCGCGAGCGACTTGCCGTTGCGGGCGATGTCGAGCCCGCCTTCGGTCGACACCTCTCCGGGGCGCTCGGGCACGAGGCACACCGAGGTCGGCCGGGCCTTGAGCACCGCGGCGATGATCTTGGGATCGTCGCTGAGCTCGACGTGGGTCTCGCCCTTGAGGCGGCAGAGCTTTTGAATATCCGCGTCCTGCATGTGGCGGCGGTCGCGGCGGAGATGGCAGACGATGATGTCCGCGCCGGATTGGCGCGCGACCTGGGCGGCCTGCACGGGATCGGGATCGATATCGAGGCGAGCTTGTCGCAACGTCGCGATATGGTCGATGTTCACGCCCAGCTTCAGCTTCTGCTCCGTCTTCATCGGTGTTTCTCCTCGTTACCCGTCTCCGTCAGATAAACTTTCGCGATCGATTCGGCCAGGTGCTTGTTCTCCGGGGCGCTGGGCCCCTCGACGAGAACGCGCAGGACCGGCTCGGTGCCCGAGTAGCGCACGAACACGCGCCCGCGGCCGGCGAGCTTCTTCTCCGCGGCCGCGATGGCGGCTCCGGTCGCCTTCATCAGCGCGATGGGCGGCTTGCCCTTCACGTGGATCGCCTTGAGGGTCTGCGGCGTGGGCTTGTAGAGCTTGCCGAGCGCGCTCATGGGCTTTCCGGACTCGCGCCAGGCGGCCAGGGTCTGCAAAGCGGTGAGCATGCCGTCGCCGGTCGGGGCGTAGTCGCGGAAGACGAGATGGCCGGAGTTCTCGCCGCCCAGGCTCAGGCCTTCTTTCTCGATGGCCTCGGTCACCCAGCGGTCGCCGACGGGAGTCGTCACCACGGACACGCCGCGCTCGCGCAGGAAGCCGAGGAGCCCGTAGTTCGACATCACGGTTAAGGCGACCTTGCTTCCGCGCAGGCCGCCGCGCGCGAGCAGACGCACCGCGGCCGCGCCGATGAGGGCGTCGCCGTCGAGCAGGCGCCCCGTCTCGTCGCAGATCAAAGCGCGGTCCGCGTCGCCGTCGAGCGCCACGCCGGCGTCGGCGCGGCGCCGGCGCACTTCCTTCTGCAGCGCCTCGGTCGCGGTCGCGCCGCAGCCCGCGTTGATGTTGCGGCCGTTGGGCTTGACGCCGATCGTGAACACCTCGGCGCCGAGCTCCGCGAACAGCTTGGGCGCGAAGGCCGCGGCCGCGCCGTTGGCGCAGTCCACGACGAGCTTGACGCCGGACAGGTCGAGCGTCGCCGGAAAGGCGCTCTTCAAGAAATCCAGGTAGATCGCGCCGCGGTCGGCGGCGGCGAACGCCGGCTTGGGCAAAGCGGGCGGAGCGCGGCGAAGCATGCGTTTTTCGATCTCGTCCTCGAGCGCGACCGGGATCTTGAAGCCGAGGGCGTCGAAGAACTTGAGGCCGTTGTACTCGGCCGGGTTGTGGCTGGCGGAGATGACGGCGCCCGCGAAACAGCCCAATCGGGGCGCCAGATACGAGACCGCGGGTGTGGGAATAATACCGAGGTCGACGGCGCGCACGCCGGCGGCGGAGAAACCGGAGAGCAACGCTCGAAGGAGAGCGGGACCGGAGTTGCGGGTATCGCGGCCGACGGCGATGAGCGGGGCGGAGCCGTTGATCTTGACGCCTTGGCGCTCAAGGAGGACCTTGGCGGCGTGGTAGGCCAGCGAGCGCACGGCCTCGGGCTTGAGCGGGCCCTCGCCGGGGATGCCGCGCACACCGTCGGTGCCGAACAGCTTGCCGCTCATGGGTTCACCGCGGCCAAGGTGTCGATGACGCGACGGGTTTCGGCGACGTCGTGAACGCGCAAAATTTTGACGCCGTTGAGAGCGGCCCAGGAGGCGACGGCGAGGGAACCGGCGATGCGATCCTGCGGGCCTTTGTCGGGAGAAATTTTGGAGAGGAAGGATTTTCTTGAAACGCCCAACAGAACCGGAGCGATAGCGGAGAACTCGGGGACGCGCCGGATGAGCTCCAGATTATGGTCGAGATTTTTGCCGAAGCCGATGCCCGGGTCGATCCAGACCTGATCCTTGCGGCCTCCGGCCGCCAGAAACGTATTGAGGCGTTCCTGCAGGAACCGGGAGACCTCATCGAAACAATCCTTGTAACTCGGATTAACTTGCATCGTGCCTGGGTTACCGAGCATATGCATCAGCACGATTTGTTTAGCGCGCAGGGCGACCTTCAACATGCCTTGATCTGCGCGCATGGCGGTAACGTCGTTAACGATCGTTGCGCCGACGTCCAATGCCTCATTGGCGATCGCGGCCTTGTCGGTGTCGATAGAAAGCTGAACCTTGACCTGCTTTGACAAGGCCGCCAGCACCGGAATGACTCGCGCGCGCTCCGTTTCATAATTAACGGCAACGGATTGGGGACGCGTGGACTGGCCCCCGATATCAAGAATGTCCGCGCCCTCGTCAACGAGCCTCATTGCCCGTTCGATAGCCGATTCTTTCGTCTCAGAGCGACTGGCCTCATGAAACGAATCGGGCGTGCAATTGACGATTCCCATGATCAACGGCTTTTGGAATCGCTTCGCGATTCCAACCGCCTGTTCGGGACGGGTCATCGTCTTGTTCACGATCTTACGCGCGGGCCGCCGCGAGAATCGTATCCACATCGTCGCCGCTCAACACCTCGCGGTCGAACAAGCTCTGCGCCAGCTGATCCAACGCCTTCTTGTTCTTCGCCAGGATTTCCCGCGCCTTCGCCTGCGCGTCGGTCACGAGGCGCTTGACCTCCTCGTCGACGAGCTGCATGGTGCGTTCGGAGAAAGCGCCGCCTTTATTCAGGTCGCGGCCCATGAACATCTCCTGGTCGGGCTTCTTCAGGGACAACGGGCCGACCAGGTCGCTCATACCGAACTCGGTGACCATGCGCGTGGCGTAGGCGGTGGCCTTCGACAGGTCGTCGGAGGCGCCCGTCGTGATCTCGTTGAAGGCCAACTCCTCGGCCGCGCGGCCGCCGAGCAGGATCGCGAGGCGGTTGGTGATGTCGATGCGGGAGGTGAGATATTTGTCCTCCAACGGAAGCTGGAGCGTGTAGCCGAGCGCGAAGCCGCGCGAGAGGATCGAGACCTTGTGCACGGGGTCGGTGCCGGGGAGCATCTTGGCGACGAGGGTGTGGCCGCACTCGTGATAGGAAACGATCTTCTTCTCCCGGTCCGACATGATGTTCGAGCGCTTCTGGGGCCCCGCCATGACGCGTTCGATGGCTTCCTCAAGATCGGCGATACCGACGGACTCCTTGTTCTTGCGCGCGGCGAGCAAGGCGCCTTCGTTGATGACGTTGGCGAGGTCCGCGCCGGTAAATCCCGGCGTGCGGCGCGCGATGACGAGCAGGTCGGCGTCGACGTTCATCTTCACGATCTGAGCGTGGACCTTGAGGATCGCCTCGCGCCCCTTGAGGTCGGGGGCGGGCACGCCGACCTGGCGGTCGAAGCGGCCGGGGCGCAGGAGCGCCGGGTCGATCACGTCGGGGCGGTTGGTCGCGGCGATGAGGATGATGCCCTGGTTCTGCTCGAAGCCGTCGAGCTCGACGAGGAGCTGGTTGAGGGTCTGCTCGCGCTCGTCGTGGCCGCCGCCGATGCCCGCGAAACGGGCCCGGCCCACGGCGTCGAGCTCGTCGATGAAGATGACGGCGGGCGCGGCCTTCTTGGCCTGCTCGAAGAGGTCGCGCACGCGCGAGGCGCCGACGCCGACGAACATCTCGACGAATTCGGACGCGGACGCGGAGAAGAAGGGCACGCCGGCCTCGCCGGCGACGGCGCGGGCGAGCAAG
This sequence comes from Elusimicrobiota bacterium, assembly GCA_016212855.1. Taxonomy (GTDB): domain Bacteria; phylum Elusimicrobiota; class Elusimicrobia; order UBA1565; family UBA9628; genus GWA2-66-18. Next base: position 47,010 of record JACRDP010000025.1, read on the forward strand.
GTCTTGCCCGTGCCGGGCGGGCCGTAGAGCAGGACGCCGCGGGGCATCTTGCCGCCGAGCTTCTGGAACTTCTCCGGGGTCTTGAGGAAGTCCACGACTTCGCGCAGTTCTTCCTTGGACTCCTCGCAGCCGGCGACGTCGGCGAAGGTCGTCTTTTTCTTCTTCTCATCGACGAGCTTGGCCTTCGAGCGTCCGAAGGACAGCGCCTGCTTGCCGCCGACCTGGACCTGGCGGATCACGAAGAACCACCAGAGGAAGAACAACAGGACGATGCCGCCCAAGTTCAGCGCCACGGCGTACATGCCGCTGCGGTCGCGCTCGCCCTGGAAATTGAGGACCTTGTGCGTCTCCAGGTCCTCGACGAGCTTCGGATCCGGCAGGGGCAAGGTGCGGAAGTGCTGCGTGGAACCCTTCGCGTCGCGGTAGTCGCCGCTGATCAGATCGGGGCGCATGCGCACCTCGGTGATCGCGCCCTCGCGCAGGCGGGCCTTGAACTCGGAGTACGGGATCTCCGATTCGAGCGGCACGGTTTTCACGCCGTTGAACAAAGTCAGCAGGAACAGAAAGCCGAGTCCCCAAATCACGAGTTGCTTCAAATTCTTGTTGTCCACTAAGTCCTCAATACTCCGACGCACGGCAGCTGCCGATAGCGCTCGTCGTAGTCCAGGCCGAAGCCCACGACGAACTCGTTGGGGATCTTGAATCCCGTGTATTTCGGCTGAAAGGGGGTTTTCCGGCAGTCCGGCTTGTCGAGCAAGGTGCACACCTCGAGCGAGGCCGGCCGGTGGGCGCGCAAGGTTTCGGTGAGCGAGGTCAAGGTCAGCCCGGTGTCGACGATGTCCTCGACGAGGAGCAAGTCCTTGCCCTCGGGGCTGTGGCGCAGATCGAGAAGGGTCCGGATCGCTCCGGTCGAGGCCTTGCCCGAGTACGAGGACACGGCCACGAAATCGGTCTCGACGTCCACCTCCGGGCCGAGCGCGCGCAGGAGGTCGGCCATGAAGATCACCGAGCCCTTGAGCACGCCGACGACGAGCAGGCGCTTGCCCGCGTAGTCGCGGGTGATCTGGGCGCCGAGCTCCCGGATCCGGGCGGCGAGCGTCGCTTCATCGAGCAGAACCTTGCTCAAGGCGGGGTGAACGGCGGTTTGAGGGGACATCAGAGAGGCATTTTACCTTTAAGGCCGGGGTCTTATCAAGGAAAGGGAGCGTCGGGGTGGACGGCTTCGGATTCGTCTGCTACAATGCGCACGTGCCGACCACGATCGAACTGGCCTTCTCCGTGCTCGTCGTCGATGACGAACCCGACGCCCGTTCCATCCTCAAGGGGGAGCTCGAGAAGCTGTCGGGCGTGACCCTGAAGGTGAGCACCGCGGGCGACGGAGACGAGGCCCTCAACAAGCTCAAGGAAACCCCCTACGACCTGGTCTTCCTCGACTACCGCCTCCCCCCCACCGACGGCCTGGACATTCTCGAAAAGATCCGCCAGCACCACCCGAAAACGGCCGTCGTGATGACGACGGCGGCGGGCAGCGAGCAGGTGGCCGTCGCCGCCATGAAGAAGGGCGCGATGGACTACATCACGCAAAAGGACCTGCGCCAAACCGACCTGAACCAGCTCCTGCGCCGCGTCATCGAGATCCGCGACCTGGTCAACCAGAACATGGAGCTGCGCCAGGTCAACCAGATGAAGAACGAGTTCATCGCCAACGTCTCGCACGAGCTCCGCACCCCTTTGACGGTCGTCATCGGCTACGCGAACACGATGCGCGACGGCAGCCTTGGGACCCTCACCGACGCCCAGCAGAAGGCGCTCGGCTCGATCATCGACCGCGCCGAAGGGCTGATGGCGACGCTCAACAACATCCTGAGCATCCGCGAGGTCCACGAGGGCCGCAAGCAGCTGCTGCTCAAGCCCGTCGAGCTCGGAAAGCTCGTCGCCGCGCAGGTCGAGAAGGCCGGACGCGAGATCCGGCGGCGCAAGCTGAAGCTCGAGACCGCCTACCCGAAAAGCGAGATTTGGGTCATGGCCGTCGAGGACGAGCTCGGCGAAGTGATCGACAACCTGCTCTCCAACGCCTGCAAGTTCAGCCCGGCGGAAGGCGCTCTGACGGTCAAGGTGTCGGTCGAGAAAGGCCGGGCCCGCTTGGCGGTCACGGACGCGGGCCCCGGCATTCCGCCGGAGGTTCTGCCGCATATCTTCGACACCTTCTCGGCCGCGAACCAGGGCCCGACGCGCGAGTATCCCGGCCTCGGCCTCGGCCTGCCGTTGTCGAAGCAGCTCATCGAGGCGATCGGCGGACGCATCTGGGTCGAGAGCGAAGGCTCCGGCCGCGGCACGACCGCCCGTCTCGAGGTGCCGGTCTCGACGAAGGACGCGGCCCCCGTCGTCGTGGACGGCTCGCAGAACGTGCGCAAGAAGCGCATCCTCATCGTCGAGGACAACCCCGACCTCATCGAGGTCCTGATGCTGTTCCTCGCCAGCGTCAGCCGCAATCTCTCGATCGTGACCGCGCACTCCGGCTTCGAGGCTCTCGAGCGCATCGAGGAGGACCTGCCGAGCCTCGTCATCCTCGACGTGATGATGCCCGGCATGGACGGCTTCGAGGTGCTCTCGCGGCTCAAGCGCCTGCCCAAGGAGAAGCGCCCGCCGGTCATGGTGCTCACGGGCTACTCCGACGCGCTCGCGCGCGCCAAGGAAGCCGGCGCCGACGACGTGATGCTCAAGCCCTTCGAGAAGAACGCCTTCGTGAAGAAAGTTCTTCATCTGCTCGGCACCAACATCGCCTGACCCCATGGCACGAATCCTGATCGTCGACGACGAGGAGTTCATCCGCGACCTGATAAAGGAAGTCCTCACGCCCCAGGGCCACGAGTTCGAGTTGGCCGCCAACGGCTCCGAGGCCTTCGAGCTCATGCGCAAGAAGACGATCGATCTCGCCATCGTCGACCGCAACATGCCCGGCATGACCGGCATCGAGGTCGTCCAGCTCATCCGGCAGAACCCCAAGACCAAGACGATGAAGGTCCTGATGTGCACCGCGTCGAGCGTGACGAAGGAAATCGACGAGGCCTTCAACGCCGGCGCCGACGACTACATCCTCAAGCCGCTGAGCTTCCCGGCTTTGCTCGGGAAGGTCGCCAAGGCCCTCGCCTCGCCCGCGAAATGAAGCCCACGGTTCTGGTGCTGTGCGGCGGAAAATCCGCGGAACGTCTGGTGTCCCTCGTCTCGGCGCAATGCGTCGTCGCACATGTCCCGCGCAAGTTCCGCGTCCGGCTCGTGCACATCGGCGCCGACGGCGGGTGGGCCGAGGTCGCGGCGGCGAAGCTGCTGCGCGAGAGGCCCGCCGATCTGCACCGAGGTGGCGCCGCGCTGACGCGCCTGCGCGCGGGCTCGCGCCGCGTGGACCCGTGGAAGCTGCTCAACTCTCTGGGCCGCAGGGACTGCGTGTTCCCCGTCCTGCACGGCCCGATGGGCGAAGACGGCACGATCCAGGGACTTATGGAGCTCACCGGCGTCGCCTATGTCGGCTGCGGCGTTCTCGGCTCGGCGGCCGGCATGGATAAGGAGGCGACCAAACGCGTCTGCGCCTCCGCCGGCATCCCGCAGGTGCCATGGGCCGTCGCGCGCACGCCCGCCGAGGCCGCCGCCGCGGCCAAGAAGCTCGGCTATCCCGTCTTCGTCAAGCCGGCGCGCATGGGCTCTTCGGTCGGCGTCGTGAAGGTCAAGTCACCGGCCAAAATCGCGGCCGCATTGCGCGAGGCCCTGCGCTACGACGACAAGGCGCTCATCGAGAAAGGCCTGCCGATCCGCGAGATCGAGACCGCGGTGCTCGGCGACCCCTGGGCGCCGCGCGGCAAAATGTCGCTGCGCGCCTCGGTGTGCGCCGAGATCAAACCGAACGCCGAGTATTACGACTACAACGCGAAGTACCTCAATCCCAACGGCGCGAGCTTCGAGATTCCCGCTCGGATTCCGGCTATGGTCACCGCGCGCGTTCGCGCGGTGGCGCTCGCGGCGTTCCGCGCGCTGGACCTGTACGGCCTGGCGCGCGCGGACTTCTTCGTGCACAAGACCACGGGCGCGGTTTACTTTAACGAACCGAACACCCTGCCAGGATTCACGCCCGCGAGCATGTATCCGCGGCTTTGGCGCGAGTCCGGGGTGCCCACGACGCGCCTCGTCGAAACCTTGGTCGCCCTCGGCCTGCGCCGGGCGGCGGCGCGGCGGCGCATCAGCGTCAATCATTAGCGCGAACCTTTCGCGCTCCCGAACGTAATATTAATGAACAAGATGCGAGCCGAGGAGTTCGCCGGCCTTTTGCGGCAAACGGGCGATAAGGCCTACAACTTCGCCTACCGCCTGGCCGGCAACGAGCAGGACGCGCGGGACCTCGTTCAGGAGGCCTTCGCCCGGGCCCTGGAGCATAGCGGCTCCTACGACCGGGCGCGCGCTTTCGACTCGTGGCTCCTTCGCATCCTGCACAACGTTTTTCTGGACGGGGTTCGCCGCCTGGCGCACCGCAGCACGGTGTCGCTCGACGCGCCGGCCCCGGTCGAAGACGGGAGCTGGAACGACGTCCTTCATGCTGCGGATTTGACGGCCCCGGACGAGCTGATCCGGCGCGAGAGCATCGACATGGTGCAGCTCGCGCTCGAAAGGCTTCCGGCGCATTACAAGGCGGCGATCGTGCTGTGCGACGTGGAAGGGATGTCGTACGACGAGATCGCCCGCATCATGGACGTGCCGGTCGGGACGGTGAGGTCCCGGATTCACCAGGGAAGGCTGCTGGCGCGCCAAGCGTACGAAGAGCTCGAGAAACGCGGAGGAAGACGATCATGAACGGACACGCGGACGGCCCCGAACTGTCGGCCTATTTGGACGGAGCGCTTTCTCCCGAGCCCCGAGCGCGCGTCGAGCTGCACATGTCCTCCTGCGCGGACTGCCGCGCCGAGCTCGACAGCCTGCGCCACATGAAGCTCGCCTTGTCCGCCGCCCCGCGCAAGGCCATGCCCGCCGACCTCGCCCTCGCGCTCGAGCGCCGCTTCGTCGAAGGCGCCGCCGCCCCCTGGTACGCGGCCTTCACCCGGCCCGTCATCTGGGCTCCCGCCGGCGCGCTCGCGTTGGCGACGTTCGCCGTGTCGCTGTGGCTGCGCTCCGCCGCGACCCTCGACGAGATTCCGCTCGAGCCCCTGCTCGCCGCCCACGCGCGCTACAGCGCCGAAGCGCTCGTTCCCGAGGACAACCTCGTCGCCTCCAACTACTCCGACCAGCTGAGCGACCTCGGCGATGCGCCCGATTACGAATAGAGCCGCGACGGCCTTGGCCGCCCTCCTTCTGGGCGCCCCGGCCCGCGCCATGCCCGCCGCCGATGAACTCCTGCAGCAGGCCCTGGCGACGCCCGCCATTCAATATCAGGGCAAGGTCATGGTCACGCAGTGGTACGGCAGGCAGACCCGCGCCGAGGAAATGCACGTGCACTTTTCCCCTCCCGGGAATATCCGCCGCGAATTCCTCGCGCCCGACGGCCGCGTCGCGCGCGTCTCGGTGAGCGACGGGGAATTCGAAAGCGTCTCGCGCGACGGCAAGGTCGTCGTCGGCGACGCCGTGCGCAGCTATGAGAAGGTCATGACGCCCGAACGCGAGCGCGAGCTCCTCCTCTCGAACTACGAGCTCTCGGTCGGCACCGCGGACAAGGTCGCCGGCCGGCCGGTGTGGCTGCTCACGCTCGAGCCCAAGCTCAAGGGCAAGGCCTGGCAGTCGATGGCCGTCGACCAGGAAACCAAGATCGTCCTGCGCGTGAAGCGCTACCTTCCCCGCCGCGCCTACGCGAGCCAGGCCTCCTTCACTTCCTTCGAGCCGGGCAAGGCCCAGGACCCCGCCTTGTTCCATCTCGGCGGCTCGACCGCGACGGCGATCGCCGCTTCCGCGTTGGCTCCCGACTTCATGACGCTCGAGCAGCTCGCCAAGGAAACCGGCCGCGACTCGCGCCTGCCGAAATCCCTGCCCGGCGGCTTCAGTTTCGAAAGCGCCGACGTCGTCAAAGTCGGCCGCAGCCGCGCGGCCCACGCGCGCTACACCGACGGCCTCACCGTCCTCTCCGTCTTCGAGACCGAGCGCCCCGTGAAGCTCCCGAAGTCGGGCCTGCTCGAGACCGGCACCGGCTTTCCCGGAGCGCTGTCCGCCTCGCGCGGGGGCAAGGTCCTCAAGCTCGACGCCGGCGGCCGCCACTACATCCTGATGGGCGACCTGTCGAAAGAGCTCCTCGCCGACGTCGCCCGCGCCCTCAAGTAGCTATCATACCCGGGTGATCGACGCCCTCCTCGTCGCCGGCTTCCTCGCCGCCTGCCTCGCCCTCGGCGCGCGCGCGCGCCGGGAAGAAGACGCCGAAGGCTGGATCCTCGCCGGCCGCGCCCTCACCTTGCCCGTGTTCGTCGCGACGCTCGTCCCCACGTTTTACGGCGGCGTGCTCGGCATAGGCGAGTTCACCTGGAGCGCAGGCCTCTCCAACTGGACGGTGATGGCCCTCCCCTATTACGTCTTCGCGGGACTCTACGCGTTCTTCCTCGCCGGAAAGGTCCGCGTGACGCCCGGCCTGACCATCCCCGATCATCTCGAAGTCACTTATGGAAAACAAATGGCCATGCTCGGCGCCATACTGGTTTTTATTCTAGCCAGTCCTGCCGACGAGCTTCTCATGGCGGGCTCATTACTCGGCCATCTCACAGGAATTCCCGTCGCTCTCGCCTCCGCCTTGGCCGGAGTCTTCGCTCTGGCCGTCATCTGGCGCGGCGGCCTGCGCTCCGACGCGTCCGCCAACCGTCTCCAGTTCGTCGTGATGTTCGCGGGCTTCGCCCTCATCATTCCTTTCGCGTGGCATGCCGTCGGCAGCCCGGTCGCGATCGCCGCTCGCCTTCCCGCCGGACATATGAGCTGGACCGGCGGGTTGAGTCCCGCAAAACTCATCGGTTGGTGGCTGATCGCGGTCTGGACGATCGTCGATCCGTCCTTCCACCAGCGCTGCGCCGCCGCCGAAACGCCCGACGTCGCGCGCCGCGGCATCCTCATCTCGATCGGCTTCTGGGCGCTCTTCGACCTGCTCACGACGACGGCCGGCCTGTACGCCCGCGCGGCCGTGCCCGTGATGGCGAATCCGACCATGGCCTTCCCATTACTTGCCGACTCGGTGATGCCTCCCGTCGCGCGCGGTCTGTTCTTCGCGGGCGTTTCGGCCTCGCTGTTCGCGGCTCTGCAGGGCACGTCCCTTCTCGCCGCGGCCTGTCTCGGCAAAAACAATATTCGAACGGGGTTGATCGCGACGATGGCCCTCTCCTTCCTCCTGTCGCGGCTCGTTCCGTCGGTCGTCGGCCTGTGGTACGCGGTGGGCAGCGCGGCGATCCCGGGCTTGCTTCTTCCCATGCTCGGGGTTTACCTCCCTTCGTTGCGCGTGTCGGGCGGCTGGGCGGCTTTGTCTTCGGCCTCGGGCTGGCTGATTTCGATGGGCTGGGTGGTCGCCGCGCGTCTCAGAGGGGAGCCGCCGCTCGGCGTCGAACCGATGTACCCTGGGCTCGTCGCGTCGGCCGCCGTTTGGGCGGCGGGCTACCGCTCGTCGGCGCGCACGGTCCACGCCGCGCCGAACAGCACGCCCCACGCTCCGCAATAAGCCCAGATCAAAATCGCGAGCACCGAGCCCAGCGCGCCGCTGAACAGGCTCACGTGCCACACCTTCGGCAGCAGGTAGGAAAACAGCAGCGAAACCCCCGACCAGGCCGCGGCCGCCACCAACGCGCCCTGCGCCGCCGCGCTCCACGACGGACTTTTCTGCGGCACGTAAACGTAAGTCGTCGCGAACGCCGCGAACAGCGCCGCGAACGCGACGGGGTAGCGCACGGCCGAGGCGAAAGCCCTCGGCAGCAGTCTTCCTCCTCCGGCCTTCACGAGCGCTCCCTGCGCCATCGGCAAAATCACGAACGCCACCGCCCCCAGCCCGATGGCCGCGACCCAGATCGCGAGCACGACGAAGGCCTTCCCTCTCCTCGTCCAGCCTCCCGGATGCGGGCGCTCGGGATCCGAAAAAATAAAATGCACGGCGCGCGTCATCTCGTTGAGCCCGCTCGACGCCGTCCATACCGCAAGCAAGGTTCCCGCCGCGGCCAGTCCATGGGAGCCTCCTCCCTGAACCGTGGTGACGAGCGCGTCCGGCCTCAGCCGGCTCTCGGGCGGCAGCACATCCCTCAAAAACGCGATCAGGTCCGGCGTCAAATTCGCCGAGAAGACCGCGGCCACACCCTTCGACACCACGATCAAAAAGGGCACCAAGGAGACCAGGAAATAAAACGACATCGCCGCCGCGAAGCTCGGCAGCATGTTGAATTTCCCTCTCAGCCTTCGTCCGAGGAGCCAATCCATTACGCGGCGAGAATATCAAATATAATCCCCCATGCCCTTCGGCCCCGTCGAAACCGCCTTCCTCGCCGCGTGCGTGTTCTTCGCGGGAATCGTCGACGCCTTGGCCGGCGGCGGCGGGCTCATCACCTTGCCGGCCTACCTCGCGGCGGGTCTTCCTCCTTCCTTCGCCCTCGGCACCAACAAGCTTTCCTCCTGCGTCGGCACGGTCGTCTCCACGGCCCGCTATCACCGCGCTTTGAAATTCTCCATCAAGGATTTCCTGCCGGTCATAGCCGCCTCCCTACTGGGTTCCTGGCTCGGGGCGCGCGGCGCTTTGCTCGTCGATCCTTCCTGGATCCGGCCGATGCTGCTCTTGGCCCTTCCGATCGTCTCGTACCTGGTCTGGTCCAAGAAAGATTTCGGTTCCTCCGACGAAAGCCACCGGCTCTCCGCGTCCGAGCGCACGCGCCGCGGCGTGCTGGTCACCCTGCCGATCGGCGTCTACGACGGGTTCTTCGGTCCCGGCACCGGAACCTTCTTCGCCATCGCCTTCGCGCGCTGGTGCCGGCACGACCTTCTGGGAGCGACGGCCCGCGCGAAAATCCTGAACCTCGTTTCCAACGTCGGAGCTCTCGGAGCCTTCATTTGGGCCGGCCGCGTCTCTTGGAAAGTGGGACTTTCGATGAGCATCCTCTCCGTGCTGGGACATTGGGTGGGGTCGCATCTCGGGGTGAAGCGCGGGGCCGCGTTGATCCGCCCGGTGGTGGCGCTGGTCTGCGCGGGACTGTTCGTGAAGATTCTTTTCGACGCGCTATGATAAGATTGCGAATATGAGCGTGCGCAAGAAAATCCTTCACATCGACGACGACGACTCGCTGCGCATGGTCGTCGCGGGCATTCTCGACGGGCTAGGCTACGACAGCGAGGGCGCCCCCTCCGTCAAAGAGGGCTTCATCCTCGCCCGCAGCAAGCGCTTCGATCTCATCCTCATGGACGTACAGATGCCGGACGAGGACGGCTATGCGGGCTGCCGGCTTTTCAAGAGCGACCCCATGCTCAAGCGCCTGCCGATCATCATGGTCACGAGCCTCGACCGGCTTCCGGACGTCAATACGGCCTTCAATTCGGGCGCACGGGATTACATCGTCAAGCCGATCCAGGTCGAGATTTTGCAAGGGAAGCTCGAGAAAATTCTAAACGTCGCAACGGGACCGGTCTGAGCGACCGGCTTCTCGCCGTCTACGAAGTTCCCGGCCCGTCTGCGGAGGCCGCGAAGACGGCGCAGGCGATCGCGCTTGAAGAGACGGTCGAGGTTCCCTTCGAGTTCCCTTTGCCGGGGCGCATCCGCGAAGAAATCGTCGGTCGCGTCGGCGCGATCACCCCTTCCGGCTCCAAGTTTCTCGTCGAGATATCTTTCCCCGCCCTGCTCGCGGGCGGGCGCATCGGCGCGCTGCTCAATCTGGTTTTCGGGAACGCGTCGATCTGGCCGGACGTTCGGCTCGTCGACGTTCGATTTCCGGACTCGTTCCTGTCGGCGTTCGCCGGGCCGAATTACGGCGTCGAGGGCCTGCGCAACCTGCTCGGCGTCCACAACCGTCCGCTTCTGGCCACGGCGCTCAAGCCGATGGGCTCGACCGAGAAGGAACTCGCCGACACGGCCGCCGCCTTCGCGCGCGGCGGCGGGGACATCGTCAAGGACGATCAGAACATCGTCGATGCTTCGTTCGCGACGTTCCGTTCGCGCGTCTCTCGAATCGCCGAAGCCGTTTCTCAAACGCACTGCCTGTACTTCCCCCACTTGTCCTGTCCGCAGGAGGAGTTGGAGGACCGCCTCCGTTTCGTCCTCGGTCTCGACCTCAAAGGCGTCCTCATCTGCCCGGCCATCGTCGGGCTCGACACGATGAGAGCTTTGGCCTCCAAGCGCAAGGCCGTGTTCATGGCCCATCCCGCGTACTCCGGGTCGTTGTACGCCGAGCGCTCCCACGGCATCGAACATTCGCTGTATCTGGCGACGTTCATGCGCCTGGCCGGAGCCGACATCACGGTTTTCCCCAACGCCGGAGGGCGCTTCGCGTTCACGCCGGAAGAATGCCGCGCCATCGCCGAACGCTCGCGAGCCCCGCTCGGAGGCATCGCCCCCATCTGGCCGGCGCCGGGCGGCGGGATGAATCTCGACAACGCCTCCGGCATGGCCCAGGACTTCGCCTCCGACGCGATCTGGCTCGTCGGCGGCCGGCTGCTCATGCATCCCGGAGGGCCCGAAGCGGGCGCCCGTACCTTCCGCGAGAAAATGCCCTCCTCAACGCCGAATTAGCCCCTGATTCTCCGTTGACGCCCCCGACGGGGAATTGCTACCATAGACGTCCTCTCGTACGCAGCCGAGAACCAGGAGCAATCAGCCTCATTAATAATTACGCCAAGAATTTTAAGGATACCCGGGATCACACCCGGATCAACAACATGATTCGGGCCCCTCAGGTCCGTCTCATCGACGCGGACGGGACGCAGGTAGGAGTGAAGCCGATCGCCGAGGCCCTGGCCCTGGCGAGAATGCGAGGGCTGGATCTCGTGGAAGTGGCGGCGACGGCGACGCCTCCGGTTTGCAAGGTTTTGCCGTACTCGAAGTACAAATACGAGCAGGACAAGAAGGAAAGGGAGTCCCGGAAGAAGCAGAAGGCGGGGCTTTTGAAGGAGTTGAGGTTCCGGCCGAACATCGGCGTGCACGATCTGGACGTCAAGATCAGGCAAATCGAGGAGTTCATCGGGGCGCACGACAAGGTGCGCATCACGGTGGTCTTCAGAGGCCGCGAGATGCAGCACAGAGACCTCGGCTTCAAGCTTTTGATGTCGATTCAGGAAAGACTGGTGGATAAGGCGGCCGTCGAGCAGGCTCCGATGCCCGACCGCAACCGTCTCGTCATGACGTTGATTCCGAAGCCGCATTAAGTTCGTTAATTGAAAGAGTAGAGGTTCGTATGCCCAAGTTGAAGTCTCATTCCGGCGCTAAAAAGCGCTTTTTCAGCAACGCCGCGGGGAAGTTCAAGCACGAGCATCCCGGCCAGCGGCATTTGATGGCCCCGCTCGGCGGCAAGCGCCGCCGCTTCCTGCGCGGCTCCGACGTTTTGAACTCGACCGACTCGAAGACGATGCGTCGGTTCCTCCCGTACGGCTAAGGTAATCGACCATGAGAATTAAATCCGGCGTCACGACTCGCGCTCACAAGAAGAAATATTTCAAGCTCGCGAAAGGAAACTACTCCGCCAAGCGCTCGCGCTGGCGGATGGTCAAGCAGCAGGTGGAAGCCTCGTTGGCCGAGTCCTACATCGGCCGCAAGGACAAGAAAGGCGATTTCCGCTCCCTCTGGATCGAGCGCATCAACGCCGCCTGCCGCCAAAACGACACGACGTACAGCAAGTTCATGGGCGGCTTGAAGAAGGCCGGCATCACGCTGAACCGCAAGATGCTGTCCGAAATGGCCATCCGCGACGCCGCGTCGTTCGGCAAGATCATCGCCCTCGCCAAGGGCGCGTAAAACTCCGCCCATGACTCGAGCCGACTGGGAGAAATCCTACGCTCGGACCGAGTCGGCGCTGCGTTCGGCCGGAGTCGAAAAGACCGCGGACCTCCCGACGCTCGAGGAGGTCCGCGTTCGCTTTTTAGGGCGAAAGAGCGAGCTGACCGAGCTGCTCAAGTCGCTGAAGGATCTGTCCATCGAGGACAAGCGCGATCTGGGTCCGAAGGCGCAGGGCCTGAAGGCGTCGTTCGAAGCCGCGCTCGAAGCCCGTAAGTCCGTGCTCGAGGAAAGCGGCGACGCGGCGGCGCTCGCCGCCGATGCGATCGACCTGAGCTTGCCGGCGATCCGCCCGCCGAAGGGCCGCCTGCATCCGCTCACCACGACCCTTCACGAGATCGCTCGTATTTTTCAGCTCATGGGCTATTCCTGGGCGGAGGGCCCGTTCGTCGAGGACGAGAAGCACAACTTCTCGGCCCTGAACATTCCCGACGATCATCCCGCGCGCGACAGCCACGACACGTTTTACCTCCAGGGCCTGCCGTATCTGCTGCGCACGCATACCTCGACCGTGCAGATCCGGACGATGGAGACCCAGCGTCCGCCCCTGCGGGTGGTTTGTCCGGGCCGGGTTTTTCGACATGAGCAAATCGACGCCACCCACTCGGCCGTGTTCCACCAGGTCGAGGGGCTGGTCGTAGACGAGAACATCGGCCTCGCGGACCTGAAGGGCCATCTGCAGACCTTTTTGCAGAAGCTGCTCGGCGCCTCGACCAAGACCCGCTTCCGCCCGTCTTATTTCCCCTTCACCGAGCCCTCGACCGAGGTGGACGTGAAGTGCTTCTTCTGCCCGGGCACCGGCTGCCCGTCCTGCAAGCACACCGGCTGGATCGAGATCCTGGGCGCGGGCGTCGTGAACCCCGTCGTGTTCAAGGCCATCGGTTACGATGAGAAGAAGTGGTCGGGCTTCGCCTTCGGCATCGGCGTCGAGCGCGTGGCGATGCTCCTGCACGGGGTGCGGGACCTGCGCGACTTCTACACCAACGACATCCGCTTTCTGAAACAATTCGATGAAAGTCTCACTTAACTGGCTTCGGGAGCATCTTCCGCTCGAGCTGAGCGCGGCGGAGCTGTCGACGCATCTCCTGCGCCTGGGCTTCGAGGTCGCCGGCCATCAGCGCTTGGGCGCGACCTTCACCGGCGTCGTCGTGGGCAAGGTCGTGACGAAGGAGAAGCACCCGAACGCGGACAAGCTGTCGGTGTGCGTCGTGGACGACGGCGCGACGAAGCGGACCGTGGTGTGCGGCGCCCCCAACGTGGATGCGGGCCAGACCGTGGCCTACGCGCGTCCGGGCGCGGTGCTTCCCGGAAATTTCAAGATCGAGGGCCGCAAACTGCGCGGCGTCGAGAGCCAGGGCATGATCTGCTCGCGCTCCGAGCTCGGACTGCCGAAAGATGTCGATGGGATTTGGATCATGGGCGAGGGCCCGGCGCTCGGCACCGACGTGGGCTCTTTGCTCGGCCCGGCCGACGACGTGCTCGAGGTCGAGATCACCTCCAACCGCCCGGACTGCCTCTCCCATCGCGGCCTGGCGCGCGAACTCGCGGCCGATTTCCATAAAGAACTGAAGCCCCTCGGCGGCGGCATGGTGGAGTCACGAAAAGTTTCTTTGCCGGTCACGGTCGAGGATAGCGAAGCCTGCCCGTTCTACGGCGCGCGTCTGATCGAGGACGTTAAGGTCGGCGACTCCCCCGCGTGGCTGAAGTCCAAGCTCGAGGCGATCGGTCTGCGGCCGATCAACAGCGTCGTGGATATCACCAATTACGTCCTCCACGACATCGGGCAGCCCCTGCACGCCTTCGACGCCGACAAATTGAAGGGCGGTAAGATCATCGTCCGTCGATCCGAAGCCGGAGAGAAGCTTCTGGCGCTGGATCACAAGACCTACGATCTCCCGGAAGGATTGTTGGTGATTGCTGACGACGAAAAGCCCGTCGCCTTGGCCGGTGTCATGGGCGGCGAAGAAACGGCGGTCACAACGTCCACAAAGAGAGTACTCCTGGAAGGAGCGTACTTTAACCCGGCCGAAGCCCGAAAATCCTCGCAGAAGACGCGCCTGCGCTCCGATTCATCGTACCGTTTCGAGCGCGGCTCCGATCCGGCGGCTCCGCGCGAGGCGGCCGACCGTGCGGCGGCGCTGATCCTTCAAATCGCCGGCGGCTCCGCCGCGATGCCCTCCGAAGCCGCGTCGGTCCGGCTCGAGGGAACCAAGATTCACTCCTCCGTCGCCAAGCTGAATCAGATCCTCGGCGCGGATTTCTCCGACGACAAAGTGCTCGCCTCCTTGAAGCCGATCGCGAAAGAGCTGACGGGAACGGCGGCGGATTTCGGCTTCCTGCCGCCGTCCTGGCGCCGCGACCTCGCCACGGCCAACGATCTCGCCGAGGAGGTCGGACGCTTCCTCGGCTACGACAATATCCCGTACCGCATGGCCCCGATGTCGCCGAAAACCGCGCGCCTGACGCCCGTCGAGGCGGAGTCGCGCCGCGTGCGCTCGCGCCTGGCGGCTCTCGGGCTGTCCGAGGCCTACAACTACGATCTGCTGTCCGAGAAATCGCTCGCCGCCTGCCGGCTCTCGGCGGACGGCCAGCCGCGCGCCGCCAACCCGCTGTCCGAGGACTGGGCGGTGCTGAGACAGTCCCTGCTCCCCGGCCTGCTCAAGAACGCCGCGCACAACCTCAGCCGCGGCGCCGACGCCGCGCGCTTCTTCGAGGTCGGCAAGGCGTACGCGATCCGCGGCACGGACGTGGACGAAACCTGGCGCGTCGCCGGCATTCTCCTCGGCCCCGTGCTCGACGCCCGCTGGCAGGCCGCGCGCGCGCCGCGCGCCTCGTTCTACGACGGAAAGGCGATCGTCGAGGACCTGCTCGAAAAGGCCGGGCCGGTAGTCTGGGCCAAGCTCTCCGAATCCAAGACGCCGTCCGATCCGCTTTTTCATCCGGCCAACACCCTGCGCGCGACGATCAACGGCGCGCCGGTCGCGACCGTCGGCTGGCTGCATCCGCGCGTCGCGCGGGCCTTCGACCTAGAGCGCGAAGGCGCGATCGTCTTCGACGCGGACCTGGAATGGCTCGCCGGACGGGAGGATGCCGTCTCGCGCTTCGCGGAGTTCTCGTCCCTGCCCGTGTCCCGCCGCGATCTGGCTCTCGTTTTGGACAAGAAGTCCGCCTATCGCGACGTCGAGACCGTCATCAAGAAGTGCCGGCTCGAGGCGCTTCAAGACGTTCTTCTCTTCGACGTCTATGAAGGGAAGGGCGTGCCCGAGGGCAAGGTCAGCCTCGCCATCCGCCTGACCTTCGGGCTCGCGGACCGGACCTTGACCGACACAGAGGTTTCGGCGGCGGTTGAGACCGTGGTCGCCGCGCTCGCCAAACAGCTCGGCGCGAGCCTGAGGAGCTGACGTGCAGAATTCCCTCCAAAGCCTCAAGCAGCTCGAAGCTTTGGTCAAGCAGGCGTCCGAGTCCCTGCAGAAGCTCGGCGCGGAGAACCGTCAGTTCAAGGACGTCCTGCGCCGCCTCGAGAATGAGAATAAGGCCCTCAAAGACGAGCTCCGCGAAGCGCGCCTGACCTTGGCCCGCCACGAGCGCCTCAAGTCGCGCCTGACGCGGCTCACCGACAAGCTCGAGAGGATCGCATGAACGAGAAAGTCGAAGTCCAGATCGGCACGCGCCGCCTCGTCGTCGAGATGGAGGGCCTGACCCCCATCGAGATCAACGCGCTCGCGCAGAAGGTCTCGGAGCGGGTCGTCGATCTGCAGAGCCAGAACAACAAGGTCGCCGACACCTCGAAGATCGCCTTGCTCGTGGCGCTCTCCTTCGCCGCGGAGCTCGACAAGGAGCGCCAGGGGCACGACCTGACGCGGCGCCTGCTCGACAACAAGGCCGAGTCGCTGTCGCAGTCGCTGCGCGAGTCGCTGCAAGCCGGCGAAACTTCAAAGTAATTTATCCATGAGCGAGCTCTTCTCCGCCGGCACCGATTCCCGTCCTCTCGCCGCGCGCATGGCGCCGCGCGGCCTCGACGAATTCGCGGGCCAGGAAGCGCTCCTCGGCAAGGGCAAGCTTCTCCGGCGTCTCGTGGAGAGCGGGCGGTTCACGTCCGCGATCTTCTTCGGGCCGCCCGGCTGCGGGAAGACGGCTTTGGCCCGCTATATCGCGGAGCACTCCAATGCGGAGGTCGTCGAGCTCAACGCGGTGACGGCGGGGGTCGCCGACATACGCAAGGCGGTGGAGCAGGCCAAATATTCGGCGGGGAGCCTGGGACGGAAGACGCTTTTGCTGGTGGACGAGATACACCACTTCAATAAAACCCAGCAGGACGCGCTGCTGCCGTCGGTGGAGCGCGGGGACGTGCTCTTGATCGGGATGACGACGGAGAATCCCGGCTTTTATGTCAACGCGGCGCTGCGATCCCGCGTGACCGCGTTTGAGTTCATGCCGGTGCCGGAAGGTGAGCTGGACAAAATTTTATCGAACGCCATCAACGACAACGACCGGGGGATCTCGTCACTACGGATCATTATGACGCCCGAGGCCAAGATTCATTTGGTGCGCCAGGCCAATGGCGATGCGCGGCGGCTATTGAACGCACTCGAGATCGCCGCGCTGACAACCACGGCTAACGCCGCGGGCGAACGGCGAATTACTCTTGATGTCGCAGAAGAATCCATACAACGACGTCAGATTCGCTACGACAAGAAATCCGACGACCATTACGATCATATCTCCGCCTTCATTAAATCCATCCGCGGTACGGATCCCGACGCGGCCCTTTATTGGATGGCCAAAATGTTGGAGGCGGGCGAAGACCCGCGGTTTATCGCGCGCCGAATTTTGATCGCGGCTTCGGAAGATGTGGGCAACGCCGACTTTAGAGCCCTTCTCGTGGCCGAGGCCGCGTTTAGGAGCGTTGAAGTGCTCGGCATGCCCGAGGCGCGGATAACGCTGGCGCAAGCAGTGACGTTCGTCGCTTCCGCGCCTAAATCGAACGCGGCCTATCTCGCGATCGACGCCGCGACCGCCGAAGTGCGTACGGGTCCCTCCCGCGAAGTTCCCTTACATTTGCGCGACGCCAGCATGGACGCCAAGGAACGCGGGCATGGCGCGGGTTATAAATACCCGCACGGCTTCCCCGGGCACCACGTTTCGCAGGAGTACATGCCCAATCCCATGCGCTTCTACGAACCTTCGGACCAGGGCGATGAGAAGCGTATCGCCGAACGTCTCAAGTCGTTGAAGTCCGCTCAATAAACAGCGGCCGGCATCGCGGGTTATCCACAAGCGGGGGTTTCAGTGTTGTCGACAACACTGGAAGACGCTGTTGTGGATAACGTGAATTCACGGGGCCTGGACAACGGCCATGTCCGGGGTTATCCTGAACGCATGTGCCAACCCCTCCTCGCCCTCGCTCTCGCGGCCGCGCTCGCCGCCCCCTCCGTTGCCTCCGAAACCATACTCGTCGTCGGCGACTCCCACACGGTCGGCGCCTTCGGCGCACATATCGACGAAGCCCTGCGCGCGGTGAGGGGCAACCGCGTCGCGACGTACGGTGTGTGCTCCTCGCGGCCGCAGTCCTATCTGTCCGAGTCCGCGCACGGCTGCGGGCACGTCTTCCGGGATTTCGACAAGAAACCGCCGTCGAAGTGGCTCGGCTCGCGCGTTTATAAAGAGCTGCGCAAGGTCAAAGGCGTCGATAAGGAAGTCGAAATGGTCAAGACGCCGGAATTGGGTCAGCTATTGACCGATCACACTCCGTCCACGGTGATCGTCGCGCTCGGCTCCAATATTCCGATCAACGGGGCCAGCGTCGCGAAGACGCTCGCCCTGATCCACAAGGCCGGCGCGGCCTGCCTGTGGGTCGGGCCGCCCGATATGAGACGGCCCACCAAGGACGAGGTGGACGCGGTGTACGCGACCTTGGCCAAGAACAAGGTGGACGCGTCGGTCACGATGGAGGCGGCGAAGAAGGACGGCTGCCGGCTCATCGACAGCCGCGAATTTTCCTACCTGCGCTACCCCGAGAAGGACGGCGACGGCACGCATTACATGGGGAAGCTGACGCCTTTGGCCGCGAAGTGGGGCGACGACGCGGCCGCGGCCGCGCTTAAGGCGTTAACGCCTTAAGGCTTCGTTCAGGGCGCGCGCGCCGTCCCAGTCGACGGTGAGGCCGGGCGAGAGGAATATCTCGAGGCCGCCCGGGTGGCGGCCCGAATTCTGGTCGATGTTCGCCATCAGCCCGCGCTTGGACAGGTCCGCGTCGAAGGAGTCCGCGACGATGACGAGCGCGTCGGCGCCGGCGGCGCGCAGGCGGTCCCAGGCGTCGTACAGGCGGCGGACTTTCTCGGGTGAAACTGACCCCGCGGGGACGGCCGCCGCCTCGCGGACGAAGACGTTCTTGGCGACCTGAAGCGCGTCGATCCGGCGGCGGATTTCGCCCAGGTTTCGGGACGTGTAGGTGTTCACCGCACCGGGGTTCTCGGTCCAGCGCGCCCACTCGGAGTTCTTCGCGTCGAAGGCGTCGCCGGAGGCGGCGAGCCAGGCCTGAGCCGCGTCGGCGAAGTCGCGCGCGTCCTGCGCGGGCGAGCGTTTGATCGGGGAAGGAGGCGGCGGCTGGCCGCGACGGTCGAAGGAGCCGAGCATCGGCTCGAAAGTATTGATGACGCGGTTGATCTCGGCCTCGCGGTGTAGGCGCGCCTTGGCGCGCGGCATGATCGTCTCAAGCACGGCCAGCATGGTCTCGAGTTGACGGCGGATCTCGGGGGTCAAGCCCGCGCGCGCGACGGCCTCGAAGCCGTCGTAATACGCCGTGGACAGAAGATAGGCGGCCAGCCGCTCGGGCTTCTCGGCGGACATATAGGCTTTCGTGAGAGCCTCCACTCGCCCGCGCAGGACCGCATCCGTCGACTCCTTCAGGTGCTCGGCGGCGAACTCCTCGAGCCCCTCGTCGGGCTTGGCCTGGGGCTTGGCGACGGCCTTCCAATCGGGGACGAAACTCTCGCGGATCGGGGCGAAGTCGAGGGTCACGATCACGGGGAAATGGTCGGACGGGTTCTTCTCGCGCTCCTCGTACGTCTTCGGGATCGCGCGCACGCTTCCATCGGGATTCTTGTAGCGGTACACCTCGGCCTTGCTCACCGCGCCGCGCAGGCCTTTCGAGACGAGCACGGCGTCCATCTGGCCGTACTTCGAGGCGCCGCCCTTCGGATGGAAGGTGTGCGTGATGCGGTCCTTGTCCGACGGCGGGTTCGGGGAGGCGTCGAAGCTGTCGGTCAGGCCCGCGGCCTCGAACAGGGGCTTGAACTCGGGCTCGTTGGGCACCTCGCCGTTGAAGTCGCCGGCGAGCATGACCGGCACGTCGGCGCCGAACTCCTGGCGGTAGCGGCCGATGATCTCGGCCGCGCGCTGGACCTGCGCGCCGCGCATGATGCGCGACTCGGGATCGCGCCCGTCGCGGTCGCGCTTGGACTTGAAGTGGGTGCCGAACAGCACGAACAGCGGCTTGCCGCCGGGCTCGGCGCGCACGACGAGCGAGGTCAGGTCGCGCGAGAACAGCTTGGTCGGACCGCCGCCGAACACGGGGTCCACCCAGGTTTCTTCTTTATGAGAACGGTGTTCGATGGCCAGCGGCAGATCTCTTTTGACGAGGAAGGCGACGTCGATGCCGCGCTCGTCGTTGCCTTCGATCAGGAAGACTTTATACTTGCCGTCGAGATAGCGCTCGTTGAAGTCGGAGAGCGCGGCGATGTTCTCGACCTCTTCGAGGGTCACGATGTCGAGGTCGCTGTCGAGGATGACCTTGCCCTGCGCGCGCAAGGACCACTCCTCCTTGGGCTTGGCGTCGGAGATCTTCACGAGCTTGCCGGGATTGCCCGGATCGGGGACGTGCTTGCCGACGTTCTCGAACAGGTTCAGGAGATTGTACGTGCCGACCTTGAGCTGTTTGATCGACGCGAGCGGGCGGACCGGGGAGGCGGCCGCGGCCGCCGCGACGGGTTCGGAGACGTCGCCGACGGCGGCGGACCCGTCGAACAAACCGAGCAAGGCCTTCGGCGCCTGCGCCAGCTTCTCGCCGAAATTGGAGACCGCGGCGCGGAGCGGATTGATCGCCTTCGCGGGACTCGCGGCGACCGCAATCGCGGCAACGGGAACCGCCGCGGCGGCCGGCGCGACGGCGATCGCGGGCGCGAGAACCGGAACGAGGGACGGCGCCAGACTCGCCGCGAGAGTGGGAACCGCCACGCCCGCGCTGAGAGCGGGCGCCTGAAAGGCGACCACGCCCGGCGCTCCCGTGAGGACGGGAACCGTGGTCTTGACCGAGACGACCTGGGCGTTCAGCGGGGACGCGAGAAGGAGCGCCGCCAACAAGGACCGGATCATGATCTTATTATGGAATAGGCCGCCCCCTTCTCCCAGGGGCTTTGGACCCGGGGCCCTAGGCCGCTAGGGCCTAGGGAGAATTGGCCCTCTGCCCGGCGCGATTCGGGACTTAGGTCTCTAGGAGTTTTCCCGGTCCCGGTGTAAAATGACGTCCTCATGATCTACCGCTTTTTTCTCGTTTTTCTCGCCCTGCCCGCCTCCGCGGGCGTCATCTCCCTGCCGGTTTTCGAATCCGCCCCCCGCGTCGTCGCGCCCGCCGTATCGCCGTCTTTGGCCGTCTCAGCGCTGACCCCTTCCGCGCTCCGCGCGGAAGGTTTTCCCGTCATAGCGCCCGCCCTCGCCGCGCCGGTCCCCACGGCCATGGCCGCGGTCCATGCCGCGGCGGCCGCCTTGCCCGACGCGACGGTCCCCGCCGCTCAGGCGAAGGCCGCCGTCGCCGCGGCTTTCGACGCCTCGGCCGTTCGCCCCGCGGAAACCGGCGCGGTCGAGGGCGCCTTCTCCGCCGCGCTCCCTCTCTCCGCGCACTCCGCGCCCGATGCGCCCGAGCCCGCCGCCGTACCTTCCGCCGCCGCTCCGGCCGCAGACGTCCCGTTCTTCTTCCGCCGCTACGGCCTGGCTCGCCTGCTCGTCCGGCCGCTGGTGCGGCTGTTCTACAAGACGACGATCGCCGGCCTCGAGAACCTGCCGAAGGGGCCGGCCGTCATCATCCCGAACCACATCTCTTACGTGGACGCCATTCTCATCTCCTTCGCCGTGGACAAGCCGATGCGCTTCATGATGAAGCGCTCTATTTTCGAGAAAGCGCCGCGCCTGATGGGCGCGATCGGCGCGATCCCGGTGTCCCCGCGCGACGGGCCCGCGGCGATCGAGGCATCGCTTGAGGCCGCGCGCCAGGCGATCCGCGCCGGACAGAGCGTCGTGATCTTCCCCGAGGGCCAGCTCACCTTGACCGGGAACATGATCGGCTTCCGCCGCGGCTTCGAGCGCATCGTCGCCGAGGCTCCCGCGCCAGTGATTCCCGCGTATTTAGACGGCCTGTGGGGCTCGGTGTTCTCGATGCAGAAAGGCCCGTCGATTTGGAGCCGCCTCAAGGAACTCCCGCGGCCGGTGTCCGTGCGCTTCGGTCCCGCGCTTTCGCAGCCCACGTCCCAGGCGGGCCGCCTGGCCGTCGCCGAGCTCGGCGCCGACGCGATGGACGCGCGCGTGCGCTCGCGCCGCAAGACTCTCGTGCGCGAGTACTTCGCCGGAGCGTTGAAGAACTGGAAGCGCCCCGCGATCGCCGACTCGATGGGCGCGGACCTCACCTACGGGAAATCCCTGACCGGCGCGTTGTTGCTCGGCAAGGCGCTCGACGCGGAGCTCCCGGCGGCCAGGAACACGGCCGTCCTCCTGCCGCCGTCGAGCGGCGGCGCGCTCGCGAACCTCGCTTTGGCGGCGATCGGCAAGGTCCCGGTGAACCTCAACTACACCGCCAGCCGCGAGGCGCTCGACCACGCGCTCGCGAGCGCGGCGATCGACTCGATCGTGACCTCGCGCCGCTTCGTTTCGGCGCTCAAATCCGACCGCGGCTTCGAGCTTCCGGCCGGGAAGTCGATCGTGTATCTCGAGGACCTCGCGCCCAAGATTCCCGCGTGGAAGAAGACCGCGCTATACCTGGCGCTGAAGATCCTGCCGCGCTTCATCTCGGAGAGGATATTCTTGAGAAAGGCCGCGACGAGCCTCGACGAAACGGCGACGATCCTCTTCACCAGCGGCTCGAGCGCGCTCCCGAAGGGCGTCGTGCTGACCAACAAGAACGTCCTGGCCAACGTCGAGATGGTCCGAGAACTCCTGCCCTGGGCCGAGCACGACTCGATGCTCGGCGTGCTCCCCTTCTTCCACTCCTTCGGCTTCACCGTGACCTTGTGGCTGCCGCTCGTCTCGGGCATGTCCGCCGCGTACCACACGCACCCGATGCAGGCCGAGGCGATCGGCAAGCTCGCCGCGAAGGCGAAGTCCACCTTGCTGCTCGCGACCCCCGCCTTCCTCCAGCGCTACACGCAGAAGGTGCCCGCCGAGGCGTTCAAGCACCTGCGCCTCGTGATCGCCGGCGCCGAAAAGCTGCGCGACTCCGTCGCCGACGAGTTCGCCGCGAAGTTCGGCGCGCGCCCCTTCGAGGGCTACGGCGCCACCGAGCTCTCCCCCGTCGCCTCCGCCGGAACGCCGGACGCCGGCTCTCAAAAGGGCTCCAAGTCCGGCTCCGTCGGCCGCGCCTTGCCCGGCACCGCGGTCAAGGCCGTGGACCTGGCCACCGGCAAGCCCGTCGCCGACGGCGAGGTCGGCATGCTCCTGGTCAAGGGACCGCACGTCATGACGGGCTACCTCGGCCAGCCGGAGAAGACCGCCGAGGTGCTCAAGGACGGCTGGTACGTCACCGGCGACCTGGGCACGATCGATCGCGACGGCTTCATCACCATCACGGGCCGCCTCTCCCGCTTCTCCAAGCTCGCCGGCGAGATGGTCTCGCACGTCGCCGTCGAGGAGAAGCTCCAGCAGGCCGCGGGGCTCGCCGACATGACCTTCGTCGTCACCGGGATTAAAGACGAGAAGCGCGGCGAGAAGCTCGTCGTGCTGTACTCGAACTGGGAAGGCGACATCGACGCGTTGCTTTCGAAGATGCGCGAAAACGGCGTGCCCAACCTGTGGCTGCCCTCGCGCGGCTCCTTCTACAAGGTGCCCGCGATCCCCCTGCTCGGCACCGGCAAGCTCGACCTCAAGGCCGTCAACGAGCTCGCCGCGAAGGTCGCCGGCTCCTGATCGGCCGAAGTGATATAATCGGCGGATGAAGCGCGTCCTCGTCGGGACGGTCATCGCCGGCCTCTGCCTCGCTTTTTTCTCCGAGCGCAGCACCCCCGCCTGCTTCCTGGCCGGCTTCTTCGCGACCATGCTCCTGCTTCAGCTCGGCGCGCGCTCCATCGTCGAAAAAGTCGGGGCCCTGCTCACCGCGGCGGCGATCGCCTGGCTCGCCGGCCCGCGCGCCGCGACGAACCAGAGCGTGATCTGGCATTTCGCCGGCTGGCTGGTCGCCGGAACCGCCCTGGCGTCCTACCTCCATCCGCGCGCCGAGTAACATGGAGACGGCCCGCCGCGTCCTGACGATCTCGGAGCTGAACGGCCAGGTCCACGATCTCTTGGAGTCCTCGTTCTCCGAGCTGTGGGTCGAGGGCGAGATCTCCAACTGTAAGGCCTACCCATCGGGCCATACCTATCTCAGCCTCAAAGACGACAAGGCCCAGGTCCGCGCCGTGTTGTTCAAGGGCTCGGCCTTCGGCGTGAAGTTCAAATTTCAGGACGGGCTCAAGATTCTCGCCCGCGGCCGCGTCACCTCGTACGAGGCCCGCGGCGAACTGCAGTTCATCATCTCCGGCGCCGAGCCGCGCGAAAAGGGCGCGCTCCAGCTCGCGCTCGAGCAGCTCACCGCGAAGCTGAAGGCCGAAGGTTTGTTCGACGAGGACCGTAAGAAGCCGCTCCCGCCCTATCCCAAGAGCGTCGGCGTGGTGACCTCCGGCTCGGGCGCGGCGGTGCGCGACATCATCCACGTCCTCAGCCGGCGCTGGCCCGGCCTCGACATCCGAGTCTGGCCCGTCAAGGTTCAGGGCCCGGGCGCGGCTGAGGAAATCTCCGACGCGATCCGGGGCTTCAACGAGCTGGCGCCCGACACCGACGTACTGCTCGTCGGCCGCGGCGGAGGCTCGATCGAGGACCTGTGGGCGTTCAACGAGGAGCCCGTCGCCCGCGCGATCGCCGCTTCGACGATCCCGATCATTTCCTGCGTCGGCCACGAGACCGACACGACGATCGCCGACTTCGTCGCCGATCTGCGCGCCCCCACGCCGTCGGCCGCCGCCGAGATGGCGGTGCCGGAGAAAGCCGCGATCGACGACCGGATTTATGAGCTCGTGGATGCCATGACGCAGAACCTGCGGGACGCGCTCGAGAGCCTCGGCCGCCGCCTGTCTTACGCGGCGGGCCACCCCCTATTGTCCGACCCGCGCCGGCTGTGGCAGCAGCGCGTCCAGCGCGTCGACGAGCTCTCCATGCGCCTGCCCGAGGCGCTCAAGCGCCTGCTTGAAAATACGGGCCTGCGCCTGGGCGCTGCCGCGGGCCGGCTCGACGCGATCTCTCCGCTCAACGTGCTCGCGCGCGGCTACGCGATCGCGACGAGCAAGGGCAAGGTTTTGACGAAGGCGCGCCAGGTAAAGACCGGCGACGCGGTGACGGTGCGCCTCTCCGAAGGCGAAATCAATTGCGAGGTGTCCTAGTGGCTAAAGAAAAGACCGAGACGTTCGAGAAGTCCCTGGAATCGCTCGAGGAGCTCGTGCGCGAGCTCGAGGCCGGCGACAAAGGCCTCGACGAGTCGCTCGCTTTGTTCGAGAAAGGCGTGACGCTCTCGAAGGAATTGTCGAAACGGCTCGAAGATGCCAAGACGAAGATCGAGGCGCTGTCTAAAGAGGGCGGGAAACTCGTCAAGAAACCGTTCGCCGGTGGAAACGACTAACCCGGACGATTTTATCTTAAGACAAAACTGTCTCCAAACGTGGGCCGCAACAGTCAATAAGTCCGGGAATATCGACTAATTCCCCCTGGCGGGAAGGTGGAAGCGGGGCTACACTTCGGCTGGAGCCCCTCTCCGTGAGATTCGCGCTTTTCCTCGCCTTCCTCTTATCTCCCCCTCTCCCGCTGCGCGCGGTCGAGGTCCGGGCCGTCGAAGTCAACGCCGGCCGCTCCGCCTGGACGACCTACCTCGCCGCCCCGGAAGCCCAGCCGCTCCTCGGCGCGATGGGCTTCTCGGGTCTGACCCCTCTTCAAACCTCGGCCTTGGCCGGAGTCCTGGTCCAGTCGGGCGTTCCCCTCGCCTCGATTCAGAAACTGCCGGAGCTGCCCGCCCAGGTCCACCTCATCCAAAGCAAGGCCTCGGCCTACGCCGGGGCGATGCTCGCCGCCCCGAGCGCCGCGACCCCGCTGAACGCGCCCGGACAGGAAGGTCTCGTCGAGGCGCGCTTACTCGCGACCTTGGCCCCGCTTCACGCCCGCGCCATCATCGAGGCGCGCCGCCAGGCGGGCGACCGCATCGACGAGGCGCGCGCGGACTGGGGCCTGGCCGCGGCCGAGAGCGGCTCGGTCGCCGGCGGCGAGAGCGCGATCACGACGCGGCTTCAGCGCTCCGATCCCAACCGCCGTCCGGTCGAGACTCAGAAGGCGCCGCCCGCGCCCGCTTCGCGGGCCGCGGCGAATCTTCCCTTCGCGCCCGCGCGCTCCTTCTCGCTGTCCCACGTCGCGGCGGTGATGGAGCGCCGGCTCGCGGGGAAGGAGAAGATCGCCGAGGAACAGTACCGGTCGATGGACGCACCCGCCTTTTTTGAGGGCAACGAGACCCGTCGCATGGATACCTTGCTCACCCGCCAGGCCGCCGATCAGGCCCAGGCCATGCTCGAGGTGATCAGCAACGCCCAAGACGCGACGAACACGGGCAACAAAAAGGTCGGCCGCTTCGGCGTCGGCGGTCTGCAGATCCTGGGCGAGCTCAAGGCGCCCGAGGACCGCGTGGTGATGGAGACGTCGAAAGGCGACGGAACGGCCGCGCAGCTCATTTTCTGGAAAAAGGACGGCGAGGTGCAGTTCGACTACCGCACGATCCCCTCGTCCGTCCGCGGGACGAGCTTCGAGGTGATCAAGAATCTCGGCGCGGAGGAGGAGGCTCACCGCCGGGAATTCATCGAGCGCAAGCTGCGCGCCAACGACCGCGGCCCCATCACCTGGCAGGACGGCGCGGGCGTCAACCGCCCCGAGACGTTCGCCGAATATGGGCGAGAAACCGGCGCCGCGCCCGCGGCGACGCCCGCCGTCGTCGTCCGGCTGTCCGCGTCGGGGTACAAGATAACGGATCAGGGCAAGGGGATGGGCCTCAAGGAGGTTTTCGAACGCTACCTCAAACCCTACGGCACCGACAAGCCGGTGGAGAAGAACACCGACGGAGCGCGCCTGTTCCACCGGGCGGCCCCCGCGCCGAAGGCCTCGCTCGGCGTGGCCATGGTCGAGATCGAGCGAGTGAAAGTGGACGCGAGCCGCCTGGGCCTCGCGGGCGACGCGTTCATCGACCTGCCCCACGACACCGACCTCAGCGAGGAGCGCGGCACCGTCTCCCTCGTCCCCGCCGATCAGAAGATCGACGGCGCCTTGCGCGGCATGCGCCTGTTGATCGACCGGCTGACCGATCCCTCGATCGAGGACCCTGACCGCTTCCGTTTGATCAACACCGTCGCCGAGGTCATCCGCGCCAAGCAGCCCGCGGGAGACAAAGGCGTGTCGCGCGGCGAAGCGAAAACCGCCACGGACCTGATGTGGTATTTAAGACACACCCTCGAAACCTCCCGTCTGCTCGACGCCTACCGCCAGCGCGGCCTCGCCTTCCTGCCGAACTCGGCGCGGTGGGCCCCGCTCGAGGGCGTCTCGGAGAGGATCGTCTTCCTCGACGACGCGCTGTTTACGCCCACGCCGAAGGACCTCGAGACCGCGGGGCTCGAGCCGCTGCCGGAGACGCTCACCGGCGCGCCCGCCTGGAAATCCTTCGCGGAGCGGACCCAGGCCCGGTTCTTCACGCGCGACCTCCGCCGCGGCGGCGCGCTCGCCGTCGTCGGGAACGGGATCATCGTCATCGACAAGTCCATCGCCGGCGGCGGCGGCGACGTGGACGTGCTCATCGCGCGCATCGAGCGCGAGCTGACCCGGGCCCGGACCGAGATGAAGCCCGCGCCGCCCAAGCGCGGCCTCCTGGCCTGGGCGAAGCGGCGCGTGCTCGTACCGTTCGCCGTCGCCGCGAGCCTCGCCGCGGGCGTGGTCATCCTCAACGGCGCCTTCCAGTCCGCTCACTCCGGCGACTCCGAATGGTCCTACTACAGCCAGGGCAGCTACCAGATGAGCGGCAATCCGAATCCGAACCACGAGGCCAAGAAGCATCCCTCCAAGCCCTCGCGTCCGTTCGGCGCGTATTCGCCCGAAGCCGTCGGCTCCCCCTACTTCATCGACGCCGTCCGCAGCGGCCTCGCCGACGACGGCGCCTGGAAATCGAAGGAAGCCGGGATGACCCACCCCGACAGCCCCGTCACGGGAAGCATCACCGTCGGCTACAAGCTCGCGGTCGCCCCGAACCAGGACGGGAAGCGCCTGTTCAACCGGGCGAACGGCGCCATCACGGATCTGAAGGTGACGGACCAGAAGGGCGACCCGGTCGAGCATTCTCTCGATCCGAAGACGGACGCCTTGACGGTCGCGCATTTCTCCGGGGTGGCGAGCGTCTCCTACCGCATCGAGACTCACGCCGCGGCGAACGGGATCGACTTCGACGCGAGCGCGCTGCCGGCGATCGAACTGCGCGACCTGCCGGCGAAATGGAGGGCGGCGCTCGATCCGCTGAAGAACGCGCCCGTCGAGGAGAGGCTCGCGGCGATCGACAAGATCATGGCCGCGGACTTCGCCTACGACTACGACAAGCCGTTCTGGCACGACGGCAGCTGGGGCAAGACGGCCTCGAAATACCTGGACAAGGGCGAGCGCGTCCCGATCATCTGCAACACCTCCAGCCTGTACTACTACATGCTTTCGCGCTACATGGACATTCCCGCCGTCTACGTGTCCCTGACCAAAGGCGTCAAGGGCAAGTTCTACAACGACGTCGTCGGCCACGCTCAGACGATGGTCGAGGTCAACGGCCAGTGGCGCACGATCGAGACGACCGCCTTGATGCCCTTGGTGTCCGCGGCCCCGGAGGTCATCGACATGGATCCGGGCGGCGGCGACTCGCCGTCGCTGTTCAACTGGGGCTTCTTCAAGAATTCGTCGCCCTCTTCGATGTCGCCCAAGGAGCAGCTCGGCCTTCTCGCCGTCGTCGCAGCCTCCTTCCTCGCTTTGCTCGGCTACCTCGTCAAAGGCCTGTTCGGCACCTGGAAGACGATCAGGAGGGTGAAGACCGCGCGCGCGGCGGCCGCGCTCGGAAACTTCCGCGACCGGCTCGCGTCCTGGGCCTGGTGGAAATGGGAGCCGCTGACCCGGCACTGGGGCGCGGAGCACTCCGCGTCGTGGGGCGCGGCCTATCACATCGTGAAATCCGGCTGGCTGCACGTCGAGGACCGCCACGGACGCATGCGCGCGATCGCGATCACGCCCAGGAGCGACGTGCGCATGGTCGCAGACCGCCTGCTCTTCGTCCCCCGGCGCTGGTACCGGGACGGCCCGCTCTCCTACTTCGACGGCGAGCGCGTGACCCCGATCCCGGGCATGGGCTTCTTTGAAACCAAGCCCAAGCTGTTCGGCCGCGGCTCCAGCCTGTACGCCGAAACCGGCTCCTCGCTGTACCGCATCGACCTCGCCGCAGGCCAAGCCAGGCTCGTGGCGAAGACGGGAAGCTCGTCGATGCAGGCGCTTTTGCTCGACAGCCGCGGCGGCGTCGACCGCATCGCCGTGCGCACGATTCCGGCGTTCGGGAAAAAAGCGACCTTCAAGACGTTGACCGTGTCCGGCGACAAAGCCGAGTGGGGGCCCGAAGAGTTGACCGCGCGCATGTCCAACTCGGAGAAGCAGGAGTTCAAGGCCTACCCCTCCGGCGAACGGACCGTGTACGCGGTCCGCGACAAGCACCTGCTGCGGGTCTTCGTCTCCGGGCTCGGCGAGGTGCCGCTCGCCGAGGGCATGGCCGACCCCGACGCGAAGGAGATCCTGTGGCTGACCAACGGCGTCTTCAAAGCGGCGGTCGCCGGAAAGATATTCTATCTCCGCGGGCACCTCCTCGAGTCGTTCGACATCGCGTCGTGGACGCGCCAGGAGCCGATCCTCGGCGGCCATCGGATCGACGCGATCGAATCGGTCGGCGAGGACGTGGCGGCCGTCATCGCGTACACGAACCGCGAGACGAACCGTTACTTCGTGGACGGCGACGGGGCCTTTCTCGGTCCTTCGCTCGGCACGCCCGAGGCGGCCCTGCGCTACGGAGACGCGGTGTTCTTCCGCGACGGCGCCGCTATGGGACGCATGTACGTGACCGCCAAGGACGGTCAGGTCACGGCCTATCCCATGGAGTCGTCTCCGGAAAGAGGCTACTCGCGGGCGGCCGCGCGCGCCACCGGCCTCGACGCCGCGCTGTTCGAGTCCCTCGATCCGCCGGGCGGAACGGCGCTCAATCACGCCTTGCTCCAGACGAAGGACCCCGACGTCCTGGCCGCCGCGGCGGAACGCGACGGCGCGGCGCTGGCCGCCCTGGACGAGCCCCTGCGCCGGGCCGCGGCGTGCCGGGGGGCCCTCGGCTCCCAGGACTGGTCGCTCGGGCGCATGCTCCTGAGCCCGCACGTCGCCCGTTCGGCCGCGATCTCCGCCCCGGTGCTGGAGCGGCTGGACGCGCTCGTGCGCGAGTCGGCGGGCGACACCGCGCGGCTGCGCACGACGTTCGAGCTGGCCGACCGCATGCTCGCGAGCCATGGCGTCAACGCCGACGCCGCCCTCGGCCACCTGCTCGACATCTTCGCCGTCGCGCCGGAGCTCGTCGAGGACATCGGCCGGGCCGTGCTTCCGACGGCGCTGTCGGCCGAAGGCGCCCGGTACGAGCCGATCGCGTATCTGCTCGCCGGCGAGACCTACCGCAAGCGCCTGCCGCCGCTGACGTCGCTGTTCCTGCAGATGCTCGCGGAAGGCCCGGAGAGCCTGCTTCGTCGCGAATCCGAAAACGCGCCGGCCGCGGCCCCGGACTTCGTCCTGGAAGGACGGGGCGAATCCATGAGCCGTCTGATCGCCGCTTCGCGGCGATCAACCGAAGAGCTGCTCGACGCCGGCGGCGCGGCCGCCTTCGCGCGCGTGTACGAGGGCCTGGCCGACAACGACCGCGCCGATCTCTCGCCCGTCACGGGCGTGGTGAAGAACCAGGGCCTGTCCGCCCCGGTGTGGATCCGCGAGCTGGTGCAGAACGCGCGCGACGCGGCGCGCGAGGCCAAGCGCGCCGGCCGGCCCGTCCCTCAGGAGCTCGCGCTGCGCAGCTACCTGTCCGAAGACGGGTCGCGCTGGATCGTGTCCGTCGGCGACAAGGTGGGCATGAAGCTCAGCCGCTTCCTCAAGGCCATGCTCGTGCCCGAGGCCACGACCAAGACCTTGGCCGACGAGGTCCGCATGTTTTTGGCCATGCCCGGCACGGCCGAGGAGAAAGCCGGCCGCCTCCTGACCGAATTCTTCGACGACGCGGCGGCGGGCGACGCCGCGCTCAAGGCCTACCTGCTCTCCGCCGTCGCGGCTCCGGCGGCGCAGGCCGGCAAGGCCATCGCCGAGAAGCTCGCCGACCGGATGAAGAAGGGCGGCGCGGGCTTCTTCGGCATCGGCTTCTTCACCGTGTTCGGCGGCGGCGACCAGGTCGTCGTACGCACCGGCGCGGACGGCATGATGCGCGAGGGCGCTCTCACGCCCGTCAGGGATAACGAGGGCCGTCTCATCGACATCAAGCTCGAGCGCATCCGCGAATGGGCCGATCCCGAGGGCGCGCGTCAGGGAACCGAGGTCCTGCGCGTCAAGAACGTCACGCCCGAGAACTTCGGCCGCCTGCTCGTCGAGAACGCCTACGTGCACATCATGACCGGCAAGTACGCGGGAGCCGTGACGGACGTCGCGATCACGCTCAACGCCGCCCCGCTGCACTCCGGCATCGCGAACGCCGCTCAGTCCGGCGGCCTGCGCTCGCGCCTCGACCCCTCCGGCCGCGCGCGCTGGACGGCCGACGAGCTGTTCGTCTCGGAGCCGCCGCCGGAGGGGCTGACCTTGCTGCCTCCCGACATCGCCTCGGCTTTGGTCAACGCCGGCTGGAACCTGGACTTCCCCGCGGCCACGCCCGTCGTGCGCACGCGCACCAGCGTGCAGAACCCCGGCCTGTACGCGCCGGCGGCCGCCATGCTGGCCTTGCCGACGGCGTTCTCTCTGTACCGCGACGGAAAAATCTCCTTGCCCGGCATACCGCCCTATGAGGCGCATTGGCGGACCTCGACGTGGGACGAGACGCCCGCGTCGGACCGGCTGCGCGCCGACGCGGCCGCGATCCGCGGCGGTGAGGCGGGCGAGGAGCTGTGGCGCCGTTACCGGGACGAGCCGCGCCTGTGGGCCCAGCTCATGCTGCACCTGAGCGACGACAAGGAGCCCGCGCTGCGCGCCGCTCTCGGTCCGAAGATGTCCGCGGACCTGGACGCCGCGCGTTCTCGAGGGGAACCGGCCAGGGTCGGGCCGCTGCCCGCGCGCGGCTCGGCGAACTGGGAGGAGCAGGTGCGCGCGCTCCACGCCGAGGCGCTCGCCCTCATCGAGGCGAACTCGCCGAGCGCGCTCGCCGGCGAACCCGCGGCCGCGGGTATGACCCGGGTCCTGATCAAGCTCGCGACCTTCCTCGACGCGCCTCCGCCGTTCGTGTCCGCGGGCCCCGCGCTGTGGGAAGGCCTGCGGCGCTGCCTCGACGAAGGCAAGGCCGTGCCGCTGCTGGAAGGCCTGCTGTCGGAGATCGGGCGAGCCGGGAACGCCGACGCGGTGCGTCTATTCGAGGGCTGGCTCAAGGGCCAGGGCGCGGCGAAGGAGTTGGAGACGCTCTTCCTGAACGGGACGTCGCGCGCGGACGCCGAGGCCTCGCTCGGCCGCATGTGGAAGCTCGCCTCGCGCGGCCGCCCGCCCTTGCTGGCTCTGAAGCCGAAAGGCTAGACGGCTAGGGCCGCACCGCCGTCACCTCGTGAATGCGGCAGAAGCGGTTCTCAGGCACGTCAGGGTGGCGATCTTCGCCCCAGGAGTTGCGCACCAGCAAGGCCATCGCGCCGCCTCGCGGCTGCCGATATCCGCGGACGGCGACGCAGTGCTTCGCGTGCATGGCCGGCGCTCCCCATTCCGGAAGTCCGCCGAGCGAGAGGCAGATGGCGACGGGACGCCGCACCGCGAGGTCCTCCATCAAGCGCGCCTTGACGGGCGCGCCCGCCGCGCGGCAGCGCGCGTCCTCATCCCGTGAGGGCGCGTTGAACGTGGAGGCGAAGGTGGACGAATGCACGGTGAAGCCCTTCAACAGCCGGCGGACCTCCTCGCGATCGGCCTCCGCGCGCGCGAGCATGGCGGCCCCGTAAAAATAGCCGATCTCCTCTCTCTCGCGTTCAGGCGACGGAGCGAGGCTCGCCTCGTAGGCGAGCAGGGCGGACTCGCCCTCGCAGCCCGCCGCGCGGCATTCGTCGCGGCGCTTCTCTCGAAAGGTTTCGAACTTTCTCAGGAAGCCGTCCCACGGCACGGTCTCCGCGCGGGCCACGCCCAGCTCGAGCGCGATCCGGAGGTCGCGCGACGGCCAGCCGCCCTCGATGAGCACGCGCTCGGACAGCCGTGGATCGACGGAGTAACGCGCCGCCGACACGCCGTTGATCACGTTCGTGCGCAGGAACAGGTCGGCGTCGGACAGCAGCACAGGCTCGGCGTCGCGCCGGCGGCGCTTCATCGCCGCCTCCAAGATCGCGATCGAGGCGAAGGCGTGGCAGGAGCCGGTGTCGCACTGGTCGCGGAAGTCCTCGTCGAATACGGCGCCCATGTCGACCTGGTCGGCCGGCGCGGGAAGCGCGAGCATGAGGATGAGAGAGACCGCGAAAAGTTTCCTCATATGAAGGCCCGGCACAGTATAAGCCCGATCGGGCGAACGCACAAGACGGGCTAGGCGGACTCGCCGACGAGGTCGTACTCTTCCGCGCCGGTGATTTTTATATCCGCGAAGTCGCCGATGCGGAGATAGTCCTTCACGGCGGGGATCAGAACCTCGTTATCCACCTCGGGCGAGTCCTGCTCGGTGCGGCCGATGAAGTGCTTCCCCTCTTTGCGGTCGATGAGAACCTTGAGGGTCTTGCCCACGCGCGCGGCGTTGAGCGCGAGCGAGATCGGCTGCTGGACGGCCATGATCGCCTCGGCGCGACGCTTCTTCTCTTTGGCGGGCAGGTCGTCGGACAAGGTGTAAGCGTGCGTGTTCTCCTCGTGCGAATATTGGAACACGCCGAGGCGGTCGAAACGCGTCTCGTGAACCCAGTTCAGCGCTTCCTCATGATCCTCGATCGTCTCGCCCGGATAGCCAGCGATGAGCGTCGTGCGCAGCGCGATGCCGGGAACCTTATCGCGGATCATCGAGATCAATTCGCCGGTTTTGGCCTTGGTCGTGCCGCGGCGCATGGAGGCGAGCATTTTGTCGGACACGTGCTGCAAAGGCATGTCCAAGTATTTACAGATGTTGGGTCGTTCGGCCATGACGTCTAAAACGTCGGTCGGGAAGCCCGCCGGGAAGGCGTAATGAAGGCGGATCCAACCTATGCCGGGGACGTCGGAAAGAGCTCGTAAGAGGTCCGCCAAACGCCGTTTGCCGTACAAGTCCAATCCGTAATACGTTGAGTCCTGAGCGATGAGTAAGAGCTCTCTCGTACCCGCGGCCGCGAGTCGCTTTGCCTCGTTTACCAGCTCCTCGATGGGTGTCGAGACGTGCTTCCCGCGCATCAGCGGGATGGCGCAGAACGAGCACGGCCGGTCGCAGCCTTCACTTATCTTGAAGTACGCGTAATGCCGCGGCGTCGTGATCAGCCGTTCGCCCACGAGCTCGTGCTTATAGTCCGCGCCCAGCGCCTTCACGAGCCGCGGCAGGTCGCGGGTACCGAAATAGGCGTCCACCTCGGGGATATCGCGCTCGAGATCGTCCTTGTAGCGCTCGGACAGGCAGCCCGTGACGAATAATTTTTCGATCTCGCCGCGCTTCTTCGCGCCCGCGTAGTCGAGAATGGTATCGATCGACTCCTGCTTGGCGTTGTCGATGAAGCCGCAGGTGTTGATGACGACGATCGCCGCGTCGGAGTCATCCCGGTCGTGGTCGACGTCCAGCTTATTGGCTCGCAGCTGTCCCATCAGCACCTCGGAGTCGAAGAGATTCTTCGAGCAGCCGAGCGTGATGACGGAGACCTTGTTCTTCTTGAGAGTTTTCGTGCGCATCGTCGAGGAGGGAGTACTTTACCGACGAGGTATTGTACCATGCGGCGCCCGCACGCGAATCTCAGAAACCCGCTCGCGGTAGAACAGGCCGAATCCGACGAACCAAACCGCCACGAGCGCCGCCGCGACCGCGCGGGCCGCCCAGGGATTGATCGGCTTGGACGGCGTTCCGGGGCCGAGCTCCAGCTTCTTCTGGAACTTGGCGAAGATCACCCCGCAGCCGGCGCAATCCGCCGCGCCGGCCTTACTCGAAACGCCGCAATTCGGGCACTTCATTGTCGCCATTATACAAAAAGCCGTTATCCTGCATGCACTTTCCCGCCTTGTGAGCCCTCGGCCCAGGTGTTATACTTGAGGTCCATGTCCGCGTCGACGCAGGAAACCGAGTGGATCGACGTCCCCTTCCGCGTGCTCAAAGAGCACGCGGGGCGGCGCCTCGACGCCTTTTTGGCCGAACGCCTGGGCAAGAAGTACTCGCGCGTGGCCGTGCAAAAGCTGATCGACGACGGGCTGGTCTCCCGAGCCGCGCGTCCGGTCAAGGCGGCGGCCCGCGTCGGCGAAGGCGAGACCGTCCTGATCCGCTACCCGCGCGTCTCGGAGCCGCCGGTCCCGCATGAGACGATGCCGGTCCTGTTCCAGGACGAGCGCCTCGTCGTCATCTCCAAGCCCGGCGGCACGCTCAGCCATCCCACCGACAAGGTGCTCCACAACACGGTGACCCATCTGCTGGCCAAGCAGCTCGGCCGCAAGGTCTATCTCGCCCACCGGCTCGACCGGGAGACGAGCGGGACGATGGTCCTCGCGCTCGACGTGGACGCGGCGCGCTCTCTGTACGAACAGTTCGTCGCGCACGGCGTGAGGAAGGAATATCTCGCCGTCGTGTTCGGAGCGGTGAGCTGGACGAGCAAGCTCGTCGACGCGCCGCTCGGCGAGGAGGGCAAGTCCATCCGCGTGCGCCGCGCCGTGGGCGGCGCCAACAGTCAGGACGCCGTCACCGAATTCCG
Source organism: Elusimicrobiota bacterium (assembly GCA_016212855.1). Taxonomy (GTDB): domain Bacteria; phylum Elusimicrobiota; class Elusimicrobia; order UBA1565; family UBA9628; genus GWA2-66-18. The sequence goes on from JACRDP010000025.1 coordinate 82,377, forward strand.
GCGCCTCGCGACGGACGGAAAGTTCTCGCTCGTCTCGGCGCTGCCGAAAACCGGCCGCCTTCACCAGATCCGGGCGCACCTGGCCCACGTCGGCCACCCTCTCGTCGGCGACAAGCTGTACGTCGGAGACGGAGACGCGTACATGAAAGCCGTCCGCAAAGAAGTCTCCCGCGCGGACCTCGACGCGCTCGGCGCCGACCGCCAGCTCCTGCACGCCTGGAAATTGTCCTTCCAGCACCCCGGCGACGGCCGCCCGCTCGCCTTCGAGGCGCCGGTGCCGGACGACTTCCCGCTGAGGCCCGCATGACCGAGCATAGCGCAGGAAATGGTCGCGTCGATAGCCGTTGGGGGCGACCATGAAAGGCTACAACCCCGTCATCAAGGACGGCGTCGCCTACGTGCAGTTCGCCTACGACGTCGGCCTCGCGATCGGCCTCGATCTGGCGGAAAAAAGCGTCAACGCCAACACCGAGCGCGCGCCGATCCGCCACCAGCGCCGCGCCCCGAAGTATTTCGAGTTCCAGCCCTATCCGCTGCGCGTGACCCAGACGACCGCGGCCCACGAGATCGGCGACTGGAAGACCTTGGGTTCCGTCGAGACCATGGTCTTCGACTTCGGCGCGGTGAGCGTGACTTATCAGATCCCCCTCGTGGGTCCATTCGCTTCGCTGGCCCGGCTTTCCGAACTTCTTTACGACAACGAGGCTTTGCTCGCCGACAGCCGCCGCCTCGTCGAGGAACTGCTCAAGACCATCCATCCCTCGGTGAGCCGCCCGCAGATCTCCGCGTTCTACGAGGACTACGTCGTTTTTCAGATCCGCTCCTTCGACGACCACGGCGCGCACGCCCGACTGCTGGCGGAAGCGCCGACCTTGGTCGCCCAGGTTCTGCGCGCGGACGTGGACCTGCGCTCGGAGCAGGAGGTGCAGGACGCGCTGTCCTGCCAGGTCTCCTACGGCTCCGACGACCTGACCCTCGTGGACTGGGTCGCCGCGATCGTCTTCGACTCCGCCGCCGACGACACGCGCTCGGTCCTCGAGTTCGCCACGCTCCAGCTCCTCGAGCTGCGCCACCTCGACCACCAGCTCGACTCGGCGCTCGAGCGCTACTACGACGCGCTGACGCGCAGCCCCAAGGGACCGGTGAGCTTGTTCACCAAGGCCGACGACGAGCTGCGCGAGATCGGTCAGCTGCAGGTGGAAAGCGCTTTGCTCTTCGAGAACATCAACAACTCGATCAAGCTCCTCGGCGACCAGTACCTGGCCCGCCTGTACCAGCAGGCGGCGCGGCGCTATCACCTGAGCTCATGGGACAAGAGCATCCAGCGCAAGCTCAAGACGCTGGAGAGCATCTACGACAAGATGGACTCGGCGCTCTCCTCGGCGCGCCTCGAATTCCTCGAGTGGATCGTGATCATCCTCATCGGCCTGGAGCTCGTCGTGCCCTTCCTCGTGCCCTTCGTCACCGGCAAGCATTAGTCCGCGCCGTCGAAGAGCCGCCCCTCCCCCACCGTCCGCCGTCGGGCCAATTGATTGTGCTCCCGGCACAGGAGCCGGATATTCGCCGGGTCGTCCGATCGCCCTCCGGCCGAGAACGGAATCACGTGATCGAGCTCAAGGGCGCGCCGGCTCGCACACCGGCGTCCTCCCGAGACAAACGCGCACCGGCCGCCATCGCGCGCCCAGACGACGTTGCGGACGGAGGCTGAAACTCTTCGTTTAGAGCCGGCCGCAGGGTAAGCGGATCGCGAGGGGGCGTCGGGCGGACGTTTCGCCGGGTCGTGCCTCTCGACGTATTCAAAAACGGCGATCTTCAGAAAGCCATCGAGGGCGCCGAACGGAACGCGGAGCCAAAGAATGTCCTTAAGACGTTCGATGGCGGAATGCAGTTCTGCCGAGGCCGTAAAAGAGTAGTTGAAGGCGGGTGCCGGCGCTTCTTGCGTACCGGCTCCAGCGCTTTCGCCGCCTTCCGCCCTCTCGTCGGCTGCCAAAGCAACTTCCGGAGGCGGGGAGGGCAGTATCGGCGCCCTGACGACGACTTTATCCGGAAGCGCGGGTGAAGGCGGCTTTCGGGCGGCGAGCCATATCTCGGTTTCCCGCGTCGACTTTCCCCGACAAGCGCGCATCGCATCAATCGCGTCCAGCCCGAGCTCGCGCACGATCAAAGACAGAACGCAAAGAGACAACTCGCCGTCCCGGACGTACGCATAGAGTTCCGGATGCCGCGCGGCGGCCCTTGCCGCGTGGATCCGGCGATACGCTGAGCCTCTGGACATCCGCAGTTGGCGAACGCAGTAGTCGAACAAATCCGAGCAGGAGCGTAGTCCCGGAAGCGCGCGCCTGTCCACCTCGGCAAGACAGATCAGGACGTCGATGACGGCGCCCCGCTCCTGCGCTGCGAGCTGGTCCATGAGGGACAGAACTTGCTCGTCTGTCATTGTCGCCAAAATCTCGGCGCCGATCGTTTTCAATTCATGCATACCATCATACGATCGAGCCCCTGAAAAAGTTCCCTGTTCAGCGCTGAACTTTTGTGGATAACTTTCACTGCCGCCCGGCCCTTCCTCTGAACCGCTATAATCGATTATTCATGGCGATCAAAGCCGTCTTCTTCGATATCGGCAACGTGCTGCTCAAGTTCTCGAACAAGCGCATCCTGCGCAAGTTCGCCTGGGCGGTGCGCCGCCACCCGGTCAAGGTCGCGCGACACATCTGGAAGGGCGGACTCGTGGACCGCATCGAGCGTGGTGAGGTGTCGGGGACGGATCTTCACGATTTGTTTATCAAAGAATTCGGCTACACCGGCGACTACGCGAAGTTCAAGGGCCTGTGGTGCGACCATTTCACGCTCGACCGGGGTTCGTTCGCGGTGCTGAAGAATCTTTCGGGGCGGATGCCGACGTATCTTTTGTCAAACACCAACGCCCTGCACATCGAGCATATCCGGGAACGCTACTCGGTCCCGGGGCTCGTGAAGGGCGCGATACTCTCCCACGAGCTGCGCCTGCGCAAGCCGCAGCGGGAGATCTACGAGGCCGCGCTGACGATGTCCGGCACTTTGCCGGACGAGACCGTGTTCATCGACGATCTCGAAGAGAACTGCGAGGGCGCCCGCAAGGTCGGCCTGCACGCGATCCGCTACCGCGGCGCCCGCGACCTGAAGAAACGCCTGGCCGCGCTCGGCGTCGGCTAAACCGGAAGGACTTCTTTCTTCCGGCCTTTGAGCAGGTCCAGTTTGGAGAGCTCGCCGGCCATCATCGCCGCGACGATGAGGCCGCCGCCGGCGGCGCGGGCCGGGACGAAGGCCTCGCCGCCCAAGGTCCAGGCGAACAGCGCGGCGAAGACGGGCTCGAGCGAGAAGATCAGGCTGACCTTCACGGGCGCGGTGAATTTTTGCGCCCACATTTGGATAAAGAACGCGGATAAGGTCGGGATCGCGGCGAGGAAGGCGATGGTGCCGGCGGCCTTGTCGCCGGTGACATGCAACGATCTGCCGGAGGCTAGGCAGTAGATCAGGGCCATGAGCCCGGTCATCCAGAATTGGTGGAAGGCGAGCACAACTGGATCGGCGTCGGTGCGCACATACTTGTCTGTGGCCAAGAGATGGGCGGCGTACGTGGCCGCGGCCACCAAGGTAATGACGTCCCCAAAGTTGACGGAAGAGATGCCCCCGGTGAGCATCCACAACCCCACGAGAGCAAGGCCCGAAGAAAGCCATTGAACGGCGGTGGGCGGCTTGCGGAAGAAAAACAACAGAAATATCGGGACGAAGATCACGAAGAGACCCGTGATGAACCCCGAATTCGACGCAGACGTGTACCCGAGGCCTACGGTCTGCGTCGCGTATAACAGAAATAGTAAAACGGCGAGGATCAGGGACTCTTTCAAATGACGTCCGCGCGAGGGGCGGACGAGCGCCCACGGCGCTAAGAGCAATGCCGAAAGTAAAAATCTGTGACATACCATAGCCACCGGATCGACGCCCGCGAGGGCGTCCTTGACCATATAGAAGGTGGCGCCCCACACGGCGGCGCAATAGACTAAGCCGAGCTCAGCCCAGGCTGGGGACACGGGAGACGCGGCGCGCGGGAGAATTGCGCGCGCAGTAGACGAGGTTCACGAAGGTCATCGCGCGCGTCATCGCGCCGATGCGGTTGTCGGGGGCGGTCAGGAAGGCGGCGCGGCTCTCGAGCGCCCTGGCGTCGACGTTGCCCTGGTAGGACACGTCGACGACCGTCGCCCCGGGCTTGACCCACGACGCGTCGAGCTTGAAGGAGGGATCCGGCACCGCGGTGACGAGCAGATCGGCGCGGCGGACGAGGTCCTCGAGCACCGGACGCGGCGTCTTGTCGTAGCACTTCACGACCGTGGCGCCGAGGTTCTCGAGCATCAAGCCCAGCGGCTTGCCCACGCGCATCGAGTTGTTGACGACGACGGCGAAGGAGCCCTCGACCGGGATCTCGGGATAGGACTGCAGGAGCTTGACCACGGCCTTCGCGGTGGCCGGCACGACGCACTTGATCCCGCGGGCCTCGTCGATGAAGCGTTTGTACTTGATGAGGTAGCCGAGGTTGGTCGAGTTCAGGCCCTCGACGTCCTTCGCGGGCGAGACGAGGTCCATCACGTCGTCGTCCTTGAGCGCGCACAGGAGCGGATAGAGCAGCATCAGCCCGGTCGCCGTGCGGTCCGCGTTGAGCCGGCGCACGAGGGCGAGCAAGGATTCCTCGTCCTCGGCCTCGTGCCCGTCGACGGGGACGCCCAGGCGCGCGGCGTCGCGCAGCATCAGGTCGCGGTATTGCAGGGAGGCCGGATTCTGCTTGGGACGAAACAGGACCGTCGCGAGGTGCGGCTTCTTGCGCATCGCGGCGACCTCGCGCGCGACCCAGTCGAAGTAACGGGCGGCGACGCCGCGGCAGTCGAGGAAGCGCGCGCTCACCGGTTGCTCGAGCCCAGGAAGGTGAAGCTGACGCCGTCGTAGGCGGTCTCGGAGCTTTTCTTGGCGGCGAAGGGCATCAGCCGCACGAGCTCGGCGGCTGCCTTCGCCGGGGGCAGATCGCGGGAGAGAATCAGGTCGAGGTACATGAAGTCGTTGATCGCGCTCGCGGCCCAATCAACCGGCTGGGCGAAACCGGAGACCGGGAAACGACTCCCCGGCAACAGGCGCTGCAGCTCGAAAGGCACTTTGCCCTTCATAATGTCGCAAGAGCCGAAGTGCACGAGCGAGATCTGTTCGCCCGTGCCGAGCGCTGCGGCGATCGTCTTGGCGTCGGCGGGGCCGTCGGTCGTCTCCAGACCCTCGCTCGTGCCGTGGCCGGAGAAGTAAAGGACAACGGGTTCCGACAGGAAGGAGGCTTCCCGCACGTACTTCACCAGGCTCGCGCGGTCGGTGTAAAAGCGCTGTCGCACCTGCACGCTCGGCGTGCGCGTGAAGAAGGACTTGAGCATTTCCCCATACGTGTACTCGTCGGCGTCGAGGCTCGATTCCCAGCGCGATTCTAGGACGATCAGCCACTTTCTGCCGGGCGAGGGGTCGCTGCGAAAGCCGTTCCAGTCTTTCCATTCGGTGGAACCGTCGGCGCGCCAGCGGCCGATGAAGGCGCGTCCGTTGCGCGCGAGCGTGAACTCACCTTCGCCCTCGCGGACATCTTTATAGCGGAAGATGAGCTTGCCGTCTTTCTCGACGCCGTCGAGCGTGCCGTCGGCGTAGGCGTACATGCCGGCGTAGCGTCCGTTCTTGCGCGTCAGGCGCAGCGGGCCGAACGTCGTATCCCACAGCCCGATGAAGCCGTCGCCCTGCTGGGGCTTCCACTGGCGGGTGCCGAGCCAGGGCACGAAGCCCTTGGAGTCCGGCGCGCGCCACTCGCCCGCGAAGCCGAGGCCGCCGGACGAAAGCTTGAAATGTCCCGTCCCCGTCGCGTCGGGCTCGCGGTAGGTGAACTCGAGGGTGCCGTCCTTCACCGTGCCCAAGATCGAGCACACGTTGCCCTCGTTGATGTAGGTTCCGGTCACGGTCCCGCTCGTTTCAGACAGCGTCATGGGGCCGTAGGTCGTCGTCCAGTCGCCGTTAAACCCGCGCTCGACCGCCGCGGCGGGAGCCGCGAGCAGGAGCGTGAAGAGGAGAGGAAGGACGCTCATCGCGGGCCTATGTTAGCATATGACCGTGAAAGCCAAGCGCGCGCGCCTCGACATCCTCCTCGTCGAGCGCGGCCTGTTCGAGACGCGGACCAAGGCCCAGGCGGCCTTGATGGCGGGCCTCGTGCTCGTCGACGGCAAGCCCGCCGGCAAGGCGGGCGACATGACCGCGGAGGACGCCGAACTGTCGCTGAAGTCCGATCCGTGCCCCTACGTCTCGCGCGGCGGCCTCAAGTTGAAAGCCGCTCTCGACGCGTTCCGGATTCAAGTGGAAGGCCGGACGTGCCTGGATGTCGGCGCCTCCACCGGCGGCTTCACGGACTGCCTGCTCCAAGCCGGCGCCGTGAAGGTGTACTCGATCGACGTGGGCACCGCCCAGCTCGCCGACAAGTTGAAAAAAGACTCGCGCGTCGTCAGCCGCGAGAACACGCACGCCCGGCTGATCAAGCCCGACTGGTTCGACCCGCGTCCGGACCTGGCGGTGATGGACGTCTCCTTCATCTCCTCGGCCCAGGTGATGCCATTCGTCGTTCCCTGCCTGGCGCGGCCCTTCGATTTCGTCGTGCTGGTCAAGCCGCAGTTCGAGGTCGGCCCCAAGCTCGCGCCCAAAGGCGTCGTGCGCGACCCAGCGGTCCGGCTCCAGGCGGTGGAAAAAATACGCGCTGCGGCGCGGGAATTGGGCCTGGCGGAGGCCGGCCTGCTGGAGTGCCCGGTGGCCGGCCCCAAGGGCAACCGTGAGTTCCTGCTCCGTCTGACGCCGGAACTGATCTGACACGACATAGAATAGATCGGCTATGTCTCGGTTTGAGTCCGGACATGATCCGGAGACAGGTTTATCTCAAGATAAAACTGTCTCCGAATATTCCCAAGCCCATACTCCAGAAGTCCGGGAACATGAAACCGATTTGCTAGAGTCGAAACGATGAAGGTTCTGATCGCGGAGGACGACCGCACCAGCCGCGCGCTCCTGCAGGGCTCGCTGCTGAAGCTCGGCTATGAGGTCGTCGAGGCCGTCGACGGCGCCTCGGCCTGGAACGCGCTGGGCATGACCAGCGCGCGCATCGTCGTCAGCGACTGGGTCATGCCCGACACCGACGGCCTGGAGCTGTGCCGCCGCGTGCGCGCCCGCAAGGACGCGCCTTACGTCTACTTCATTCTGCTGAGCGGCAAGCGGATCGGAGCGGACCACTACGCCGAGGCGATGGACGAGGGCGTCGACGACTTTTTGACGAAGCCGCTCGACGTCGACGCGCTGCGCATACGCCTGCGCGTGGCCGAACGCATCGTCCAGCTGACCGAGCGGGTGCGCTCGCTCGAGGGCATTTTGCCCATGTGCGCCTACTGCCGGCGGATTCGAGACGAGCGCGGAAGCTACCAAAGCCTGGAGGAGTTCGTCTCGGCCAAGACTCCGGCCCAATTCTCCCACGGTGTATGCCCGGAATGCGTCAAAATCCACTTCCCGGACGCCTAATCCCTGTAACTCAGACGACATTGACGGCCTCGGGGACCCCTGTTACAATGGGGAAGATGCGCGTCTGCCTCATCACGCCTCCTTCTATATTCCTATTAGATGAACGGGTCTTCATGACCTTGGGCATCCTGCGGGTGGCCGCCGCCTTGGAGGGCGCCGGCCACGAAGTCGAGATGCTCGATCTGTCGGGCATCGAGAACTATGAGGAAGTCATCAAGCTCCACGCGAAGACCAGCCGCGCCGACATCTACGGCCTGACCGCGACGACGCCCCAGATGCCGGCCGCGTTCCGCGTGACCCAGGCGCTGCGCCTGGCGAAGCCGGAGGCGAAGATCATCCTCGGCGGACCGCACATCACCTTGATCAACGCCGCGTATAAAGGCGAGCTCTCGCGCAAAACGCCGGGCCGCGCCGCGAAGGCGATGGAGAAGATGCTCGCGACCTACGACGTGCTGGTCCCGGGCGACGGCGAGGAGGCCGTGTTCGAGGCGCTCAAGCCGGACGCGCCCAAGATCGTCGACGGCGACGACCCCAAGACCGCGCTGTTCCTGACCAACCAGAAGCTCAACGATCTCCCCTTTCCCGCGCGCCATCTCGTGGATGCGAGGAGCTACCACTACTCGATCGACAACGTGCCCGCGATGAGCCTCATCGCGCAGCTCGGCTGTCCGTTCGCCTGCGGCTTCTGCGGCGGGCGCGAGTCGCCGATGCTGCGGCGCGTGCGCACGCGCAGCACGGAGAACGTGGTCAAGGAGATCGCGCACCTCCACGACACCTACGGGACCAAGGGCTTCATGCTTTACGACGACGAACTCAACGTCAACCCGAAGATGGTCGAGCTGATGCACGCGATCGCCGACGAGCAGGAGAAGCGCGGCGTCGAGTGGCGCCTGCGCGGCTTCATCAAGTCTCAACTCTTCAACGACGCCCAGGCCGAGGCCATGTACCGCGCGGGTTTCCGCTGGATCCTGACCGGCTTCGAGTCCGGGTCCCCCCGTATTCTGCAGAACATCAACAAGCGCGCGACCCGCGACGAGAACACGCGCTGTGTGGAGATCGCCAAGCGCCACGGCCTGAAGGTCAAGGCCCTGATGTCCATCGGCCACCCCGGCGAGTCCGAGCAGACCATACTCGAGACGCGCGACTGGCTGCTCGAGACCAAGCCCGACGACTTCGACGTCACGATCATCACGACTTACCCCGGCACGCCCTACTACGACCGCGCGGTGCAGCACCCGACGATGAAGAACGTCTGGGTGTACACGTACGAGGAGACCGGCGACCGGCTCTACGGCTACGAGGTCGACTACACCATGGTCGCCGACTACTACAAGGGCGACCCCGACGGCGGCTACAAGGCCTACGTCTACACCGACCATCTGAGCGCGGCCAAGCTGGTGTCCTTGCGCGACCAGGTGGAGCGCGACGTGCGCAAGACCCTGAACATCCCCTTCAACGCGGGCCGCCCGGCGCAGCGCTTCGAGCACTCGATGGGCCAGCTGCCGCCGAACATACTCCGAGCCACCGCCGCCGCGGAGTCGAAGTGAGGATCCTCCTGATTCCCGACGCCACCTCCCCCAACGGGGAAGACGCGTTCTGCCGCGAGATCGCCAAGCGCGCCCCGGCGCGCGGCCATTGCGCGACGATGCAGATGGTCCCCAACGGACCGGCCGAGGCCGCCGCCGAGCTTCTCACCTCGCAGGGCTTCGCTTCGAACGCAGACGTCGTCGTCGTCAACAGCCTGCAGCCCGCGGCCCTGCTCGCCGCGAAGGCCGCGGGTGTGCCGAAGATCCTGCGCCTCATCGAGTCCTACGCCGGCGCCTCGCCCGACTCGCTCGGCGAGGTCAAGCGCCTGGCCGTCGCCGCCGACCTGATGCTCGTCCCCAGCCGCCACCTCGCCGGGATCGTCGCCGCCTGGGGCGTGTCCGAGGCGAAGCTGCGCGTGATCCCGTACGCGTACGACCAGATCTTCGCCCAGCAGATCGCGCTCGTGACCGTGCGCGCCTCGCGCGCGCGCGGCTTCACCCTCGTCACCGCCGGCGTCGTCGACGCCGCCTCGCTGCCGGGTTTCGAAACGATCTTATCCGCGGTCTCGCGTCTGCGCATGGACGTGCACGTCACCGTGATCGGCGACGGCCCGGCCTTGCCCGCGCTCAAAGAACGAGCGCAGGCGCTGCTCCTCGGTGAACGAGTTACGTTTCTAGGAGAATTGCCGCACCCGAAGAAGATGGAGTACTTCCGCTCGGCGAAGGCTTTCGTCGAGCCGACGGGCCGCCAGGGCTTCCCCTCGCTCGCGCTGCACGCCCTGTCGGAGGGCTGCCCGGTCATCGGCGCGCGCGCCGGCGCCCTGCCCGAGTTCATCCACGACGGCGAGAACGGCCTGCTCTACACCCCGGGCGACCCGCAGGCTCTCGCCGAGCACATCATCACCTTGAACACGACGCCGGGGCTGTCTTTGCGCCTGATCGCCGAGGGCGTGCGCACCGTCGAGCGCCACTCCTGGGACGCCACGGTCGCCGCCGCCCTTGACGCCGTGGAAGCGCTCGAGGTCAAGGCCTGATATGATCTGCGCGCTTCTCGTCGATCCCGACGACAGCATCGACTACCCCGGCAACGGCGCCGAGGTGATGGGCCGGCCGCTGGCCGCCTATCCGCTGCTCGCCGCCAAGGGCTCCGAGCACGCGCGGCGCATGTACGCGCAGACGAACTCCGAGCCCGTGCGCCGCGTCGCCGCCCAGTTCGGCGCGATCCCGCTCGATCCGCCGCCCGCGCGCGCCGACGGCACCCGCCCCACCGACGCGGTGCGCGTGCGCGTCGGCTACCGCCAGATCGTCGAGGACCTCAAGGCCGAGAAGGGCGAACTCGAGTTGCTCGTCCTGCTCTTCGCCAACACCGGCGCGGTCGCCACGCCCTCGATCGACGCGGGCGTCCAGGCCCTGCTCGACGACGCCTCACTGGATTCCGCCGCCACGGTGTCTCCTTATGATCGCTGGAATCCGCGGCGCGCGTTTCGCGAGGACAAGGGCGGGCGCCTGGTCCCGTACGCCGAGTGCCTCCCCGAGGCCGGCACGCCCTGGTTCCCCGACTGGGGCGCCGCGGTCCTGCGCCCGCGCGTGCTCGAGACGATGAACGCCGACTCGCCCGACCTGTCCTGGCTCGGAACCAAGATCATGCCCCTCAAGCAGGCCGGCGGCGGCCCCGTCGACTACCAGTGGCAGGTCCCCAAGATGGAATACTGGCTCAAGAAGCAGGGCGTGCGCGACTCGCCGCGCCCCGAGCCGATGCCCAAGCTCGCCCCCGCGCCGAAGCCCGACCGCCGTTGATGGGCGCGGTCCCCCGGCTTTTCGCGTTTTGCATCCTCCTCGGCGGCCTGCGCGAGCCCCTGTGGTTCGCGGCGGCCGCCGCGGCCGTCTGGGCCGCGGTCTGGACGAGCCGCCCCGCCTTGGGCCCGGCGATCAACTGGCTTCCTTGGCTCGGCTGGGCTGGAGTGTCCGCGCTCGTCTCGAGCCAGCCTCTCGCGGCTTTGCCTCCGCTCGCGCGCTGGTCGACCGCGCTCGCCTGCGCCTCGCTCGCCGCGTCCTGGAAGCCGAAGGAGCGCGAGGACTGGCTGCGGGCCTTCCTGATCGCCGCGGCCGGCGCCGCAGTCGCCGCGCTCGCCACGGGCGCCGGACGCGGCTGGGCCAACAACATGACCGGGGTGCTTCCGCCGTACTCCAACTACACGGCCTTCGTGCTGACCGGCGCGGCGGCCGCGGCGGCCGCGTGGCTGCTCCATCCGCGCGGACCGAAAGGGCGCGAACGCGCCGCCGCGATCGCTCTCCTCGCGCTGTGCGTCGCGTCTCTGTTCCTTCTGCGCTCTCGCGGCGCGTGGCTCGGGATCGGCGCGGCCGCGTTCGTCTGGACGGTGCGGCACCGGCGCCCGCGCGAGAGCCTCGCGCTCGCCCTGTTCGCCGTCTTCATGGGCGCCGCGCTGACCACACAGCTCATGCCCGCGTCCTGGGAAAACGCCCTGCTCAAAAAATACCGCGCGCACGCCGAAGCGCGTCCCCGCATCTGGCGGGCGGCCGCCGCGATCGCCTCGGACTCGCCGTGGCTCGGCGTCGGACCGGGCAACTTCGGGGCCGGCTTCCGCCGGCGGCCCGTCCCGTTCGAGGACGGAGCCGCGCGCTGGTCCATGAGCACGGATTACTCGCACGGCGAGGCTCAGCAGGCGGCGGCCGAGACCGGCTGGGCCGGACTCGCGCTGTGGCTGCTGGGCGCCGGGGTCGCGCTGGGCGCCATGCTCCGCAAGGCCGGCGACGATCCCGTCCGGGAAGCCGCCGCGCTCGCCGCGGCGGCGCTGAGCGCCCATCTGCTCGTCGACAACATGCTGCAGATTCCCGCCCTCGCCGCGCTGTGGCTGACCGCGCTGGCCTTGGCCGCGCCGCCGCCCGGCGCCATAGAGCGCTGGCCGCGCGTCGCGATCGTCGCGGCGGGGCTGCTCGCGCTGGTCTCATGGATTCCGAAAACACTCGCCGCCTCGAGCCCCGCGCGAGCCGCCGTCCTGTTCCCAGACGATCCCGGTCCGCGCGAAGACCTCGCCTACGCCGCTGCTCGGGCGCACGATGCTTCTTCGGCCTTCAAAAACTTCGGAGAGGCCGCCCGCCTCGCCCCCTATAACGCGATCTATCGCTGGCGCCTGGCCCAGTTCTCCGGCGCGATCGACAGATGGAACGACGCTGAGTTCTTCATCGCGCGAGCGATCGAACTCGAGCCGGGCTTCATGCGCGCGCGCCTTCTGCGCGTCGAGGCGCTGGTCCATCTCGGGAAAAAGAAGGAAGCCCGCGCCGAGCTCGACGAGTTCCGGCGCCTGCGCGACACGCGCGTGAACCCGGGAATTCACTCCGGATACGACGCGACCGTCTGGGAATTCGGCTCGGATGAGTACGAGCGCGCGGTCAGCGTTGCTTCAGGTAGAAAGTGAGGATGTGCGCGACGGCCATGTGCAGATCCTCGATCACGCCGTACTGATCGCTGGGGATCAGCAAAATCTCGTCGGACAGCGCCTTCAGCTTGCCGCCGTCGAAGCCGAGCAGGGACACGACGCGCGCGCCGCGCTTGCGGGCGAGCTTGGCGGCGGCGACGAGGTTCGCGGAGTTTCCGCTGCCGGAAATCAGCAGGACGACGTCGTCCTTCGCGACGACGTTCTCGAGCTGGCGCGAAAACGTCTCGTCGAAGGACAGATCGTTGCCGATCGCGGTCATGTATGCGGTGTTGTCGGAGAGCGACACGCATTTCAGGCGCTTCGCGCCGGCCTTCGCCGCGGTCTTGCCGAAGTCGCAGCCGACGTGGGCCGCGCTCGCCGCCGAGCCGCCGTTGCCGCACACCCAGATGAAGCGCCCCGCGGCCTGCGCGCGCTCGACGACGGCGGCGACGCGCGCCAGCGCGTCGACATCCAGGCGCTCCCACTGCTCGATCGTGCGCGCGCGGTACCAGCTCGCGAAGGCGGCGACGCCGAGCCCTCCGGGTCCGGTGACGTGGGTGGCGCCGGGCTTGGTTCCGCGGATTTTCTTCATCGCGTTCATTTTACACGATCACAGACGTGCGCGGCGAACGGCATCGCGCACGTGAAGCCCGGCGACACCGCGTTCAGCACGTGCAGGGACTTGTCGTCGCCCTCGAGAAGAAAGTCCATCACGAGCGTTTTCTTCTCGATGTCGATCAACTGCGCGCGAATGCCGGGCTTGCCCCACCTCTGATAATTCGAGCTCTCGATGCCGTCCGCCAGCTTCGCCGCCATGGTCGTCATGACTTGTTTTGAATTCTTCCTGATCTCTTCCCAGGCCAGGCGCCGGAAGTCGAACCCCGACCCCAGCAGCAGGCCCGCCTGACGCCAGGCGATCTCGGCCGCTTCCGCCGCCGAGAATCCGGCCAGGCCTCCGTAGTTCTCGCGCCACAACGCCGGGATCGCGGTCGGCCCGAGCTTCGCGCGTCCGTCCGCGGTCACGGTCACGTGCACGCCCAAGAACGGATTGCGGATGTCGGGCACCGGGTAGATGTGCGCGCGGAACGCGCCCGCGGGCTCATCGGAATAAAGGTACAGCCCCTTGAACGGCAGGATGCGGTACTTCTGCGAGAAGCCGAAATCTCGCGCCACGCGGTCGGCGTACAAACCGGCCGCGTTGACGACGCAGCCGGCCTCGATGTCGCCCTCTCCGGTGCGGACGATCTTGCCGGATCGCGATAGATAGGGAGTGCTCCAAAGCAGTTCGATGCCCTCGTGCGCCGCGTCCGCCGCAAGCGCCGCGACGCACTGGGCCGGATCGACGACCGCCGTCGAGCGTGAAAAGAGGGCCCGGCTCAAGGTTTTGGCCCGCGGCTCGATCTCTCGCGCCTGCTTCTCGTCGACGAGTTCCACCGGCACGCCGTTGATACGGCCCCGCTTGATCAACTCGTCGAGAACCGGCAGGTCCGCGGGCCGGGATGCCACCACCAGCTTCCCGCAGGCGCGCAACGGCAGCCCCCGCGAGCGGCAGTACTCGGTCCAGGCCAGGTTTCCGGCCCGGGTGAAGCGAGCCTTGAGGCTGTCGGCGGTGTAATAGAAGCCGGCGTGAAGAACCCCGCTGTTGCGTCCGCTGGCGTGCCGGGACGGACCGTCTTCCTTGTCGAGAAGAACGACAGCCGCCTTCGGATGACGCCGCCGGAGCTCGCGCGCGATCGAAAGCCCGACCACGCCGCCGCCCACCACCAGGAAATCGCAGGTCCGCACGGCGACATTCTACCTCCTTTGCGACGGCATGTTCGTTGCATGTCATTATCCTCCATGCGAGAGGTTTACAGCCGGCTCAAGGCCCTGCGCTTTCCCGACCGCCTCGCGGCGCTCGACGGCGGCCCGCCCGCCGCGCCGGTGCACTTGCGCATCAAGCCCGTCAACGCCTGCAACCATCACTGCTGGTACTGCGCCTACCGCGCCGACAACCTCCAGCTCGGCGATCAGATGAAGCTGCGCGACCGCATTCCCGACGAGAAGATGGATGAAATCGTCGACGACGCGATCGCGATGGGCGTGAAGGCCGTGACCTTCTCCGGAGGCGGCGAGCCGCTGCTCTACGCCGGCCTGCCCCGAACGGTCGAGCGCCTGGCCGCCGGCGGCGTGCGAACCGCCACGTTGACCAACGGCGCTTTGCTCAAGGGCGCCGTCGCGCAGGCGTTCGCCAAACACGGAACCTGGATTCGCGTCTCCATGGATGCCTGGGACGGACCCAGCTACGCCGCTTCCCGCGGCGTCGGCGAGAACGCCTACGCGGAGACGATGACCAACCTCACGCGCTTCGCCGCCACCGGCACCAAGTGCACGCTGGGCGTCAGCTTCATCGTGGGCAAGGACAACGCCGAGCACATCGCCGCCTTCTGCCGCCAGGCCCGGGACTCGGGCGTGTCCAGCGTCAAGCTCAGCGCCTGCGTGGTCGGCAACTCCGCCAAGGAGAACAACGACTATCACGCGACCCTGACCGGAACCGTAGCGGAACAGATCGAACGGGCGCGAGGGCTGGAGCGCCCGGGCTTCTCCGTCGTCAACCACTACCACCGGATGGACGAGCGCTTCGATAAGGACTATCGAAGCTGCGCCTACCTCCAATTCCTGGTCGTGATCGGGGCCGACTGCGCGGTGTACTCCTGCCAGGACAAGGCCTACACGGATTCCGGGCGCCTGGGTTCGATCAAGGAGCGTTCCTTCAAGGACTTCTGGTTTTCCGACGAGAACCGCGCGCGCATGAGCGCCCTCGACCCGAGCCGCGACTGCCGCCATCACTGCGTCTCCCACACCAAGAACCTGCTGCTCAACGAGTATCTCGCGCTCGACCCCGAGCACGCCGACTTCGTCTGAGCCCCAGCCGTTTCGCGTTGCCCGACGGAGTGAAAAACGATATAATGTTCACTTCTTGAACACCAAACCCCTCGTGAAGAACAACCGGATTTACTTCGCCGACCTGACCCACACGGCGCAAGGCATCAGCGCCCCCACCTTCCCCCTCGGAGTCAGCTACGTGGCCGCCTACGCCCGCCATCAGCTGGGGTCGGAATTCGACTTTCACATGTTCAAGTTCCCGGCCGACCTGGAACGTGCTTTGGTCGCCGCCCCGCCCCTGGTCCTGTGCCTGTCGAACTACAGCTGGAACTTCGAGCTCGCCTACAAGCTCGCCAGCCTCGCCAAGGCGCGCTGGCCGGACATGACCGTCGTGTGCGGCGGCCCCAACTTCCCAACCAACGAGGCGGAGCAGACGGAGCATCTACGCCTGCACCCGAACATCGATTTCTACGTCCAGCTCGAGGGCGAGGTCGGCATCGTCAACCTCATCAAGCAGTTGGCCGCGCACGGCTTCGACGCGCGCAAGCTCCGGGCTTCGGGCCTGCCGCTGCTGAACACGGCGTACCTGACCGAAGGACGCATGATCGTCGGCCCCGTGGAGCGGATCAAGGACGTCAACACGATCCCCTCGCCATACCTCACGGGCCTTCTCGACCCGTTCTTCGACATGAAGCTGATCCCGATGATGGAGACCACCCGAGGCTGCCCCTTCTCCTGCACCTTCTGCGCCGACGGCCTGCCCAGCAAAAACAAGGTCGTGCGATATCACGAAGACCGGACCCGCGACGAACTGGAATACATCGCCGCGCGGGTCAAGAACATCGACGAGCTGGTCATCACCGACCTCAACTTCGCCATGTATGCCGAGGACATGAAGACCGCCGCCTCCATCGCCGCGATCCAAAAGCGGAAGGGCTGGCCGGTCACGATCTCCGCGTCGGCGGGCAAGAACCGGCCGCAACGCATCATCGACGTAGCCGGCGTGCTCAACGGCTCTTGGACGATGGGCGCCTCGATCCAATCCACCGACGAACACGTTCTCAAGTCGATCAAGCGCAGCAACATCTCAAGCGCCGCCTACAAAGAGCTCATCGACTACGGCAACAGCTTCGAGACCGGCAAGACCCACTCCGAGATCATCCTGGGCCTGCCGGGCGACACCAAGGAAAAGCACTTCGAGTCCCTGCGCTTCGGCGTCGACAACCAGGTCAACAGCATGCGCATGTTCCAGGCGATGCTCCTGATGGGCACCGAAATGGCCGATCAGGAAACGCGCAAGCGCTTCGGCCTGATCACCAAGTTCCGCACCATCCCGGGCTGCGTCGGCATCTACGACTTTTTCGGGCAGAAGGTCCCCGTCTCCGAGATCGAGGAGATCATCACGGGCAGCAAGGACCTGCCCTTCGAGGACTACCTCGAGTGCCGCGAGATGAACCTCATCGCCGAGACCTTCTACAACAACGCGATGTTCGACGAGGCCTACTCGATGATCCGGGCGCTCGGCGGCTCCATCTTCGACTGCCTGCTCCACATCAAAAATCATCCCGAGCATCACAGCCCCAAGGTCAAGGAGATCATCGCCGAGTTCCTCAAGCAGACGAGCGTGGACCTCTACGACAGCCGCAAAGAGACCGAGGACTACGTACTCACCCCCGAGGTCATCGACCGCTACGTCGGCGGCGAGCTCGGCATCAACGAGCTCCTGGTCCATCGCGCGCTTCTGTTCTGCGAGTTCGAGGACATCTGCGGCCTGCTGTTCCGCGCGGTCGCGGCGACCCTGAAAGACAAGGGCCTGCTCACTCTCGCCGTCACCGATTACCTCAAGGAGCTCCAGGAGTTCACCCTGCTGCGCAAGGACGGGGCGATCACGAAAACCGACGTCACGCCCGTCGGCCGCTTCCGCTTCGACTTCGAGGCGATCAGCCGCCAGGGCTACAAGATCGATCCCAATTCCTATCCGCGCGCCGACGAGCCCGTCGAATACCGCTTCTTCCATACCGACGAGCAGAAGAAGCACATCGCCAACCAGGTCAGAGTGTACGCCAACACGCCCATCGGCCTCGGCCGCCTGATCCAGCGCTCCAACCTCAAGCTGTTCTACCGGACCTTCCGGAAGGCCAGCCCCGCGCCGGCGCTCGCTGCGTCTTGAGGACTCGCAGAGTCACCGTCGCCGTGATCGGCCGCTCCGGCCACGCGGCCCGTCTCATCGGCCTGGTCCGCCGCCACCCCGCCGCCGAACTCGCGTGCGCCTATCACCCGAAGGCCGCAACCGGCGCGCCCGCGCCGCTCACGAACGACTTCAGAGAGGTCCTCGCCGCCGACGCCGTGATCGTCGCCAGCCCGACCCCGACCCACGCGGCCTACCTGCGCCGCCTCGCCCACTACCGCGGTCTCGTGCTCGTCGAAAAGCCGGCCGCGAGCACGGCCAAGGACGTCGCCGAAATCCGGAAATGGTCCCGCGAGCGCAAGAGCCGTGTGCGGATCAACTACAACCTGGCCCATTCCCGCCTCCTCAAGCACCTGTCCGCGGTCGCGGCGTCTCCCGCCCTGGGCCGGCCCGTCTACCTGGACGTTCACATCAGCTACGGACCCGCCTTCAAACCCGAGTACGCGGGCAACTGGCGAACGGACCGGTCGAAGAGCCTAGGCGCGCTCGAATCTATCGGCGTGCATTTCATCAACCTCGCCGCGCGCCTATTCGGCGCCCCGAAGGACGCGCACGCCTCGATCCATTCCGCGGCGCGTCGCTCGAACTCGCTTGTCGACACCGGCCTGGCGTCCTTCCAGACGACGTCCGGCGTCTACGTCAACCTCTTCTTCAGCCACGCGGCCCCCTTTTACTTTCGCATGCACCTTCTCGGCACCAACGGCTACTGGGAGTACGACGGCCGGACCGCGCGCTTGCATTCGCCCCGGACGACCTATCATCGCGACGGCTCCTTCGCTCCGCCGCCGCTCGTGAAGAAGACCGCCTTGAACCATCATGAGGCCTCGCTCGAGAGCCTAAGGCGCGCCGTCGACGATTTCCTCCGGACCGCCAAGAACGGCGGCCGCTTCGACGTCGGCGAGTTCGACCTCGGACTCGCCGCCATGGATCCACTGCTCGGAATACGGAGATAGCGATGAAAACGACCGACCCGCTGAAGACCTTCGAGGAGCGCGGCTACGCGATCTTCTCCGCCGTGGACCGCAAGCCGCTCGACGAGCTGCGCGCGCGGATCTTCGATCACGCCAAGACTCTCGTGCCCTACAAGGGCGAGAAGATGGAGGACTTCTTCAACAAGTTCCACGAGTACGGGCTCAGGTCCTCCGAGCTCAACAAATTCCGCATGGACCTGATGGGCTGGTGCAACCGCGAACTGCGCGTGGCCCGCTCCCTGCACGAGGCGTTCCGCGGCCACATCTCGGCGTTGGTCGGCCCGGACGTCGTCGCGCAGAAGGGCACCAACCTCGTCGTCCAGCCCCCGGGCGACAAGGACCAGACTCCCACGCACCGCGACGCGCCGATGTCCTCCCACTTCGAGGTCATCGTGTGGGTGCCGCTCGTCGACGTGTACAAGACCAAGAGCATGTTCATTTCCGACCGGCCCCATTCCGCGCAGGCTCTGGGCAAACTGCAGGCCGGGGGCTCCTACGGGGATTTCTGCTCCTTCATCGAGAAGCACTCGACGAACCTCGAGGTCGATTACGGCCAGGCATGCTTCTTCGCCGGAGGAATCGCCCACGGCTGCCCCCTGAACGCGGAAAAGGAAACACGCTGGTCGCTGAACATGCGCTACAAGAACATTTTCTCCCCCTACGGCACGCGCGGCATCAACGATTACTTCGAGCTGCTGACCTTGTCGCCGCTCGCGAAGGTCGGCTTCGACTTCGAAAAGTTGGAACACGCGGGTTAAAACCTTCTGAGATCGGGCGCCCTTGACAAGAGCTGGGCTCGGGGGTACGCTTCGCGCGTCATGCACCCGCGCCGAGTGCTGGTCGTTGACGACGAAGATTCCCAGCGCCGTCTCTATTGTCGCCTGTTGGAATCCCACGGCCTTGAGTCCGCCCAAGCCGAATCCGGCGCCAAGGCTCTCGAGTCGATCCGACGCGAACGCCCCAAACTGATCGTCGCGGACATCTCCATGCCGGGCATGGATGGAATTCAGCTCTACAAGGCTCTCCACCGCGCTCAAGAGACGGCAAACATCCCAGTCCTTCTCATGACGGGCATACCCGCCCCACGCTCCTTGCTGCGGGAAGCCGGCATCGCTTTGGGCATCGACGAGATCTTCGTGAAGGGAGACGACGTCCGTCGCTTCATCGGGCTCGTCGCCAAACTGCTAAGGGCTCCCGGCGCGACATCTTCACAGAAGGTCCCGGCCGAAAAACAGGAACGCGTCACCATCGATACGACACACCGAAGAATCTGGGTCGATGGGCTAGAACTTCCGAAGCTTCCGTCCAAGCGTTACGACCTGCTCATCCAACTGCTGAACGGCAACGGTCCGCGAAGCCTCGGAGACCTCCTACACAGCGTCTGGCCGGAGAGCGACAATGTGAATATCGTTGGCGTCGGCATCATGCGCCTGCGCAGGGACCTGACGGCTTTCCCGAATATCCGCATTGAAACAACCGCGTACGGCTATGCCGCGCGCCTCGCACCTTAATCCACCGCTTAGCGCGTACGATTACAACGTGTAATTGCGCCCCGCTCTTCTCCGACCCTATACTGATCGGGATGCGTTGTGTCGAGGAATCCATGAAAACGTTGCTCGTCACCTTCCTAATCGTTGCCCCGATCAGCGGTTGGTGTGCCGACGCCAAGGAGTTGGTTAAACCGCTCAGCGAACAAAATCCCGAGGTACGCCAGAGTTTGCAAGATGAGCGAGCCAAAACGTCCGCGCTCCGAACCGAAGAAAACATCAGGATCGCGGAACTTAAAAAATCGAATGGCTTGACAGAAGCTGACCGCGCATCCGCGATAAACAAAATCCAGCGGGAATTCCTAAACAAGCGAAATGCCGAACGGCTGAAGATCAGAATAAAGCTGCGCGACAAACTACTCAAGATGGATGGCGCCCCCAAGCTTCTCAGGAAGGATAAAGCCAATGATCGCTAAATCGGCTCCAATAAAATTTTTAATGATGGCTCCATTCGGTCTCGCTCTAATCTTGACGGAGCCTACCCGCGCCTCGACGACGAGCGTGTTCGATGTCCTCGTGGCCACGGATAACCTTACCGTTGTCGGCACGACGACGATTCAGGGCAACGGCTTCAGCGTCGGGGCATCGACTCTCGTGATAAAAAATGGGAATGTCGGCATCGGCACGACGACACCAGTGGGTCCGCTCCAAGTTGTCGGCTCAGCGGACTCCCAACTCCTTTTATTTACTGCGCCGCCCGCATTCCGCGCCGGCGGAAACACAGGGAATTACTGGGACCCTGCAAAGTTTGGAGCATACTCCGTGGCGTTCGGGATGGATAATCAAGCAATCGGATATGCCCCTGCCATCGGCGGGGGTAGGCTAAATGAGACGGACGGCGACTTCACGGTTGTTTCGGGTGGCGACAATAACGAAGCAACGGCGCAGAGCGCTTCCGTCGGAGGCGGGGAAGCAAACTTGGCGGCCGGACCATACTCGCACGTCGGCGGAGGCTACGTCAATACTAGTTCAGAATCCTGGTCCGTGGTTTCCGGTGGTTATGTCAATTTTGCCATTGGATTATTCAGTTCCGTTGGAGGCGGAAGCGGAAATATAGCTGATCACGATTACGCGACTGTCGGAGGCGGCGGGGCCAATCACGCGAAAGGGATCGGCGCGACAATCTCGGGCGGAATCTACAATCTTGCTACTGGCCAATACTCTACGATTCCCGGCGGATACGCGAATATCGCCAGCGGCGATTACGCATTCGCCGCTGGAAGCCGCTCGAGCGCAACGGCCGCGGGATCTTTCGTCTGGTCGGACACTCAATCCTCCGCGTTTATTTCGAACCTTCAAGATGAGTTCAAAGCTCGCGCTAAAGGCGGGTTCGTATTGTACAGCTCTTCAACGACACCCACGGTGGTCGTATCCAGCGGCGCGATAATGATTTCGACAAGCGCCACCGCAGCTTCAGCCGTCCCCAATCTATTCATCTCTTCCACGAACGGGAATGTGGGTATCGGAACGAAATCCCCGGCCACCGCACTCGATGTCAACGGAGCCGTAACCGCCTCCAGCGCGTCCCTCACCGCGACAGGGAGCAACATCTACTCGCTGACCTCATCAAGCGGCATACACATTCTGGCGGGCGGCATCACCTGGCCCGATGGGACGACAAGCGTGTCGTCGGCCTCGAGCAGTGGTGCCTCGTTCGCAAACGAGTGGCAATGGGTCGCCGACACTGTCGCCGTCAACGATGTGGGCGTCGGGTTTAGCAACCTGACGTCATCTGTGGCATATCGGATTGAAATCGATATCATCGCCAACACCGCCACAAGCAAACTCGTGCTTACTTTTAACGGGGACACCGCAACCAATTACAGCTATAGCTATCTCAGCGAATCCGATACCAACGCGCAGTTAAACGCAGGAGGAGTCGGCCAAACCTCCATCACTCTTTGCGCCGACAGCAGTTCCGTCGGCGGCGAATTCCATGGTGACGTCGATTTCGCGACGGCATACTCATTACCGAAAAAAGTGATGGTGAAATCGATGTGGACTTATTTAAGCACCACGGCAATCCTCAACGGGCATTCCGGCGGACGTTATGTCGGATCGTCGACCCTCTCCAGTGCGAAAATTTCCATTGGCAGCGGCACAATGAAAGGGGTCGTGAAGCTGTTTAAACGAAACGGCACCGCCTGGTAGAGCCGCCGCGCGGTCCTCACGGTCGAAAAGTTAATAGAATAGGCGTGTGTCACGCCCCAAAGAAAAAACATACTACTCGTGCCTGGACATGACCTGCATCCGCATCGCTCCGCAGGCCGTCCAGCACCTCGTCATCGGACAATTCTCCGAGAAGCTGAGCGGAAAGGTCACGTTCTACACCGCGGAGAACACCCACACGCGGGAGTCCCATGAGGTCATCCTCGCCAAGGTCAAGGAAAAGCCCGCCGTCGACGGCCTCATCTACTACCGCCTGAATCAGTTCCTATCGCCGTCCAAGGGGCCCGCCCTAGAGGTCATGCGAACAATCATGGCCGCCGGCTACGAGTTGCACTTCGCGGTGGACAAGGTTTCCCTGCATAAGCCCGCGGATTTGGACGCGTTCTTCCCCATGCTCAGCGCCACCGCCCATGCCGAACTCGGGGACGAAGAGTTCCGCGGCATCGAAGCGCTCATCCGCCCGGCCCCATAGGGAGCGGGCCCAAGCCGCGCGGAATTATTGCTTGGCCCGCCCGAAAGCGATATAATGTTCACTTGTTGAACATCCTCCGAAGCGAGTTCTACCGCCCATGAAAGTCCTTGTCACCGGCGCCGCCGGCTACGTCGGTTGCGTGCTCGTTCCCAAGCTCCTGGAGGCCGGCCACGAGGTCGTCGCCTTCGACATCATGTACTACGGCGAGCAGGGCCTCGTCCCCCAGAGGAACCTGCAGATCGTCGCCGCCGACATGCGCGACAACGCCGCGTTCACGAAGGCCCTGCAGGGCGTAGACGCCGTGATCCACCTCGCCTGCATCTCCAACGATCCCAGCTTCGAGCTCGACCCCGCCTTGGGCAAGTCCATCAACTACGACTGCTTCGAGCCGATGGTCGTCGCCGCCAAGAAGGCCGGCGTATCGCGCTTCATTTACGCCTCCTCGAGCTCGGTGTACGGCGTCAGCGAGGCGGCCAACGTCGACGAGACGCACCCGCTCAAGCCGCTCACCGACTACAGCCGCTTCAAGATGCTCTGCGAGGAGATCCTCGAGAAGCACCGCCAGCCCGGCTTCACCACGATCACCATCCGTCCCGCCACTGTATGCGGCTACTCGCCGCGCACGCGCCTGGACCTCTCCGTCAACATCCTGACCAACCTCGCGGTCAACAAACGCCAGATCACGGTGTTCGGCGGCTCTCAAAAACGGCCCAACATCCACATCGACGACATCTCCGACCTCTACGTCCAGCTGCTCGCGATGCCGTCCGAAAAGATCGACGGCGGCGTCTACAACGCCGGCTACCAGAACTACTCGATCGCCGACTTGGCGCTCATGGTCAAGAAGGTCGTCGAGGCCGAGATGCCGGAGAAGGCCCCCATCGAGATCGTCACGAGCCCAACCGACGACCTGCGCTCCTATCACGTGGGCTCGGATCTGATCGCCAAGAAGCTCGGCTTCACGCCCAAGCGCACCGTCGAGGACGCCATCAAGGACCTGTGCCGCGCCTTCAAGGCCGGCAAGCTCCCCGGCAGCCTCGACGATCCGCGCTACTTCAACGTCAAGATCATGAAAGGCCGGACCCCGGCGGCCGCGTGAGCGCCAAGCCCCGAGCGCTCGTCACCGGCGGCGCCGGCTTCATCGGCAGCCACCTCGTCGACCGCCTGCTCAAGGATGGGCATGAAGTCGTCGTCGTCGACAATTTCTCCACCGGCCGACCGCAGAATCTCGCGCACCACAAAGGGAACAAGGGCCTGAGCCTCGTGCAGGCCGACGCGAGCGATCATGACGCGATCAAAGCCCATTTCGCCGGCGTGAAATGGGTGTTCCACCTGGCCGCGCTCGCCGACATAGTGCCCTCGATCGAGCGGCCGACCGATTACTTCAAGGCCAATGTCGTCGGCACCGAGTCCGTGCTCGAGGCCGCCCGCGCCGCCAAGGTCCAGCGCTTCGTCTACGCGGCCTCCTCCTCCTGCTACGGCATCCCCGACGAGTTCCCGACGCCCGAGACCGCCGAGATCCGCCCGCAGTACCCGTACGCGCTGACCAAGCGCCTCGGCGAGGAGCTCGCGCTCCACTGGGGCCAGGTGTACGGGATGCCCGTCGTCTCCACCCGCTTCTTCAACGTCTACGGCCCGCGCTCGCGCACGTCGGGCACCTACGGCGCCGTGTTCGGCGTGTTTCTCGCCCAGAAGCTCGCCGGCAAGCCCTACACCGTCGTCGGCGACGGGAACCAGACGCGGGACTTCACCTTCGTCACCGACGTGGCCGACGCTTTGGTCGCCGCCGCGTCCTCCAAGGTCTCCGGCGAGATCTTCAACATCGGCTCGGGCCAGACCTACAGCGTCAACCGCCTCGTCGAGCTGCTCGGCGGCCCCGTGACGTACATCCCCAAGCGCCCCGGCGAACCCGACTGCACCTTCGCCAATATCGAGAAGATCGGCAGGGTCCTCGGCTGGAAGCCCAAGATCCCCCTCGAGGCCGGCGTCGCCGAGATCCTCAAGCACATCGATTACTGGCGCGAAGCTCCCGTCTGGACCCCGCAGAGCATCGCCGACGCCACCCAGGCGTGGTTCCAGCATCTTGGCCCCGCGAAGGAAAAAACCCGTGCCTAAAGTGAAGAACAAGAAAGCTCCCGCTTCGAACGGACATGCGCCGTCGGGCAAGATCAAGACTCTCGCCGAGCTCGAAATCGTGCTCAAGGCTTCCCGCAAGGACGGCCGAAAGATCGTTCACTGTCACGGCGTGTTCGACCTTGTCCATCCCGGGCACATCGTGCATTTCCGCGAAGCCCGGAAGAACGGGGACCTGCTCATCGTCACCATCACTCCCGATCGCTGGGTCAACAAAGGCCCGGGGCGGCCCCTTTTCACCGAGAAACTGCGCCTCGACAGCCTCGCCGCGCTCGAGATGATCGACTACGTCGCGCTCAACGAAGCACCGTCGGCCGTCGAAGTGATAAAGCGGCTCAAGCCGGATTTTTACGTGAAGGGCGGCGACTACGCCGACGCCAAAGCCGACGTCACCGGCAAGATCGTCGACGAGGAAAATGCGGTCCGCTCCGTCGGCGGAAAGCTGATCTTCACAGAAGGCTTCACCTCGAGCTCGAGCCACCTCATCAACCGTCTCTTCTCGGCCTACCCGGTCGAGACTCAGGAGTATCTGCAAGGACTGCGCTCGATTTACTCCGCCGACAAGATCCTCGGCTACCTCCGCAAACTCTCGGGCCTCAAGGTCCTCATCGCCGGCGAGGCCATCCTCGACCAATACAGCTACTGCGTCGCGCTGGGCAAGACGACCAAGGAGACGATCGTCGCCAGCAAGTTCACCCATGAGGAGTTGTTCGCCGGCGGCGCCGTCGCCACGGCCAACCACATCGCGGGATTCTGCAAGGAAGTTACCTTGCTGACGAACTTGGGACCCGATCCGGGCGAGGAGAAATTCGTGCGCTCAAAGCTGCGGCCCAACGTCCGGCTCGAGGTGATCCGCACGCCGGACCGGCCCACGGTTCGCAAACAGCGCTACATCGACCCCAACGAGCTGCGCAAAATTTTCGAGATCCAATACCTCAACGACACCCCGATCGCCGGCGCCGTCGAGGCCAACATGGCCAAGAAGCTCGAGAGGGAGTGCGGCCGCCACGACCTGCTCATCGTCAACGACTTCGGCCACGGGTTGATGAGCCAGAAGCTGCGTGAGCAAGCGTCTCGCTGCGGCAAGTTCCTCGCGCTCAACACCCAATCGAACGCGGCCAATCACGGCTTCAACGCCGTGACGAAGTACGAGCGCGCCGACTACATCGCGATCGACGAGATCGAGATGCGCGTCGCCACTTCGGACAAGTACGGGCGAATACCGGATCTCGCCGCGGGCGTCAAGAAACGCCTTTCCGTCGGAACCTTTCTCGTCAGCCGCGGGCCGTCGGGCTCGGTGGTCCTCACCTCCGACGGCTGGCACGAGGCTCCCGCGCTCGCGCGCCGCATCGTCGACCGCGTCGGCGCCGGCGACGCCCTCTTCGCCGTCACCTCCCCCTGCGCGTTCCAGGGCGTCCCGCCCGACGTGCTCTGCTTCATCGGCAACTGCGTCGGCGCCCTGGCCGTCGAGATCGTCGGCAACCGAGAGCCCGTCGACCCGGTCAAGCTGTTCAAATTCGTGGAGACCTTGCTCAAATAATGGCCTACGTCGACTTCGTCATGAAGCTGCACAACAAGACGAAGCGGGACTATGTCCAGCGGGTCGTCGAGCACGACAAGGCCGAATCCGCCGAAGTCGCGATCAAGTACGGCAAGGACTACTGGGACGGCGAGCGCCGCTACGGCTACGGCGGCTACAACTACGACGGCCGCTGGAAGGCCGTCGCCGAGGACATGAGCCGCCACTACGGCCTGAAGCCGGGGGCTTCAATCCTTGACGTGGGCTGCGGCAAGGGCTTCCTCCTTCACGAGTTCACGCAAGTCCTACCCGGCGCCAAGGTCGCGGGTGTGGACATCTCCCGCTACGCGCTCGAGAACGCCAAGCCCGAAGTGAGGCCGTTCCTCAAAGAAGCGAGCGCGGTGAAACTTCCCTTTCCCGACAAGTCCTTCGACTTCGTCTACTCGATCACCACTTTGCACAATCTCTACAACTACGAGCTGCACGAGGCGCTCAAGGAAATCCAGCGCGTCTCCCGCGGCCCCGCGCACATCATCATCGAGACCTACCGCAATGAGCGCGAGAAGGCGAATCTCCTCTACTGGCAGCTGACCTGCCGCACCTTCTACACCCCCAAGGAATGGGAGTGGGCGTTTAAGCAGGCCGGCTACACCGGCGACTACTCCTACATCGTCTTCGAATGACAGTGCGCATCGGCATCGACTTCGACAATACTCTCGTGGGCTACGACGCGCTGTTCGCGCTGCTGGCGCGCGAGCGCGGCTGGCTGCGCGCCGGCGCCGCAGCGAGCAAGGCCGGGGTCAAGCGCGCCTTGGTCAAGGCCGACGGCCACGACCTGCGCTGGCAGCGCCTGCAGGCCGACGCCTACGGCCACCGCATTTTGGAGGCCCGCGCGTTCCCCGGCGCCCTCGAGTTCATCGGGCGCGCCGAGCGCGCCGGCCACGAGGTCTTCGTCGTCAGCCATAAGAGCGAACGCTCACACCTCGATCCCTCCGTGCGCCTGCGCGACTGGGCCCGCCGTTGGCTCAAGCACGGAGCGCCCGGGCTTCCGCCCGGCCGCGTCTTATTCGCCTCGACGCGCGCCGAGAAGGTCCGCCTCATCGACCGCCTCGCGCTCGACGTGTTCATCGACGACCTGCCCGAAGTGCTCTCCCACCCCGGCTTCCCCAAGCGCACCGGCAAGATCCTCTTCGACCCCGCGCTGAGCTGGAAAGGAGTGGCCCGTCGCGTCGAAATCCTCGCCACAATCGGCGCCGACGCCGTCGCCGCCATCGAGGACGCGCTCGGCCGCCGCTGCATGAAGGCCGCCGCGATCCGGTCGAGCGGCAACAACCGCCTCTTCCGCATCGAACTTCAGGGCGGCCGCGCCGTCCTGCTCAAGCGCTACTTGGTCGACAAGCGCGACGGCCGCCCGCGCGCGCGCACCGAGTTCGAGGGCCTGGCCCTCCTTTGGAAGGCCGGCCTGCGCGAGATCCCGGAGCCCATTCGCCTCGACCGCGAGGGACGCTTCGGAGTCTACTCCTGGCTCGACGGCAAGCCCCTCAAGCGCGCCGCCCCGACCGACGCGCACGTCCGCCAGGCCGCCGCCTTCCTGCGCCGCCTGCGCGCCGTTCCCGCGCGCAAGTGGACCGCGCCCGCCGCCGACGCCCGCGCCTCGCTCTCGGACTACGCCGCCCACCTCCGCCGCCGCCTGGCGCGCGTGCGCGCCGGGGCCAAGGCCCTGGGCGACGCCCGGGCGCGCCGCTTCGTCGAGAACGAGGTGACCCCCGCCGCCGAGGCCGTGATCGCGCGCCTGTCGCGCGACGCCGGAAAGTCCTTCACGTCGCCCTTGCCCTCTTCCGAGCGACTGCTCAGCCCTTCCGATTTCGGCCTGCACAACGCGATACTCGCCCCGAACGGAAAAGTCCGCTTCATTGACTTCGAGTACTTCGGCTGGGACGACCCCGCCAAGCTCGTCGCCGACTTCTTCCACCACGCCGGGCAGAGGCCGCTGTCCGCGGCTCAGCGCGAGCTGTTCCTGCGCGAATTCGGACGCGGCTGGAAAAACGCGCCCGCCTTCCGCCGCCGCCTCGGCCTCGTGCTCGAGCCGATCGCGCTGGAGTGGATCCTCATCATCCTCAACGTTCTCTCCCCCGAGACCTTGGAGCGGCGCCGCTTCGCCGATCCTTCGCTCGACCCCAAACGCCTCGTGGCCCGGCGGCTGCGCGCGGCGCGCCTGCGACTCCAAAGGATACCTTCATGCTGACCAAAGACAAGAAGATCGATTTCGTCACCCTCGGCAAGAACACGCGCCGCGACGTCGCCGACGCCCTCGTCGCCGCCGGACGCGGTCACATCGGCGCCTCCTACTCCCTCGTCGAGATCCTTCTGGTTCTCTACCACGGCATCCTCAAGGTCGACCCCAAGAACCCGCACTGGGAAGACCGCGACCGCATGATCCTGAGCAAGGGCCACGGTTGCTTGACTCTCTACTCGATCCTCTCCGACTTCGGCTTTTTCCCCAAGGCCGAGATGAAGCGCTTCTGCATGCCCGACGGCCTGCTCGGCGGCCACCCGGAGCACAAGGTGCCCGGCGTCGAGGCCTCCACCGGGGCGCTCGGCCACGGCCCGTCCATCGGCGTGGGCATGGCGATGGCCGCCAAGCTCAACAAGCAGAAGCACGGCGTGTTCGTCGTCGTCGGCGACGGCGAGTGCGACGAGGGCTCGGTGTGGGAAGCGGCGATGCACGCCTCCAAGCACAAGCTCGACAACTTCACCATCCTCGTCGACTACAACAAGCAGCAGTCCTACAGCGACGTCAGCGAGGTGCTCCCGCTCGAGCCCTTCACCGACAAGTGGCGCGCGTTCGGCTTCGAGACGCACGAGGCCGACATGGACCATCCCGAGATTCTGCTCGACATCCTGCGCAAGCCCCGCACCGGCGCGCCGCGCGCGGTGATCTGCCACACGATCAAGGGCAAGGGCATCACGTTCATCGAACGCAACCTCAAGTGGCATCACAAGGTGAAGCTCACGCCCGAGGAAATCGAGAACATCTACAACGAGCTGGAGATATGAAATGAGAAAGCGCTGCCTCGACACCGTCTACCAGCTCGCCAAGGCCAACAAGGACGTGGTCTTCGTCGGCTCCGACCTCGGCGTCGGCGTCCTCGACAACTTTAAAAAAGAGATGCCCGACCGCTTCTTCATGGACGGCGTCTCCGAGCAGCACCTCATCGGCGCCTGCGCGGGCCTGGCCATGTCCGGAAAGATCGTGTACTTCAACACGATCGCGACCTTCCTGACGCGCCGCGCCTTCGAGCAGAACATGATCGACCTGGGCCTGACCAAGGCCAAAGTCCGCATCCTCGGCTCCGGCGGCGGGCTCGTCTACGCCCCGCTCGGACCCACCCACCTCGCCTTCGAGGACGTCGCGATCATGCGCACGATCCCGAACATGACCATCGTCGCTCCCGCCGACGCCGAGGAGATGGCGCGCGCGATGGTCGCCTCCGAGCATTACGACGGCCCGATCTACGTGCGCATCGCCAAGGGCGGCGACCCCGTCGTCACCAAGCCGGAGCTCGGCTTCGAGTACGGCCGCGCCGTCGTCTACCGCGAGCCCGGCGATGTGCTCTTCGTGACCACGGGCGTGATGCTCAACCGCGCGCTCGACGCCGTGAAGCTGCTCGAGGCCGAAGGCGTGAGCGCCGGCATTTTACACTGCCATACGATCAAGCCCTTCGACACGGACTCCGTCGTCAAGCAGGCCAAGAAGGCCCGCGCGGTCATCACGCTCGAGGAGCACACGATCATCGGCGGCCTGGGCAGCGCGGTCGCGGAAGCCCTGGCGGAAGCGGGTCTCGAGCGCATGCCCGCCTTCAAGCGCATCGGCGTGCCCGACGTGTTCCCCGAGCGCTACGGCTCGCAGAACTCGCAGTTCGAGGACTTCGGCCTCAACGCGCCGCAGATCGCCGCCTCCACGCGGCGCCTGCTCAAGGAGCTTTCGCCCGCATGAGCGATACCGACTTCTTTGACGCCGACGAGAAAGCCTTCATCGACGGATTCCTGGAAAAGGGTTACGCGATCGTTCCCTTGCAGGAGCGAGAGCGCCTCGACGCGGTGCGCGCGCGCATGTACGAGCGCGCGATGAAGCAACTCGGACCGAGCGGCGCCAAGCGTCCGTCGCTCGATGCCTTCTTCGATCACACGGAACGGTTCGTGCCCGTGGCCAAGCTCAACGACTTCCGCCTCGGCGTGATCGAAGGGCTCAACAAGGACGCCTTACTGAGACCCGCGCTCTTCAAGATGGCCCGCCGCCACATCGAGTGGGCGATCGGCAGCGAGATCGCGATGCAGCGCACGGTCAACCTCAGCATCCAGCTCCCCAAGGACAAGAGCTCGCTCCTGCCCCTGCACTCCGATGTGTGGTCGGGCAACTCGCCCTACGAACTGGTCCTCTGGACCCCGCTCGTGGACTGCTTCAAGACTAAGTCCATGTACGTGCTCGAGCGCCCGGAGAGCGAGACGATCTTCCGCGAGTTCTCCAAGTACAAGGAGTTCGACGCCGAAAAGCTCTACCGTCAGATCAAGCCCAAGCTCGTCTGGCTCACGGTGCCCTACGGCCACGCGGTGCTCTTCACGCACTCCCTGCTGCACGGCAACCGCGTCAACGAGGAGAAGACGACGCGTTGGACCTTCAACGTCCGGCTCAAAGGCCTGCTGACACCCTACGGCGTCAAGGAGATGGGCGAGTCCTTTTTGCCCATCACGGTCCGCCCGGCCACGCGCATCGGCTTCGAGGCCGTCACGCTCAAGAAATGAAGAAAGAGGGCTGGCGCGGCTACATCTTCTCGCGCGAGATCAACGGCCAGATGATCCCGCAGCGAGTGCAAAACCTGGTGCTCCGCAACTACGCCCAAAAATCCGGCCTGCAGTACCTGCTCAGCGCCACCGAGTACCACATGCCCGGCTCGTTTATGATGCTCGAGAGCCTGTACCCGTCGCTCAAGGAACTCGAGGGCCTGCTGTTCTACTCGATCAGCATGTTGCCCGAATCGAAAGCGGGACGCCAAAAGCTCTACGCCGCGCTCGCCAAGCACCGTTGCGGGATACGCTTCGCCCTCGAAGAGCTGACCTACGCCAAGCCCAAAGACGCCGATCTCATCGAGGACGTGCTCGCCGTGCGCAAGATCAGCGCCCAGGCCGACCTCTCCCTCCTCTCATGAAGCTCGAAGACCTCGGCTACCGCCTCGACAAGACCGGCAAGTCCCCTGCCTACTACCTGCCCGCGGGCAAAGCCGTCGACTTGGCCGCGTTGGACGCCCTCAAGGCCGCCGTCGGCGCCGAACCCGGCTCGGCCGCCCGCATCTGCCTGCACGCCGGCGCCGAAGCCCCCGCCCAGGACATGATCGTCGCTTTGCGCCGCGGCGGAAAAGCCCGCCCCCATCGTCACGCCTCCCGCGAGGAGACCTACCACCTCGTCGAGGGCCGCCTGCGCCTGCGCTTCTTCGACGACGCCGGAAAAGAAACCGGAGCCTGCGATTTGGGCGGTCCCGGCACCGGTTTGCCCCTGTTTTATCGCATGCCCGCCAAGACCTGGCATATCACCGAACCCCTGACGGATCTGGCCATTTTTCACGAGAGCCGGCCGGGCCCTTTCGACCCCGCGGATACGGCTGTTCAATAATCGAACAACATTCCCGATTTTGATATAATCGGGGCCATGACCGCCCCCCAGGCCTCATCCCGCCCGCTCGTCGAGGCCCCGATTTATCGTCGAAAAAACTGCCGATTGTGCGCCGGCAAGCGCCTCGACCTGGTGTTGAAACTTTGCCCCACACCCCTCGAGGACGACTACCGTAAGGCCGACCGCCTGGCCCCCCAGAAGTCCTATCCTCTGGACCTGGCCTGCTGCGCGGACTGCGGCCACGTCTTTCTCCTAGATGTGGTCGATGCCGGTAAGATTTACTCCGAATACCTCTACGTGACTCAGACGTCGTTGGGCCTCGGCGAGCACTACGACCGTTACGCCGCCTCCGTCATCGGCAAGCTGGGCCTTCCCGCCGGCTGCTTCATGGTCGAGTTCGGCAGCAACGACGGAACCATGCTTCGCGCCTTCCAGAAGCGCGGGCTGAAGGTGCTCGGCGTCGACCCCGCCGCCCCCATCGCCAAGGCGGCCACCGAGGCCGGCACGGAAACCGTGGCGGATTTCTTCACCGCCGCCCTGGCCCGCCGGATCAAGGCCGAGCGCGGGCCCGCGGCCCTGATCGCAGCGAACATGGTGTTCGCCAACATCGACAACCTCGACGACATCGCCGCCGCGCTGGTCGAACTCCTCGCCGACGACGGCGTCTTCGTCTGTGAGACCGGCTATCTGCTCGACAACATCAAGAACTTGGTCTTCGACAACATCTATCACGAGCACCTCGCCTATCATTCGGTCAAGCCGCTCGCGGCCTTCTTCGCCCGCCACGGACTCGAGCTTTTCGACGCCGAGGCCGTCGACAGCAAGGGCGGGTCCGTTCGCTTCTTTGTCCAGAGAAAGGGCGCCAACAGGCCGGTCGAGCCGTCCGTGGCGGCGTTCATCGCGCGCGAGGACGCTGCCGGCATCCACGCCGCCGCACCCTACGTCGAGTTGGCACGAAAGCTCGACGAAACGCGCGCCCGGTTGCACGACCTTCTGGGCGGCTTCAAACGCCAGGGCAAGAAGATCGCCGGTTTCGGCGCGTCCCACAGCGTGACGACGCTCGCGCATCACTTCAAACTCCCGCCCTTCCTCGAGTTCATCGTCGACGACAATCCGCGCAAACAGGACACCTTCATGCCCGGCTACCACATCCCGGTGTTCCACCCGAAAGCCCTGCTCGAGCGCAAGGCCGACTACGCCGTCATCCTACCCTGGCGCTTCTCCGGCCCCATCCGCGAGCGGCATGCCGAGTTCGCGCGCGCCGGCGGCCGATTCATCGACGTCCTCCCGACGGTGGAGGTCCTCTGATCCGCCGCGCCGTCATCCTCGGGCACACCGGGTTCGTCGGCTCGGCTCTCGAGCGGCGCCTGAAGCGCGCGCCCGGCCTCGAGGTCGTCGGACTTTCTCCCGAGAGCTTCGATCTGACCCGCTCCGCGGACGGGCTCCATACCTATCTCGATCCCGAGACCGTGATCGTGATGTGCTCGGCGATCAAGCGCCAGTCCGGAGACACCCTCGAGAACTACGAGAAGAACGTCGCGATGGCGGCCAACGTCTCCCGCCAGATCGACGCGACACCTGCGGGACGCTTCATCTATTTCAGTTCCGCCGCGGTCTACGGCGAGGACGTCGAGAACACGGCCATCACGGAGAAGACGCCGGTCGAGCCGACCTCGTACTATGGCATGGCGAAATACGCCTCCGAGCGGCTGCTTCTGAAAGCCGCCGGTACACGCACGCCTCTCGTGCTCCTGCGACCCGCGACGATCTACGGTCCCGAAGAGCCGGGCCGCCCGTACGGCCCGACGGGCTTCCTGCGCGCCGCGCTGGCCGGAGAAAAAGTGACCCTCTGGGGCGACGGAGACGAGTTTCGCGAGTTCGTGTTCATCGATGACGCTTGTGAAGCCGTCGCCGGACTTCTCGATCACTCCTTTTGCGGCCCGCTCAATCTCGCCACCGGACGCAGCGTCTCGTTCCGGGATGTACTCGCCGCCGTCGCCAAAATCGCCCCAGCCCCGGCGACGGACAGCCGTCCGCGCAGCAAGCGCAGGGTCGACCACGGCTTCGACAACGCTCTCCTGCGCGCGACTCTACCGTCACTTAAGTTCACCCCGCTGAACGACGCCCTGACAACCACGCGCGAGACCGTCCTTCCTGGAGCGCAGCGGTGAGCGCCGGACGCTGCCTCGTCTGCGCGCGCCCTGAAGTCGAGCGACTTCTCGAACTCGGCCCCCAGCCCATCACGAACCGTTTTCCGCAAACGGAAACCGAGAGCGAATTCACCCACCCGATGACCTTCGGCGCGTGCCGCTCATGTGGTACGGCCCAGCTTCTCGATTTCCCCCCCGCCGCGGAACTCAAGCCGATTTGCGATTGGATCACCTACAACGAGCCTGAGCCGCATCTCGACGGCCTGGCCGACCGCCTCGCGGCGCTCCCAGGAATCGGGCCGGATTCCGTCATCCTGGCGATCACCGCGAAAGACGACTCCCTCTTGCGCCGCCTCAACGAGCGCGGCATCTCCAAGACGCGCCGGCTCGACCCGAAAGAAGATCTCGGCGAAGCCGACCCCCGCGCTTTCGTCGAAACGATCCAAGGCCTTCTGACGCCAGACAAGGCGCGGCGGCTCGCCGAAAAGATCGGCCGGGCCGATCTCGTGATCGCTCGCCACATCTTCGAGCATGCCCACGCTCCCGCCGAATTCTTCGCCGCGCTGCGCGCCCTTGCCAAGCCGGGCGGCCGCATCGTGCTCGAGGCTCCCGATTGCGGCCGCGCCTTGCGCGATCACGATTACAGTATGCTTTGGGAAGAACACTCCCTCTATCTGACCCCCGCGACCTTCAGGCGCGCCGTCGAATCCTTCGGCTCGGAGATCGAGCGCTTCGAGACCCATCCGTACGCCCTCGAGGACTCATTGGTCGTCGTCGCCCGGCCGGGCCGCAGCAACGCCGTAGCGGCCCCGGCGGAGGAGGCCAAGGCGGCTCTCGAGCAGGCGAGGCGTTTCGCCGGCGGACTCGACGATAAGCGCCGCTTCACAAGGGACTGGGCACGCAAGGCCGTCGGAAACGGAGGGAAGCTCGCGTTGTTCGGGGCGGGGCATCTCGCCGCGGTCTGGATCAACGCTCTCGGCCTGCGCGATCTCATCGCTTTCGTCGTCGACGACAACGCCAACAAAAAAGGCCGGAGAATGCCGGGTTCCCGTCTACCGATCGTCGGCTCCGACGCCCTGAGCGATCCGAAAGTCACCTGGACTTTGATGGCGTTCCACCCCGGGGCCGAAGAAGCGGTGATCGCCAAAAACCGCGCTTTCATCGATCGGGGCGGCGGATTCGTCTCGATTTTTCCCGGCAGCCCCCGCTCGCTCGAGGCGGGCGCGTGACGACGACCGCTATGGCCGCTCCCAAAAATTCGCCTAGCGTCTGGATGGCGCGCCCGAAGCTGAGAAGTTTCGTCATTACCGCCACCAAGCCCTTCTTTCTCGCCGGCGGATTGATCGCCTGGTTGATCATCCGATTGCTCGAGCCTTGGCGGCGGGTGCGCGTGGGCATGCTCGTTTACGACCGCATCGGCCATCTGGCGATCAATACCGAGATTTCCCTGAGGGAATCGGTCCGTCGTCGCGCGTCGCGCGAATACACGATCCTCGTGTCCGGTCCGCCGGCCAACAGGCAACTCTTCGAAATGATCGCGCGGCGCACGCGCGTGTGGCGCTCGCCGTGGGCGTTGCGGCTTTTCGTGCACGGCCTGGCGCCGCTCATCCGCGGCACGCGCTTTGAACTCGATCTTCCGTTCGAAGGCAACGAGTATGAAACGCTCGCCAGCGCCGGCCCGCAGCTCTCCTTCACGCCGGCAGAGGAAGCGCGAGGACGGAATTTCCTACGCTCGATGGGCGTCGAGCCCGGGCGGCCCTACATTTGCTTCCACTCCCGGGATAAGGCTTATCTCGACGTCCTCCATCCTCACCGCACTCGCGGCGAATGGTCTTATCACGACTACCGGGACTGTGCGATCGAAAATTATCTCCCCGCCGTTCGCCGCATCGCGGCGCGCGGTATCGCCGCCCTGCGTATGGGCGCCGTCGCCGAGAAACCACTGGGCGCCGAGCCCCCCGGCATCATCGACTACGCGACGAAATTTCGTGACGATTTCGCCGACGTCTACCTCCTCGCGCACTGCAAATTCATGCTCGCCAGCACGTCCGGAATCTGCGTCGTGCCGCCGATCTTCAACGTTCCCGTCGCCCTGGCCAACTTCACCCCCCTCGGCTATGCGACCTGGGGGCCGCGCGACCTGTTCATTCCGAAAACCTACCACGACGCATCCGGACGGCCCATGGCTTACCGGCGCCTCATGGAACTCGGCACCTCCCGGTGGACCGAAGGCAACAAGTTCACCGAGGCGGGCATCGCAGTCGTCGAGAACACCGCCGAGGACATCACCGACCTCGCGGAAGAAATGGACGCCCGCCTCGACGGGCGCTGGATCGCCGAGCCGGGCGACGAGGAGTTGCAAAGGCGTTACCGCGCGCTTTTCCCGGCCGATCATCCGATCACCGGCTACCCTGCCCGTGTCGGCGCAGCCTTCCTGCGCCGACATAAGAGCCTCTTGGATTAAACGATGAAAAAAACTTCCTCGATTCCACAGACGGTCGTCGTCGGCGGATCCAAAGGCGGCGGCCGCGCGTGGGCGCGGCTGGCCCACCTCAACGGCCGCCGCGTCACCATCGTCGGCCGCACGGCCCCCGAGCGCGGGCTCGGCGACGGCGTCTCCTTCGAGCGCTGCGACCTCTCGCGGCCCGGCGCCGCCGCGTCGCTTTGCGCGCGGCTCGTCAATCGCGGCCCGATCGACAGCCTGGCGTTCTTCCAACGCTTCCGCGGCGCCGGAGATCCCTGGAGCGGCGAACTCGCCGTGACATTGACCGCGACCCGGGCGCTCATTGAGGGGCTCGCCGGGAGATTTTCGCCGGACGGCGCGCGCTCCATCGTCGTGATCGGTTCGAATGCCGGCCGTCTAATCGCCGATGAGCAGCCGTCGGGCTACCACGCCGCCAAAGCGGCCCTGATCCAGCTCGCGCGCTACTACGCGGTCGCCCTGGGTCCCTCCGGCATCCGTGTCAACGCGGTTTCTTCCGGCACGGTGATCAAGGACGAGTCGTCCGCTTTTTACGCGCGCCAGCCGCGCCTGCGCGCGCTCTACGAAAAAATCATTCCGTTACGCCGCATGGGTAGATCTGAGGACGTCGCCGGCGCCGTCAGTT
Source organism: Elusimicrobiota bacterium (assembly GCA_016212855.1). Classification (GTDB taxonomy): domain Bacteria; phylum Elusimicrobiota; class Elusimicrobia; order UBA1565; family UBA9628; genus GWA2-66-18. The sequence continues at coordinate 119,731 of JACRDP010000025.1, forward strand.
TCCTCTGCAGCCAGCAAGCGTCGTTCGTCACCGGACAGGAGATCGTCGTGGACGGCGGCGTCTCCCTGCTGATGCAGGAAAGCCTCGCGCGCCGAATCGCGTTGCCCGCGCTGCGCGTCACCAGGAAGACCAAGTGAAGACCACCGGCTCGCGCCTCAGCGACTATTATAAAAGCATCGGGCTCAATCCAGTGGGCCATGACATCTCGCGCGAAGACCGCCTGACCGTACATGAGCGCAAGCGTCAAAACCTGCTCGAGCATCACCTGCGCTTGCCGCGCTTCGGCTGGCGCGGGGCGCGCGTGCTGGAATTCGGCCCCGGCTCCGGCGAGAACGCGGTCGCGCTGGCCCGTCTCGGCGCGCGCTTCACCTTCGTGGAGCCGCTCGACTATCTGAGCGATCGGCTCAAGACCACCTTCGCCGAATTTGGCGTGTCCGACCGCATCGAGGCCGTGCACCAGGGTGTGCTCGAGACCTTTCGCTCGAAGGAGCGCTACGACGTCGTGTTCGCCGAGGGCTTCGTGCACTTCCTCGAAGACCACGCGGCGGCCGTGAAGCGGCTACTGTCCTTCGCCGGTGATGAGGGATTCGTCGTGCTCAGCGACATCGACCCCGCAGGCACCTTCATCGAATTCGTCAAGAAGTGCTACCTCGAGCGCGCTTGCGCCGCGCTCGGCCTGCGCGCGCCCGAGCAACGCCTGGAGATGGCCCGAATCCTGTTCGCACCGGAGTTCGCGCGCATCAACCACAGCCGAGGCTTCGACAGTTGGGCTAAGGACATGGTCCTCAATCCGCTTTACCGGCCGCGCTACTTCCTGGATCTGCCGACGATCATCGCCGCCGCGCCGGAGGACGTCGCGCTTTATTCCTCTTGGCCGAACTATCTCGACGCCGACGATTTGATCTGGCACAAGAACGTCCGCTCTGAAAAATCGATGCGCGCCGCGGCCTTAAACGGCTACTACGCCCGCCTGCCGCACTTCCTTCACTCCGTCCCGCATCCCGAAGCAGGCCTGCCGCTCTTCACACCCGCGCAAGGCCGCCGCGCCGCCGCCGCGCTGGGCGCGTGCTACAAGCGTCTCGACCGGGCGCTCGAGCGCGGTGCGGCGCCCGCGGCCGTGCTGGAGGCCCTGACCGGACTTCGGCGCTCGCTCGTCCCCGCCCGGAACGCGAAACTCGCCCTCCGGGTGGTCGACGACGCCGCCGCACTCTTCTCGAGCACTCGCAACGCGAAGACCTCCGCCGCTTTCGTCAGCGCCTGGAAGGGGCGAACTTTCCTGCGCCGGCTGTGGGGCACCCCCGGCCACTACGTCGTGCTGCACAAGACGCGCCTCTACTCCCGATGAAGAAGAAGTCCTCGTTCCAGGAGCACCTACGATTCGTCGGCGGGCGCGTGGCGCTTATGCTCGCCGGCGGCGCGGCCCTGGGCTTGATTCTGGGCGTCGTCGAGATCGCCTTCGCCTACGCCCTTCAGGCGTTCCTCGCCACACTCGGCGCGCTCGGTTCGGCCGCCGCCTCCATCCCTTCCTGGCTACCCCACGACAACCGACGGATCGTCATCTCGATAGTCGCCCTGCTCGGCGTCGCGCGCGGCGTTCTGCAGGCGCTGCAAGTCTACATCCAGAACGCGACGATGGAGGAATCCCAGCTCTTGCAACGCTCGCGCATACTCCGCTGGGCCCTGCACGGCGATTCGGCAAGCAGCAGCCACGTAACGACGATGTTCAACCAGCGCGTCGTCAACACCGCATCGGCCCTGTACTCGATCCAGGGCCTCGTCGTGCAGTTCTCGACCGCCGCTTTGCTGGGCGTCTCTTTGCTCGTCATCTCCGCGCCCGTGACGTTGGCGGCAGCGGCGGCTCTCCTTCTCTTCGCGCCACTGCTGCTCTGGGGCGACCGCCGCATCAAAGACGTCTCGGCTGACGCGATAGCGCACTGGGATAAGACCAACGCCCATCTCCTGATGAGCATCCGCAACCTGCTGCTGCTGCAGATATGCGGCATGCAGGACCGCGAGGAGGCGCTGGCGCAGGGTAGCTTACGCTCCTACGTCTCCAAGATGTACCGCTTCTTCGCGCTCGTGAGCCTCAAGGTGGCCGTACCGCAGATCGCCGGCCCGCTCCTCGGCTGCCTCATCGCCGTCATCTCCATGCGCCGAGGCCTGATGTCTCCCGGCGCCTTGATCACCTATTTCTATCTCTTCCAGCGGCTGATGCAGACCTTCACCGCGGTCAATCAGAACGCCTCGTCCTTCGTTTTCGGCCTGCCTCACTACGGGGAATTGTTCTCGTGGTGGAATGCCCAGCAGGCCGATGATGGCGCTCCCGTCGTAGCCGACGAGCCGGCGCCGCTCACCCAGGCGCGCATCGGCTGGCGGCTGAAAGGCGTGCGATTCTCATATCTCCGGGCCGCCGAACCCGCCGTCGACAAACTCGACCTGAGCGTGGATCCCGGCTCGACCGTCGTGGTGACCGGCCCCTCCGGCGCGGGCAAGAGCACCTTGCTCGGACTCATGCTCGGCAACCTCCGTCCTCAGCTGGGTTCGGTGTCCGCCATCGTCGACGGTAAAGAACTGCCCCTGGCGGGTTGCCGCACATGGCTACTACCCCGCGTGGGCTACGTCGGGCCCGAGAGCTTCCTGCTCGAAGGCACGATCCTGCAGAACATCACGTACGGCCTGCCCGGGTCCACGCCGCGCGCGGACATCGACGCCGCCCTGCGCCAGGCCGAGTGCCAGTTCGTCGCCTCGCTTCCGCTCGGCCTCGAGCATCCTCTCACCGAACAGGGCCAGGGCCTCTCCGCGGGACAGAAGCAGCGCCTGTCCCTGGCGCGCGCCCTACTGCGCAAGCCCACCATCCTGATCCTCGACGAAGCGACCTCGAACCTCGATATGGAAACCGAGGCCCGTCTGGTGGACACCCTGGAGGGCCTCAAAGGCTCGATGACGATCATCGCCGTCACGCACCGGCGCGAACTGTTACGCATCGCCGACAAGCATCTGGAGCTGGCGTCGAGGCGATGAGCCCGGCCGCCGCCGTCGTCGACCTGCGCCGCCCCGTCGACGCCGCCGGCCTGGGTGAAGAGCTAAAAGCGCGACGCTTCGAACGGATTTTCGCCGTCACGCCCCTGGCCGCCTGGACGCTCGAACGGACCGGACTGTCCTTCGAAACCAACGCCGCGCTCGTGGATCGGGCTGCGTTCCGCGAGGGTTGCCTCGGCAACCACGAGCGCGTCCGCCGCGCTTTGGTCGCCGCGTTCGGCGACGAGAGCGATTCCTGGATGGGGCTCATGCTCCAGCTCGTCGCCTTCGCCGCCTACGCGCTCGGCGAGGACATGCGCCTGCGCTCGCTCGACGGCCTAGAGCCGAGCGTTTACAGCGACGTCCCGCACGCGAGCCGCGACAGCCTGTCGCTCGAAGCCCATCTCTACAACGACTGCGCGCTCTACTTCCGCGCCGTGCCCGCCGACAAGCATCACGCGCTGGCCCGCCGCTCGGAGTCGCTCTCGCGCCTGCTCAACCGCGTCAAGCGGCTGACGCCCGCGAACCTACTGCGCAAGCTCGCCCGCCTGGCGCCCCGGCGCGACGGCCCCGCGCTCGTCACCGACTACGGCTACGACTGGGCCGCCCTGCGCCCCCACCTCGAGCCGCGCTTTTCACAGTGGACCTTCGCCGAGCTCGCCGCCGAGCTGCGCGGCCTGGGCGGGCCGCAGCCCGACGCCGCGGCGCTCGACCGCTTCGCCGCCGCTCTCGAAGCCGGGTTCAAGGACCTTCTGCCCCGCACCCTCGGCGCCTTCGTCGCCACGGCGCGCGACCGCGCCGCGCGCTACGGCGTACTGCGGCGACGCTTCGCCGACCACCTCCCCAAAGTGGCCGCCCGCGCGGACCTGCGCGCCGTCCTGGGCACCCTGTGCGGGACCGACGAGCAGTTTCTCGCCCACCACTTCATGAAAGCCGCGGGCCGGCCGTCCCTGTTTTATCAGCACGGCGCCTACATGCAGCGCTGGCCCATGACCGGGCCCTCCGAGGTGTTCCCCGCCACGCACAATCTCGCCTACGGCTCCGCCGACGCCGCGTTCATGTCCGGGCTGAGCCCGTCGGCGACGGTGACGGCCGTGGGCAGCGCCTTGCTCGACGCGTTCGAGCGCGACGAACCGTTCAAGGGCCGGTTCCTATACGTACTCTTCCTCAACCCCGGCAACCTCGCGCTGGCGGAAAGCGAGCTGGCGCACCCCGACACGGATCACGCCTACCTCTTCGCCCGGCACCGCAAGGTGATGGAGCTCTTCGCCGCCCGGCCCGGGCTCACGCTCGTCCTGCGTCCGCACCCGTCGCAATTCACCTGGGGCCTCTACGAACCGTTGCGGGAATTCGCGGCGAGCCGCAAGATGACCAACATCGTGTTCGATCAGTCCCCGCTCGATGCGAACCGCTACTACGCGGGTTATGAGGGAGTCCTCATGGACTACCCGTGCACCGGCCTACTGCAGGCCATGGCCAAGGGGCGCAAGATCGCCTGCCACACGGGCGCGCCCTACGGCTCCGACGGCGCGGACGTCCTGCGCCGCGCGATCCCGTGCGCGGACGACGACGTGGCCTTCCTCGCGATCGCGCAGCGCTGGTGCTCCCACGGCGCCGACGACGGCGACCCGGAGGCCCGGCGGGAGTATCTGGCGCGCTTCGGGAAATCTGATCGTCCGAGCCTGCCTGCAGTCAAGGCCCTTCTCGACGACCTCCTGTCTTAGCTTCGGCCGCTCAAGTGCCGAACAAGTCGGCGATTTCCACGCGTTTAAGCTCGTCCGTCCAGCCCGAGCTTCGGTCCAGGCGGTTGTGGTACTCGATGCCTTCGGAGCTTCGGATTTGCACTCTCCCGACGGTCTCCTCGCGTGTGATGTCGAAATTCGCCCATAAGGTGCAGTCGCGGCAGAACGGAAGTTCCGAGTAATCGTCCGCAAGGTGCCGCGCCCTGAGCGTCCCATAGGCTTCGGAGTTCCAGACGGCGCCGATCCCGTTCTTGAAAATATCGCCGAGGTTCGTCGTCGCGCGACCGTCCAAGCAGCACATGAGCGCGGTGCCGTTGAAATAGACGTTCAACTGGTCGAAAACCTCACGGCAGGGCAGGCGCGTCGGAGGGGCCCCGCCCTCGTACAATCGTTTGTCACGGTCGTAGACCCCGTAGATCTTGACGCAATCGACGCGCTCAATCCAGTAGTCCAGAAAGCCCTGCTTCTCGGCACGGTTGGCGTCTTCGATTCCAAAACTCACCGTCACACGCGGCCGCTTCGCACCGTCGCGCATCTCCAGGAAGCGCAAAACATTCGCTACCACCTGGTCGAATTTATCGACTCCGCGGACCTTCCGGAAGGTGTCCCGGGTCGAGGCGTCGATGCTAATCGACAGCAGAGCGACGTCCATGTCGAGCAGGAACGCGCTCATCGTCTCGTCGAGCAGGACTCCGTTCGTGCAGAGATTGACGGGCAGACGGTTCTTCTTCGCCTCGCGAATGAAGAAATTGAAGTTCTTCGCCACCATCGGCTCGGAAAAAAAACTGGGCGAGACGATGGACGAATGCGGCGCCGCCTCCGCCAAGAGCCGGACGATCTGCTCTTGGGGCATCGTCCCGGCGTTTTTCTTTTCGCCGTGGTTGTTGGTGCCGTGGACGAAGCACTTGGGACAACGCTCGTTGCACACCCCTTCCTGTAGGGAAAAGTTGATTTTTCGCGGAAAGGGAAGGGCGTCGGCCCGACGGGCCGGGAGAGAATGGCTCATGTTCACGAAAATCATACGCAACAACTCCGCCAACGTGATTTCGCCCGGTTGACCCGGCCCGGGCAATAACCTAAAATGAGATGTTCAGACTTTGAACACGCCCTTCCTTTGAAGATCACCATCTGCACGACGCCCATCCGGCCGGTCCCTACGGACTACCCCCCGTTCGGCTCCTTGGCCGTGATCCAGTCCCTGCGCAAAGCCGGCTTCGACCCCTATTTCTACGACATCGACGGCCTGCGCCCGGACTTCCCCACCGTCGAGAAGTTCTTCGCCGACCAGCAGCCCGACGTCCTCGGCATCTCCGCCGTCGTCTCCACGGCTTACGGCTACACCAAGAACCTCATCCGCGCCGTCAAACGCGTCTCCCCCAAGACCCGCATCGTTCTCGGCGGCAACCTGGCCGCCTCGGCCGAGATCATGCACCGCATCGCGGGTGTCGACTATTGCGTCGCGGGCGAAGGCGAGATCGTCAGCGTCAACCTCATGCGCTACCTCGAGACCCGGCTGGGTAAACAGGGCGACGACGAAGCGGCGCTTTCCTCCATCAAGGGTCTGACCTATCTCGACCGCGCAGGCGAGATGCGCTTCACCGGCTTCGAGACGGCGATCCCCGCCGACATGGTCTTCCGCCCCGACTATTCGATTTTGGAGAAGTATTCCAAGATCGAAAACTTCATCAGCGACCCCATGCAGCGCTCGGACCTCCGTCGCGACCCGCGCAGCCACGAGCCCCACCGCAAGGGCAAGATGATGGGCACCCTCATCTCCGCCAAGGGCTGTGTGGCGCGCTGCACCTTCTGCCACCGCTGGGATAAGGGCTTTCGCGCCGTGCCCGTGGCGCAGATCATCGAGCAGATCCGCTACCTCAAGGAACGCTACAACGTCGGCTTCATCCAGTTCTCCGACGAGAACTTCGGCTCCGACAAGCGCCAGCTCGCCGAGTTCCTCGAGGCCATCAAGAAAGAAGACGTCCTCTACAACGTGGGCGGCGTGCGCGTCAGGTCCGTGACCCCCGATATCCTGCGCAAGCTCAAGGACTCCGGCTGCGTGGGCCTCTACTACGGCATCGAGACCGGCAGCCCCGCCATCCTCGAGATGATGGAGAAGAAAGCCACCCTCCAGAACAACCGCGACGCCGTGAAATGGACCAAGGACGCGGACCTCTACACGATCTATCAGATGATCCTCGGCATGCCCGGCGAGACCGAGCAGACGGTCAAGGAAACCATCGAGTTCTTAAAAGAAGCGACGGCGATCCTCGACGAGTCCCCCATCAACCGAATGAGCATCAACTACATCCAGGCCCTACCCGGCACGCCCGTCTACGAGTACGCGCGCCTCAAGGGCTTGATCGGCAAGTCGCTGGCGGAAGAAGAGGCGTACCTCCTCAAAATTTCCGACATCAACGCCGACGACGAGACCAAGTTCATCAACTTCACCCAGCACGACTACATGACCGTGCAGTCCTGGCGCCGGCGCATCACGCTCGAGACGACCTATCACTACCGCATCGCCAACAAGCTGCCTCGCCCGAAGATCGGAGACCTGCTCAACGACGTGATCTTGCGCAAGTACATCCCCTCCCTCTACCGCGAGCCCGCCGAGGGCGCCCAGCCGGCCTCCTCGGAGTACACCAAGGGCGGCTACTTCAACCTCCAGCGCAACCTCAACTACCACATCATCTCCGCCTACTGCTACCCGCTGGGAGGCCTGATCATCTGGCTGTGGCTGCTGCGCCAGGAGTTCCGCCGCCTGCCCACAGGGCTGTTCATGAGCCACCTCCTCGAGTGGTTCACCGCCAAGTTCCGCCCCGCGCCCCCGCCGATCAACTATCAGTCGTTGCGCAAGACCATGCTCGAGTGCGCGCCCAAACCGCTGACGCCGACCGAGACGGCGATGATTCCCCTCCGGGAGGGACGCTGACATGCCTCAGCCTAAAAAAGCCGCGGTGAAGCCCCGCAAGGATTTCCTCGTCTTCGGCAGCCCGCTCATCGAAGAAGAAGACATCGCCGAGGTCGTCGCGACCTTGCGCTCGGGCTGGATCGGCACCGGTCCCAAGGTCAAGAAGTTCGAGGACATGTTCCGCGAGTACGAGGGCACCAAGCACGCCGTCGCCGTCGCCTCCGCCACCGCCGCGTTGCATCTCTCCTTGCTCGCCCTTGATCTTAAGCCCGGCGACGAGGTCATCACGACCCCGATGACCTTCTGCGCGACCCTCAACGCCATCATCCACGCCGGCGGCCGCCCCGTCCTTGTGGACTGCGACAGAGCGACCTTCAACATCGACCCGGAGCTCGTCGAGAAGGCGATCACCAAGCGCACCCGCGCCATCCTGCCCGTCCACTTCGCCGGCCGCTCCTGCCGGATGGACGACCTCACGACCATCGCGCGCAAGCACAAGCTCGCCATCGTCGAGGACTGCGCCCACGCCATCGAGACCGAGTTCCACGGCAAGAAGGCGGGCACCTTCGGCGAGTTCGGCTGCTTCAGCTTCTACGTCACCAAGAACCTCACCACCGCCGAGGGCGGCATGGTGATCACCGACGACGACCGCATGGCCGACAAGATCAAGGTCCTCGCCTTGCACGGCATGAACAAGGACGCCTGGAAGCGCTTCTCCGACGACGGCTACAAGCATTACGAGGTCGTCTACGCGGGCTTCAAGTACAACATGACCGACATGCAGGCCTCCTTGGCGCTCCATCAAATGCCGCGCATCGAGAAGAACTGGAAGCGCCGCGCCGAGCTGTGGAAGCGCTACGACGCCGCCTTCGCGGGCCTGCCCTGCTTCATTCCGCCTCCGGCCGAGAAGGACACGCGCCACGGCTACCACCTCTACACCCCGCTCGTCGACATCGAGCGCCTGGGCAAGACCCGCGACCAGGTCCTGGGCGAGCTCACCCGCCTGCGCATCGGCACCGGCGTGCACTACCTCGCCCTGCACACCCAGCCCTACTACGCCAAGACCTACGGCTACAAGCGCGGCGACTTCCCCAACGCGGAGTTCATCTCCGACCGCACGCTCTCTTTGCCCCTGTCGCCCAAGCTCAGCGACCAGGACGCCGACGACGTGATCGCCGCCTTCGGCGCGGCCCTCGATTCATGAAAAACAAGAACCCGTTCTCGCTCAAAGACAAGGTCGCCGTCGTCACCGGCGGCCAGGGCCAGCTCGGTGCGGCCTTCGTCGACGGCCTCGAGGCCGCCGGCGCCCGCGTCTTCGTCGCCGACCTCCCCGGCGCCAAGCCCTTCCGCCGCGGTGAGAAACGGAAAATCGTTCCCATCGACGTCACCGACGAGCACAGCGTCGAAGCCGCCGTCGCCCAGGTCCGCCGCGCCGCCGGCCGCCTCGACATCTGGGTCAACAACGCGGGCATCGGCCTCTTCACCCCCTTCGAAACCCGCACGATGGCCGAGTTCGACCGCGTCCTCGACATTAACGTGAAGGGCGTCTTCCTCTGCACGCGGGCCGCGGCTAAGGCCATGGCCCCGCGCGGCGGCGCCATCATCAATATCGCCTCCGTGTACGGCCTCGTCTCCCCCGACCCCCGCATCTACGGCGACTCCGGGCGCAACAGCTCCGAGGTCTACGGCGCCAGCAAGAGCGGCGTCATCGCCATGACCCGCTACTTCGCCGTGCACCTGGCGAAGAAAAACATCCGCGTCAACGCGATCACCCCCGGCGGCATCTTCAATCATCAGGCCCCGTTCTTCGTGAAGAACTACACGGCGCGCACCCCGCTCGGGCGCATGGGCCACGAGCGCGACATGTCGGGCGCGGCCGTCTATCTCGCCTCCGACGCCTCCTCGTACGTGACCGGGCACAATCTCGTCGTGGACGGAGGATGGACGGCATGGTGAAAAAGAACTTCATGGGCCCCGGCAAGCCGATCTTCATCATCGCCGAGATCGGGATCAACCACAACCAATCCCTTCAGATGGCGAAGGACCTCATCGACGCCGCCGCCGCCGCCGGCTGCGACGCCGCCAAGTTCCAGACCTTCACCGCCAAGGCCCTCTACATCCACCGCAAGTACGCCGGCACCTACCGCCTCATGGGCCGCGACATCCCCATCTACGACCTGCACACCAAGCTCGAGATGCCCAACTGGTGGATCCCCGTCCTGCGTGACCACTGCAATAAGAATGGCATCCTGTTTTTCTCCACCCCCGTTGACGCCCGCGGTGCCGACGCGCTCGAGCGCGAGGGCGTGGACCTCTTCAAGGTCTCGTCCTACGACATGACAAACCTCCCCCTCGTCCGCCACCTCGCCAAGAAGAAGAAGCCCGTCATCTTCTCCGCGGGCGGCGCCACGCTCGGCGAGATCGAAGAGACCGTCGCCGTCCTCGAGGAGGCGAACTGCCCGTACGCGATGATGCACTGCATCGCCAAGTACCCCGCGCAGTTCAAGCACGCGAACCTGGCGGTCATGAACACTTTGCGCTCCGCCTTCCAGGTGCCCGTCGGTTTCTCCGACAACGGCTTCGCCGACGCCAAGGGCCGCATCGACGTCCTGCGCGTGCCCCTCGCCGCCGCGCGCGCGGGCGCCGACCTCTTCGAAGTGCACATCACCCTCGACCGCAAGCTCCCGGGCGCCGACCACGGCTTCGCCACGACCCCGGGCGAGCTCAAGACCATGGTCGCCGCGATGCGCCAGGCGCGCGCCGCTTACAACCGCGGCGTGCGCTATAAAATCGAGCGGTTGCTGCTCGGCTCGCCGGTCAAGCGGGTCACCGAGGCCGAGAAGTACGTGCGCGACTTCGCCTACAAGTGCCTGTTCGCCGTACGCCCGATCAAGAAGGGCGCCAAGATCAAGCCCGCGGACATCGCCGTCCTGCGCCCCGGCGCCTACAAGCGCGGCCTGGCGCCGAAGTACCGCGAGATCGTCCTCGGCAAGGCCCACGCCACGCGCGCGATCGGCGCCTGGCAGCCGATCACCTGGGACAACATCCTCTGATGCGCCGGCGCGTCCTTCTGTATTGCGACGGAGGGCGCATCGCCGAGATCGGCACCGGCCATGTGCGCCGTTGCCTGTTATTGGCCCGCTATTTAAAAACCCGCGGCAGCGAGGTCGCCTTCCTCACCTCCTCGGGCGCGGCGGTGGTGGTTCCCGTCTCCGGCGAGGGCTTCGAGTGCGAGGTCCTTCCCGCGTTGCGCCCCGCCGACCTGGCCCGCGCGCTGAAAAAGACCCGCCCCGAGGTCGTCGTTTGGGACCGGCTCGACAGCTCGCCCGCGCTCAACCGCGTGATCAGAAACTCGGGCGCGGTGCTCATCACCCTCGACGACGCGGGCAAGGGCCAGACTCTCGCCGACATCACGATCAACGCGATGGTCCCCGGCGGCCTCACTCCGTACAAGGGCTTCGACTACGCCATGCTTCCCGCCCCCCCGGAGGCCGCGCGCACCGACCGCTCCGCCCCGGTGCGCAGGATCACCGTTTGCTTCGGCGGCTACGATCACGAAGGCCTTTCCGAGGCCGCGCTCAAGGCCCTCACCCCGCTCGACCGCAAGATCAAGATCGACCTGATCCTCGGCTCGGCGTCGTCGGAGCCCTCGGTCAAGACCGTCGCGCTTCACGGCTCGCGCCTGCGCGTGCTGCGCATGCCGCACGATTTTAGTCGCCTGCTCTCACGCTCGGACGTCGCCGTCTTGGCCGGCGGGGCCACCTTGATCGAGGCGCTGAGCTACGGCGTACCGACCTTGGCCATCGGCCAGTACGGCCACCAGCTCGACACGATCGCGCGATGCGAAGCCGCGGGCGCCGTGATCGGCGTCGCTTCCACCGGCTCTTTGCTCAAGGCCGTACGCGCCTTAGCCGCAAACTCGACGCTGCGCGTCGAGTTATCAAGATCCGCGCGCCGCTTGGTCGACGGCCAGGGCCTCAAGCGCGTCGCCGACCTCACGACCATCGTCGAACAGCTGCCCTGGGACACCGAGTTCTTCGGCGAGAACATCGCCACCTTGCACCCGGCGCGCCTCAACGAGACTCTCGCCGACCACGCTCTGGCCAAGTGCCGAAAGGCCAAGATCGACTGCCTCTACTACCGCTGCGACTGCCACGATCCCGTCAGCGTCGTCTTGGCCGAGCGCCACGGCTTCCACTTCGTCGACATCCGCATGACCTTCTCCCGCGCGATCGAGGCGTCGAAGCGGACTCCGCTTAAGGGCTACGCGATCCGTCCCGCGCGCCGCTCCGACGTGGCCCAGCTCAAGAAGATCGCCGCGGGCAGCTACATCTACAGCCGCTACTTCTTCGACCGGCGCTTTCCGGACGCCATCTGCGCCAAATTCTACGCGAACTGGATCGAAAAGTCGGTGCGCGGCTACTCCGACGCGGTCCTCGTCGCGGCGAAAGGCTCGAAGGTTTTGGGCTACATCAGCTGCTCGATGCGCGCCGGCTCCAAGGCGGGCATCGATCTCGTCAGCGTGGCTCCGGGCGCCGAGGGGGCGGGTGTCGGCAAGGCGCTCGTGCGGGCCTCGCTCGACTGGGCCGACGCGCGCGGCGCCGCGGTGATGGAAGTCGTGACGCAGGGGCGCAATTACGCGGCTCAGCGTCTCTACCAGGGCAGCGGGTTCAAGACCCAAAAGCTCGAGCTCTGGTATCATAAGTGGTTCGCGAAATAAGAGGCCCCTTGGAAAAACTTTCTTCCTGCGCCGTCTGCGGCTCTAAAGCTCAACGCGAGGTCTTCAACGGCCCCGACGAGTTCCTCCAGCGCCGCGGCATGAAAATCAAGATCCGCTACGTCCTGTGCGGCGGCTGCTCCCTCGTCTACGCGAACCCGCGCATGACCGACGAGGAACTTTCGCGCGTCTACGACGCCGAGTACTGGAAGACCGACGCCGCCTACGAGAAGGTCGGCGGCTCCTGGCGCCTCAAGCCCCCCTTCGTCGAAGACCGCCTGCGCGTGGCCGCCGAGCGCCTGCACCTGCTCGAGACCCGCGGCATCCTGCGCCGCTTTAAAAAAGGCTCCTCCGCCCTCGAAGTCGGCAGCAGCGCGGGCTTTCTGCTCTCGACGCTCAAGCGCGCCGGTTGGAAGGTCCAGGGAGTCGAGCCGACGCCGCTCGCGAACTTCGCCAAGCGCGTGGGCGTGCCCACCAAGCAGGCCTTCTTCGACGAGTCCGTGCTGCGCGGCCGCACCTATAACCTCATCGGCCTGATGCACGTCTTCGAGCACTTGAAGGACCCGGTCAAGTTCCTGCGCTCGCTCAGGGGCTCGATGGCCAAGGGCGGCCTGCTCTGGCTCGAGCTCCCGGACCTGGCGTGCCCGCGCCCCATCGACCTCTCGCACCCGCACCTGTACTTCTACTCGGCCAACTCGATCACCACCACGCTCGCCAAGGCGGGCTTTAAGGTCAAGCACCTCGAGACTTACAACTCGCGCAACGGCGCCTTCCAGGTCCTGCACGTGTTCGCCGAGATCGGCAAGCCCGGCAAACTCAAGAAGGACGGCGCCAAGGAAGTGAAGGCCATTCTCGACGACGCCTGGACCTTGCATCGGCGCAAACAGAACATCGGCGCGCTGGTCAAAACCTACAAGAACGCCCGCTTGGCGTCTTTGGAGAACAAATGAAGACCGTCGCGATCATCCAGGCCCGTATGGGCTCCTCGCGCCTGCCCGGCAAGGTCTTGATGACCGTCGGCGGACGCGAGCTCCTGAGCTACATGCTCGAGCGCGTGAAGGCCGCCAAGAGCGTCACCGCCGCGCTCATCGCCACCACGAAGGGCCCCAAGGACGATCCGATCGTCGCCTTCTGTGAGCGCAACAAGATCCCTTATTTCCGCGGCGACGAGAACGACGTCCTCGACCGCTACTACCAAGCCGCGCTGACCCAAATGCCCGACACGGTCGTGCGCCTGACCTCGGACTGCCCGCTCATCGATCCCAAGATCATCGAGGAGGTCGTCGAGGCCCACCACAAGCTCGGCAACGACTACACGGCCAACACCGCGCCGCCCGTGGGCACTTATCCCGACGGCATGGACGTCGAGGTATTTTCTTTCAAGGCGCTCGAGCAGGCCTGGAAAGAGGCGAAGCTCCCCTCCGAGCGCGAGCACGTGACTTTTTATCTGTGGAAGACCGGTCTCTTCAAGACCTCGCGCGTGGACTTGAAGGAATCCCTGTCGAACTTCCGCCTCACCGTGGACTATCCCGAGGATCTGGCGGTCGTGACCGCGGTCCTCGACGCGCTCCACAAGAAGAACCCTCTGTTCACCATGCAGGAGGTCGTCGCTTTTCTCAACGCGAACCCGAAGATCAAGGAACGCAACGCCGCCATCGGCTGGAACCAGGGCTGGAAGCCCGCCCTGGAGAAGGACAAGCAGGCGAAACAATAACGAGGACTCTATGGCCACCAAATTGAAGAAGCAGGACAACCCCAAGTCGGAGAAGCTCTGGGCCGCGGCGGAGAAGATCATCCCCGGCGGCACGCAGACCTTCAGCAAGGGGCCGCAGCAATATGTGAAAGGCGTCGCCCCTAAGTACATCCAGCGCGGCAAGGGCTCGCACGTGTGGGACGCCGACGGCCACGAGTTCGTGGACTTCGTGCTCGGCCTGGGCCCCGTGATCCTGGGCTACGCTTACCCGCGCGTCGACGAGGCCATCGCCAAGCAGCTTAAAGACGGCATCGCCTTCCCGCTCATGCACCCGCTCGAGGTCGAGCTGTCGCAGAAGCTCGTCGAGCTCATCCCGTCGGCGGAGATGGTGCGCTTCGGCAAGAACGGCTCGGACGCGACGGCGGCCGCGGTTCGGGTATCCCGAGCGCACACCAAGCGCGACAAGATCGCCTGCTGCGGCTACCACGGCTGGCAGGACTGGTTCATCGGCACGACGACGCGCAACTTAGGCGTGCCCGACGCGGTGCGCAAGCTCACTCTCCCCTTCAAGTACAACGACATCGACTCGCTCAAGGCCCTGTTCGACCAGAATCCCGGCCAGATCGCGGCCGTGATCCTCGAGCCCACCTTGTTCGTGGCCCCGAAGGACGACTTCTTAAAGAAAGTGAAGGAGCTCGCGCACAAGAACGGCGCGGTCCTGATCTTCGACGAGGTCATCACGGGCTTTCGCATAGCACTCGGCGGCGCGCAGGAGTACTTCGGCGTGACCCCCGACCTGTCGACCTTCGGCAAGGCCTTGGGCAACGGCATGCCGATCTCGGCCATCGTGGGCAAGGCCGAGATCATGAGCAAGTTCAATGACGTGTTCTTCTCCTTCACCGCCGGCGGCGAGGCGCTGTCCTTGGCCGCGAGCTTGGCCACGGTGGCCGAGCTGCAGGAGAAGAAGGCGCTCAAGCACGTCTGGGCGATGGGCGACATGCTGCGCGACGGCTACAACGCGATGGCCAAGGACCTCAAGCTCGAGGCCTCGACGCGCATGATCGGCTACGGCTTCTGGCCGGAGATGGAGTTCAACGGCAAGGACGGCAAGCACTCCTTCGAGATCCAGACCTTGGTCACCCAGGAGCTCATCAAGCGCGGCGTCCTGACGCGCGCCGGCATGGTGCTGTGCTACAGCCACACGCCCGAGGACATTCGCAAGACCTTGGCCGCGCAGGGCGAGGCGCTCGAGATCCTGCGCGACGCGCTGAAGGCGGGCGACGTCGCCTCGCGCCTGGAAGGCGAGCTGATTCCGCCGGTCATCCGCGCCTCCTAAATAGGGCGTCGTGAATGGTATAATGTTCAAGAATTGAACACCCATAACACGCGCGTCATTGCGCGCCTGGACATCAAGGGTCCCAACGTCGTCAAAGGGATCCACCTCGAAGGGCTTCGCATCGTCGGAAACCCGGGCGCTTTGGCCCGGAAGTACTACGAAGCGGGCGCCGACGAGCTCCTGTACATGGACATCGTGGCCAGCCTGTACGGCAGGAACAACCTCACCCACATCATCGAGGAGACGGCCAAGGACATCTTCATCCCCCTCACCGTGGGCGGCGGCGTGCGTAAGCTCGAGGACATCGTCACCTTGCTGCGCGCCGGCGCCGACAAGGTCGCCATCAACACCGCCGCCATCAAACGCCCCGAACTGCTGAAGGAAGCCTCCCGCGCCTTCGGCTCGCAGTGCATCGTGCTGTCGATCGAAGCCAAGCGCCAGGCCCCGGGCAAGTGGGAGGCCTACACGGATAATGGGAGAGAGCGCACCGGCGTAGACGCTGTTCAGTGGGCCCTGCGCGCCGCCGAGCTCGGCGCCGGCGAAATTCTTTTGACTTCGATCGACCAGGAAGGCACCCAGAACGGCTTCGACACGGACCTCGTCTCGAAAATAGCCCGAAAGGTCCCGATACCCGTGATCGTCGGCGGCGGGGCCGGCAAGCTCGAGGATTTCTCGGCGGTGGTCGCCGAGGGCGCCGACGCGGTGTCGGCCGCGTACGTGTTCCACCGCGACGTGCTGAGCATCAAGGCGGTCAAGGGCGCGCTCGCCGAAGGCGGCGCGATGGTGCGCGCGTGAGCCAGATCGTCACCGTCGTCGACTACGGCCGCGGCAACCTCTACAGCATCAGCCAGGCCCTGCGCCATCTGGGCTGCGAGGCCCGCATCACCTCCGACCTCGCGGCCATCGAAGCCGCCGAGCGCATGATTCTGCCCGGAGTGGGCGCCTTCGCCGACGGCATGGAGGGCCTGCGCGCGCGCAAGCTCGTGGGTCCGCTCAAGGCGTACTGCGCCTCGGGCCGGCCGTTGCTCGGCATCTGCTTGGGGATGCAGCTGCTCATGGACGAGAGCGAGGAGTTCGGCACGCACCCCGGCCTGGGTATCGTGCCCGGCCGCGTGACGCGCCTGCCCCAGGTCGCCGGCTACAAGGTACCGCACGTTGGCTGGAGCCCGCTGGTGCCCGCGTCGCCGTGGAAGGGCACCGCGCTCGCGGACCTGGGCGAGAAGCCATTCATGTACTTCGTGCACTCCTACGCCGTCGCGCCCTCGCGCCCCGCCGACCGCCTGGCGATGACGCCTTACGCCGAGGGCGAGTTCTGCTCGGTGCTCAAATCCGCGAACGTGTCCGGCTGCCAGTTCCACCCCGAAAAATCCGCCGCGCCGGGACTCAAGATCCTGGCCAATTTCGTCCGAAATCTGCAGGAGAGCGCCCGATGAAATCCAAGGCCGACGCCGAGTCCCACCCGGTGATCCAGAAGCACAAGCTTCCCCTCAACGTCGTCTACTGCACGCGCTGCGTGATCTCCAACCAGCGCCCGCGCATCGAGTTCGACGCCGAGGGCGTGTGCAACGCCTGCCGCTTCGCGGAGATGAAGAAGAACGCGATCGACTGGAACGTGCGCGAGAAGGAACTGCTCAAGCTGCTCGACGAGCACCGCAGCAAGGACGGCTCCTGGGACGTGATCGTGCCCGCCAGCGGCGGCAAGGACAGCACCTTCACCGCGCATCAGCTCAAGCATAAGTACGGCATGCACCCGCTCTCCGTGACCTGGGCGCCGCACATCTACACCGAGGTGGGCTGGCGCAACCTGCAGAACTTCATCCACAAGGGCGGCATCGACAACATCCTGGGCACGCCCAACGGCAAGGTCCACCGCGAGCTGACGCGCCTCGCCTTCGAGCACCTCGGCGACCCCTTCCAGCCCTTCATCTACGGGCAGAAGGCGTTCCCCATGCAGATCGCGGCGAAGTACAAGATTCCCCTGATCATGTACGGCGAGGACGGCGAGGTCGAGTATGGAGGAGATAAGAAGGCGATCGGCCGCTGCGGCCACGACGCCAGCGGCGACCTGCTCAACCACTACTTCTCCGGCATCGGCCCGCTGTACTGGACCAAGCACGGCATCCGCGCCGAGGACCTTCACCCCTACCTGCCTCCGACGCAGGAGGAGGCCCAGAAGGTCGGCCTGAAGATCCGCTTCCTCGGCTACTACAAGAAGTGGGTGCCGCAGGAGAACTACTACTACGCCGTCGAGAACGCGGGCTTCTGCGCCAACCCCGACGGCCGCTCCGAGGGAACGTACTCCAAGTACGCCAGCCTCGACGACCGCACCGACGGCTTTCACTACTACCTGGCCTTCATCAAGTTCGGCATCGGCCGCGCGACCTCCGACGCCGCCCACGAGATCCGCGACGGGCACATCGACCGCGAGGAGGCCGTGCGCCTCGTGCACCGCTACGACGGCGAGTTCCCGATGAAGCACTACCAGGAGTTCCTGGAATACACCGGGCTCACCGAGAAGCGCTTCCACGAGGTCATCGACAGCTACCGGCCGCCGCACCTGTGGGAAAAAACGGACAAAGGTTGGAAGCTCAAGCACCAAGTCTCCTGAGCGGGCCCGCCGCCGCGGGCGCGTCCGAACCCGGCTTTCTCGCCGAGGCCGAGCGTTTCATCGCCGCCCACCGCGGCCGGTGCGTCTTCCGCGCCCTGCGCTGGTACACGGGCTGCGACGAAGGTCAGCTGGACATGCTGATCGGCAAGATCTACTGCCTCAGCATCCCGGCCAACACCTACGCGATCCCCGAAAATCCGTGGAAAACCTACCTCGGGCTCTTCGTCCTGCCCTTTCATTACCTGGCGACGAAGAACTGGCGCTGGACGGCGACGGCGGCGGCCGATTACGACCTCGAGGTGTACGACCGGGCGCACTTTGAGCGCAGCTTCGCCGCGTTCTACCGTCGGCTGCGCGGCTCCAAGCGGCTCACGCCGCACGATCCGGGCGACTTCGGCGCGGAGACGGTCACCGACCCAGTCGCCTTCAGCGCCTGCCTCGGCGACCTGCTCAAACTCCTCGTGCTCGCCCCGCTGCTGCCGGTCCCGCTGGCGCTGTTCGCGCTGAAAACCGGGGTGGACATCACCCAGAACTACCGCCAGGCCCTGACCATCTTCACCGTCTTCCACGGCCACTTCTCGCGCTACCCCTGCCGCCACTACGTCACCTACGCCGACGAGATCAACCACCCCGCCCGCTACCTCGGCTTTCGCCGCGCCTGCGCGGGCGAGTTCGTCGCGGCGCAGAACGGGGAGCGCATCTTTCACCCCATGTTCGCCTACGGCCTCGTGGACCGCTACTTCACCTCCGGCTCGGTGTACGCGGAGAACCTCAAGCGCCTCAAGGCCGTCGCGCGCGTCTATCAGTCCGTCGGCGCGCCCTACATCAACGAGTATTACGAGGCCCTGCGCCCGCTGCTCGACGCCCGGCAGCCGCCGCTCTACGACCTGCTCTTCATCGACCAGGGCGTCTACCCCCACAACGGCCTCAACGAGCGCTCCGGCCGCTCGCTCGAGACGATCTTCCGCCATCTCAACGAGTTCAAGAAGCGCCACCCCTCCGCCCGCGTCGTCTATCAGCTGCGCTACTGGGGCTTCAACGCCGCCAAGAAGGAAGCCCTGCTCAAAATACTGGCCCGCGACTTCACCGAGAACATCCCGCTCCTCGAGAACACCGGGCACGGAGAGAGCTACCGCAACATCATTCGCTCCGAGCTCGTCATGACCTTCGAGTCCTCGATGGGTTTCGAGGCCATGGCCATGGGGCGCAAGGCCGTGTACGTCAACTTCTCCGGCGACCCCGCCGAATCGCTCTGCCCCGATCCGCGCTTCCAAATCGACGATCCCTCGGGCGACTACGCCGGGTTCGAAAAGAAGATCGAGGAGCTGCTGCGCCTGAAGCTCGACGGCGTGCCCGCCGTCGCGCGCGAGCGCCACTTCGCCTTCGACGGCAAGGTGCAGGAGCGCATGGCGGATTATCTCAACATGGGGGTCGAAGCATGATCGTCCTCGGAGTCATCACGGCGCGGGGCGGCTCGAAGGGCCTGCCCGGCAAGAACCTCCTGCCTTTGGGCGGCGTGCCCCTCATCGGCTGGACGATCCGCGCGGCCCGGGAGAGCAAGGAGCTGACCGCGACCTACGTCAGCACCGACGACCCGGCCATCGCCGAGGCGGCCAAGACGCTCGGCGCCGAGGTCCCTTTTCTAAGACCCGCCGCGCTGGCCCAGGACGACTCGAGCATCTTCGAAGTTCTCAAGCACGCGGTCGCCGAGTTCACCGCGCGGACCGGACAAAAGCCCGACGTCGTGGTCCTGCTTCAGCCCACCACGCCGCTTCGCACCGCGGCGCACATCGACGGCACGATCCGCCTCATCACGAAGGGCGGCGGCGACTCCGCCGAGACCGTCACGCTCGACGCGACCCATCCCTATCACCGCTTCGTCATGAAGGGAGACAAGCTCGAACCCATGTTCCCGGAAAACGCGCGCGTCTCGCGCCGGCAGGAGGCGTCCCCCGCCTACCGCCCCAACGGCGGCGTTTACGCCGCGCGCGCGGAGGTGCTCGAGACGCGCGGCAAGCTGGCCGGCGACGACCTGCGCGGCTTCGTCATGGATTTCGAATCCTCCGTCGACATCGACGGCCCCTGGGACTACGCGCTGGCCCAAGCCATCGTCGACAAAAAGGGGCTTTCCGGCCGTTGACGGGAGGTCGTAAACATCGTAAAATAGGTTGTTCATTCACTGAACATCTCGCCGCCGCAGGAGGCCCCCGCCATGAACGATTTCCTCAAGGGCAATTTTGAAGTCAAGCGCCCCGTCGTCGAGCAGAAGCCCGTCGCCGACACCGAGCAGAAGGCCTTCAAGAAGGAGTACCGCCGCAAAGCTCTGCAGTCCGTCGGCGGCAGCATGGTCTTCGTCGAGATGGACGCGCTGTATTGGGACGGCGATCAGGCGGGCGGCGAGAAGACGGGCTGATGCGCACCAAGCAGCCGGCGTCGCCGTTCACGACGCTCGTCGAGAAGATCACCCAGATCGGCATCGATCGCCATCGCGACACGCTTCTCGCGAACGCGCGCCGCAACGCCGCGCACGCCAAGAAGTCCGTCAAGCATCTGCCCCCCCTGAGCGACGCCAAGCGCCGCTCCGCCATCGTGCTCAGCGCCGGCCCCAGCATCCGCCGCGCGCGCACGATCGAGCGCGTGCGCGACTCCGGCTACGAGGGCACGATCATCGCCGCCGACGGCGCCTACGCCGCCTGCCTGCGCGCCGGCCTCATCCCCGATTTCGTCGTGACCCTCGACCCGCACAACCCGCGCATGGTACGCTGGTTCGGCGACCCGGACTACGAGGCGCACATCCGCGACGACGACTACTTCGAGCGCCAGGACCTGGACGTGGAGGCGCGCAACAACGCCATCAAGCGCAATCAGGACGACATGGCGCTCATCGATCGACACGCCAAGAGCACGCGCGCCATCGTGGCGTCCTCGGCCCCCGAGACCGTAGTCGCGCGCCTGCTGCAGGCCGGTTTCGAGAGCTACTGGTGGAACCCGCTCGTCGACGATCCGACCAAGCCCGGCAGCCTGACGAAAGAAATCTACGACGCCTTACCGCTTCCCTGCCTGACGACGGGCGGCACGGTGGGCACCGCGGCCTGGGCGTTCGCCGTCCAGATCCTCAACCCGACGCATCTGGCCGTCGCGGGCATGGACCTGGGCTACTACCCCGACACGGGGATGAACATGACTCAGACCTACTACGAACTCCTCGCCATGGCCGGCGGCGACGAGGAGAAGGTAAAGGATTACTTCACCTGGCTCGATTTCCCCCTCACGGGCGTCACCTTCATGACCGACCCGACCTATTTCTGGTACCGCAAGAACTTCCTGCATCTCGCCAAGCGCAGCCCGATCCGCACGCTGAACTGCACCGAGGGCGGGACGCTTTTCGGCGAGAACATCGACTGCGTCAACCTCGACGACTTCCTGGCGAAAGCCAAGGCGGGCGACCGTGGCTAAGGTCCTCCTGATCAACCCCGTCGTCCGCGAGGAAGACGAGCCCCGCCACATCCCGTACGGCATCGCGTTGCTCGCCGCCATCGCGGTCAAGCGCGGCCACCAGGTCCAGATCTACGACGCCAACGCCTGGCGCAAGGGCTTCGACATCGTCGAGCAGGTCTGCGCGGCCGACGACTGGGACGTCATCGGCGTCGGCGGCCTGACCACCACCTACTCGTTCTTCAAAAAGACCTGCGAGATCGCCAAGCGCGTCGCCCCGAACTCGCTGCTGCTCGCCGGCGGCGGACTCTTCACGAGCATGCCGCACGACATCATGAAGTGGATGCCGCAGATCGACCTCGGCTGCGTGGGCGAGGCGTTCGTCTCCTTCCCGCGCCTGCTCGACGCGATCGACCGCGGCGAGCGCGACTTCTCGAAGATCAACGGCCTCGCCTACCGCGGCAAGAACGGGGAATGCGTGCTGACCCCCGTGGCGCCGACCATACCCGATCTCGACGAGCTCCCCTACCCGGCGTGGGACCTACTGCCGCTCGACATCTACTTCAAGAATTCTCAAGAGCTCTACAGCGAGGAGCTCTACACCTCCAAGCGGCGCATCGACATCAACGGCAGCCTCGGCTGCAACCTCGTCTGCCGCTACTGTTGGCACCTCGGCACGACCGGCGACATGGTCATCGCCAAGAACGAGGACGGCGTGGACGACGTCAAGTTCAGCTACGGCCGCACGATCCGCTACCATAGCCCGAAGTACATCGTGAACCTGGTCAAGACCCTCTACGAGCGCTATCAGGTCGATTTCGTCTCCTTCATCGACGAAAACCTGATGACGATGGACGCCTACAGCAAGCGCACCTGGATCAAGGATCTCTCGCGCGAGTGGATCGCCGCGGGCCTGCAGCCCACCTGTCGCCGCGACGGCGTCGAGCACGACGAGGCCTGCCTCGGCGTGCACTTCGGCGGCACGAGCCACGCCACGCTCGCCAAGGAAGACGCCCTCAAGGCGCTGTACGCGGCCGGCTGCTCCTATCTGATCTACGGCATCGAGTCCTTCGACCCCGTCATCTTGAAAAATCTCGGCAAGGCCACGACCCAAGACGCCAACTACCGCGCCGTCGAGATCTGCAAACGCAGCGGCATCCGACCGATCCCGAACTTCATCATCGGCTTCCCCGAGGAGAGCTTCTAGAGCATCCGCCACAACATCCAGGGCCTCATCAAGCTCGGCATCCACACCAAGCCGCACTTCGCCACGCCCTACCCCGGCTCGGAGTGGTACTACACCTACAAGCAGTCCATCGTCGAGCAGTACGGCGGCGACCTCGAGAAATTCATCATGGACCTGGGCGACGCCTCGAAGATCTCGGCCGTCATCTCCCACAAGTTCTCCGCCATGGAGCTGCTCGGCTTGCAGACGATCGTCCACCAGCGCAGCCTGCGCCTGCTCGATCAGGCCGAGAAGCACTGGGCCAAAGCCGACTCGGTCACGCGCCCGATCGCCGTCCCCCGGGCCTCGACCAACTTCGAGCGCACGAAACTTCCGGCTCCCGTCGAGGACGGCGCCGCCGCCAAGACGGCGATGTTCGGCGACGCGGCGCTGACGCCCGCGAAGTGAGCGCGGACGCCGCGATCCACACCGCCGCCCGCCCGCGCTGCGCGGTGTGCGGCGGCGAGGGCGCGACGGTTTACGCCGGCATTCCCGACCGCCTGTTCCATTCGAAGGGAGAGTGGACCATCGTGCGCTGCGCCAACGCCTCCTGCGGCCTGCTGTGGCTCGACCCCATGCCGCTGCCCGAGGATCTGCACAAGGCCTACGCGCAGTACTACACGCACGCCGACCAGCCCGCCCGGGCCGAGTCCTTTCTGCGCTCGCTGTACGTGAAGTACGTGAAAAACGGCTACCTCGCCCTGCGCTACGGCTACCGGCGCGTGGACCCGGGGTTCCCCGGCCGCCTGGGCGGCCTGCTCATGTACCTGCTCCATCCCGCGCGGCGCCTGGAGCTCGACTGTAGCGTGATGTACCTGCCGCCGCGCGAGGGCGGACGCCTGCTCGAGATCGGCTTCGGCTCGTGCGCGCTGATGGAGCACCTGCGCTCGGTGGGCTGGAATCCCTCGGGCCTCGACTTCGATCCGGTCTGCGTCGAGCGCGCCAAGGCCAAGGGCTTCGAGGCGCGCACGGGCGCGCTCGAGGACGCGAAGTTCCCCGACGGACATTTCGACGCGGTCGTCATGAGCCACGCCTTCGAGCACGTGCCCGATCCGATCGGCCTGCTACGCGAGATCCGGCGCGTGCTCAAGCCCGGCGGGACCTTCGTTTCCCTTACGCCGAACGCAGTCTCGTACGGCCACGGCTACTTCGGCCGGAACTGGCTCGCCCTCGACCCGCCCCGGCACCTGCATCTCTTCTCGCCCGACTCGCTGCGCGGCGCGCTCGCCCAGGTCCCGTTCTCCTCCGCGCGCGTGTTCACGACGGCCAACGGCGCGGACTACATCTATCTCTCGAGCCGCGACCTGCTCCGCTCGGGGCGCCACACCTTGGGCGCGCCGCTTGATCCCGCCGAGTGGCGCCGCGGCCGTCTCTTCCAGATCGGGGAGAGCCTCCGTCTGTTCTTCAACCCGGACGCCGGCGAGGAACTCGTCGTGTACGCGGTCAAATGACGCCCGGCCTCGTCAGCGTCGTCGTCACGAGCTACAACCACGCGCAGTACCTGCCGCAGCGCATGGAGAGCCTCCTCGCGCAGACCTACCGCCCGCTCGAGATCATCGTCGTCGACGACGCCTCCACCGACGGCAGCGCGAAGGTCCTGTTCCGCTGGGAAGGCGACCCGCGCGTCAAGCTCGTCGTCCTGGGCGTCAACGGCGGCGCCGCGGCCGCGTCCAACACGGGCGCCGCGCTCGCCTCCGGCGAGTACCTGATGTTCGCCGAGTGCGACGACTTCGACCGCCCGGAGCATATAGCGCGCCTGGTCGCGGCGCTCAAGGCGAGCTCCGCCGGCGTCGCGTTCTGCCGCAGCGAGCTCGTCGACGCGCGCGGCGCGGCGCTGGGCGACGACTTCGAAAACCGCGAGCCGGCGTTCCGCGCCCTGTGCGCCAAGGACGCGCTGATCCCGAGGCGGCTCATGCAGCGCTTTCTCCTGCGCGCGTGCGTAGTGCCCAACATGAGCGCGGCGCTCATACGCAAGGCCGCCTTCGACGCGGCCGGCGGCGTCTCGAGCGCATACCGCCTGTGCCTGGACTGGGACCTGTGGGGGCGGCTCGCGAAGAAGGATGACTTTTTCTATATCGCCGAGCCCTTGAGCTCCTTCCGCGCCCACGGCGGGACGGCGCGCAGCACCGTCGGTCTGGCCCGGCAGATCGAGGAGATCTACTCCGTCCTGACCGCGGCGGCGGCCGGGCTTGAGCTCAGCGCCTCCGATCACTTCAAGTTCCGCCTCGGCCTGGCGCGCATTTGGGCGGGCTACCTGCGGGAAAATCCCGCGCGCTGGCTGGCCTCTTTACCCTCGGCCTGGCTTGCCTCCGCGCGCTTCGATCCCGCCAGCCTCGCCTACCTCGGACTCGCCTTCGCCGCCAAAGCCGCGGGCTACCGAGGATCCCTGGCCGAAGGTTGACCATGGAATCCCGGTTTCCTATGATGTTCAAATGTTGAACAAGGCCGCGCGCTGCTTCATCATCGCCGAGGCCGGGGTCAACCATAACGGCAAGGTGGCCCTCGCGGAAAAGCTCATCGACGCCGCCAAGAATGCGGGCGCCGACGCCGTCAAATTCCAGACCTTCCGCGCCGAGGCCCTCGTCGGCGCCGAGGCGCCCTTGGCGGAGTACCAACGATCCCGGTCGGGCGGGCGTTCCCAATATGAAATGATCAAGGCCCTCGAACTGAGCGAAGCCGATCACAAACGCCTGCTCAAGCGCTGCGCCAAGGCGGGCATCGAGTTCATGTCCACGCCCTTCGATGAGGCCAGCGCCGACCTGCTCGCGCGCCTGGGCGTCAAGCGCCTGAAGATCCCTTCGGGCGAGATCACCAACAAGCGCCTGCTCGAGCACGTCGCGCGCAAGGGCAAGCCCGTCATCCTCTCGACCGGAATGAGCACGCTCGCCGAGGTCAAGCGGGCCGTCGGCTGGATTTTGAAGGCGCGCGAGGTTCCCCTCACCGTCCTGCACTGCGTGACCGAGTATCCGGCCCCCGCCGCCCAGGTCAACCTGCGCGCGATGGACACCTTGGCCCGCGAGCTCAGGCTTCCCGTCGGCTACTCCGACCACACGCTCGGCTCCGAGATCGCCGTGGCCTCGGCCGCGCGCGGCGCGATGGTGCTCGAGAAGCACCTGACGCTCGACCGGACCATGCCCGGCCCCGACCACGCGGCCTCGCTCGAGCCCGCCGAGTTCAAGGCGATGTGCGCGGCGATCCGGCTCGTCGAGTCCGCGCTCGGCGACGGAATCAAGCGGCCCGCGCCCAGCGAGCTCAAAAACATCCCCGTCGCGCGCCGCGGCGTCGTCGCCGCGCGCGACCTCGAGCGCGGCCGCCGGCTGACGGCGGCGGACCTGACGGCCAAGCGCCCGGTCAAAGGCTTGCCCGCCGATCAACTCGAGCGTCTGCTCGGCAAGGTCCTGCGCAAGAGCGTGCGCCGCGACCAGCCGCTGACGAAGGCCAGCGTATGAAGACGCGCGCGATCGCCGTCGTCACGACCTCGCGCGCGGACTACGGCCTGCTGGCGCGCCTCATGCGCGCGATCGAAAAAGAGCGCGGCCTCACGCTGCAGGTCGTCGCCACCGGCGGCCACCTGTCGAAGGCGTTCGGCATGACGGCCGATGCGATCAAGGCCGACGGCTTCAAGATTTCCGCGCGCGTGCCGATGACGCCCGCCTCCGACTCGCACGCCGCCGTCGCCCGCGCGCTCGGCGAGGGCGCGCTCGGCTTCGCGCGCGAACTCGCCCGCCTCAAACCCGATCTACTCGTCGTGCTCGGCGACCGCTGGGAGCTGCTTGCGGCCTGCTCCGCGGCCGTGGCCTTGCGCATCCCCATCGCGCACCTGCACGGCGGCGAGGCGAGCGAGGGCACGCTCGACGAGCAGGTCCGTCACGCGGTGACCAAGCTGGCACACCTCCATTTTACGGCGGCCGAGCCCTACCGCCGCCGCGTCGTCGCGATGGGCGAGGACCCGCGCCGCGTGTTCAACGCGGGCGCGCCCGGCCTCGAGACCTTGCGCGAATTCAAGCCGCTGACCGAACGCGAGCTGACCCGGCTCGTGGGCATGCCGCTGACCGCCCCGCTGGCACTCGTCACCGTGCACCCCGAGACCGTGGGCGCGCGCTCGGATAAAACCCTCGACGCGGTGCTCTCCGGCCTCGACCGCGCCAATGTCCGCGCGGTGCTGACCTACGCGGGCTCCGACGCGGGCGGGCGCGCGATCAACGCGCGGCTCGGGCGCTGGGCGGCCGCGCGCCCCGGACGCGCGAAGGCCGTCGCCTCGCTCGGAAGCCGCGGCTACCTGTCCTTGCTCGCGCGCGCCGACGCCGTCGTGGGCAACTCCTCGAGCGGCATCATCGAAGCCCCGTCGCTCAAGACGCCCACGATCAACGTGGGCTCCCGCCAGGACGGACGCCTGCGCGCGCCCTCGGTGATCGACTGCGCCGCGAACGCCTCGGCCGTCGCCGCCGCGATACGCCGCGCCCTCTCCCCCGCCTTCCGCGCCCGCTGTCGGGGTAAAAATCCCTACGGCGCCGGCCCGGTGTCGGCCAAAATCGTCGCGGTCCTCAAGCGGACCCCATTGAAGGGCTTGCTCATCAAGAGGTTTTATGAAGGCAGCTGAACTCTTGATCCTCGGCGCGGGCGGGCACGGACGCGTGGTGCTCGAGGCCGTCCGTTCAGGCGGCGTAAACGCCGCCTTCCTAGACCCCCGTCCCGCATTGCACGGCAAAAAGACCGACGGCGCGAAGGTGCTGGGCGGCGACGACTTGCTGGCCGCTCGCAAATCCGCCAAGACCGCGCTCGCCAACGGCGTCGGATCCAACGGGAGCACGGCCGCGCGCCAAAAGGTCTACGAGCGCGCCCGCGCCGCGGGCTTCCGCTTCCCCCCCGTCGTCGCGGCCTCGGCAGTCGTGTCGAAATTCGCGAGCCTCGAGGACGGGGCTCAGGTCCTCACGCACGCGGTCGTCCACCCCGGCGCCGTGATCGGCGTCAATGCCGTGGTCAACACCGGCGCGATCATCGAACATGATGCGGTCGTCGGCGCACACGCCTTCGTCGGTCCGCGCGCCGTCCTGCTCGGCGAGGTCCGTGTCGGCGCGGGCGCCTTCGTCGGCTCGCTCGCCGTCGTCTTGCCCGGCGTGTCCATCGGCGCGGGCGCGGTCGTGGGTGCGGGCGCGGTCGTCGTCTCCGACGTCCCCGCGGGAGCGCGCGTCGCCGGCGTGCCCGCCCGGAGGCTCCCCCGGTGAAGACTAAATTCCTCAAGGAGCACCCCGAACTCATCCTCAACCCGAAGGCCACCTTGCGCGAGGCCATCAAAGCCGTCACCGGCCGCGACGGCGGCATCGCGCTGATCTGCGACGAAGAACGCCGCCTGCTCGGCATCCTCGTTGACGCCGACATGCGCCACGCGCTGCTGCGCGGCGCCACGCCCGACAGCCTCGTCAGCGAGGTGATGAACGCGAAGCCTGTCGTCGTGGACGGCTCGATCTCCGACGCCGAGCTCACCGCCCTCTTCGACCGCCAGCGCCGCTCCTTCATTCCGGTCGTGGACGGCGAGCGCCGCCTTGTCGGGCTCGCCCGCATCGTGGACTACCTCAAGACGCCGCGCCCCGTGGAGAACTGGGTCGTGATCATGGCGGGCGGCCAGGGCACCCGGCTGCGGCCCTTCACCAACGACTGCCCCAAGCCGATGATGAAGATCGGCGACAAGCCGCTCCTCGAGCTCGTGCTCAAGCAACTCATCGACTACGGCCTCAACCGCTTCGTGCTCAGCGTCAACTACCTGGCCGACCAGATCCGCGACCACTTCGGCGACGGCTCCCGCTTCGGCGTGACAATCGAGTACGTCTCCGAGCCCTCCGCCCTCGGCACCGCCGGCGCCCTGAGCCTGATCACGCGAAAGT
This sequence comes from Elusimicrobiota bacterium, assembly GCA_016212855.1. GTDB lineage: Bacteria > Elusimicrobiota > Elusimicrobia > UBA1565 > UBA9628 > GWA2-66-18. The sequence goes on from JACRDP010000025.1 coordinate 148,298, forward strand.
TCGACCAGCCCTTCATCGTCATGAACGGCGACCTGCTCACGATGATCAATTTCCGCTCCTTGCTCGACTTCCACGAGAAGGAGGGCAACCTCGGAACGATGTGCGTGCGCGAGTACGACTTCCAGGTGCCCTACGGCGTGGTCCAGCTCGACGACAACAAGCTCGCCGCCCTGATCGAGAAGCCGGTGCACCGCTTCTTCGTCAACGCCGGCATCTACGTCCTCGAGCCCGGCACCCTGAGCCGTCTGCAGTCGGGCAAGCGTCGCGACATGCCCGACCTGTTCGAGGAACTGCGCCGCGAGGCGCCGCGAAAGGTCGGCTGCTTCCCGATCCAAGAGTACTGGCTCGACATCGGAAAGATCGAGGACTACCAGAAGGCCCTGCAGGAATACGACGCGAACTTCCTGGCCAAATGAGCAAGCCTAAAACCGTCGTGCCCCTCCACGAGCCCGAGTTCGCGGGCAACGAGTGGAAGTACGTGAAGAGCTGCCTGGACACCGGCTGGGTGTCCTCGGGCGGGGCCTTCGTCACGCGCTTCGAGCGCGAGACCGCCGCGCGGCTCGGCGCGCGCGAAGCCGTCGCCGTCGTCAACGGCACCGCGGGCCTGCACCTGGCGTTGCGCGCGGCCGGGGTCGGGCCCGGCGACGAGGTTCTCGTGCCCTCGATCACCTTCATCGCCACGGCCAACGCCGCCGCCTATCAAGGCGCCGTCCCGCGCTTCGTCGACTCCGAGCCGTACTCTCTCGGCATGGACCCGGTCAAGCTCGAGGCCTGGCTCGAGAAGAACACCCGGCTCGCCGGAAAACGCCGGGTCGAGCGCAAGAGCGGCCGCCGCGTCGCCGCTTGCGTGCCCGTGCACGTGTTCGGCCACCCGGCCCGCATCGTCGAACTCGCGGCCATCTGCGCGCGCTACGGGATTGCGCTGATCGAGGACGCCGCGGAAAGCCTGGGCTCGACGTATCGCGGCCGCGCCTGCGGGTCCTTCGGCCTCGCGGGCTGCCTGAGCTTCAACGGGAACAAGACGATCACGACCGGCGGGGGTGGGATGGTGGTCAGCTCGAACGCGGCGTTCGCGAAGCGCGTGCGCCATCTGTCGACGCAGGCCAAGAAGGACGCCGCCGTCTACCTGCACGACGAAGTCGGCTACAACTACCGCCTTCCCAACATCAACGCCGCTTTGGGCTGCGCTCAGCTCGAGGGCCTCGACCACGCGCTGGCGCGCAAGCGCCGGACGGCCGAGCGCTACCGCGACGGGCTCGCCGGCGCGAACGGCGTCTCCCTGGTCTGGGAGCCCGCGGGCGCGCGCAGCAATTTCTGGCTCAACACCGCGCGCTGCGACACGCCCGCGCGGGCCAAGAGACTGCAGAAGCGTCTCAACGACGCCGGCTACGAGGCCCGTCCGCTGTGGACGCCCTGCCATCGCCAGCCGATGTTCGAGAAGCTCTCGGCGGGCTCGCTCGACACGGCCGACGCGCTCTGGCGCACCTGCTTCAACGTCCCCTCGAGCGCCGCGCTGCCGGGCCGCGCGGTCGACGAGATCGTCCGCCTGCTGAGGCGCTCCTGACATGGCCGCCGTCAAAAAGATCCTGATCACGGGCGGCACCGGCCTCCTCGGCAAGGGGATGGAGGAGACGGCGCCGGCCGGGTGGCGCATCCTGGGCGTGCATCAACGCGACTACGCCGTGGAGGACGCCAAGGCGAAGCACATCGTCCTCGATATCCGCGAGAAGCGGGCCGTGGACCGGCTCTTCGAGAAGCACCGCTTTGACGCCGTCGTCCACGCCGCGGGCATCGCGAGCGTCGACTTCGTCGAAAAGAACTACGCCGAGAGCCTCGAGTCCAACCTGGTCGGCACGCTCAACGTCTGCTCCGCCGCTCGCCGGGCCGGGGTGCACCTGATCTACGTGTCGACGAACGCCGTCTTCGACGGCACCCACCCCCCATATAAAGAGACCTCTTTGACCAAGCCCGTCAATAAATACGGCCAGATCAAGGTCGAGTGCGAGCGTCTCGTCACCGAAACTTTGCCCGACTCCGCGATCATGCGTCCGATCCTGATGTACGGCTGGAACCATCCGGTGACCCGCCCCAATCCCGCGACCTGGATCCACGACAAGCTCATGCGCGGCGAGACGGTCGAGCTCGTCGACGACGTCACGGAGAACCCGCTCTACAACATCTCGTGCGGCGAGGCCCTGTGGGCGATGACGCGCAAAAAGGTCCGGGGCGTCTTTCACGTCGCGGGCAAGGACGCGATGAACCGCTGGAAGTTCGGCCTGGCGCTCGCCAAGACGTTCGGCTTCGACGCGCGCCTGATCAAGCGCGTGGACAGCTCGCGCTTCCCGGGCATCGCCAAACGCCCTGCGAACACGACGCTTTCCACGGCACGCATGGAACGGGAACTCGGCGTCGCGCCTCTATCCGTCGCGGACGGCCTGCGCGCGATGAAGGCCGCCATGAGGATCCGCGCGTGAGCCGCCAGGCCGTCATCCTGGCCGGCGGCAAGGGTACGCGTCTGCGCCCGTTCACCACGACCTTGCCCAAGCCGCTGGTCCCGGTCGGTGACCTACCCATCCTCGAGGTCGTCCTGCGCCAGCTCAAGCATCACGGCTTCCGCGACATCGTCATCTCGGTCGGCCACCTGGCCGGGCTCATCGAGGCCTACTGCGGCGACGGCCGCCGCTGGGGCCTGAAGATCCGCTACGTGCGCGAATCGCGGCCGCTTTCGACGGCGGGCGCGCTCAAGCTCATCCGGGGCCTCGCCCCGGACTTCCTCACCATCAACGGCGACCTGCTCACGACGCTCGACTACCGCGCGCTGTACGACGCGCACCGGAAGTCCGGCGCGTCGGCCACCGTCGCCGTCTGCGAGCGCCGGACCATGGTGGACTTCGGCGTCGTCGAGCTCGACGACAAGGACCGTCTCGCCGCCTATACGGAAAAGCCCTCCTATCGCTACCTCGTCAGCATGGGCGTCAATGTCTTCGACCGCAAGACGCTCGAGCTCATCGCGCGCAACGAGACCTTGGGCATCCCGGACCTGATCGGCCGCATCCGCGCGGACGGCGGGACCGTCCGCGGCTTCCGCAACAAGGCGGAGTGGCTAGACATCGGCCGTCCCGAGGATTACCAGACGGCCCAGGACCTCTTTTCCGATCCCCAAAAACGCGCGAAGTATCTTCGTTCTTGAGTCGGTAAATGCTAGACTGTTCAATAATCGAACAAGCTCCCTATGCCCAGCCAAAACCTCGCTGAAAAAGAATTCCTCCTGATCCAGGAGATCTCCCGCCAGCCGATGCGCACCCAGCGCGACCTGTCTCAGAGCCTGGGCCTGTCGCTGGGAATGACGAACCTCCTGATCAAGCGCCTGTCGCGCAAGGGGCTCATCAAGATCAGCCAGCTCGACTGGAAGCGCACGCAGTACCTGCTCACCCTTCAAGGCGCGCTTGAGAAGACGAAGAAGTCCTACGACTACACGCTCTACACGATACGCCTGTTCCGCCAAATCGAAGCCAATATCGCCTCGGTGCTGGCGCGCGAGCACAAAAACGGCCGCCGCTCCTTCCACCTCGTCGCGCAGGACGAGCTCAAGGAACTCCTGTCGGAGAAGATCGCCGAGCTCGCGCCCAAAGGCGCCGAATTCGCCTTTTACCGGACATTCGCTGATATCCCCGAGAGCGCGGATCACGTGCTGACCGCCACCCTCGAAGCCCCGCCGCCCGGCTTCGCCGCGTCGCGCTGCACGAGCATCGTCGACTTCAACAACATCAGCTTCCGCCTCTAATGGCCCGTTCCTCCGGCGACGCCGACATCCTCCGCGAGATACGCCGGGTCGTGCGCCTGGAGGCGAAGACCCTCTCCGCGCTCGAGCGCTCCGTCGATAAGAACTTCGTCTCGGCCGCGCGCCTAATCCGCGGGTGCAAAGGAACGGTCCTTCTGACCGGCGTGGGCAAGTCGGGGCTCATCGCGCAGAAGATCGCCGCGACGATGGCCTCGACCGGGACGCCCGCGCTGTACCTCGACGCGACCGAGGCCATGCACGGCGGGCTCGGGCTCGTGCGCAAAGGCGACCTGATCCTCGCGATCGGCAAATCGGGTGAGTCCGACGAGCTCAACGCCTTGCTGCCGCGCGTGCGCGCGATCGGCGCCAAGCTCATCGCGCTCACGGCGAACCCCGCATCGACCTTGGCGAAGGCCGCGTCCGTCGTCCTGTTCACGCCGGTCGAGGCCGAGGCCTGCCCCCACAATCTGGCGCCGACCTGCAGCACGACGGCCGCGCTCGCGGCCGGCGACGCGCTGGCCGTCGCGTTGATGACCTTGCGCGGTTTTCAGCGCGAGAGCTTCGCCCTCAACCACCCCGGCGGCCGCCTGGGAAAGCGCCTGACCTTGAAGGTCGCCGACGTGATGCGCGGCGGCGAGGACAACCCCGTCGTGCGCGCCGGCGTCTCGGCTCAGGCGATGCTGCTCGAGATGACGCGCCAGCGGGCCGGAGCGCTGTCGGTCGTCGATAGGAAGGGAAGGCTCGTCGGTCTCGTCACCGACTACGACGTGCGGCGCTGCCTAGAGAAGGGCCTCGATATCCGGAAGCTGAAGGTCGAGCGCGTCATGAACCCGAGCCCCACCACGGTGCGCCCGGCCTTGCTGGCCGCGCGCGCGGTCGAGATCATGGAGAACCGCAAGAATCCCTTCAACGTCCTGCCCGTGACGGACGCGCGCGGACGCGCGGTCGGCATGATCCAGATCCACGACCTGCGCGCGCGCGGGCTGTAGGCCGTGCCCCGCGTTTCGGTCGTCATCCCCGCCTACGCCGCCGCCAAGTTCATCACGGCCACGCTCGACACGATCGCGGCGCAGACGTACAAGGACTTCGAGCTGATCGTGGTCGACGACGGGTCCCCGGATGAAACAAAGCTCGTGGTCGATGGTTGGCTGGCCAAGAATAAAATTCAAGGACGGTGCGTGCGCCGGCCGAACGGCCGCATCGCCGCGGCGCGCAACACCGGGATCGAGCACGCGTCGGGCGAACTGATCGCCCTGCTCGACCACGACGATTTCTGGACGACGGACAAGCTGGCTTTGACCGTCGCCGAGTTCGACGCGCATCCCGGAACCGTTTTAGTCGGCCACGATCTCGAGGTCGTTCAAGAAGGGAAGGTCCTGAGAGTCGAGCGCAAGGGGCCCGCCTGCGACGACATGTACGACCGCCTCCTGTTCGAGGCCAACGCGGTCTCCCCCACCGCCGCGACCTTCCGGCGCGATAAGGCCCTGGAGATCGGAGGCTTCCGGGAGGAGCCGCATTTCAACACGGTCGAGGACTACGATTTCTGGATGCGGCTCTCCAAAACCGGCCCTTTTCGGTTCATTCCAAAAGCCCTCGGGGCCTATAACCTGATCCCCGGCTCGGCGTCGAGCAAGGTCGAGTATCATCACTCCAACTTGGAGACCTTGCTGCGCGATCATTTCGCCACGCGCCTGGGCCCGAACCCCGGCCTGCGCGACCGTCTGCGCGCGCGGCGGCGCCTGTCCTTCGTGTACCGCTCCGCGGTCGGCGCTTTGCTCGCGCCCGGCTCCGACGCGGCCCTGCGCCGTTCCTATGCGCTCCGGATGCTGATCTCGTGGCCCCTATCGCTGAAGAATCTCGGACGCGCCGCGCAAAGCCTTTTGTAGGATTTCGATTATGAACTGGAAGAACGTGAAAGTCGTCGTCACCGGCGCGGGCGGATTCATCGGAAGCCATTTGACCGAGGAACTGGCCCGTAAAGGCGCTAAAGTCCGCGCCCTGACGCATTATAACTCCGCCGGCCATTGGGGCTTTCTCGAGGAGCTGTCGCCCGAGCTCAAGAAGCGCGTCACGATAGTCCCCGGCGACGTGACGGATCCGTTCTGCATGCAGGACCTCATCGAAGGATCCGAGGTCGTCTTCCACCTGGCGGCGTTGATCGCCATACCCTATTCCTATGTCGCGCCCTCCTCCTATGTCGCGACGAACGTGACGGGCACGCTCAACGTGCTCGAGGCCTGCCGTCGGAGCAAGGTGCGCAAGCTCGTGCACACCTCGACGTCCGAGACCTACGGCACGGCCCGATTCGTGCCGATCACCGAGGAGCACCCTCTGCAGGGGCAGTCGCCCTACGCGGCGACCAAGATCGGCGCCGATCAGCTCGCGTTGAGCTTCGAGAAATCCTTCGGCCTGCCCGTCGCGGTGTGCCGGCCCTTCAACACCTACGGGCCGCGGCAGTCGGCGCGCGCCGTCATCCCCACGATCGCCTGCCAGCTGCTCCAGGATAAGCCGGTCTTGAAGCTCGGCTCTTTGGCCCCGGTGCGCGACTTCAACTACGTCTCCGACACCGTCGACGGCTTTCTCGCCGTCGCCGCCGCGCCGAAGGCGGTGGGCGAGGTGATCAACATCGTCGCCGGACGCGGCGTGACGATCGGCGAGACGGTGCGCCTGATGGCCAAGCTCTCCGGCAAGCGCCCGGACATCCGCGAGGATCGCGCCCGCGTGCGCCCCGAGCGCAGCGAGGTCATGCGCTTGATCGGCTCCAACGCCAAGGCCCGCAAGCTGACCGGCTGGCGACCTCGCGTGCCGCTCGAGCGGGGCCTGGCCCGCACGCTCGAGTACGTCCGCGCGCACCTGGCCGACTACAAGGCCGGGCTCTACAACGTCTAAAAGATGAAGCGCATCCTCGTCACCGGCGCCGGAGGCTTCCTCGCCGGACCCCTGCTCAAGAGGCTCCGAGGCCGCGCGCGTGTGATCGCGCCCTCGCGCGCCGCCTGTGACCTGACCGACGCGCGCGCCGCGCGCGCCCTCGTCCGCCGCGCGCGTCCGGACCTCGTCTACCACCTCGCCGGAGTCACGCGCGCCCCGGACTGGAACGGCCTGTGGAAGCCGCACGTGACGGCGACCGTCAACCTGCTGTCGGCGCTCGCCGAGTCCGGCCGTCGTGTGCGGGTGGTCGTCGCCGCCTCCTCGGCGGAGTACGGAGCCGCGGGCGGAGCGAGACGCGCTCGCGAGGACGGGCCGCTCGAACCGGTCACCGTCTACGGCTCATGCAAGCTCGCCCAGACCATGGCGGCCCTCTCCTTCTCCCGCGGACCGCTCGAGGTTCTCGCCGCGCGCATCTTCAACGTCCTCGGCACAGGCACGCCGGAGAACCTCGCTCCCGGCTCGTTCGCGCGGCAAATCGCCCGCATCGCCGCCGGCCTCCAGCCGCCTGAAGTCGTCGTCGGCGACCTGTCCGCCCGGCGCGACTATGTCGACGTGCGCGACGTCGCCTCCGCGCTGGAGGCCATCGCGCGCCGGGGACTTCCCGGCGAATGCTACAACGTCGGCAGCGGCCGGTCCGTTCCGATGACCTCGATCCTGCGCGGCCTCGCGTCCGCCGCGGGGGTGAGCCCGCGCGAACGCGTCGACCCGGCGCGGCGCCGCCCATCCGAAGTCAAAGATCTCGCCGCGGATTTGAGGAAAATCTCGGCGCTCGGCTGGAAACCGCGCATACCCCTGTCGCGCAGCCTCGCCGACACCCTCGCCGGCTGGAGCCCCCGCTGAGCGTTCCGAAGCAGGTCGTCGTCCTGAGCAGCATCGACTGGGACACGGCCTGGCAGCGGCATCAAATCTTCGCCGCGGCCTTCGCCGAGTCGGGGCGCGAGGTCTTCTTCGTCGAGAACACGGGCTTCCGCAATCCGGCCTGGAAGGATCTCGCGCGCCTCGGCCGCCGCCTGCGCAACCTCATCTTCCCCGGCGGCGCCGCCGGGAGCAACCGCAGCCCGGAGGGCGTGCGCATCCTATCGCCCCGCGTCCTGCCTCCGACCTGGGCGCTGTTTCGCTTCGTCAATTCCCGAATCTTCCTTCCCGCCCTGCGGCGAGAACTGGCGCAGCGCGGCCTTCGCCCCGGGGCCTCGTGCGTCGTCTACGTCCCCACCGCGACGACGATCGAACTCGCGCGCGCATTGAAGCCGGACTCGGTGCTCTACGACTGCGCGTCCAACTTCCGCGCCCACCCTCAGGCGCCCGCGGACTTCGCCGCCCTCGAGCGGGTCCTGCTCTCGCTGGCGGACCAGGTGGTGGGCGACTCGGATTTCCTCGTCGAGCAGAAGCGCGCGGAGCACGCGCACATCGAGAAGATCCATCAGGGCGTCCCGGAGGATTTCTTCCGGCTTCCGCCGCCGCGCGGCGCCTGGGACGATTTCTGCTACTACGGGACCTGGAGCCATGATCTCGACGCGCGCTTCGTCGACGCTCTCGCGGACGCCGGATTCAAGACGACGGTCCGCGGCTTCGCCAAGGCCGGCGCGCCGCCCCTCGATCCGCGCGTGCGCCGTCATGACCCCGTCGCGCGCGAGGAACTCGCCGGGACGCTCGGGCCCTACGAGGGACTCCTGCTCCCGTACCGCGTCAATCCCTTCTTGATGGGCGTCATCCCCGCGAAGATCTACGAATGTCTGGCGACCGGCCGGCCCGTCATCGCGACGCCCCTGCCGTCTCTGCGAAAGCTCGAAGGCTTGATCTACATCGGCGAGACGCCCGAGGATTGGGTCCGGATCGCGCGCGGGCTTGCGAAAACGGAGACCGCCGAGCTTCGGCGCGAGCGCATCGCGATGGCGCGCGCGCACTCGGCCGCGGCCGAGTTCCGGCGCTTCGAAGCCTGCCTCGAGGACACCTCCCGGCGGCGCGCGAAACTCGCCGCGCGGCCGGGACGCGACGCGGTCATGCTCTCGCCCGTGCCCTGGTCGCGGGCGCCCGAAGCCCGGCGCGCCGAGGCCGCGGCGTGGGCCGCGACGGGGCGGCGCGTCTTCTTCGTCGAGCTCGCCGCCGAGCGCGGATTCGCGCGGCGCATACGGAGAGCGCTGTTCGGACCGCCGATCGCGGAGCTCTCGGTCATACCGCCGGGCGTGGAAATCGTCGCGTCTCTCTTTCTGCCCGCCACGAGAAAGCTCTGGCGCGAAGCCAACGCGACCTTGCTCGCGCCGCGGCTGACGGATCTGCTGCACGACCGCGGGCTCGACGCGTCCTGCGTTGCGATCCTGACCGGGCACTCGCCCCACGCCGACGCGCTCCTCTCGCAGCTGAAGCCCGCGCTGACCGTGACCTCGGAGGGAGCCGGCTCGAACGCGGAGACCTTGTTCGCGCGCGCGGCCCGGGCTCCGGCGCTCGACGCGCCGGCTCCCGTCGCGGAGCGAGCCGGGCTTCCCGCCTTCCTGAGCGGGCTCGGCTGGATCGGCCTTCTCTACGGCTTGGCGAAGGCCTCCACCTTGCTCACGCAGATCGCGGCCGGACGCTGGCTCGGACCCGAGGAATACGGGCGCGCGAACCTCGTCCTCGCCGCTTCGGCCTATCTGCAGATCGCGCCGATGCTCGGGTTTCCCACGGCGATGGGCAAGTTCCTGGCACCCGAGAAGGACGAAGGCCGCCGCGCCCGCTTCGTCTCCACGGCGCTGGCGGCGTTCGCGGCCTGGACTTTATTGTGCCTGCCGGTCATGGCCGCGGCCCATCACGCCCTCGGACGCGCGCTCAACCTGCCCGACTCGCTTTTCCTGCCGTCGCTCGTGCTCGCCACCGCCCACGCCGTTTACGTCGTCGTGGCGAGCCCGCTTCTCGGCCTGCACCGCTTCGCCCACCGCGGGCTCGTGGAGGCCGTCTACGGCCTGTCGGCTCCGCTGGCACTCATCGCCGCGAGCGCGGTGCTGGGCGCGGACCACCGGGTCCTGATTTCGGCGCTGAGCTCCGGCTTCATACTGGGCTCGGCGTACGCGCTGTGGTGCCAGCGCCGCTATCTGACCTTGGCCTTCGAGCCGGAGATCCTGAAGGCGGTCTGGCGCTACGCGGCCGTCGCCTCGCTCAACCTGCTCGCCGTAGCCTTCATCCTGGCGCCCGCCCGCTTCATCCTCCATGCCTGCCGCAACGCCGAGGAGGTCGGCCTGTTCAGCGCCTACTTCACGGCCACGATCCAGGTCGCGTTGGCGCTGCTGTACATGCTCCAATCCGTCATCGTTCCCATGGCCAGCGACGCGCGGGGCCAACGCGAAACCTGGGAGCTCGTCCGCCGGTGGACGCTCCCGGCCCTGTTCGGCGCCTGGCTGTTCTTCCTCGCCGGGCTCGCCGCGGCGCTCGCGGTGTTCGGACGAAGCTACCCGATGCGCCTCGACTGGATGCTCGCTTTCTCGTTGAGCGCGGTGCTCGTCCTCGCTCACGGCACTTTGTCGGCGCTCTACTCCGCCCGCGACTTCTCGGGCTTGCGCGTCTCCGTGATCGGCGGCTTGCTGTCGGGCATGGCCAACGCGGCCTTGGCCGCGTGGCTCATTCCCGTCTACGGCGTGACCGGGGCCGCCGCTTCTTTGGGCCTCGCGTTCGCGCTCGGACTGACGTTCTTCCTCGGCGTGCGCGCCTCCGAGAGCCGCGCCGCATGAAGACCGGCCGCGCGGCCGCGTCTTTCGTCGCGGCCACGCTCGCCGCCGGCGCCTGGCACATCCTCGTCAACGCCGCGCCGCCGGCCTGGGACGACGCATGGTATCTCGAGGTCAGCTTCCGGCTCTACCACGCCCTCGCGCGCGGCCCGTTCGCCTTCGCCGCGGAGTACGCCTCCGCGTTCCGCATCAAGGCGCCCCTGCTGAGCCTCCTGCCGCTTCCCCTCTACGCCGTCACCGGCCCGGTCGAGCGCGTCGCCGTCTGGGTGAGTCTCGCCGCGCAGGGCACCACCTGCGCGGCCGTCTTCGCCGCCGCGCGCTCGCTGTGGCCCAAGCACCCGCGGCGTGAGGCGATCGCCGCCCTCGCCGCCGCGCTCACGGCGATTATCCCGCTGCTGTACGGGCTCTCGCGCGTCTTCCTCGTCGAACCGCTCTTGACCGCGCTCGTCGCTGCGGCCGTCTGGCGCGTCGCCTCCCCGCGGCGCCAAGAGGGCCCGATACTGGGCGCCATGCTTGGTCTAGGCCTGCTCGCCAAAATCCTCTTCCCGCTCTACCTCGCCGGCCCGGTCTGGCTCCGGCGCAAGGAATTGCGCCCTCATCTCAAGCTCGCGCTGTTCATCGCCGTCCCGCTGGCAGGAACCTGGTACGCCTTCCATCTCCCCTACATCCTCGGCTTCGCCTGGAGCGCGGGCTTCGGCAAGATCGCGGCGGACTACTCCAACGGCGGCTCCTTCGTCGCAACTTTACTCGGCGGCGCCTTGTCCTGGCCGCTCTCATTCTCGATGCTCGCCGTGGCCGCTGGCGCGTCGCGCCGGGGACGCCTCGACGACGGCTCTCGTCTGGCGCTCGCCTGGGCAGCGCCGCTCGCGGTGCTCGCGCTCGGCGTGAATCGCGAAATTCGTTTCGCCGCCCCGGCCCTGCCGGCGCTGGCGTTGCTCGCCGCTCGCGCGGCCCTGTCCTTCGACTCTCGCGCGGCCCGCGCGGCCGCGGCCGCCGCATTGCTCGCGGCCGGCTCGTTCGTCTTCGTCCGCCAGACCTTCATGCTCTCCGCGTCCGAGGCCTTGCCCTGGTGCGGCGCGCCCTCCGGAGACGCCGGTTGGAACCGGGCCGCTCTCGTCGCCGCCGTGGCCGACGGAGGCGGCACGGTCGCTGCCGTCGCCGTCGAGCATCCGCGACTCAACGCCAACAACCTTTCCGCACTCGCCGCTTCGCGCGGCCTCGACCTGCGCTTCGTCAATCTTGGCTATGCGCAGACCTCGGTCGAGGCGGCTCTGATCCGCCTCAAGGACAAGGACGCCGACCGGTTGCTTATCGTCTCCGGAATTCCGGACGCGGAGCTCCCCGCCTTCCTGAATCGCGCCAACGCTGGCATCGCGGCTGCGCTGGCCTCCAGCCGGCTTCCGTCGCGCGCGCTCACGCGCGTTCCGCTTGCTCCGGGCGTCGAGGCCGCGGTCTACGACCTGCGGCGGCGAAAGTAGTAAACTGCGTCTCATGAATCCGCGACGAGCGTCGTCCTACGGACTCGCCGCGCTCGCCATCGCGGCGCCGCTCTCCATCGCCGGCGCCAACGTGGCCCTTGCCGCGTTGACCGTGGCCTGGTTGTGGCTGCTTCAGAAGGACCGCAAGGCGGCTCTCGCGGCGCTGGGCGCTTCCGCGCGCACGCCCGTCTTCGCCGCTTTGGCCGCGTACGCGGCCTGGGCGTTGATCGCGTCGCTCGCCGGCGCCGAGCCGGCCGCGAGCCTGCGCGTCTGGCCCAAGGATCTACACAAGCTCTGGACCTTCGCCGTCATCGGCGCGGCCCTATCGGCGGCAGACGTCGTTCCGGTCGGGGCGCCTCTGGCGGCCGGCCTAGGCCTGCACGCGCTGGTGGGCGTCGCCCAGGCCGCGGCCGAATGGACGGGCGGCTCGGACCGCGTCCGCGCCCACGGCTTCATCCACCCCGTCACGTACGCCGAACTGATCGGGCTCGGCCTGCTCGGCGCCGCGGCTTATCTCGCCCGCGCCGATGCGCCCCCGCTCCGGCGCCGGGGTACGTTCGCTTTGCTCGTGGCGCTCGCCGCAGCGCTCGTCGCCTCACAGACCCGGGCCGTGCTGATCGCCGTCGCCGCGGCCTATGCCGCGGCCTGCGCGCTCGACGCGCGCTGGCGCCGCCACATCCTGACAGCGGTCCTGGCCGTGGTCGGCGTCTTCGCTTTCTGGGAAATCATGCCGACCGGCGGCCGCGGCCTGCGCAACCTTCTCGCCACGGACGGCGCGTCGAGCTCCCATCGCTCCCGCTTCGCGCTCTGGAACACGGCTTTGCTCATCGCGCGGGACCATCCGGCGACGGGCGTCGGCCCGGGCCGCTACCGCGAGACCTTCGAGCGCTATCATCCCGCGCGCCTGGACGGCGAGGGGACCTGGGGAAACGCGCACAACGTGTACCTGCACCAACTCGCCGAGCGCGGCGTTCCCGGCCTGTTGATCCTGCTCGGCGTCCTGGGAGCCTTCGCGACCAGCGCCTGGAAGGCCGAGCGAGCGCGCCGCGACGCCTGGTCGTTATGGGCCGCGACGGCGACGGCCGCGTTCCTGATCATGAACCTCACCGAGGTCGCCTGGCAGACCGAGCAGGTCGCCGTCCTGTTCTTCCTGATCTGGCAGCTCGGGGCGGGCCCGAGACTGAAGCGGGAAATTCTATAATCGAGCGCGTGGCGAAAACCCTCTCGATCCTGATCCCCGTCTACAACGAGAAGGACACGGTGCTCGAGCTCCTGCGCCGCGTCGAGGCCGTGTCTTTGCCCCTGAACAAGCAGATCGTCGTTGTCGACGACGGTTCGACCGACGGCACGCGGGAACTCCTGGCCGGGCTGGGCGCGCGCGCCACCGTCATTCTGCACGAGCGCAATCGCGGCAAAGGCGCCGCCCTGCGCACCGCGCTCGCCCGCGCGACGGGCGACTTCGTCATCATCCAGGACGCCGACCTGGAGTACGATCCGTCGGACTATCCGATGATGCTCGGCCCGCTGCTCGACGGACGCGCGGACGCGGTGTACGGCTCGCGTTTCCTCGGCGGACCGCACCGCGTCCTGTTCTTCTGGCACTACTTCGGAAACATGGTCTTCACCTTGCTCACGAACGTACTGTACGACATCAACCTGACCGACATGGGCACGTGCTACAAGGCGTTTCTGAATTCAAAGATCAAGGCTATCCCTCTGCGCAGCGAGCGCTTCGGCATCGAGGCCGAACTGACCGCGAAGGTCTGCAAGCGCCGCCTGCGTCTCTACGAGGTTCCGATATCCTACAGCGGGCGCACCTACGCCGACGGCAAGAAAATAACCTGGAAGGACGGATTCTCTTACCTCTGGTGCCTCCTGCGTTACCGCGTCGCGGACTGACGACCCTAGGCCCAGTCGTATAGTTCGGAGAGTTCACGAATGAGGCGCCCGCGGGAATACTCCGCGCTCACCAGGGCGCGGCCTTTGGCGCCGAGGCTCGCGGCGAGTTTTGAATCATCGACGAGCTGAAGAGTCCGCTCCAAGAGCTCGATCTCTGTCGCGGCTAGAAAGCCGTTCTCGCCGGGAACGATCAAATCGCGGTTGGCGGGGATGTCGGACGCGACGACCGGCAGGCTGGCCGCCATCGCCTCGAGCACCACGTTGGGGATGGCATCCCAGCGTGAGTAATGCACGACGACGTTCGCGCCCGCAAGGCGGCGTAGGGCCTCCCGGTGCGGCAGCCAGCCGGTCACCTCCAGTTTGCCCGTCAGGCCCAGGTCCCGGATCATCTCTTCCATCAGCGGCTGGATCTCGCCGGTGCCGATCCACACGCACTTGACGCCGTTGCGCGCGTCGGTCAGGCGCTGGGTCAGCCGAACGAAGGCTTCGGGGTGACGGGCGAAAGTCAGGCGCCCCGACGCGCAGACGATCGCGCCGGAAGGCAAGGAAGTACCCCTTCCAATCGATGTGGGAGAGGCCTCTCCCAAGTAGGCGTCTCGCACAATCCGCACGTCGGCCGCGCCCAATTTCCGCGCCAGAACCGCTTCGCTCTTCGAGACCGCCACGATCTCACCAAACAGGGAGGCGAAGCGCTCCAATAAACGATAAGACCACCGGGCGAAAGACGAATTGTCGCTCTGGAGGAAGGAATAGCCTCTCGGCGAATAATAAATCCGCTTCACCCCGGCGGCCCGGGCCGCGAGACGAGTGAGGAAGCCCGCCTTCGAAGAGTGAGCATGCACGATGTCGGGGCGCTGCTGCCGAAAGAGACGATAGAGCCGCAGGAACGCCCGAAAATCCGAGAGCGGCGATATGGGGCGCACCATATCCGGTATGTGGAAGAAATGTGCGGCGCCGTGGGCCATGGCCTCGTACTCCCGGGGAGTACTCCCCGGACGCACCGCATAGACCAGGCTCAATTCGAAGCGGTCCTTGTCGAGTCCGTTGCAGATGGCCGCCACTTGATACCCGGTGCCTCCGGGCCCGCCGCACTCGAGGACCTGCATCACGCGAACTTTGGCGGCCGCGACGTGACCCTCCCAGGCTTCCTGCACGAAACCCGCGAAGCTCTCCTTGAACCGTTTGTCGTCGAATTTCAGAGCGTGGGAGCGGATCGCCGCGGGATCGAAACGAATGTCCTTGGCCCGCCGCATAGAGTCGGCCAAAGCCGCCGCGGTCTGCGCCTCGAAAAAGACTCCGGTGACGCCCTCTCGGACGGTCTCCAAAGCGCCGCCCTTCTTATAGGCGATCACAGGCCGGCCGCAAGCCATCGCTTCCACCGCGGTGATGCCGAAGTCTTCGTTCGCGGGGAAAAGGAACGCCTCGCAATTCTGATAGAGCCCGCGCAAAGCTTCGTCGCTCTGCCAGCCGAGAAACTCGACTTCCGCTCCCGCCGCCCGCTTCTTGAGCCGGTCGACCTCCGCGCCCACTCCGACGATCTTGAGCGAGACTCCGAGCTTACGGCAAGCCTCGATGGCCAGGTCCACGCGCTTGTAGGGAACCAAAGCGCAGGCGATCAGGTAATAGGACGCGCCGCTTCTCGGAGACGAAGGCGGCTGGAAGAAATCCGTGTCCACGGACGGGTAGATAACGGCCGCGTCCCGGCCGTAGGCTTGCCGGATCCGCGCGCGCACGTTCTCGCTGTTGGCCACGAAGGCGGACACGCCGCGGCTGCTCTTCTTGTCCCAACGCATCAGAAAAGGCCGCAGAAACTGGGCGCCGATTCGAAGCCAGCCCCGGGATCCGTCGGTGAAATAATCTTGAAACTGGTCGTACACATACCGCATCGGGGTGTGGCAGTAACAGATGTGCAGGGGCGGCCGGCGGCCGGAGCGGGGAGTCAGGCTCACCCCCTTGGCCACGCAGTGATTGGAAGACAGGACGAGATCGTAATCGCCCAGGTCGAACCGTTCGATGGTCCACGGCATCAGGGGCAGCAGGTAGCGGTAATAATGCGACGCGCCCGGCAAAGCATTCAGCCAGGAGGTGTGGATGCGCCGGGAGTTGATCAGATCGGAGACCCGGTCTGCACGGTGGACGAGGGTATAGATCTCGGCCTGCGGGAAGAGTTCGAGCGCGGCCTCCAGCACCTTCTCGCCGCCCCGCATCCCGGTCAACCAGTCATGGACCACCGCGACTTTTTTCATCTTCATCTCGTCGCTCATTATACAAACGAAGTTCTATAATCGCACCTTGCCCCGAATACTCCCCATCAAGATCGTGTCCTGGATTAAACGCCGCCCGTTCTTGGCGCTGGGCTCGCTCGCGCTGACCCTGCGCGTCGCCGCCGCCGTCGTCACCGAATTCAATCCGATCTTCCCCCCGTACTATTACACCGACTCCAGACTCTTCCATGAAGCCGCCGTCTCGGCTCTGCGCGAAAATACCCAAGGCCGGCGACCCGTTTTCGAGGGAACCACCAACACCCGCGCCCAAACGCTTCTCGTTTACCAGCTTTACCGCTTGACCGGGCCGCGCCCCCTCGCCGTCAAGCTGGTCAATGCCGTCTTGGGCGCGGCGGGCGTGATGGTCCTCGCCTGGCTGTTCGGATTCGCCTTCTCGCGACGCGCGGCCTTCGCGGCGGGGTTATCGATCGCCGTCTGGCCTTCGTACGTGTTCTACACCTCGCAGAATCTGAAGGAAGCTCCCGCCAACCTGCTCGCTTATGCGGGCTTGGCCTGCACTTTGGCCGCGGGCCTGCCCTCCGGCGCGTCGCGCGCGCGTCGCGCCGCGTTCGCCGCAGCCGCGGGCTTGTCGATGATCGGCGCCGGATTCTATCGCCCCCAAGTTCTCGAGGCATTGTCCGCCGCTCTCTTCGCGGCGCTCTCTTTCGCGGCCCTAGGCGGCCGTCGCGTTCACGCGCTCGCGGCCTTGGGCGCGGTCGCGGCCTCGCTGGCGGTATACGCCTGGACGTCCCACCGCGTCGAAGCCGGCGCGGATTATCAACTGGTCACTTCGCCGTCGGGCATCACCGCCTTCCGCAAAATTCACCGGCTCGATGACAGCCGCAAAGCTCTCGCTCAGGGCCGGGAAGTCGGCACGCTCCTCTTTCCGGACACGGAGTTCCGAACCTGGAGCGAAGTCGCGTCGTATCTTCCTAAAGGCGCGTTTTACGTTTTGTTCATGCCCCTGCCGGGGCTTTATCCGATGGACGGGAAAATCGGCCGGCTGGCGGCTTCCGGAGAAAACATGCTCCTGCTGCTCATCGCGGCGCTCGCCGTCCGCGGGATAGTCCGCGTTCCCCTGACGCCGGCGAGGCTCAGCCTGCTCGTCTTTTTCGCGACGCTGACCGCGGGCGCCGCCCTCCTTGAATTCGACCTTGGCAGCGCCGGGCGCCACAAGCTCCTCTATCTGCCTATGCTGTTCCCATTCGCGGCCGAAGAGGCCCTGCGCCGGTCCAAGATGAAGGTATAGAGGCCCCTCGCTAAAGGCGCTATTTTTTCATCTGAGATCGTGTTTTCCGCCAAGACGATGTTGGCCGCGGCGGCCGTGTCCACCAGCGCGTCATCGGTCAAGGCTCGGCGCAAGGCGGCCGCGACGGCGTCCGCGTCTTCCGGGGGGACCAACAGGCAATTCTTGCCGTTCTCGAGCCATTCATCCGCGGTGCACGTGTTGCTTTGTATGGGGAAAGAGCCCATGAGCAGCGCCTCCATAAAAGAAGTGCACATGCCGTCGCTCATGCTGACCCCCAGCGACACGCGCGCGCTCCCATGATGGCGCATCATATCGGCATGAGGCGTTCCGAACGGCACCACCGTCACTTTGAGGCCGAGCTTCTTTCCCAGCGCCTGCGCCTGCGCCGCCACTTCCGGCACATAAACGCAAAGTTCGTAACCCGCGAGCACATCGGCGCATTGCTCGAGCGCCTTGAGCCCGACCAAAGCCCTCCCCGTCCAACCCTGGTAGCCTTTGAGCATGATTTTTCGGCGCTTCGACGGCGGCAAGGGGCTGCGCAGACGGCGGGCTTGTACCACGTCGAAACCGCCGGTGATGGGAAAGAGCACGAAAACTTTCCCCGTAAAGCCGAATTCGCGGGCGAGCTTGGTGTCCCGCTCGCCTTCGCAGTGGAAATAATCGCAGTTGGTCAGCGTCTCGCGTATCCGCGGCGCGTGCTCGGGGAACTTGCCGAAATGATAGATATCGCTCCCCCAGTTCGTGACGAGCCAAGGAGGGAATTCGCCGGGCACCCTCCTTTTCGCCTCCCGCGTCAGGTAGCCGGCGGCCTGAATTTCCATGGAGTGGATCACGTCGGGCTTGAGACGCTCGATGAGGCGGCAGAGGTGGTCGAGATGCGCGGGAGGAAGGAATATTTTCCTGAAGGCGCGAACGAGCATCGACGCGCCGAGCCGAGTTGACCGGTAGGTCTTCACCTCGGACGGAACGTCGGGATGAACTATACCTATGTCGATGGAGGGGAAAAGGTGGACGTCATGGCCCTCGCCCTCGAGCTGCCGGAGCCAGCGCGCGGTATGCAAACTGTTCGACATGGCGACGAGAAGGATGCGCATGTCAGCGCGGGGTCGTCCGGCCCAAGGCGGCAAGAAGGGCTAATTTGAATCCCTGATTGGAGGCGCGGTAAAAGCCTCGCCGCCTGAAGTTAAACGCGAACTTAAGATAAGCGCCCGGCAGGCTTTGCCCCGAGGCCACTTTAAGCTCGGCGGGGGGTATGTTTTCCATAAAGCGGCGGAACAGGTCGTCGCCTTCCCTTTGCACATGCTCCGTCAGCATCCGGGTGCCCTGTCCTTCATGAATCCGCCCTTTTATGAGCGTCTCGCGCAACTGCGTGAATTTATAGTGAAAAGACATCTTGAACCAAAGGTCATAGTCCTGCGTGGTGCGCAAGCGTTCGTCGAAGAGTCCGCATTTGTCGAACGCGGTTATCGGAATGAGGAGTGAACAGCCGTGCAAATAAGCGGTGAGCGTGAGGCGATAACGGAAGAAATGGGGCGGGGTCTCGGGTATTCGCACCGTGTAGAGCAGGCTTCCATTCTGGTCGATGAGATCGAAATCGCAGTACAAGATGACATCGCTCCGCCCCAGCTCTTCGTACGTGGCGATTTGCCGTTCGATCTTGCCGGGATAATAGAGATCGTCATGCGAAAGCCAAGAAAAGAATTCACCGCGCATCTGCCGGATCGCCACATTGAGCGCCGAACCCGTCCCGCCATTGGGTTTACGAAAGTAACGGATCTTGCTCCCGTAAGACTTCGCGACAGCTTCCGTCTTGCCGCCGTCAACGGAGCCGTCATTGACGATGATGATTTCGATGTTCTTGTAAGTTTGCCCCAACGCGCTGTCGATCGCCTGAGCCAAATAGTCGGAAGCGTTGTAAGCGGGGATGATGATCGAAACGAGCGGTTCAAAGCGCTTCATATGGACGAGTCGATAACTCGTCTAGCTCTTCATGCGGATCAGATGAAAAGCTTCCCCGAAAGCGAACCCCGATTGCGTTCCCCGAAACTTAGCCAGCGCTTCGATCGCCTCGATAGACCTTGGACTAGGGAAGGGATGGATTTCCGTCTCATACATAGCCAGGGCACGAAGCTTCTGCTCCATAAAATCTGAAATATCGACGACCCAGTTGGGCACGAAATTCGGCTCGATGTGAGCGGCGTTCCAATGCGTTTCCGAAAGAGTCTCATAAGCCGCGAGGATTTCGATGTCCCGGCCGATCCCGATCGGGCGCGCGGCGACCATCACGCTTTCGAAAATCACGCGGTGATCCACATGCCGGTCCGGATAGCAGGTGAGGACGATATGCGGCTTCACCTCACGCATTACGGATAAAATTTTCCCGTTCAGCGCATGAACGGGCAAGTCTCCGATCATCGTCGCCGGAATCTTCATGAATCGAAAATGCTTCAAGCCGAACACAGCGAACGCCTTCCGGGCATGCGCTTCGACCTTCTCGTAAACCCCTTCGGCATAGAGCGGCGGAAGATGCCCCGAAACCGTCAGAACCTCGACGTGATAGCCTAGAGAAATAAACTTGGCGATCGTGCCTCCCGCGCCCAGAGTCTCGTCATCAGGATGCGGGGCCACGACTAAAACACGTTTTATCATGACAACCTCATACCACTCGCGGCTCGGGCATGGGCAGGATAAACCGCCCGCCTTGTTCGACATAACGCGCATGCTTGGCCATAATCGGGCCGGCGAAATTCCAGGCCAAAATCAAAACGTAGTCGGGACGCCGCCGATAAAGCTCTTCCGTTTCCAGGACGGGGATATGCAGAGCGGGAGAAAACATGCCCTGCTTGAGCGGATTGTCGTCCACGATGAAATCGATGGACTCCTTACCCACCCCGAACGTGGAAAGGAGCGTCGTCCCCTTGGTCGTGGCGCCGTAGGCGGCGATCGACTTGCCGCTCTTTTTCAGCGATTGCAGGAGCAGCCGGAGCCGCCCGCCGGCCGTTTCAATTCTCTGGAAGAATTTTTTAAAGGCGGACAGCTGATTCAATTCCAACCTCAGCTCCAGATCCAGCGACTCCTGTACCGAGGAATCGACTCGATGAGGCCCCCCCTTCTTTTGGGCCATCACGCGAATGGAGCCGCCCTGAGGGCTGACCCGTTGAACGGAAATCAACTCCATCCCGCTCCGGGCGAACAATTTCTTAAAGGGACCGACGGTATGATAATCCAAATGCTCATGGTAAATGGTGTCGAACCAGAGATTGGAGAAAACATCGACGAAGTACCCCACCTCGAGGACGAAAACCCCGTCGTCCTGAAGCCAATGCGACACGCCGCGGACGACGTCATCCAGCATGTCGATATGAGCGCAGGCGTTATGAGACGTGACGAACGCCGCCGGACCATGCTGTTTTCGCAGGTGCTGGGCGAGCTCGAAAGAAAAGAACTCCCCAACCGTTTCAATTCCGGCCCGATTCGCCGCTTGAGCGATCTGAATCGCCGGATCCACCCCGACGACCCTCATGCCGTGCTCTTTAAAAAATCGAAGGCAGGTGCCGTCGTTCGAGCCGATATCCGAAACCAGCGCGCCCGGTTTCAACTCGAAGCGCTTCACCATAGCCTCGGCATGGTCCTGCAAATGCTTCACGAACTGCCCCGACGTCGCCGAGACATAAGGGTAATTGTTCTGAAAAAGAATCTTGGGATCCACGACATGCCCGAGCTGGATATGACTGCAGTCGCCGCACAGATAAACGTCCAGCGGATAGCGCGGCTCGGCGTCATTCAACTGCTTCGCGTTCAGGAAGTTGTTTCCGGGAGGAGTCGGCGGCAGGCCGAAGACCTTGACGAGGCGACCACCGTCGCACATCCGGCAGCGCGTACGCAAATATAAATCAGCGGCCGTCATGACTTGATACTTGAGGGGTCGATGAGCACCACGCGCTTCACATCCGATTCGTAGCTTTCCTGGTCCCGCGGATTCCGGCTGATCGCGAGCAGCTGCGTGTCTTCCAGGAAAACCGTCGCGTGATCTTCCATCGGAGGCGTAAAAACCATTTCTCCGGCCTTAAGCCGAATGACGGACGGCTTGGCGTCGGTGCCCGAGGGGCGATAGTAATAATCGAACGACCCGGAGAGGATGTACATGTAATGCCAGTCGCTCAAGTGATAATGATTCGATCGCACCGACCCTTTTTTCGACGTGATGAGCGAAATATTTTTCATCGGAAAATTGACGAGCGACTGAATCGCGCCCCGGTCGTCGACATTGGGCTCGGGCAATTGGACCCGGCCCTCCGCGGGCCACATGCTGCTGTCATCCAGCTTAACGGATTTCCATCGCTCCATATTGTTTGCCTCGTATTTCGGCGGTTTTGATTTTGTCCATCAGCTGGGCCCGGCGAACGATCATCTTTCGCTCATTTTCCGCGTCGACCGAATTAGACAGAAGCTTATAAAATGCGTTGAACATGGACGAAAAATGGTCGTCCGCCTCTCCCAATTGGCAGCTTTCGGAGCCATTGAGGTTCAAAAAACGGAATCTCGGCACATAGTCGGCCGGCTTGGAAAAAAAGAGTTCGGACGAAACGGATCCCAGCGTCCCCCATATGTCGATCTCATTTCTGTATGAGCGATCGGCGGCCCATTCGAGGGTCGCGTGAGCGCCGCCGTCATAGCGCAGGATCGCTCGACCGGAAGAATCGACCGGGGAACCGTCCCCCTTAACGATATCAGATAAAACGACCTCGGGAACAAGATCAGGGAAGAGCGCCGACACGGCGGAAACCGGGTACGAACCGATATCCCAAAAAGCGCCGCCCGCCAAGTCGGGATTATTTCTAAATCCGGGCTGCGTCAGCGGCGGAATTCCGAACCGGCATGTCACGTTCTGAATTTTCCCGAGAGCCCGGGAGCGCATTATTTCTTGAAGACGCAAAAACTGCGGATGATAGAGGTACATAAACCCTTCAGCGATAGTGACGCCGCGCTCACGAGAAAGGCTCACCAGATCTGAGACGTGAAGAACGCTGCTCGCCAAGGGTTTTTCACACCAGAAGTGCTTGCCTGCAAGAAGAATCTCCCGGCCTTGAGCCGCGTGCAACCCGATCGGCGTCGACAAACAGACCCCTTCGACTTTGGGATCCGCCAACATCCGCGCGAAATCGACCCAGCCCTGGCAGCCATAATCGGCCGCGGCTTGAGCGACGACTTCCGGATTTCGAGAACAGATTCCATATAGCTTGACCCCGGAGCAACTTTGCAGCGCCGGGAGGATATTGTTTCGAGCGTGGGGGCCGAGGCCGCAGACAACGAGATTCATTTCTTGTCGTTTTTCGGGCGGGACCAATTTTCGACGGTTTCCTGGCGAGACCGCGCGATCGTCAACTTCCCGGCAGGCGCGTCTTCGGTCACCGTGGAGCCCGCCGCGATTGTCGCATTTTCCCCGATGACAAGGGGCGCGACCAGCTGTGTTCCGCATCCGATATAAGCCCCGGCGCCGATGCGAGTCGGCTGAACCTCGACGCCGTTGTGATTGCACGTGATCGAGCCGGCGCCCACCGTGACGTCCTTCTCAAGGGTCGCGTCCCCCAGAAAAGCCAGATGATTGATCCGCGATCCGGCCCCGATAGTCGAGTTCTTGATCTCAACAAAGTTTCCGATTTGCACGGAATCGCCGATGTGCGAGCCCGGCCGGACTCGACCGTACGGTCCAACAAAACTGCTTGAGCCGATCACGGCATCTTCCACGATCGAAAAAGGGTTGACTCGAGCGTTGGCGCCGATGACCGCGTTTTTGAGGATTGAACCCGCGCCGATCTTCACGCCATCGCCAAGGCTGACCCGCCCCTCGATAATGACATCGGTCTCGATTTCCACGCCGACCCCGCACTGCAGCTCTCCAAAAATCGAGATCCTCTTGGGGTCGCGAATTCGAACCCCCAGAACCAGCGCGGCGCATGCCCGATTGTAAAAGATTCTTCGCTCGAGCAAGGCTACATCCAATAAATTATGGATGCGAACCGGCGGAAACTCCCGATCCAACTGGGCGGCATCAATCAAGCCGCATTCGGCGCTGAGACCTCTGATTTC
Source organism: Elusimicrobiota bacterium (assembly GCA_016212855.1). Taxonomy (GTDB): domain Bacteria; phylum Elusimicrobiota; class Elusimicrobia; order UBA1565; family UBA9628; genus GWA2-66-18. Next base: position 171,682 of record JACRDP010000025.1, read on the forward strand.
ATCCAGACTCGCGCGGTAGGACTCCCGATCGCTCAAATCGAGCAGCCGGCCGGCCGCCGCCGAAGGAAGATAGGTCGCAAAGATTTCAGGTTCCGAGTCCTTCAGGCCGCGCCGCCGGCCTACAACCGCCGCGATATTCGGCTTCGAAGAAACTTCCGTGAATAGCCGCCTTAAACTCGCCTCCGAAAACCAAACATTTGCGTCGATCAGCATAACGTCGGAATCAGGCGCGGGCTTATTAAAATCAGGCGTATAAACTTCTCCGGCCCGCAATGACTTGAGGTGAGCGGAGAAGTACGCACCAAAAGGTCTTCCGGCAAGAGTCAGCTGCTGGAATGAAGGAGAGACTCCGTCATGCGAAATCAAAAAGATCATTTAGGCTCGATTCCGGGGGACAGAAGTCTCGCGAGACCAAGGAATCGAATAATTTTCTTGAAGAAGAAAACCATACGCACGCCTCGCGAGTTGAGGAGCATGTTGTAATCGTTTTGCACCAACTGAGCCTCCCGCTGCAGTCGATGAACTTCCAGCTCTGAAGGCAGCAGGCGCCGGATGTCGGACACCTTGCCCGGAGCGGGAGTTGTTTTCCCTTCCAAATCTCGAATCGCATAAAAGGCCCCGAAGGGCCGCTCGAGAGGCTCTCCCTTGAAATCGATGCCATGAAATTTCTCGCAAATACAGAATGACCATGCCGTGCTGAAATCTTCCGGCTCCCAGCCGGAACGGTGCTCTTGAACGGCTCCTCCGCCGAGTCCCCAGCCATCGGCTTGACCGCCCTCCATGTGCTGAGGCATGAAGCCGAGCGGAGTGAAGATCACGATCTGCTCGCGGGCCACGCGCTCGCTCTCAATGACGACCAGGCGGCCTTCTTCTTTTTCGAGATGCTCGATCACGTCGAGCAGGAATATACTGTCAACCGAGTTGTCGGCAAGCTGGCGAAGCGCTTCAAGTGCCCCCGCGCGAATGATGACGACGCTTTTGTCGCCCGCATGGCGAGAAGCCAGAATATCGGAGTACTCCTTCCACGGCTCGACCAGCAAGTGCAGCTTGGGCCGGAAGTGATTCATGGGCATTATGCCGCAGCCGATATCCAGCACGACTTCGGTCTTTTTGACAACTCTCTCAATAACAGCCAAAAGCTCGGCCGGCGAATCAAAATAGCGGCGATTGCCCGCAATATTATTATCGGCCACGTGCGCATTCATCGTTGGTGTCCTTTTTCAGTTCCGAAAACATGGAAATCCGGCGAGTTTCAAATATTCATACCGTCGTGACGATCGAGCGGAGCCGCGCGTGGACCAGGGCTAACACTCAATCCATACCAGGATAACGCCGCTTTCAACGAGACGCCTATACATGAACCCGTATCATCAATAAGCGCTCTCACTAGCGACCTTCCCGAATCAGGCTCGTCAACTCCAATAGCAACAACCTCGTCGCTGCCTCCATAGTAAGAACCGAATACATGATCCCAAAGCGGAAACATGAAACAAAAGTTTTTATTCAGGTGATGGCTTGCTTTTGAATGATGGACGGTATGTCCGTATGGCGAAACGAGAACCCAGCGTCCGAAAAATCCCCAATCCGATGGAATTTGACTATGAATTATTAACGAGTGGAGTATCGCAAAAAACGTAATCCACAATGGCACCTCACTGGGGGCGCCGAAAATAGACACGGGCAATCCCGTGAACAGGATGAACAATGGAACCACGAGGGGATTATCCCGCCGGGCGGTGAAGACGCCCATCTCGGTTGCGGAATGGTGAAATTTATGAAGCATCCAGAGCGCTGGTATTTTATGAAAAGTTCTATGAAGCCAGTATCCGACGAGGTCCGCGAGAAGCAGGTATAAGACGATTTGGACGGGTACCGAAGAAATGCGCGGCAGTAATTTTATGGTGGGAATGCGGGAAAGCGATTGATTGACGATATTCGCAAAATAATACGTTCCTCCAAGCGTAATGGCCTTGCCCACAAAAAGCCAAACGCCCGTCACATCCAGAATCCAGACAGCCCTATCCTGCCGCAAAGATTTTGATAGCCCGCCTTTTATCATTTTATAGACGGTCGATCTGGCTTTCCCTACGATAGCCGACTCGATAGCCAGAGCCACGCCGGTGGCAAGGATGAACAATCCGTCGATCTTCAAACTCTGCGGGTCGAAATGCGATACGAATATATCTTTATAGTTCACTTTTGGTCGCCGTCGCCAATATCAGACGACCGTAGCGCTGTAGTCCGGCAGATGCAGCAACCCGTATGAATATTTCTGTGGGGATACGCAACTCAGTTCAAGAACGGCATCGTACCACTTCAACTGCACGTGGTTTTCCTGCGTCCCCAAGGAGATGGCCGCGGTTACAAAGTATGATCCGCTGGCCAGATGCGGCAATTTAAATTTAAATACCGCCGCGGCGGATTCCAGACTCGTCGCATCCAGCATAACGGCCTTATCAAACAGATGGCACCCAAAAAGATACATTCCTCTGAGATCGGACAGGGCGAATCCAATCAGAATATTTGGAATAATTTTTTTCTCGCTTGCCAATTGAAGCGCGTGCTTGCTGGACCACTTAGCATAGATTTTCAGCTCCACATCATCGCCGCCCGAAAAAACGTTGCCGGCTTTCAATCCGGAGATTTCCATTTTTTCGATGAGTCCGCCGCCCAAGCCGAATGTGCGCAACTGAGGCATTTCTTCGGGATTGATCGAGACTTCCCGCCTTTGGCTGGCCGTCTCATCGGAGACTCCGCCGCCCGGCCTTGCTTGCGCACCGGAGCCGTCAGCACCTGGAAACATTGCTTCGTAATATTTGACGACCGACTCCATCGGTCCGCCGGCAAACGTGGGCTGTCCATGGTCAAGAACCATGGCCCGGGTACAAAAAGACTTGATCGCCGCGACATCGTGCGTGACAAAGAGTATCGTCACGCCCCTTTTCTTGAGTTCCTCGAGTCGGTTGAAACATTTATTTTGGAAACGCGCGTCGCCGACGGCCAGAGCCTCGTCGATGATAAGTATGTCGGGGTCGACGCCGAGAGCCGCGGAAAAAGCCAGCCGCACGTACATGCCGCTGGAGTAGGTTCTTACCGGCCGATCGATGAAATCCCCGATATCGGCGAAGTCGACTATGCTTTTGAATCGACTTTCAATCTCTTGCTCCGAAAGACCCGCGATCGCGCAGTTGATGGAAACATTTTCTCTTCCCGTGAATTCGGGATTAAAGCCCGCGCCCAACTCCAAAAGGGCCGCGACTTTCCCGTTTGTTTCAACCGTCCCTTTTGTGGGAGTCAAAGTTCCAACAAGCATCTGAAGTAAAGTTGATTTCCCCGAGCCATTTTGCCCCAGAATACCCAGCACTTCGCCGCGACGAAGTTCGAAATTTACGCCGCGCAGCGCCCAAAATTCCTTGTAGTATTTGCTCGGCGCACCGTCCACGTCACGGGGAAAGCCGAGGGAGGACTTCACCATCTGTTTGAAGCGGGCCCGAGGCCCATCGAAAATGCGGTAGCGCTTTCCAAGGTCGGAAACTCTGATCACGACCTCAGCGTCGGGGGCGATTGCCATAGGGGAAGTACTGCTGCTGGTCTATAAGAAGGCCGCAGGGAGATCGTGTATAGTATAGCAACTAAATGGACCCCCACCGAAAACCGTCGTTTTCCCTGCCTTCACTGGCCCGCACCCTGCATGCCAATTGGTTTCTGATAGGCCAACTGAGCAGAAGGGAGATCGCGGTCCGATACCGCGGTTCGCTAATGGGGATTTTCTGGTCTTTTCTCAACCCGATCATCATGCTGGTTATGTATACCTTCGTATTCGGCGTGATCTTCAAATCGAAGTGGAATGTCGACGCCGCTCGTCAGGGCCGGTTTGAATACGCCATAGGCCTGTTCGCCGGTCTCATCGTCGTCGGATTCTTCAACGAGTGCCTCGCCAGGGCCCCGACTTTGGTTCTGAGTAATCCCAGCTATGTCAAGAAAGTGGTCTTCCCGTTGGAAACCCTGGTCCCGATCGCACTGCTGTCAGCGCTGTTCCACACGCTGGCCAGTTTTATCGTCCTCCTCGCGTTCTGTTTTTTCGCGCATTTGACGATCAATCCCACGGCCATCATGGCACCGCTTGTGCTTATCCCGCTGGTATTCATGACGGCCGGCTTCTCTTGGTTCCTGGCGTCGCTCGGCGTTTTTCTGCGCGACATGGGGCAGATCATGGTGTTTGTCACCAACATCGTCATGTTCACGAGCCCAGTGTTTTATCCGACCAGTCAGCTGCCGCCGATCTTCCGCAAAGTCATTGTCTTCAACCCCGTGGCCGTCATCATCGAACAGTTCCGCACCGTCATCATCACCGGCAACCCGCCCGATTTCGGCGTCCTGGCGATTTATACCGCCGTCGCCGTGCTCGTCTGTTGGGGCGGATATGCCTGGTTTCAAAAGACTCGGCACGAGTTCGCCGATGTCATCTGACCCCAAAGTCTCGATCGTAATCCCGGTTTACAACGGCGCCAACTTTCTGCGAGGCGCCATCGAAAGCGCCCTGGCCCAAACCTACCGCGACATCGAGATTCTCGTCGTCGACGATGGTTCCGACGACGGCGGGGAGACCGCGGAAATCGCGTGTTCTTTCGGCGACAAAATCCGTTATTTTCTCAAAGGACACAGCGGCATCGCCGCGACCCTCAATTTCGGGATAGGAAAGATGACTGGAGACTATTTCTCCTGGCTTTCCCACGATGACGAGTACTACCCGGAAAAGATCGCGAGCCAAGTGGAATTCCTGCGCCGCTTGGGCCATCCCGCCGTCGTTTACGGGGACTACGATTTGGTCAGCGGCCGGGGCATCGTCCTTTCACGCGTGCGCGACATCGGCTTGAGGCCGGGACATCTGCCTTACCACTTGTGCACCGGCCGGCCCGTCCACGGCTGCACTCTTCTCATCCCCAGGGAGTATTTCAAGGAATTCGGGCTGTTCGACGAAAAAATCCCCACCACTCAGGATTATGACTTCTGGTTCCGAATTGCGCGGAAGTACGATTTCGAATATCTTCCCGTGCCGTTGGCCAGGCTCAGAGTGCATCATGGGCAAGGCTCGGCTCGCAACGAGCATCGCCTCGAGTCGTCCGATATGGCGGCCAAATTTTTGCGCGTGCTGGAGGGCGACAAGCGCCTGCCCGATGACGAGCGAGCCGGACTTTATCTCATGGTGGCATGCCGGCTGCGGAAAAAGAGGTATTTCGAACCCTCGGAGTCGGCCTATAAGATGTCTCAAGCGCTCAACCCCTCTTTTCGGACACGAGTACGTTATCGCATTCACCGTCTTCTGGATCCCATCGTTTGGCTGCGCTATCAGCTGCTTTCATTCGTCAGACGATACGCCTGATCTGAGCATTTTCTCATCCGTAAATGAGCCTGAGTGACGTTGCCGGTTTGGCGTTGCTTTTGGATCCATTCTCCTTTGTTTTTGTCGTTGTTGTTGCCGTTGGGAAGATTGTCTGAGAACATGGTGTTGCTCTGGAGGGAGGCC
>JACRDP010000026.1 GCA_016212855.1 Elusimicrobiota bacterium
CCTTCCCGCGCTCGTCGCCGCCGGTGACGGCCTCGGCGGCGGACTTGGACTCGACGACCAGGTCGCCCTTGTCTCCCGGGTTGCCGCGCTTGGCCATGAGGCCGGAGGCGACGAGGCCGGTAACGACGCCCGTCTCGACCCCGTCGGCGCCGTCGCCCGTGGCGATCACGACGACGTCGAGCGCGGCGAGGGCCTTGGCCGCCGCGGCCTTGGCCGCGGAGACGTCTACGGTCGAGGCGAAAGGCCCGCCGCCGAGGACGCGGCGGTCGTTCTCAAGCTCGAGCCGGCCCCTGAGCACGGCGGCGAGCTTGGCCGCGGCCTTGGCGCGCTCGAACTTCTCGCCGGCGGCGTCGAGGCGCGCCTTCCACTGCGAAGCCTCGGCGTCGATAGCCGTGGTCTTCTCGGTGACGGCCGAGAGGGCCTTGCCCTTATTGAGGATCGCGAGGGCGTAATACCGTCCGGTGGCCCCGTCCTTCCAGCGTTCGACGATTTCCACGCCTTCCAGCATCTTTTTGGACGCGGTCTGGATCTTCTGCGCGACGAGCTGGGAGAACGACGAGGTCGTCTTGCCGCCCGTGGTATTGTTCGCCTCGCTCTCGTCGAGGGTCGTGTCGACGCTGACGTCGCTCTTGAACACGCGCGAAATCTCGCCGCGCGCGCGGTCGGCGGCGGACTCCTCGTCGTCGCCGGACCCGACGCCGAGCACGTTGGCGCCGCGCGTCCATTTCGGGCTTTCACCCTCAACCCATGCGGGTCTTGAGCCGTCGGAGGACGATTTCGGCCCCGTGCCGCCTCCCGTGCAGGAGGAGAGGATCAGTGAGACGGCGAGCCAGATCATGTTTTTCATAGAGCGGTCCTGTCGTGGAGGTAGGTTCGCCGTCCTTTGACGATGACGACGTCCTTAAACGTCTGAGTCGAGAGCGTGGCGCCGGACGGGCCCGTGTAGGTGACGGTCACTTCGTGCTTGCCGGCGGGCAGGCGCAGGCGGGCGACGCGGAACTGCGCGGGCAAGGTCGCCCAGGCGCGCGTATCGGCGAACTCGGTGGCCGCGGAGGTGGCGGCGCCGCCCGCTTGCGCGAGCAGGTGCTGCCAGGAGTTTTTCCCGTACTTCTTGGCCACCGCGTCGGCCGCGGCCTTGGCGACGACGTACTTGATCGTCGCGCGCGCGATCGCCCGGGTCTTCACGAGGGCTTGAGCCTCCTCCAAATCCTTGCGCGCGATCGCGGAGACGTCCTCGGCGAGCTCGCTTTGCGCCTTCACGCCGGCCGCCTCCACGAGCGAGCCCGCGATCTGGTACGGGTCCTGGGTGTAGTCGGGGTAGGAGACCGTGATCGAATGGCCGAGCAGGCCGGCGTTGATCGCGTTGACGGCCTGGCCGCTCTGGGCCTCGTCGTCCTTGGTGGCGTTGACCGCGATCGCGGCGTCACGCCAGGCCACGGAGAAGGTCTTGCTGATCTTGCGGGGGGCGACGCCGTTATAGTGAAGGAAGACCAGCTCGCCGCCGCCCTTCTCGCCGACGGGCTCCAGCCGAGGCGTCGGAGTGCCGTAGGCGGACGCGTACAGTTCGTAAGCCTTGCGCGACTTCTCGCGGGAGATGCGGGCGTCGTCGGGGCGCCCGTCGTCCTCGTACAGCAAGCTGGTGAGGAACTGCGCGAAGGCGTCGTCCTTGTAGGCGGTCTTCTTTGCCCCGTACACGTCGGCGTATTCCTGCAGCAGGCGCGAGATCTTGCGGACCTCGACGAGGGCGCTCTCGCGGTTTCCGAGCAAGGCGTAGTTGAGCGCGCGGTAGACGTTGACCAGCGCCCGCTCGAAGCGCTCGCCGGCGTACTCGGTGGTCGTGTCGTTGAGAATCAAGGTCCCGGCGGCTTTCGAGACGCTCTTGGTGTAGAGCTCCTCCATGCGCCGCTCGGCCTTGTCGAGGCTCTCGTCGCTTTCCTTGAACTTGCCGGCGTCGTGCTGGATGGCGCCCAGGTCCAGATAATAGAGCACCATGTTCTTTTTGCCGTAGGAGCCTTCCTTGGCCTTCTCGGTGCGAGACTGCGCGCCGGCGTAGTCGCGGGCGGCGATCAGGCCGTTGACCTCCTTGCGCATCGAGCCGGAGGGGCCGCCGCAGGCGGCGAGGAGGGGGATTAAAAAGAGAAAGGCCCCGCTCTTCCCGGAAGAAAAGCGGGGCCTGGTCACGTCCATCGGCCTGAGCCTACCAGCCGGCCTTGGAACGCTTGACGAATTTCTTGAGCTTTTTCTGGCCGTTCCAGACGATCTTGTGGGACTTCATGTCCAGGAGCTTCAGGTTGGTCTGATAGAAGACCACGGCCTTGCCCGCTTCCTGGTCCACGATCTGGTTCAGCGCGCCGCTGAGCATGTAGTCGGCGCCGACTTCCTGGCCGTGAGCCTTGCGGGTGTCCTCGGACGCGTTCGTGTCCTGGTCGAGGCGCTCATCGCGGACTTCGCCGCGTTCGCCCTTGCTGGCCACGAACTCCACCTTGCCGGAGTTGATCAAAGACCGCTGCAGGTCCTCGACGAAGGTGTCGACGTTGATGTGCTCGAGGGACGCGTTCTTCACGGTCCCCACGATCACGGTCGGGTTCTTGCCGAGCGCCTTGTTGGCGTTGGCGTACCAGGGCCGGGACAGGCAGTCCTGGATCATCTCCTCGGCCACGAGGCGCGAGTCGGTGTCGTTCCAGCGGCCGCTGACGTCCTTGACCTCGCCGGCGTCCATGCGCTGCACCGAGGTGCCGCACGCGGACAGGGCGAGCGCCAAGACGGCGAGCGCGAGAGGGCGGCGCATCTTAGTGCTTCGCCTCTTCGGCGGCCAGTTCGTCGAACGCCTTTTCGGCGTTGGCCTTCACGTAGTCGCGGACCTTGGCGTCGAGCTCCTTGGACTCGCCCAGGCTCTGCTGCACGGCGGCCATGTCGAGCTTGACGAGGGAGAACAAGGTCCCGTCGGAGGGATCCTTCCAGTGGTCGACCGGGATCGAGCCGTGGAGGGTGAACTTGGCGAAGTTCTTCATCGTCTGCGAAACCATCTGCTCCTCGGAGGACTTGGTCATGTCGCCGGCGGTGACGGAGGCCATGTAGTCCTTGGTCAAAGTGGTGACGTAGGAGTTCATGATCTTGGCGAGCTCGGCGCGGCCGCGGTCGTCCGCGGTGCCGACGGCCAAAGCGCGGTTGCGCACGCCCTGGGCGATGCCCACGCCGTAGAACACGGACTTGCCGTCCTTGTCCTTCATGGCGCCGGAGCCTTTGTTCACCCACTCAGGGGCGTTGTTGGCGATGGGCGATTTCTTGGCGCCGCCGCAGGCGCCGGCCGTCAGTGCCGCGGCGAGCAGAAGGGCGATGCGGCTGACGCGATTGTTCATGGATCCTCCGGCCGGGCCTCTGGCCCGGCGATTCCGAAGTCTAACAGACGGGGGGGAGCCTGTCAAGAAAGCGTCACTGTGACAGTGGTCACGCTCATTTTTGTATGATGAGGCGATGCCGACCGATGAAAAGAACCTCGTCTGGCTCGACCTCGAGATGACGGGCCTGGAGCCCGAAACGGACTTCATCCTCGAGATCGCCACCGTCGTCACCGACGGGGAGCTCAAGGTGCTCGCCGAGGGGCCGTGCCTGGCCATCCACCAAAGCGACGACGTCCTTAATTCGATGGACCCCTGGTGCGTCGAGCAGCACGGCAAGTCCGGCCTGACCCAGCGCTGCCGGGACTCGAAGGTCACGGTATTAGAAGCTCAGCTCAAAACCCTCGAGTTCCTCTCGCCGTGGTGCGCCCCGGGCAAGTCGCCGCTGTGCGGCAACACCATCGGCCAGGACCGGCGCTTCCTCGTCAAGTTCATGCCGCGCCTGCACGACTACTTCCACTACCGCTCGATCGACGTTTCTTCGATCAAAGAATTAGTGTCGCGGTGGTATCCCGAGCAGAAGTACGTGTACTCCAAGAGCAAGCAGCATCTCTCGCTCGAGGACGTGCGCGAAAGCATCGCCGAGCTCTCGCACTACCGTAAAACGGTATTTAAGTAGCCTTAATTGCCGACGGACTTGCGGTCGGGGTGGCCGTTGATGCCCTCGCACCCGCACGACTCCGGGTGGGGCTGGCCTTCCTTCCAGCCGTCCTTCTCGAGCTGGCTCTTCACCCAGCAGGGGTAGCACAGCATCAGGCGGTTGATCGGCTTGTTCTCGCCGCAGCGCAGGCACATTCCCTTGGAGGGCGGGGCGCGCTTGGGAATCTTGCGGAGATCGACTTCTTCTTTCGGAAGCGCGCGCTCCTCGGGCTCGATGGCCGGGGTCTCGATGATCAGTTCTTCCGTCAAAGTCTTGGTCATGGGAGTAATCACGCGCTGACACCTCGATTGCATTTTTTGCACCAGCCGCCGACCTTGCCCTGGAGGGACTTGCGGGTCAAGGTGACCGTCTCCTTGCACCCGGGGCAGGAGACCGTGAGGCCTCCCGTGTCGATGGCGGGGTAGTCCTTGTCGAAAACGTCCTTCGAGCCGTGACGCGGCTGAATCCACTGACCGGGCCGGCTCACGCCTTGGCTCCCTTATCCTTGATCATCTTGACGAGCTCCGCCGGCAGGCCGAAGTGCTCGTTCTCCTCGACCGTCTCGAGCTCCTCGATGTTGGTCACGCCGTAGCGGTCCTTGCACAAAGTGACGACTTCCTGGAAAAGGATTTCCGGCGCCGAGGCGCCGGACGTGAGGCCGAGCGTCTTCACGCCCGTCAGCCACTCGTCCTTGATGTCCGCCGCGCGCTCGATGAGCCGCGACTTCACGCCCTTGGCCAGCGCGACTTCCACGAGGCGGTTGGAGTTCGAGCTGTTCGGCGCGCCGAGCACGAGCAGGAGGTCGATCTGCGGCACCATCGCCTTGACGGCGTTCTGCCGGTTCTGCGTCGCGTAACAGATATCGTCCTTCTTGGGAGCGCCGAGCTTCGGGAAGCGGCGCTTGAGCACGGCCACGATCTCGCGGGTGTCGTCGAGCGACAGCGTGGTCTGCGTCAGGTAGGCGATCTTCTCCGGGTCCTTGACCTGGATCGTCTCGGCCTCCTTGACCGTGCCGACGACGACCATGTGCTCCGGCGCCTCGCCGAGCGTGCCGATCGTCTCGACGTGGTCGCGGTGGCCGATCAAGGCGATGGTGTAGTCCTGCCGCGCCAGCGCGATCGCCTCGAGGTGGACCTTGGTCACCAGCGGGCAGGTCGCGTCGATGATCTTAAGCTGGCGCGCGCGCGCCTCGGCGACGACATCGGGGCCGACGCCGTGGGCGGAGAAGATCAGCCAGGAGCCGTTGGGCACCTCGGTGAGCTCTTCGACGAAGATCGCGCCCTTCTGGCGCAGCTCATCGACGACGTACTTATTGTGAATGATCTCGTGGCGGACGTACACCTTGCCGCCGCACAGCTCGAGCGCGCGTTCGACGACCTCGATGGCGCGCACGACGCCGGCGCAGAAGCCGCGGATCTTGGCGATGACGAGCTTGTCGATGTGGATCTTGGGGGGCGTCGAAGTGGTCATATCCTCTCTCCTAATTCTGCGCCGTGGCGCGGGACTTTTGGGGAAGCCAGGCGGCGACGCGCTCGGCGATCTTGGGCGCCGAGAGTCCGATCGAATCGTACAGCAGGTGCGGCGCGCCGTGCTCGACGAACGAATCGGGAATGCCGATGCGCAGGACTTCGGCGCGGCCGGGGGTGAGGGCCTCCAGCACGGCCGAGCCGAACCCGCCCTGGATCACGTTGTCCTCGATGGTCACGAGGCGCGGGGTCTTGGCCGCGCACTCCTTCAGCAGTTCCACGTCCATCGGCTTCACGTAACGCATGTTGACGACGCCGGCGCTGTAGCCTTTGTCCTCGAGAATCTGGGCGGCCTCGAGCGCGGGGTGCACGCGGTTGCCGATCGCGAGGAGCGTCACGTCGGCCCCGTCCTTGAGCCGCGCGCCCTTGCCGACCGGGATCGCCTTGGCTTCAGGGTCCATCGCTACGCCGACGCCGGCGCCGCGGGGATAGCGGATCGACACGGGCGCGTTGAGCTCGATCGCCGCGCGCAGCATGTTCTGCAGCTCGTTCTCGTCGGCCGGAGCCATGACGGTCATGCCCGGGATCATGCGCAGGTAGGAGTAATCGAAGACGCCGTGGTGCGTCGGGCCGTCCTCGCCCACGAGCCCCGCGCGGTCGAGGCACAGGATCACCGGCAGCTTCTGCAGGCACACGTCGTGCTCGATCTGGTCGTAGGCTCTCTGCAGGAAGGTCGAGTAGATCGCCACGATCGGACGGTAGCCCTCGGCGGCCAAGCCGGCGGCGAAGGTCACCGCGTGCTCCTCGGCCAGGCCGACGTCGAAGTAGCGCTTCGGGAAGCGGTCCCGGAAAGCGTCCATGCCGGTTCCTTCGGGCATGGCGGCGGTGATGCCGACGATGCGCGGATCGTTCTCCGCTTCCTTCACCACGGCCTTTCCGAACACGGCGGTGTAGGTGGGCGGCGGCGCCTTGGTGATGGGCTGCTTGAGCATCTTGGCCGTGGCCACGTCGAACTTGCCCGGGCCGTGCCAGGTGTACTGGTCTTCCTCGGCCGCGGCGTAGCCCTTCCCCTTCTTCGTCACGCAATGCACCAGGATCGGGCCCTTCAATTTCTTGACGTGAGCGAACACCGAGGCCAGCTGCTCGACGTCGTGGCCGTCCACGGGGCCGAAATAGGTGAAGCCCATTTCCTCGAACAACATGCCGGGGAACAGCAGGACCTTGGCGCGCTTGGCGAGGCGCAGGACCGATTCGCCCCAGAATTGGAACCGCGCCAGGAACTTCTTCACCTCGTGCTCGGCGTTGCGCACGGCGCCCATCGTCAGAAGCTTCGACAAAAAAGTACCAAGTGCCCCGACTCTGTTCGAGATGAACATCTGGTTGTCGTTGAGCACGACGATGATATCGCTCTGGACCTGGCCGGCGTTCTGCAATCCTTCATACGCCTCGCCGCCGGTCATGCAGCCGTCGGAGACGATCGCGACGACGCGGTTGGTCTCGCCTTTGAGGTCGCGCGCGACGGCCATGCCCAGCGCGGCGGAGATCGCGGTCGACGCGTGGCCCGCCCCGAACGTGTCGTACTCGGACTCGGACCGCTTCAGGAACCCGCTGAGGCCCCCGAACTGGCGGATGGTGTTCATCTTGTCTCGCCGTCCGGTCAAAATCTTGTGGCCGTAGGTCTGATGTCCGGTGTCCCACACGAGCCGGTCCTTGGGCGTGTCGAAGGCGTAGTGCAGGGCGACGGTGATATCGGTCGAGCCGAGGCTCGAGGCGAGGTGGCCTCCGAGCTTGCTCACGGTGTCGAGAATAAAAGCGCGGACTTCCGCGGCGACCTGCGGGAGCTGTTCGGGCTTGAGCTTCTTCAAATCCGCGGGGGAATTGATGTCTTTGAGTAGTTCCATAGCGTTTATTTATCTCGTGCGATGATGTAGTCGGCCAAATCGTGCAGCACGTCGGCCTTGCGGCCGAATCCTTTCAGGTTCGCGTGAGCCATCTCGACTAAGGCGCGGGCCTTCGCGCGGGCCCCGTCGACGCCGTACAAGGACGCGTAGGTGAGCTTGTCGTTGGCGATGTCGCTCCCTTTCTTCCCGAGCTTCTTCTTGTCGCCGACGACGTCGAGAACGTCGTCGGCGATCTGGAAGGCGATGCCGATGCACTCGCCGTAATTGCGCAGCGCTTCGCGCTCCTGCTTGCCGGCTCCGGCGAGCACCGCGCCCGCGTCGAGCGAGGCGACGATGAGGGCCCCGGTCTTTCTACGGTGAACGCCTTCGAGGATCTTGGCGGCGGCCTGCTTGGACAGCTTCTTCTTCATGCCTTCCGCGGCGAGATCGGCGACCTGGCCGCCGACCATGCCTTCGGCTCCGGCGCCGTAGGCGATGAGGCGAATCAGCTCGGCGGCGTCCTTGCCTTTCAACTTGTTATCGGCGGCATTCTCGGCGGCGGCTTCGAAGGCCTTGGTCAGCAGGCCGTCGCCCGCGAGGATCGCCATCGCCTCTCCGAACACCTTGTGGCTCGTGGGCTTTCCTCTTCGCAGATCGTCGTCGTCCATCGCGGGGAGGTCGTCGTGTATCAACGAGTAGGTATGGATCATCTCGAGCGCGGCGGCCGTCTTAAGCGCCTTCTTCGCGTTCAAGCCGCAGCACTCGGCGGCTTCGAGCACGAGCGTGGGGCGCAGTCTCTTGCCGCCGGCGAACAGGCTGTAGCGCATCGCTTTGCGGATGCTCTCGGGCAGATCGGGCGTGGACGCCAGCAGTTTTTCCATCGCGGCGTCGACGAGCGCGGTGTTCCTCTCCATCGCGCGGGTGAGCGTGGCGTTCAAATGGTCTCCAGGTACTTCTTCAGAAAGGTCGCCAAGGTCTTCATGCCGCTCGACGCGCGCCAGCCGGTCTTGATGAGTTGGGGGAGCTTCGAAGCGTTGGCCAGCGCGAAACGGGCCTGGGCGCCGAACGACTCGCCGTCGGGAGTCTCAGTGGGGCATTCTTCGTCGATTTCGTCGAGCACGACGCGCACGGCGATCGCCGCCGTCTTGCCGTCGGCCCAGCGCTTCACGGCCTGGCTTTCCATGTCGCAGGCCACGGCGCGCTGCTCCTCTCCCAGCGCCCTCTTCGCCTTGGGCTGGAGGACGATGTTGGTGTGCAGGATCTTGCCGAAATGAAAGGGCAGGCCGAGCTCGAGGGCGGTCTCTCTGAGGGGCTTCACGAGGTCCAACTCGGCCTCGCGGCCGTCCGCGATGATATCGCCGGCCTTGATGCCGGGCTGCATGGCGCCGCACAGGCCGGTCGAGATCACGACGCCGTAGTCGGCGGGGCTGATTTCGAGAGCGTCGGCCGTCTTTTTGGCTCCGACGCCGGTCCTTAAAAGGGTGATTTGGCGGCCCGCGTAGGTGCCGGTGAAGCGAGTGGGGCCTTTCGCATCGAGGCCGAGAGCCTTAACGAGCGGCTCCGCCTCCCATTTAGTCGCCGCGGTGATCAGAACCGGGGTCTTGGGGAGGGGGACGCGGGGGGGGTCGAGCTCTTCTTCCATCAACTGGGACATCGAGGTCTATTATCCCATTTTTTGGGGCTGTCTGGACCCCTGTTTTGGGGTGGTGGAGGGGCGGCCATATCGGTGTTATACTGCCCCGCTGTCCCGTGTTTGGCGGTTCGGTTTTTTCCTACAAGCCTGGCACGGGCTAGGTTTTCCAACTATAATTCGAAATCCTGACCAACTTAGTCGCCGTGTTATATAGACCAGCATAATCATAGGTTAGGCGACCCCGAGAAAATGAGGAGACATGGTTAACGAGAAGGGCTTGTGGGAGCGTAGACGTCTGGCAATTCTATCGGCAATCGCCAAGAAGAATCACGCCACCCGAAAAGAACTGCTGACCAGCTTCATACAGGGCGATAAGTCATTGCTACAAAAGGGTCCTAAGGAGCCAGATCAAAAGGGACCGGAATATTATTTTGAGCAGTCGCGTCGACGCATCCTGCAGGATGGACTAGTGATTTTAGTCGAGGGCAGGCATGCGCTTACTGAAAAAGGTCGGTCAAAACTCAGCGGCATTTCAAGCATTCATCCCACAACAACTGCCAAAGGCGCAATTCGATTGCTTTCAAGCAGGGATGCCGTTCTGCAGGCGATAGCTGAATGCAGGCGCCTTGGTGTGGAGAAATTCTTAGAGAAATATGGCTTCGGCCCCGCAACGACCTACCATCTATTCTTTGAGGGCAGTTATTTTGATTCGAAGGCAATCGTTGGGGTTGCATATGGGATAGAGCATGGTCGCCCGCTCGGGGCAGGTGATTTCAGTGGCGGACTGCAAACCGTCGTGCCGAAGCTGAAGGAGCTGGGGTTCCAAGTCGTAGCAGATAAGGTCAAGGAAACACTCGCGCTGCCCGAGGAAGCAGAGGCTTCCGAGTTTTGGGAGGGGTCAAGACAAAATGTAATCGTAAATCGTTACGAACGAAACGCCGATGCGCGTGAAGCCTGTATCCAGCATTATGGCACCTCATGCTTCGTGTGCAATTTTGATTTCGCAGTGGCGTACGGCGATCAGTTTATGGGTTTCATTCATGTGCATCATATCGTCCCGCTAGCCGCAAAAAAATCCAGTTACAAGGTTAATCCGAAAACTGATTTGCGCCCAGTATGCCCCAATTGCCATGCGGTCATTCACTATGGCGGAAAAACTCGGACAATCGATGAAGCACAGAAATTGGTGGCCGCCCAGAGGGACGTTGCGGAAGTAGGCGAGCAATGAGATGGTCGCCTAACATTGGCTTGAACGGACGGCGGCCTCATGATGGCTGGATTGCAGGTAGCCGCCGCCGTTCAGCCTGGCGTTAGCGGGCCATAGTGCGAATATTAACCAAGCTGAGTAATGGTCGAACGCAAGTTGGACGCAAGTACTGCCACAATCTGGAAGAATCGTATTCACGATGAAAAAGAGCCCCCTGAAGACTCAGGAAACGCCCTCACCAAACTGGTTCCGGGTTATCCCCGTGGTCCTGCTTCTTGGGTTTCTATTGATGCGCTGCGCGATATTGCCCCTTCCTAACAGCGGCAATTGGAAGAGGTATTTCTCAGCTGAAGATTTCAAAAGCGACACGCTTAGGGATTTGATCAATATGGTTCGTCGGTTTCACCCCCACGATAGCAAGAAGGAATACGAGGACCTCGCCACACATATAGCGTCGCACGGCAAGGCCGCCGTGCCGTATTTGGTGAAGTTGGCGGGCGAACGCACTCGTATCCTCATTCCGGGTTTGTATTTTGGCGCGCGGGATTATCCGTACCTGCCGCACGCGATCGATATTTTGTCGAGGATCGACGATCCAAAAGCGATTCCCGTGCTGATCAAGCTGTCGCACGACGGAGATCTCGGCGCGGCGGCACAAAGGGCTTATTCCCGCGCGAGCGGGAAGCCTGGCGCGGAATCGGAACCACGATACACTCAAGAGGATGTGAGGGCGATGCTGACTCAGTGCGGAGGCATACCCGTTCCCGCGATGAGGGCTATGGCCAGGTTGGGCGCCGCGGAGGCGCTACAGCTCATGGCCGAGTCCGAAAATAACTGCAGCGGCGCTCCTCAGAGTTTGGGACATGGACGCTATGCCGATTGGAATAAAACGGAGCTGACCGAATCCGACGTCCCCCGATTCGAAACGCTCCTGTCGACGCTGGCCGCCTCCAGCATCCCGAATATCCTCTATCTGCTCAACGGCCATGCCTCCCAACTGGCCAAAGAGCTGGGTTCTGGCCCCTCTAGCGAGATGCCCGCGGAGAAGCACAGAATCGCCACTCGACTGCTGAAAATCTATCAGCGGGCGCTCAGAAAGGTTTGCGCGGCTAATTCCGAGCAGCCGCTGTTGTGGCAGGGCCGCGGAGCCGCGAGCGGATATGACCACAACAACCCGGTCGAAATCAGAATTCGAATTCAAGCTTTCGCCCCCAGCGTGATCCTCAGCGTCACGGGTGGATACAACGAAGCCCCGCCCATAACGGACGACAATGGCGTAGTTTGGCTTCGCCGCAAAATAGTCCTCAAACCCGGCGCCCCGTTTCCGTACGACAGCGAGGTCGTCATTCCGGTCAAGCCGAACGCTTCCGGCGAATACAGGTCTTTCAGCGTGATGTTGTATGGACGCAATACGGCCGATCGATTCAGCGTCGACCTCAATGAGAGAAGGGCTCAATGATCGGTTACGGCCCGAGCGAAAAATGAGTGATTTGTTTGCTTCGGAAGAGCACGTGGTCATTAATTCCGGCGGACTAGAACTGATGTGCCCGCTAACCATTCGATTCTGCTGACTGCGGCCTCGTTTGGTTGGACTGTTAAAGCCGCAGCAGCAGATCATCTGCGTTATGCGCCAACCCGGGAAGGCCTTGACAAAGCGTACGTCTTCCGGTACGCTTATAGTGGAGATCAAAAATGACCACTCTAACCGCAAGCTCTGCCAGAGCGAAGCTGTACAAGCTTCTTGATCAGACGGCTTCTTCCCATGAGCCCGTTCAAATCACCGGGAAGCGCTCGAGCGCTGTTCTTATCTCAGAAGAGGACTGGCGCTCGATTCAGGAAACATTGCATCTGCTCTCGATTCCCGGGATGCGCGAGTCCATTCGCGCGGGCCTCAAGACGCCCGTCAGCAAGTTGTCTAAAAAGCTCTCTTGGTGAGCTGGCAACTCGTCTATACCAAGCAGGCCAATAAGGACGCAAAGAAGCTCTCATCTGCTGGGCTAAGACCGAAGGCGGAAGAACTGCTGGATGTGATCCGGAAGAACCCATTTCAGAATCCGCCCCCCTTCGAAAAGCTGGTTGGAGATCTGGCTGGCGCGTACTCCAGACGCATAAACATCCAGCATCGCCTGGTCTATCAGGTTTTGCCGGAAATCAAAACCGTGAAAGTCATTCGGCTTTGGACCCACTACCGACCTTACCCCCAAGAACAGGGCCAAGTGAAAGTTGAGTCCGAAGTGGTAAAACACCCAACGGAGGACTCAAAAAATGGCGAAGCGGAAGACGGAAGAGCAGATTATCGCGGTGCTGAAGGAATCAGAAGCCGGGATGAA
>JACRDP010000027.1 GCA_016212855.1 Elusimicrobiota bacterium
GACCTGCGTGTCGTCCATGATGATCATCATGGATCCAAGTTAGCACGCCGCGCCGACGACGTCCTACCGCGCCTGCTTCAGGCTCATCTTGCGTGAGAAACAGGCGTCTGTTCAGGCTCATGTTGCGTGAGACAAGTCTGAGCGTTGACCGCCCCCGGTAATTCCTGTTACAATGAAGCGCATGGCCGCAACCAAGACGAAAGGGCTTTCCGTCGGAGACAAGGCCCCGGACTTCTCCGCCGCCGACGAGACCGGCCGCACCTGGTCGCTCAAGGCGTTGAAGGGCAAGACGGTGGTGCTCTACTTCTACCCGAAGGACAACACCCCGGGCTGCACCACCGAGGCCTGCGATTTCCGCGACAACTACGACGCCTTCGTCAAAAAAGGCGCGCGCATCCTCGGCGTAAGCCCGGACGCGGCCAAGTCCCACGCGAGCTTCAAGGCCAAGCACGGCCTTCCCTTTCCGCTTCTCGTCGATGAGGACAAGGAAATCTGCCACGCCTACGGCGTGTGGCAGATGAAGACGCTGTACGGCCGCAAGTTCATGGGCGTCGTGCGCTCGACCTTCGTCATCGGCCCCACGGGCCGGATCGTTTCGGCCGAGCGCAAGGTGTCCGTCGCCGGCCACGCCGAAGCCGTCCTGGAGGCCGTCTAATGCCCGCCCCGCAGAATGACGCGCGCCGCGCCGCCCTCGTCAAAGGAGCTTCCAAAGCAAAGATCAAAGCCTTAGTAAATCTCGACGCCTGCACCGGCTGCGAGGTCTGCATCGCCGTGTGCCCGGTTCCGTCGTGCATCGAAAAATTCGGCGACGAGACTCCCGAAGCGAAGGGCGTCTACGTCAACTACGACATCTGCATCGGCTGCAATCTCTGCGCCAAGGACTGCCCCTGGGACACGATCCGCATGGTTCCGACCCCTACGGTGGCAGGCGACCAGACCTCGCTCGACTCCCAGCTCACGCACGATCACGCGGTGTACGCCCGGCCCGAGCTCGTTTCCGAGGAGCTCCGCGGCTTCGTCTCGAAGGCCCCGAAAACCGACCCGGTCGTTCTGGAGCTGTTCGGAAAGCAGAACCCCCTCGTTCCGGGGCTGATGAGCCCGAAGTAAAGACGTAAAGGAGAGAAAAGAGAGTCATGGGTAAGAAGTTGTTCGTGGGCGGTCTTCCGTACGAGACGAATGACGCGCAGTTGAAGGAGCTCTTCGGCGCTTGCGGCGCCGTCGTGAGCGCGAAGGTCATCATCGACCGCGAGATGGGCAAGTCCAAGGGCTTCGGCTTCGTCGAGATGACGACCGACGAGCAGGCCAAGGCCGCCCTCGAGAAGTTCAACAATTTCACCATGGGCGCGCGGCGCATCATGGTCAACGAGGCCCGGCCGATGGAGCCGCGCCCGGCCGGCGGCTATCCGCCGCGCCCCTCGCCCGGCGGCGCTCCCGGCGGTCCCCGGCCCGGCGGTTTCGGCGGGGGCGATTCCGGGCGCAACCCCAACTTCGGCGCG
Source organism: Elusimicrobiota bacterium (assembly GCA_016212855.1). GTDB lineage: Bacteria > Elusimicrobiota > Elusimicrobia > UBA1565 > UBA9628 > GWA2-66-18. The sequence goes on from JACRDP010000027.1 coordinate 1,497, forward strand.
GACAGCAAGGCCTTCTCCGAACGCAAGAACCGCTACGACAACAAGAAGAAGGGCCGTCCCGAGGGCGAGTTCGACAAGAAGGGCGGCGGCAAGGGCGGCAAGAAGGGCAAGGGCCACGACGAGTTCGACGACGACGGCGGCTGGTAACATTTAAGCCGGGCGCGAGACGCCCGGCACGGATGTGCTGCGGAAGTCTTTTAACATCCAGACACTGGACGAGCGCGCCCGCGCCGTCCATACTTGGGGGGTGAGACGCCTACTCCCCGCGCTTCTTCTCCTCGGTTCCTGCGCGACGTCCGAACGCGACGACGTCCTCTCCAACTCTCCTTCGTTCCGCGCCAAGTCCGTGGCCCTGGCCGCGACGCGCGGCGCGCGCGGCAAGGCCTTCGAGATCTCCCGCGAACTCTCCAAGCGTCTCGAGGCGCAGGGGCTGCCGGCCTCGGCGCTCGAGGAGTCCGACAGCGTTTTGGCCGGCTCCGCCGTCGAGCTCGAAGCGGCCTCGAACCCGCGCCTGCTCGCCGAGATCCGGCGCGCGACCGGGGCCGACGCGGTCGTCTTTCTCTCCCTCGATCCCTTCTGGCGCACCTTGGACGTGTCCGCGTTGGACACGCGCACGGGAGACGCGGTGCTGCGCTCGGCCGCCCGCCCGCGCGGAGACGCCTTCGAATCCCCGGCCGAGATCGCCGCCGCCGCCGCGCGCGCGCTGGCGCCGCTGGCCGCCGTGAGGCGCGCGCCGAAGGCCAGCCGTCCCGACGAGCCGCCGCTCGATGAGATTCCCCTTCCGGGCTCCCCCTAAAGATAAAATAGACGCGTGAGCGAGAATTCGTTCGGGCGCACCCTCTATCCCCTGGCCCTGGTTCTCTGGACCGGCGCGTTCGGCTGGTACGCGTTGAAGGTGTCCGCCGCCGCCTCGTCTTTGTCCCGCGACGCGGGCCGGCTCGAGGATCAGGCGCGCGCTCTCGATACGGGCGCCCGGCGCCTGCGATCTTTAGCGCGCGAATCCGGAGAGCGGGCGGGCGACGCCCGCTTCCTTCAGGATATCCCGAACATCTTGCCCGAGGACAAGGGCTACCTGAGAACCCAGAAGGCGATCGAGGGCGAGGTCGCCTTGCTGCGCGCGAAGGTCTCCAAGCGCTTGAAGGGCGTCCTGCATCTCGTCATCGACGCGAAGGCCAACAAGCTGTACGTCAAGAAGGGCGCCCAGCTCCTCTGGCAGGCCGACGTTTCGGTCGGCCGCGGCGGCGTGCTCAAGGACGCCAAGAGCGGCCGCAAATGGGAGTTCGTGACGCCGCGCGGCGAGTTCCGGGTCATCGGCAAGGCCCTCAATCCGCAGTGGCGCAAGCCCGACTGGGCCTACGTGGAGTTCGGCGAGCCGGTGCCGCCGCCGGAGGATCCCTCGCGCATGGTCTCCGGAGAGCTCGGCGCCTACGTGCTGAACTTGGGCGACGGCTACCTGATTCACGGCACCAAGCGCGAGGAGCTGCTCGGGCGCCCGGCCTCGCACGGCTGCGTGCGCGTGGGCGCGGCCGACCTCGAGAAGCTATATCAGACGGTCCCCAACGGGACCAAGGTGTACATCTTCGAATGAGCGGCGATCTCGAGAGCCGCCTGCGCCGTCTCGACCGCCGCGTCGGCGCGCCCGGCCTCTTCCTGGCCGGCGCCGCGGTGCTCGCCGGCTTGTGGCTCCTGGTCCAGTGGGTCGGCGCGCCCGCCGCGGCGGCGTCCGGCGAGAGCGTCGCGCTCGGCGTCGCGCTCGAGGATCTCGAACTGGATCTCGCCGAGCGACAGGCCCTGCGCGACCTCGTCGTGCGCGACTTCGCGCGCGCGAAGACCAGCGCCGCGTCGTTGACCAAGTCGCGCAAGGCGCTCTTCGAGGGCGGACTGGCGCTCTCGGAGGAAAAACGCCTGCTCGACAAGCAGCTCGAGATCATGAGCCTGTGGCTGCGCCTCGACGACGAGGGCGACAAGCTCCATCTGATGAAGGGCGATCAGATCGCCGAGAGCCTCGTTCTGGGGGGCGCGACCCCGCGCGTCGTCGGGGGGATATTGGCACAGCTGCCGAAGGCGGCGGTGATCGTCTCGCGGGAGCGCTTCGCGAGCCCCGAACGGCCCAAGTCCGAGCAGGTCGGCGGCCAGCTGCAGTGGGAGCCGCCGCAGGTCGGCACCTCGGTGCGCGCGAGCGCTTTGGGCGAGTTCGTCCTCTTCACGAGGGAGGGGCTCGTCATCCACGGCCCGCCGCTGAAGGAGGCCGAGCACGAGGCGTACCCGCATCTGTGCTTATCATTACCGCGCGCCGTGGCGAGCCGTCTTTACCTGCACACCTTCATCGGCACGAAGATGCTGCTCGACGGCGGCCCCAAGCCGTGAAATCGTCGCCCGCGCGTCTGCTGACGCGCTTCGACCTGGTCTGCCTGGGCGTGAACGCGGTCGTCGGCTCGAGCGTGTTCCTGTTTCCCGGGCGCCTGGCCGGGCACCTCGGCTCGGCCTCGCCGCTCGCGTACGCGCTGACCGCCCTGCTCCTGGCGCCCGTCGCGCTGTGCTTCGCGGAGGCCGCCTCCCAGCATGATCGCGCCGGGGGCCCCGCCCTGTACGCCCACGAGGAGTTCGGGCCGGATTGGGGGTTCGCGATCGGCTGGCTGTGCTGGATCACGATGATCGTGAGCTGGGCCGCCGTCGCCAACGCAATCGCGTCCTATCTCCCGTGGGCGGCCGGCCGGCCCGCCGCCGGCAAGATCATCGCCTGCTCCGCGATCGCATGCTTCGGCGCGCTGAACTGGCGGGGCGTGCGTCTGGGCGCCTGGACCACGGACTTTTTCACCGTGGCGAAGCTGGTGCCGATCGCGCTGATCGCGCTCGCGGGCGCGTACGCTTTGCCCGCCTGGCGCCCGTCCGCGCCGGCCGAGGGCTGGAGGCCGCTGGGGGCGGCGTGCTTCCTCGCCTACTTCGCCTTTCAGGGTTTCGAGACCGTGCCCGTGCCGGCCGGCGAGGCCCGCGACCCGAAGAAGGACGTGCCCTTCGCCGTGCTGGCGGCGCTGGGCGGCTCGGCGGCGCTCTACATCCTCGTCCAGATCGCGGCCCTTTCCCTCGTGCCGGCCCTGGCCTCCTCCGAGCGGCCGCTGGCCGACGCCGCGGGCGCCTTGATGGGCCCGCTCGGCGTCGGGCTCGTCACGGCGGGAGCGGTGATCTCGATGACCGGCTACGTGGCGGGCTCGGCGCTCGGCGGGCCGCGCTATCTGGTCGCGCTGGCCGAGGAGGGGCACCTGCCCCGCGCGCTGGCCGCGACGCATCCGCGCTTCGGCACGCCCTCGTCGGCGATCCTCTGGTCGACCGGCGTCGCCGTGCTCTCAGCGGGATTGCTCGATTTCAACGGGCTCGTGGACTTCTCCAATGTCGTCATCGGCGCCCAGTTCCTGTCCACGTGCGCGGTGGTGCTCAAGCGCCGCCTCTTTCGCGCCGAGAGCGGCCCGGCGGCGGCGCGCGGCGCCGCGATCCCGCTGGCCGGGATTTCAGCCACCTTATGGCTCGGCGCGCAAGGAGGCTGGAGACAGGTCGCCGCTTCGGCGGCCGTGCTGGCGGCCGGCTTCGCCCTGCGCGCGGGCGCCCGGGCGCTTGACAAGCTGTAATCAACTCTGTTACATATAGCACTGTTCTAGGAGGCCTCATGAAGAAAATTCTCGCGTTCGTCGCCGTGCTCGCCGTCCTCGCTCCCGCGCTGCGCGCGGAAACTTACGAGATCGACCTGGCCCACTCCAACATCGGCTTCCGGATCAAGCATCTGGTCGGCCGAGTCCCCGGCCGCTTCACCAGGTTCTCCGGCACGGTCAGCTACGAGCCCGGCAAGCCCGCGTCGTGGAAGGTCGACGCCGCGATCGATCCCGCCTCGATCAACACCGACAACGAGAAGCGCGACGGCCACCTGCGCACCGCCGACTTCTTCGACGTCGAGAAGTGCAAGGACATGTCCTTCAAGTCCACCAAGGTGACCGACATCAAGGGCGACACGGCCAAGCTGCACGGCGACCTGACCATGCACTGCGTCACGAAGCCGGTCATTCTTGACTTAGAGCTCGCCGGCATCACCAAGACCGCGTGGGGCACGGTCGAGGCCGGCTTCTCCGCGCGCGGCAAGATCAACCGCAAGGACTGGGGCATCGTCTTCAACAAGACGCTCGACAACGGCGGCCTGATGCTGGGCGAGGACGTCGAGGTCTCCATCGACGTCGAAGCCGCGCTGAAGAGCGCGGACGACGCGAAGGGCGCGAAGAAGGGAAAAAAGTAAGCCCTCGCCGACTATTGACAAGATTCAACCGCGGGGCTAGACTTAACGCGCCGTAAGCTTTGAAGACGAGTAATAGGAGAAATCATGAAAAAGGCATTGTTTGTGATGTTGGCCGTCGCGTCGTTGGCCTCGTACGCGAAAGCGCTCGGCGCCAGCGATCCGAACGTCGGCTGCGGCTGGGGAAGCGACTTGTTCGCCGGTAAGACCGACAAGAAGCTGTTCGCGCTGTTCGCCGGAACGACCAACGGCACTTACACTCAGACCTTCGGTATCAGCTCCGAGACCGCGGGCTGCAGCGTGAAGGGCGGCTGGGTTCGCAACGAGAAGAAGCAGGCCGCGTACGCCGAGGTCAACCTCCAGAAGCTCTCCACCGAGATGGCTCAGGGCGGCGGCGAGTACCTCAACGCGTTCGCGTCCCTGATGGGCGCCACCGATGAGGCTTCTAAGAAGGCGTTCATTGAACTGACCCAGGAGAAGTACGAGGTCCTGTTCCCGTCGGCGAACACGGACTCCGCGACGATGCTTCGCGCCCTGCGCACGGAGATGCTCGCCAACCCCAAGCTCGCGACTCTCTAAGCGAGACGACAGACGTACGCGGGCGGGACGCGTAAGCGTCCCGCCCGCGCTATTTGTATCATGACGGGCTTGAAGATCTTACTGGCGCTGACCCTGCTCGCTTCGCCGCTCGTCGCCTCGGCGGGCTACCTTGAGGACCTGAAGTCCCGCGCGGGCGAGCGGGCGCTCTCCGGCGAGCGTAAATGGCGTCGCCTGCTGCATTATCGCGGGGCGCGCAGCGAAGCCGACGGGCAGGGCTTCTTCCTCGCTCCTGACGGGCGGACGAACCCCGGCGCCGAGCTCGAGGCGGACCTCGCCGCCTTCTTCGAACCCGTTCCCGCGAAAGGACAGCACCCGCAATGCCGCTTCCCGGCGCGTTATCGCTGGCTGAAAGAGAAGCTCGCCTTTGATCCCAAGCTCCTCCCCGAGCGCGCCTGCCCCGACTTCGAGGCCTGGAGGGGAGCCATCGACGCGGACGCGGTGTCGGTGGTCTTCGCGAGCGCGTTTTTAAACAATCCGGCCTCGATGTTCGGCCATACCTTCCTGCGCCTGCACCACAAAGGGGGCAACGACGCGCTCCTCGACTACACGATCAATTTCGCGGCGACGCCGGACACCGGGAACGCCCTCCTTTATACGCTCAAGGGCCTGAACGGCTCGTTCAAGGGGGAATACTCGCTCCAGCCGTTCTACATGAAAACCCAGGAGTACGGCAGCCTTGAGCTGCGCGACCTGTGGGACTATCCGCTCAACCTGACCCAGCGCGAGCTCGATTTCCTGATCATGCACGGCTGGGAGATGGGCAGCACCCACTTCAATTACTATTTCTTCACGAAGAACTGCTCCTACCAGCTGCTGACCTTGCTCGAGGCCGCGGTGGACGACCTCGATGTCAGCGGAGGTTTCTTTTGGGGCGTGATCCCCACGGACACGGTGCGCGCGTTGAGGGGCCGCCCCGGCCTCGTGGGCGCGCCGCGCTACCGGCCGTCGTTCCTGTCGGAGCTCAAGGCGCGGCGCGCGCGTCTCGACGCCGGGGGCCTGAAGGCGGCGACGCGCCTCGGCGCGGACGTGAGCGCCGCCGGCATCGCGGCGCTCGGGGAGCGGCCCAAGCCCGAGCAGGCGTTGATCCTCGAATCCGCTCACGATTATCTGCGTCACCGCGTGGGCTTTTACACCGACCAGAGCACGGCCACGAAAAATTCCGTTCACGCGCTCCTGCTCGCGCGCGGCCGCCTGGGCATCCCGTCCGCCCCGGCCGAGCCCGTCCTACCCAAGCCGCTCGAGGCCGGCCACGACACGGCCCGCGTCGGATTTTCCTTCGGCTGGACGCGGCGCTCGACGTTCGAGGAGCTGACCTGGCGGCCGGGGCTCCACGATCTGAACTCGCCCGACGACGGCTACATTCCGTTCAGCCACCTCGACGCGTCCATTCATGTGCGCTTCGATAACCGCGAGAAGGAGGCGTCCCTCGAGCGCCTCGCCGTCGTCGACATCGTCTCGCTCTCGCCCTGGGACTCCTGGGTCAAGACCCCGTCCTGGACCTTCGCCACGGGCGCCGAGCAGGCCCATGAGCTCGGCTGTGAGGGGAACTCCTGCCTTTACTACGGGCTCGGCGGCGGCGCGGGTTTGGCGGCGGAGGCGCACGTTCTGGGGCATGAGCTTTTCTACGCGCTCGCGATCGCCGACACCGGCTTCGGACCGGTCCTGCCCCAAGGCTGGCGCACCGGCGCCGGCGGACGCGCCGGGGTGATCTTCGACCCGCTTCCGGGCTGGCGCCTGCTCGTCGAGGGGTCCTACGTCGATTACGCGCAGCGGTCTTCGGCGAAGCAGGTGCTGCGCGCCTCAAGCGTCTTCCGGCTGTCTCGCGACCTCGAGCTCAAGCTCAGCGCCGAGCGCCGGGTCCCGGCACAGGAGGCCGGGGTCGCGTTTTACCGGTACTTCTGATGAGGGCGCTTCCGCTCGCCGTTTTGGTTCTCTCCGGCTGCACGAACGTGTTCCTTCAGCCCGACCATATCCCGCGCTGGCTGCCGGAGCGCAACGAGGCGGGCTGGGAGGACGTGCGCTTTAAGTCCGCCGACGGCACGGATCTGCTCGGGCTGTGGTTTCGCGCCAAGACGACGCCCTCCAAGGGAGTGATCGTCCACTTCCACGGCAACGGCGAGAACATGACGAGCCACTACCTGTTCGTGTATTGGCTCGCCAAGGAAGGCTACGACGTGTTCACCTTCGACTACCGCGGCTACGGCGGCTCCGGCGGGAAGAAATCCATCGCCGGCTCGATCGAAGACGGCATGGCGGCCCTGCGGGCCGCCCGGGGCCGCGCCCTGGGCTCGCGCGACCGCCTCGTCGTCTTAGGCCAAAGCCTGGGCGGAGCGCTGGCGCTGGCGTCCCTCGAGCGCGACGGGGGGGAGGGCGTGCGCGGCGTGATCCTCGACTCGACCTTCGCGTCCTATCGCGCCGTCGCGCGCGGCAAGCTCGGCGGCTGGTGGCCGACCTGGGCGCTTCAGTACCCGTTGAGCCTCCTCGTGTCCAACCGCTGGTCGCCCGACCGCCTGATCGCCCGTCGCAAGACCGTGCCCTTGCTCATGCTCCACGCGACCGGCGATCCCGTCGTTCCGTACGCACAAGGACGCAGACTGTACGAGCTTGCCCCGGGCCCGAAGGAGTTCTGGAAGCTCGACAGCCAGGGCCACACCGAGGCCTTCTACGCGCTTGCCTCGAAATACCGGCCGCCCACGCTCGCGTGGCTTGAGCAGGTCCTCAAGTTAGAGGGGGTCAGGCTTCACTATTCGAACAATTGTAAAAGGCAGTCCCCCGACAATTGTTCGAATAGTGAAGCCTGACCCC
>JACRDP010000028.1 GCA_016212855.1 Elusimicrobiota bacterium
AAGACGGCGCGGGAAGAGAGGCGCCGGGCTGAAGTATAGGGATGAGGACCGGCGTAGAAAATCCTGGCGCGGAGGCGGCCGCGCGGCCGATGGTCTGGGCGACGGCGGGGGCCGGCGCCGCCAACGCGGCCGACAGGATGAAAGCGAGCGCTCGTCTCACCTTATTAGTGTAGACGTTGCGGAAGCGCGTTCAAACGGCCCTTGGACCCAGCCCGCGCCGTCTTATGTCCTGGGTCCTCGGGCGGCCTTGTCTATCGGCGTAAATCTGTTAAAATATACGCGTGATGCGGGATGGTGAAATGGTATCACAGCGGACTCTGAATCCGCTTTTCTAGGTTCGAGTCCTAGTCCCGCAGCCAAATTTCGACGCGAAGTAAAACAAGAAAGCCCTCCAGCGATGGAGGGCTTTTCATTTAACACCTGCGAGCTTCCGCCCTGATTCTGACAGAAGCAATCCTTAAGCAGGCGTTGAGGATTACTTGAGCGTTTCAAGTTATATTTGCGTGGCGCGGATACCCGGCGAGTCGGCGGGCGGCGCTGCCGGTCATAGGGAGGACCAGATGAACCTTTACTTTGATCTCGAGGAAACCCTTTCATTCATCGCGCTGGTCGCGGCGGTGTGTTGCTTCGTCGCCGCAGGATGGCTCGTTCATTCCGCCGATGGGCGAATCCGGCTTCGATAGAAATCGACGTCACCCCTAAGTTCTGATAGCGTCCACGACGGGCAGCCTTGACTTTCTGCATATAGTTGTATATACTACTATGATGGGTGCTCGGGCATTCGATTGGAATTCAACCCTCGAAGAGTGTCGCGGCTGCGTTTGCTTTCAAGTCAAGCGCGGCATGCGCGCTTTGGTGTCCGCATACGACGACGCGCTCCGGCCGAGCGGGCTTAGGTCCACGCAGTTCTCAATGCTCGGCGTCATCCGCGCTTGCGGTCCACTGACCTCGAAGAAGCTCGGGGAACTCATGGTCATCGACAAGACGACCCTCGCCCGCAGTGCCGCTCTCCTGTCGCGCGAGGGGCTAATCCAGGTCAACGAGGGAAACGATCGCCGTGAAAAACTTTTGAGCTTGACCGAGGAGGGCGCGACGCGATTCCGGCGCGCATACCCGCTTTGGAAGAGCGTACAGAACCGCATCCTTCGCGGCGCCGGGCGGCCGGTGATCGAGGATTTGACCCGTCATCTGGCCGCCGTCGTCGAGGCGGCGCAGAATGGAGGCTCCCATGGGAAGTGATTCTCAGGCTGCATGCGGTTGTCCTGTCAGCCCGGCTCGGGGGACGCTCGCGGCGATCTCAGCCTGGGTCGTGCTCCAAACGGTCACCGCGCTTGCTTGGACCAATCCTCTGACGACTCGCATCATCCTGACGACGGAGTTCGGCCAGAGCCCTAAGCTGATCGAGGTTTGGACGCGTCTGAAGCCGCTGCCCCGCATCACGGAGAATCCGCCCATCGCCATGATGCTCGGGTATCTCTTGTTCACTCTCATTCATGTCGGGTTGTTCGTGAAGCTGTTCAAGGCTCTCCCTGGACGCGGCTGGCAGGGGAAGGGCGCGTCATTGGGGATGGGGATATTCGTTTTCCAGTACTGCTACTTCGAATTCTTCGGCCCGTTCAATCAATACCACGAGCCTCTTAGGCTGATCAGCTATGAGCTGCTCCTCCAAGGCCTCATGGCCTTCTCGGAGGCGCTCATGATCTCTTGGATGCTCACGCCCCGCCTTCAGCGGCGGAGCCCTGAGGCCGCCTAAGCCATGGCGTACGATCGACGTCTGGCAGAGCGCGTCAGACGCGAGCTCGAGCGGTACAAGGGTGTGAGCGAGATCGAGATGTTCGGCGGACTCTGCTTCACGCTCCGCGGCCGCATGGTGGTCGGCGTGCTCAAGGATGAACTGATGGTCCGGCTTTCGAAGTTGGAGAACGCCGCGACCTCCCGGGAGCCGTATGTTCGCCCTATGGATCTCACTGGCCGCCGCATGAAGGGCTTTCACTTCGTGAACCGAGCCGGACTTAGAACTTCGCCGCAACTGCGTCGCTGGATCGAGCGATGCGCGAATTATGTCGCAACTCTGCCGCCGAAGGTCTGAAAGGATAGTCCCCAAGCCCTCCAGTGTTGGAGGGCTTTTTTTTGTTCCAATACATCCGGATTCACGGCGCTCGCGGGGGATTTGCATGGGTGAGGTGCTCGATGTCGACGGCTTGGCGGCCTATTCGGCCGGCGCGGTCGTCAGCCGGACTTTGATCAAGCGGGATACGGGCTCGGTCACCGTTTTCGCCTTCGATAAAGGCGAAGGTCTCAGCGAGCATACCGCCCCATTCGACGCCCTCGTCCACGTGTTGGACGGCGAGGCCGAAATCACCGTGGGCGGCGTCGTCCATCAGGTCCGGGCGGGACAGATGATCGTCATGCCGGGCGGCACGCCGCACGCGCTCAAGGCGACCGAGCGCTTCAAGATGACGTTGTTTTTGGCGCGAGTCGCAGACAGCCGGAACATCGCCTAGCCATGGAATTGATTCCGTTGCTCGTCTTTTGGGTGAGCGTCTTCGAGGCCGCCCGGCTGATGGGCAAGTTCAAAGGCGAGAGCCGAAAAAGCGCTTACACGTTGGCCGCCGGCATCTGGGCCATCGTGACCGTCTACGCGATCCTTCACGACCAGTACATCGTGCGCCTCGCGCCGGAGCACTTCACCGTGTATCACGATCCCATGTGGGGACTCCGGCGGCCGCGGGCGATCGCGCTGGCCTACGCGTTCCGCGGATTGTGGTATCCCGGCATCCTTCTCGGGATGGCCTGCACTTTGGCCGCTCGTGCGGACTCGATGCCGCGGCTGAGACCGCGCTTCGTCCTGAAGGGCGTCGTCGGCGTCACCCTCTTGACCGAGTTCATTTCCATCGTCTCCGGCATCGTCGCCTACCAAAGGGGGCAGGGCATCTATCCCGCCGGGTTCTACCCCGACCCGAGGCCGATCCTGCAGGTGACGCAGACCATTCAACTGACCGGCTATTGGAGTTCCGCGCTGTGGTGCTGCTTCATGATCGGCGTCTTCGTCGGGTTGCGTTACGGCCCTGACGGCCTGCCGGGCTCAAGAGCTCCGCAGGATTCGTTTTCAGGATCTGCAGCCGCGTTTTGATCTGCTCGACGCTGCCCACGGCCCACTCATCACGGGTGGCCGGGTATTTACCCGCCTCGTACGCGCACGCCGCGGACAGGAGCTCCATGATCCGCGGGTCCTCCTTGTAGAACGCGATCAGCATGTACGCGCAGAAGGGCTCGCGGTCGTGCGAGAGGTCGTTCTCGACGAGATACGTGAGTAGGAGCAGCTTGTTTTTTATGACCCCGCTCCCTTCGTTCTCGTCGGCCAACAGCAGCCCGGTCACGCGCTCGGAGAAGCCGGGGTCCTTGGGATCGAGCGTCCGGGCGAACGCCTGGTCGTCTTCGTCCATCGAGGCGTGAGTCAACCCCCGGCGATCGACGCGACGACGAGGAACGGCTCGTCGCCGGCGGCGACCGCGGAGGGCAGGACCGCGTCCGGCGACTCGTTTGATAAGTCCTCGGAGCAGGCGTAGAAGCGCACGAGCGGCCGGCGCTTCTTCGTGACGTGGTCCCGGATGGTGCCGCAGAGCGCGGGGTACCGCGCCTCGAGGGCGTCGAGCACTGCGCGTTGGGTGACCGGGGCGGAGACCTCGAACTTCGCCTCGGCCGGGACGCGGGCCAAGGTCCGGAGAAAAGACGGCACGATGACGCGGACCATCTTTACTTGATCGTCTGGACCGAGACCGACAGGACGTGCGGCAGGTCTCGCACGATGGCGTTCCACGAGTTTCCGCCGTCGGCGGAGGCGTACACCTGGCCGCCCGTCGTGCCGAAGTAGACGCCGCACGGCTTCATCGCGTCGACGGCCAGCGCGTCGCGCAGGACGTTGACGTAGCAGTGCTCCTGCGGCAGGCCCTTCGTCATCGCCTTCCAATTGCGCCCGCCGTCCTTCGAGCGGTACACGCGCAGCTTGCCCGACGGGGGAATGCGCCCCTTTTCCGGGTCGATCGGGATGATGTACACCGTGTCGGGGTCGTTGGCGTCGAGCGCGATCGGGAAGCCGAAGTCGTTGGGCAGGCCTTTGTTGATGTCCTTCCACAGTCCGCCGGCGTTCTCGGTCTTGAGCACGCCGCCGTGCAGCTGCATGTACAGGGTCTCGGGCTTGGCCGGATGCTGGGCGATGCGGTGGACGCAGTAGCCGACCTCGGCGTTCTTGTCGGGGATGTACTCGGAGTGCAGGCCCTTGTTGATCGGCCGCCACGAGACGCCCGCGTCGTCGGAGCGGAACGCGCCGGCGGCGGAGATCGCGGCGAACATGCGTCCCGGCACGGCCTTGTCGAGCAGGATCGTGTGCAGGCACAGGCCGCCCGCGCCGGGCGCCCACTGCGGCGCCGTCGCGTGCGTGCGCAGGCCGGGGAGCTCTCTCCACGTGCGGCCGCCGTCGGTCGTCTTGAAGAGCGCGGCGTCCTCGACGCCGGCCCAGCAGACGTCCGGATCCTTCAGGTCGGGCTCGAGATGCCAGACGCGCTTGAACTCCCACGGCTTCAGCGTGCCGTCGTAAAACAGATGCTTGCCGACCTGGCCGTCGTAGACGAACTTGTTGGACTCGCCGCGAGGCATGCCGTTTTCCACCGTCGGGCCGCCCCCGGGCGTCTCCCAGGTCTTGCCGCCGTCGGAGGAGCGCTGGATCACCTGGCCGAACCAGCCGCTCGTCTGGGAGGCGTAGATCCGGTTCGGGTCGGCGGGAGAGCCGGCCATGTGGTAGACCTCCCACCCGTGGAAGAGCGGGCCGTTGATCTTCCACGACTTGCGCTTGGCGTCCGACGTCAGGATGAACGCGCCCTTTTTGGTTCCGACCAGGACTCGGATTTTCATAGGTGGATACTAATACTCTCCAAGCTCCGGGTCAATGCGATGCGCTCTTGACGAAGCCGGCCCGAGGGGCTACCCTGACAAGATGACTCGCCGAGCCTGCGCCGCCCTGGCGGCCGTTGTCGCTCTGGCCCTCGCCACGAGTTCCCGCGCATTGCCCTCGTCGTTCGGGAGCATGGACGCGGCCGCTGTGGCCTTCGTGAAGCTCGTGCAGGAGAACTACCCCGGCGCCAAAAACCAGGAGTACTGCGCCTGGATCGTCGCCGCTCAAGACGGCAAGTTCTTCATCGGCGTGATCAGCGAAGATGCGGACATGAACCACTGCAAGCTGCCCAAGCCGCGTCCCGCGGGCGCGGCCGCCTCCGCGCACACGCACCCGACCAGCGCCGGCGGCTCCAACCTCGAGGCGGCGGGCCAGGTGTTCTCCGAGGGCGACTTCGCCGGAACCGAATGGAAGGGCCCCGACGGCAAACAAGCCCTGCCCGGCTACCTGGGCGCGCCGGCCGGGCACGTTTTGCGCTACGATCCGGGCGGAACCGAGTGCAAGGGTTCCACCTTGATCAGGCGCAATTTCAAGGTCGTCAGCGGCTTGAGCGCGGAGCAAACCCAGCGCCTCCCGATCGTGCCGGGAAAGTTCATGCCCTTGTTCGACGTCAGCGGCAAGGTCATCCCCAAGCCGGACTACTGTAAACGGCTTTAAAACTGGCTCTTCGGCAGAATCCGGCGCGGATTCTGCGCGACGTTCGCCTTGCGCATCTCGAAGTGCACGTGCGGGCCCGTGGAGTGGCCCGTCGAGCCCAGCAAAGCGATGACCTGCCCCTGCTCGACGGTGTCCCCGAGGCCGACCTTCATCTTCTGATTGTGCGCGTACAGAGTGGTCATCTGGGAGTCGTGGCGCAGGACGACGACGTTGCCGTAGCCGCGCATGCGGTTGTCGGCGTAGAGGACCTTCCCGGCGGCCACGGCGTGCACCGGCTCGCCCTCGTCGGCGGCGATGTCGAGGCCTTCGTGCTGTTTTTTCCAGCGCGAACCGAACTCGGAGCTGACGATGCCCGCCGACAGCGGCCATCGCCATTCGCCCTTGTAGTCGGGCAGCTTCGGGTAGCGGCGGCTGACCACGCCTCGGACCAGGCCTGAGTTCAGATTCGCGGCGTCGTGGTTTTTCTCGTAGAACGCTTTCTTCGCGGCGTAGTACGCGAAGTCCTTGACCAGGCCGCCGGCGACCTTGACCGTGCCCACCGCGACCTTCGTGCCGAGCTTGGCCGTCCCGTAGGCGACCTTCGCGCCGACCTTGGCGGTCCCGTAGACGACCTTGCCCGCCGTGCGGCACGCGGCGAGGAGGAGAGCGGCCGCGGCGAAGGCGAGAAGGCGGCGCGTCATTTGTAGAGACGCCGCGACATCAGGCGCACGGCGTCGTCGTCCTCGTCCACCGTCTCCGACGCGTAGTCGTCGGCGGCGCATTCGAACACCGCGTCCGGGAAGGTGAAGACGAAGTGCTTGCCTTTTCCGGCGAAGGCGTCCCGGATCCAGGGGGAATCCTTCAGCTCGTAAACGCCGCGTTTCTCCCGGTCCGGGGGCCCGAAGCGATGCGCGAAGGCGGCGCGGAAGGAGACGATGATGTGCACGTCGGTGTGCGAGACGAAGGCCTTGTAAGACAGGACGACGACCCCGTCCTTGGCGAGGACGATGGGCAGCGGGTTCTGCGCGTCGGGCTCCGGAACGGGGAGCGGCTTATTCATGGCCGGAGCCGCCATCTTACCAAGAAATTTTGGCATGATTCTCTGGCTATGACCGCCCCTCGCGTCGTGTTTCTCTGCGCGGCCGTTTTCCTGAGCGCCTGCGGTTCCAAGGAACCCGCGCCCGTCGCGGACTCCGCGGGAGCCGCGAAGCCCGCCCCGGCCGAGCGCGACGGCGTGATCGTGCTCAACGAGACGGGAGAGGAGGTCCGCGAGGTGTACGTCGTGGGCTTTCCCGACGGCGTCCGGCTGGAGGGCTCGCCTCTGGCCTCGCTGAAGTCCGGCGAGCGGGCCTCGTTTCCGTTTCCCGAAAAAGGCGTCTCGAAGGTCTCCATTCAATTCATCCGCAAGCCCGACATCCGAAAGGAGAAGACCGTCATGGTCCTGGGCGGTTCGGTGAGGATGACCTTGCGCGCCGACGGAAGCGTCGGCGCGTCGATGTCGCCCTGATGTCCATCGTCCGGAAGATCGAGCGCGACGGCCTCGCCGTCCTGCCGGGGCTGTTCCCGCTTCCCCTGCTGCGCCGGCTCCGCGCCGAGGTGCTGCGCCGTCATGAAAGCGGGGAACTGCGCGAGCGCGGGCTCGTGCGCGACATCGCCGGGCGCTATACGTCGATCCTTCCGTTCGAAGGCCCGTTCCTCGACGCGCGGCTCTACGCCAATCCCGCCCTCGCGAAGGTCCTGCCGTCTTTGCTCGGTCCGGACTACCGGCTGAGCAGCCTCGAAGCCGTGATCGCCGAGTCCGGCGCGGCCGCGCAGTATCAGCATATCGACGGGCCCCTCCGTTGGGGCGCCGGCCTCTCGGGGCTTCCGCCGTACGCGCTCGCTCTGGCGACTCCGCTGTGCGACGTGGACGAGGAGAACGGCCCCACGGCGCTGTGGCCGGGCTCTCATCGCGCGGCGGGGCCGCGCCTGCCCAGCGAGCGCGCGATCACGCGCCGCTATCCTCAGCGCCGTATGACGGGACGCTTCGGCTTCTCTTATCTCTACGATTACCGCACCTTCCATCGCGGCACGCCCAACAACTCGGGCGAGGCGCGGCCGCTGCTCATGCTCGTGTTCGCGCGCTCCTGGTATCGCGATCCGAATCTGCAGGACGTCTCCGCGGGCGTGGCGATCCGCGAGCGCGATCTCAAGAAAATCCCCAAGCGTCATCGGGACCTCTTCCTGCTGGCTCCCGCCGCCCGGCGCCCGCTGTGGGGCGCGAAAAAATAAAGACGGCCTGCGGGGAAACCCATGCTCTTTTGGTTCTTTGCTTTAAAGCAAAGAACCAAAAAGGAATGGGATGGTGCCGCGAGGGCCGGTAAAAATAGAGGCCATTTCGCGGTCTTTAGCTCTGGAACGCGGTTTTCCCAAATGGTAGTTTGCGGCATGTCGTTCACATGGCGCTCGCGCGCCGCGCCTCCTCGTCCGCAACTCGTGGACGATAACAGCCGGCGCCTGCGCTGGGAGTTCGTCACCCTCGGCTGCATGTACGCCGGGTACATGGGCTTCATCCTGTGCCGGACCGCGATTTACGTCGGAAGCCCCGCGATGGTCGACGATCCCGCGCTCGGCCTGACGAAGACGATGTTCGGCGCGGTGCTGGGCTGGGGCACGGCGGGCATGGTGACGGGCAAGCTGCTCAGCGGGGCGGTGGCCGACCGCTTCGGCGGACGGCGCGTGTTCCTGGTCGCGCTCTCGATCACCGCGGCGGCGGCGGGCTCGTTCGCCGCGGTCCGGAGCTTCGACGCCTTCTGCGCGCTGAATTTCAGCATGCTCCTCGCGGCCTCCGCGGGGTGGCCCGCGATGTCGAAGCTGATCGCGGCCTGGTACGAGCCGGAGCGCTACGGGAAGGTCTGGGGCGTGATCTCGACGAGCTCGCGTCTGAGCGCCGTGCTCTCGAGCCTCGCGCTCGGCGCTTTGCTCGCGCGCGCGCCGTGGACGGCGGTGTTCGTCGCCGCGGCGGGCCTCACGGGTGCGGCCGTGCTCGCGATCTCCTTCTTCCTCAAGGCCGGGCCCGCGGACGTCTCTTTGCCGCCGCCGGGCAGACTGGCGGGGGAAAAATCCCCGCCGCACGCGCTCGACGGGGCGAGCTTGAAGGAAGCCTTGCGCTATTTCGCGCGCAGCGGCCGGGTGTGGCTCATGTGCGTCAGCCTGATGTGCACGACGGTGTTGATGGAAGTGATCGGCTTCCTCCCGCTCTATCTCAAGGAGACTCTCGGCATTTCTCCCGCGCAAGCCGCGACGGCCTCCTCGGTGTTCCCGGCCGGCTGCTTCGTCGCCTTGCTCGCGGGCGGCTGGGCCTACGACCGCGTCTCGCGCCAGGGACGCGCGGCCTTGCTCGGCGGGATGCTCGTTCTCGCCGGGCTGTGCCTGGCGGCGCTGTTCGTCATGGGCCGTGTCCGGCTCGAGCCCTCCACGGCGTTCGCGGCGACGGTCGTCATCCTGTTTTTATACGGGCTCACGGTCGCACCGTCCTATTACCTGCCGATGAGCGTGTTCTCGATCGAGCACGGCGGCCCGCACTGCGGCGTTCTGATCGGCCTCATCGACGCGGCGGGCTACGCCGCGGCCATGCTCTATCAGTTCGCGGGCGGGGCGCTCGTCGACCGGCCGGGCGGCTGGCAGAACATGCTGGTCCTGCTGCTCGCGATGTCGGCCGTGTCCGTGCTCACGACCGTGTGGTTCGCGCTCGAAGACGCGAAGGCTTAGATCAGACCGGCCAGAAACAGCGCCGCGGGCACCGCGATCGGAATCCAGAAGTTGTCGTCGGGCTTGACCGGATAGACGTCCACGGCGCTGAAGGCCAGGGCGCCGGCGAGAGCCACGAGCGGGCTGAAGCCGAGCAGCAGGTTCATGAGCAGCACGAGCGTGAACGAGGCCAACGCTCCGTCGACCGAGCGCTTCGTGCCGGCGACCGTGAAGGGCTTCCAGCCGAAGCGCAGTCCGACGAGCGGCGAGACCGCGTCGCCGACCGTGTAGGCCAGGAGTCCGGCGGCGACGAGCGGCGTGCTCCAGCCGAACAGGGCCGCGGCGACCGTGACGCCCAGCGCGCCGTAGAACGTGCCGGTCAGGTGCTTCGCCTCCTTCGCGCGCAGGACGCTGACGTGCTTCTGGGCCCAATCGCGCAGCGGCTTCCACTTGAGGCGCAGGACTCCGATGACGCCGAACACGGCCGTCATCGAGGCGAAGACGTAGACGGTCGGCCAGTGGCCGAGCCATAGGAAGAGCCCGAGGTACAGCCAGTTTTTCTGGTGGATCAGCTTGCGACGGACTTCCTTCTTAAAGGTGTCGCTGCCGCCGGTGTAAAGAGTCTTGACGCGAGCGAGGAGGCTGGGCTTCGGGGCCGGCGCGGGGGGCGCGGGGGCCAGCTCGGCGAAGTCGCCGACGAACTCGACGCCGGGGAACACGGCCGACAGGTAGGCGACCGCCTGCTCGAGCTGCGCGGCCGACGGGCGGTAGGTGCCGGAGTTGTTCGAGAGATGGATCTTCCCATCGGAGGCCTTCCACATCTCGCCGGCGAAGCGGACGTCCTTCGAGTAGCCGGACATCAGCACGTGCTTGCTCAAAAGCCAGTCCGGGACCTTGGCGCCGTTGACGAGCCGGGCGACGGTCATAACGCCGCCCTCGATGACGATGTTGTACTTGCCGGGGGTCTCGTCGGCGTGCGTCGGGAGCTTCTCGAAGATCTCGCGGTCGGTGCCGCCCTCGAACGCCTTCCAGCCCTGCGCGAGCTGGGAGCGGATCAACGCGACGACGGGAGGGGAGAAGAGGACGCTGCGCTTGATGCGCGTGAGCATAGACGGCTTCTTCTGCGGGAACGCCTTGAGCTTCGCGGGGAGGAAGTCGTTGATCGCGGTCTTGGTCTGCTTGACGCGGAAGAAGGTGTGGGCGGGCCAGACGCGGCGCAGCAGCTCGCCGATTTTTCCGGGCTGGGAAAATTCGACGACATAACCGGTGTCGCGATCCGCCGCCGACGGGGAAGACCCTTCATACAGCCGATCCTGGGCGTCCTTAGCCGCGGCGGGGTCGCCGTCGGGAGGCAGGGGCGTCGCGGCGGCGGAAAATGCCGGTGAAGCGAGCGCGGCGACGGGAGCCTGTCCCGGGGCCGCGACGACCGCGACGGCGGAGACGGCGGAGATGGCCGGAACGGGCGCGGAAAGTAAGGCTCCGGGAGCCGTCAGCGAGACCGGGGCGGACAACGCCGGCGCGCCGGAGGCGTCGAGAAGAGGGGCGGTGACGGAGGCCGCGGCGCCGCCGAGGGAAACAGAAGCCGGGCCGACGCGAATCACGGTTTGAGACCAAAGCGGGGCCGCGACGAGCAGGAGGAGGGGGGTGAATTTCACCCATCAATCATAGGGCAAATCCGGATTTTTCAGAAGGGTCTTAGGGGCCGGAGCGCCTAGGACTAAAAATTAGGTCTTTTTGACCTTCTCCGACGTGAAATTGAAACATACCCCTGGTATACTGGGGGCATGATCGTCAGCGCGCTTTTGCTCGCCGCCGCAACGGCCTTCGCGGCTCCCGCGCCTAAAACGGCCCGCGACCCGGAAGAGACGTTGCGCGTGATGCTCCTGAAGCTCCACCACCGCCGCGACTATGAAGTGAATCAAGCCATCGTCGGCGGCGCCGACGAACTGCGCGACGCGGTGAAGTCCGGCACCGGAACGAACAAGAAGCGGCTTGCCGCGCGACTGCCGGGTATGGCGCGGGATCCCTTCGACATCTGCCGCGACCTCGCGGGCTGCCCCGAAGCGCCGCTCTCCTTGCATGTCGAGGACAACAAGCTCATCGACGACGCCTTTCTCGCGCTCGCGCGTCCGTGGTTCAACCTGCAGAAGGCGCGCGGCAAGGCCGTGAACCTGGCCGTGGACCCGGGAACGGGCGTGCGCATCGAGCTCGAGGATTTTCCCGGCCGCCCCGTCGTCACGCTGACCGCCGAGCCGACGCCGACCGGCGGCTACGACGTGGCGCTCGACGAGGGCCCCGAGTCGGCCAAGGCCTACGCGGCCGTCTACGCGAAATCCGTCAAGAAATAATTCGCTAGAATCGCCGCATGGACAAAATGCGGACCCGCGCGGCCGCAGCCGTCGTCGTCGCGAACCTGCTCCTGTTCCTGGCCGTGGTGACCTTGCCCGCCTTCCAGGCCGCGCACCACCACTGGATCTTCCCCATCTTCGCCGTCCTGCTCGCGTCGCAGTGGGCTCTGACCTTCGTTCCGGTGAAGTTCGACCGCTTTCTCGACCGTCGGCTGCTGCGCGGCAGCGTCGTTTCGACCCTGGTCTTCCTGCTCGTCATCGGCATCACGCGCCACGCGACCATCCTCGCCTGCTTTGACGGATGCTCGTTCAAGCTCGCGGCGGCGGCGTTGATCGCGGGGCTCGTTTTCCTGATACAGGCCCTCGCTCGCGACAAAGGCTTCTGGGATCCGCTCCGCGCGAACGTCGCGGCGGCCGGGGCCCTGCTCTGGGCGCTGGCCTTGGTCCTGCGCGGTCTGCACCTGACGCATTGGCTCTCCGGCCTGCTGTTCGCGATCCTGGCCGCGCTGTTCTGGCTCGGCCGCGCGAGCGCGCCCTTCCTGATCGCCTCGCTCGGGGTCATGGCCGCGCTCGCGGTGCAGGCGACGGCCAACGAGTACGCGATCATCGCTTTGGGGACGATCGTGTGCGTGGTCCTTCCGCTCGGGGCGGCTGCGCGCGTCGACTCGTGGCTCGCGAAGCGCCGGACCGGAAAGGACCCCTCCCTTCCCGCGGGACCGTTGGGCCCGAGGCTCGCGGCGAGCGCGCTCCGGATCGCCGCGGCGGTCGCGGTGCTCGCCGGAATCGGACGGTTCGTCGTGGGCCCTCTGACTTTGGTCACCGACCCGGCGAAGCGGCGCGCCTACCTGCTCACGATGGCTCCGAAAGGACCGGTCCGCGACCCGAAGGAGCTCTCGGAGCTCGCCGCCCGCTTGCGCGGGCACGTCGTCATGCTCTCCCAGACGATCGGCGAGCGCGACGCCTTCTCCCTCAAGGGCCGCGACCGCGCGCGCGACTACGTGCGCGGCCGTCTCACGGCGGCCGGCTACGCGCCGAAAATCCTGCCGTACGAGTCGCGCTTCATGCCCGGCGTTACCAACGGCACGGCCTTTCACAACGTGGAGGCGGCGCTGCGCGTGCGCTCGCCCGAGCCGCGCGGGGCCTGGATCGTGGGCGCGCATTACGACTCCGCCCCGGGGACGCCGGGCGCGGACGACAACGCCAGCGGCGTCGCCGTCCTTCTCGAGCTGGCGCGCCTGATGAAGGAGCGGCACCCGGGACGCGAGATCCGCTTCGTCGCGTTCGGCACCGAGGAGCCGCCCTCCTTCGGTTCGCGCAACATGGGCAGCTGGCATTACGCGAGCCGCCTGAAGGACGACGGCGTCGGCGTGCACGGGGCCGTCGTCCTCGAGACGCTCGGCTACTTCAACTCCCGGCCGGGTTCGCAGCTGTACCCGCCGTTCCTGCAGCTGTTTTTCCCGGATCACGGCGACTTCATCGGCGCCGTCGGCGACGTCTCCAGCCGTGGGTTATTGAGCCGTTTTGAGCTGGCCTGGAAGCGCGCCTCGCGGTTTCCGCTCATCTGCTCGATTCTGCCCGGGCCGTTCTCGAGCCTCGCGTTGTCCGACCAGCTGAACTTCTGGGAGCTGGGCTTTCCCGCGGTGATGGTCTCCGACACCGCGTTCTACCGCAACGCGAACTATCACGAGTCGACCGACGTGCCCGATACGCTCGATTATGAGAAGATGGCCGAGGTGACGACGGCCTTGGCGGCGGTATTAGAGGAGGCTCAGTGATCATGACCCGATTTTTTCTCGTACTCGCGCTGTGCGCGCCTGCGGCGGCTCACGCCGCGCCCAAGAAGATCGTCGTGGAGCTCGGCAAGACCTTCGTCCTGCGGCTCGGAGAAGTCGCCGCGCTCAAGGGCGAGGACGCGTCCGTCCGCATCCTCGGCTTCACCAACTCGCCCTGCCCGAAGGGCGCGCGCTGCGTCTGGAGCGGTCAGGCGGTTCACCTCGAGCTGACGGTCGCCGGCTCGACGGTCGCGCTGGGCGGCGCCGCTCCCTACCAGGTTCTGACGATCGTCAGCGACTACAAGACGCAGGCCTCTCTGAAGGCGTCGCGTACCCCCCAAAAAAAGTAGGCCGAAAGGCCCAGGCGGCCATGGGCCGCCCGGACCACAATATGGTATACCCGGGCTTGCCGGGGGAGGGTTTCCATGCTTCGAGCCGCCATCATCGTGTTAGCCGCCGCAACCGCCTCGTACGCCGGAGAATGGTCGGCGCCCGCGGCGCCGCAACCGAATATCGAGGCGATGCAGGAAGCGGCGTCCCAGGCGCGCCAGGGCTCCGACCTCTACTACTTCACGAAGGAAGAGGCGGCGGTCGCCGCGAAGAAATTCCCTTTCCAGCCGCGCACCGGCCGGGGCTTCACCTTCGACGCCGACGTGCCCGCCGACATTCAAAAGCAGATGCGCGCCGACCTGGAGTTCATCAAAGGAATCGCGGGCGAGAAGGCCTCCGCCCTGCATAAGAAGATCTTCGGCTCGGTCAACGGCGCGGACTACACGAAGTTCTTCGAGACGCGGGTCACGGCGATCGGAATGAACTCCTGCGGCAGCTCGAACGCGGTCGCCTGTGTGATTCCGTTTCGCAATCCGTCCAAGATGTGGCTGACGCAGAACTTCATCCGCTTCAGCCATCCTCAGATCTCGCGCATGATGGTCGTCTTCCACGAGGCCCGGCACACGGAGACGAAGAGCGGCAACTGGTCGCACGCCTACTGCCCGGAGCCGTTCAAGGACGAGAACGGCAAGGACATGAAGAGCATCTGGACCGGGGCCGTGTTGGCGGGAGAACCGGCCTGTGACGAAACGCCGCTGGGCTCTTACGGGTCGTCGACCATCATGCTCAAGAATATCTCCCTGAACTGCGCGAACTGCACCGACAAGGTGAAGATGGACGCGGGCTTGTACGCCGACGACCAGCTCGGCCGCATCATCGACGCGGACGCGAAGCGGCAAATGAAGGACGACTTCAAGCAGTGACGCGCGCCGCCCTGGCGGCGGGCATCCTACTCGTGGCGGCGCTGTACTTCGGTCGGCCAAGGTCCTCTTCGGAGTTGTCGCGTTTGCCTGAGCTCGTCCAACTGCGCGAGCTCGAGGAAATTCTCGCCTCGCGCAACGACAATGACCCGCGGCTCGACCGTGATTTTCTCGGCCTCTCCCCGGACGCGAAGCGCTTGTTCCGCGCAAAATACCGCTCAACGCCGAGGGAACGCCTCAACGAGCGCGGGACCATCGTCTACCTTCTCGGCAAGAATCTGACGGAGTCGGCAGATTGGGCGTTTATTCTCGAAGTGGCCGCCGAGCCGCCGTGCCTGAGCCTGGCGGACTGCTCTAAGAGATCCGCCGAAGGCGGCGCCCTCGGCGACGAGGTCACCTTGGCCTATCCGTCTTTGGTCGCCTTGCGCCAGGCCGCTCGGGCGGGCTCCCGCAACGAGGCGCGCACCGTGCTCAAGGCGGGGAAGGCCTCGAAGGTCCGGGCCGTCGCCCGCCTAGCCGCCTCACTCGACGCCGGATTTGATAAAACCTCACGGTGAAATACCGCAAGCTCGGCGCGAGCGACCTCTCGGTCTCCGAGATTTCCCTGGGCTCCTGGCTCACCTTCGGCGCGGGCGTGGACGACTCCGCCGGCCGCGCCTGCGTGGACGCCGCCTTCGACTCCGGGATCAATTTCATCGACACCTCGAACATCTACGGGATCGGGGCCGCCGAGGAGTTCCTCGGCCGGGCGCTGAAGGATCGGAAGCGCTCCTCCTATGTCCTCGCCACCAAGCTCTATTTCCCGATGACGGACGCGGACAAGGGGCTTTCGCGCGCGCAGATACGCAAGCAACTCGACGCGTCGCTCAAGCGTCTGAAGACGGACTTCGTCGATCTGTACCAGTGCCACCGCTACGACGACGAGACGCCGCTGGAAGAAACGATGGAGGCGCTGGGCGAGGCGGTCAAATCCGGCAAGGTCCGCTGGCTCGGCTTCAGCGAGTGGTCGCCGCAGCAGATCGCCGCGGCGCTCAAGCTCTCGGGTCTGGCCAAGTTCGTCTCAAGCCAGCCGCAGTACTCGATTCTGTGGCGCCAGCATGAGCCGGGCGTGTTCCCGTTGTGCGCCGCCAACGGAATCGGCCAGATCGTCTGGTCGCCGCTCGCGCAGGGCGTGCTGACGGGCAAGTACAAGCGCGGCGCGCCTCCGCCGGCCGACTCGCGGGCGATGAGCCCGGAGATGAGCGGCTTCATGAGCCGCTGGACCGCCGACGGCGTACTCGCCAAGGTCGATCGCCTGCGGCCGATCGCGGAGCAGGCGGGGATGACGTTGCCGCACCTGGCGCTCGCGTGGGTGCTGCGGCGCGCCGAGGTCTCCTCGGCGATCATCGGCGCCAGCCGGCCCGCCCAGGTCGTCGAAAACGCGGCCGCCTCCGGCAAGACCTTGACCGCGGACGTCCTGAAGGCGATCGACGCGGCCGTGGCCTGATCATGCACGACCAGAACGAGTACTACCAGAGCATACTCGACAACCTCACGGGCGGATTCCTGAGCGTCGACCTCGAGGGCACGGTCGTCTACGTCAACCCGACCGCCGGCCGCATCCTGCACTTACCCGATGTCAACAAGCTCATCGGTATGGAGTACCACAAGGCTCTGGGAAGTTTTCCGGCCCTGATGGAAGTCGTGCGCGACGTGCTCGCCACGCATAAGACCGTCCACCGCGCCGAGGTCAACGTGCTCCACGGCGACGCGCCGCTGACCATCGGCTACAGCACGCTTCAGGTCAAGAACCGGCGGGGGGACTATCTCGGCTTGGGGATCATCTTCCAGGACCTGACGTTCAAGACGCTCAAAAAATAATGGCAGCCAAGCTTCTGCTTCTCATCGCCCTGTTCGCCCGGCCCGCCTTCGCCGCGGATGCGTTGATCGGTTCATGGGACAAGGACGGCGCTCCGGCCTCGGTCGTGCGAGCCGACCACACCGCGCGCATTGGGAGCGACGAAGTGAAGTGGATCGCCGACGGGAAAACTCTGCGCCTGACGTACGCGAACGGCGAGACGGAGACGATGTCGTACTCGATCCGGGGCAACGTCTTGACGGTCACGATGGACGGCGAATCCGAGGTCTACACGCGCTCGGCGGCCAAAGCGGGAAAGGCCGCGAAGGCTCCTCCCGCGGAGAAGGCGGGAAGCGACAAGCTCTCGACCATGCTGCTGTCGGAGGGCGCCGGGGAGCTAGGGGACGCCGAGCTGAAGGTCTCGCGCAACTCCAACGGCTACCCGATCCTCAACGCCGGCGGCAAGGAATACTCGAGCTGCAACTAGGCCGGGAGCGCGCAGGCGCGCGCGTAGCAGCGCGACAAGGCCATGCTGGCCAAAGTCCAGAGGATCGCGGCGTCGACGAGCTGCACCGCGGCGAAGGACCAGGAGAAATTCCCCCACGCCGCGTTGGGAATCGCCCCGAGCGTTCCGAGGCACAGGCCGAAGAAGAGGCCGTACATCGCCGCGTCCTTGAGAGTCAGTCCGGGAATCTTGCCGAGAATCCAGGTCCAGAAGAAAGCGCCGATCATTTGGGCGGCGAGTCCCGCGAGCAGGCTCGCGGCCGTCCCGCGCGTTCCCGGGCGGGAGTAGGACAGGAATACGGTCGGCTGCTCGAGCCGGTTCCCTTCGCCCTCCGGCGCCAGACGATAAGTTCCCGGTTCGATCGAGCCGGCTTCAAGAACTCTCACGACGGCCGCCGGATTCGCAAGCGCGCGGACCGTCCGTTGATGGAACGGAAGGACGATCCAGGATACGGGCGTCCAGACGAACGCGATCAATCCGCCCACGACGGCGCCCTTCCACGGCGAGAGGCAGCGGTGTTCCATGGCGCAATGTATCAAAAAAACCCGGCGGCGTTATCCGAGTTATCCACAGACGACGGGTTTGGTGTTGTCGACAACACTGAAGTCGCTGCTTGTGGATAAGGCGGGTTGCGAGGGCAGCCGAATCAGGCGGGAATCGCGTCGAGGATGCCGGCGAGAAACGCCGCGTGATCCCAGGCCTTGATGTCGATGGACAATCCGAGGTGCACGATGACGAGCCCGCGCGAGGGGATCACGGTCAAGCACTGCCCCTCGTGGCCGAGGGCATGAAAGGCGTCGGCCGGGATCTTCGCGGCGGCGGGAGTCTCTCCGCCGAGCTCCTTGGGCAGCTTGAGCCACCAATGCGCGCCGTACTTGCCGTCCGGGGCCTGCGGCGTAGGAGTCGTCGAGAACGTGTTCCAGACTCCGGGGGCGGCGGCCATCGCGCCGAAGCGCGCCCAGTCGCGCGCGGTCGCGAACAGGTACGAGGAACCGACAAAGGTGCCGGCCGCGTCGGTTTCGAATACGGCGCTGTCCATTCCGAGCGGATCGAACAACGCGCGGCGCGGCCAGGAGGGATACTGAGCTTCGCCGAGCTTGCGACGCGCGATCAACGAGAGGATGTTCGTCGTGCCGCTCGAGTACTGCCATTTCGTCCCGGGCGGGGCCTCGAGCGGACGAGAGGCTGCGAAGCCGCCGGCGTCGTAGCCGTCGTTGTAGAGCATGCGCGTCACATCGGAAAACGGGCTGGAGTAGACCTCGGAGAAGCGCAGGCCGGAGCGCATGCGCAGAAGATCCTCAAGCGCGATGTCACGGCGTCCGTCGTCCGCCCATTCCGGGAGCAGGTTTTTGTCCGCCAGGTTCAGCGTGCCGGCTTTGGCGAGTATCCCGATCAAGGATCCCATCACGCTTTTCGTCATCGACCAGCCGTTGAGCGGGGTCTCCGCCGAAAAGCCGGGAGCGTAGCGCTCGCCGGCGATAACGCCGTTCTTGAGGATAAGCACAGCGCGAGTTCGGCGGGGAGTCGGCCCCGGCTCGGTGAAGGCCGCGTCGAGTATGGGACTCAGCGCAGGGACCTCGGCCAAGGGTAATTCGGCGGAACGCCGTTTGATCGCCGGCGCGGGCGCCGCCGGGAGGGGGCCGGGAGTCAGCGCGGCGCCGAAGCCGGGCCGCCAAGCGGCGACGCGCGGCTGGAGGCCGAAGAAGGACGCCGTGACGGTTTTCTTGTCGCGGTCCACGCGCGCGTGGAACAGGCGCATGATCTTATACGCGTCGTCGGAGACGTCCGGAGCGGAGTTCGGCTCGAGGTCGAGGCCGGAGACGAATATTCCCGAGGCCAGGGCCTTCGCCTTGTACGAGCAGCCGACGGCGGCATACCGGCTCAGGCACAGCCGCCAGAGCGCGGCGAGGAAGACGGCGGCGCCGATCCAGGTCGTCATCGCCCTCTAGTATAAAAGAAAACCGCCCCGGCCTTGGAAGGGTCGTTAGACCTCTCGGCCGGGGCGGTCGTTTGGGACTTCCGGCTCTACCAGCCCAGATTTCCCGACGTCAGGGTGTTGAACGCCGCGGACGACTTCATCCGCTCGACGGGCGAGGGCGCGGGCGGCTGCGTCCCCTCCGGCGGCGCGGGAGTCGCGGACGGGTCGTAGACCCCTCCGTCCCGGTTGAACAGGAGCAGCGAGTCCGCGCCCGCGTCGTCCTTGGCCGTGACGATCACGAGCTTGAGCGCGCGGACGGTTTCGCCGGCCGCGTTCGTGCTCTCGCTGTTGACCAGCTTGATCTCGCTGACGCCGGACGCCAGGTACTGCGCGGGCGCTTTCTCGTCGGCGAGATTGTACAGGTCGGCCGAGCGCTCGGTTCCGGTGATCGTGATCTTGCGCTCGCCGTTGACGTCGGCGACCGCCGCGATCGTGGGATCAACGTAGTCGAGTTCGATCTGCCGGATGACCTGGGTCGTCGTGCCGTCGGCCTCGTGCTTGTCGTCGTAAACGAACTTGGCCGATTTCACGCCGGTTCCCAGCCACTTTCCGCCCGCCGCGGGCGAATTCGGATCCGTGGCGGTCAGGTCGTAGAGGTACGCTTCCTTCGCGGCGCCGAGAATCTGCACCGATCGCGTCCCATCCACGCTGTACATCGTCTCGTCGTCCGGCGCCGGAGTGGGAGCGGGCGTCGTGGGCGGCGTCGGATCCGCGGGAGGAACGACGACGGGCGGCGTCGGATCAGGCTTGACGATGATGGTGCCCGCGTTGTCCTGGTAGCGGTAGTAGTTGTTGTCGATGATCACGTAGACCACGGTGGGGTAGACGGGATCCTGCCACCACCAGCGGCCGTCGTGCAGGTACACCCAGCGGTTGTAGTAGGGATCGTACCACCAATGGCGCCCGCTGTAGTAGCGGGTCCAGAAGTAGTCGCTGCCGACGTAGAAGCCCCACCAGTGGTAACCGTACGTGTCATAGCGATGGCACGTGCGGTAGCCGTTCCAGTCGTACCAGCTGTAGCCGTGATCATTCACGTTCCACCCGCGGTGGACGTGATTGATGTTGTTGATGACGGTCGTGTTGTTGATGATGGTCACGTGATTGTGGCTCGGCGGGATGTAGCGGCCCCGGTTGTCCTGCCACTGACGCTGCTGCACCGGATTGCCGTCCCAACCGCGGTTGGGCGGGGTGTGCGCCCGACCGTCACCGTGACGGCGCGGGTCGATGAGGCCGCCGTTGTCGATGGGCTTGGGAGGGATCGGCATGACCCGTCCTCCGCGGCGCGGTTCGTTCGGCTGTCCCGGCTGACCGGGCTGATGACCGCCGCCGTTTCGCGGAGGAACGATCACCGGCGGCCGCTGATGAGGCGGCTGCTGGCGAGGAGGCTCCTGACGCGGGGGCTGCTGCCTCGGCGGCTCGTGACGGGGCGGCTGCTGGCGGGGCGGTTGCTGACGAGGAGGCTCGTGACGGGGAGGCTGCTGACGCGGAGGCTGCTGACGCGGCGGTTCTTGGCGAGGCGGCTCCTGACGTGGCGGCTCGTGACGTGGCGGCTCGTGACGTGGCGGCTCGTGACGTGGCGGCTCGTGACGGGGAGGCTGCTGACGCGGAGGCTCCTGGCGAGGCGGCTCCTGACGGGGAGGCTGCTGACGCGGGGGCTCTTGGCGAGGCGGCTCCTGGCGGGGAGGCTGCTGACGCGGGGGCTCCTGACGAGGAGGCTGTTGGCGAGGCGGCTCCTGACGCGGAGGCTCCTGGCGAGGCGGCTGTTGGCGAGGCGGCTCCTGACGGGGAGGCTGCTGACGAGGAGGTTCGCGGCGCGGAGGCTCCTGGCGAGGCGGCTGTTGGCGAGGCGGCTCCTGACGGGGAGGCTGCTGACGAGGAGGTTCGCGGCGCGGAGGCTCCTGGCGAGGCGGCTCCTGACGAGGAGGCTGCTGACGCGGAGGTTCCTGGCGTGGAGGCAGTTGACGTCCGGGCTGCTGCCCTCCGCCGCCGCCATGGCCCTGTCCGGGCTGGCGGTCGCGTCCTTGCGCTTGAGCGGCCGGCGCGCCTGCGATCAGCAGGCTGAGCGTCAGCGCTATCAGTTTTCTTTTCATCTTGTTGCCTCCATCTGTCCGTGCTTCCGGCAAATAAAAAAGCCAGAAGAACGGACGTGTTGTCCATTCTCCTGGCGTGCCCGAATTCGGTTCGGGCGTGGATGCTCCCCGGCCAAATTCCAGGGATTACAGGTTCTGCCCAAAGGATATTCCATTATCAATATCATACCAGGGCCGAAGGGCCCATGTATACAGGTAGTCTTTGGACCTACGCGAATATTTTTAGGGGGGTAAGTTCAGCGAACGCGGCAGTCGGAGCGGATCTTTTTCTCGTCGGAGGTGAGGTCGACGGAGCCGTTCTCCTTCATGTAGAGCTCGAAGTGCTCGTCGGCGAAGCGCTTGCCGGCGACGGTCTCGATCTCGCGCAGCGCGAAGTCCTCGCCGCCGAGCGTGAGCGCCGCGCCGACGCCTCCGGGCGGGAAGTAGACGTCGAACGGCTCGCCGATCTTGCAGTCGTAGGTCACGCGATGATCGGGCAGCGCGGCGAGCTTGGGGACCTCGAGAGGCGGCGCGGCTTTGCGCAGGCGCGCGGTCTGGTAGCGGATCTCGTTGCAGCCGGCGGCGAGGAACGCCGCGGCGGCGACGGCTATAAGACGCGGCACCACAAGACCTTCAAGTACTCGCCTTCGGGGTGGTCCGCGGTGAACGGGTGATCGGGGCCCGTGCCGCTCTTGCGGAAGATCTGCACGCGGCGGCCCGCCGAACCCGCGGCCGTGCGCACGAACTGCGTGAACTCGTCCCAGGACACCATGCCCGAGCACGAGCACGTCACGAGAATGCCGCCGGGTTCCAATACGACCATGCCGAGGCGGTTCAAATCGATGTACTTCTGCCGCCCGAGGGCGTAACCCTCCTGGTTGGCGATGAGCTTGTAGGGGTCGAGCACGATCACGCCGTAGCGCTTGGCGTTCATCGCGGCCTGACGCAGATACGGAAACGCGTCCGCGCAGACCACGTCGATGCGCTGCTGGTTGGCGTTGGCGTTCATCTTCAGCAGCGCCGCTGCGTCGGGATCGAGCTCGATCGCGGTGACCTCCTCGGCGCCGCCTAGCTTCTTCGCGTATAATGCGAAGCCGCCGGTGTAGGAGCACACGTCGAGGACCTTTTTGCCCTTGGTGAAGGCCGTGAGAGCGGCGCGGTTCTCACGCTGGTCGGTGAAAAAGCCGGTTTTGTAGCCGGTTGAGGGGTCCACGATGAAGGTCACGCCGTTTTCCTTTACGCGCGTGCCCGTTCCCTTATTAACGTCGAGCGTGAAGCCCTCCATGCTCTGCGTGTGAGGCGAAGCCCGATGAAAGAAGCGGGCGTTCGGGAAGTGGATCTTGAGCGCGCGTTCGATGCGCGCGACCTGCTTGAACATGCCCAGCGAGTAGAACTCGAGGGCGATGCAGTCGCCGTAGCGGTCGACGACGAGTCCGGGCAGTCCGTCGCCGTGGTCGTGCACGAGTCGATAGGCGTCCGTGCGAGCGTCGAGGTCTAGAATGGTCCGTCGAAAAGTCACCGCCGTCGCTATCCGTTCATTAAAAAAAGTCTCGGCGTCGAACGTGCCGACTCCGCGCGAGAGCAGGCGCAGGGCGATCAGGCTGCGCGGGTTGAAGAGCGCCACGCCGTACGGGGCGTCGAAGCGGTCGTACACGGCGACGATGTCGCCAGGGCGGGCCTTGGGATCGACTTCGCCGAGCATCCTTTTATAGAGCTGATGGCCGGAGGCCGTCGAGCGTAGGCGCACCCAGGGAATGGGGAGCTCGTGGCCTTTGGGGCGGCCGGTGAGCTTGGGCTTAGGGGGGAAGACGCCTTTGGGCTCTTCGGACTCGGGCGGCTCGGGGCGGGACTCTTCCACACGCACATTCTACCAAGCTTCCACATACGGCATGGAACTTTTTAGGGGGGGCAATCGTCTGGTAAGCGAGCCCAGGTGCGCGATCTATCTAGATAGACTTTTACTAGCACCGGGACGAGTGATTGTCTATTTGGATAGATCAAGGGGGGAGCATGACGGAAGAGGAAAATACGCTGTCAAACGAAGCTCCGGATGAGGTCATAGAACGGCTGTTGCGTTCCCGCGGAGCGCCGATCGACGCTCAGGGATTTTGGTCTCCGGAGGGCGCGCTCGACTGGCCCGCGCGAATCCTGCTGAGACGTTTGCGGCTCATGCGAGGATGGACTCAAAAGGGATTGGCAGAGCGAGCTGGCATGGCGCAGTCCCATGTCGCCAAATCCGAGGCGGGTCAGGATATTCGTCTCAGGACGTTGGAGAAGCTCGTTGCGGCGTTGGGCTGCCGACTATCCTTGCGCGTCCGGCCTATTGTGCCGTTCGAGGTCAGGTAGGGCGGGACGCCCACGCCTCGGCCGCCGCCAGCTTCTGCGCGTCGCCGATGTCGTACCACTCCCAGGCGTCCCCGCGGAATCCGTGGATATCAGCCCCGGCGGCCGCGAGCCGCAGATACGTCTTGGTGATCGAGAAGACGCCGCTCTCGGTGATCTTGTCGAGAAGCTCGGGCGAGATTGCGTGGATGCCGTCGAAGGGAAGCCGCCGGGCGTCGGGAACCGGGCCCTTGGCCCAGGTGACGTTGCCCTCGCCGCGATCGTGGCCGGCGAAGCGGCCTTTCGCGTCGAAGAGGTAGGCCCGGCCGCTCTCGCGCTCGCGCACGGACAAGGTCGCCAGCGCGCCGGTGTCCTTGTGGGCCTTGAGCAGGGCCTTGAGATCGAGATCGGTGAGCACGTCCGCGTTGTGGACGAAGAACGGCTCCCGGCCTTTGAGCAAAGCCGACGCCTTTTTGATCGCGCCTCCGGTGTCGAGCAGCAGATCGTCCTCGCGCGAGACCGAGATCGGGATGACGAGGCGTTTGGACAGACCCGCGCAGAAGTCGGCGATTTGGCGCGGGAGGTGATGCGCGTTGACGACGATGGATTTAACGCCCGCGGCCTTCAGCCGGACCGCCGTGCGTTCGAGCATGGGCACGCCGCCGACCGGGATGAGCGCCTTGGGCGTCGTGTCGGTCAGAGGCTTGAGGCGCGAGCCGACGCCGGCGGCGAGGATCAGCGCCTTCATGCCTTCGGCCAGCTCTTCGTCTCGCGGTGCGCGACCACGGCGGACACGCCCTGGTCGCGCAGATGCTTGGCCAGGCGCTCGGCCAGGTACACCGAGCGGTGCTGGCCGCCGGTGCAGCCGAAGGCGACGAACAGGTCGGTGAAGTTGCGGCGGCCGTAATCCTCGACGGTCTGGTCGACCAAGGAGAACGCGGAGCGCGCCCAGCGGTCGACGGCGTCTTCCTTTGATAGAAAGGCGACGACCGGGGCATCCAACCCGGACGAAGCTTTGAATTCGACCAATCGGCCCGGATTCGGCAAACAACGGCAATCGAACACGAAGCCGCCGCCGTGTCCTGAATCGTCCTTGGGCATGCCTTTCTTGTAGGAGAAGCTCTGGATGCGCACGGTGAGCTTGAGCTTGGCCGACCCGAACTGGCGCAGGGCGGAGGAGCCGACGAGGCGCTTGAATACGCCCATCAGCTCCGGAACCTCGACCGGCAAGCCGGAGGTCAGCAGGACATGTTCGATGTTGCGGATCGCGTAGGGAATGCTTTGGAGGAACAGCGGCTTCTTTTCGTGGAAGCCGCGCAGGCCGTAGGCGCCCATGGCCTGCATGATGCGGATCAGGACGAAGCCGGGGAAGTATTTTTTGAACTCGCGCTTATCGATCTTGGCATGCTTGGACGCTTCGGCTATGTAGAGATCCAAGAGCTCGTCTCTGAGTTCGAAAGGCACGTCGGCCTTCGCGTCGTATAAAAGAGACGCTATGTCGTACTGCAAGGCGCCGCGGCGGGCGCCCTGGTAGTCGATGAAGTACGGCTTGCCGTCGCGCAACATGACGTTGCGCGATTGAAAATCGCGCAGGAGCAGGTGCTTGCGCTCGGCGGCGAGCAGATAGCCGGCGAAGACCTGGAAGTCCTCCTCGAGCCGTTCTTCGTGGAAGGGAATGCCGCCCAAGGTCAGGAAGTAATATTTGAAGTAATTCAGGTCCCACAGCATCGACCGCCTGTCGAAGCTCTTGCGGGGATAGCACCACTTGTCGTCGGCGGTCTTGCCGGCGACGATCTGGATCTTGGGGAGCCAGCGCACGACGTCTTGGTAAGAAGCGACGACGTCGCGAGGAAACCCGGCGGCGGTGCGCTTCTTGCTCAGGAACTGGAACAGAGCCAGGTCGCCCAGATCCTCTTCGAGATAGGCCGAACAGTTCGCGTTCTCGCCGTAAAATTCCGGCACCGGAATTCCGTTTTTGTGAAAGTGCTTGGAAAAGTCGATTAACGCGCGATTTTCCTTCAAATCGTCGTTGAGCACGCCGATGGCCGTGCGGCCGGCCCCGCTCAGCCGGTAGATGCGGCGGTTGGAGCCCTCGGCCCGGACCGGGACGAGGGAGGCGGACTCGCCGAACTTTGCGCGGAACAGGTCTTTCAGGGCGTCGAGCGGGTCGGACACGGGCCAATATTAGCGTTTTCGGCGTCTATTGACACCCCAAGTCTTCGGGCCTATACTGTCGCTCGGACGTCACGGAGGAA
The DNA here is from genome assembly GCA_016212855.1 of Elusimicrobiota bacterium. GTDB lineage: Bacteria > Elusimicrobiota > Elusimicrobia > UBA1565 > UBA9628 > GWA2-66-18. Next base: position 25,653 of record JACRDP010000028.1, read on the forward strand.
CTCCCATGCGCGCCCTCGTCCTCGCCGCCCTGTCTTTGTTCGTCTCATCCGGCGCTTTCGCTCAGAAGCGCGGCGACATTCAGCGCGAGCTCGTCGTCTCCCACAACGTCGCCGGCGTCCAGGACAAGGATCTCTTGGACGGCGCGAAAGTGTTCGACATGCTGATCAAGAATTCCCGGTTCAAAGACCTGGACGAGAACCGCAAGAAGCTCGTTCGCGAGCTGGCCGACCGCTACGTCGCGGCGGTGCGCGCGGCGGTGCAGAAGCGCCGGGACTCCGGCGCGGCGGGGAAGAAGGACATGCGCATCTTCAGCCTGACCGTCGAGTGGGTCACCGGCCCTTCCGAAGCCGAGATCAACCGCGTCGTCGGCGTCGCCGGAGCGCTCGACCCGGGCACGCCCGACGTCGGCTTAGCCGAGCAGCAGTACACCCAGCTCCTGCAGTCGGAGCTCGCGAAGATCGGGCTCGGGGGGCTCACGCGCATCGGCCCGGTCGAGACGATCACGCCGGAAAGCGCCAAGCTGGTGTCGGCGGGGAGCGTAAAACTCGTTCAAGACGAGAAAACCATGGACATCGACGTCGGCTTCGAGCCCGATACGGCCGTCTTGCGCCCCGGCATGGAGCAGAAGCTCGCGGCCGCCTTCAGGCAGCAGGCCGCGAAGCCCGGCGCGGGCGTCACTCATGCCGACGTCGAAGCGTCCTGCGCCCTGTACAAGCTCGGCGCCACGACCGACAAGAATCATTTCCAGGATTTGGCCAAGGCCCGCGCGAAGGTCCTCGTCGGCCTGCTGAAGTCGTCGTTCGGCGACCAGATCACGGACGATAAGCTCAGCGTCTCGATCGCCGACGGCAACCCGAACTATCCCGGCACCAGCGGCCCCTCGCCGCAGGATATCCTCGCCGGCTGCAAGGGGCTGAAGGGGACCGGGGCCGGGGGCTTGCCGAAGGGCTTCAGCTGCTCGCCGACGCCGCACTGGGAGAAGGGGGCGGAGAACGCGTTTTATTCCCAATACCGTTATTCGCGCGCGCGCCTGACGACTTATCACACGGAAACCACCGAGCCCAAGTACGAGATGATCCCGGGCCAGTCGCGCGCGCTCGTCGTCGCGCTCGGGAACATGCACTACTACAACTACAAGAAATAGGGACCCGCTCGCCCTGGACGGCCCCCCCGGCGATCGTCTATGATCGGGGCTCGGTCGCTTCCCGCGGCCCCGGAGGAGCATTCATGAAGATGATTTTAGCCGCGACCGTCGTCCTCGCCGCCGCCCTCGCCTACGCCGCCGAGACCAAGGCGCCCGCCGCTCCCGCGCCGTTCGCCGGCCGCGAGTTCAAGTCGGTCAACATCGAGGTCAAGGGCAACAAAATCTGGACTCCCTCGACCTTCATCGTCAAGAAGGGCGAGAAGGTCCGCATCACCTTGATCAACACCGCGCCCTCGGGCGTCCACGCCTTCGAGATCGACGGCTATCCGTCGACGAAGGCCTCCGTGGACAACAAGGACGGCGACAACACCAAGGTCGTCGAGTTCACCGCCGACAAGGCGGGCCTGTTCCGGGTGTTCTGCCCGATCCACGCCGGGCACGTCGGCGGCCAACTGCTCGTTCTGGAATAAATGGCGAACACGGATCCCGCCCAGCGAGAGCGCGTCCGCGCGATCAGCGTCTCGTTAGCGGGCGGGACCGTGATCCTCGGCCTGAAGGCCGCCGCGTATTACCTGACGGGCTCCATGGCGCTGCAGTCGGACGCCCTCGAGAGCATCGTCAACGTCGTGGCCGCGGCCTTCGGCCTGGGCGCGGTGATCTTCGCGGGACAGCCGGCCGACAAGGACCATCCTTACGGCCACGGCAAGATGGAGTATTTCGCCGCGGCCTTCGAGGGCGGGCTCATCTCGCTGGCCGCCCTCATCATCTTTTACGAGTCGACGATGGCGCTGATCCGGGGCGTCGAGCTGCGCGCGCTCGGTCTGGGCATGGCGCTGAACATCGGCGCCGGAGCCCTCAACGGCCTGCTCGGCTGGTACCTGCTCAGCACCGGGCGGCGGCTGAAGTCCAAGACGCTCGAGGCGGACGGCCATCACGTGCTCTCGGATTTTTACACGACGCTGGGCATCTTCGCCGGGCTTCTGCTCGTCTCCGCGACCGGCTGGAGCCGGCTCGATCCGTTCGTGGCGATGGCGGTCGGCGTCCTGCTCGGACGGACGGGCTTTCGTCTCGTGCGCGAGTCGGCGGCGGCGCTGCTCGACGAGGAGGACTCGCAGATCATCGACCCGCTCGTGGCGGGCCTCGACGGCCTGCTGAAGAGGGGCGTGTCCGAGACAGGCGTGATCACGGTGCACGGCCTGCGCGCCATGCGCTCGGGCCGCTACACGCACGTCGACATCCACCTCGTCGTGCCCGAGTACCTCCCGGTGTCCGAGGCGCACGACGATACCGAGCGCTTCGAGAACAAGCTCATCGCGGCCGTGGGGCTCGAGGGCGAACTCCACGCCCATCTCGATCCGTGCCGCCGCAAGTACTGCGCGGTGTGCACGGATCACGACTGCCCGATCCGCGCCGAGCCGTTGAAGGCGGCCGTGTCGTTGACCAAGGAAGAGGCGACCTTGGCCGAGCCGATCGAATAGGGCCCACGCCCGCTTTCCCAAGGGGCCCTTTCGCGAATGCCGGGCCTCTGCTATAAATAGAATAGTGAACCCGTTCCTGCTCGCCGTGCTCTTGGCCGCTCCGCGCCCTGCCCTCGCCGCGTCGTCGGTTAAAGTCGAAGCCGTCTCGGTGGGCCCGGAGGGGACGGCGGCCGGCTCGTTGACCGCTCCGTCACCGACCGCGGCCGGCGGTCTCGCCGCGCCCGTCCTGGCGCCCTCACTCACCCCGGCGATCGCGGCCGTCGCCGCTCCGGCCGTGTCGGCCAAGGCCGCCGCTCCCGCTGCCCCTGCCGCTCCCGCTCCCGATGTCCCGGTCGAAGCCGCGAAGGCGGCGGCCGGCGCACGCTTCGAAGGAGGCCTGTCCGCGGCGACGGCACCGGAAGGTCCCGCGAGCGCGGTGCAGGCGGCGGTCTCCCCGGCGCGTCCGTCCGGACTCGCCCGCTGGCGGCGCAAGGCAGCGAATCTCGTCACGGCCCCTCTCGGCTTGTTCCGCAGCCCGCGCAACGACCGGAACTGGTCCGCCGACAACGCGGTGCTTCCGTACGCCGAGTTTTCCGGCGACAAGGTCGTCGTGCGCAACGTGCGCAACGCCTCCTACCGCAGCCCGAAGGACTACGACGTCAAGCTCGAGGACCGGACCTACGATCTCAAGGACGTGGAAAAGGCCCGGTTCATCGTCGAGCCCTTCGGCAAGACCGGGCTGATGGCGCACACCTTCCTGACCTTCGATTTTCGGGACGGCCGACACCTCTCCATATCGGTCGAGGTGCGCAAGGTCCAAGGCGAGTCGTACTCGCCCTGGAAGGGCTTGTTCAACAATTACGAGGTGACCTACGTCGTCGCCGACGAGGCCGACGCGATCGGCCTGCGCGTCAACCATCGCAAGAGCCAGGTCTACATGTATCCAGTGAAGGCCGGTCCCGCGAAGGTGCGGGAGCTGTTCACGGACATGCTCGTCCGCGCGACGGACCTGCGCGCCAAGCCCGAGTTCTACAACACGTTCACGAACACCTGCCTGTCGAACATCCAGCGTCACCTCAACCGGATCGCCGACAGGAAGGTCCGCGCGCATATTGGGACCGTATTGCCCGGCCTCTCAGACCGCCTCGCCTACCGCCTCGGGCTCATCGACACCGCGCTTCCGTTCGCCGAGGCCCGAGAGCGGTTTCATATCAACGGCCGCGCGCCGAGCGAACGCGCTCCGGACTTCTCGGAGAGCCTCCGCCGGTGAGCGAGCCCTGCCCGCTGTGCGCTGGCGCGGCGCGCGCGTTCCATCGTTCCGACCGCGAGTTCCTGCGTTGCGGGACCTGTGCGCTGACCTTCGCGAGCGCGTCCTCACACCTGTCGGCCGAAGCCGAGCGCGCGCGCTACGAGACGCACCAGAACAGTCCCGCCGACGCGGGGTACCGCGACTTTCTCGACAAACTTCTGGCGCCGCTGTCCGCGCGCCTGACTCCGGGCGCGAGCGGGCTCGACTTCGGCAGCGGGCCGGGGCCGACCGTTTCGGTGATGATGCGCGAGCGCGGATTCACGATGCGCGATTACGACCCGCATTTTTCGCCGGACGAGGCGCCATTGCGCGCGAAGTACGCTTTCGTGACCTGCACCGAGGTCGCCGAGCATTTACGCCGGCCCGCCGAGGTCTTCAAGAGGCTCGACGGACTGCTCGTGCCGGGCGGTGCGCTCGGCGTGCTGACCGGAGTGCTCGAGGACGACGCGGCCTTCCCGGCGTGGTGGTATCACCGCGATCCGACCCATATCGCGTTTTATCGTCCCGAGACCATGGCCTGGCTCGCGAAGCGCTTCGGCTGGACGCTCGAGCGCCCCTCCCGGGACGCGGCGCTGTTCTTCAAGCTATAATGGCGGCATGAATCCCATCGCGTTCGTCGCCACGGGCCTGCTCGTGGGCGTGTTCAGCGGGATGGTCGGCGTCGGCGGCGGCATCATCCTCGTGCCGATTCTCGTCCTGTTCTTCGGCTTCTCCCAGCATATGGCGCAAGGAACGAGCACGGCGATGCTTCTGCCGCCCATCGGCATCCTCGCGGCCTGGACGTACTACAAAAACGGGATGGTGGACGTGCGCGCCGCCGCCCTGTTGTGCGCGGGCTTCGTCCTCGGCGGGTTGTTCGGCGCGAAGCTCGCGATCATCCTGCCGAAGGAAGTCCTGCGCCGCGCCTTCGGCGTCGTCCTGCTCGGCATCTCCCTTAAACTGATCGTCTCCAAGTGAGCCCACGATGAAATACTTGCTTCTGCCGCTGCTGCTTTGCGTCTCCGCCTCCGCGGAGGACGCCTTAAAGGCGATCTCCGGCTTCGATCCGGCCGCGATGGACCTCGCGGCCAAGCCCTGCGGCGATTTCTATCAATACGCCTGCGGCGGCTGGCTCAAGTCGAACCCGATCCCTTCCGATCAGTCGCGCTGGGGCCGCTTCAACGAACTGGCCGAGCGCAACAAGCTGATCCTGCGCGCCGCCCTCGAGGACGCGCCCGCGACTTTGTCCGGCTCCCTCTACGCCGCGTGCATGGACGAAGGCGCGGTCGAGGCCGCGGGCCTCAAGCCTCTCGACGCCGCGTTCAAGGCGATCGGCGAGTTGACGAAGGCGGCCGACCTCGCGCCCTTGCTCGGGCGCCTGCACCGCGGCGGCGTCAACGCGTTTTTCGGCTACGGCTCGGACCAGGACTACAAGGACGCGACGTCGGTGATCGCGGCCGTCGACCAGGCCGGCCTCGGCCTTCCGGATCGCGACTACTACTTAAAGGACGACGCCAAGTCCGTGGACCTGCGCAAAGGCTACGAGTGGCACGTCGCGCGCTCCTTCGGCCTCACCGGCTCCGAGCCGAAGCTCGCCGCCGAGCAGGCTGCGGCCGTGATGCGCGTGGAGACCGCGCTCGCCAAGGTCTCGATGGACCGCGTCCTGCGCCGCGACCCGATGAACACCTATCACAAGATGACCCGGGAGGAGCTCGCGAAGTCGGGCCCAGGCTTCGCCTGGGAGCGCTACTTCGACGCCGCCGGCGGGCCGTCCTGGAAGGACGTCAACTCTTCTTCCCCGGGCTTCATCGAGGGCTTCGCGAAGTTCCTCGGCGAAGTTCCGCTCGACGATCTGAAGACGTACCTGCGTTGGCGGACTTTGTCGGCCGCCCAGCCCTGGCTCGGACGCGCCTTCGTCGATGAGAACTTCGATTTCTTCGGCCGCCGCCTGACGGGCGCCAAGGAGCTCAAGCCGCGCTGGAAGCGCTGCGTCGAGCTCGCCGACCGCATGCTGGGCGAGGACCTCGGCCGTCGCTACGTGGCGAAGGCTTACCCGCCCGAGACGAAGAAGAAGATGGACGCGCTCGTCGTCGCCGTCGAGGCCGCGCTCAAGGACGACATCGCGGGCCTGGACTGGATGACGCCGGCGACGAAGGAGAAGGCGCTCGCCAAGCTCGGCACGATCGTCAACAAGGTCGGCTACCCCGAGAAGTGGCGGGACTATTCGACCGTCAAGATCGACCGCAAGGATCTCGTCGGCTCGGCGCGCTCGGCCATCGAGTTCGAGCACCTCCGGCAGCTGCGCAAGATCGGCAAGCCCGTGGACCGCAAGGAGTGGCTCATGACCCCTCCGACGGTCAACGCCTACTACAACCCGCAGATGAACGACATCAATTTCCCGGCCGGCATTCTACAGCCGCCGTTCTTCGACCCGGCGATGCCCGACGCGGTCAACTACGGCGCGATCGGCGCCGTGATCGGCCACGAGCTCACGCACGGCTTCGACGACCAGGGCCGCAAGTTCGACCTGAAGGGAAATATGACCGACTGGTGGACGCCGGAGGACGCGAAGGCGTTCGAAGGCCGCGCCCAGTGCTTCGTGGACCAGTACGGCTCCTACGAGCCGCTCCCCGGAGTGAAGCTCAACGGCAAGCTGACCTTGGGCGAGAACACGGCCGACAACGGCGGCCTGCGCGTGGCGGGCATGGCCGTCGACGCGCAGGGAGAGCAACCCGCGTATCAGGGCTTCACGCCGCGCCAGCTCGTGTTCCTGGGCTTCGCGCAGATCTGGTGCCAGAACCGCACCGAGCAGGTCGCGCGCATGCTCGCCCAGGTCGATCCGCACTCCTCCGCGCGCGAGCGCGTGATCGGGCCCATGTCGAATTCCCCCGAGTTCGCGAAGGCCTTCTCCTGCAAGGCGGGGGACAAGATGGTCCCCAAGAAGACTTGCCGCGTCTGGTAGCCGCCTAAACGGCTAGCGCCCGCCGAAGACGTCCGCGCACGGACAGGCCGATGCGGCGGATCTCGTCGCGGCGCTCCTCGAGGGCGTCGGCGGCCCAGCCGACATGCTTGGCGGCGAGCGCGCGGTCCCCGCGGGCGAGGGCGAGCGAAGCGCTGTCCAGGTTCAGCGCGGCGGTGCGCTTGGCGTCCACGCGGCCGCGCTTGGCCCAAACGTCCACCGACGCGGCGAGGCGCGCGGCGAGCTGGAGCTCGGCGGGCGAGGGGCGGGGCGAGGACAGCAAGGCGGCGGCGCGGCGCAGGTTCGCCTCGGAGGCCGCGGTCTCGAGGTAATCCGCGCGTCCCGACTCGAGCGTGTGGACGAGGGCGCGCAGGGACGCGCCGAGGTCAGCGTAGGCGACCGGGGCGCGCGACTTGAGCGCGGGGTGCTTGATCAGCGCGCGCGCGGCCAGTATGGCGGAGGAATCGGGGGCCGCGGCGATGCGCTCGAGCTCGGCGGCGGCCGCGGCGTCGCTCCCGTCTCCGGTGCCGCGCAGGACGGCGGCCGCGTCGCGAAGCGTCTCGGCGGCGCGCTTCCCGCGCCCGTTGCGCGCGTCGCGCGCGGCGGCCTTGAGCTCGGTGTGAAAGTTGCGCCAGCGGTTCCAGTAGAGATACGGCCGCCCGTCGCCGAAGGTCTCCTCGCCCCTGGCCAGCGCTTCAAGGTAGGCGCCCTCGGTCGCGGCGGCGGCCGCGCTGTTGTGCGCGCCGACGAGGCTCCACAGCGCGGCGTTGCGTTTGACCGCGCGCGGGCCGACGGGCGAGGAGGCGGCGAGCAGCTCGCGCGCCGCCTTCAGCTGATAGGCGCCGAGCTCGCCGGACACCGAGGCGAGGGCCTTCGAGGCCTCCGCACGGGAAGCGGCGGGAGCCTTCTCGAGCGCCTTCTCCGCCTTCGCGCGGACGGCGCGCAAGGTCTTGATCCGCGCGCGCAGCTCGTCGCCGGACTCGGCGACCGCGAGCGTCTTGACCACGCCGTCGAAGTCGCCGAGCAAGGCCAGCTTGAGATCGGAGAGCGCCGATTCCTTCTCTCCGGCCTTCACGCGCGAGTGAATCGCGGCGAGCGAGGCGTATAGGCGGTCGGCGTCGTCGCGCAGGACCGAGGCGGTCCGGGCCGCGACGGGCGCCGCGGCGGGAACGGGGGCCGAAGGCTTTTCCGGCAGCGCCGCCGCGGAAAGCAAAGAAGGAGTCAGCGCGGAAGAGAGGGGCGCGAGGGCCGAGGGGGCGGAAACAGGGGCGAGTACGGCGGGAGCCGGAGCGCCTGAAACGGAGAGGCCGGAAACGACCCGGACCTGGGCGGCGGCGGGGAGGGCGAGAATTAAGGAAAGGAGGGCTCGGAAAATCGTCATAGCGTATTCTACCGCGCCTGCGGGCCGCCGCTCTGGGCCCTGCGTCCCCATTTCCATCAGGCCTTACGGTCCTCCATGTCCCCTGATTTTGGCGCTCTTACGTCACGATGGCTCTGATGCAGCCATGACTTGGAGACATGATTATCTCAAGATAATACCGTCTTAAGCTTCGTGTGCCCGAGTGGAGTTGCGGTCCCGTTGACAAACGCTCCCTACGGGGCTACAGTGATTTCCGATGAAAGTCCCGCTCGAGTTTCTCGCCTCGACCGAACTGTTCCGCGCGGTGGACGCGTCGGCGCTCACGGAGGTGATCCGGGAGCTCGAGGCGGTGCGCCTCGCGGGCGGGGACGTCTTATTTAGAGAAGGCGACGAGGCGGACTACCTTTATCTCGTCGTCACCGGGCGCCTTCGCGCCTCGATCTCCCGCGAAGGCAAGAGCCCCCGCACGGTCGGCGAGGCGGGGCGCGGCGAGGTCGTCGGCGAGATCGCCTTGCTCACGAACACACCGCGCTCGGCCACGGTGCGCGCGATCCGCGACGCCGAACTGCTGCGCCTCTCCCGCGCCGGCTTCGATTCTCTCGTCGAAAAGCACCCGCGGACCATGATGCCGCTGCTTCGGCGCATCGTCCTGCGCGACCAGGAGGCCCTGCGCGGCAAGCGCCGTTTCGAGGTCCCGAAGACGATCGCCGTCGTGCCCGCGACGACGGACGTTTCGGCCGGGGCGTTCGCCGACCGGCTCGAAAAGGCGCTGAACAAATCCGGCCCGACTTTGCGCCTGGACGAGGAGACCGGGAAGGGGCGAACCTCGACTTGGTTCAACGAGGAGGAGGCCAAGAACGACTTCCTGCTCTACGTCGCCGGAACCGGACCATCGGCGTGGACCGACATGTGCCTTCGCCAGGCCGACATCGTCCTGCTCGTCGTTCCCGGCGACCGGGCGCCCGACGCGAACGAGGCGCTGCGCGTGCGTGAACTGTCCAAGCGCACGCACGGCCGCGTCGAAGTCGTGCTCGTGCACGGAACGAAGAGCCTGCGCTACCCTGGATCCGGGCTTTGGACGGGTCTGCGCCCGGCGGACCGGCGCCATCACGTGGTCCTCGAGCTTGCCGGGGACTTCGAGCGCCTCGTGCGCATACTGACGGGCAAGGCGCTCGGACTCGTGCTCGGCGGCGGCGGCGCGCGCGGCTTTGCGCACATCGGCGTCCTGCGCGCGCTCGAGGAGGAGGGCGTCGTCCCCGACATGATCGGCGGCACGAGCATGGGCTCCTTCATCTCCGCGCAGTACGCGCTCGGCCTGGGCTGGCAGGAGATGCGCGACTTCAACGCGCGCTTCTGGAACGAGGTGAAGCCCTACAGCGACTACACCAGTCCCATGCTGGCGCTCGTCCGCGGCCGGCGCTACGAGTCGGTGGCGCGCGAGCTGTTCGGCGACACGCGCATCGAGGACCTCTGGATCGACTACTTCTGCGTGGCCAGCAGCCTGACGCGCGCGGAGATTCACGTCCCGTCCGAGGGCTCATTGCTGCGCTGGGTCGGCGCGAGCATGTCCGTGCCCGGCATCCTGCCGCCACTGTTCGACGGCGGCGAGCTGTACGTCGACGGCGGCGTATTGGACAACGTGCCCGTGGACGTGATGCGCGGCCGCTGCGACGGCCCGGTGATCGCCGTGGACGTCACGCCGCGAGTGGACCTCGCCACGGATCCCGCCTGCACGGAACGGCCCTCGCCGTGGGATCTCCTTTGGAGCCGCGTCAATCCTTACGCCGCGAAGATCGACAGCCCGTCGATGTTCTCGATCCTCGGCCGGACCACGGCCTTGAGCTGCGTGCGCATGGTCGAGACCATGAAGCGCGACGCCTCGCTGTACCTCCATCCGCCGATCGAGAAGTACGGCATGCTCGACTTCAAGCGCATCGATCCGATCATGGACATCGGCTATCAGTACGCCAAGAGCCGCATCGCCGAGTGGAAAGCGGGCCGTCATTGACGCGGCCCGATCCCCCGGCTACACTGGGGGCGTGGCGAAAGTCCTCATCGTCGACGACAGCCCGGTCACGCGCATGATCATCGGCGAATTCCTGTCGATGAGCGGCCATGAGGTCGCCGGCGAGGCCGAAAATCTCGCCGAGGCGGTGGCCGCGTACGCGCAGAAAAAACCCGATCTCGTCACCTTGGACCTGTCCATGGGCCAGGACGACGGCTTCGCCGTTCTCAAAGCCCTGCGAGCCCAAGACCCCAAGGCCAAGGTGCTGATCGTCAGCGCGAACTCCCAATCGGAGATCTACGACCAGCTGCTCAAGGACGGGGCCGCGGGCTTCGTGACCAAGCCCTTCACCTTGGCCGATCTGCTCGCCGCGGTGCTCAAGGTGCTCCCCTCATGAGCGGCCTGTCCGACGCCGGGAAAAGCGCGTTGACCGCGATCGTCGCCGCGGGGGCCGAGGAGTGCGCCGCGAAGCTCGCCGACTTCACGCACCATCCCTGGAGCGTCGAGAGCGTGACCTTGAGCCTGGACGAGGCCGGGCCTTTCGCCGACCTGATGGCCGGGGTGGCGGCCGACACCTACGGCAGCGCGATCACGTTCCCAGGAGGAAGCTTTTTGCTTCTATACTCGGGAAAGAGCGGCTACCTGATCTCATCCGCGTTTACGCGGGATTTTCAAGACCGCGTCGAGGGCATGTCCAAGCGCGAGATCCTCGCCCTCGGCGAAGCCTCGAACATCCTGATCAATCCTCTCGTCGGACGCTTGGCCAAGGCCTGGGGCGCGAGCCTGATCATTTCATCGCCGAAAACCGCGATCTCCAGCCGCCGCGACCACCTGACTCGTTCGCTCGAGAGCAGCAAGGCGGGGGGCAATCTCGCCGCGACCTTCGCGGTCAAGCTCGTGTCGACGCAGCTGTTCAGCGAATGCCACCTGCTGCTGTTTCTCGACGCGGCTATGGTCGAGAAGATCGCGAAAGCTTAGCCGCGGGGATCGACAGGACGCTCAGCGCGGCGACGGCGAACGTGCGTCCGCCCCACAGTTCGAGGCCGGGGCTCCAGATCAACGCGGTCAGCGCGCCGGAAGTCGCGTAGGCCATGTAGTAATCCACGGGAAGGCCGAGGAGCTTCGTGCGAAACCACGGCACGTCGCGATTGACCAGTCCGTGAAAGCCCCAGGCCGGATTCCACACGAACCACTGCATGTCCCAGGCCGTGGCCGTGAGCATGTACGACGCCGCGCACTTGGCCCACAACGCGCGTGAAAAACCGACGTACACGAGCGGCAGATGGAACATCCCGATCAGGAAAACCGTCAGCCAGACGTGATAGCCGGTCAGTTCCTTGCCGTTCGTGAGCTTCAGCCACCACGCCGGCCCCCACCGCCAGGTGGGCAGGTTCACGGCCCAGCCGTGCGCGCCCTCGATGTGGATCTCGACGCGGGCCAGGGCATGGCACAGCGCGAAGAGATAGACGCCCTCGCGAAGGCCCGCGAGGAGGTCGGGCGTCATTTCTTTTTCTCCTTGATGCGCTTGCGCTGAGCCTTGTTGGCCGTCTTCCACTGCTGCTTCTCGTTGGGCTGCGGGGCGGGATCTTTTCTTCGCGCCTCGGCGCTCGCCTCGCGCTTGAGCTTGCGCCAGGCGTCGATGCGGTCCTGCAGCACGGTTCCGGCCGCGACCGCGGCCTTGACCGCGCAGCCGGGCTCGGCGGCGTGGGCGCAGTCCTTGAAGCGGCAATTGGGGGCGAGGGCCTCGATCTCATCGAAGGTCTTCGCCAGGCCCTGGTCCGCCTCCCAGAACTGCATCTCGCGCATGCCGGGCGTGTCGAGCAGGATCCCGCCGCCGGGCAGCACGAACAGCTGGCGGTGCGTGGTCGTGTGGCGCCCGCGTTCATCGGTGGAGCGCGTTTCCGCGGTCTTGATCTTCTCATTGCCCGCGAGGCGATTGACCAAGGTGGACTTGCCTACTCCAGAGGAACCGACGAGCCCCACGGTGCGTCCGGGCTTGATCCAAGCGTTCAGCGCCTCGAGGCCGGCGCCGGTCTTGGCGCTGACGGCGATGACGGCGGCGTCGCCCGCGATGCTCCGGGCCTGTTCCAGCAACGCCGCGGCGTCGGGGCAGGCGTCGAGCTTGTTGAGCACGAGCACCGGCTCGGCGCCGCTCTCGCGGCTTACGGTCAGAAAGCGCTCCAGACGGCGGGGGTTGAACTCGGCGTTGAGCGCGGTCATGACGAGCACCGCGTCGAGGTTGGCGGCGATCACCTGCTCCATCATCACGTCGCCGGCGGCTTTGCGGGACAGCTTGGTGCGGCGCGGTAAAATGCGGCGGATGAGGGCGACCTTCTCGTGGGGCGGGAATTCGGCCGCGATCCAGTCGCCGACTGCGGGCAGGTCGGCGCGCCCTTCCGCCTTGTGGCGCATGTTGCCGGTCGTGCGGGCGGACGCGACGCCCTTGGCGCTCATGATCTGGAACAGGCCGCGCTGTTCCTCGACGAGGCGGGCGGGGAAAAGGCCTTTCGCGGCGTCGGCGCCGAAGGCTTCGGCCCAACGCGCGTCCCAGCCCCAGTCTTCGAGGATTCCCATCGGGAAAGATTCTAGCCTATCACGCGCTCGCGCCGGAGCGAGTAATCGTCATCAGTCCTTGGCTTGGCGCGCCTGATATGCCAAGAAAAAAGCCAAGCCCCACCAGAGGGGCAACATTGCCGCGCCCCCGAGCATTGAGAGGAATCCTATGAGGAAACACAAGACCGCCCCGACAATTAAAAAACTTTTCATGCTGATCGCTTCGTTTTTGTCCGCGTCGGTGCGGTGATCCGGCTCAACGCCACCGGCGTGATGCCGAGGTAGGAGGCGATGATCTTCTTGGGAAGCCGGGCTGCGAGATCGGGCCGGTCCTTCATGAAAGTTTGGTAGCGTTCGGTCGCGGAGTCCATAAGCAGTTCCTGTTCGCGCCGCTCGCGCTGACGGTAGTGGTCCTCGGCGATGACGCGGCCGAGCTCCTGCCAGCACGCGTGGTCCTTATATAAGGCGGTTACGCGCTCGTACCGCACGGTCATGATCTCGGAGTCCTCGAGCGCTTCGACCGTGGTGCGGGATGGGCGCTTGTCCAGCAGCTCGGCGTAGGCCGCGAGCAACTCACCCTTGCCTCGGAAGGCTTTAGTGGCCTCGCGGCCGTCGAGATCCGTGTAGTAGAAACGAAAGAGACCGGACATGACGATCGCCGCTTCGAGCGAAGGTTGGCCGGGCTCGATGAAACATTCGCCTTTTTTGAAACGGCGAACGGACAGGCGACCTTCCAGGCGCCGCCACTGTTCGGGCGGCACGTCGGCGAGTCTTTTAATTGCGGCGTAAATTTCGGGGTAACGGATTAACATAGGTTAAGGACAAATATCGGTCGGGCGGTTACCATGGACATATGGATATCAATGTCTACAGCGTCGCCACCCCGGCCGTGCTAGTGATTGTCGCCCTCGAGGCGGCGTACTGTTTATACCAGAAAAACGGCTATTACCGCTTCGACGACGCGATGGCCAATTTCGGCACCGCCATCGGCCACCAGATCACGAACGTGGCGGTCGCCGCGTTCGCCTTCGAGCTGTTCACCGCGATTCACGCCCGCTGGCCCGTGGCCGCGTGGGGGAAAACCCCGCTGTCCTTCGTCGCGCTGTACGTCTCGCTCGATTTTCTCTTCTATTGGTTTCACCGCGCGGGCCACGGGATCAACTTCCTGTGGGCGGCGCACGCGCCTCACCACTCGAGCGAGGAGCTCAACTACACCGTCGGCCTGCGCGCGAGCCTGACCCAGCGGCTGGCCTCGTTCCTGTTCTACTGGCCGCTCGCGTTCGTCGCCGAGCCCGAGGTCGTGCTGCCCCTGGCGGGGCTGCATCTTTTATTCCAGCTGATCCCGCACACGCGCGTCATCGGCCGCCTTCCGTGGTGTATCGAAGCCTGGCTCAACTGCCCGACCCATCACCGCGTGCATCACGGGATGAATCCGCGTTATCTGGATAAAAACTTCGGGGGAACTTTTATCGTTTGGGACAAGTTGTTCGGTACTCACGTTGAGGAAACGGAGCCCATCGTCTACGGCGTATTGAGGCCGGTGGGTGCGTTTTCGCCGATCGCAATCAACCTTCAGTACTGGAGACTTCTCTGGAGAGACGCCGTCGACGCGCCGCGGCTCGCGGACAAATTCAAGCTGTGGATCATGCCCAACGGCTGGCGCCCGCAGGGCGTGCCGCCGCGGGCGCCGCTGACCTCGGTGTTCGGCCGGGAAAAGCTGACGGCGAGGCTTCCGGTCGCCGACCGCAACCGCATGCTCGTCCAGCTGCCCTTCCTGCTCGGCGCGATGTGGATCATCACCCGCCACGAGGCGCCGTTAGGGCCGTGGGCCAAGGCCGCGCTCGGGGCGGCGACGTGGTTCGTGATTATCGGCTGGGGAGCGGCGCTCGACGCGGCCCGTCGCGGCGCCGCACCCCGGTCCAAGCCTCAGATTTTGGCGACGACCTCGGCCTTAGGATAACGGACCTTCCGGCTTTTCGCATAGGCGTCGTCCGGAGCGCGCACGCCGGCCGTCGCCACGACCACCGACTTCCAGCCCTGCGCGTGGAGGCCGAGGATGCGGTCGTACTCGTCCTTGTCGAAGCCCTCCATCGGGCAGGCGTCCACGCCCAATAACGCCGCGGAGGTGAGGAAGTTTCCCAGCGCGATGTAAACCTGGCGCGTGAGCCACGCCTCGACCTTCTCGGGCGGGAGCGAGACGGACTGCAGCATCGTCTGCTTATAGCCCTCGAGCAGTTCGGCGGGCACGCGGCGCACCTCGGAGATGCGGTCGACGAAGCGCTGGACGTCGGCGGGGCCGGCGTCCTTCTTCACGAGGAAGACGACGAGCTTGTCGGCGTCGACGATCTGGCTCTGGCCGTAGGACGCGGGCTGGAGCTTGGCGCGCAGGGCCTTGTCCTCGATGACGAGGAACTTCCAGGCCTGCAGGCCGTACGAAGAGGGGGACAGGACCAACGACTCCTCGAGCGCTTCCCATTTGTCGAGCGGCACGCGGCCCGACGTGTCGAACTTCTTCACGGCGTAGCGCCAGTTCAGCGCTCCGACGAGCGTCTCCGGCAGGATGGTCTTCTCTACGGTTCGTGTTTCCATATGTATCCTCTCTGGTTACAGTTTAGCTCAAAAAAATAGGCGGCGTCAACCGAGCTGGCTCACGATGTCCGCGACGCTCGTGCGCTTGAGTTCGGGGGCGATCTTCGACTGGACGCGGGCGAACACGCCTTTCAGGATGCCCGACATGCGGCAGGCCACCGGGCACTTCTCGTTCTTCTTCGCGTGCTCGGCGAACAACCCGCCGCAGTCCTCGACCGCGTGGTACACGTCCAAAAGGGTGATCCGGGCCGCGGGCTTGGCGAGGGTGAAGCCGCCCTTGGCGCCGTGCGCGGACTCGACGAGGCCGGCCTTGGCGAGCTGCGAGAGCAGGCGGCGGATCACCACAGGGTTCGTCGCGACCGAGCCGGCGATCGCGCGCGAGGTGTGCCGCTCGTCCGAGTGATGCGCGATCACCGCCAGGGCGTGGACCGCGACCGCGAACTTCGAGTTGGCCGCCATAATGTAACCATTGTAGTCACATATACTTAAGTTGTCAAGGCCCTCTTTGCTATCATGGCCCCATGTCCCGCTACCGCTATTTGCTCGGCGACTCGCGCGGCGAGGCCGCGCGCCTGCGCTTCCAAGCCCGTTTATGGGATCCGGTTTCTTTTGCTCTGTTCGACAGACTGAAATTGAAACCGCGCATGAAAGTGTTGGAGATCGGACCGGGCCAGGGGTCGCTGCACATGGAGTTGCGGCGGCGCGTGAAGGGCCCGGTCGACGCGGTCGAGCGCTCGGCGCCGTTCGCGGCGCGCTTGCGGCGGCTGTGCGCCCGCGACGGCCGCGGCCCGGGGACGATCTGGGAGACCGACCTGCTCGACGCGCCGCTCCCGCGGGGGAAATACGACCTGATCTTCGCGCGCTGGGTGTTTCTGTTCCTGCCTGAGCCGCTCAAGCACCTGCGCAAGCTGGCGCGCGCGCTCAAGCCGGGCGGACGCATCGCGATTCAGGACTATCATCGCGAGTCGATGCGGCTGTACCCGACCCCGCCCGACTGGAACGAGCTGTTCGCCGCCGACGTCGCTTTCTTCAAGACTCAGGGCGGCGACGCTTCGATCGGCGGTCGTCTGCCCGAACTGTATCGTGACGCCGGCTTGATTCCGGTGTCGGCCAAGGCCGAGCTGAAAACGGGCTTCCCGGGCTCGGATGTGTGGACCTGGGCGTCGTGGTACTTCCTCGGCGTGATGCCCCGGCTCGGGAAGATAAAGCCTTTCAGTCCGGCCGCCGCCCGGCGCGTCTCCGCGGCCTGGCGCGCGGCCGCCAAGCGCCCGGAGAGCCTGTTCGTCGCCCCGGCCGTGCTCGACTGCGTCGCGAGAAAGCCGCGCCGATGAGCGAGCGCTGGCTCGCCGTCTCGACGGCCTACCTCACCTCGAAAAAAGCGCAGGACAGCCTCGCCGCCGACCCGTACTGGCCGAAATGGGATTCGCCGTGGTGGCACATGACCTTGCTGTGGGAAATGGGCCGCGCCGACGCGATCCCGAAAGAGGCGGCCGAGGCGATGTTGAAGGCCATCGAAACGAAATACGTGCGCTTCTTCCCAAATCCCCGAGAACCGATGCCGCCCGGTAAGGATTATCACCGCGACGGTCTGTGCCATTGCGGCCTGGGCAACATGTACCAGACCTTGGCCGCCTGCGGACTCGACCTCGATCATCGCGCTCCCTGGATGAGGGCCTGGTTCCTGCACTATCAGCTTCCCGACGGCGGCCTCAACTGCGACGACAAGGCCTACGGCGGAGCCGGAGGCTCCTCTTCGATCCAGTCCACCCTTCCCGCGCTCGAAGCCGTGCTCGGCGCCGGCCGTCCCCTGACTCCGGGCGAGGAGCATTTCGTCGATCTCGGCGCGGAGTACCTGCTCGAACGAAAGCTGGCCTTCCGTCGGCGCGACGGCCAGCTCATGAACCCGGACTTCCTGAACATCGGCTTCCCGCGCTTCTACGACTACGACATCCTGCGCGGCCTGGCCTTCCTCTCCGAATGGGCGCGCCTACGCCGTCGCCGCGTCCCGCGCCGCGCCGTCGGCTGGGCGTTCGACTCGATGGAAGACAGGTTCCCGGACGCGCGCGTCCGAATAGAAAAAGAAGGCCTGGTCGCGACCGAAGATACGCTCTCCCAAGGTAAAGACGGCAACTGGTTTCGCGGCAAGACGTCGAGCTTCACCTTGCTCGATTCCGTCAGAAAGGTCGGCTCTCCCTGCGAGCCTTTGACCCGACAATGGGAAAACATCAAGAAAAACCTGGGACCCCGTCTTGAAGGGTAGGCCTTCAGTCCGTCGGGATAGGACCTTCCGACCCTGGGAGGAGGGGGGGTGGGGCGGGTATCCTATATGTGATGAAAAAGGTCGTGGCCATAGGGTTAATTGCGTGTCTGATCGGCGCGTCGTTGCCGGGCGAAGCCGTGGCCCAGGTACGAATTGCGCTTCCGGCGAATTCTCAAGTCGTTGCCGTGCCGATGGGAATTCCGGCTCTTGGAGGAGAGACCAATCCGTTGTCGTTGCAAACGTTGCCGTTGTCGTTGGCGGGTTCATTGGCTCCCTCGCTCGCTCCGTCCGTCGTTCCGTCGTTGTCGTTAACCCCCGCCGCCGTCCTCGCCTTGCCGGCCGCCGTCGCGGCCGCCCCAGCGGCCGCAGCTTCCGCGAAGCCAATGTCAGCCGCCGCCCCCAAAGCGGCGCTCGTTCAAGCCGCCGCTCACCTTTCGGCCGCTTCACTTCCGGACCGCCCCGCCGAGCGGGGCAAGCTTGCCGCCGACGAAATCTTCTCCGGCGCGGCCTCGAAGGAGTCCTCCGATGATCCGACCCCCGGCGCCCTCTCCGATCCCAAGCCCGCTCTCTCGCCCGCGACCAGCGTCGCTCCCAAGGTCAAAAAAGAGCCTCTCCTCTCTCGCTGGAAATCCGCCGTGACCGGAAATACCGGTTCCCTCGTCCTCGCCGGCTTCGCCTGGAACTTCCTCACCATCGCGGCCTACTCCATCATCGGCCCCGCTCGCGGCGGTCTCCTCCTGACCAAATTCGGCCCGGACACCTTGCCCTGGATCTACATGGGCAGCGCCTTGCTGACCGGCGCCGTCGTCTACGTCTTCAACCGTTTCGTGCGCGTGCCGCGCAAGCTCCTCATCGGCGGCTCGCTCACCTTGCTGGCCGTCACCTTGGCCGGCGGCGCGCTCGCGGTCTCCGCCGCGGCGATGCCTTCCGTCGCTATCGGCTACTACCTCTGGACCGACGTGTTCGGCATCATGTCCACCACGCTTTTCTGGATGTACGCCAACGACGTGTTCACGCGCGACGAGTCCAAGCGCCTGTTCGGCTTCATCGCCGCCGGCGCCCCGCTGGGCTCGATCGCGGGCGCTTTGCTCCTCAAGCTGCTCGTCGGTTCGATGGGCCCCGTGCCGATGCTGATGATCGCCGCGGGAATTTTCGCCGCTGTCCTGCCGATCTTCTTTTTCATGGAGAAACGCGCCAAGGGCCGCGCCGCCGAGGAGGCGCCGAAAGTCGCCGCGGGCGCGGCCCCCAAGGGCATTCTCAAGACGATCCTGAGCTCACCGTTCCTGATCTTCCTGACCGCGCTCGTCGCCCTCGAGCGCCTCGTGCCGGACATCACCAACTATTTGTACAGCGTCGCCGCGAAAGCGTCCTATGGGACCGATCCGACTGCGATGACCCAGATGTTCGCGGACGTCAACCTGTGGACCAGCCTCGTCTCGTTCGCCGCGAGCACCTTGTTCGTCGGCTTGACCATCCGCAAGCTCGGCATCAGCGGCGCTTTGATGACGGCGGGGCTCGCGAACCTGATCCTGTTCGCGCTGTTCCCGTTCATGCCCACGCTCGGCCTCGCGGCCGTGTTCTTCGGCCTCGACGGCGTGACGCGCTACACCTGGTTCAAGACCGCCAAGGAGTCGACTTACGCGGCGACCGACCGCGAGACCTTGTACCGCGTGAAGCCCGTCATCGAGATGTTCGTCTACCGCTTCGCGCGTTTCGCCGCGGGGCTGCTGTTGCTCGCCGTGGCCTGGCTCGGCGGCGGCGCCGTTCAAGTGGCGCTGCTCGGCGTCCCGCTCGCCCTGCTTTGGCTGTACGTGTCCTGGCGCCTAGGCCGCGAGCACAAGAAGCTCGAAGAAGCTCAGAAATGAAACGCGTGCTGTTCGTCTGCGTCGAGAACTCCTGCCGCTCCCAGATGGCCGAGGGCTTCGCCCGGCTTCACGGCGCCGGCAAGGTGGAAGCGCACAGCGCGGGGTCCAAGCCGTCAGGTAAGATCAACGCGACCGCCATTGAGGTTATGCGAGAGAAGAAGGTCGATCTCATGGAGCAGCAGTCCAAAGGCTTGGACGCTTTGCCCTCAGGAAAGTGGGCCGCCGTCGTGACCATGGGATGCGGCGACGCCTGCCCGTCCTTGCCCGCTGAGCGCCGCCTGGATTGGGCCCTGCCCGACCCCAAACGCATGCCGCTCGACGAGTTCCGCAAGGTGCGCGACGACATCGAGGCGCGCGTGAAGGCCTTGCTCGCCGAAGTCGCCGGTGCGTAGGCTCGCCGTCGAGGCGGCCGCGACCTTCGGGCTCATGTTTCTCGGGACCGGAGCCTGCGTCGTGAACGCCGTCTCGGGCGGACGCCTCGGCGTCGCCGGCGTCGGCCTGATTTGGGGCGCGCTCGTCTGGCTCCTCGCGACTCTCAGCGGCGCCCACATGAATCCCGCGGTGACCGTCGCCTCGGGCCTGCCAGCGCGCGAGCAGGCCCGCTACGCGCTCGCGCAGACGTTTGGCGCGCTGGCCGCGAGCCTGGCGCTTCTCTTGATCTTCCGCGGCCGCGCCGGCGATCTCGGCGCGACGACCCCGGCCGCGGGAGCGGCCGTCTCCTTTTTCCTCGAGTTCATGATGACCACGGCCCTCGTCCTGGCGGTGCTTCGCGCCCCGCCCAAGCTCGTGCCGGCCGCGGCGGGTCTCATCGTCGTGCTCGCGTCGATTTTCGGGGGGCCGCTGACCGGCGCCTCGATGAATCCCGCCCGCTCGCTCGCGCCGGCCCTCGTCTCCGGCCGCCTCGGGGGGCTCTGGATCTACCTGTCGGCGCCGCTGCTCGGCGCCTTCGCCGCGGCGGCTCTCACGTCGGCGTCCCGCCGAAACTAAGGAACTTTTCCGCCTCTTCAATCGTATGAAGGGATGGATGATCAAACCCTTGAATTGTATATACAATCGTGTTACACTGTATCGGCGCTTCGGTGGTCGAATGCGAAAAACGATAAGCTGCGTCTTGAAAGGGGCGTTTCGTTCTCCGAACTCTTGTCGGCGCGTTTTGTCGACGACACGTGTCATCCGCAGAAGCCGCACCAACGGATATTCTTCGTGGAATTTCGTGAATACATTTGGCTTATACCATTCGTAGTCCAAAACGACGAAATATTTTTCAAGACCGCGTTTCCAAGTCGGGCGTATACGAAGTCATGGAGGGGAGGATGGCTGCTATGAATCCGTTCAAGCTCAATCGCGCGGAAAAAAAGATCGAAGCTGAAGTGCTGCGTGGCGAATGGAAATCGGTCGACCCCGAGAGATTCAAACGCATTTCCGTCGCTATCGCTCGCGCGCGCAAGGACGCGGTCATCAGCCTGCGCCTCAACAGCGAGGACCTCGCGGCCTTCAAGAAGAAGGCGAAGGCTGCGGGTGTCCCTTACCAAAGCCTGATCGCGGAGCTCATTCACTACCACGCGACGCATTAAGCCGGGAAAAAATTGAGGGGTCTCAAACGTATGCTGGCATGGCTGTCGACTGTCAGCGTTAAGTGAAGATCAGCTTGTAGCCGGCGATGGCGAGCACGGCGGCGAGCAGTTTCTTGATGGCCGATGGAGCAAGCAGGCGGCTGCCGAGATACGAGCCCGCGGTGCCGCCCAGCGCGGCCGCGACGGCGAGCGGAACGACGACGGAAGGGAACCCTTTTCGGGCGCTGAGATGGCCGATCAGTCCGGAAATGGAATTGACGAGAATAAATGCGGCGGAGACGGCCGCGATCGTCTTGATCGTGCCCCAGCGCATGAAGACGGCGAGCGGGGTGAGGAAGATTCCGCCGCCGGTGCCGGTGAGGCCGGAGAGCAGGCCGAGGCCCGCGCCCGCGCCGAGCGAGGCCGGTTTCGACGGAGCCCGGGGCGAGATGTCGGCCGGCGAATCGAACAGGAAGCGGACGGCGGAGGCGAACAGGACGAGGCCGACGAGGACCCTAAACGCGTGCGTGGGCAAGGTGACGTAGCCGCCGAGGAAGGCGAAAGGAATGGACAGCGCCGCGAAGGGCCAGAACAGAGGCCAGGAGAAATGCCCCGCGCGCCAGAACTGGAGGGTGCCGATGCCCGCGACGAGAATGTTGAGGGCGAGCGCGGCGGGCTTGATCTCGGCGGGAGCGAGGCCCGCCAAGGTCATCACCGCGATGTAGCCGGAGGCGCCGGCGTGCCCCACGCACGAATAGAGAAACGCGACGGCGAACACGGCGGCGATAAGCGGCGTCACGCCGACCAGCCCTCAGGGTTGAGCATCTCCCCGACCATGAGCAGGAGCTCGGCTTTATCGACGGGCTTGCGCAGGTCGGCGAGCAGTTGCACGCCGGTCTTTCCCGGCATCTGATAATCGATGATCGCCAGGTCGGGCTTTTGCGCGAGGACGGCCTCCTCGGCCGAGGAGGAATGAAGGCAGATCGAGACCTCATGCTTAGCGTCGCGAAGACACTCGGCCACGAGGTCGGCCAGAAGCTCTTCGTCATCAATCACAAGTATTTTGGCCATGCTCAACCCCGGCAGGCGCGTCGAAGCCTGTCCATGATGGCGCGACCCACTCCGTCGTCGTTCACCGTTTCCACATAGAGGGTTTTAACTCCGGCGTTCTCAGCGGCCCGAAGGGCCGCAAAGAGTTCCCGGGCGTACGCTCCGACGCCTCCGCGCACGCGCTGGACGAACGCCGGTTTTTTTCCCGGCCAGGTCGCGCGATGCACCAGTCCGCTCCCGCTCGCCCCCAGAACGAGTCCTCCTCGGCGAACGAGCGACGCCGGCACGAGAATCACTTTGCATGACGGCGCGTAATGGCGGTGACGCGTGCCCGGGGCGGCGGGAGCGTGAAGTCCCACCTCGCTGAGAGGCGCTGCGGCCGCGCGCGCGATCTGCGCTCCCGTGATGGTCCCGTGGCGGAGGAGGACCGGGCGGCGGCCGCGCGCGTCCACGATCGCGGACTCGAGCCCCTTGCGGCAGGGGCCGCCGTCGAGGATGAGCGGAATCTTTCCCCGCAGGTCGCGCAGGACGTGCGCGGCGGTCGTGGGGCTCGGGCGTCCGGAGCGGTTCGCCGAGGGCGCGGCGATCGGCTCACCCAAGGCGCGGATCAAGGCCCGCGCCGCCGGGTGCCCGGGGCAGCGCACGGCGACCGTGGAGCTTCCGGCGGTGACGGCGGAGGGCACTCGCGAGGAGCGCTCGAGGATTAAGGTGAGGGGCCCCGGCCAGAAGGCGTCGATGAGACGCTGGGCCAGCGGGGTGACGCGCCGGACGACGTCGGCGAGCATGGCTTCGTCCGACACGTGCACGATGAGAGGATTGTCCGAGGGGCGGCCCTTGGCGCGGTAGACGCGGCGCGCGGCGGCGGAGTCGTAGGCGCGGGCGCCCAGCCCGTAGACGGTCTCGGTCGGGAAGGCGACGAGGGCACCGGAGCGAAGGAGGGAAGCGGCGGCGGCCAGGCCCTTCTCGTCGGGGCGCAGGACGCGGGTGCGGCTCACGGCAGGGACTGCTTGACCTGGTCGAGCTCGGCCGCGAAGTCCGTCTCGGTCAGCAGGCGCGCGCACAACTGCTTGCCCAGGAGCTGGCCCGCGGCGACGTCGCTCGGGTGATGGACGCCCGCGATGGCGCGCAGGTCGCCGACGAGTTGTCCCTGAGCGGCGAGCTTGTCCGCTCGCGCCGGGAACAGCCGACCGAGCACGCAGGCGTCGAACACGCCGGCCGCGGCGTGGGTGCTCGGGTAGGAGGTGGCGCCGCCGGGCTTGTCGATGCAAGGCTTGACGCGGGCGTCCACGTCGTACGGACGCGGGCGACCGTAGGATTTCTTGAACACCGTGGAGATTTTATTGAGGAGCTTCAGCGCCGAGTCGAGGAACGGCTTGACCGCCGCGGTCTCGTCCTTGCTGAGGAGTCCGGAGGCGCCGAAGAGAGTGGAGAAGTCGGGGGCCAACTGGCCGCCCGCGATCGCGCATTGGTCGGGCTTGCGCGCGGCCTGGAGCTTGAGCAGGGAGTCGTAGTCGGCGGCGGCCTCGGGAGTGCCGGCGGCGGGCGGCGGAGCCATGGTGAAATCCTTGGCGGGGACGTCCTGCCAGGAGGCCGTGGCGCCGACGGAGAGGAACAACGCCAGGAGGGGGAGGACCGTTTTGGTCATAGCTCAATTATAGCTATACTGCGCCATGTTCGAGAGCGCCGAAGTGGGCCGTTCGGTGGACAAAAAGGAGTACGAAAAGCGCGTGGAGGCCCTGCGCACGCGCATCCTCAAGGCCCAGCATGCCCTCGCGGACACGCATCTGCGCCTGGTGGTCCTCGTCGGCGGCGTCGAGGGCGGCGGCAAGACCGAGGTGGCGCGGCGTTTTCTCGACTGGATGGATCCCCGCGGCCTGCAGGTGGAGGCCTACGGCGATCCCTCGGACGAGGAGAACGAGCGTCCCGAGTACTGGCGGTATTGGCGCACCTTGCCCGCGGCGGGGCATGGCGCGATTCTCGTGGGTTCCTGGTATACGCGCCCCATCGTGGCGCGCGTCTTCAAACAAATCGGCTCCGGCGGCTTCGACCAGGCGCTCGACCGGGCCATGGCCTTCGAGGCGATGCTGGTCCGCGAGAAGACCGTGCTCGTCAAGCTGTGGCTGCATCTGTCCAAGAAGGAGCAGAAGCGCCGCTTTAAGGAACTCGAGTCCGACCGCGACACGGCCTGGCGGGTGACGAAGCAGGATTGGGAGTTCTCGAAGAAATACGACCGCTTCCGCGGGACCTGCGAGCGCGCGCTCTCCAAGACCAGCGTGGCCGAAGCGCCGTGGACCGTGATCGAAGCCACGGACCGCCGCTACCGCGACCTGGCCGCCGGCGAGGCGGTCGCGGCCGCGATCGAGACGGCGCTGAAGAAGGCCGCGGCGACCGGCCCCAAGCCCGCCCCCGACCGCGCGAAGCCGCCCAGGGTCTCGATTCTCAGCCGCCTCGACCTAGGCATGCGCCTGGAGGGCGATCACGGCAAGAAATTCGAGAAGCAGCAGACGCGCGTGGCGCTGCTGTCGCGGCGGCTGCGCAAAGAGGGACGCTCCCTCATCTGCGCCTTCGAGGGAGTGGACGCCGCCGGAAAGGGCGGGTCGATTCGCCGCCTGCTGGCCGCCATCGACGTGCGCAACGCGCGCGTGATGGCCGTGGCCGCGCCGACCGACGAGGAGCGCGCGCATCCCTATCTGTGGCGCTTCTGGCGCAACCTGCCCCGCCTGGGGCACGCGACGATCTACGACCGCACCTGGTACGGGCGCGTGCTCGTCGAGCGCGTGGAGGGCTTCTGCGCGAAGGAGGACTGGACGCGCGCCTACGCCGAAATAGCCGCCTTCGAGGAGGAACTGACCGAGTCCGGCGTGATCGTCTGCAAGTTCTGGTTGCAGATCTCGCCCGAGGAGCAACTCAGGCGCTTCAAGGATCGCGTGAAAACGCCGTTCAAGCAGTACAAGATCACCGAGGACGACTGGCGCAACCGTAAGAAGTGGGACGCCTACCAGGCCGCCGCGGTCGACATGATCGAGAAGACGAGCACCCCGGACGCTCCTTGGACCATGATCGAGGCCGAGGATAAACGCTGGGCGCGCTATCAGGTGATGAAGGCCGTCGCCGACCGCTTGGAAGAGGAGCTCGGGTGAGAATCGGCATCGGGCTTGCCGGAGGCGAGGACGCCGCCAAGGCGACGCGCGACGCGGTGCGCCAGGCGAAGCGCACGGTGCCCAAGCCGTCGCTGGCTATCGTCTTCGGCGGGGTCCGCCTCGACCAGAAGAAGATTCACGCCGCCTTGCGCGGCCTGCTCGATCCCAAGATCGTCGTTGGAGGCTCGTCCTACGCCGAGGTCACGCCCGCCGGGGTCACGAAGAATTCCGTCGCCGTCCTGCTCCTGGACCTGCCGGGTGCCAAGTTCCGCTTCGCGGGCTCGTGCTGCAAGGCCGATCCCGCCGCGGCCGGCCACGCGATCGCCGACGAGATCGGTTCGTTGACCGGCTGCCGCCCGGTGGGCCTCGTGTTCTCCGGCATCAGCGAGGGACGCGACGACCGGCTTTTACGCGTCCTTCATGAGCGCCTGCCCGGCGCTCCGCTCTTCGGGGGCCTGACCTCGGGCGATCACGACGCGGGCATGGACAAGCCCGAGTTCTGGATCAACTGGCAGTACTCGCAGCACGAGCTGTCGAGCACGGCCGCGCGCATGGCCATGATCGACCTGCCCCGCGGCGCGAAGATCGGCTTCGGCTTCGAGCACGGCTGGAGCCCGGTCGGCCCGCAGGCGCGCATCACGAAGGCCAAGGGCGGGCGCGTGTTCGAGATCGACGGCATCCCCGCGCTGGACTATTACAAGCAGTTTTTCGGAGAGTGCGCCTCGCGCGAGGTCATGGTCCGCTCGATCCAGCGTCACGGGTTCGCGCTCCACTTGGAAGGCGCTCAGGCGGGCAAGACCTTGATGAAGCTGCCGGTGCGCATCGGCTTCGAGAAAGGCTGGATCGACTATTATCCGCCCGAGGACCTGCAGGGCCGCCGCGTCCAGCTCATCGCCGCGACCCGCACCGGCGTCGTCGACGGCGCGCGCGTGGCCGCGCGCCGCGCGCTGGCGGCGCTGGGCGGCAAGAAGCCGTCGCTCGTCATCGCCGTGTCGTGCTGCACGCGCGGGCGCTTTCTCAACAGCCGTCTCGACGCCGAGATGGACGCCGCGCGCGAGGTGTTCGGCCGGAACACGCCGATCTTCGGCTACTACTCCGGCGGCGAGCTGCTGCCGTTCCTGAGCAAGTACGAGGATGCGGCGGATGCGACCAAGCCCTTCGGCGGGTCCTACTATCACACCACGACCGTCGGCTTTCTGGCCCTGCACGCCCCGGGCCGGACCGTGACCGGCACGGGCCTGCGGACGCCGCCGCAATGCGTCGTCTCGTCCGCGCGCCAGCTCGCGGCCAGCGAACTCGCGCTCGACGACACCGAGAGCTTTCTCTCGAACCTCTCGCGCAAGAGCGCCGATGACGCGCACGTCCTGCGCAAGCACGGCGAGGTGATCCGGCGCTACACGCCGCACAACGTCTGGAAGGCGGTCGGCGCGCGCGCGGCCAAGGGCGTCTACGAGCTGCGCGACGCCTCTTTTACCGGCGCGTTCCTGTTCATGGACGTGAAGGGCTTCACGAACTACTCGGAGAAGAACGCGCCGTGCAAGGTCGTCTCCGCGCTCAACAAGATCCTCGGTCCCGCGACCGACATCATCCATCGCCTCGGCGGCGACGTGGACAAATACGTCGGCGACTGCATCTTCGCGGCTTTTAAGAACCCGGCCCGGGCCGTGGAAGCGGGGCGGCTCATCCTCGCCCACGTCGACGGGCTCGCGGCCAAGGGCGGGCCCTTCGCCATCCGTATCGGGATCAATTCGGGACGGGCGATCCGCGCCAACGTCGGCTCCGGCGACCGCCGCGAGTACACCTATATCGGCGACGCCGTCAATCTCGGCCAGCGCCTGGAGTCGAACGCGACGCCCGGGGCCATGCTCGTCTCGGCCTCGGTGTACGCGACCGTGGCGAAGAAGTGGCCGAACGCAGCGCGCCGGCGTCTGCTGGTGAAGGGAAAGAAGAAGGCCGTGACGGCCTACGAATTAGGAGGACATTCATGAAAAGAATCTCGTTGCTTCTCGTCTTGCTGCTCGCCGGCCCCGCGCGCGCGGGCGACGCGCTGCTCGCGCCGGTTCAGATCGCCGTGACGGGCTTCAAGGCCAAGCTCGCCGACGGACAGGTGACCTTGACCTGGCGGCGCTACAAGCGCGAGGACTTCAAGTCCTACGCGATCCTGAAGTCCGACAAAGACGCCGATCCGGCCTATCCCGGACCGTGGACGATCGCGACCTTTTCCGCGCCCGAGGGCGTGAAATGGGTGGACGGCGACCTGTCGGCGGGCACCTGGAACTACCGGCTCGTGATCACGACGCGCCACGGCGACCGCTGGGTCAGCCCGGTGTTCCCCGTCTCGGTCGGCGAGGCCGACGTGCGCCATACCCCGCCGGGCGACTCCGACTTCTACTAGGTCAGCGCTGGCCTGGACGGCGCGGGAGCGGGTGCTCCGCGCGGTATTTGTCGCCGATCCGCTTCTGGAGCGCTTCGAACTCGTCGGCGGGGATGCCGATTTGGGTTTTGAGCCGTCCGCAGGCGGCCTGGCCTTCCTCGTCGGTCAGGACTTGATCCCACGCCGAGCCCGCGATGCGGCGGCCGTCGGGCTTTCCCTGGGCGTCGAGAACCGATTCATCGAGGGCGCGCGGCAGAATGTCGCCGTATATGCGCAGCATGCGGACCTGACGCAGCAGCCGAATCGCATTCTCTCGCGAGGCGAGCAGCGCCGGATCCGAGGTTCGCGCCCGGACGTAGGTCAGCGCTTCGGCCATGATGAGTTGTTCCTGGTCCTCGATGCTCGTCGTGAAGTCTAGGAGGCTCGCGAACACGCCGTGCCATTCGGCCTCGTCGGGCTGGCCATTACCCAGGTCGTAAAGCTTGCCCCAGGCGCGTCCGGATTTGGCCTTATAGGTCTGCCAATTCGTGGAGAGCCTCTCGATCTGGTCGAGGCGCGCGGCCGAAACGGCCGGCGGAGTCTGCGCGGGAGCGGGCGCCGCGACGGCCACGGCCAAGGAAAGCAACGGTATCAGCATGATGACATGATACCGCCGCCGCCGCCGACGGACCAGAGCCCAAAGGCCCGTCCGGCGTAGGCCCTAGAGCTTGAGCACGTGGCGGGTGACGTGGCTTTGGTTGCCTTTCGGGTCGGTGAGGGTGAAGACGATCGAACTGCGGCCGTAGCGCACCCGGACGGTGATCGAGAAGCTTCCGTTCTCGTCGACCTTGACCGGGACTCCGTTGATGTCGAGCGTCAGGCGCTCGTCGCGCATGATGCCGGAGGCGCGGGCGTAGTCGGAGCCGATTTCGGAGTTCTCCTCGGGCGAGATGATCTGGAGCATCTCGGCCAGGATCTCGCCCTCGCCGTCCCCGCGCTTCATGCGGACCGTGTAATAGTGCGGCGCGTTGAAACGGCCCTCGACGCCGAGCAGGTCGACCGCGGAGACCCGCCACCAATAGGCGCCGGGCGGGAGGGTAACCTCCTCGGTCTGGAAACGCTCGCCTTCGTCGTACGTCTTGTCGAAAAGAATCTTGCGGAACTCGAATTCCGCGGCCGCCTGGACGTGATAGGCCTTGATCGGCTGACCGATCTTCAGCACCTGGATGTCGCTGCGCACGGCCGTGATGTCGCCTTCCGGCTCGCGGGGCGGGGGGGCCGGGCGCGGGTCGGGCGCGAAGCCCCCGCCGGTGGTGAGCGACGAGGCGTATTCCTGGGCGCGGATCTCGAGCATCATCGGCAGCTTCACTTTTTCCGGCTTGCCGGGAAACAGGCCCGGAGGCACCACGGTCTGCATGCCCGCGCCGACGTCGACGCTGTGCCCCTGCGCGGAGACCGTCGCCGTGCCTTTGTACACCTCGACGCGCGCCGTCAGGTCGGGCTCGACCGTGGCGGAGTAGCGCGTGTCCGCGGACTTCGGCGTCACCTTGGCCCCGCCCACGACGACGCGAGCCTTGGACGCGAACACGGAGCCGCGGCTGAGCACCATGTCCGAGTCCTCGCCCGGCTTGATGGTGGCCATCGAGTCGGGTTCGAGGCTGAGAATCTCCTGGTCGAGCATCTTGACCCGCGCCCGCGACTCCTCGTGCGTGCGCAACGTGTCGCCGCGGCGAAGTTCAGCGCCCAGCGCGACGTTTTTCCACGCCGCCGTGTCGCGCGCGCGCGCGGTGACCTTGTTGACGACGAAGGTGAGGTGGGCGGCGCGCAGGCCGGCCTTGATCAGCCGCGCCGGGACGCGCAAGGTCATGCCCGGGAGGGCGACGGTCGGATCGGCGGTCGGCAGCTTGTTGTGCTTGAGGATCTCGTCCCAGCGCGCGGGATCATCGAGCCAGGTGTTGGCGATCGACCATAGCGTGTCGCCGGGCCGGACGATTACGTTTTGGAGCTTTTCCTGGGCTTGGACGGACGAAGCCAACAGGACGCAGGCCAGGACGAGACGCATGGGCAAAATTGTAACAGTTACAGCGCATTTCGCCAGTACTGGACGGTCACAGGCCTCCGGCTTTTAAGGAATGAGGATGCCCGCGATGTTCGCGGTCATGAAGGTCGCGATGGCGCCGACCACCATGGCCTTGAGCCCGAGCTTGGCGAGGTCGTGGCGGCGCGTCGGAGCGATGCCCGAGATGCCGCCGATCTGGATCGCGATCGAGGAGAAGTTCGCGAAGCCCGACAGCGCGTAGCTGACGATGATCACCGAGCGGTGGCTCAATGGCTGCCCGCTTTTGAGGATGTCGGTGAGCTGGAGATAGGCGACGAACTCGTTGAGCACGGTTTTCACGCCGATGAGCTTGCCCACGACCCAGCAGTCCTGGACCGGCACGCCCATCAGGAAGGCGAGGGGCCAGCCGAGGAGCGCGAGCAGGCCTTCGAGGCTGACCTGCGGGTAGCCCGCGTAGGCGCCGGCGGTCTTGAGGATCGCGTTGAGCATCGCGATCAAGGCGATGAAGGCGAGCAGCATCGCCGCGACGTTGAAGGCGAGGCCGAGGCCCTCGGAGGCGCCGCGCGCGGCCGCGTCGATCACGTTCGCGTCGATCTTCTCGCGGCCCATTTTCACGTGGCCGAGCGTCTTCGGCACGCCGGTCTCGGGCATCGCGATCTTCGCGCAGACGAGCGCGGCCGGAGCGGACATGACGGACTGGGCGATCAGGTGGCCCGCGATGTCGGGGAAGTACTGGTGCAGCATGCCGACGTAGGCGGCGAGCACGCCGCCGGCCGTGTTGGCGAAGCCGCCGACCATGATGGCGAGCAGCTCGGAGTTCGTCATGTCCGCGACGTAGGGCTTCACGATCAGCGGCGCTTCCGTTTGGCCCACAAAGATATTCGCGGCGGTGGAGAGCGTCTCCGCGCCGGAGGTTTTCATCGTCTTGTACATGACGACCGCGAAGATGTCGACGACCCACTGCATGAGGCCGATGTGGTAGCCGACGGTCATCAGCGCGGAGACGAAAATGATCGTGGGCAGGACGTTGAAGGCGAAGTTGATCATCGGCGCTTCGATCTGTCCGGTCACGAAGGAGCCGAACAAGAACTTCGTGCCTTCGTTGGTAAAGCCGAGCAGCGCCATCACGCCGTCATTGAGCTTGGAGAAGAACCACAGGCCGGGGCCGGTTTTGAGGACGATGATTCCGAAGATCAGCTGCAGGGCCATGCCCCAGGCGACGAGCTTCCAGTTGATCTTCTTGCGGTCGGTGGACATCAGCCAGCACAGCCCGACCAAGGCGAACAGGCCGAAGAACGAGGTGGAGCGCTCGAGCACCGTGCTGGGAGCCTCGGCGGCGGCGCGCGCTTCGATCTGCGCGCGCACCTGATCGGCCTGGGACGGGGCCGAGGCGGCGGCCGGCTCCTTCGGCGCGGCCGCCGAAAACGCGACGGTGCCGAGGGCGCCGAACAGGCCGCAGGCGGCGAACATGGCCCAAACGCGTCCGAGACGGCGCACAGAGGGAGGGATGATCATGTGGGAATTGTAGCAAAGAGACGGCGAGCGTCCGTCGCAGACTGGGCATGCGGAGCTCTCCTTCGCGCAGTGAAATGTCGTAACATTGCGCCCATGTCAACGAAGAGTGACTCGCGCAACGCGACGGCGGCGGTCTTGTTGGCCGCGCTGGGTTATTTCGTCGATATCTACGACCTGATCCTCTTCAGCATCGTGCGCGTCTCGAGCCTCAAGGATATCGGGGTCGCCTCGGATAAGCTCCTGGATACCGGCCTGCTCCTGATCAACATGCAGATGACCGGAATGCTCGTCGGCGGCCTGCTGTGGGGCATCCTCGGCGACAAGAAGGGACGGCTCTCGGTCCTGTTCGGCTCGATCGCCATGTACTCGCTCGCCAACATCGCCAACGGCTTCGTGCATTCGGTGCCGGCCTACGCCGTCCTGCGCTTCATCGCGGGCATCGGCCTGGCGGGCGAGCTCGGCGCGGGCATCACCTTGGTCTGCGAGCTGATGCCCAAGGAGACGCGCGGGTACGGCACCATGATCGTGGCCGGAGTCGGGATCGCGGGCGGCGTCGTCGCCGGCTTCGTGGGCGACTGGTTCGGCTGGCGCAACGCGTACTTCATCGGCGGCGCGATGGGGCTGGCCTTGTTGACCCTTCGGGTCGGCGTGTACGAGTCGGGCATCTTCGACAAGGTGGTGAAGAACGACAAGGTGCGCCGCGGCGACTTCTTCATGCTTTTCGCGACGCGCGATCGCGTGCGCCGCTACCTGTCCTGCATCGCCCTCGGCGTGCCGGTCTGGTTCGTCATCGGCATCCTCGCGACGTTCGCGCCCGAGTTCGGCAAGGCTCTGGAGATGCCGGTCCTGCCGACGGGCTCTCGGGCGGTGATGTGGCTGTACGCGGGCTGCGCCCTCGGCGACTTCGCCAGCGGCGGCTTGAGCCAGCTTCTGCGCAGCCGCAGGAAGGCCGCGCTGGTCTTCGTGCTCGCGACCGCGGCGACGTGCGCGGTGTATCTGAACCTGCGGGGAGCGTCGCTCGAGACGTTCTATTGGACCTGCGCGTTTCTCGGCTTCTTCGCCGGCTACTGGGCGATTTTTGTGACGATCGCCTCGGAGCAGTTCGGCACGAACATCCGAGCGACCGCGACGACCACGGTCCCGAACTTCGTGCGCGGCTCGCTCGTGGCCGTCTCGGGGCTGTTTCAGTACCTCAAGCCGGACCAGGGCATCCTGGGCGCCGCCGGTATCGTGGGAGCCTTGTGCTTCGCGCTCGCGTTGACGTCTTTGCTCGGTCTCAAGGAGACCTTCGGCAAGGATCTCGACTATTTAGAGCCGCACATGTAATAGAATGCCCGCCGCCGTCACCCACATCGGACGCAGCCGTCAAAAAGGAGATCAACCAACGCCCATGAAGACCCTCAGCAAGTCGCTCGTCGTCGAAGCCGCTCTCGCCGGATTGTTCGCCGCCGCCCTGCCCGTTTTCGCCGCCGACGCCCCCAAGGCCGAGGCGCCCAAGGACGCGCCGAAGGCCGAGAAGAAGTCGAAGGCGAAGAAGCCCGCGAAGGCCGCCGCCACGGTTCACTGCCTCGGCGTCAACGCCTGCAAGGGAACCAGCGAGTGCGGCGTCGACGGCGCCCACGCGTGCAAGGGCCACAACGAGTGCAAGGGCAAAGGCTGGACCGCGTTGAGCGCGAAGGACTGCGCCGCTCAGAAGGGAACCGTCCAGGGCAAGAAGGGGGGGAAGACGGAGACCGCCCCGGCGCCCGCGAAGTAAGAATCCCGAACGAGAGGCCGGCGGGGGAAACCCCGCCGGCCTTTATTTCTTGAGGGAGCGGCCGAGCCAGACGTAGACGGCGGCTACGGCGGTGTAGAAGGCCGCGAAGGCGGCGAAGGCGCCGACGCCGAGCCAGGCGAACAGGCCGCCCCAAAGCAGGAAGCCGAAGACGTGCGTGAGGTAGATCAGCCCTCGGATCGCCCCGACGGTCACGTCCTTGTTTTCCTTGGGGATGTTCGACTTCATGATGACGTCGAGATGGTTGGACGCGAGCTGGGCGGTGAAGCCGATCGCGAGCAGGGCGATGGAGACGGGGAACATCGGCCAGATCAAGGTGCCGATCTGAAGGGAGCTGGTGAGCAGCCAGGAGCCGAGCAGGGCCGCCGCGGCCCACGGCATGACGCGCGCCGCGCTCGCGGCGTAGAGGCGGCGCTTGCCGTCCTTGCGCTCGGCCTCGGGCAGGGACTCGACCGATTTGTCGAGGCGCGCGGCCATGCGGTCCATGACGACCGCGCCGATCAGGGCGCCCACGCCGTAAACCGCGGTCAGCGAGCCGGCGACGCCCGCGGCGTGCTCGGGGCTGTTGGTCGCGTACGCGCCGAAGGCGGTCGCGACGATGTAGTACATCATGTACAGGAAGCTGTTGACGAGGGCGAAGCCGATCAGCGGCTTGAGGATGCCGGGAACCTTGAACACCGTGCGGAAGCCGGTCTTGATGCCGTCGATCCACTTGCCGGCCATCCGGGGCCCCGCTTCCGGAAGCGCGAGGAACAGCGCGAGCGCGGCGGCGAGGCCGAAGGCGACCGGCGCGGGGTAGATCACCGCGCCGAAGCCGAACGCGGCGACGACGAGCGCCATCGCCGAGCCGATGAAGACGGTGCCGTACTCGATGAAGTCGCGGAAGGAGCCGAAGCGGCTCGATTTGACCTCGTCCTGCTGGAACCAGGCGACCTGGAGGCTGTGCTCGGCGACGCGACCGATGGAGTGGAAGAAGTAGTCGAGCGAGAACAGCGGAATCAAAGCGATGAGGGCGATCGTGCCCGTCGCGGGGTTGAACAGGAGCGCGAGCGCCGTCCAGATCAAGGCGCGCGTCACGAGCACGGCCCGGTAAGTCTTTTTTATTCCGAAGCGCTTGAGGATCGGGCCGCCGAGGAAGGAGCCGAGCGTGTAGGCGCCGTAGCTCACGCTGGTCAGCGCGGCGAGCGCGAGGAAACCCTGCGAGAGCGGTTGGGTCATCTGCGAGACGGCCAGCGAGGTGGACTCGACCACGGTCGAGACGAGCAGGAAGGTGGACAGGAAGCCGAGGACGCGCTTGGAGAACAGGCTCGGCGCTTCGTCTATAACGGAATCGTCGGCGGCCGGTGCCGCCGGCGGCGCTTCAACCTTCGGAAGCGGGGCCAAGTCGTCGGCCGTCGGCTGTTGGTAGTCGCCGCGGGCGCGGACGATCTCGCCGTTGTCGCGCTTGATGCGCAGGACCAGGCGGCGCGCGGCCTGGAGCGCCGAGCGGATCGCGTCGCGCCAGGTCCTGCCCTTGCCGATGACCTCGGCCCACTCCTCGTAGGCGTTGTCCTTGGCCGCGACGATGCGGTCGCCCTTCTCGACGAACACGCGCGCGAGCTCGACGCCCGGCATGTTGCGCGCGGACTCGAGGCCTTCGACGCCCTCGAGCGTGCCGTTGCGGCTCGAAGCGAGGAAGATATAGTGGATGACGCCGTCCGGCGCGTGTCCCGGGTCCACCGGCAGGCCGAGCGTCGCGCGGAAGCCCTGCTCGACGAGGCTCATTCCGGTCAGGCTCTTGACCGCCTGCCAGATCGCGACGCCGCCCATGAACGGGTTGATCTCGATGACGCGCGGGCCTTCCGGCGTCGAGAACATATCGAGGCGGGCGTTGCCGTCGGTGAGGCCGAGAGCCTTCAGCGCGCGTTCGGCGGAGGCGATCAGCTCCGCATGGTCGCCGACGGCCGTCTGCCCGGGGAAGATCAGGATGCCGCCGGCGAGCTGCCCTTTCTCTCCGAGACCCTTCGTGTCGGAGACGATGGCGAAGGCGGCCTTGGCGTTCTGCATGACGACTTCGACCGAGGTCTCCTCGGTGCCGGGATTCTTTTCCAGCATCCGCTCCATCATGATGCCCGGGTGCGAGCTGAAAGTCGTCTGCTTGGCCTCGGGGCGGGCGACAAAGTCGCGCACGGCCGCGTCCATCTTAAGGTAGGCGGCGGCGGCCTCGTTCTCGGACTTGATGTTCAGGTCGAGGAAGCGGCTGTTCTCGCCGCGGCTGGTCTTGATCATGACCTTGTACTTGCCGTTCTCGGAGACGTCGTGGTACGCCTGGCGCGCCTGTTTCTCGCTGGCGATCTCGGCGTAGGCGACGGTCTGCGTCGGGTCCGTGTTGAGCCGCTTGCGCGCCTCGGGCTTGCGGTCCGCCGCGGCGACGACGTCGCCCGGGATGCCCTTCGCGCCGAGCTTGTCCGTGATGCGGCCGGTGAGGCTCGCGTACAGGCTCATGAAGCCGACGACCGCGTACGCCTTCGCGCCCTCGGGGTGCGCGGCGACGGCCTCGGAGATCTTGCCCATCGTCTTTGAGTCGCGGGTGTTGATGGGCGCGGCGATGAAGTGAGAGTCGGGGATGGAGCCGGCGGAGTTCTTGCGGTTGGCGGGGTCGTCCACGAGCACGAGGTTCAGTCCCAGCTCCCTGGCGACGCGCAGCGCCTCCTCTATAATGAAGGGCCGCGAGCCTTTCGTGCCGACCATGACCACGGTCTTGCCGTGGACGGCGATTTCTTCCGGCGTCTGAACGCGTTCGGTTTGGGGCGCGTCGGACGACATCGCGGCCGAGACGTGCGCAGCAGAGTGGAACAGCGCGGCCTGGGCGAGGACGTCCGCGGGAATCCGGTTCGCGGATGCGGGAACGGCGGAAGCGGCGGCGGCGGGGACCAGCGGAGCGGGCGTGCCGCCGGGGGCGAGCGACGGCGCCGACAAGAAGCCGAGCGAGGGGGTGAGAAGCGCGGACGGCGCGGCGGAGAGGGGGGAGACGATCGCCGCGCCCGCGGCGGAATTGGCGGGGGCGTTCGCGGCGCGCGCCGCGACGGTTTGCGCCCACGCCGGCCAGGGCGCGAGGATGAGTATGAGCGAGAAGATGACGGACATCGCGGAACGAACGCGAGCTTTCATTGGTTGTGATGTTATCATGCGATAACCGCGCACGTTGTTGAATTTGGTCCCACTGACGAAAGGCAATCGAACTACGTTTCTGGTGGGTCCTTCGTCGGAGCGCGGTGGGCCTAAGGTCCCCGTCGCGGAGAAAATGCTACGATCGCGCCATGCTCAAACTCTATTTTCTCGCGGCTCTTTTCGCGGCGGCGACGCCGTCTTTGGCCGCGACGGAAACCGTGATCGTACGCGCGGTGGCGACGGATCCGGCTTGGAAGAAGGCGACGGACGCCGACTGGATCGACCGCATCGTCGCGGAGGTCAAGACGGCGGTGAAAGACGGCGCGGACGCGATCGTTTTCGCCGAGGGCTTTTCCACGGGACGCCGCCTCGACGTTCTTCTGCCTTATCTCAAGACCGAGGCGGGACCCGACCGGCTCATCGTGCTCGGCAACGCTCCGTATCAGGAGCCCGGCAAAGACTACGCGGTGAGCCGCGCTCAAATCTATTCGGACGGCGCGTGGGTCGCGCTCGACAAGCTCGATCCCGAGCCTTCGGAGTTGAGCGCGAAGCCTCAGGTGCGGCCGGGAACGCGTCTCATCTTGTTCCGCTTTCGCGGCGGACTCATCGCCGCGCTTCCGGCCTACTCGCTCCTGAAGCCCGAGATCGCCGCGTCGCTCAAGAAGCGCGGGGTCGCATTGGTGCTCGTCACCGCGCCGGAGGAGGACGAAGACGGGCGCGCGCGTACCGAGCGCGTCGCCTCCGGCCGCGCGGCGGAACTGGGCGCAGCGGTCGTGGTCGCGTCGCCGGCGAAGACGCCGGCTCTGTACCTTCCCGCCCAGAAGGGCTTCGACCTCAAGCCCAAGGCGGCCGCGGGCCGCGATGTTCGGATCCCTTGGAAAAAGCTGCTCGAAATCCGCACGCCGGACAAGGCCGAGCGCCGCCCCTTCCTCGATCCGGTTCCGGGCTACCAGACCGAGATATAACGCTGAGGCTGACCAGCGGCGGTTTTAACTCTTCGTGCGAAGAGTTCTGCATGTCTGGCACCGTTGCGCCGTCTCCGTAACCCCTCCAACACCGTCGCCAAACTTCGGCGGCTGACCATATACTAAGGAAGCCGCGTGAAATACTCGCGAAATATGGACGCGCTACACTCGCGGCATGATCAAACGCGCCCTCGCCGCCGCCTTGCTGCTCGCCGCGCCGTCCTTCGCGGGCGAGAAAATGACCGTGAAGGACGCGGGCGGCTTCGATCCGGCGGGCCGGACCGTGGAATTTCCGGACCGCTTCGGCTGGACTTCGTACGAGGCCTCGTTCGCCTTTTCCCTCGGCGACGATAGGACCTTGGAAAATTCGTCCCGGCTCGATCTCATCATCCACCGGCGCGGCGGGGGAAAGTGGAAGTACTCCTGCCGGGCGTCGTCCGAGGAGTTGTCGGCGAGAGTCGTTCCCCTCGGAGGACGCGTCTCGGTGATCGCCGAGTGCCGCGTGCGGCCGAAAGCGTTCGCCAAAGCCGTGGATCTCGACGCCGACGACGTCGGCGCGCCGGTATTCGTATTCGAAGCCGTGCTCGAGGGCGGCCAGGTCCGCG
This sequence comes from Elusimicrobiota bacterium, assembly GCA_016212855.1. Taxonomy (GTDB): domain Bacteria; phylum Elusimicrobiota; class Elusimicrobia; order UBA1565; family UBA9628; genus GWA2-66-18. The sequence continues at coordinate 63,298 of JACRDP010000028.1, forward strand.
CGGGCGGTCAGCGCGGCCTGCGCTTCCGGCCCGATTCGCCCGTGGCCTCGCTCGACCTGAACCCTTACGCGTCCTCTCCGGACGCGGCCGGACTGGCGCTCGTCTTTCGCAACGAGTAAGTCCGCTAAGACCGACAGTCCCAATTCGGCCTAGGCCGTTTGCCCGCGGGCCGCTTACCCCATAGCCCCGGCCCTCGACCGGAGTCTTCCTTTATAATCCTCCCAGGCGTAACTCGTCATTTCCGTATAGGAGCCGAACATGATCAGCGAGAAGAAGGGCGCGAAGAAGACGTTGGCCGTCGCTCTCATTTTCGCGCTTTTCGCCGGCTCTCCGCTCGACGTCCTCGCTCAGACGCGCGCCGCCGCCGTCACGAACGTTCCCGCCGGGCTCGGCGTCGTCGGCTCCGTCGGAACGATCGGCACGGCCGTCCCCGGCCTGGCGTTACCGACGGCGATCCTCGCGCCCTCGCTCGCTCCTTCGCTCGTCGCGACGCCCGTCCTCGCGCCGGCCGCCGTCACGCCGGCGCTCGTGCCCGCTCTCGCCGCTCCCGCCGCGGCCAAGTCCGCCATCACGGCCCAGCCCGCCGAGGTCGCCGCCGCTTTGGCCGCCGCCAAGTCGCTGCCGGTCGGCTCGCTGCGCGACACCGTGTACTCCTTCGTCGGCGCGATGTCCGACGCCGAGCGCGCGGGCGCGAACACCGCGCGCATCTTCGATTCCAGCCGCAAGCTCAACGACTCGGACGATGAGGCCGTCGACGGCTCCTCCGAGGAAATGGGCGGAGACGTTCCCGCCGCGGCCCAGGCCCTGCACAAGGCGTGGGAGCAGGCGTCCAAGCAGCGCGTCGTCGCTTTCGAGGAAGCCGTCAAGCAGGTCAAGGTCGGCCGGGTCGGCATCAAGATCGCCTACCAGCTGTCCGAGGAAGGCCAGCTCTCCTACGGCGTCGCCTACACGATCGACGACAAGCCGATGAAGAATTCGGAGCTCCCCGCGGCCCTGGCGGCGGCGGGCGTGACGCCGGCGGCCTGGACCGCCGCGAAGGCCGAGCTCGACGGCGCCGTGCCTGAGCTGGTCAAGCAGCTCGTGTCGACGCTCCAGCAGAACGAGCGCGAGCACCAGCTCGTCCACAAGAAGATGGACGCGTTCGCCAAGCTCGCGGCGATGAAGTCCGTCAAGGAGACTTTGCAGAAGGGCACCGACCTCCAGACCTGGGGCATCCCGGTCTCGATCTCGATCAATCAGAAGACCGGCATGCGCTACGCCCGCACCTACCGCCTCAACGGCATGCCCACCGACTTCGGCTCGGCGCTGCACGACCTGATCGCGCCGCTCGTCGCGGCCGATCCCAAGTTCCTCGCCAAGATCACCAACGTTCAGCTGCACGAGGCCGCGCAGTACGTCAACGACAGTCTTCGCTACTCGCTCGACATGGAGACGCCCGACGGCATGAAGCGCATGCGCCTGAGCGGCGCGCGCGGCATGGGCTACGATTATCCTGAGCCCCGCAAGGCGCTCCTCGATCTCGCCCGCCGCAAGCTGACCGAGAAGCCCTTGCCGAACGACCGCTACGCGGGCCTCGGCTCGGTTCCGAAGAACCTGCAGCCCGCTTCGGCGATGATGGAGATCTTCAAGGATCTGATGGAGAAGTTCCAGGAGAAGGCCCAGGCCGGCGCGTCCGCCGAGGAGCTCGCTACGATGCAGTCCCTGCTCGTCGCGATGCACTCCGCGATCGGCATCCCGGTCCGCACGCCCGACGGCATGACGATGCTGCCCATCGCGCACCGCCAGCTCGTGCCGATCCTGGCCGAGCTCGCCCGCCGCAACTCGCCGGCCGAAGTGGTCCGCGCGGTCATCCGCACCTTCCCGCTCGGCGAGAGCCTACTGCGCCTGGGCGTGGCCGATCTCTGGGCCCAGGGCGTCACCGGCAAGGGCATCAAGGTCGCCGTCATCGACAACGGCGTGGATTTCGATCATCCCGACTTCGCCGACATCCAGAACCCGGTCAGCGAGAACATGACCCGCGACCGCGGCCCGCACACCAAGGGCGGCCACGGCACGCCGATGGCCTCGATCATCCACGCGATCGCCCCCGACGCCGAAATCCAGAACTACCAGGCCCTGCCCAACACCGACGGCCTCGTCGGCGTCGCGCTGAGCCAGGAAGAGACCGTGCAGGCCGTGCTTAAGGCGATGGACCGCGCCAAGGCGAACGGCGCCAACATCATCAGCATGAGCCTGGGCTTTCCGATGGCCTACGCCAATGACCCCGTCGCGATGAAGGTCGCCGAGCTCAAGGCCGCCGGCATCGTCGTCATCGTCTCGGCCGGCAACGAGGGCGGGGAACTCCCCAAGGGCATGCAGATCCGCTCTCCCGCCTCTTCGCCGGACGCCATCGCGATCGGCGCGGTGGACTACCACGGCAAGATCGCGTCCTTCTCGTCGGAAGGCTGGGTGTACAACCCGAGCGACGGGACGGCCGCGGAGAAGCCCGACTTTTACGCCCCCGGCGTGAACATCAAAGCCGCGATGCAGCTGCCCCAGCCGATGTACGGCCAGGAGCCGGTCCCTTACAACCCCGTCTCCGGAACCTCGCCGGCCGCGCCCCACGTCACGGGCGTGGTGGCGCTCATGATGGCCGCGGCTCGCGCGGCGGGCGGCGACGTCACGACTCCGGGCATGACCGACGCTGTGCGCGAAGGCCTCATGGCCGGCGTGAAGCGGGTCGGGCGGCTGCCCGTCGTGTCTGACGCGGTGAAGGCGGTCAAGGCGTTCGTCGACCGCGTGGCCAAGCCGCTCGTCTAGCTAGTAGACGGTTTCCCAGTCACGGTAGGTGACGCGGAACTCGACGCGCCGGTTCTTGGCGCGGCCCTCGTCCGTGCTGTTGTCCGCGAGCGGCCGCGAGTAGCCCATGCCCTTGAAGCGGATCGAGGGCGGGGGAACACCCTGCTTGACGAGAAAGCTCTTCACCGAGCGCGCGCGGCGTTCGGAGAGGTCGAGGTTGTACTCCTCGGTGCCGACGCTGTCGGTGTGCGCGAGACAGATCACCTTGAGCCGCGGGTTCTTCATGAGCAGTTCCGAGACCAGGATCAAGGTCGGGTCCGACTCCGGGGTGATCTCGTCCTTGTCGAACTCGAACTGGATCTTCGGCAGATTTCCGCTCTCCACCCTCTTCTGGATGTCGGCCAGCTGCTCGCGCGCGCGGCGCTCCTCGGCCTCGTCGTCGTGCCCGTAGGCTTTCCGGTCCTCGTCGGTGATCAGGATGGTGGGAGGGCCGCTATGGCACGCGGCGGCGGCCGCGAGGACGGCCGCGCAAAGGAGTTTCTTCACGAACCTAGTTTACCCGCGTCCGGACCGCGGCGCAAGGTCGGAAATGTTAAAATCGTCCTGCGGTCTCGACGGGGCGTAGCTCAATTGGCAGAGCGCGTGGTTTGGGACCACGAGGTTCCGAGTTCGACCCTCGGCGCCCCGAGACCGCAACCGCCCCGGTCTTGACGGCGCGCGGGAATCCGTTATCCTTAGGGTTCATGAAAGCGGTTCTGACCCTCGCCCTGGTGCTTGCCGCGCTTCCGGTGTCCGCGCGGCGCTCCGATCCTGTGGAGGAGAGCTTTAAAGAAGTAGACGTGTCGATCGGCAAGGGCGAGTTCTCCAAGGCGCGGGACAAGCTCGACGAGATCCTGGCCCTGCTCAAGATCGACGATCAGCGCATGGTCCGCTATCACGAGCGCACCGGCGCGGCCTGGCTCGGCGAGGGCCGCACCGCCGAGGCGCGGGCCTCGTTCACCGCGGCGCTGAAGGCGACCCAGCGCCTGAAGGTCACCGGCGATTCCGGGGCGAAAGCCTATACCGGCATGGGGCTGTGCCTGCGCCGCCTGAACAACGACAAATACGCTCTGCGCTTCTTCAAGAAGGCGCTCACCTTCAATCTCGACGAGGGGACCAAGATGTTCGCGGAGGATCAAATCCGCGAGATCGAGGGGCGGCCGCCTGAGCCCGCGCGCTAGCCCCGAGACGCGCAAGCTGGTCCTCGCCGCGTTCGCTTGGAACTTCATCGGCGTCGGCGCTTACTCCATGGTCGGGCCGGTGCGCGGCGCGCTCCTGGTCTCCGGCTTCGGCCCCGGAGTGCTTCCCTGGACGTACATGGCCGGAGCGGCGCTCACGGGAGTCGTCGTTTGGGTTTACGGCCGCTTCACCTGCATGCCGCGCGGCCGCCTGATCGGCGGCTGCCTGGCGATCCTCGCCGTCACCGTCCTGGGCGGCGCGCTGCTCGTGTCCGCCGCGCCGTCGCCGGCGCTGTCCTTCGCCTACCTGCTCTGGACCGACGTGTTCGGCATCATGTCGGTGACCTTGTTCTGGACCTACGCCAACGACGTGTTCGCTCCGGACGAGGCGAAGCGTTGGTTCGGCGTGATCGCGGGCGCCTCGCCGGTCGGCTCGATCGCCGGGGCCTACGTCGTGAAGACCTTCGTCGCCGAGCACGGGCCCGCGGTGATGCTCGTCGCCGCGGGCGCGGCCTTCGCCCTCGTGCTGCCGGTTTTCCTGCTCATGGAGCGCCTCGCCGCGGCGGCGGGGCGCGGGCGCGTCGTGGACGCGCCGTGCGACGTCGCTCCGCCTCCGCCTCCGATGGCGCGCACGATCGCCGCGTCGCCCTATCTTCTGTTTCTGACCTTGATCGTGGGGCTCGAGCGGCTCGTGCCGGACATCAATAATTATCTGTTCGGCGTTCAGGCCGCGTGGGCCTACGCCGGGGACTCGCGCGGCATGGCGGTGCTGTACGCGAACGTGAACTGGTGGTCGTCCTTGCTCTCCTTCGCCGCGAGCCTCCTGCTCGTCGGCCCGACGATCCGCCGTCTCGGCGTCGGCGCCGGCCTGATGATCGTCGGCGTCGTGAACCTGAGCCTCTTCGCCGCCTATCCCCTCGCGCCGTCGCTCGGGCTCGTCTCGCTCTTCTCCGGGCTCGACGCGGTCGCGCGCTACACGTGGTTCAAGACCTCCAAAGAAACGACGTATTCCTTGATGCAGCGCGACGTGATCTACCGGGTCAAAGCCTTCGTCGAGATGTTCGTCTACCGCCTCGCGCGAGGGATCGGCGGGTTCATGCTGCTGTTCGCGGCCTGGTGGAAAGGCGGGGGGACGGGAGCCGCCTTGATGGGTCTGCCGCTGGCCGCGCTGTGGGTTTACGCGTCCTGGCGAGTCGGGCGCGAGCACGCCCGCGCCGAAGCCGTTAGGGCATAGCCGCGAAGGCCTCGTCGGCCTTCTTCGCGAGACGCGTCATCCGCGTCGCAACGGCCCGGGCTTTGTTCAGGTCGGGCGCGTCGTCGCGCAGGGCCTTCAAGAACGATTCCAGCTCGGTGGACATCGCCGCGATCAGCGGGCGCACGGCTTCGACGTGGCGACGCGCGGCCTTCGCCGCGGGAGTCTCTGGCTCGGCACTGAACAGGCGATTCCAGAGATTGCGCTTGGGGGCGGGCGCCTCATCGCGAACGGGCAGTGCCAGGATGGCGTGCGGGAGGTTGATCGCCTCCCAATGACCGCCCGGGAAATCGGGGAAGGTGGGACTGACCACGCGGTAGCTCTTCACCTCGCCCTTGGCGATCCTGCGCTGAAGTTGAAACAGATTGATCTCGGCGCTGCGCAGGACGTCCATGAGCTGGAAGCCGTACGTCGTCGCGTGAGTCGCGGCGGACGCGTCGCCGCTCTGGGCGCGCATGAGAGCGTGCAGGAGCGTCTTGGCGTGGGTGCTGATCTCCTCGAGCGACATGTACCGCTCGTAGGTTTCCGCGTTCGGCGCGATCGAGCGCCCCTGATAGGCCAGCAGGCAGGCGTGGAAGACGCTGAGGTCGCCCGTGCGCAGTCGCTTGGCGAACGAGGCGTGGCGCGATTCGTGTAGGATGGCCTCGAAGGCCTTTTCGTTGCCGAAGTCCGGCAGGAAGAGGACGTTGTCGGCGGAGTTGTACGCGGCGACGCCGCCGCGCGTGCGCTGGGGCGCGTACTCGACGGCGGCCCCGAAGACGCGCTCGAGGTCCCAGGCCAGGCGGTTGAGCCTGTGTCCGTCGCGCCGCGGCGCAATCTTGACGACGGGCGAGACCGCGCCGTCGAGCATCGTCCGCTCGCCGCGCACCGTCGCGATGCCCGCGCTCTTGGCCATGGCCTCGCCGGCGGACAGGAGTCCTTCCGTCTCCTCCGCGCCGCGTCTCGCGGAGAACACGTTCAGGGCGGAGCGGTAGCGGAACGTTTCCTGCTCGCCGAACTCGAGGGGCTCTCCGAGCCTGAGGTAGTCGGCGCTCCGGCGTCCGGGGGAGGACTCGCCGAACAGCGCCTTGGTCGCGTCGATGAGGTCGGCGACCGAGATCTTGTCGAGATCCTGCGGGACCTCGCCGAGCGAGGCTTTCGGGGTCGGACGGGCGTTATCCGCCGGCTTCATCACGACGAGCTTCTTGATCGAAGGTTGAACGGGCACGATGGCCGACTCGGCGAGCGCCGGGATGGCGCCGACAGGCGACGCGGCGGCCGCGAGCGCAAGCGCGACCGGCTTCGGCGCCGTATGAGCGAGACCGGGCGTCAGCGACGGGGCGGGAGAGATCAGGTTCAGCGTGACCGGCAGGGGCGCGCCGCCGGGAAGGGTCGAGGTGAGCGAGCCCGCCTGTCCGCCGGGGACGGTTCCCGCCTCGGCGGCGGCGCCGACGTTCGTCTGCGCGCGAGCGGCGGAGGCCGAGATCAGCAGGACGGCGGCGCAGAAGATGGTCATGCTAGAACTTGGGCGCCCCGACCGTGGCCGTGCAGCAGCGGAAGCCGGTGCTGTAGTCGCCGTAGGTGAACGCGTGCGCGGTCGTCTCGTACGTGCAGCCCGGACCGTTCTGGTCGGCCTCGTTGAAGTAGCCGCCCTTGAAGCGGCCGTTGCCCTTGCCGGTCTTGTCGGAGACCCACTCGTGGAGATTGCCGACGAGATCGTAGACGCCGTACGCGCCGCCGCAGTCTGGCTTCGAACCCGACGGCAGCAAGGTTCCGGGCAATTGGTTTATGCGCGGATCGAGCATGGTCTTCGAGTCGTACGTCGGCTTGCCGTTGTGCAGGCGCTGGAGCGGCCCGACATGCTTCGGGTCCTTGGAGTGCTCGTTGCAGGCGCCCAGCCGGTAGGCCGAGCCGCCGTCATACGGGAACGTGAGCTTCTTCGGACCTTGGCAGGCGGCGAGCCACTCCGTCGCGGAACACAGGCGCTTGCCCGCGTTCTCGCAGGCCTTCTGCGCCTGCGCGCCGCTGATATAGCCCTGCGGGACGGCGCCCGCCGCGTTCACCGCGCGATAAGTCGCGCTCGCCAAGGGGACGTGATAGGGCGACCAGGGCGCGCGATCGCCGTCGCGGACCTCGACCAAAGAGGCCTCGAACTTGTCGATACAGAAGCGGCCCTCGATCTCGACCATGCCGGGAAGGCACAACGCATGGGCGCCGCTCACGGCGCCGAATAGAAGAGCGGTGAGAAGCCGTTTATGGAGAGGGAGCGAAGCGAGGGGCCTCACGCCCCCAGTATAGCCCCGTCTCCGTCGAGCCGCCAGGGGCTGACGAGCGCCACGTTGATCGTAGTCGAAAGCGCTTCCAGCTCTTTGGTGGAGTGCAACGCGATGCCGCCGCCGCCGGGCTCGGTGAACAAGGTGACGTGGGCCGGCGGGAGGGCCAGGCCGAGACGTGCGCGAAATGTCTCGAGGCAGGGAACGGTCACCAGCTCGATGAGGGATCGGCGCGCGTCTTTTCGGATGAACAGATATTTCCCCGAGGGAACGACCTGAAACTCGAGGCCGCGGGCCGCCTCGCGCAACTCGTCGGCGGTGCGTTGATCCCGGGATTCGGCGATGGTGACGTGCAGCTCGCTCTTCCGGACGAGACGTTCGCCGGCGTGCTCGAGGAGCGGAGGCAGGCGCGCGGCTCCCGGCAACGGGATGATCGCGGTGCGGCGCTTCTCGTCGATCGACGCCTTCAGGCGCTCGGGGGCGGACCGCGGCGCGCCGCGATCATCTGCTGAAGCATGTCCGAGCCGGGAGGCACCATGGTGACCTCGGCTCCGCCCTCGAGTATTTTCTGCACCTCGAGGATCTCGAACATCGCCTGCAGAATGTCGGGCGCGGCCGAGATCGCCTTGAGCGCCGTGCCGACGATCTTGGGACGCAGGGCGGCGGCCTCGGCGAAGGCGATGGCGGCCTGGCGCTGGGCGGTGCTGGCGATGATGTTGACCTGGTTCTCGCCGTCCTGCTTGATGGCGGCGGTGACCTGGCGAAGGCGGTTCACGACCTTCTCCTCGATCTGCTTGATCATGCGCGGATCGCGCAGGTGGACCTTGCGGATGTAGACGGAGCCGAGCTTGTAGCCCCACTCGTGGGACTTGGGCGAGACTTCTTCGCGTACGACCTGGCTCATCTGGTGGCGCGAGCCGAGCATGGCCGCGAGCTTCATGTTGGAGAGCGAGCGCACGGTGGCGTTGCTCACGTTGGCCGCGAGCGAGCCTCTGGGGTCCGCGTTCTTGAACAGGAAGGCGACCGGATCGGAGACGTACATCTCGTACCAAATGCCGATGCCCATCGGCGCGCCTTCCTCCGAGTTGACGGGCTCCGAGCGGCGGTAGACTTGGTCCATGCGCATGTCGAGCGTGTAGCAGGATCCGATCCAGTTTACGATCAGCGCGGCGGGCCCCAGGCGAAACCACAGGAAGTGGATGCCGGGCTCGGTGATCGTCTCGAGGACGTTGCCGAACAGCACGAAGACCTTGGACGTGCCCTCGTGGACGATGGTGTAGAAGCCGAAGAAGCGCATGAAGCCGAACAGGACCGGCACGGCGATCCACAGCCCGAAGAACGTCGTGACGAAGGACAGGGTAAAGGGGCTCATCTCAGCGGCCCTCCCAGTGCTGGCGGTTTTCAAGGACGACCTGCTTGGTCCGCCCGAAGACGCCGAGGCGGACGTTGCGCAGGTAGGCGATCAACGAGCCCGCGCCGCCGATGGACTTGAGCTCGCCCAGCTGCTTGGCGAGTGCCAGCAGCGGCTCGACCTCGGCCTGCGCCTTGAGCGTCTCGATCTCGACGGCGCGCTTGGACTGAACGATCTTCTGGTCCGCCGAGGCCTGCGCCAGGCTGATCTCGGAGGAGACGTGGTTGTGGGCGGTGTTGATGGCCGCGAGCGCGGACTCGACCTCCGCGGGCGGGTCGATGCCGGTGATCAAGGACGCGTCGAGGACGATGCCGTAGCGGGCGACGGAGGACTTGCAGTCCCTGTCCATCGAGTCGTTGAGCGCGCGCAGGTTCTTGCGGATGTCGTTGATCGAGACGCCGCTGAGCTCGCTCAAGCCCGTGGCCTGTTCTTGAGAAACACCGGCCGCTTTCGGCACCTCGAAGGTCGCGATCTTCTCACGCAGGACGGAGACGAAGTAGCCCATGACGTGCACGATCGGCGTCTTGATGCCGAACAGGTAGGCGTACAGATTGAGCTCGGAGACGCGAAAGCGAATCTGCCCGGTCAGGCCGGTGTTGAGCTGGTCCATCGTGATCGCCTCGAGGATCGTTCCGCCCCTGTTGGCGCCGGGCGTCTCGGGGTCGGTGGCGATGTTGATGCTTTCGGTCGCGACGGAGACCTTGTAGACCTTCTCCCACGGCCACTTGAAGTACGGGCCGCCGGGCGGAATCACGCGCAGCTGCGGGTAGTTGTAGCGCTGCTGCTCGTCCTTATTGAGGGTCGCGGAGAGCGCGGGGTCGTCGAGCGTCTTGACGTTGTCCAGGCGCTGGGCGCGGCCGAAGCTCGTCTTGACCGCGCGTTCGTTCTGGTCGACCGTGTACAGGCCGGCCACGAGATAGTTGAGAAGGAACCACGCCACGAACGCGAACGCCATTCCGAGTAGGAAGTCCATATATCTCCTGATGCGGCCTTGTTATTCAATCAAATTGCGGACCGCGCGGATGGCTTCGGGCGCGAAGCCCTCTTGAGTTTCCCGTGAATCCGGCTACCCTATCGGGATCGGGGAGGTCTCACATGAAACCCTCTTTGCTCATCCTCGCTGTTTTTCTGGCCGGCGCGCTGCCGTCGCGCGCGGAGGAAAAAAATGGCCAGGGCGCTTCGGACGGCACAGGTGAGAACGGGCTTCTGCCGGGGCGCCGGACGGAGCGCCGGAAGGAGCGCCGAACGGAGCAGCGCAAAACTCGCCGGGGCGCGCGCACCGGACGCGCCGAGCGCGACGAGAGAGACGAGCGCGATGAGCGCGGCACGCGTCAGGTCGAGGGAATCCGCGATCGCACGCGTGACAAGCGCCAGGTCGAGGGTATCCGCGATTCTGAACGGGACAAGCGACAGGTTGATGGGATACGATAGTGTCCCATGGCCTCCGCCGCTAGAAAGCAGGCCGTCCCGCTCCACCGGGACCCCGTCGTTCTCGCGGCCTTCGCCTTCGCCTTCGTCGCACGCTTGGCCTTCGCCGCCGCCCTCCCCGCCGCGGATTTTCCGCATCGCCGCTACCTGGGTCCGGCGGTGGAATTCCTCCACGGGCGCTGGTTCTCGGCCGGCAGCGCCGACCAGCTTCCGGGAGCGCCTTTGCTTTTTGCGATCTGCATGCTGTTCGTGGGCGAGAATTTCTCCGCGCTCGCGATCGTTCAGCACGCGCTGGGGCTGGCCACCTGGTGCCTGATGGTCAGGGCGGCGGGTCGCGCGGGAGGGCTCCGGACGGCGCGCTGGATGGGGTGGCTTCTCGCCGCGCAGCTTATATTTCCGTTCGAAGAGAGATTCATCCTGAGCGAGGCGACGGCGCACTTTCTCTTCGCGGCTGCTCTCGACGCCGCCGTCGGTTTGCGGGAAGATCCCGGGGCCGGCCGGAGCCGCTTCGCGTTCGCCGGATGGACCGCGGGACTGGCCGCTTTGACGCGCGGCGAACTCCTGCTCCTGGGGCCTCTGCTGGCCACGGCCTTGGCCCTGCCTCGAAAGGATCGCTCACTCGGCCGTCTCGGAGTCTACGCGGCGGCCTGGCTGCTCACGATCGGAGGTTGGATCGCGCACAATCGTCTGGCGGGCTGCAACGGCTTCAACGCCAGCGGATCCTCGTTCCTCATCGACACCGCCCTGCCGCTGGTCCGGTACGATCTTCCGAGCGAGCCTCTCGTTAAGCGCATCCTGCGCGAGGAAGAGGCCGCCTACGGCTGGCAGGGCGCCGGCACGGCGCGACTGCGCGCGGTGGAGCGCCTCCGAGCTCTCGACGACCCCGAGCGGGGCTACCCGGCGCTGTTCCGGGCGCAGTTCGCCGTAGGCCGGGTCGCCCGGGAGGCGATCTTGACCCGACCGCTTCGCTACGCGGCCATCGTCTGGAGCCATTTCCGGGGAGGCTTCCGGCCCATCGCCTGGGTGAGCCAGGATCAGCTCGTGGATGAAAGCGCGGTGCGCCGCTCGCGCTCAAAAGGCGGCTGGCGCGAAAGGTTCTGGACCGGCCTAGAGCGCGGCCCACAATTCCTGGGTTGGGCGCCGCTGCTTCTCGTTCTCCTCAGCCCCCTCGGATTATTCTTCGCTCGGCCAAAAAATATGTGGGCGTCCGGCTTGCTGGCGGCCATCGCTCTCGGCATCGTCTGCGCGGGAGCGCCCATCAATTTCATGGTGTCGCGGTATCAGGCCGGGTTTTACCTGCCGCTGTGCATGCTCGGGGGCCTCTCGGCCGATTTTCTGGCCGCGGCTTGGGCGGCTGCTCGGGGAGGACGAGGAGGTCCCGGCGCGGCGCGTTAACCGCGGCGCTTGGGCAGCGGTTTGCGGGTGGAAAAGCCCTCGTCGACGGGGTGGTAATGCGAGACCTTCTTCTCGCCCAGCTTCCAGCACAGGTACGCCTCGCGCCCGTCGATGCGGGAGGGAAAGTCCACGAGGGCCGGGCTCACGCCCTTGGGCAAAGCCCCGAGCTCGATGATCTTCTGCATCCACTCGTTGATGCCCTGGGCGAGGAACTGGAGTTGGGAGCGCTCGATCGCCGCGGCGGCCTGATCCACGTCGCCCTTGTCCATGCGGCGGCGCAGGCCGGCGGCCTTCAGCTCCGCGGCGGCGGTGAGTTCGGCCACGGCCTCGAAAATCTTTTCGAGCTGAGGGATCAGCGCGTCGGCCTCGTCGTTCGTGAAGTATTTCACGCATTCTCCTGATAGACGGTTTTGCTCAACGTCCGGGCTCGCGAGCGCGACTTCCGCTTCTGGATGCGGCGCATTTCCGCCAGCCTCGAGGACGTTTCAGGGGAGACCTTCATTTCGGCTTGGTCCACCAGCTCGCGGAGCGCGTAAAAGCGGTTGAGCGACCGGCTGCGCTCCCGGTGGCAGGCGATGCGCAGCCCGAGCGGCTCATAGGACAACTGTACACGATTGGCGGTCTTGTTGACCTTCTGACCTCCCTTGCCGCCGCCGCGAGAAAAAGTTTCCTCGATCTTGGCCGGGTCGATGCCGAGCCGGGAAATACGGGCCTTCAGTTCGTCCAGCTTTCCGGTTGTGACGCCGAAATCCTGGTCTATGCGCACCTTACTCGCTGATCAAGGTCGCGCGGAAGTACTCGCGGTTGAGGCGCGCGATGTTCGAGATTTTGATTTCCTTCGGGCAGGCCGCCTCGCACTCGTACTCGTTGGTGCAGTGGCCGAAGCCCTCGGCGTCCATCGCCGCGCGCATGGCGAGCGCGCGCTTCTCGCGCTCCGGCTGGCCCTGAGGGAGCAAGGCGTACTGGCTGACCTTCGCGCCGACGAAGAGCATCGCCGAGGCGTTGGGGCAGGCGGCCACGCAGGCGCCGCAGCCGATGCAGGCGGCCGCGTCCATGGACTTTTCGGCCGTGTCATGGGAAATCAGCATCGAGTTCGCGTCGACCGCGTTGCCGGTGTTCACCGAGCAGAAGCCGCCGGCCTGCTGAATGCGGTCGAAGGCGGAGCGGTCCACGCACAGGTCGCGCACGACAGGGAACGCCTTGGCGCGGAAGGGTTCGATCGTGATCGTGTCGCCGTCCTTGTATTGGCGCATGTGCAGCTGGCAGGTCGTCACGGCCTTCTCCGGGCCGTGCGCCTGGCCGTCGATCATGAGCGAGCACATGCCGCAGATGCCCTCGCGGCAGTCATGGTCGAAGGCGACCGCGTCGTCGCCCTTGGCGACGAGCTGCTCGTTGAGAACGTCGAGCATCTCGAGGAAGGACATGTCGGGCGAGACGCCCGTCAGCGCGTAACTCTTCAGCTCGCCTTCGGCGGCCGCGTCCTTCTGGCGCCAGATCTTGAGAGTCAGATTCATAAGTTTATTGTCCATGATCTGTTCCATTCCGTTAGGCGTAGTTTCTCTGGGCGATATGGACGTTATCGAACGTGAGCGTCTCGACGTGGCGCTCGGAAGGTTTCCCCTCGCCTTTGTATTCCCAAGCGGCGACGTGGCAGAACTTGTCGTCGTCGCGTTTCGCCTCGCCGTCGGGCGTCTGGTGCTCTTCCCGGAAATGCCCGCCGCACGATTCCTCGCGCGTGAGGGCGTCCTTGGCCAGCAGCTCGCCGAACTCGAGGAAGTCGGCCACGCGGCCGGCGCGCTCCAAAGTCTGGTTGAACTCCTCGCCTGAGCCGGTGACCGCCACGCTCTTCCAGAACTCCTCGCGCAGGGCGGGGATCTCGGAGAGCGCGGTGTTCAGGCTCTTCGCGGTGCGGCCCATGCCGACGTTGTCCCACATGATGTGGCCGAGCTTCCGGTGCAAGGCGGAGGGGCTCGTCTTGCCGCCGGTCTTGAGCAGCCTCTGGGTCCGGGCGTTCACCGACGAGACCGCTTCCTTGAAGGCGTCGTGGCCGGTGGTGACCTTCGCGAGCTTGGTACCCGCGAAATAGCCGCCGATCGTGTAGGGCAGCACGAAGTAGCCGTCGGCCAAGCCCTGCATCAGCGCCGAAGCGCCGAGGCGGTTGGCGCCGTGGTCGGAGAAGTTGGCCTCTCCCAGGCAGAACAGGCCCGGTATGGTGGTCATCAGGTTGTAGTCCACCCACAGGCCGCCCATGGTGTAGTGCACGGCGGGGTAGATGCGCATCGGCCGCTCGTACGGATTCTCGGCGGTGATGTGGTGGTACATGTCGAAGAGGTTGCCGTACTTCTCGCGGACCTTGGGCTCGCCGATGCGGGCGATCGCGTCCTTGAAGTCGAGATATACGGAAAGGCCCGTAGAACCGACTCCGCGGTCCTCGTCGATCATCTGCTTCGCCGCGCGCGACGCGATGTCGCGGGGCACGAGGTTGCCGAACGCGGGGTACTTGCGCTCCAGGTAGTAGTCGCGGTCCTCTTCCGGAATGTCCTGCGGATTGCGGGGATCGGCTTTCTTCTTCGGGACCCACACGCGGCCGTCGTTGCGCAGTGACTCGGACATCAGCGTCAGCTTGCTCTGGTACTCGCCGGTGACGGGCACGCACGTCGGATGGATCTGCGTGTAGCACGGGTTGGCGAACGCGGCGCCGCGCTTGTGCGCGCGCCAGGTCGCCGTCACGTTGCTGCCGTTGGCGTTGGTCGAGAGGTAGTACACGTTGCCGTAGCCGCCGGTGGCGAGCACGACGGCGTCGCCCCAGTAGGTCTCGGACTCGCCGGTGACGAGGTTGCGGCAGACGATGCCGCGCGCCTGGCCGTCCACGACGACGACGTCGAGCATCTCGCGGCGGGTGTGGAGCTTCACCGTGCCGAGCCCGACCTGGCGCATCAGCGAGGAATAGGCGCCGAGAAGCAGCTGCTGGCCGGTCTGACCGCGCGCGTAGAAGGTCCGGGAGACCTGGGCGCCGCCGAAGGAGCGGTTGGAGAGCGTGCCGCCGTACTCGCGGGCGAAGGGAACGCCTTGCGCCACGCACTGGTCGATGATGTTGTTGGACACCTGCGCCAGGCGATACACGTTCTGCTCGCGGGCGCGGAAGTCGCCGCCCTTGACCGTGTCGTAGAACAGGCGCCAGATGGAGTCGCCATCATTAGGGTAGTTTTTAGCGGCATTCACACCGCCCTGCGCGGCGATCGAGTGCGCGCGGCGTGCGGAGTCCTGCACGCAGAACGTCTCGACTTGATAGCCCAATTCGGCCATCGTGGCCGCGGCCGAGGCGCCGGCGAGGCCGGTGCCCACGACGAGGACCTTGAACTTGCGCTTGTTCGCCGGGTTGACCAGCTTCAGCTCGAAGCGGTGCTTGTCCCAGGACTTCTCGATCGGGCCCGACGGAACCTTGGAATCGAGCTTCATATCAGTGGGCCCCCGTGGAGCAAGACAGGCACTTTTGCAAAAAACCGAAGTACACCGGGAAAGAGACGAAGCCGAGGAAGATCAGACCCGCGAGCGCCAGGCCGGCTTTGCGGATCAGCGGCGTGTAGCGCGGGTGATTGACGCCAAAGGTCTGCATCGCGCTTTGCACGCCGTGCGAGAGATGCAGGCCGACGCCGCCGACCGCGAGAATATAGAACGCGGCGTAGAGCGGGTTGGAGAACCAGGTGATGACGTGAGCGTAAAGGCTCTCCTCGGTTCCGGGCGTCTGGCCCTTGAGGCCGCCGACGTCGAACTTGAACGTCGCGACGTGGATGATGATGAAGAGGAGGATCAGGGACCCGGTGAGCGCCATCGTGCGTGAGCCGGGCGTGCGCGCGCCCTTGCCCTTGTACGACTCGTAGGCGACCGGCCGCGCCTTGCGGTTGAGATACGTCGCCCGGGCGGACAGGAGGATGTGCACCAGGAAGAGGAAGATCAGCCCGCCTTCGGCGAGGGGCAGGAGCGGGTTATGCTCGAGCGCCTCGGCGTAGTGGTTGAACGCGCCGTCGCCGACGTAGAGGAACAGGTTGCCGGCGAGGTGGGTGACGAGGAAGCCCACGAGCAGAAGGCCCGCGGCGGCGACCATGAATTTCTTCCCGATCGAGGAATCGAGGAACTCGAACAACCGTCCGCAGCACTTCGACGCGCAATTCTCGTTGGCTTCCATGGCCCGATTCTATCACGGCATTGATGGGTGAAAGTTGATCCAGGTCAACGAACGAGCACTGGCCCGGTACTTCCAAAAACGCTAATCTGGACCTTATGATCACCGCCCTTTTGCTCTCCGCCGTTGTCGCTTCGGCCGCCGAACCCGTCAAGAATCCCGACACCTTCACCAACCTCGAGATCGGCGAGGTCGGAGGCCTGGATCCGGCGTATCCATACGACGCGTCGAGCCAATCGGTGATCCAGAACGTGTACGAGACGCTCATCGCTTTCAAGGGCTCATCCCTGTCCGAGTACGAGCCGCGCATCGCCGAAAAGGTTCCTTCCCTTAAGAACGGTCTGATCTCGGCCGATGGGCGCACCTACCGCTTCCCGATCCGCAAAGGCGTGCGCTTCCACGACCTCTCCGAGGTCACGCCCGAGGACGTGCGCTACTCGTTGCTCCGTTTCATGATCACGGACCGGGCGGGCGGGCCCTCGGGACTCCTGTTGGAACCGATCGCGGGCATTCCGAGCACTCGCGTCTCGACCGGGACGGTCGTCTTGGATTACGCCGCGTTGGAGAAAGCGATTCGAGTGGACGGCAACGACGTGGTGATCTCGTTACCACGACCCTTCGGGCCATTCCTTGGGATCATGGCCCGATGGTCCTACGTTATGAGCAAGTCCTGGGCGATCGCGCACGGCGAATGGGACGGGACGGCCGCGACGTGGAGGAATTACAACGACCCGCCAAAAGAAAAATCTTATTTTTATGAACATATGAACGGCGCCGGCCCGTTCAAGCTCGTGCGCTGGGACAAGACGGCGCGCTTCGTCCTGCTCGACCGCCACGACGCGTACTTCCGCGGGGCCGCGAAGCTCAAGCACGTGCTGGTCAAGGCCGTGCCGGAGCTCAACACCCGCAAGCTGATGCTGTCGGCCGGCGACGCGGACCTGATCGAAACCCCGCGTCCGTACGCCTCCCAGCTGATCGGCATTCCCGGCGTGACGCTTCTCGACGGACTGCGCCGCCTGCAGACGGACCCGGCCTTGTTCTTCACCGTGAAGATCAACCCCGTCGCCAACCCCGACATCGGCTCCGGAAAATTGGACGGCGAGGGCATTCCCGTGGACTTTTTCGCGGACGCCGACGTCCGCCGGGGCTTCTCCTACGCCTTCGAGTACGACGCGATCATGAAGGACACGTTTAAGGGCACCGCGGCACGAGCCCTCGGTCCCATACCGCCGAGCGTGCCCGGCGCCGACCCGGCCCAGCCCCGTTATAACTACGACCTCAAGAAAGCCGAGGCGCACCTGCGCAAGGCGCACGGAGGGCGTCTATGGGAGAAGGGCTTTCGGTTCACCTTGACGTACAACACCGGCTCCGAGAACCGCGAGGCGGCGGCGCAGATCCTCAAGAAGAACATCGAGCGGCTCAATCCCAAGTTTCGCGTGGACCTGCGCGGCGTGGACTGGGCGAGCTTTCTGGATAAGACCCAGCGGCACCTGATGCCGCTGTTCGCGCGCGGCTGGCTCGCGGACTATCCCGACGCGCACAACTTCATCTACGCGTTCTACCACTCGGCGGGACGCTATCCCTCGGCGCAGGGCTACGCGAACGCGGAGCTCGACGCGTGGATCGAGAAGGCGGCCGGCGAGCCCGCGCCGGCCAAGCGCGCCGCGCTGTATAAGAAGATCCTGGCCAAAGGCTTCGACGACGCGCCGGCGATCTTCACGGTGCATCCCGCGGGCGTGTACGGAATGCGCGCCTGGGTGAAGGGCTTCGTCGACAATCCCGTGAACCTCGGGATCTACTACTACCCGATCGAGAAGAAATGAGGGTCAAGGCGGAGCGCGCCAAGCGCCTGCTCAAGGGCCTGCGCAAGCTGTATCCGGACGCGCACTGCGAGCTCGATTTTAAGACACCGTACGAGCTGCTCTTCGCGGTGATCCTATCGGCGCAGTGCACCGATGTGCGGGTGAACGCGACGACCAGGGTTCTCTTCAAGCGCTACAAGACGCTCGACGATTACGCCGAGGCCGATTCGGATGAGCTCGAGGCGATCGTGCGGTCTTGCGGCTTTTACCGGATGAAGGCCAAGGCCATCATCGAGACCGCGCGCGCCGTGCGCGACTGGCACGGGGGGAAGGTTCCCGACACGATGGAGAAGCTGCTCGCGTTGCGCGGCGTCGCGCGCAAGACGGCGAACGTGGTGCTGGGCGAGATCTATGGAAAATCCGAAGGCGTAGTCGTCGACACGCACATGAAGCGCCTGTGCTTCCGCTTCGGACTCACCGACGAGGAGGATCCCGTGAAGGTCGAGCGGGACTTGGCCGACATCGTCCCGCGCAGGGACTGGGTGTTCTGGTCGCACGCGGTGATCTGGCACGGGCGGCGCGTGTGCAAGGCCGCGAATCCGCAGTGCGGCTCCTGCGCGCTGAGGGCCGACTGCCCGCAACGCGGCGTGGACGCGGACTAGAACGTCTCGGTCTCGGACGGGAACAGCACGGCTTCGACGGAACCGATCCGGCACAGCTGATTCTCGAGCACGTGACGGATGTCGCCGTCGACGAAATTCCCTTCCATGAGCCCGCATTTGAGGCCGGTCCGGCAGACATCCGAATGCGCGTCGCCGGTCAGAATCGTCCTTTGAACGAACAGATCCTCTTCTGAGAGACGGTGGCCGTAGCCGCGCGAATAGGCCGCCTCGAGCATCGCGACGGCGGCGAAGGCGTGGCAGGAGCCGATGTTCGACTGGTCTCGCTTGGGCGGATCCATCCATTGGCCGCTCGTGTCGGGATTTTTCGACTCGCGGCGGCGCTTGTCGGGAGGGCCGTCCGTGGCTCCGGCTGCGGCGGCGAGGAAGAGGACGGCGAGGACGAGGGGGGCCTCATGGCCCCGGTATAACCCTACTTCTCGACGGGCGCTAGGGCGGAGAGGAAGTCCTTGATCGCCTTCGGGTAGGCGGGGCCGGTCTCGAGGAAGCCTTCGTTGTGCGAGCCCTTCATGTGGAAAAGGGTCTTTTTGACCGAGCCGGAAGCCAGGAAGTTTCGCCGCGCCATCTCGAAGGGAATAATGTCGTCGTCGTCGCTGTGCAGAAATAAAGTCGGCAGAAGCACTCGCGGAAGGCGCGAGAGGTTGTCGAAGCGGATCTTGGCCAGCCGGACCGGAAACCAGGGGAGGACGATTTTCCCCATATCGGGGATCGAGGTGAAGCCGCTGTAGACGATGAGCCCCGCGGCGGGAATGCGCGAGGCGAGCTCGATCGCGGGACCGTTGCCGAGCGACTCGCCGTACAGCACGAGCTTCGCGGGCGCAACCGCCTTGACCGAGCTGGCCCACGCCCAGGCGGCGAGCGCGTCGCGGTACAAGCCGGGCTCGTCGGGGCTTCCGCCGCTCTCGCCGTAGCCGCGAAAGTCGATCCACAGTTGCGCCGCGCCCGCGTCGTGGAACAGCCGCATCTTGTCGACCCGGCTGGAGAGGTTGCCGCCGTTGCCGTGGAAGCAGAGCATGAAGAGGGCTTCCGGAGACGAACCGGGTATCCACCAGGCGCGCAGGCGGACGCCGTCGGACGCAGTCAGGAACATGGGAGAGTAGGCCAGGCCGACTGCGCCCGGGTGGGTACGCATGTCCCGCGACGGGTGGAACACCATCGCGCGCTCGAAGAAGCGCAGGCCGATCCAGAGCAGGGCCGCGCCCATGGTCAGGACGATGGCCGAAGAGGGCTTCACGCTATTTCCACTTGATCGTGCAGCCGATCGCGTGCGTCTCGGGGATCTTGACCGGTCGCCCGGCGACCAGGTCGTCGAGGGCGTCGCGCAGCCACAGTTTCTCCGCCTTCCGGCGCGTCTTGTAGTTGTTGTCGTCGTCGACGGCGCCGGTGTAGGCGAGCCGGAGGTCCGCGTCGAGTATAAACAAGTGCGGAGTGTGCGTCGCGCCGTAGGCGCGTGCGGTCTCCTGCGACTCGTCGCGCAGGTAGGCGAAGGGGAAGCCTTTCTCCCGTGCCCGGGCCTTCATCGCGTCGAATGAATCCTCCGGATAATTGCCCGCGTCGTTGGAGTTGATGGCGGCCATGCCGACGCCCTTCGCGGCGTAGTCCTTGAACGCGGAGATCAGGCGGTCCTCGTTCATGACGACGTACGGGCAGTGGTTGCAGGAGAAGACCACGATCGTCGCCTTCGCGCCTTTGAGCGAGTCGAGGGAACGCGTCTGTCCGTCGACGTCCGGAAGGGAGAACGCGGGCGCCTTCTCTCCGAGCTTCATTTCTTCTGGAAGGAGGTGATGTCCTGGAAGGTGACGCCGGCGCCGACGACCTGGCCGTGCGGATCCTGGATGAGCAAGGTCGAGTAGCCGAGGACGCGGTTCTTGTCCTTGTACTTCCACCACAGATCCTGGCGCTTGACCGTCTCCTTCTTGACCAAGGTGTCCATCAGAATCTCGGCCATGTCGGGGATGATCATCAAGGTCTGATCGACCGGCTGGTTCATCGGCATGTCGTCGGCCAGGCCGAGGATCTTCTTCGCCGCAGGATTGCACAACATGACCCGACCGTGTATATCCACGGCGAGGAAGCCGCCGCCGAGGTTCTCGAGGATGCTCGCGTTGTGCGCGGTGACCTTGTCCACGGTCGACTCGAGGCGCAGCGCGCGCAGCGCCAGCGCGCAGGCCTGGCAGGCGGCCTGCGCGAAGGCGAGATCGGATTCGGTAAAGGGTCCGGTTCGTTTATTGATCAGCTCGATGACGCCGGTCAGCTCCAGCCGGTCGAGCAGCGGCACGGCCAAGACGTGACTTGTTTTATAGCCGGTGTCTTCGTCCACCTGTTTCATGAAGCGGGTGTCGGCGTAGGCGTCGGCGGTGAGCACGGGCTCGCGGTACTTGGCGACCCAGCCGCACAGGCCCTTGCCGGACTCGACGCGGCGGGACTCGACGCGGTGGCCGGCGGAGCCGAGCGCCGCGCGGGCGATGAGCTGGCCCTGCTTGGGCAGGAAAACGAAGTAGGTCGCGGCCTCGCAGTCGAGCGCGGCCGCGAGCTTGTCGAGCACGCGCGCCCACACCTGGTCCTCCTCGGCCTCCTTGGCGGAGGAGAGGAACTGCAGGAGGTCGACGAGCGCGGGCCGAGCCCCGGCGCCGGGGGAGATCAGCGGGACCTCCGTGCGGCGCCGACCAAGAATCGCTCAATGCCCGTCGCCGCCGCGCGCGCGAGCGATTCGCGGAAGTAAGGGTCGTTGAGCATCTGCTCCTGCTCCGGCGAGTTGATGAAGGTATTTTCGATGAGGATCGACGGCATCGCGGTCAGGCGCGTGACCAGGAGATCGGCCCACTTCATGCCCTCGTCGGGAAGGGGGATCGAGGCTGTGAACGCCGCCTGGACCTCGCGCGCGAGGTCCAGGCTCTGCGGGTGGTAGTAAAAAACCATGAAGCCGTGCGGCTTGGCATACGGGTTCTCGCCGTCGGGGATCGCGTTGTTATGGAGGCTGACGAACAGGTCGGCGCCGCGCTCGACGGCGAGCACCGGGCGGTCCGTGAGCGACAGTTCATGCGTCGGCGAGTCGCGAGTCGGCAACACGACGGCGCCGGAGCGTTCCAGGCGCCTCTTCAGCGCCAGCATGATCGCGTAGTTCGCGTCCATCTCTCTCGTCCACAGCGGGCCCGTCGCGCCGGGCAGCGAAGGCATATGGCCCGGATCGAGCATCACGCGTATGCCTTTCAACGGGCGGAGCGGATCGATCGAGGGCGGACGGCGGATGTCGATCTTGAGCGACGAGCCTTCGTAGGACGGCGTCCAGCCCCACAGCTTGATCCCGGGGGCGAGCCGCACATGGAAAACGACCACATCAGTGGACTCGTGGCGCCAACGGACCTCGCTCACCACCTCCGGGGCCTCGTTGCGCGCCCAGTTGGTGTGCAGCACGGTCGAGTGCAGGCGGATCGTCAGCCCGCCCATGTCGTCATCGGGCTGCGCGTCCACGACGGCGCGCTCGCTGAGGCCGATCTTGAGCACCGCGCCTCGGTCGGATCGGACGACGCCGACGTTGCCGGTGACCGCGCGAGGCGGCGCGGTTCCGGTCGACAGGTCGACGTCTTTGGCCGCGAGCCAGCCGACCAGATTCTGGGAGACCTGCACGCGGACCGACGCGCCGTCGCGGCCGGTCACGGGCAGGCGCGTGCCGGGGAAAGGGAAAAGCAGGAAGCCGTTGTTGGGGCCGGTGCGCATGTTGATGAAGCCGGCGGGGGTCGACCTTGCCGTCGCGATGGGCGGCGTCGAGTCGAGGACGGCGACGGTCGCCGGCGCCTTCGCGCCGACCGACGACCAGCCCTTGGACAACTCGTACTCCACGGCGGCGGGCGCAAACGCGAGGCCCGGCGGGGCCTGCCACGCGTCCTCGTAATTTCCCGGGCCTCCCTCGCGCATCTCCCGCCAGGGCTGGCGGCCGATGCGCCAGCGCGCGCGGCGCCCGGGGGTGGCGCGCAAGCGCGCGCTCAGCCAGTCACCGGCGCGCAGTTCCAGATTCGTTCGCGGCGTCGGCGAGGCAGGGTCGATGTAGAGTTTGTCGGTCGGCAGCGCGGACGGCGGGAGGGGAACCAGAATGCGGCGCTCCGCGACCGCAGTGCCGGTCGCGAGCGCCAGTTCCGCGCGAAAGGTGAAGGTGCCGGGAGAGATCGGCAGGTAGGCGTTGAAGCCGCCGTCCTTGTGAACCGTCACGGTCTCCCCGTTGATGGTGAACGCCGCCTTCGGGTCGATCACGTTGCCGATAATGAAGGTCGCCTGGGCGGCGATGGTCAGGTTCTCGGTGGGCCAGACGAAGATGATCGGCTCGGTCGAGCGTTCGGCGCGGATCCAGCCGGGAGGGAAACCGGGGAACGAAATCTCGACAGGCGGTTCGACGGCGGGCTTGATTCGGACCTTGTGCTCGGGACGGGCGGCGGCGGAGTGAGCCAAGGTCAGGAGCAGCGCGGCCGCGAACACGCATTTCATGGCCGGAATTCTACCAACTTTCTCCGGACGAGGGTGACGACTTATCGCAGCGCCGTCAGCACGGACCGGGCGAAGTCCGAGAGCGAGGGATCGCGTGCGCCCATGACCAGCACCAGGTCTCCATCACGCGCTTCAGCCGCTATGAGCGCAACGATCTCGGCGCGGTCGGGCACGTGGAACGCTCCGAGGCCCTCGGCGCGCAGTGGTCCGACCACGTCGGCCGAGGAAATGTCCTTGCTGGCGGTGCCGCCGACATAATAGATATCCGGAAGCCAAAGGCGGTCGTCGGGCCGCAACCCCTCGGCGAAGGCGGCGATGAGTTCGTTTTTGAGGTGGCGCGTGGGCGCGAAACCGTGCGGCTGATAGACGGCCAGGGTCCGGCGGCCGCGCAGGCGGGCCGAGGTCAGGGTCGCGGCGATCTTGGCGGGATTGTGGGCGAAGTCGTCTATCACCTCGACTCCGCGCTCTATCCCAAGACTTTGGAACCGGCGTGCCACTCCTTGGAAGGAAGACAGAGCCCGGCTGCAATCGTCGAGAGACACGCCTTCATTGAGGCATGCCGCGATCGCGGCGACGGCGTTCTCGGCATTGTGGCGGCCGGGGACGGGAAGAGCGAACGAAACATCCTTCACGCGGAATGTCGAGCCGGCGGCGTTCAGCGCGAGACCTTCGGCGCGCACGGCGCCGGACGACAAACCGAACGAGACATCGGCGCGGATATCGGCGAGTGCCGCATCGTCGGAATTGACGAGGCCGGTCGCGACGTTGACTCTGAATTTAAGAAAAATCTCGCGCAGGGCGGAGACCTCGAGATGATCCTTGGTCAGGTTCAGGAACACGCCCACGGCCGGCTTGTAGTTGACGAGGGAACCGTCGCTCTCGTCGGCCTCGACGACGAGCAGGCTCGATTTGCCGCGCCAGGCGTTGCCGGTGAGGCCGCGTTTCTGCAGCGCGATGAGGCTTCCGCCCGTGATGACCGAGGGACCGCGTCCCGCGGACTCCAGAATCTCGAAGATCATGGCGACGACGGTGGACTTGCCGCTCGTGCCGGTGACCGCGATGGTCCGCATCTCCGACACATGGCGGGCAAGGTACTCGGACCTGTGCATGATCGGCACGCCCAAGGTCTTCGCCGCGGCGATCTCGGGGTTGGAGTTCTCGATGGCCGTGGAGAGCACGACCAGGCTCGTCTCTTTCGTGACGGCGCTTCCGTCCTGGGGGAGCAAGCGCACACCGAGCGCTTCGAGCTTGGCGGGCAGTTCCGTCCCCTTGCCGCGGTCAAAGTCGCGGTCGGAGCCCGTGGCCGGGCCCCCGTCCATGGCGTGGATTTGAGCGAGAGCGCTCATGCCCGCCCCGCCGATTCCGACGAAATGGATCAGCGGCTTCTGTGCCATTTAAAAGTACGAGCCGAAGAAGACGCGGCGGCGTCGGGGCCGGGCGAAGGAGATGTCGGACACGGCGTCGCCCGACTCGATCGCGGTGAGCGCCTGGCCGAAGCGCTCCAGGAAGGTCGTGCGCAGGACGCGGCCGGAGGACTTGCGGCTCTCGATGAGGCCGTCGCCGCCGGTGAAGATCATGACGTGCGTGATGCGTTCGCTCGTCTCGTCGTCGGTCAGGAAGATCATGTCGCCGGCTTCGAGTTGCTCGCGCCGCACGGCGCGGGCGTGCAGCTTCTGCTCGTGCGAGTCCCGGGGCACATCGCGGCCGTGAATGCGGTAAGCGAGGCTGACGAGCCCGGAGCAGTCGACGCCGATCTTCGGGTCGGGCTGGACGCCGGAGCGTCCGCCCCAGTAGTAGCTCGTGCCGAGGAACAGCTCGGCGGTGCGGATGATCTCGGCGCGCGAGGCGGCGGTGGGGACGGCCGGTGCGGCGTACAGCGCGTCCGACGGGATCTGCGCCGTCGTGCCGTCGAGCAGGCGCACGGTCGATTGACCGCCCGCCTCGGATACGCGGGGCAGGCGCGTGCCGACGGAGAGCGTCAGGAGGTCCTCTCCGCGCTGGAGCAGGGCCTGGCGCACGCGCACGACCGCGTCGGACTTGGGCGCCGCCGCGGAGACGAGCTGTTCGGCCCGGATCCAGCCCGGGTAACCCTGCCAGGCGTTCGCGGGCAGAAAGCTTTCCTGCTCCTCGGCGCGCACGCGCACCCAATCGCCCTTGGCCTCGAGCGCGGTGACGGTCTCGCCATAAAGGAGTTGGGATAAGTGGGCGTCGTCGTCGAGCTTCACGACTTTGCGGCGCACCGGCTTGGTCCAGAGATCGGCGACGGGCGCCCCGACGGTGAACGTCCGCGGAAACGTCCGGCCGAGCAGGTAGGCGAGGCCGCGCTTGCGGCCGCGCCAGACCTTATGAAACGCGGCGCGGCCGTAGACGCGCCGCACTTGGTCGCGGCCCTTGCCGGCCGGATCATAGGCGATGACGTCGCCCTCGGCGGTGAAGCCGCCGACGACGATGACGTGGCCGCGCGTGCGCGAGATCGGCGCGTTGGGCAGCTGGCCGTCGTCGAAGGTGATGCTGACGACGACCGGCCGGCCGAGCGCGATCTCGGCCTCGAGATCGGCCAGCGACTCGAGGCGAGCGACGCGAGCCTCGAGTCCGAAGGAGCCGACGTAGGCGGCGTTCGCCGGCCAGTTTCCGAACAGCTGGGAGCCGCGGTCTTGCGCGGCGAGGGCGACTTCCTCGAGACTTTTCTTGATCCCGCAATAATCGAGGACCATCGCCAGCGAGGTCGGCGAGCAGATGTCGTGCTTGTATTTTTCCTGCGCGTCGCCCTGGGACATCGGGGTCAGGCCGAGGTCGCGGACCCAGGGCCCGGTTGAGAACGCGGGCGGCTCCTCGGGGAAAGAGGCGTCGGAGACCGAGAGCGCGACCGAGCGCAGGCGCACGAACTGCTTTCCGGCCTTGAAGCGCAGGCGGTAGCGCGACGCCGTCGCGGCCTTCTTGAGCTTAAGCGTGTCCACGTCGACGACGCCGTAATCGTCGGCGACGCTGATGGGCGACGACCAGCCGTCCGAATTCAGCGTGCCGAGCAGGTACCACTCCGTCCAGACTCCGTCGATGCGGACCTTGACCGAGAACTCGACCTCGCCTCCCGCGGGCACCTCCGCGGAGACGGAGCCGACGAGATCGTCGAACGGGGCCGGCGCTTCGAGGTCCCGCGATTCGAGCGAGCCCGTCGCGGCCTTCGTGCGGTACAGCCCGTCGGCGAACGGCAGTCGATCCAAGCCCGTAGCACGGGATCCTGAGACATCGAGCGCGGTGCGGTGGAGGATGGTGTGGTTCATCGCTTGAGCGGACGTCGCGAACAGTATAAAGAAAAAACCGGGCGACCAGAGCGGCCGCCCGGCTTTTTCATACACGCCGATCTTACTTGACGAGCTTGTTCGTCGGCTTGTGCGGAGGATCGTTGGGAGCGCGGGGCGTGACCTTCGGGTTGTCCTTGAAAGTCGGGGTCAGGTCCGCGTTGATCTTCGCCCAGGCGGGATCTTCATCGGCCGAGCCCTTGATCGCGCCGATCGGGCACTCGGGCAGGCAGACGCCGCAGTCGATGCAGACCTCGGGGTTGATGATCATGAACGCTTCACCCTTGTACGGGCCGGGGTGGATGCACTCGACGGGGCAGACGTCGACGCAGGCGGCGTACACCTCGCCCAGACAGCCTTCGACGATAATGTGAGTCATCAGGTTCTCCCTTTGCGCCGCGTGGCGCGACGCCTAAAAACGCGTTATACTCAAACGGCGTGGTCCATCGTACATCATCGACCATTTGTTGTCAAATTCTGCTCGCGTCGGCCCTCGCCGCCGCGGCCGGCGGCGCGCGGGCGGACGAGCCCGCGGCCGACCCGAACCTGGCCCCCTTGCTCGAGCGGCTCGCGCAGGTGCGCCTGTTCGGCACCGCCTCGCTGAACTGGCGCAACGTGGGCCCGCGCGAGCCCGGCTTCGAGACCCAGATCCAGAACCAGGTCTACCTCGCCGACCTGTACTTCGGCGCCGAGGGGCCGGTCGTGAAAGAGGTTCCTGTTCTTTTGGAGTGGAACCTCCCGACGGCGGGGCGGGGCGCCCCGCGCTTGAGCCAGGCTTACGTCGAGTACGACCGGGTCCGCCGCATCAAGTTCCAGTTCGGCAAGTTCATGGTCCCGTTCGGCCGCTACAACGAATTGTACCGGCCCGACCAGTATCTCGCGGTGACGCGTCCCCTGCTGTACGCCTCGCCGGACAGTCTCGACCTCGTCGTGCGACCCAACTCGCCGCGGCCGCCGATCAGCTACGGCTACAGCGACATCGGCCTGCGCTGGAGTTGGTATCCGGTGCGCGTGCATCCGCTCGTGCCCAGCGAGGCGACCTTGTTCGTCGTCAACGGCATCAGCGAGTCGAAGAACCGTCTGCGCACCTTCCCCAATCCCTCGAATCTCGGCATCCCCGGTCCCGGGACCAACGGCGTCTCGCCCGACTTCGGGCACGACAACAACAACCTGGCCGACAACAACAACGCCAAGACCCTGGGCGGGCGCGTCGTGTTCGCGCTCGGCGATCTGCGCCTGCCCTGGCCGGTGCCGGAAAAGGCCGCCGACCTGACCGGCACCCATCTCGGCTTGTCCGGCATGGGGGGCAACTACGATCTCGAGGGCTTCTTGAACTACGAGATGTGGAGCGCCGACTGGGCATTCGACTACAAGGGCGTGAGCCTGTCGGGAGAGGCGATGTACAGCAAAAACCATTTTCTGACGCCGCTGCTGGCCCCGGGCTCGACGCCCGCCGCTCCGGCCCTCGTGGCACCCGTCACGCACACGCGTCAGGTGGAGCACCTATACGGCTGGTTCGTGCAGGGCGCGTTTCCGCTCATGAGGACTCCTCCGTACGGAAAGCGTTTGACCGGCCTGCTCGTGTACAACGAGATGTACCGCCGCGGCCCCCTGCTCGACTTCCTGTTGAACTACAACGACGGGACGACGATCTTCGATTCGATGACCGCTTACCGGCAGGGTGCGCCCTTCGTCACGCGCCGCATCGTCAAATACACGGCGGGCGCGCACTGGCTGCTCTCCGAGCACTTCGCCGCGAAGTTCGAATACTCGTACTGGGCGATGGGCAAGTCCACGGTCCGCAGCCAGACCTCGCTCGGCCTCAACGATATCTATCAGGGCGCGATCTCTCTGGTGATGGGCTTCTAAATGGGCCCGCTGATCGTCGCCGCCTGGCTCGCGTTTCCCGCGGGCGCGGCGACGCTCGAAGCGCCCGGAAAAAACTTCAAGGTCGAGGTCGTCGAGACGAGCACGGCCCCGGGCCGCACCGACTATCTCCTGAAGTTCCCGTCGGCGGCCAAGAGCCCCTGGCCGGCCAACGACGTCGTCTGGGCGCACCTGTCCGTCCCCGATTCGGCGAAGGGCCGCCGGGTCCCGGCGGTTCTGGTCCTGCCCGTCATGGCCGCGCCGAACGTGTGGATCGAGACCCGGTTCGTGAACCGGTTCGTGCGCGACGGGCTGGTCGTCATGTGGATCGAGATGCCGACGCAGTTCCGGCGCCGGCCGCATCCCTCGATGCCCAGCGGCCAGGTGTTTCTGGCGCGCACCGCCAAGGGCTTGACCCGGAACTTCCGGCAGTCCATCGCGGACGCGCGGCGGGCGTTCGGCGTGCTCGCGGCGAGGCCGGAGGTGGACGGCGAACGTGTGGGGCTGTTCGGGATCAGCCTCGGAGCGATCGTGGCGTCGATGACGTGGTCGGTGGATGCCCGGCCCAAGGCCGCGGTGTTCGTGATGGGCGGCGCCGACTTCCCCAGCCTCGTGCTCAACGGCTCCTTGACGGGTCCCTTCGCCCGTAAAATGAACATCCTCCTCGCGGAACTGTCCGCGGCCTGGGCCGGCCTCGACCCGCTCGACTACAAGGCGGCCAACGCCGGCAAGAGGGCCTTGCTCGTCAACGTCCGCTCGGACACGGTCATTCCACGCGCCAACGCCCTGAAGCTCAAGGAGGCCTTTCCGGACTCCACTCAGGTTTGGCTTCCGCTCGGCCATTACTCGTCGATCGTCCACCTGTTCTGGCTTCCCCGTTGGGCGTCCGGACGCCTGAAAAAAGCTCTTTTAGAGCGGTAAAAATTCGATTAAAAGAGGGGGCATGCCTTGACAGCCCTTACCGGGGGGCTTACACTGTGATAGTCGATCTTGGAGGATGTGTATGAAAATATTGATGAAGCTTTTCGCCGTGGCTTTCGCCCTCGGCCTGCTCGGCGCCATGGCCTGCGGATCCGGCGGCGGCGGGTGCTGACACACTAAAGTATTTCCTTAACCGTGTGTCGTGTCCGGCCGCTTGCGGCCGGACCTGAAACGTACTAGGCCGCGCTCAACGTCCGCCGAGAGGCGAGAACCCGTTGGGCGCGGCCTGCTCCTTGGCCTTGTCGATATCCTTCTGATCCAGGGACACCGCGCCCTTTTGGGCGTTCTTCACGCCGGGTGAATTCATGATCTCCGACAGCACCTGGCTCGTGTCGGGAGGCTTCGAGTCGGCGTCTCCGCCGAGCATCGGCAGCAGGCTCTTCGGCAGGCCGGCGGCCGACACCACGGTTTCCACGAGATTCTTCGCGATCTTGTCGTTCGCGATGATCTGAGCCGCGGGCGCAGTCAGGCTGCCCGGCGCCTCCTTGATGCCGCCGACGAGAACCGCGCGGATGCCCGGATCGGCGGCGTACTTGCGGACCAGCTGTCCGAACCCGTCGGACTTCGCGACTCCGTACATGAATTTCACCGGGTCCTTGTCTTTCCAGTACTGGTCGCGCAGGGCGCGCAGCTCGGGATTGGCCATCCAGTCCTTCCCATACTGCGCGATGGAGGGATACTTGGCCTGCATCTTCATGATGTAGGCGCGGGCCTTCGCTTCGTTCGCGGCCAGCGCCTCCTTCAAACTGGGCAAAGCGTCCGCCTTCTTGTCGGCGGGCTTGGCGGCGGTGTCCTGGGCCTTGGTCGGCGCCGACGAGCCCGGGGCCATGACGCTCATGCCCGCGTCGGACTTCACCATGCCCAGGCTGTTCGGTTCGGCCGGGCCCGCGGGAGCCGAAGGCACCGCGGCGCGCACGGGGCGGGTGTCGGTCGTCGCGCTCATGTCGAAGCCGGAGGTGTCGAGCCCGGCGTGGCGGTTGGAGTACATCTGCCAGGCCAGCACCGCGACCGCCGAGCCGCAGATCGCCACCAAGGTGAGGATCATGCCGAACTTGCTGGAGTGCGGGTGCTCGGCGCTCATGCGATCATTATGTCCCCGTCCGAGCCCCCTGTCAAGGCGGCCTCCGCTCGACTCATTCGCGCGGGCCGGACGGCGAAAGGTCATCATCCGCCGGGGACGCGCGGCATTGAGCCGCGCTCGGTGGGTCTCGCGGCAATGACGACCGCGGCCGCGGACCCGACGCCCCGGCCTATATAATTCTGTAATGGGCAGCATCTATAATCGGGGGGATGACGAAGAGGACGACGGCGTTCCTCCTCGCCCTCGCGCTGGCCGCCCCGGACGCCGGGGCGGTCGCTTTTAACGACGTAAAACCAGGCGCGCGGGCGATGGGCATGGGCACCGCGTATTCGGCTATCGCCGACGACGCGTTCGGAATGTTTTATAACCCCGCCGGCTCCGCCAACACGCCCTTCGTGCAGAGCGCCGGCACGCTCGGGCGCATCCTTTCGCCGAAAGGGCCGCTGTCCTTCGCCTCGGGCGCCTACCTGCGCCCCTACGAACAGATCAACACGGCGACCATCGGCGCGGCCTACTATTTGGAGCGTCAGCGCAATGGGGGAGATATCGACTCGCTGATGTTCAACTACGCCCAGGAATACAAGGTTCGGCAGATCCCGCTTTCCAAGCCCCTGAAAATCGGCGCGAACGTGAAGATCGTCAACTCCGACACGGGCGACGGGCAGAAGAGCAAGTTCGGCCTGGGCTTCGACGCGGGCGTGATCGCGCGCTCGCAGATGGGCCTGTCCGCCGGCGTCGTGCTCAGCGACTTCGTCACCGCGCTCGCCTATCCGCGCCCGGCCATCACCCTGGCGACGGCCTACACCTGGGAGCGGCGCTGGACGCTCGCCGCCGACTTCCGCGTTCGCGGCGGACTGGCCGAGCTGTATCCCGGCGTCGAAGGAGTTTTCCATCAGGGCCTGCTGCGGGTGCGCGCGGGCCGCGGGTTGGGGCTCGACGGGGTCGGCACGTTCGCCTTCGGCCTCGGCCTGAACTTCTCGCCTATGATCCTCGACGTCGCCATGTCTTTGCCGCCGGAAGGCCTCAACCGCTCCGGCGGCGGCTATCAGGCGACCTTCAGCTACCGTTTCGGCGCGCCCTCGTTCACGGGCCAGTTCGTCGGGGGGGCGGCCGCCCAGGCGGAGACCTTGCGCACAAACGTCTCCGCGCTCGAAGACAAGAAAAAGACTTTGTCCCAGGAGGCGGGAACCGCCGAGACCAACAAGATCACCGCAGAGAGCCAGCTGCGCGTGCTCGAGAAGCGCGTCGCCGAGGCGCAGGATGAGTACCGTGCTCTGCTTAAGAAAAACGAGGAGCTCGAATACCGCGCGGCGGAGAAAGCCGCCGGCCTCATGGGCCGCCCGAAGCCGATCGAGCCGGCCAAAGTCCGCGTCAAGCGGACTCCTGCCTGGCCCAAGCGCCACGTCGTGAAGGCCGGCGAAACTTTGCGCACCATGGCCAAGCAGTATTACGGCGACGCGAACCAGTGGGAGCGCATCTACGACGCCAACCGCGAAAAGGTCGAGCGCGGCCTGCCCTCCGAGGGTGCGACCTTGATCATCCCGGCGCCGGCGGCTCCATGAGCTTCATCGGCCTGCTGGCGAAGGAGAACGAGGACCGCGAGCTGCTGGGCGGTCTTCTCGGCGAGCTCGGCTACGGCGTCGAGGGCGCGGGCCGTCTCGAAGAAGCGCTCGAGTTCGCGCGCGAACGCAAGACGCGCGCCTTCCTGCTCGTCGACGGCGTCGGAGCCGACGCGGAGACGCTCACGCGCGAGCTGCTGCGCGCCTTCCCGCTGCTGCCCGTGGTCGTGGCGCTGAAGGTCCGCGACGCGAGCCGCGCGGTCGCTTTGATGCGCGTCGGCGCGGCCGAAGTCATCGCTCCCCCGTGGACGCCGGAGGACCTGAAGCTCTCGGTTTCGAAGGGCCTGCGCTTTCAAGGGACGGCCCTCTCCGTCGCAAAAGCCGCGCCGCTGTCGCGTTCGCCGCTGTGGTACGCGCTGGCCGTCGGGCTGTTCCTCGCCGCGGGCCTGGGCGCGGCGTCGCTCAAGCGCGCCGAGCAGAACCGCCTCGCCGCCGCCGCGCGCGTCGACCGCTGGGACCTGCCCGTACGCCATCCCGCCGGCCTCGCTTACGACGGGAAGTCGGTGTGGCTCGTCGAGTGGTTCACGCAGTCCTTCTACGCCCTCTCGATGGACGACACGACCGTCCAGGTCGTCCGCCATCTCACCGCCGAAACGCCGGTCGCCGCGGCCTTCACGGGCGAGGCGATGTGGACCGTCTCCGCCGACGGCGCGATCATCCGGCGCATGCGCGACGACAAGATGACGCCGCTGACGCGCTACCCGCGCGCGGCCCCCAACTCCGCCGGCCTCGCCTTCGACGGGCTGTATCTGTGGACGCTCGACGCCCGCGCGAAGGTCATCCGCAAGCATCTCGTCGACCGCGAGCTGAGCGTGCTCGCGGTCTACAAGTGGCGCGGGACGAAGGCCGCGGGACTCGTCTACGACGGCAAGACCTTGTGGTCCCTCGACGCGGCCGACCGGCGCCTGCTGCGCCACGCGCTCGAGCGCCCGGACGAGCCGGTCGACAGCATGGGCTTGCCCGAATACGCCCAGGGAAACTATATCCCGGCCGGGCTCGCCTGGGACGGCAAGCGCTTCTGGACCGTGGGCGAGGCCGTGGACGGGAAGAGCCCGGCGCGGTTGGTGCGCCATCAGGAGGAAACGCGATGATGCGCGCGTCCTTCCTCGTCCCCGCGCTTCTGCGCTTCCCGGGGGCTTCGGCGCGCCAGGACGCCTGGGGCCGCCTCCTTAAGATCACCGCGGGCGGGGCGGAGCTGTCCACCGGCGCGCGGCTGACGCGGGGGGAGACGGTGCTCCTGCGCTTCGAGCTGGGCGGCGAGCGCCTGACCATTCCCGCGAGCGTCCGGCACTCGCGTCCGGATGACGATGGGCAGTGCCTGGCCGAGCTGCGCTGGAACGACCTCGTCGAACGCCGCCGCCTGGCGCGCGTGCTCCTCGACGTCTTGTCTCGCGTCTGAGCCCGCTTCGTCGGCCGAAAATTTTTGTAAGCTCCGATCCATGATCGTCGGCCTCCTTCTCGCCATCGCCGTCCCCTGCATTGGGCAGCCGCAAGCGGGACAAAAATATTATTACGAGGATCCTCTCATTCCGTTCTTCATGCGGGATGAACGCAAGGGAATCTATCTCGCGCAGAGGCCCGGCGCCGGCCCGGCGAACGTGGAATTCCCGATCGTCAAATCGACCGGGACCTTGCGCGTTTTTTTGATCGGCGGCTCCATCGCCCATTCTTTTGGAAACACCTGGTACCCCGACATGTCGCCTGCGCAGGCTCGCCTGATCGATGACGATCGGTTTTATGACGATCTTCGGCTTTCTCTGCCCCGCAACCGCATCGAACTGGTCAACTGCGGCATGGACGGCTACGACAGCGTGCGCGAATCGAAAATACTCGGCGAGATTCTCGATTATTCTCCCGATTTGATTATTTTGATGACGGGACACAACGAAGGGCTGGGCTCAGGCCTGCCGAACGAAAGCCTGTATGCGTTGCAAAAGGAGCTCTCACGCCTGGCCGTCTTTCGCCGGCTTGTGCAGTTGTTGGGGAAAAGGGGGACCACCGATCAAGACGTCGAGCGCCGCGCGCTTGAATTGTCCGCCGCTTTCATGGGCAATATGCGAGACATGATCCGCGCGGCGCGAGCGCGGGGCGTGCCGATCGTCGTGATGGCGCCTCCGCTCAACTATCGGGACGCTCCCCCCGAATCTCCGGCGCTCATCACGGACCCTCTTTTTTGGGCCGGCTGGACCCGGTATTTGAAAAAGGACTACAAAGCGGCCCGGGAGTATTGGTCGAAGGACATCGCCGCCATCGCGCCGGGGCAGGGCCGCTCGCTCAAACCCCATCTTCTGTTCATGCGCGCGCGCGCGGAAGAGAAGAGCGGGGAGATCGTGAAAGCGGACGCGGATTATCAAGACGCTCTGTGGGCGGATTGGGAGACGCCGGGCCGCTGCTCTCCGGTTTGCGCGGCCATCCTGAAGGAAGTCTCGCAACAAGAAGGCGCTTTGCTCGTCGACACGGACGCGGCGTTCCGGAGACAGGCAAGGCCCTCTTCGCCCGGGCTCGATTTTTTCAGTGACGCCGTGCATTGGATCAGACCCTACGATCGACTGGTGACGCTGACGATCCTGCGCTCCCTGCGCCGCTCCATAGGCTTTAAAAACTTGGCTTGGGACGACGGTTTTATCGGCGCGCTCGAGAAGCGGCAGGCTCAGCCCGTCAAGCATCGGGATGAAAAAACTTTCATGGAAACGATCAAGTACGCGGTCGCGGACATGCATGCCGAGCGCTTGTCTTGGAAGGCTGTCGCCTTTCTTGAATTTTCGTACGCGCAGCACCCCCATTGGTTTGAGAACGTCGACGGCTTGGTGAAAAGTCTTGAATCACGGGAGGACTGGAAAGGCGGGCCATGGGACATGGCGCCCCTTAACGTCCTCAAGTCGGCGCTGTTGTGGCATCTCGGAGAGGTTCGCGCTCGTCGCGGGGATTTCCGAGGCGCGCTGGCGGATTACTCGACCGCCTTCCAACTCGACCCCGGGCCGCGCCGCGCTGGAATCGCTCTCAGTCAAGCCATCGTCCAAGCCGTGGTCGGCGAAAAAGAGGCTTCCCTCAATTCTCTCCGATACTCTTTTCAAAATGGAATGGCGGTTGAAGCCGAAGCGGTGAATTCGGGGTTGGACATCGGCTTGGGCGGCCGCTCGCGCCACCGCTCGCTCGCTTCACAGAGCGAATAACCGATAGGCATCTCTCCGGCGCTGTATCCGCCGCCTGGCGCGCGTGCTCCTCGACGTCCTGTCCCGCGCCTGAGGGCGCAGGTCTTTAGGGCCGGTCCCCGCCGGTCTTCTTGGGGGCGAACACCTCTTCCGCCTTGGGCAGCGCCGTGTTCTGCAGGTATTGCTTGGGCAGGCAGTTCTCCACGAACTCGTGGTCTTCCGCCGTCAGGCAGCGCGGATGGAACCCGGCGAGGTAGTCGTTGGCCAGCATCTTGGCGCGGATCGCGGCGACCGGCTCCTCGCGCACGTTGCCGAAGGAGATGTGCATGTAGGGGCAGGGGATCACGTCGCCGAACGGCGTGAAATACAGCTTCTCCGTTGCCGCGCCGCAGCCGAGCTGCCAATAGTTGGTTTCAAAATCACGGCGGACGTGCGGCGTGCTCGCCACGATATGATTGAGCTCCGCGAGGTCGGCGGCGGTCAGCATGCAGTCCATGTTCTCCGCCCATTCTCCGATGGGCGAGGCCATGCTGAGATTAACGAGGATGTTTTCCTGACGCGCCCACTCGATGATCTTGTGAAACCCCGGCGTGTGTATGTTGTAATGCGACACCGTAGGCACGGCGGCGACTTTCAGCCCCGCGTCTTGGGCGATGCGAAACGCAGTCATCGTCTTGTCGAATGCTCCGGGCATGCCCCGGAACCGGTCGTGCTCCGCCGCCTCCCCGCTGTCCACGGACATCTGAACGATGTCCACGCCGGCGGCCTTCAACCGGCGGGCCATTTCCGGCGTCATGAGGGTGCCGTTCGTGCAGACGATGATGAGCATCCGGCCGGGATCGGCGAGCCGGATCAGGTCGAACAGGCGGGGATACGCCAGCGGTTCGCCGCCGGTAAATCCGATCGCGATCGCTCCCAGATCGGCGCATTGTCCCATGACGCTTTCCCATTCCTGATCGGACAGTTCCGATCCGCCCTTAAATTTCAGATTTTCGGCGAAGCAGTGGGAGCAACGCAGATTGCACGCCAGCCCGACGTTGACGTCGATGTAGCGAAGGGGCTGGCGGCGCCCGGTGAGCAGATCCAGGTAGGCGCGCGCGATCCTCGCCGCGAGACGGGGCTTGCGCCAGTTGACGGCATAACGGAAGTTGTAGACGAATCGGCTGACCTTCATGCGTGCATTATATTGATTTGACGGCGACGATGGGCTGCTTGCGAGCCGTCCCGAGTTCCTGCCTGACAGGGCGCTGTCGGGGATCGGATCGTTGAAGAAGCTGAAGTGAAATGCTAACGTGATTTATGTCCACTTCGGCGGCTGTCCGTCGGACGGCCCTCTACGATTCCCACAAACGGCTGGGCGGCAAGATCGTCGATTTCCACGGCTGGGAGCTCCCGGTTCAGTATGAATCGGTGATGAAGGAGCACGAGGCGACCCGCCACCGCTGCGGCCTCTTCGACGTCTCCCACATGGGCCAGGTCTTCGCGACCGGCCCCGGCGCGCTCGCCTTCCTTCAGAAGGTCAACGCCAACGACATCGCCAAGATCGGGCCCGGCAAGGCGATCTACTCGCATCTGCCCAACGAGAAGGGCGGGGTTGTCGACGACGTGATCGTCTCGTGCCTGGCCAAGGACCGCTATCTCATCGTCGTCAACGCGGCCACGGCCGACAAGGATTTCGCCTGGTTCCTGAAGAACGCGAAGGGCTTCGACGTTAAGCTCGAAAACAAGTCCGATGACTACGGCATGATCGCGGTGCAGGGGCCGAAGGCGGCCGAGATCGCGTCTCTGATCGCGCCGGCGATGGCCGCTTTGCCGCGTTTCGGCGCGCTCGAGCTCGAGCTGTACGGCCAGCCCTCCTTCATCACGCGCACCGGCTACACCGGCGAGGACGGCTGCGAGTTCATCGTCCCCAACGAGATCGTCGTGCGCGTCTGGGAGGACCTGCTCGCGCAGGGGCGTTCGCTCGGCGCGGCGCCGTGCGGGCTCGGAGCGCTCGATGTGCTGCGGCTTGAGGCCGGCTACCTTCTATACGGACAGGATCTCGACGACGATCTCAGCACATATGAAGCCAACTACGGTTGGGTCGTGAAGCTCGAAAAGGGCGAATTCATCGGGAAAAATATTTTGGCCAAGCAGAAGGCCGAAGGCGTGAAGAAAAAATTGACAGGCGTGAAGCTTCTCGAGCGCGGCGTGCCTCGCGCCGGAGCTCCTGTCCTGCTCGACGGAAAGGAGATCGGCAAGCTCTGCTCGGCCACCTTCTCTCCGAGTCTGCAGGCGGGAATCGGAACGGGCTACCTCAGCCAGCCGAACCTCTCCGCCGGAACGAAGTGCGCCGTGACCTTGCATGGTCGCGACGTGCCGGCCGAAATCGTCAAGACCCCGTTTTACGTTTCACCTAATCTCAAGAAGGGAGCCTAGACCATGCTTGACCCTAAGAAGCTGAAGTACATGAAGTCTCACGAGTGGCTCGACCTGCAGGGCGACGCCGGAACCGTCGGCATCTCCGATCACGCGCAGAAGGAGATCACCGACGTGGTCTTCATCGAGCCGCCGAAGGTCGGGCGGACGGTCAAGCAGGGCGAGGCCTGCTGCGTCGTCGAGTCGGTCAAGGCCGCCTTCGACATCTACGCGCCGGTTTCCGGAACGATCACCGCGGTCAACGCGGACGCGGTCAAGGATCCCGCGCTCGTCAACGCCGAGGCCTTCGGCAAGGGCTGGCTGTTCAAGCTCAAGGCGTCCGCGCCCGCCGAGGCGACGAAGCTGATGGACGCCGCGGCGTACGAGGAATTCCTGAAAGCCGAGGCCGCCCATGGAAGCCACTGAGGAGCGCCCTACGACCACGCAACTGCCGCCCGCCGACGATTTTCCCCGAAGACACATCGGATCCGGGCGTGCGGATCAATCGGCCATGCTCACGGCGCTGGGTATGAGTTCCCTCGATGCTCTGATCGACGCCGTGGTTCCGTCCTCCATCCGTTTGAAAAAGCCGTTGGCTCTGCCCCCGGCGCTCTCCGAAGCCGAAGCTTTGGCCGAACTCAAAAAAATCGCGTCTCGCAATTCCGTTTGGCGCTCCTATCTCGGCCAGGGCTACAACGACACCGTGACCCCGCCCGTGATCCTGCGCGAGGTCCTCGAGAACGCCGGCTGGTACACGGCGTACACGCCCTACCAGCCCGAGATCGCCCAGGGCCGCCTCGAAGCCCTTCTCAATTTTCAGACGATGATCATCGACCTGACCGGATTGCCGGTCGCCAACGCCTCGCTTCTCGACGAGGGCACCGCCGCCGCCGAGGCCATGGCGCTTTGCCTGCACGCGAGCGAGGATCCCGAGGGCCGGGTCTTCTTCGTCGACTCCGCCTGCCACGCCCAGACCATCGAGGTCGTCAAAACCCGCGCTAAGCCGTTGGGCGTCGAGTTGCTCGTGGGCGAGCCGTCCCGAATTTCCGGCAAGAAGCTGCTCGGCGCCCTGGTCCAGTATCCCGACACCCGCGGTGCGATGAAGGATTGGTCGAAGTTCGTCGGCGACGTCCACGCCGCGGGCGGCCAGCTCGTCGTCGCGGCCGACCCGCTTTCGCTCTCGCTGTTCAAAGCTCCGGGCGAGTTCGGCGCCGACATCGCCGTCGGTTCCACCCAGCGCCTGGGAGTTCCGCTCGGCTTCGGCGGCCCTCACGCCGCGTATCTCGCGGTGAAGGAGGTGTTCCAGCGCCGCATCCCGGGCCGCATCGTCGGCGTGTCGAAGGACGCGCACGGCAAGACCGCGCTCCGTCTGGCCCTGCAGACCCGCGAGCAGCACATCCGCCGCGAGAAGGCGACAAGCAACGTGTGCACGGCCCAGGTCCTCCTCGCCGTCATCGCCGGCATGTACGCCGTGTATCACGGCCCCGAAGGGCTGACCCGCATCGCGACGCGCGTCCGCGGCCTCACTTTGGCGCTACGCGCCGGCCTGAAGAAAATGGGCCTCGACGCCGGTTCCGAGGAAGTCTTCGATACCCTCTTCGTGCGCCTGAGCGAAGCCGACGCTCGCAAGATCCGCCTCGCCGCGGAGACGAAGAAAATAAATCTGCGCTACGAGAAGGGCGGCGTCGTCGTCGCTCTCGACGAGACGGCGACTCAGGCCGACCTCGAGGACCTGCTCGAAATTTTCGGCGCGAAGAAGCCGTACGCGCTCGAGGGCGTCGAGTCCGGTATTTCCGCCGCGCTGCGCCGGACCTCCAAGTTCCTGACGCACAAGGTTTTCTCCGAGCACCGCTCGGAGACCGAGATGCTGCGCTACCTGCGCAAGCTCGAGGGCAAGGACCTCTCGCTCGTCCACTCGATGATTCCGCTCGGCTCGTGCACGATGAAGCTCAACGCCGCGGCCGAGATGCTGCCGGTCACCTGGCCCGAGCTCGGGCGCATGCACCCGTTCGCGCCCGCCGAGCAGACGCTCGGCTACAGGGAGATGACGGGTCAACTCGAGAAGTGGCTGGCCGAGATCACCGGCTTCGCCGCGGTCAGCCTCCAGCCCAACGCCGGCTCGCAGGGCGAATACGCCGGCCTGCTCGCCATCCGCGCCGCGCAGGACGCGCGCGGCCAGTCGCACCGGCGGACCTGCCTCATCCCCGTCTCCGCGCACGGCACGAACCCCGCGACGGCGGCGATGGCGGGGATGAACATTGTGACGGTGGCCTGCCTCGAGGACGGCGACATCGACCTCAAAGATCTCAAGGTCAAAGCCGACGAGCACGCGAAAGATTTGGCCTGCCTCATGGTCACCTATCCGTCCACGCACGGCGTGTTCGAGGAAGGCATCAAGCAGATCTGCGAAATCGTCCACGGCCACGGCGGCTTCGTGTACATGGACGGCGCGAACATGAACGCCCAGGTCGGCCTGTGCCGCCCCGGCGATTTCGGCGCGGACGTGTGCCACCTCAACCTGCACAAGACCTTTTGTATCCCGCACGGCGGCGGCGGTCCCGGGATGGGTCCGATCGGCGTCGTGAAGGAACTCGCGCCCTTTCTGCCCGGATCGGCGGCGGTGCCGGCGGTGTCGGCGGCGCCGTATGGATCGGCGTCGATATTGCCGATTTCGTGGATGTATATCCGGATGATGGGGCCGGACGGATTGGCGAGCGCGACCAAGAACGCGATTTTGAACGCCAATTACATAGCGAAACGGCTTGGGGAAACCTTCCCGGTGCTGTTCAAGGGAGCTAACGGCCTCGTTGCACACGAATGTATCGTCGATCCGCGACAGCTTAAAGTTACGGCGGATGTCACTGTGGACGACATCGCGAAGCGACTGATGGATTACGGCTTCCACGCTCCGACGGTCTCCTTCCCCGTCGTCGCGACTTTGATGATCGAGCCGACCGAGTCCGAGTCGAAGGCGGAGCTCGATCGCTTCTGCGACGCCATGATCTCGATCCACGCCGAGGCGTCTAAAGTGGCCAAGGGCGAATGGCCTCGTAACGACAACCCGCTGAAGAACTCTCCGCACACGGCCGAGTCGGTCGTTGCGGATTCGTGGGCCCATCCTTATTCCCGTGATATCGCCGCGTATCCCGCGGCGCATCTGCGCGAACGCAAATTCTGGCCGTCGGTGGGGCGCGTCGACGGCGCCTACGGCGACCGCAACTTCTTCTGCTCGTGCTCAGCGCTCAGTTAGTCCGCGCGCCGGCGCTGGACGCCGCCGGGCACATGGCCTTGGACGAGGCCGTTTTGCTCCTTTCGCCCCAAGACGCGCTCATCCTGCGCGTCTATCGCTGGAGCGGTCCGGGCTGCACGTTCGGATATTCGCAGAAATTCGCCGACGCGAAGGCGGCCTGCGCTAAGGGCGTCGAGCCGGTGCGGCGCTCGACGGGCGGGGGAATCGTCCACCACGACGGCGATACGACCTTCAGTCTGGTCTTCCCCTGGGACAAGACCTGCGCTCCCGAGTCGATCTACAAGAATATCCATCGAGGAGTTCATCAGGCGTTGAAGGCGAGAGGCACGGCGAACTCCCTCTGGAGCCGCCGTCAGGAAGGCCTGGCCCGAGACTGCTTCGCGCGCGCCGAGTGCGCCGATCTCGTGGACGTCGCGGACCGGAAGATTTTGGGCGGGGCCTTGCGCAAGAAAGGCGCGAAAGGCTTATATCAGGGGTCGCTGCGGCTCAAGGTCGGCGCGGACCTCCTGATCGACGCCATCACGCGGGAGTTCGGCGCGCCGGCGCTCGACCTCGAGCCGGAGTGGCTCGACGAAGGAGTTCGTCTCAAGGAAAAATACATGTCGGCGGCCTGGACCGAAAGGAGATGAGCATGAAGACCTTCGTGCTGTGCAAGCTGGCTCCCGGCAAGGAGCAGACGGCCGTGCGCACGATCCGCGCCCTCGAGGGCGTGACCGAGGTGTACATGGTGTTCGGCGGCTGGGACATGATCCTCGCGGCCGAGTCCGACACCGTGGACAAGCTCTCGTCTCTGATCGTCAGCCGCATCCGCTCCGTGGACGGCGTCTCCGCCACGGAGACCCTCGTCACGACCAACCTTTAGGGAGCGGCCGTCGAGACGGCCGGGGCCGCGAACGCGTCCTCCGACACCGAGGCCTCCTCGACCTCGTCGACGATCACCGGCTCCTCGTCTTCGCCGGCGGCCTTCGCCCGCGCCAGGTCCGCGGCCAGCATCCGGTCGATGATGCGCTTGGAGTTTCGTTCGACGTAGACCCCGCGCTTGGACGGATTCCAGCGCCGCGGATTGGGCAGGACCACGGCCAGCGCGACGGCCTCGTCCGAGGTCAGCTCGGCGCAGGATTTCTCGAAGTAGAGGCGCGCGGCGGCCTCGCAGCCGAACACCCCTTGGCCCCATTCGACGACGTTCAGGTAGAGCTCGAGAATGCGGCCCTTGCCGAGCTCGTGCTCCAGGCGGCGCGCGATGAGGATCTCCTTGGCCTTGCGAAGCGGGTTCTTGCTCGGGGACAAATACAGG
Source organism: Elusimicrobiota bacterium (assembly GCA_016212855.1). Lineage (GTDB taxonomy): Bacteria > Elusimicrobiota > Elusimicrobia > UBA1565 > UBA9628 > GWA2-66-18. The sequence goes on from JACRDP010000028.1 coordinate 105,114, forward strand.
TTGCGCGCCAGCTGCATCGTGATCGTGCTGCCGCCCGCCGCGAAGCGCCCGGCCTTGCGGTTGCGCTCATAGGCGGCGCGGATCGCGGGCCAATCGACGCCGTCGTGGCGCCAGAACTCGTCGTCCTCGGCCGTGACGACCGCGCGCTTGAGATTCTCCGATATGTCCGCGGAAGGAACCCACGTCCAGCGCAGATCGAGCTTCTTTTTCTTGGACGCGGCCTGTCGTTTGCGGAGCTCGATATAGGCGGTCGTCTTCGGCGGACGGCTCTTGAGGGGGCGTACGTCGGGCAGCCACACCACCCAAACTCCGGCGGCCGCGCAGAGCAACGCGACGGCGGCGAGAATCCGGCGGAGGGGACTGGCGCGATTCATTTTCGGGGGGTATGCTAGCATGTCGAAACGCCGCGCTCACGGAGAAGCCCCATGAAAATTCTACTACCCGCCGCCCTTCTGCTCGCGCTCGTCGCCCCGGTTCGCGCCGAGGACAAGCCCGCCGCCGGAGGCGCCAAGGCCGAGATCAAGGCCGAGAATCAGGAGTTCCGCAAAGAGATGAAGGAGGAGCGTCAGGCCTTCAAGGAAAAGCAGCACGAGAAGCGCAAGGCTCACCGTGATAAGATGAAAACCATGCGCCACAAGGCCCACGAGGAGCGCAAAGCGGAGCATCAAAACGAGAAGAAGGCCGCGGCCGCCGAGGGCGCGACCGCTCCCGCCGCGAAGTAAGCCGTCCGGCGGTCCATGCCGTACTATCTCTACGAGGGCGACAAGGCGACCGGTCCTTACGAGCCGGGCGACCTGGCGCGCCGGCCGGGATTCAAGAAGGAGACCTTGGTGTTCCCGGCCGGCGCGACCACGCAGGACGCGTGGAAGCCCGCGAGCAGCTTCCCCGACCTGGCCAAGGCGATGGATCCTGACTCGAGCGGCATCTTCCTGACCGCGGCGCCGCCGAGACCGGCCGCGGAGCCTCCGCCGCCCGCCCCGGCGCCTGCGGCCGCTCCGCCCGCGGCCGCAGCCCCCGCCGGGCCGGCCCTCGCCGCTCCCGCGGAGAAGCTCATCCTCGTCGTCGATGACGATGAGACCGTGCGCAGCTTTCTCGAGATGAGCGCTCAGCTGCAGGGCTTCCAGGTGGTCACCGCCGTGGACGGCAACGACGCCGGGACCAAGCTGGCCGCGCGCCCGCCCGACCTGATCATCACCGATCTGATGATGCCCGGCCAGGGCGGCTACGAGTTTCTGCGCTCCCTGCAGGGCTCCGGCAACGCGCGCATCCCGGTCTTCATCGTCACGGGCAGCGCGCTCGACGACTCGACGATCAAGATGATCCGCGGCGAGGCCAACGTGGTCGAGTTCGTCCAGAAGCCGGTGAAGATGACGAAGTTCATCTCCGCCCTGCACAACACGCTCAAGACCCAGCCTAGAAGTTAAAAGCTATTCCTCGGCACTTCTGTGCCGGGCGTCTCGCGCCCGGCCTAGAAGTTAAATCTTGTGGCGCAGGAGCTTCAGGCGCGCCTCGAAGGAATGGCGCTCGGACAAGGTCGCCTCGGGACGCTCGAGCAGAGACTTCAGGATCGCGCGGCTTTCGTCCTTGCGGCCCTGGCGCGCCAGGTAGTCCGACTTGCGGAACAGGGCCTGAAAGCGCGCGTGAGGCGACTCGAGCGCCGAGGACCTGTCGTAGGCCGCCAGGGCCTTCTCCGGTTCGTTGAGGCGTTCGTGGGCCTGCGCGGCCTGGCTCCAGAGGCGCGCGCGATCCAGGTCGGGCAGGTCCGAATCGGCGAGGCCGCTCAGCTCGGAGAGGAGGGCGCGGTCGTCGCCGGAGGCGGCCAGCTTGTCCAGGCGCTCAACGCGGCCGCGAAATTCCTCGAAGTCCATGCGCGGCCATTATAGAACAACCGGGCGTCATTCGCCCGGCGGGTCGATGAGGCCGGCCTGATTCTGATCGAGCAGCACCTTCTCGCCGCCCGCGGGATCCTTGCCAAGAACGCGCAGATGAGTCTGCTCGAAGTTCACCGCCTCGCGCGCCGTCGAGGACAGCTTGACGCGCCAGCGCAGCACGGTCGTCTGGCCGGCAGCGAGCGACGAGATCGCGGCGAGCATCGGCGACGAGGTCGGGGCACCGGCTTCGCCCGAGGCCATGTAGTCTTCCTGCACGGCCACGGCCTGCAGGTTATTCAGGGGCTCCTTCCCCGTGTTCAGCACGGTGATCTCGACGTCGACCAGGTCGCCGGCGAAATACAGGGGAAGCTCGCGCATCAGGGCCGGAGGAATGGCGCCCTTGGTCGGGATCAGGCGCTCGTAGCCGTCGGCCAAGGTCACGCGATAGCCCTTCGCCTCGCCCTGGGTCACGCCGAACGGGCGCAGGTAGTCGACGCGGGCGCGCACGGGGCCGGAGCCGACCCACTCGCCGACGAAGCGCGGGCGCAGGGGCTTGAGCTCGGAGCGGTACTGCAGGATCGAGGCGAGCTGCGCGGCCAGGCCGGAGGCGACGACGCGGCGCCCCTCCATCAGGATGAGCATGCGGTCGACCGGAGGCTCGGGCGCGGCGGCGGCGGCGAGCGCGGAGACTTCATTGCGCGCGACCGAGGCGTAGGCGGCGAGGGCTTCGGGGGAGGGCATCTCCGTCAGGGCGGGCGCCGGGTTCAAAGTCCCGGTGAGGCGCTCGTTGACCCAGCGCGCGACGACGATCGCGGAGGCGAGCCAGGGCTCGCCCTGGGGCGCGACCTGCTTGGGAGCAACGGGCTTGACGGCGCCGGGCATGGGCAGCGGCGCCATACGTCCCGGAGGCGGAAGCATCGCGCCGCGGGCGAAGATCGGGGCGAGATCGGCGGCGCCGGTGGACTGAACGAAGAAGGCGGCGCACAGAAGGGCGGAAAACGCGGGGCGGAGCGGTCGGCGCATAGTAGGTACCTCTCGTCGGAAGTATAGCCCCGAAACCGTGTTTGCGCCATATCCATGTGACTAAAATACGGTAAAATAAAACGATGACAGAGCCTGCGGAAAACGCCAAACTCGTCCTGGTCGTGGATGACGACGACAACGTGCGCGAGCTCCTCACCTTCCTGGTCAAAAAAGAGGGCTACCGCGCCGAGAGCGCGATCGACGGCGAGGACGGCTTTCAAAAAGCGGAAAAGCTCGTGCCCGACCTGATCATCCTCGACCTGATGATGCCGCGCTACGGCGGCTTCGAAGTCCTGCGCCAGCTCCAGGCCGGCGGGCTGGTGAGGATTCCGATCGTTATCATCACCGGACGCTACACCGACCGCTCGACGGCGGAGATGATCCGCCAGGAATCGAACGTCGTCGATTTTCTGGAGAAGCCCCTGAAACCCAACGTGCTCGCCGCCACGCTCGAACGTCTCCTCAAGCCGCGCGCCCCGGGAGCCGCGTCATGAGCGAACTCGCCAAACCCGCCGACAAGCTCGTCCTCCTCGTCGACGACGACGAGTCCTTGCTCGACCTCATGGAGCACGTCGTCAAGAAGGAGGGCTTCCGTACCGGCCGGGCGATGGACGGCCAGGAGGCGCTGGCCAAGGTCGCGGCGCTCAACCCCGACGCGATCGTGCTCGATTTCATGCTGCCGAACCTCAGCGGCTACGAGGCGCTGCGCGAGTTCCAGGCGCGCGGCCACGGCGACATTCCCGTCCTGATCGTGACGGGCCGCGTGCTCGACGCGAAGAGCATCGAGGAAGTCCGGCGCGAGCCGAACGTGAAGGAGTTTCTCCAGAAGCCCGTGCGCCCGGCGATGCTCGCGCTGGCCCTGCACCGCATCCTCGGCACGGCGCCGAACGCATGAACGCGCGCCGCGTCGCGCTGACCGCCGCGGGCCTGCTCGTCGCGGTGTACGTCATGGCCCGCGTCGACCTCGTCCTGCGGGCGCGCTCCGCCTACCTCGAAGGCGAGAAGTGGTCGAGCTGGAGCGCCCGGCCCGAGCTGAAAAAGGCGCATTTCGACGCCGAGCTCGCGGCGCGCGAGGCCGAGCTCTCGCGCGAGCTCGCCGCGGGCCGCCTCGAGCGCGCCGCCTACGAGCGCAAGACGGGCCTGGCCCGCTTCGAGCGCGACCAGGCGGTGGCCGAGAGCTCGCTGAAGTACGCGTTCGTCTGGTACCAGACCGCGGCCGAGCTGTTCAGCCCGCCGGAGAACCGCTGGAGCATCCGGGCGCGGGCGAAGATGATCGAGACGCGCGCGCTCTGGAAGAAGGAGCTCGACGCGAAGAAGATCCCGTATCAAGACTACATGCTGGAGTAGGCCATGTTCCGCCTGCTGATCGGATTCGCCCTCCTGCCGTCGGCGGTTTCCCTTCTTTGGGTTTCCGCCAAAACCCTCGCCGGCGTCGCGGTCGTCTCGTCGACGGCGGCGCCGTTCGCCGCCGGGCTCGGCGTCGTCTTCGCGCTGTGGGCCATCGCGCGCTGGCTCATCATCGAATCCTCCGGCGCGGCGGGCTGGGCCCGGCGCGCGGCGAACTGGAGCCACGTGCTCGGCCACGAGCTCACCCACGCGCTGGCGGCGTGGGCCACGGGCGGCAGCGTCTATGGGATCTCCGTGGGCGAAAAGGAAGGCCACGTCGATCTGTCGCATTCGAGCGTGTTCGTGGCGCTCGCGCCGTACTGCGTCCCGTTTTACGCGCTCGCGGTCGCGATCGGCTACCGTCTCCTGCTTTGGTTCAAGCCCGACGCGGGCGGCGAGTCGCTGTTCCTGTTTCTGCTCGGCGCGGCCCTGGGCGGCCACTTCTTTTTCACCTGGGACTCGCTCACGCAGACGCGCCAGCCCGACCTCGACGCGGCCGGGGGCGCGCTGTTTTCCCTGACCCTGATCGCGATCGCCAACGCGCTGATGATCCTGCTCCTGCTCAAGGGTTTGTTCCCCGAGTCCGTGCCGCTGTTCGATCGCCTGCGCGAGGCCGCGTCGTTGACCAAGCGCTTCTGGACCTTCGCCTGGGTCGGCGCCAAGCCGGCGCTGTCCGCGATGAAACGGCAGGCGCTCGCGTGGTGAAGGGCGAGCTTCTCCGCGAGTTCGGCCGCAAGGCCTTCCACCAGCTCTCGCTCGTCTATCTCGGCGCGTTCTTCTGGTTCGGCTGGCCCCGGATCGTTTATTGGCTGAGCGGCTGGTTCGTCGTCGTGCTGATCGTCGAGACCGCCCGCCTCAAAGTTCCGGCCGCGGAGCGCGCCTTGGTCGGCTTCTTCGAGGGTCTGATCCGCGACAGCGAGCGGCGCCACTTCAGCGGCATTTTCCACACGACCTCGGGCTGCTTCGCCGCGATGCTGATCGCGCGCGGCGACTCGGTGATCGTGAGCGCGGCGATCCTCCAGCTGGCGCTCGCCGACTCGGCGAGCGCGCTGGTCGGCAAGGCGTTCGGCAAGACGAAGCTGTTCGGCGGCGCGAAGTCGCTCGAGGGCAGCCTCGGCGGCTTCGCGACCGGCTTCGCCGCCGCGCTGGCCTGCGGCGTGCGCCCCGGCGCCGCGCTCGCGGCGGCGCTCGCGGGCGCGCTGGTCGAGCTGCTCCCGACGACGCCGTGGCTCAACGACAACCTGACGATCCCGCTCGCGACGGCGGCCGTGCTGGCGCTCGTGGGCGCGAAATGAAGAGGCGCCTGGCGATCGCCTCGCGGCGCGTCGAGGGCCTCTCGGGCGCGGCGCGCATGATCATCGAGCACGCGCGCCGCTTCGTCCAGGCGGGCTGGGACGTGCACGTCTTCGCCGAAAAGCTCGACAAGAAGGCGCTGGTCGAGGCGGGCGTCACTCCGCGCTGGGTTCCGGCCTGGCCGTGGGGCTCCTGGCTCAAGCGCCGGGCGTTCGCCGCGGCGGCGGGGGGGATGGCCAAGGGCTTCGATCTGGTGCACGGTCACGGCGACCTGCTCGATCAGGACGTGCTGAGCCTTCATAACTGCGTGCATGCGGCGCATGAAGCCGTTCACGGCTCGCCTCTGCCCGAGAACGACGCGGTCGGGCGCATGCACGCGCTTCAGTTGTCCGAGCAGCGCTTCCAGGTTCTGGTCGCCAACTCGAACTTGATGAAGAGCGACGTGATCAAACGCTTCGGCGTGCCCGCCGACAAGATCGAGGTCGTCTACCCCGGCTACGACTCCTGCCGCTTCAACGCGGGCGGCCGCGAGGATTTCTCCGCGCCGATGCGCGCGGAACTGGGCGTGAAGCCGGGCGAAGTCCTCTACGGCCTCGTGACGTCCGGCGATTTCGAAAAGCGGGGGCTCCCGGCCTTTCTGCGCGCGTTCGCGAAAGCCGGGCCGAACGCCCGCGCCTTGGTCGTCGGCAAGGAGAGCCGCCCCGGGCCTTACCTCGCGCTCGCTCGCGAGTTGGGCATCGCCGACCGGGTCGTTTTCCGCGAGCCCATGGCCGAGGTGTGGCGCTTTTACCACGCCCTCGACGTTTATGTTCATCCGGCCAGGTGGGAGGAGTTCGGCATGAGCGTCCTCGAGGCGCTCGCCTGCGGCCTCCCCGTCATCTGCGGTGCCAACGTCGGCGCCGCAGAATTATTAAATGGAGATGGGCGCGAATACGTCCTTTCCGAACCGTCGGGCGAACCGCTGGCGCAGGCCATGTCCGCGCTGGCCGATCCCGGTCGCCGGGCGGCTCTCGGCGCCCTCGGCCCCGCCGCCGCCTCCTCCTGCGTTTGGGACCGCGGCGCGGCCTCCGTCGCCGCGGTCTACGACCGCCTGGTCGTTCAGTAATAACGCCGCCGGCGCCCACCGTGAAGCTGAGATGTTTTCCGCGACAATAATGCATCCCGCGCGAGAGCGTAAAGTTATCCCCAGCGTTTCCAACGCTGGAAGTGCTGGGGATAAGTCGACGTAACCGGAATCTTTCTAATGCAAAATCACGGCCGGGGAGAGTAAAATGACCGAGCTATAAAGAAGTAAAATAGTCCTGCATGAAGTTCATCGAGCCCCTGAAGTTGGGGCTGCGCATTTCGTTCTCCGCACTCCGGACCGTGCTCCACGGTTTCGGCCTCGTTTTCATCCTGTTCGTCTTCGCGCTCGCCGGCCTCGGCGCGTACGCCTACCGCCGCTTCGGCCCCGAGGATGCGCGCGCGCTCGCCGTCGCCCAGCTTCAGGGCCTGCTCCACCGCGAGGTGACCATCGAGCGCATGGTCCTCACCCCGCGCGGCTTCAAGCTTCGCGGTCTGCGCGTGCGCCGGGCTAACGCCCCGGAGGGCGATCAACTCGTCTGCGACACGGCCCTGGTCACGGTGAAGCTGCGGCCGCTGCTGCGCCGGCGCCTGGAGTTCGACACCGTGCGCCTGGAGTCGCCGCAGATCGACATGCGCCGCGAGGCGGACGGGAGCTGGGACATCGCCGACATGTTCTCCTCGACGAAAACCGCGGGCGGCGGCGGGGCCGGAGCGCTGCCGCTCGCCCTGGCCGCGGCCGAGACCATCATTAACGACGGCGTGCTGCGCTTCGACGACCGCAAGCGCGGCCGCAAGATTTCGTTCGAGAAACTTTCCCTCAGAGCCGAGGGCTTCGATCAGGACCAACCGTTCCCGCTCGCGGTCTCCTTCGTCAACGCCGTGACGATCGGCACGCGCACATTGACGACCAAGGTCTCCGCCGAAGGCAGCATGGACCTGGCGGACCTGCACTGGTCGAGCGCGACCGCGCGGGCCGACCGCTTCTCCGCCGAGGCCGACGGGGTCACGGTCGAGGGCAAGGGTTCCGCGACCGGCTTCGGCCGGCCGGTCATCGAATTCGAGCTGGCCGTGCCAGCGCTCGGTCCTGAACGCTGGCCCCGTTGGACCGGACGCGATCTGAAGCTGTCTTTGCCCTCGAGCCGCTGGGCCGGACGGGTCAGCTGGTCCGCGCCGCCGATCTGGGACTTCGAGCGCCTGTCGGTCCAGACGCCCGCGGGCGTGGTCACGGGATCCGGTGTGCTCGACGTGAGCTCCGAGACCGCGCACATCCGTGCGCAGTTCGCGGCGCGCGACGCGGTTCTCGAGAAATCCGCGGCCTGGCATCCGTCCTGGGCCGCGCGCGCGCCTCGCGGCAAGATGACCTTGAGCGGCACCGTCGAAGGCAAGCTCGGCGCCCTGCAGCTCAAGGAGGCCATGCTCATCCTGCGCGGCTTCGGCGCGTCCTGGGGCGACCGGCACGTGGACGGGCTCGACCTCGACGCGTTCGCCGCCGAGGAGTTCGGCACGGTCAAGGCCTCGGTCACGAAGGGCAAGGTCTCGGCGTACGCCAACGTCTTCGACGAATTGACGATGAACCTCACCGTGGCCAAGCAGACGTTGAACGTCGAAAATCTTTCGCTGAAGTGGTGGGACTCGCGCGTGCGCCTGCGGGGGCGAGTCGACAAGCTCTCGGCCCCGAAGGAGGTCCTCATCTCCGGCAACGCCGACAAGATCATCTGGGAGGACGCCCAGCGTCTCGTCACCGCGATCGCCGCGTCGGTCTCGACCCGCACCGTTTCGCAGGAGGAGCGCGAGAGCCGCCCCTGGGTGCGGACCTTCAAGTACGTCATCCCGCGCGGCTTCCCCGATACGGTCGCCCACTTCCGGGTCGGCGAGGTCAAGCAGGAGAACTTCTGGTGCAAGGACCTCGACCTGCTCTGGTCCCTGCATGGGGTAACCCCCGCGCTCGACAAGGTCAGCGGCGAGGCTCGGCTGCGCTTCGGCCCCGGGCGCGTCGCCGACATTCCCGCGGTTCAGGAGTCGCACAATATCCTGCGCGTGCTGTTCCTGCCGTTCATCTACATGCATAAGATGAACAAGTTCTCGATTCTCAGCACCGCGACGGCCTACCCGAAGACGCTCGACTTCTCGCGCATCGAGTCGGAGTACGGCGCGAACAAGGGCATCGCGGCGATCCGCTACTTCCACGTGGACTCAGGCCAGCTGGTCGCGTTCGCCGACGGCGACGTCGATTTCGGGAAGGAGCAGGTGGACATGAGCATTCTGACGCGGCTCCCCTATTACAACGGCCCTTCTTTGCCGGAGTGGTGGATCGACGAGGGCGGGAGCGTCGCGATCGGCTTTCGCGTGAAGGGAGACCTCAACAAGCCCGACCTCGAGCCGCGTTTCAAGAAGATCGGCAGCGACGAGATTCAGCGCAAGCTCGAGGACGGGCGCGAGAAGGGCAAGAAGCGGTTCGAGGCGATCGAGAAGCTGAAGGCGCTGTAAACAGGAGATCACATGACGCGACTCAACAAGATGGACGTGCTGGGACTGCTGCAGGAGCACGGCGCGGTGGCGAGCGGCCACTTTCGACTGGCCTCGGGGCTCCATACTCCGGTCTACCTTCAGCCGGCGCTCGTTCTTCAATATCCGCACGTCGGGCGGAAGATCGCCAAGGCGATCGCGGCCAAGTTCGCCTCGGCGGTGGACGTCGTCATCTCCACGGGCATGAGCTCGGTCGTGCTCGGCCAGGAGATCGCGCGCGCCAAGAAGTGCCGCGCGATCTTCACCGAGCGCGTCGGCGGCGCGATGGCCTTCAAGCGCGATTTCCGCCTCGAGCGCGGCGAGCGCGCGCTCGTCGTCGTGGACGTGCTCACGACGGGCCGTTCGAACGCCGAAGTCGTGGCCCTCGCCCAAGCCTACGGCGCGCGCGTCGTGGGCGTGGGCGCCATGGTGGACCGCTCGCAGGCGGCGCTGTGCCTGGGCGTGCCGGTGCGCAGCCTGATCGGCTATCCGCTCGAGGCGGCCTCGCCCGAGACCTGCCCGCAGTGCGCGGCCGGCGTGCCGTTGTCGACGGCGAAGCGCGAGCTGGAGCTGGGATCCGACGGCGAATGAGCAAACCGAAGACCGCGCTGCGGGCCCTGCTGCTCTGCCACGGCGTTCTCGTGGCCGGCCTCGCGCTGTCTTTTCCGTTTTTGACGCTCTACTTTCACCACCAGCGGGCGATGCCTATGGGCCTCGTCGGCCTCGCCGTCAGCGGCGCCGTCGCGGCCGCGGCCGTCGGCCAGGCGATCGGGGGAGAGCTCGCCGACGTGTTCGGCTGCAAGCGCGTGATGGCGATCGCGCTGGCGTCGCGCGTTCTCTTCACGGCCCTGCTGGCCGCGGCCGTGGCCCTGGACTGGGCCGTGCCCGCGATCGTCGCCCTGCACGTCGCCGGCGCCGCGTCCGGCAACCTCTACGGTCCCGCGGTGCGCGCCTGGATCGCGCACGAGCATCCGGCGGGCGGGCGAGCGCATGCCTACGGCTTCCTGCGCGTGGCCCAGAACGCGGGCTGGGCGATCGGCCCCGCGGTCGGCGGCTTCATGGCGGGCTACTCCTACGCGCTGATGTTCGCGGCGACCTCGGCGATGTCCTTGCTCGGGCTGATCCTCCTGCTCGGCGTCGTGCCGGCGGCGCCGCCCGTGCGCTCGGGCGAAGGCTTCGCCTGGAGCGGCACGCTGGCGGCGGCGCGCGACGGCCGCTTTCTGGAGCTGTCCTTCCTCGGCCTTATCATCACCTGCGTGATGTCTCAGCTCGTGGCGCCGATGTCGGTGCACGCGACCGCTCACGGCGGCCTCAGCGAAACCCAGGTCGGCTTCCTCTTCGGCATCAACGGCGTGATCGTGGTTCTGCTGCAGCGCTCGGCGACGCGTTTGTCCTCGCGCTGGCCGCTCTCCCGCGCCGCCGCCGCCGGCTGCCTGTTCTATCTCGTCGGCTGGAGCTGGGTCGCGTTCGCGCGCGGCTGGTGGCCGATGGCGCTGGGGATGGCGGTGGTCACGCTCGGGGAGATCGTCATCTCGCCGAGCCTCGAGGCGCTCGCCGCCAACCTCGCGCCCGGGCGCCTCAAAGGACGGTCTTTAGGATTCCAAGGCCTGATGCAGGCCCTCGGGCAGGCCTTGGGGCCGCTGCTCGGCGGTCTCGGCTTCGAGCACTTCGCCGGGCGCTGGACGCCCGCGCCGTGGCTGGCCGCCGGGGCGTTGGCGGGCGCGGCCGGATGGGGTTTCCGCCGCCTGGGCCGGCGTCTCGAGCGCGAGGAAGAAGGCATGGTCTTACAGGAGGTCGCATGATTGCGAGGTACACACGGCCCGGTATGGGCGATATCTGGTCGGACGACAACCGCCTGCGCGCGATGCTGCGCGTGGAGGAAGAGCTGCTCAAGGCCATCGCCGGCGAGAAAGGCGTGCCCGCCTCCGAGCTCAAGACTTTGCGCAAACTGCTCGAGAAGTCCATGCTCGACGCCTCGCGCCGCAAGGAATCGAGCTCCGGCCACGAGGTCATCGGCATGCTTTCGGCCGTCGCGGGCGAGCTGAAGAGCAAGGCGCCGAAGGTCGACCGTTATCTGCACTTCGGGATGACCTCCTCCGACGTCCTCGACACCTCGATGGCCCTGCAGCTGCGCGACTCGGCCGACCTGCTCGTGCTCGGCCTGGAGTCCGTGCTCAAGCGCCTGAAGACGCTCGCCAAGAAGCACGAGCGCACCTGGATGGTCGGCCGCACTCACGGCGTGCACGCCGAGCCGATCACCTTCGGCATCAAGGTCGCCGGCTGGCACGCCGAAGGGCTGCGCTGTCTGCGCCGCTTGCGCGCCGCGCGCGAGGTGATCGCGTACGGCAAGGTGTCCGGCGCCGTCGGCGCCTTCTCCCAGCTGTCGCCCGAAGTCGAGGCCAAGGTCCTCGACGCCCTGGGCCTGCGCCCTGAGCCGGTCTCCACCCAGGTCGTGCCGCGTGACCGTTACGCGGAATACTTCCACGCGCTCGTGCTGGGCGCGTGCTTCGTCGAGCGCATCGCGCTCGAAATCCGCCACCTTCAGAAGACCGAGATCCTCGAGCTCGAAGAGCCTTTCTCGGACGGGCAGAAGGGTTCCTCCGCCATGCCCCACAAGCGCAACCCCGTTTTGTGCGAGAACCTGTGCGGGCTCGCGCGCCTGATCCGCACGTACGAGTCGGCGGTGACGGAGAACTGCGCGCTGTGGCACGAGCGCGACATTTCACACTCCTCCAACGAGCGCATGATCATTCCAGACGCGCACATCGCCTTGGATTTCATGTTCCACAGACTTGAGCAAGTGCTCGACGGCCTCGTCGTGTTTCCGGAGAATATGAAGCGCAACCTCGACAAGATGAACGGCCTCGTTTTCTCGCAGAAGGTGCTGTTGCGCCTGATCGACGCCGGGCTCGGGCGCCTGGAGGCCTACGACCTGGTTCAGCGCAACGCGATGAAGACCTGGAAGGACAACCGACCGCTGCGCGATCACCTCAACGCCGACCCGGATGTGACCAAGCGCCTGTCGGCCAAGGAGCTCGATGCGTGCTTCTCTCTTGAACCTTACGGCGCGTCCGCTCGTGAAATCCTCAAACGCGGCGGTTGCCTTTAAATCAGTCGATAAACCTCGTAAGCGTAACTATCCTCAGGGATAGTTGAAAGGACGATAAGAGGGGCGGTCGCGTGACTGAACCCTGTCGCAAGGAGAATGGACATGACTGAAATCGCCAAAGCCGCTCCCGAAGCCGTCGCGACCGAGAAGCCTCTGCGAATCGTCCTCAACCCGGACCGCGACAAGCGGGTCAAGGCGGGCCATCTCTGGATTTTCTCCAACGAGATCAAGGAAGTCTTATCAGATCACCCCCCGTTGGCGGGAGACCTCGGCATGGTCGTCAACGCCGGCGGCACGCCGCTCGGCCTGGCGTTCTACAATCCCAACAGCCTGATCGGCGGGCGCATCATCAGCCGCGATCCGAAGGAGCCTATCGACGCCGAGTTTTTCCGGAGGAAGCTCGCCGAGGCGATCGCCTACCGCGAGAAGGCGATTCCCGGCGAGACGTCCTACCGCTTGTGCTACGGCGAGTCCGACGGCCTGCCCGGCCTCGTGGTGGACCGCTACGGCCAGTACCTGGTGCTCCAGGTGATGTCGGCGGGCATCGAGCGGCGCATGCCGTGGATCCAGGCCGCGCTCGAGGAGCTCGTCAAGCCCAAGGGCATTTATCTCAAGAACGACCACAAGGTGCGCGCGCTCGAGGGCTTGCCGCTCGAGTGCAAGACTTTGTCGGGCACCGTGCCCGAGCGCGTGCCGATCACGGAGAACGGCCTGCGCTTCGCCGCGCCGCTGGGCGAAGGCCAGAAAACCGGCCATTACTTCGACCAGCGCGAGAACCGCGCTTTCCTGCGTCCGTATTTTGAAGGACGCTCGGTGCTGGACCTTTATTCCTACACCGGCGGCTTCGCCATCGCCGCGGCGAAGGCGGGGGCGAAGTCGGTGCTGGCGCTCGACAGCTCCGGGCCCGCGATCCAGCTCGCGCGCGAGAACGCGAAGTTCAACGGCGTGGACGGCGTGGTGTCGGCCGACGAGGGCGACGCCGAGGTGGTGCTCGAGTCCTTCGCCAGAGGCCAGCAGCCGTTCAAGCCGGACATGATCGTGCTCGATCCGCCGAGCCTCGTGCCCGCGAAGAAGCATCTGCCCCAGGCGTTGCGGCTCTACACGAAGCTGAACAGCCAGGCGATGCGCGCGCTGCCCAAGGGCGGCCTGCTCGTGAGCGCGACGTGCTCGCATCACGTCTCTCGCGAGGACTTCGTGCTCATGCTGCGCAACGCGCAGGCCAAGGCCGAGCGTCCCATGCGCTTCGTCGCTTTGCGCGGCCAGGCGCTGGATCATCCGATCCTGCTGTCCATGCCCGAGACCGAATACCTGCACTTCGCCCTTCTGGAGATGCTCTGAGATGACGGAGCCCCATCTGGAGGAGGACCGCTCCTCCAAGTTCTCGCCGTCGAAGCTCTCGGTCTATCAGAACTGTCCCAAGCGCTATCAATATCGCTACGTCGACAAGATCTCGCGCCGGCGCAAGACGCCCGAGACCGTAGTCGGCGTGGCGGTGCACTCGGCGTTCGAGGAGCTCTACGCCCTCGTGACGGGCGGGAAGGTTCCGGGGCTGCCCGAGCTGCAGGAGATTTACGAGCGCGAGCTCGCGGCGGAGTGGGACGAGTCCGTCGTGGAGAAGGACGCGCGTTTCGTCAAGGACGACTGGAAAAAAGTCGGCCGTGACTGCGTGGAACTGTACTACAACGCCCACCACCCGTTTTCCGCCGACCGCACTGTGGCGATCGAGAAGCGCGTCGGTTTTCCGATTACGGTGGACGGGCATGAATACCGCATCGAGGGCTTCGTGGACCGGCTCGCGCTGGCGCCGGACGGCGCCTTCGAGATCGTCGACTACAAGACCGCCAAGTCCTTGCCGAATCAGGAGCACGCGGACGAGGACTGGCAGCTCGCTCTCTATGAACTGGCGGTGCGCCGCGAGTGGCCGGACACGAAGGAGGTGCGGCTGAAGTGGCATTACGTCCGCCACGGTAAGACCCTCGTGTCTGTTCGAGACGAGGCGGCCCGCGCCAAGCTGCTCGCCGACGTGACCGCTTTGATCTCGACGATCAAGCACGACCATGAGTTCGCGACGAAGCCTTCGACGCTGTGCGACTGGTGCGAGTACCGCGACCTGTGCCCGCTGTTCGCCGACGCCGTGCGCGTCGCGGCGCTGCCTCCGGAGGAACGCGCCAGGGATGGGGGAGTCAAGCTCGTCGCGCGCTACGCCGAGATCGAGGATCGTCGCAAGCGCCTCAAGGACGACCTGAAGGTGATCGAGGCCGAGCGCGAGAAGGTCGAGGACGAGCTCGCCGCGCTGGCCGAAAAGGAAAAGCTCGCGGTGATCGCCGGCGAGCGCGCCTCGGCGTCCGTGACCGTCAAGGTCGAGACGCATCTGCCCACCAAGACGGGCGAGCCGGACAAGCATGTGGAGCTCGAGAGAGAGGTCCGCAAGACCGGGCTATGGGAAGACGTGGCTAAGCTCGACGGTCACGCGCTGCTGGAAGGCTTGAGGACGCACCGTTGGACGGGGGAACTGCTCGGCGCGGCGGAGAGCTTGGTGGAGCGCTTCGGACGGCCCGAGACGAAGCGGACCGTGCGCTTAAAGCGGAAAGTCGAAGAGGACGATTAGGGCTGCTCGCCGATTGATCCGACGTCGGCGGGCGGGGCGAAGCGCCCGGTGACGGAATAAATCTCGTCGTCCTTCGGCGGAGTGCGGAATTGAGAGGCCGGGGCGGTCGCGGAGATGTGCAGGCGGCCCGGCTTCCCGTTCACGATCTCGTACAGCGTCAGGCTCACTGTGGGGATCTTCTCCGCGTCGACGTAGCGATACCCGTTGTAGATCGAGCGAGCCACGCCCGAGACGGTGATCTCTTTGCCGTAATACCGCGCCGGATCGGCGGAGAGGGTCGCGATGTTCAAGCCGCGGCCGCCGAACGCCTGGGCCAACTCAAGCAGGGTGAACACCACGACGGCGGACAGGCTTCCGATCACGGCGGCGCGGCGGGCGGGACGATCCATGGGGGTTCCTCCGAGGGCGCGCCTCAGTCTTCGCGCGGTCGACCGGGACTTGCGTCCCTAATCGTACGCTTTATCGGATCCGCCGCCCACGCCGAGCTGTACCGCGAGGCTCATCCAGTCGGTTTTAAGCCGGTCATGCTGGGCCTCGAGTTCGTTCCAACCGCGATCGAACTCGAGCGGCTTAGCGCCTTTGGCCTTGCGGGACGAACCCTTGTGGTGACGGGTCGATTTCGCCGGTGATTTCTTCATGTCGTCCTCGTTCGCAGTATAGCCCCGGCATCCTATTTCGTCAACGGTTTATTTGCGCCGAGACGCTCGTACAGCAAGCCGATGCGCTTCTGGTCGTCCGGATCGGCCTTCAGGCGCTGAGCCTCGGCGAGCTCGAAGAGGGCCGTCGCGCGGTCGCCGGTGTCCGCGGCGAAATAGGCGCGGTCGATGCGCAGCTGCGGATCGCGAGACTCCTCCCGGATCAGGTCGTCGATCAGCTCGCGCGCCTTCGCGTGTTCGGAGAGGTCTTCGTAGATGAGCGCGGCGCGCTTCCGGTCCTGGAGGTCGGGGTTGCGGCGCAGCGCTTCGGCCAAAGCGTCGAGCGCTTCTTCACGCGCGCCGCGCCGGGCGGACAGGTAAGCCAGGTCGAGCCGGACCGAGGGGTGCTTGGGAAAATCGCGTATCAGCGCGGCGACGCAGTCGAAGCCTTCGTCGAAGGCGCGCAGTTCCAGATACAGCGCGGCCATGCGGCGGCGCTCCTCGAACGAGGGCTTGAGCTTCTCGGCCGCGGCGAGAGAAGCGAGCGCCGCGCCGCGCCGGCCCGCGCGTGCGTCCAGGACCGCGCGGTCGTAGAGCGACTGCGGCTTTTCGGGCACTTGCTCGAGCAGGCTCCGCGCCCGGTCGAACGCGCCGAGGTCGCGGTACATCGCGGCCATGCGCCTCTTGTCGTCCGGGCCCGGGTCGAGCTCGGCCGCCTTCGCGAGCTGCTTGAAGGCCACGGGCTTTTCGCCGCTTTGCGTCGCAAGCGAGGCGCGGTCGAGTCGCACGCTGAGATCGCGAGGATTCTCTTGGATAAGGCCGTCGAGGAGGACGCGGGCCGGGGCGTAGTCCTTGAGGTCCTGATGGAGGAAAGCCATGCGCTGCCGGTCCACGGCGTTCGGCTTGAGCTTTTCTCCCTCGGCCAGCGCGGCGAGCGACGATTCGCGGTCGCCGGCCATCGCGATGACGCAGGCCAGGTACAGGCGCAAGCGCGGCTCAGCGGGACGTTCCTTTATAAGGGTTTCCAGCAGGGCCTGCGATTCGTTGAAATCCTTGAGATCCTGGTAGAGCAAAGCGATGCGCTCGCGGTCGTCGTCGTTCTGCTTGAGCTTCCGGGCCTCGGCGATCAACGCATAGGCCGCTTTGCGGTCGCCGGCGCGCACCGCGGCCGTCGCGCGTTCGACCGAGGGGGAGGGGAGGTCGGCTCGTGCGGTCAGCGCCGCGAGTAGGAGCGCCGCGACGACCCGCATCAGGGGAGGAGGGCGGCGGCGTCCGCGTGCTCGCGGCTGAGGGCGATCTCTTTCGCCGTACGCCCATCGCCGGACTTGAGCGCGGGATCCGCCTTGGCCGCGAGTAAAGCGCTCACCGTTTCGCTCCAGCCGCCGTGCGCGGCCCACATCAAGGCGGTGTAGCCGAGCTTGTCTTTGCTGTCGGTCTTGGCCTTCGCGGCGGCGAGCAGGTTGACCGCGGCCGTCCGACCGACCTGGGCCGCGCGGATCAGGGCGGTGAGCCCGTCGGCGTCGCGCGCGTTGACCTTGGCGCCGCAGGCTATTAAAGCCGTGAGCGCTGACGTGGAAATCGAAGACGCGTAGGCGATCGCCGGCACCCCCTTCTCATCCTTGGCCGAGCAGTCCAGACCTTTCGCGGCGAGCAAGGCGATGTTCGCGCCTCGCCCGCCCTTGGCGGCCTCGACGATCGCGTTCCAGCCGGCCGGCTCCTTGGGCGCGACGTCCGCGCCCGCTTCGAGCAAGGCCTTGAGCGTCGCGGCGTCTCCGCGCCCCGCGGCCCACATCGCCGCCGTCCAGCCGTATTTGTCCTTGGCTCCGAGCGCCGCGCCGGCGGCGAGCTGCGCCTTGAGACTCGCGAGGTCGCCGGCTTTGACGGCGTCCACCAAGGGCGGATCGGCCTGCGCGCGCGCGAACACGGGGCACAGCAGCAAGGCGAGAGCGAGTCGGCTGGTCATGAGCACAGTATAAGCCGCCGTCGTTCCGCCGTCAATGAGGGGGCCGGCCCGACACCATCTCAAAAGGGCCTAGTCCAAGGGCCTAAAAATATCGGCCTCTAAGGCCCATTTTCGACTAGGCCTTTTGGACTTCGTCATGCTAGAATTCGAACATTACGACGGTGCCTCATCGAGGGCGTTCGGAGGAATCATGAGAAAGCTGCTGCTGCCGGTTCTCGTCGCGCTGGTGCCCGTGTTCGCGTCGGCCGCCGGGACCCGCTACCTCGTCGCGTTCAAGGAAGGAACCACCGCCGCTCAGCGCGAGGCCGCGCTCAAGGAACTCGGCGCGACCAAGGCCGACGATCTCTCCGAGATCGGCGCCCTCGTCGCGGAGCTTCCGGAATCGAAGATGTTCTCCGCTTTCGCCGAGAAGGCCGCCTCTTTGCCCGAGGTCCTCGAGGTCTATGAGGACGTCCACCGCAACTGGCTGCTTGAGGCGCCCGCCTTTCGCGCCCCGTTCTCGTTCGACGCCGTCCGCGCCGCGCTCCCGACCGTGACGCCTCCGCCGGCCCGCCCCGTGTTCCCGCTTCCCGCGGGCGTGGACGCCGCCGAGGTTCCGTGGGGGATCAATCGCGTGGACGCGCCCGCCGCGTGGGCCGTGACCAAGGGCGACGGCGTGAAGGTCGCCGTCATCGACACCGGCATCGACTGCACGCACCCCGACTTGAAGGCCAACTGCGCGGGCGGCTACAACGCGCTCGACTCGAAGAAGCCGCCGTTCGACGACAACGAGCACGGCACGCACGTCGCCGGCACGATCGCGGGCGTCCTGGACGGCAAGGGCGTGGTCGGCGTGGCCCCCAAGGCGCGCCTGTACGCGGTGAAGGTGCTCGACAAGGACGGCGCGGGCGGGCTCACCTCCATTATTAAAGGACTGATCTGGGCCGGCAACAACCGCATGGACGTCGCCAACATGTCGCTCGGCGCCCCGATGGGCACGATCTTCATGCGCGCCGCCCTCAAGTACGCCCAGATGCGCGGCGTCGCCGTGTTCGCGGCGGCCGGCAACGACGGCGGCTCGGTCAACTACCCCGGGGCCTACCCCGAGGCGATCTGCGTCGCCGCGCTCACCCCGAACGAGGGCATCGCCAAGTTCTCCAGCCGCGGCAACCAGGTCGCCTTCATCGCGCCCGGCGTGGACGTGAAGTCCTCGATCCCCGGCGGCGGCTACGACAACTTCGCCGGCACCTCGATGGCGACCCCGCACATGACGGGCCTCGGCGCCCTCGCGGTCGCCCGCGGCGCGCACGGCGAGGCGGCGGTGCGCGCGGCCTTACAGCGCGCGGCGTCCAAGCTTCCCGGTTTGTCGGCGTCCGAGCAGGGCGCGGGCGTCGTCGACGCGGCCAAGCTCGTTCGATAGGACCCAGGCCCGGGGCCCAGGCCCTGGACCCGGAGGGCCTAGAGAGTAGGCCTTTGGGCCTAGCCGCTTCTAGGCCTTACGCCTCATGTTGAATCTGGGTCCTAGGCCCATACTTGCGTCAGACTTAAGACCTGCTAGGGGGAAACTACAGTGAAGAGACTTCTGACCGGCCTCATCCTCGCGACGTTCGCGAGCAACGTTCTGGCCTCCGGCGCGTCCGCGCCGAAGTCCACGCGCTACATCCTCACGTTCGACGCGAAGGCCAAGAAGTCCGACCGCGACTCCGCGCTCACTTCCTTGGGCTTCAAGGCGACCAAGGACATCGCCACGGACGGCGACTCCGACCAGGAAGTGTCGGTCTCCATCGTGGACCTTCCCGCCGGTCAGACGCTCGCCACCGAGATCGGCAAGCTGGCGTGCAAGGACCCGCAGAAGTGCTCCTTGGCCCTGCGCCGCATCGTCTCCATCGAGAAGGACCGCCGCGTCGACTGGATCAAGAGCGCCCCGGCCACCTTCCAGTCCGCCCCGCTTCCTTCCTTTGAGGGAATCATGGCCGGCCTGAACGTGCCGAAGCCCGGGCAGTTCAAGAACCCCCTCGCCTCGCAGGTCACCGCGCAGCGCAAGGAGAACACGTGGGGCATCGAGCGCGTCCACGCTCCCGCCGCGTGGGGCATCACCGAGGGCAAGGGCGTCAAGGTGGCGGTCATCGACACCGGCATCGACGCCTCGCACCCCGAGCTCACGGGCAGCGTCGACGGCGGCTACTCGGCGATCACCAAGTCCGAGAACCCGGCGGACTATCAGGACGACAACGGTCACGGCTCTCACGTCGCCGGCACCATCGCGGCGCACCGCGACGGCAAGGGCGTCGTCGGCGTGGCTCCGAAGGCCCGCCTGTACGCCGTGAAGGTTCTCGACGCCGACGGCTCGGGCAACCTGTCCGACGTCGTCGACGGCATCGTCTGGGCCGCGAAGAACAAGATGGACGTCGCCAACATGTCGCTCGGCGCCCCCGTCGATTCCGAGGCGATGAAGCGCGCCGTGCGCTTCGCCCGCGGCTCCGGCGTGGTCGTCGTCGCGGCGGCCGGAAACTCCGGCGGCGCGGTGGGCTTCCCCGGCGCGTACCCCGACGTCATCGCGGTGGCCGCGTCCGACTCCGAGGACAAGCTCGCGGGCTTCTCCAGCCGCGGACCGGAGGTCGACTTCATCGCCCCCGGCGTGGACGTGCTCTCCGCCCGCATGGGCGGCGGCTTCGCCTCCTACTCGGGCACCTCGATGGCTTCACCTCACGTCGCCGGCCTCGCGGCGCTCGTGGTGTCCCAGGGCTACGTCGGGCTCAACGGGCCGGACGGCGTGTTCGCCCAGCTCAAGAAGGCGGCGACCAAGCTCCCGACCGAAGGCATGACGGCCGAGATGCAGGGCTTCGGCATGCTCGACGCCGGCAAGCTGGCTCGCTGACGCTCGCCAGTTTAATAGCCCGCCCCGACCGGATCCCCCTCCGGCCGGGGCGGTTCTTTTATAGACTCGGTGATAGAGGGTGTCAGGCTTCACTATTCGAACAATTGTCTATCGGCCGACTCGCGAATTGTTCGAATAGTGAAGCCTGACACCCGCTCGAGTGAGACTATGAGAACACTGTTCATCGTCAATCCGGCGGCGGGGCATGGTCGTGCGGGCGGTCGCTGGGAAAAAGCCCGCTCTCTCGCGCGGGATATTTTCCCGGACATGGAGCTTGTGCGCACCGAGCGGCCCGGTCACGGCAAGGAGCTCGCGCGCGCGGCGATCGAGGGCGGCGCCGGGCTCGTCGTCGCGGTGGGCGGGGACGGGAGCGTCGGCGAGGTGGTGGACGGCTATCTCTCTGCGACCGAACCGGCGCGAGCCAAGTCGTGCCTCGCCACGTTTCCCGCCGGCTCCGGCTGCGATTTCGCTAACCACATGGGGATCCCGCGCGACCCCGAGGCGTGGGCGAAGCACTTTGCGACGGGCAAGCCGCGGCGCATCGACGCCGCGCGAGCGTCCTTCCAAGGCCGCACGCGTTATTTTCTGAACGTCGCCGCCGCGGGCCTTCCCGGCGACGTGGCGATCACGGTGGCGCGGCGCGGGAAGGTCCTCGGCGGGACCTTGACGTATCTCGTCGAGGGCGCGCTCGCGGTGCTCTCGGCGCGGGCCAAGCGCATGCGCCTGACTGTCGACGGCGTCGCCGAGCCGGAGGCCGCGTATCACCTGATCGCCGCCGCGAACACGAGCACCTTCGGCGGCGGCATGAAGCTCGCGCCGGAGGCGGACGCCGAGGACGGACTGCTTGATCTTCTTACGATCGCCGACATCTCGCGCGCGAGCCTGATGACCTTGCTACTGAAGGCCTACTCAGGGGGGCACGTCGGGCTTTCCGGCGTGGTGTTGCGCCGCGCGTCGCGCATCGAGATCGCGTCGGACGAGCCCCTACCGCTCAACATCGATGGCGATGCGGACGGAGAGGGGCCGGTGATCCTCGAGGCCTTGCCGAAGGCGATCGACTTCCGCCTTTAAGGCTTTTGCGCGTCGTATGGCCCGTTGAAAGCCGCGAGGAAGGTCGCGCCGCCGAAGCCGGGAACCTTGAGCTCGAAGCTCGTGCCCGCAGGAATCGTCGCGTAGCCGCCGGTGTTGACGCCGACTTCTCGGTCGGCGAACTTGAGGACGATCTTGCCCTTGAGGACGAGCATGGTCTCGTCGGCGGTGTGAGCGTGCTTGGGCAAGGAATAGCCTTTGGGCATGCGGACGAGGGTCTGCACGGCGTGCGTCTTGGGATCCTCGTAGATCAGGTGATACTCCGCGCCGGGCGGCAAACTACCCGAAGCCTTCCAGTCGATGTCGCCGGAGGATTTGACGACGGGCGCCGAGGCGCTCTGGGCTAAGGCCCAGGACGCGAGGACCGCGACGGCGACGAGAGGGAGCGCGCGCTTCAAAAGATGGTGGCGGGGGACAGGATCGAACTGTCGACACCCGGTTTTTCAGACCGGTGCTCTACCACTGAGCTACCCCGCCAAATCGGCATAAAATATCGACGGAATCCGGACCCGGGACGGATATATTCGGGACGACTCCGCCGATTTTTTCGAAATCTCAGTCGAGATGAAGCGAAAGTTTTTGATCCCGACCACGAATTCCGGGCATTATGCCACTTTTATTGCGCCTCCCGCAAGAATCAGACTTGTCTCACGCAACATGAGCCTGAACAGACGCCTGTTTCTCACGCAAGATGAGCCTGAAGCAGGCGCGGTAGGACGTCGTCGGCGCGGCGTGCTAACTTGGATCCATGATGATCATCATGGACGACACGCAGGTC
>JACRDP010000029.1 GCA_016212855.1 Elusimicrobiota bacterium
AACAGATTTTCAAACATGATCGGAGTCTCCTTGGCGCGATTCGAGCCAAAGAGTGCTCCGAATTATGTTGCGTCAGGAAGGGCTAGCTTCGTCTAAGAAGCCGTCGAACACAACATAACTGCGGCCGCAACATAACCGCGCGAGGTGTTCCGCGCGGCGATCCTGCTCAACGGCGCGGCTGTAATCGTCTCGCACAATCATCCGAGCGGGGACCCGTCTCCTTCGGCCGAGGACCGCGAAGCGACGAGGCGGCTACAGCGCGCGGGGGAGCTTCTGGGAATTCCCGTGGCCGACCATGTCGTGCTTGGCGAGGGGGAGGGCGACTCTGTGCGGTTCTTCAGCTTCCGCGAGAGCGGCCTGCTGTAGGACGAACATGCCTCGCTACTACTGCGACTTCCCGAAAGACGACACAGGCGGCAAGTGCTACATGCCCGCACGCCTGATGCCCAACGGAGGCTTATGCCGTTGTGAATCACACGCGGCGCGGCTCCCATATTGGCCGACGAGTTCGGAATCGGTGTCCGAGACGGCTCCGCCCCAAGCGACGCAGGAGGTCAAGGCCTAACCGCGTGCCGGATGACGCGATAGCGGCCCTGCCCGTCCTAGGACGGGCAGGGCCAGCTCGTGCTTCGTGACTCCACGGAGTTCGCCCCCTGCGGGGCGCGGATCGGTCCGCGACGCTCCTCCCTGCCGGATCGGCGGCAGGGACCGCGAACTCCGTTGAAACGAAAAGAGGGGGGACGGCGTAGGTTCTCGTATGGAACATGAGACCTCCGCTGCGTTTTCGTGGCAGGACTGGGACTGGCGGCCGCTGGCGCGGCTTATCGTCTGGGTCCTCCTAGCCGCCGCATGGGTGCGCTGGCGAGATGCCCTATCGCAGGACCTGCTGCGGCGGGCTCTCCGCGAAATCGTCCTGGGCTGGTTGCTCTCGTTCGGACTGCTAACCTACGCCCAGGCTCTCATCGCGACCGGAGCCCTGCAGTTCGCCCTAGCTGTCGATGAGGCCGCTTACGCGCTTGCGGAGCGGCTTGTACGGCCCTTCGCGGGCCGCGCGCCGTTCGCCGCTAAATTCGTCGCGGCGTTCAGCGTCGAGCTCGTGCTCGTCCTTGGGTCGGTCCATCTTTGGCGCGCGGCGCACATAAGCGGTCGTATCGCCGCGCTGCTGTGGGAGATCCTTCGATGATCACGAGTTTGCGGGTCGTGCGCTCGGGCCTCCCTTCGCGGCAACTTATCCGCTCGGCCGAGGACGCCTATCGGGTTCTGAGCCCGCTGGCGCGCAATCTCGACCGCGAGCACTTCTGGCGGCTGGACCTCGACTCGCGGCGGCGCCTGATCGGCCTCGAGCTCGTCTCGGTGGGAAGTCTCGACGCATCCATCGTTCACCCGCGCGAGGTATTCAAAGGTGCCCTGCTCAACAACGCGCACAGCATCATGGTCGCGCACAATCATCCATCGCAGGATCTGCGGCCTAGCCAGGCGGATCGCCGGACCACGCGGCAACTGCTGCTCGTCGCCTGCCTGATCCAGGTGGACCTCGTCGACCATCTCATCGTAGGCGACGATCGCTATTTCAGCTTTAAGAAGGCGGGACTGCTCTAGAAAAGGCAAACCCGGCACCGAGAGTGCCGGGTCGCCTGTCGAACGAAGCTGCTCCTGGGTGGAAGCTTCGCCTAGGCGAAGTATAAAGCGCGAGCCTTCGTTCGCGCAAGACCCAATGCTTGCGGTGGATACCGCCGCGACCGTGGACGGCGTGGACAACTCCTCGTGTTGCCCACCCCGCCCACCGCCGCTTGGATTTCTCCGCCCCTGCCGGGGCGCGCGGACCGGTCCGCGGACGCTCCTCCCTGTCATGCGGACGCCAGGGACCGAGAACTCCACTGTCTCCACCGCTCGGCGGCGGAGATTTTTTCTGCTTTCTTTGCGCCTTCCCGTCCCGTCCTCCTCCTTTCCGATCTTTTTCATGTCGCCCCTCGCTTCTCGGGACTCCAGGAGCGAAGGCCTCCTTCTGCGGCATAAACGGTCCTCCCCGCCGGAGATCCGAAAACCTGGCCCAACCCCCGCCTAGCCCCTAGTTTTCGGACAGCTCGCGTGCCGCGAGGCGGCCAGCCCGGCTGTGCCGGGGGCCGTCTCCAGGGTGGGGCCCCGCCATTTATTCCTCGTCGTTCGGCCTTCCTCGGGTCCCTCGCCCTCCGGGTGCTGCGGAGGTGCGACATGAAAAAGAACTGCAAGATCGTCGTACGGGACGGGAAGGGGAACGGCCGGGCTTTGAAGTCGGACGCCGTGACGGATGCTCTCAAGTGCTACTTGGATGGACGCAATCCTGAGGCGCGGTATTTCGCCCTTGGGTTGTGCCGGGACTCGGACGAGGCGGACGAGTTGGTCCAGGAGGCGTGCTACCGGGCTTTGAAGGCGCGCAAGCGGCACGACGCGACGAAGGCGGTCAAGAGTTGGCTTTTTACCATCCTGCGCAATGTGTTTATGGACTCTCGGCGGCGCAAGGAGAGGCGGGACGGGGTGTCCTTGGATTATTGCTGTGGCGCGGACGACTCGGCTCCTCTCCATGAGACGCTTCCCGGAATAGACGAGGACATGCTCGGACGCTTGGAGCGCGCGGAGACTTCGGCCCAGGTGCGCCGGGCGATGGCTCGACTGAGGGCGACGGAGCGCGAAGTCCTCACGCTGTGTGATGCGCGGGGAATGGCTTACGGCGAGGCGGCTAGAACCCTGGGGGTGCCGGAGAACACTCTGCGTTCGCGGCTTCACCGGGCGCGCTTGAAACTGAGAAAGACGGCGGGCCGGGTCGGATTGATTTGAAACAGGAGGACCGAAAAATGGAAATGAATGAGAAGCCGGAAGAGTTCGAGGTTATCCACGCCTACACGCGGGCCCAGGCCATCGAGGACGGCGTCTTGGTGGACATGAGCGCTTTGGCGCGCGAGGCGGGTTTTCGTTGGCCCCTGGCGGTCACGCGAAGCGTCTGGGGCGTCATCGAGCCGGACGATGCGCTAAAAAGGGAGGGCCAAAGCTACACCGGGCGCGCGTGGGACCTGCTCACCATCCTCCGCGCGGAAATGCGTTCTGCGCGGGACGGGTGCGAGGTCCGCTTCGCGGCTTACTTCGTGACCGAGCCGGGTATGCCGCCGCGCCAAGTGGCGATGCGCGCGGTCAGCGGTCCGGGCGACGAAGGCGAGCCCGTCATTACCGTCATGATGCCGGACGAGGATTAGCAAAGAGCCGCCCCCGCGGAAAGCGGGGGCGGCCGTTTTTGGCGGGTCGGTCCGCGGCCGCTCCACCTCGGGCCGTGCCGAGGTCCATTGAAGCATTGACTTAGCGACTCTACGAGCCTATGCTAAGGCCGTGAGAACAGCCATAGCGGCGCTCCTCCCTCGCTTTCGCCGTTCTCGGGCGCAGCCTGAATGAGGCGGTCCAGCGGGTGGGCTAAGACGATCATGACCGGCCTATTCGACGTCAGTTTGGGCCGAGACTTCTGGATGTTTCGCTTCGGCCAACTCGTCTCGCTGCTGGGCGACGGCTGCGGGATGATCGCTCTGTCGTGGTGGGTGCTGGACAAGTCGGGCTCGGCGGCCCGCATGTCGGCCGTGCTGGCTCCCGCGATGGCGGTGCGCGTGCTGCTTCTGCCGCTCATGGGACCGTTGGCTGATCGGATTCCGCGCAAGCGTCTGATCCTGATAGCCGACCTTTGGCGCTTCGTTTTCTCGCTGGCGATCGCGGTGCTGGTCCGGCGCGATCGATTCGACGCCGGCCTCTTGGCCGCGCTCTACGCGCTGAGCGGCGTGGGAGGCGCGCTGTTCGCCGCGGCTTCCTCGGCGATCGTGCCGCAGCTCGTGGAGCGCGGCTCGCTTCAGAAGGCGATGCGTCAGACTCATGCGGTCGATTCGCTGGCTAGAGTGGCGGGCGGCATTCTAGGCGGTGTCGTCGTAAGCTTCCTTGGAGTCTTCGGTGCCTTCATCTTTGACGCGCTGTCGTATCTGATCTCGGCCGTTTCCTGTCTGTGGATCAAGGCCTCGACGCGTCCCGAGCGTGCGGCCGGCCACTCGGCCGGAGGCCTTTGGAGCGATGACCTCGTTGAAGGCTTTCGCCTCATTTACCGCATTCCGGTCCTTTTCTGGTTGTGCGTAGTAGCGATGTTCATGAATCTCGCACTTTCGCCTATGGCTGTGCTCCTGCCGGTGCTGGCCAAGCAGGCACGCGGTATGCCCGCCTGGTTTCTAGGAGGGCTCGAAAGCAGCATCAGCCTCGGCGCGATCGTCGGCGCCCTGACGGTGGGATGGGTGCTGACGCGACTGCGCGCGCATTGGGTGATCTGTGCCGCGATCGCGATGCTCGGCATCGGGATAATGATCCTGCCGTGGGTCCCCAACGCTCTTCTACCATTGAGCGTCCTGTTCTGGATCGGCGTGGGTCAGACGTGGGCTGACGTGCCGATCGGCACGCAGCTTTCGTTGACGGTTCCCGATTCGCACCGGGCCCGCGTCGGAGCGATTATGGGGTTCCTGTGCGGCGGCATCGCGCCGCTTGGTGTAGCAGCAGCTGGGTTTCTGATCTCGTCGTTTGGGCTTACGGCCGCTATGGCCTGCATGGGCGCCTCGCTCCTCGCGATGACGCCGCTCCTGCTGTTAGTCCCTCGCTTCGCGGACTTCATGAACGCATCTCCGCTCGAGGCGGAAGGCTTCCTTGCGCGCCACTATCCCGATGCCCTCGATCCTTTAGCGAAGTAGACCGGCCGCTTGACCTGGGGTTAGCTCAGCCGCCGAGAAGCATGGCGGAAGTGGAATTCTCTTTCTCCACGATATCAGCAAGTGCGTTCAGATTAATTGCCAGCTGCCAGGCGCGTTCGCTGTACAAGACGACATCGGAATCGAGAAGTTCCTTAACTTCATCTCCAATCAGATCGTCCTCCCTCAGGCCCGAGAGAACCGCGTGGACGTTGTGCGTCAAGAAATTGCGTTGACGCTTCAATCCGTCAAGGTGAGGCTGCATCTTTTCTAGAAGAGCGTGCTGCTCCAACAGACCGAGGATTTGCCCAAGAGTCGCGCGTTCCGTGTCGGCTGGGATCGAATGGGCTCTCAGATATAGTTTGAGTCCCGTTTCAAGCCTGCCGGCGGCGAGCACCGCGCGGCCCAAGTGGCGGCAGAATTCATCGTCCGCGCATAAGAACTTAAAGAAAGTCTTGCCGTCTACTTGTTCGCCCTTAGGTGTTAAGTTCATATGGCCCGCCTCACCGATACGGCGGTTCGCCCATTGTAGAATAGATTCTCGGGCTGATAATTGTCATCGGAATTGATGAATCGTCACTGCCAGAGAGCTCTGCCCTTGCATTGACAGTCAGGGATGGCGGGGCTACACTGACTCGACGGTGCCAGGCCCATGATTACCACCCTCCTGTTGGCCTTTGCTCTTTTGTCCGCGTCCCCGGGTACCGCCCAGGATGAAAAGCGACCGCCTGAGTCGCAACCCGCCTTAACGGCTGAGACCGAAGCCACGAAAGCAGCTCCTGAGTTGGCGCGCCTCGATCAAGTCCTTACGCTCGCGCAGGAGGCCAAACAGCAAGGCCGCCTCGCTCCAGAGCGCTACGAGGGGTTTCTTAAGCAGTTCCGCGGCTCTCTCGATACGGCCCGAGCGGTCACTCCACCGTCCCCGGCGGCCTCAGCGCTCTATGCGCGCATCCTTGCCCGTCTGGGTGAGCCCCAGGAGGCCTTGGCGACCCTGACCCCTGCTCTCGAACAAGACCCCGATAACCCTAACCTGCGGGTGGCCCTTGGTCATGTGCGGTATGAAGAGAAGGACTATCCTGCCGCCCATGCTGAGGCGGAAGCCGTCCTTAAACGTGACCCCACCAACAAAGAGGCGCTTGCCCTAAAATATTTCAGCCGGGGCCGCACCTCAGGCGTGTCTGGCGCCGCGGGTATCGCCCCCAGCGCGGCGTTGCCGGCCTCCGGTCTGGAAGAGGCCTCCATCCTCCATAATCCGAGGATCGTGGAAGCAGGGCGGCGTGCCTTGGCCCGGCAAAGCGCCATCAGCCTTACCGACAAAGCGATGGGCCGCCTCAAGATCGATGATCCCCGTGAGGCGCTTCGATTTCTCGCCCTGGCTGAAGCGATTGATCCGGGCTTCGCGGATGTACCTATGCAACAGGGCCTTGCCTATCGAGATCTCAAGCAGCATGCCACGGCCGTCGAGCGCTTTACGCAAGCAGAGGCGCTGTGGCGCGCGAAAGCGACCCCTCGGAGCGTCGAACTGGCGGGGCTCGCCGGAAAGCTGCGTGAAAGCGAAACCGCCGAGCTGAATCAGAACACGAAGGTGGTGGAGTCGCCAGTCTCGCAGCCCAAGAATTCCTCAACCCCACTGCCCCTGCTTCCTGTCGGACTTTTTACGGCGGGTGCACTGACGGCCTTCTCTATTTACCGCTCAAGGCAGACAGCGGTGTCCGAGGACGGGTTAAATCCAGAGCCTCAAGTCCCGGACGACAACGCTCACCGCAATTGGATGACGAGCGCCAAGGTTGCCGGGGTGGCTTTTATCGCCTTGGCGACTTGGGAGTTTGGCCCTGGCGCTCTCGCGGCAGGCCGCGTGCTTCTCAGCACGATTGGTCCGTCTGCCTCACCGGCCATCGTGCCCGCTGTTGCCGGTTCGGGAACGGGCATAGGCGCCGCGACTGCGATTACAGCGGAAGAGGCAATCAAGCTTGGTCTGCCTGTCGCCGTCGGAGCTTATGGGGCGAAAAGGGCCGCTGAGAACCTTTACAGCAAAGCTTCCTCGAACTCCTCGGCGACGCAAGGCGGAACCAGCCAAGGCGAGCCTGACCGTGACCGATTGTTGAGGAGGGCGCAGGACCCCGACCTCCGTGATTCGATTGACAATCTTTACCGCAAGAACGCTAAGATTGGATCAGGAAGCTCGATGGACGCTTACCGGTATGAAGCAAAAACAGGCATTAAGCTCTCAAAAAGCGGGCATGGGGAGAAGTTGATCGCCCGAAGGGACCAGCTGATGCGTGTCCTTCGCAAGCCCGGATTGAGCTCAGTGGATAAACAGATTACGAAGGATCTTTTGATCGATATCCAGAATGCGTTGAGCGGATTGTAATGACGAATTTCAAACTAATTCCTGATCGCTCTCCCGAGATCATTTTGAGCGCTTTGCGTAAGAAAGCGCCCGAGTTCTTCACTTCCGATGAATACCTCCGGCTCGCGCGGCTCGATCCAAAGTTCAAAGAAAACCCCGGTCTCATCTGCGCCGCGTTCACAAAGCTGCTATGCGCGAAGCTGGAGAGGCAGGAAGACGCCGACAAGTATTTTGAAATCATCGAGGAATGGGCATCGAGCAAAGATTCCGAAGTTGAAAACTATCTCGTTACAGAAGTCTTCGAGAACGTTCGCCTTCCGAAGCTGGGCGAGGCTCGATTCAAGAGCGAATTGGGGCCGATTTCCCGCCAGATTTATGAGCGCTGGATGGAGGACCCGCCCGAGGATCGCATGTCTAGTCGTAGCGGGAAATAGCCGATTAGCTCGGCGCGCGGCTGATAGAGTCGTGAGTGGGAAACGACATAGTAGTCTATGACAGGCCGTATGGAAGCCGAAAACATTCTCAGTCGTCCTTTATCCGATGCCGAGACCTTGATCGCGGCAGCTAAACCTCTGGAGGACCTGCCTCTTCAGCAGCTCCTCCTTAAGTCGCTGGCCGGCAAAGGCTTGCGGACCGTCGGGGACTTGGCTGCGACGCCGTTGGGGACTCTCGCGCTAGGCCCTGTCCAGCTACGCCGGGTGAGGCAGGCGCTACTCCTGAGCATCGCCGGAGACGACATCCAGGCTCGCCTTGAGGAGGCGAGCCTTATCCGATTGCCGGAGCGTGTCTGTGAATTGCTTGCCTCGCTCGAGGAGCGCCGCCGCGCTGTCATTGAAAAGGCGCACGGCCTTTGGGATGGGCATCCAGTAGCTCGCGCGCATATCTCAAGGATGCTCGGGATCGCCCAACTCACTGTCGAAGGCGACATAGTGCAGGGAGAGGCCGACCTTAGAGGGCTGCTCAAGCCGGAGTCCGATAAGTTCAAGCAGGCGCTACGAGCGATCTACCTCAAGCTGCTTGCCGCGCGACAGGGCATGGCCGGCTTCAACGAATGGCAGGACCCCGCCTCGATTCTCTCCAAAGGGCAGGAATCGGCTTGCCTGGCCTTCGCCTTCCTTTGCCGCGTCTCGGGAGCCAAACCGGAGCTCCTAGTTTCGGTGGGCCAACAAGAAGTGTGCTACGAGAGTGCCTCGATCAAGTATCGCCACGACCAAGTCGTCGACGCGACCAGGGCCGCGCTCTTGAAGCTCGGCCGGCCGATGCCGCTGGACATGCTTCAGGCTTGGCTGAAAAAGAAGAAAAACATCGAGACGACCACGGACTTCCTACGACGCTGCGTCGAGCTCTCGCGCGACCTTGGCCTCGAGAAAAGCGGCTCGGTCGGACTGCGGAGCTGGACCTACTTCGATGCCCATAGCCTGCACGCGATGGCGCAAGCCGCGTTGGTGGCGATCGGAAAGCCCGCGCATCACGAGACTATCGCCGCGAAGGTAGACGAGCTCTACCCGCATCGTGCGCCCATAAACCCGGTCAGCCTCCACACGATGCTCGCCATCCATAAAGACGAATTCGTGCTGGCGCGGCATGGCGGCATCTTCGGCCTGCCGGAGTGGGAGGAGCGGGCGGTGACGAGCCTCAAAGACTTCCTGATCGAGTTCCTGCGCGAGATGGACGGCAAGGCCACGCGCCAGGAGATGCTCGCCGCCGCGCAGGCGAAGGGCTACAAGCCGTCGTCCGTCAGCACCATCCTCCACTTGAACAAGGGGCAGTTCCGGCAAGTGAAGCGGGGGGAGTGGGGGCTCACTCCGTGAACCGCGCTTAGACGCCGCCTCTGCCGCGGAGTAAGGTCCGCAGGCGCTCCAGAAAGGCCGCGATCTCGAAGGGCTTCGAGTAATAGTCGCTGGCTCCGGCTTTGACCGCGATATCCATATATCCCGGCCCAGTTCTTCCGCTCACCACGATGATGGGCAGTGTCTTCGTACTGGGATGAGATCGAAGTGCCTTCACGAGGACGATCCCGCTCATCTTGGGCAGGTCCCAATCGGTAATGATCGCGTCCACCCGGTTGGCGCGCAAATAGTCGAGCGCGGACTCGGCGCTCTCCGCTACGTGATAGGTCAGGTCCTGAGCTTGCTGCGCGAAAAGACGTTCGTAGAAGGTCCGCATCAGCATATCGTCTTCGACGATCAGGATGAGAGGGCGGACAGGAACTTTTGAGCGTGATGATTTGTTCGTCATGGGGATCTCTCTTGCCGCCGTTGGGCGGCGATATCCCCTTGTGATCAATTTTCATGCAGTTAGGTGGGACTTTGGACCCTGGCCGATGGTCCTACTCTCGCAAGGACCAATGCTCCTTTAAGTGTCAAGGTTCCCGGCCTACACTAAGTTAGACGCACCTAACCTGTGTAGTCCGGGGGATTGGCCCCGGGGTATCCACGATCCGACCTCAATCGGATGAGTCCACGGGAAACGACTAAAATCGTTTCCCGTTTTTTATTGGACCGGCGCCTTGCCCGGCGGTAAGAACGGGGACATAGTGGAGGTTAATAGGTTATGGATCGCAGAAGTATCGGCATGTCGGAATCCGTGAGCAAGATTCAACCCGCGCCAACGTCAGCCGCGGGACAGTTTAACCGTGACCTGCAGCGCGCGGGGCTACCTGATGCAGGGGCAAGCAGCGACCAATGGCGGTATCTATTGACCCTGGTGTGCACGGAGTACGCCTATTGCACGATGTACGGCGTCAACATCGTCGACGGGAACATCATCTCGTGCGCGAACATCCAGCGAAGCCTGACGTTCGGCCCTACGACGGCGGACGCCGCAGCGACACCCGCGTTCGACGAATACTGGCAGGCGCTGCAGACGCTGTGCGGCCGTATCCGTAACGGACACTTGGCTGAGCTGAGGTTCAATCGGGGAAAACCGGTGAGCGCGAGGACGAGCGAAGGCGGGCGTCGGTTCAAGCGGCTGCTGCGGACGGATTCTTAAGGGGAACGTCAGACGACAAGGATGTCCCACGAGCCGGCCGGATTCTTCATCACGGCGGTCAGGCGACCTCTGCGAGATAGAATCTCGTCGGGCTTCGCGCGCGCGCAGAATTTCTGGAAGCTTGCGGCTTTGATTAGGACGCTGCGGAATCTAGTAGTTGCGGCAGGCTCTAGGATCAATTGAGTTCCGCAAGGCTGCCTCAGGCGTCGTCCCCTGACGCCGGTGACTTCGGCCCGCCGGGATTTGCGTTCCACGGCGGCACCTTGTCGACTACTCCCCGAAGGTGCTGATAGTTGGCGAACCTTTCCGCCGGGTGTCCCGTTGCAAGGTAGATTTCGCCAAATCCTAGAGCGTGAATCCGAAGGGATTCCTCGGCGCCGTCGATTCCGTCAGCAAGCTTCGCGTCCACATACACGGGCGTCCTGAAGTCGATCGCGGCAGCTCCCCGAATGAATGCCTCCGACGAGGAAAACGCTCGAAAGCGTTTGCCGCTCTCGGACGCTTCGTTCTGCCATGTCATTCGCGTCAGGGGATCATCGTCGATCAATACCGCGTCGAACAAAACTGGGGTGACTATGGCGGGCGAATCGGACTCGCGGATTCGAAATGGAACTAGGCGCGCCAATTCCTTAGGGAAAAGTCGAATCCCAAGTGTTTTGCAGATCGCCATCACCTCGTCGTCGTCATGACGGCCTGTGACGAGTATGGCCTGGTGGAGTAGGCCGAGTTCTGTGGCGATATCGAGCCCGGTTTCAGCTCCCTCACCCAGCTCGTAGTCTAGGAGGTAGGTTGCACGTAGGGCCTCAGCCTGATTTTTATTGACCCAATTGCGAAGATCGTCAGGCGCGAGGAAGTAACAGGCCCGGATATCCCGGACAACAGCGTTCGCGTCAACCAGGCGCTTTCTCCAAATGTCGTGTATGTTCGGGTCATCATCCAGAATGACGACGGGTGCTCCCGCAAGTAGGGATACCTCGGTAGCGAACCAGTCTGGAGCGTCCGCGCTCGGGATCAGCAAAGCCACGGTGGCGCCCTTCTGGGCGGGGGATTCGATCTCCAGGCGCCCGCCCCAGGATTCGGCGCAGGAGCGGGCGTGATGCAAGCCGCGCCCATGGCCGCCTTCCTTGCCATAGCTGGCTCCGCGCTGACCTAGCTTCGCCAGTATCTCGGGGGGGATTCCCTTTCCATTGTCCTTGACGCGGACGGAGATTTCGCCGTTCACCGAGGAAAGAGCTACGCGGACCCAGCCGGGGCCCTTAGCGAGCGCCTCGACGGCATTATTGATGAGATTGGAGAGAACGCGCTGAAACTCCACGCGCTGGACTTGGGCGAAGAGGCCGTATGAATCGGAATCGTACTCGACGCCGATCTCCACGCCGGGGCCGAACTCGATCGGCTTAGTGGAGACGACGGAGTCGATGAGGCTGGAGAGCAACTGAACGGAGGTCGGCCCGCCGTGTTCGAAGGCGCTTGTCTCGCTAGCCAGCGCTTCCTTCCCGGTCTCGGTCGTCCGATAGCGGATCAGAACGCTGTTGGCGATGCCGCTGAGGCGGCTGATGGCGTTCCGCAGCATGGCGCGCTTCTTCTCCCATTGGGCGGGGTCGTTTGAGACGATCTCAAGGACCGCCAAAGGGGAACGTATGTCGTGCGCGACCTGGGCGCTGAAATCGAAGAGGGCGGCGGCCACAGCCTGATTGCGGCTCAACGCTATATGCTCCTGGTTCTTTCGGCGGAGCTCCTCGAGTTCCGATATGCCTAGCGGCTTTTCGGCGGCTAAGCCTTGTCGGAGGGGATCGAGAATCTCCGCCGCGAATCTCCTTCGCGCGCGGATCAAGATGGAGATGATCGCCAGTGACAAGATGATCGTGATTCCGAAAATGACGGCTAAGGGGGCGAACGTAGTCCAACCGTTGATGATGAAAACGAAATCATGCTGACCCGGTCCCATGGCCTTCCGCCGGACCAACCAACGAAAAATTCCTCCGTCGGTCGCACGGCAAGGGTCCTGGGCTGACGGCGGATAAATGAGTTCCGCCGCGGCTCCTCGGCAGAGAGCGACAGTGGCCGCATCCGCATTGCGGAGGCCGGTCAATAAGGTCGCCTCGATCAGCGGCCGGTTATCCTGCTGTATGCCGAGGCTCGCGGTCTCGACCACTCGATCGATGGCGCGGAGTTGCGCTGAGTATTCGTTATGAGCGAGATAGCCGAGGTAGCCGAGTTGAAGACATAGCACGGTCCCGGTGGCGAGGGCGAGCGGCCGGTTTGCGTTCCGGTCGATCCATTCCTTCAGATCGGTCATCGCGGCTCGAAGAGCGTGACCCGGTGGTTGTTCCTGTTGACGAATGTCTCGGAAACCCGCGTCTTGTCGACGTTGTAGGCAACGCCTCGCCCGCTGAAGCCGATGTGGACATAAGGCACTTCATTGAGGATTGCCCTAGCTACCTTCGCATAGTGCGCCGCCAGCCGAGGGCGCTCCAAGATCGCCCGGCCTTCCTCGAGCAGGTCCGAGATGCCGTCCCTGTCCGTCATCGGCGAGAAGATCGCTCCTTTGCGACCGAGAACGTGATAGAGCCCGTCCGGATCGCCGTTGTAGACCGAGAACGTTCCGAAGATGAGGTCCGCCTCGTGGGTCTTGTAGGACATCTCCTGAATCTTCGTAAAGTCGATCCGGCCCGATTTGTTGGAGAGCTTGACGCTGGCTGCGCCTAAAAGGGCGACGAGCCAGTCACAGTCGCGGCCGCAGACTAGATAGACAGGCTGCTTTTGCGATGCCTTCAGGAGTTCGGGAATAAACCGGCGTCCTTGGTGGACGAGCTCGCGCGCCTCCTCGTCCGACAGCCGTCCAGGTTGGAAGGTCAGAAGGCTTTGAGTGTCCCTGATGAGATGCGTCGCCCGCAACTGCGGCGGAAGTCCGTCCGCCTCGAGGCGATCGTGGATGAGCGCCTGCAGGGCGAGGCGGTGGCGGCGGTCGGAGAATAGCCGCCCCGACAAACCGTTGACCTCAATGTCCACATGGTCCGCTTCCTGGCTGTAGACGCACCGGATCTTGCCGCGCGTCTCATCCAGGCACTCCGGAAGGTTCGACTTCTCGACGAACACCGCCGCGTCGACGGCCCCAGACTGGAGACTTTCGTGCAGCTTCTCCGGCGCGGTCACGACGATTTTCAACCGCTCGAAACGGGGCTCTTTTGCAGCGTAGTAGGGATTCGGCGTCAAATACAGCGTCTTGTCCTTCTCCTCCATCGCGTACGGACCGGTGCCGATTCCGCGGCCGTCGATCAACTTATACGCGGAATAGCGATGACCCGACAGGTACTCCACGCCGAGGCGGACGGGCTTGTCGAACTCGAGTTCCAACGTATCGTCCGACAGGACTCGAACCCCGGAGATCGTCCCATCTTGAGCGAACGACTGAAACCCCTTGAGGCCGTAAAGAATGTCGGCCACGGATTGGTTCTTGGACTTCGGCTTCATCCTCAGGCCGTCCTCCCAAGACCTCTTGAAATCGGAGGCGGTCAAGCTGGAGCCGTCGGAGAACCGGCGGCTCGTGTCAATCTTAAACGTGACGACGCGATAATCCCTGCTGATCTCCCATGATTTGGCACCTAACGGCTCGATCAGCCCGTTGTTTCCGCGTCTGACCAGCGGCTCGAACTGGTTATCCAACACGACCGCCCCGAAAGCCGAGTGCTGCAACGGGGGCAGCGTCGCGCCCCAGTAGGCCGGTATGGCGACGGTCAACGATTTATCAGCGGTTTTCATTCCGTATTTCAGCCAGAAAATGATCGCCAAGCTTGCGATGAGCAGTATCGGCGACAAAGTACGTACGCTCGTTCGGCGCGGGGGAATGGGGCGGTCCTCTTGGTGGATAGTCGTGCCGTCACGCGTTGACCCTCCGCCGGAGTTGGGCGACTAGCGCCTTGTCTCCGGCGGAGGGAGTCTCCGCACGATGGACTGGGCTCAGCTTCCTTTGCTGTCGGCGCCGCTTCCGGCCAATTGATGGACGGTCACTCCCTTCTGCCCGATCTGCGCGATGCTGAGCGCGGATTGCGCCGCGAACGCCACCGACGCGATCGGCACAATCGCCAACGCCATAAGCACGAACCGCTTCATTCGTTTCCTCACGATACCTCCTGCACAACACGTTGGGGTTCGACATCAAGCCAGCACCCCGGGTCCTTCTTTAGAAAGCTTCCGGTCGCGGCGAACGATGCGTTCCGGTCTCCGCCGCATTTGTCGTAATGGACGCACGAGCCGCATCCCTCGATTTCCCGGTTTCGCAAAGCCCGCATGATGGGATGCTTCAAGAAAAGGTTTTCGAGGCCTTCATCGAGGATATTACCTAATCTGAAATCAGTGCGGCTGGTGACCTTCAAGTTCCCTTTGTAGTCGATGACGAGGCCCTGAAATCCGAGCTTACCGTTGGCTCCAAGGCTGGGATCGACGAGGTGATAGAGGGGGCCGTTCGTGCTGGTCGAGACGCCTGTCTTTCTGGCCGATTCCAAAATAGTTTGGAAAGCTTGGCGAAGTTCGTGCGGCGTCAAAGGCCTATCCTCGGAGCTTTCCTCCAACTTCTTGCCGTTACCTTGAGAGATGAAACGCGTGAAGTTCATGCTCGATACGCGCGTCCTCGCCGCGACATCGAAAAAATCCTTGATCCAAAAAGAAGTCCGGTGCGATAGGGTCGCCAAGAACGTGGCATTCATCTCCGCCCGTTGTAGATTCTTGAGTCCGGCAAGGGCCTGGTCGAAGCTGCCGGCTCCCCGGATCAGATCGTGCCGGCCTCTATCGGGGCCGTCCAGCGATATCTGGAAGTCGGCGTTGTACCGTTTGAACTCGGCGACGAAACCTTCACTTAAGCGCGTCGCGTTGGTGAGGACGGAGACGTTGACGCCGGGCCATCTCGAATTTAACTCCTCCAGTAGTGGCCAAAAAAGAGGGCTTATCGTGGGTTCTCCGCCGCAGATGACGAAACGCGGCTCTAAATAGAGCTTTGCCGTGAGTTGATCGTATTGGTCGAGGATAGATCTCCATCCCGCGAGATCCAAGGCGCCGCTGTTGTTGTGATGAGCATGATAACAATGGGCGCAGGTCAGGTTGCAGGCGTTCGTGACATCGAGCTGCGTCGTTAGGAACCTCTGGCTTCCCGTAAAGTCCAGAAGCCGCCTTACGATGAAATCCTTCAAAGGAGCGAGCAATGAGCTCTCTCGTTTGATGCGCGCGTTGTCCTTCTCCAGTTTATGCTGTTCGTTGTGCATAAAAAAACCAAAGACCCGAATGCATGAGCATCAGGTCTCTGGTCTCATCCGATTGAGGTCGGATCGTGGATACCCCAGGGCCAATTCCCCAGGCTACAGAGCGATTATTGAGTTTAGCCCGGGAACTCTTATTAGACGAGGGTCTATGGACCTAATCGTGCGTAGGCCCTTCCGCGAAATCAATTCGAGGCTGTTACCGCGCCGCCTTTCCTCGACCACAACGGCGGCGAGCCCTCGCGTTGCGCCTGTATAAGCGCCTCGTAGAACCGCCGGAACCTGACCGGGTCGATTTCGGCTGCGCGCTTGATATCGGCCAGCGCCCGTCCTCGCTGTCCAAGGGTCTCCATGGAAATTCCGCGGTATAGCAGGGCATCGCTCGACCGGGGATCGGCCTTTATGGCCAAAGTCGTCTCCTTGATCGCCTCCTCCACCTTTCCTGCCCGCGAGAAGACGGCCCCGCGGACCATATGAGCCGTCGCGTCGCCGGCATTGCTCTCCAGAGCGCGGTTTGCGTCCTCCAGGGCCTGCTTGTCGTCGCCCTTAGCCAGTCCGCTGCGAGCTCTCTGGCCGTAGAACCTCTTCTGTGCCTCCTGATAGAGGCTTCCGTAGCGTTCCGGCGAGATCCGCGCGGCCTGCTTGAGGTCCTCGAGTGCTAGATCGTAACGGCCGCGATCCGACCAATTAAACCTGCCCCGGATGGCGAGTGCGTCCGCATCGCCTGAGTCGCTCTTCAAGGCGCGGTCAGCCCAGGCGAAGGCCTCGTCGCGGCGGCGCGACTGCATCATGAGCAGAGCCCTCTGGGACAAGGTCGCAGATTGTTCGTGGCTCAAGGCTACCGCCTTCAGGGAATCCTCGTCCGCTCCCTTGAGATTCCCGGTCATTCCGCGGGCCATCACCCGGGCGTAATAGAGCGGCGCTGAATCGCTGTTTTTCCTGATGGCGCCGCTCAAGACCTGTTCCGCCCGGACGGGGTCGCCGCGATCGAGTAAGGCGTACCCGTTGGCGAGCGCCGCCCGAGCGCCGGAGGCTGGCTTGAGCGGGCGCGCGCCCGCGACGCGCTCCTTCTCGAGTTCGATGGACCATTCGCCCTCGTCCATGGACTCCCCGGGCAGCCATTGTCGGCCAAAGAGCTTCCTGCTATCCGTCAGGGTCCGATCGAAGATTCCCCGGATTTTCTCATCGTGGAGACGCAGCGTTTGTTGATTGCGCACCTCGCGCAAATCCGGATCGTTGGGAAAGCGGTCCAGAGCGTCCATGAAGAGACGTTCGGCGGCGGGCATGTCTCCGCGGGTCAATGCATCTCGGATGGCGAGCTTGGCGGCGACGGCCTGCGGCTTGGCGGCAGCGGCTTGCGCCTTCTGCACGACGGCCTGTGGTCCAGCGGCCGCAGTTTGCGCACTGGCGGCGGCGGCTTGCGCTCCGGCGGCGACGAGACTCCCGGCAACGGACACCTGTGCCTTAGCTGAATCGGGTTCGCTCGCGCCATCCTTAGGAGCGATCGGCGCGGGACCGGTCGCCTGAGGGGGATCATCTTCCTCAAGGAGCCCGCCCTGAAGATCTGCCGAATTAGTGGCGGAAGTGCTTTCCGGGCTTTTTTCTTGACAATAGACGGGGGGAGCGGCGAAAATGGAGCATGAGATCAGGAGAAAGGACGCTCTGACCATACTTCGCGTAGTATAACCCCGGTCACCATTATCCGCAATGAAGAAACCGCCCAAAAGGCCCCTTAAGTTCACGGGCCTAAAAGATCGATCCGGTACCCTTGTGGCCCAGGCGTACGAGGCCATGCCCGAGTACAATTCCATTAAGGAAATCATATGACCATGAACCATATCCGTCTTGTCTCCGCGCTGACGTTGCTGCCGATGACGGCGGCGGCCCAGGTTCGGGATGCAGCATCCCTGTTGCGCGGACCGGTCCAAGCTCTGGGACAAGCCGGATTTGCTGGGATGAAGGACATTTCTGTGTCTGAGCCTCCGAGCGCCTTGTCGGCGTCGCCGGCGGCTGCGCCCGCTGATGAAACCTCGCAGGCGGTCAAAGCCTTGGTCGAAGCTGCCCTAAAGTCCGGCGGTGACAGGACTTCCTTCGGCGCCATCCTCAGAAAAGTGGGGCTCGTCTTCAACGGTGAAATCGTTCCGGTCAAAGACTTGCAGGTCGCGGAAACAG
The DNA here is from genome assembly GCA_016212855.1 of Elusimicrobiota bacterium. GTDB lineage: Bacteria > Elusimicrobiota > Elusimicrobia > UBA1565 > UBA9628 > GWA2-66-18. The sequence goes on from JACRDP010000029.1 coordinate 17,502, forward strand.
ACCTGGTCAGACTTTTTTCCGTTACGTCAGTCCGTGGAACAAACGATATTTTTATCGAGACTGTAAAGAAGGTCGGGGGCAAGAAGAAACTCCGGTCGTATCTGATCTCACCCGATGGGAAACTTCTCGGGTCAGCTGTCTCATGGAAAGAGAACGGGGCATATCTCACGGACTCGATTCCTGCGGCGGAAGCCGAAGCCGATTATCGAGAACAGCTCGATTTCTGGATGCGGTACTATCGCGCCAATCTGAAGAAGCCTTAAGAGACTCGCCCGTTGAGACCCGCGCGCCTTACCCTTTTTAGCCGCGGTCACGGCACCGAACGTCGGATCTGCGGTCGGCGAAGTTCAAATTCGGCAATCTCCGTTTCTCTCTGCCGTTCGGCAATCCGTGATAGATAATCCCTGCAAGCTGTTGGAAGCTTCAATCCTGGGGCCGTCAACCACATGGCCATCGTTTCCAGGCGGAGTCGTTGAGCGTCATCCGTGACAGCGCCTGAGCCGATGAGATTCTCAGGCGTCTCGCTCCATGAGTCCCAATCGTGAGCCCCCGTATCCGCCGAGAGCCCGCAAGCGACCAAGGCGGCAGGAGCGACCGGAGCCTTGAACGCGGCCACTGCGTCGTCCAGCCGTTCAAAACCTTCACTGTTGATCGGCTGACGAAGAATCTTCGTCATATAATTCAAGAGCCACGCTGAGAGCAAATCCGGCTGGGTCGCGGCCCTCGCGACGAGTTCCCGCCGCAATGCCGCCTCGGGGAGGTTTGATAAGACCCACGTCTGAGAGGCGTAATGGTCGAAAACAGCGGTTTGAAAACCCATAGACTTCGCAAGCTCCCGGAATACTGGCTCGAACGGGTCGTGCATGCGCGCATACCGATAGAAACGGTTCTCGGGCCGGAAGAGATGCACGAAGATGATCCCCTCCGGCTTCAGCCGGCCGCGCATGTGGGCTATGAATTCGGGATCGAGGACTCCCGGAAGCAGCCCATCCGGCCCATAAAGATCGACCCATATCGAGTCGTAGCGTTCCTCCGTTTGCTTGATAAATCGGAACGCATCGTCCGTCACTACTGCGAGATCCCAGTCGCAAGAGGGATGGCGAGAGGTATCAAGGTCGACGCCCGTCTGGCGGTGGGCTTTGTCGGTGAGCGCGAGTCGGCGAGGGCCCGAGCCGCCGGCGAGGCCCAACGTCAAGGTGTGGCCGCCGGGTTTCAGTATCCCCGATAAAGCCCAGTCGTCCCAGTAGTAATAGGTCAGAGCCTCACCCGGCGGATAGTAGCTCACCAGCATATCCGCGGCTTTCGGCTGTTCCGATGTCGACTCGACGATTAAGACGCCGTCCATAGAGTTCCTCCTATCACGAACGTTCCGTAAAAACCGAGACCGAGCGCCGCTACGGGGCTGAATCCGACTCCGGCGAAAAGTCCCGACAGGACGATGCCGCTCGCCAAGCCGCAATACTTCACGCTGAGCGCCTCGTTGAATGTAGCGTCCTTGGACAACCATTGGGTCTCCACGTAGCCGAAACTGAGGCCCCAAGAGAAAAGGATGAGAGGGATGAACCACGGCGTCGTAATGAGGAACGCGGCAGGGATGACGCTGAACGCGACTAAGAACCATTTTTCGTGGCCTCCGCCTAGGGCTACTGGGAGCCTTGCTCCCAGAGATGCGGATAGCAGAGGGATGCAGGCATAGAGACCGACATGCCACCCATCCAGTTGCAATAACCTCAACGCGATGGGGTAGATCATATTGCTGATGGCTCCCATCGCGGCTCCCGCCAGAAAAAGGATGGCCAGCGTCGTTCGCGCAGATCCATTAGCGCTCGGGCCGGGAGCCGAGGCTTCAAGGGCGGGGGCCGACCGGCTGCTCAGTCTTTGGATCAGGAACGCGAGCAGTGCCATTCCAATCAAACCCATCGCCGCATTGGGGATGGACCGCAACTGAAGGGATAAGACCGGGCTGGCAACGAGGCTGATGCAAGAGATGCCCCATAAGACGGAGTTCCCCTCGGCCAGGCCGCCGGCGCCTTCTTCGGAGAACCAGGACTGCAGGGCGGGAACGAGGAGCGCTTCCATCATCCCCAGCAAGAGGGCAAGGAGCGAGTATCCGAGCAACCCCAGGCCATGACGCGTCGCCATCGTCACGCATGCGAAGACGAGACCCGTCGCCAGTCCCAGGGCTCCCACTTTGCGGCGCTTCTCCGTCGCGGCGCGCCAATAGAAGGCGAAGATCGACGGGGCGAACATGAGAGCGGTGAAGATGGTCATGACCAAAAAACCCGGATAGTCCTTCAGCAGAAGGTCGATGAGACCGAAGCGGTAGATGCCGACGTTCAAAAGGGCGATCGCCAGGACACCAGTCATTCTCATCGGAGTCATGCCGTTCCCTCGCAGGTCCTGCATCCGGGAGTAGGAGGCACTTCCTCGACGCGCAGCGCGCAAGTGTTTAGGTCGAATTCGCCGCGGCGATTGATGAACCGCGGAGCTTCGCATCCCGTGAGGACTCGGACGATCTCGGGCATCTGAAGAGCCGCCATCGCGACGGTGGCGGGGAGGAAAACGCCGGATTTCATCTCGGAGAGCTTGAGCTTCCCGAACGGCGAGACCTTCTTCGCCGTCGTCTTCTCATAACAATGCCAACAGGTCGAGTTGCCGGGGATCAAAGTGGGCGGCACCGACGTCATGTGGCCGTTGTAGCCGCCCGCGGGGATCAAAGGGATCTTCCGAGGGTAGCACGCGTCGAAAAGCCACCGGCTAGTCTCATCCATCGAGGGGTAGTCGGCGCAGTTGATGACGAGGTCGACTTTCGGCAAGATTTCACCGAGCCATTCCGCGTCGCGGGTCAGTTTCTCCACATGAGTCGTGACCGCCGTCTCCGGGGAAATATTTTCGATGACCGACTTTAGAACCTCGACCTTCAGCTCTCCCACGCGGCCGGCATAGAAGATCTGGCGCCCCAGGTTCCCGATCTCGACGCGATCGTGGTCCACGATCGTGAGGTTCCCGACTCCTACTCCTGCCAACTGGACCGCCATGTGGGAGCCGCCGCCTCCGGCTCCCACGATCAGGACCCTGCTGCGCAGCAGGCTGTCTTGGATGTCTCTGCCCGTCCGGCCCGCGGGCGCGAGCCCGGAAAAATACACGAGTTGTCGTTTCAGCCGGGCCTCATAATTCGGCCCGAACTCCACGTTTGAATCCGACGCGGCGTCACGGAAGATGTTGTCGTCAATCAGCCCTCGAAAGAAAGCCTCAAGATCGCTGTGGGTGAGGTCCTGCTTATCGAGTTGCTTCAGGATATCCCCGAGCGCACGTCTTCCATCGGCGAGCGAGACCGCGCGTCCGCCTACCTCGTCGATCGCATAGGTGACCACCTCGGCCCTATGACAGCAGTAGAACCGCATGGATGAAGGGCCGGCGTCGATGAGCGTTATGTGCTCCCGCATGATCGGATGCATGTTTATTCTCCTTTCCGCCGTTTGCCGCCCGCTCCACTTGGCGTGGAGCGGGCGGCTGTCGGCAGGTACGGGTTAGACGCCCTTGACGAGGTCGAGGCGGCGGGCGGCGGTCTTGATGAGCTTCATTTTGTTCTCCTTTGAGGCGTTGGTTGCGGCGGTCGCACGACTTGGCGCTTGCGCGCTGGCCCTGAGCGTCTCTGGATTACACGCCCTTGATGATGTCGAGGGCGGCGGTCTGAGTCTTGATCAGCTTCATGGTTTCCTCCGTTCGCGTCGATTTGTCTTTGCGGGTTTGATCCCGCCCCGATTCTTCATCGGCTGACACCCTCATGTGATCAATTTTTATGCAGTAGCACAGTCGAAGCGGTTTCCTCGCGGAAAAATGGTTCCTACGATCCCGACCGGCGAAACAGGGGTAATTTCCTGTAGAATTACAATCTAATGAGAAAGCTCAAGGTCTTGGTCGTCGAGGACGATCCTCTCGCGCGCGAACTCGTGAAGGGAGAGTTGCGGGAGCACGAGGTGGATTTCGCCGCGGATCTGGCCTCCGGCCGCAAGAAGATCGCCGCTCGCCGCAATGACATCTGCTTCATTGATCTCAAGCTCGGCGCCAAGGATGACAAGTCCGGGCTGGAGCTGGTCCCTTTGGCGGCCAAGGCGGGGGCGTACTGCGTGGTGATGTCCGGCCACGACTCGGAGGCGGTGGTCGAGCGCGCCTATGAGCTCGGCTGCGACGACTTCTACGCCAAGGGCAACGAAGAGGAGAACGTGAGCGCGGTCGTCGCGCGCTTCCTGCGTAAACGCCCGGAGGACGGCGAGGACCGTCTGTTTAAGGACCTCTTCATCACGGAGGATGCAGCCACGCGCGCAAGCGTCACCGAGACGCTTAAGTACGCCGCCTCGGAGTTGCCGGTCATCATCCTGGGGCCCTCCGGCACCGGGAAGACGAGCCTGGCAGAAGTCATCCACGGCCGCTCCGGCCGGAGCGGCCAGTTCGTCGCGATCAACTGTGCCGACTACACGGAAGATCTCTTGGAAGCCGAGTTGTTCGGATACCGCAAAGGGGCGTTCACCGGCGCCGGCGATGGACGCAAGGGCAAACTCCTCCTGGCGGACGGGGGGACCCTTTTCCTCGATGAGATCGGCTCGATGAGCCTCAAGATGCAGAACAAGCTCCTCAAGGCCATTGAGGAGAAGGCCTTTCATCCCCTCGGATCGGACAGCGCCGTGAAGTCCCGATTCCGCATCGTCAGCGCGACTTTGGAGAACCTTCAGAACCTCGTCAAAAAGGGACGCCTCCGCTTCGACTTCCTCCAGCGCGTCCAGGGCGTGACGATCGAACTGAAGCCCTTGGCTCGGCGAAAGGACGACATCCTCCCGCTGATCTCCTTCTTCAACCGCGGCGGACTGCGCCTGTCCTTTACGGCGGACGCAAAGCAGCTACTTTTGCGCCACGATTGGCAGGGCAACGTCCGGGAGCTCAAGAAGTTCGTGGACCTGGCGGCGGGCGGCGAGTCCGGGCGCGTCACCGCCGATGCGGCGCGCCAGCTTTTGGCGACGACCCGCGCCGGCCAGTCCTCCGACGAGTTCCTCACCGAGCAGCAGTATCACTATATCCTCGAAAACGGCCTCTACGCCGCAGTCAAGCGCTTCGAGGATGGGGCCATCCAACGCAGCCTGACGGACAACGAGGGCCGCAAGACCAAGGTGATGGCCGACCTGAAGATAGACACCGGCCTCCTCTACCAGTCTCTGAAGAGGACGGGGAAACATCGGAGCAAGACCAATGGCGACTGATCTCGCCGCCGAACTGGTCGATTTGCGCCACGACATCAACGCCAAGTGCCCCAACCTCAAGACGGCGGCGGCGCAGCTGCGGGGCGAAGTTACGGACAAGGAGCTTAAGCTCGTGCGGCTGATGGAAGAGCAGGCGCGCTCATTGACCGAACGGATCGCCGCTTATGGAGCGATGCTGCGCGACGGCCGCCGGAAATGAAGTTCCGGTCCGGTACCTCGAGTCGCACCAGCGTCCAAGTCGGCATCAAGCTCGCCCGTCTTTTGGAACTACCCGAGGGGGACTTCGCGGGCCGCGTGCGGGAACTAGAGGCTGATGTCCTATTCCAGCGCCTCCTTCACGCCAAGGTGATCTCGGTCCAGCCTTACGCCGGCGCGGGCTTCATGGTGCAGCGGTTCGGCGGGTGGGGGCTGAGCACGGCGAGCGACGGCGTCGCGGCGCTCGACGGACAAGGTGATCTCGCCAAACTTATCCAGAAGGTCGGTGAGAAGCACTTCCAAGAATTCTTCTTGAGCGACGAGGGCTACACGGACGATGAGCGCGCGCGGATGTGCAAGATATCGAAAGAAGAGGCCGGTCGGCTGAGGGAGCTCGTCAACAGCCTCTACGTCCAGGCCGAGTTCGACGGCGCTTCGACCGCCGCCGCGCCCGCGAAGACTTACAGCGCGGTCGCGGGGATCACAGTGGACGACGGAAAGCCCGGCCTCGCATTCTTTAATCGCCAGATTTGGAAGGGGCGCTACCAAGTCAACGAGGAAAAGAGCCGCCGGATGCTCGATTCCCTTCCGGCCGCGGAAGCGCGTCGCTTGGTGGGTTTCCTGCGTGAACTGGGCCTGCTTGACCGCCGAAAGAGCACGCTCTACCGCGTGCTCGAGGCGCTGATCGAGACCCAAGCGCCGTTCTTCATCAGTGGAGATCCGGACCAGCGTCGCCCGTTGACCCAACGCGATCTTTCGGACAGGCTCGACATATCGCCGAGCGTCCTCAACCGCCTGATATCAAATAAGTCGATCCAGCTTCCTTGGGGGCTTGAAGCGCCGATGAAGACGCTGGTTCCGAGCCGTAAGTCCTTGATCCGGGATCGCCTCCTCGATCTCGTGCGCCAATACCCGGCCGCGACTGATGAGGAACTGGGCCGCAAGATCGACCGGCTCTACCGTGTCCGGCTTTCCCTCCGATCCATCGCGCAGTATCGCACCGAACTCGGTCTCGGCAACCTTCGCAAGCGTCAGCAGACGTCCACCTAAGCGCCGCCCGGCGCTTCGCGTCCAATCGCGCCGCTTCCCGTGGCCGTGCTGTCGGCCTCAACTGCATATAAATTGATCCCCGGTGGGTGTCAGGGTGACGCGCTTCGGGATTAGTCGGACCCGATGAGAGCGGAGGTGAAGTCCTCCGGCTCCCGAAAAGGGAGGCGCCGCCCGCCCCCTGGATCTTCCAGGCTTGGCGGGAACGGCCACGAGCGCGGTCCTTACAAGGCGCATTCGGCAACGCCGAACGCCTCAAATAACCGCTGAGCCCACCGAGAACCGGACGCCAAGTGAAGGGATGGTGCCTTCGTGGCCCACTTGCACAATGCCGTCGTCGTTGCCTCTGCCGTTGCCTCCGCCGCTGTCGCTGATTCCACCCGGGACGTCGAACTCGCCCACCGTGCGGCGGCGCTCCTGGTCCGCCTCAAACCTTGCCTCGACCCCGAGAAGGTCGTTCACGAGTTGCTCCGCCAGCAGCGAGTGGAGAAGCTGTCGCGCGAGTCCCGCAACCTCAACCATTGGAGCGAGCACGCGCCGAAGTTCCTGGCCCTGATCGTTCGACAGGCGCGCCTCGATCGTCTGCGCCGTTACCAGGAAGCCGAGGCCTTCTACAAGGCCAGGCACCGCGAGATCGTTCGGTTCGCGCGGGTGATCATCGGCGACTCCGCAGCGGCTGAGATCGTAGCCTCCGACACCTACCGGGAACTCCTTGAGGGTGCCGCGAGCATCCCGGGTTTCTTCACGGCGCTTGTCTGCAACGCTCGGGACTACATGAAAGGAGAAGTCTATCGGCGCGAGAAGTTCGTGCCGCAGGACGAGGCCTTCACCGCGAGTTTCGGCAGCGCCGACGTGGAAGGCGCCGAAGCAGAAGTCCCTTCGTTTGAACCTATCTCCCAGCGTCTGGATGACCAGGACCCGCTCGAAATCCTGCTCGCTCGCGAAGAGAAAGAGGAGCGCAAGCGGATGCTGAAGAACGCCAAGCAGGACCCGCGCTGGCGCTTCTTTAAGCGCAAGAAGTGGGCGCAGCCTCTGTTGGGAAATGTGCCGAATTGACCGGCTCGTTCGATAGGTAAGTGCCGGGTCGATTTGCGGGCAGTCGGGTAGCCAGTCCGAACCAAACGGGGGAGCAAGCTTCCCCACCTGCCCTGCAAGTTTGGCCCTAAAGATCGCGAATAGCAAGGAGAGACGAGTATGGACGAGTCCACGGAAACCGCGACCGCCGCGCGCGGCGGTCGGCCCCCGAAGACGGTGGCGATCACGGTGAACCTGCCGGTGGCGGACCACGAAACCCTCGCCAAGGCGGGCATCAAGAAGATGCGCCTGACGGGCGAGGACGTGACGCGCGATCGGCTGATCTCCGAGGCGATCCAGCACTACGCCAAGAGCCTGAGCGCGGCGGAATAGGTGAAGCACCCCTCGGGCGGGTCCTCGGGCATGTCCGAGGGGGGATGCGGAAGGGCCGTGAGCGGGAAATCACGGATATTGCTGCCAAACCTTGCCCTCTTCGTCCGCGCCGTTGGCGCGTTCGCCTCCTGACCCCTCCCTCCCAACCACAAAAGAGTGGTGTGGGATGAAGGGGTCAGGAGGACAGAGGGCAAAAGGCAGCAACAGAGAAAAAGAAAGAAAAACAACAACAGCAACAACAACAGAAACGGAAAACAGAAACAGAAAAACAAACAGAGAACGGAAAGGAAAACAGAAGGGAAAAGACGGAAGAAACGGAAAACAGAGAACGGAAGAACAGCAACGGCAGGAGAGGGAGAACTCGAGTGACGATTAAGACGACGGCGGATGTACGGCGCGGGGAAATTCAGCTCACGGCGCGAGACATGAAGATGCTCGCGGCGCTCGAGAAGTGGATCGTGCTCGGCATCGGCCAGATGGTGGGGCTGGGCCTGGAGCCGACGCTGGACGAGGCCGAGCTCATTGAGCGCTTCTTCAATAAGATGGAGCGGGAGGACTATAAGCTCGGCGTCTTCAACCGCGTCCACGCGCTGGAGGCCCAAGGCTATATCAATGGGCACTCCTTCCTGCGCCAGCCGAAGGCCTACACGCTGACCGAGCGGGGCTTCAACGCCCTGCGCGACGAGCAGGTGGAACATCGTCCCGAGATCCGCGACTTCGTGAGCGAGGCCATGATTCGCCACGAGCTGAAGGCCTCCGCCGTGGGCTTGGTCCTTACGGAAGTCATGGGACTTCCCGCCGCCCGCCAGCACCCGAAGGCCGTCTGGACGCACACGGGCGGCCGCCGGCGCCTCGTGGTCGAGGGAGCTTCCGACCTTTGGATCGAGTCGCCCGAGCCCAAGGCGATCGAGGTCGAACTGACGCAGAAGTCCAAGGGACGCTACGAGGAGATCTTCGAGACCTACCGCCGCCGCCTGACGGGCGGCGGCGTGGTCCTCTACCTTACGGGCTGGCCGGGAGGGGATGCCGTCATCCTTAAGAACGCCCGCGCGCAGCGCGCGCCTTTCGTCTACGCCTGCGGCTTGGACGAGTTCCGCCGGTCGGCGGGACGCTGCGTGTTCCAGGGCGCGGTCGAAAGCCGTTCCATCGCGCTGAGCGCGGCCGGAGCCGCGCGATGAGTCCCTGGTCCTTCCTCGCCGTCATGATCGTGATGCTGGCGGGCCTGGCAGGCCTGCGCAGCGAGCGCCGAGCCCTCGGCGGCGCGCTGACGGGGCTGGCCGTCGCCCTGTTCGTCGCCCTCATGCCGTGGCGGACCGTGGACTGGTTGAGTGGCGCGCACCGCGGCTTCGGGCGCTGGTTCGAGCCGCGCCGGCACGTCGTTCGGCTAGGCTGGACGGCGGCGTCGGCCTGCTTCGGCGCGGCGGTAGGGCTTGGGGCCGCCGGAGCGAAGGGCTCCGTCCAGGACGCGAAGGACTGGGAGACGCCCGCGGATTCCAAGGCCGTGGACGAAGAACTCGGGCACCGGCTGCGGCTCGGCCGGGGCGACGAGACCTTCCTGGGCCTGACGAGCGCCAAGCGCAGGATCAGCCTCACCGCGCGCGAGCGCGAGGGGCATATGCAGGTCGTGGGCCCGACGCGCTCGGGAAAGTCCCAGCTCCTCCTGGCGCTCGCCGCGCAGGACATGAAGGCCGGTCTGCCGCTCTTCTTTATGGAAGCCAAAGGCGACCGGGGGGACTTCGACCAGTTCCTTAAGACCGCCTCTATCGCCGGACGGCTCGACTCCGTGCGCTACTTCAACCCGCAAGACGACCGATCCATGACCTTTAACCCGATCCGGCCTGTCTCAGGCCAGGACGCGACCGCCGTGGCGAACCAGATCGCCCGCGCCATCGGCCGCGAGCCCACTTCCTCGGGCGAGGGGCAGGACTACTACCGCGCCGTGGACTACGCCAAGGTGCAGACCATGGCCGAGGTTTTCTGCGCGACCGGTCGGGCCTTCACGCTGCGGGACTGCTACTACTACTTCGCCTTCCCGGAGGCCCGCACTGAGGCCTTCAAGTTGTGCCGCGACCGGCGCCTGGCCGAGCTCGCCGATTCGGAGTTCAAGGCCAACCCCGATTCGAGCGGCCTCACCTCGGCGCTGCGCCCTTGGACGACCGGCCCCTTGGGCGAGCTCCTCAACAGCTACGCGCCCCAGATCCGCCTGGAGGATGTCTTCGAGCGCGGCCACGCCGCCTACTTCGCGGTCCCCGTGGGCCATCTCCAGGTCCTCGCCAACCCGCTCGGCCGCATGGTGATCTCGGGGCTCCTATCCGTGGCCGCCGCGCGCCAGCGCACGGAGCCGAAGCCGGGGCCCGCCACCGTGATCCTCGATGAGTTCGCCGAGTTCGCGACGCCGGTCTTCGCCTCCTTCGTGGCGACGGTCGGCTCGGCCAAGCTGCGCACGATCCTTTCGCATCAGGACCTGGGCCAGCTCAAGCGCGTGGAAGGGATGGATGTCGCGGCCTTCGAGTCCGTCGTCTTCAACAACACCTCCGGCTGCAAGGTCTGCTTCCGTTCGCCCAACCCGGAAGACGCGGAGTTCTGGGCCTCGACCCTCGGAACCCGTACGACGACGAGTGACACGGAGCGCGTCGAGAGCGCGCTCCTGGGCGACCACCGGACCGGCGACCGCTCGCGGCGCGAGGTGGAGCGCTTCAAGGTCCACCCCAACCAGCTCAAGTCGCTGGAGCCCGGCACGGCGCTCGTGCTCTCGCCCGGCCGTGCCGAGTGCTTGGTCCGCACCGCGCGCGTGCGCGAGGTCGCGCGACCGCTTTCCGTCCCACCGCTGCGACCGGTAGCCCTCGACACGGAGAAGGGTCTCGATTTGCGCGCGGCCGTTCCTGATTACGGCGCTCAACACGAATTCCCGGAGGTGAAGTCTTGAAGAAACTCGTCCTCGTCGTCCTAGCCGCCGCGGCGGCCTCGTCCGCCCGGGCCGCCACTTATGTGGAGCAGGCGACCTTCAGCGTGGCCGCTTCGACGATCGCGGGCCTCGACCGCGACTCCGTGGGCAATCTCTATGTCCTCATGATGGCGCCGGGAGCGACGACCTACTCGGTGACGGCCTATCGCACGCCGAGCCTCGATCCGCTCTTCAATTTCAACACAGGCGTCCGCTCTCCTCTCGCCTTCGCGGTCGAGCCCTCAGGCGTCGTCAACGTGCTGGACGGAGGCAACGACATCACGCTCAAGCGCTTCCTTAACACGGGTTACTTCCTCGGACAGTCGACTTATTCCCTGGGGCCCTATATCAGCTCGTCGAGCCTCCTGTCGGCCGCGTTCGACAAGACCAACGCCCGGCTTCTGCTCGCCTTCCAGAACGTAAGGAGCTACTACTGCGTCCAGTGCGTGGGTTGCCCTTGTCCGCCGAGCGGGCTCAAGGGCTACGTCAACTCGTACGACTTCTCGGGAAACCTGCTGAATCAAGTCGAGATGCCCGGCATCAGCGCCACGCCGGCCAGTTGCTACACGCCCTCCAAGATCGCCGTCGGGCTCCAAGGCGAGCTCGTCGTCGCCGACGACGCCTGCCAGCAGCTTCTGCGTTACTCGGCGCTTGGGCTGTTGGAGAGCCAGACTCCGGCCTCGCGTTTCGGCAACCTGCTGAATCCCCGGGGCCTGTGGCTGGACGGAGACTCCTCGGCGTACGTAAGCCAGATGACGTGCGGGCCCGGCGGCTGTCCCATGAGCGTGGTTAAGATCTCGCCGGACGGCGACTTGGTGACGACGGTGACCGCGGATTCAGCTATCGGCTGCGGCTGGGACGGGCGCATCCTCTACCTGACTTCCGCGGGTCGAGCGCCCATGCGCCGCATGATCCTCAACGAGGCGCCCACCGTCCCCGCGCCGTCGGCGCCGCGCGGGGCGGTGGTCCAGCACTCCTCGGCCGCGTGGCTGCGCTGGCAGTCCTCTTCAGATAGCGAGGGCGACCCGCTCCTCTACACGCTTGAGCTCGGCACCTCACCCTTCGTGCTGCGGAGCACCGGAACCTCCGAGACGCCGGACTTCGTGACGGCGCCGCTCGCCTTCGGCACGACCTACTACTGGCGCGTGACCGCGCGGGACTCCTACCTGGGCCTACCGCTCCAGAGCCGAGCCTCCTCGGTCGAAAACTTCGTCCTCGGGCTCACGAATGCCGCGCCCGGCGCTTTCGCCGTCGTCCAAGGCACGGGCACGATGCTGACGCGGGATAACACCGTGCTCCTCACTTGGACGCAGGCGGCGGACCCGGACGGCGACGTGCCCGTATACGAGGTGTCCTGGCGCCGCCATGACCAGGCTTTGCCGGCGATCACGACCACGACCGCCTCCGCCGTGACCATGGGCTGCCTCGCCTTCGGCTCGACCTACTATTGGTCGGTCCGCGCCCGAGACGACTATCAAGCCGAGAGCTTCATGAGCGGAGGAGTCGTGCAGAGCTATACACCGATTCTCCGCAACACGCCGCCCACCGTGCCGGTCTACGTCTCGACGAGCGCCATCTCGACGCGCGAGAGCCGCTATGAGCTTCGCTGGCTTGAATCTGAAGACGCCGATGAAGACCCGGTGAACTATCGGCTCTACCTCTCGACCGATCCCGCGGTCCCGGTGCTCGTCCAAGACGGCCCGCTGACCTCCTATCTGCTGGACCTCGCCTACGGTACGACGTTCTATTGGCGGGTTGTCGCCGCCGACGTAGTGGGGGGCGTGGCCGACGCGGGGACGCGGACTTTCACCGCGACCTTCCTTAATGACCCGCCCGATCCTCTGCGCCTGACCGCGCCCTTCATGGCCGCGCCGACGGTCAAGACTATGCGCGACGGCGTAGAAGTCTCCTGGGAGCGCGTGACGAACCCGCAGGGTGATCCGATCTACTACACGGCCTTCCTGGGCCGCTCGCCCCTGGCGCTCGACGCGGTCGCGCGCGTCGATCAGCCCGCCGGCGCGGGCACGGCCGCGCTGCGAGCCGTGGCCCTGGGCGTCAAGCCCCAGGCCGAGGCGCAGGTGGATGGAAACACGGTTCGCCTGCGTCTCAGCGGCCTCGACTACTACCGCAGCTACTACTTCAAGGTCACGGCCGAGAATCCGTACGGGGCCGCGAGCCAGACGCCGCTGCAGACTTTCAGCTTGGCCTCGGTCGACAGCTTCCCGCGCGTCTATAACTATCCCAATCCGTTCAGCCCGGGGCGCGGGGGAACGAACGTCGTCTTCAACGCGCCAGCCTCCGGCTATTCCCGCGCCGTGCTGACGATCTATTCCGAGTTCGGTCGGAAGCTCTACGAGCGCGACTGCGGCCGCGTGACGCCCGGCATCAGCTCGATCCGCTTCGACGGCCGCGACCAGCACGGCCAACCTCTCTTGAACGGCAGCTACGTAGGCCGCGTACGCTTTGAAGGACCTTCCGAGACGGCGACATTCTTCCTCCTGGTGGTGAAATGATGACGAACATCCTCTTCAACTTCCTCATGCTCTACCTCGGCGCGCGGCCGCTCTACGCCGCGTCCACGATCGTGAGCCAGAGCCCCGGCGCGCAGGGCGCGGCGCTCGGCCGCGCCGCCGTGGCCGTGATACAGGACCCAACCGCGCTTCACACGAACCCGGCCGGACTCGCGGGCGCGGGGGGAGCCGTGACCGGCGAGCACCTTTTCCTATATGACGGTGCACGCTACGACTACATCGGCCTGACCGTGCCCTCGCGCCTGGGGACCTTCGGCATGGGAGCCGTCCAACTCTACCGCGGCGGCATCACCGCGCGCGCCGCGATTGACGACCCGGGCTATCAGGTGACTGCCTCGCAGGCCGACTACAGAGCGGGCCTCGCGAAGAACTTCGGCGACCATTGGGCGGCCGGCGGCACCTTCAACATGCTCAGCTCGAACCTCGCGGGCTTCAAGGACCGCGGCTTCGGCGCGGACGCGGGCGCGCGATACGAGTCCCGTAGTGACGACCTATGGCTTCTGGGGCGGCCGTCTTGGTCGGCGGGCGCCGTCATCAAGAATCTGGTCGCGCCGCGCCTCAAGCTTGACTCGGACCCCGAGGTCCTGCCGCGCGAGCTGCGCGGCGGCGTGAGCGTCTCCTTCGACGGCTTCTCGCGGGTGTCCCTTAACGCGGGCTCGATCCGCAAGGACCGGGCGATGCTGGGCGTGGGCCTGAGCAAGCTCGTGGGGGAGACCGAACTTCGCCTGGGTCTCGGCGCTTCCTACACGCTTCAGGACGTGCTGACCTTGCGCCTCGGCCTCGACGAGGGCTTCGCCGTCGGCGCGGGCTTCAAGACCGCCGACGGACGCTTCGGCGTGGACTACGCGCTCGAGGACCGGCCTCTCGCCAAGAACCATCGCTTCACGCTCACCTACCGCTTCCTTAGATCCGCGACCGTTCCGGCCGCCCCGGCGGCGGAGGTCCAAGACGAGGAGTATACCCGCGCCAAGGGGCGCGCTGAAGGGCTCGGCGCCGAGGCCTTCACGCGGGGCCAGGAACTGTTCAAGGCCCAGCACTACGAGGAGGCGGTCGAGAGCCTGGCCTCGGCGGCGCTGCTCAAGCCCGAGGATCGCGAAGCGCGCGAGTTGTACCGCCGCTCGATCGAGGTGCGCCAGCGCGAGGACGTTCGGCTCCTGCGCCTGCAACTCGATCAGCAGGCCATGGCCGGTGATACGGCGGAGACTTATCGCATGCTCGCCAAGCTCCTACGCTACAAGACCGCGGACCGCGAATACCTTCTCGACCTGGCGCGGCGCATCGCCGAGAAGCTGGACGCCGGCGCTCGCGATGCGGTCTCGGCTGAGCTCGTTTCCGCCGGGGCGGAAGAGGTCCGCGCAGGTCTGGCGCGCGGATTCGATGCTGAGGCTATCGGCGACGCGGAATGGATCGAGTCCGTGGCGGCGAGCACCCAGGCGGCGAACTCCGCGCGCAAGTTGGGCGTCGAGACGGCGCGGCTGGCCAAGGAGCACCGTGCGCGGCTTGAACGAACCATCGGAAGCGCCCGCAAGTCCGGACAGCACGGACGGGCGCTGCTCGCGGCGTTTTCGCTGTCGCGTTCCTATCCGGGCGATGCTGCGGCGGCCCGAACCCTCGACGCGGCGCGGCGCGACTACGCGGCCATGCTGCAGTTGAGCGACAAGGACCGAATCTACGTCCGAAAGCTTTATTACCTCGCGGCCGTGGCCTGGACGAAGAAGGACGCGGAGCGGGCGCGCGACCTGCTCGACGAGCTGCGGCGGCGCGACGCGACGGACGCGGACGCGGCGGCGCTCATGGACGCGATGGTCCGCGCGGGCGCCGTCTACGAGACGTTCGATGATAACGGAGGTGCACAGTGAGCAAGAAGATGACGGGCGCGGCCCTGGCGGCCGCGAGCATGACGATGACGGCGACGCAGGCCTTCGCGCAGTACGGCGGCAACGAGGGGCAGGTCGGCAACTTCCTCAACGGATCGGCCAACTGGCTCATCACGATCCTGGGGCCCGGTGTGTTTCTGCTGGGGCTCATCTGGGTCGGTATCAGCCTCGCGGCCGGCGACCAGGACGCAATGCGCAAGGGCGGCTTCGTGGTGGGCGGGGGAGCGCTGATCTTCCTCGCGCCCTCGCTCATGGCGCTGCTCAAGCGCCTGGCGGGCGGGTTCTGAGAAACGGGACGGAGTACCAGAGCGCGGGGGAGATCCTTGCGCCCTGGATGCGAAAACTGAACGAACGGAGGGACCGCATGGAGAAGGAAGGACAGACGGGCGGGACGCTGCCGGGCATGGAGGGCGGCGGCGCGCCCATCGGCGAGGAGAACTCGGTGCGCCTGATCGGGCGGCTGACGCGCAAGCCGCTAATGGTGGAGGTGACGGGGACCCACAAGAAGGCGATCTTCACGCTGGCGGTGACGCGCAGCTACCGCGACGGGGAGAACCGTTCCATCAAGCAGAAGGCCTTCGTGCCGGTCGTGGCCTGGCGTGCGCTGGCCGCGCAGGTCGAGAGGCTCGGCAAGGACAGCGCGATGCTCGTCGAGGGGCATCTGCGCACTTGGTCGGACCCGAAGGGCAAGAACTTCCGCTGGGAAGTGGCGGCGGAAGTCCTCGAGGTTCTCGAGCGCCGCGAGTCTCCGTCGGACGATCGCTCGCAAAGACAGGAGCCGGCGGCGAACGCCTGAACACGGTCCCGGCCGGCTCGCGGCGAGAGAAGCCGCGGGCCGGGCGGGCCACGATCTAATCATGGAAAACGTCCGAGTCTATCGCAGCGTTAACGCAGGCGACCGCTTCTTCGGCCTGGAGTTGGCCGATGGAGCGCTGCTACTGCTCGTTTTCTTCCTCGCGTTCAGTTTCAACCGCGAGGGGTTGTTCGGCAACGGACTCGTTCTGTTGCTGGCGTACTTCGGAATCCGCGCGCTCAAGCGCAATAAGCCGGAAGGGTATGTGCTGGACCTTACGCGCTACGTCCTTGGGAGTCGGTTCAAGTCCGTAGGATCGTTCGATGAAGCTGAGACGATGGACGAAAAGGGGTCTCCAAAATGACCGCGACACTGAAAGCCCGGCCGATCCGCTCCGCGAGCACTCGCAACTCCTCCTTCCGCATCGACGCACAAAAAGAGGATGTGAAGACGATCACAGCTGAGGAGAAGTGGTCTGGCAGCTTTAAGTCTCGGAACGACGCGAGGCTGACGATCAACACGGGGTACCTCCTGCATGGGCCTCTACCTATAGCGAGCTTTTCCACTATTTTCGAAGAGTTTTCGCAGTCGCGACGGAGGATCGTTTGAACAGAGTCGAGCTAGGTCTCACCGCCCTGCGCCAGGCGATCCACGGGCCCAAGGTCCCGCCGCTCGCACAGTTCCTCAACCTCTGGAGCCTCGGCGACGGCGTACTGATCGGCGTGGACCTCTCGATGTCCTCGGCCCACGAGCTTGAGCTCGACAGCCTGCGTTTGGCCGATCCGGCGCGCACGGACCTCTTCGAGACGCAGGCGAGGGCGTTCCTCAACGCGCTCCCGGCCGACGCTACGCTCCAGTTCGTCGTCCAGGTGCGAAAAGGCGACC
The DNA here is from genome assembly GCA_016212855.1 of Elusimicrobiota bacterium. GTDB lineage: Bacteria > Elusimicrobiota > Elusimicrobia > UBA1565 > UBA9628 > GWA2-66-18. Next base: position 34,436 of record JACRDP010000029.1, read on the forward strand.
CTGACGCGATCGGTGCCTTCCGCGGGTCGAACGCGCACCCGGACGCGGACGCACTGTCGCGCCTCGTCATCGAGAAGAAGAGCGAGGCCCTGGAGCGCAAGTTCCTCCAACGCCGCCGCTGCCTGCTTTTCGTGACCAGCCACCCCAAGGACGGGCTCGTGCCGATCTCGCCCATCATCCCGCGCTTCAAGCGCCCGTTGCGCCAGGTCGCTGCGTCTTTCGACGCGCTGCGCCGCAGAGAGCACGAGGCGCTCGACCAGATCGTGTCCGAGCGTCTACACAATCTCGGGCTCAAGTCCCGCCGGCTCGACTCGCAGGAACTGCTCGACCTCGCCTACCGGCACTTGAACCCGGCCAAGAGCGATGGCCTGACGCTCTCCCGCGTCTCGCCCCAGCGGACGCTGCGCGAGCAAGCCGCCGCTACCCCGCTGCGCGAGGAGTTCGACCATGTGCGTGTGGGCGACTCCTACTTCCGCGGAGTGAGCCTGCTTCGCCTGCCCGAGACGGCCCACCCGGGCTACGCCTGGCGTCTGCTCGACAGCCTATGGCCCGATTGCGACTTGAACCTGACAGTCCACACGCTCGACGCGGAGAAGGCGGTCACAAGCCTCAAGCTCAAGAACAACATCACCCGCACGCTCGCGTTCTCGGCGATGAGCAAGAACTACGAGGCGGAGCGCAAGCACCAGGAGCTTGACGAGCTCCTGACCGAGATCCGCGCCACGGCCCAGCGTCTGTTCCGCTTCTCGCTCTCGGTGCTGGTGCGAGCGGAGGACCCTGAGACCTTGCGCGACAAGACTGCGGCAGTGTTGGGCTCCTTCCACGACTTCGCCTCGGCCGAGGGCTTGGCCGACGATATGAATCACTTCCGCCTATTTCTCAACTCAGTCCCCGGCCACGCACGCCTCAACAATCGCCAGTTCTACATTCAGACCGATGCCCTGTCCGGCTTCCTGCCGCTGTCGGGTTCCTGGCGGGGCAGCCGGCAGAAGAAGATGCTCTTCGAGACGCCGCTGGGCGAGCTCGTCGGCCTCGACCCCTTCGACGACGACCTTCCCGCCAAGCACGGGCTCATCCTCGGCACCACGGGCTCGGGCAAGAGCTTCACGACGAACTACATCCTCAGCGCCTACTTGGCCGAGTCCCCGGAGAACCACGTCGTCGTCATCGACGTGGGCGGCTCGTACCGCAAGCTCGCCCGCGCCTTCGGCGGCGAGTACCTGGAGGTGGAGCTGTCGGATAAGTTCGGCTTCAATCCCTTCCCTCCGCGCTCGGAGATCGCGCCTGAGGGGGAGTTCGACGGGGACGCCGTGGCCTACCTCTCGCTGCTCATCTCGCGGATGTGCCTCAAGGCCGGGGAGAGCGTGAGCACGACGGAGAAGGCCTTCCTCGAGACCGCCATCAAGGCGGCCTACGCGGGCAAGGAGGAGGTGACGCTCTCGGACGTGCGCCGGGAGTTGGGTCGTCTCGCGGGCGAGCGGCCGAAGGCCAAGGCCTACGCCGACGCCTTGGAGCTGTGGACGTCGGGCATGTACGGCCGGCTCTTCGACCGCAAGGGGCGGCTCGACCTCAAGAACCGGCTCGTCGTCTTCGACCTTCAGAACCTGGAGAACCACCCCGACCTGCAGGGCGTGTACTTCTTCGTCATCCGCTCGGTCATCTGGGCCAAGCTGCAGAACCGCCGCTTGAAGAAGATCATCGCGATCGACGAGGGCTGGAAGTTCTTCAACGACGACGTTGGCTCGGAGCTCATCGAGAACCTCTACCGAACGGCGCGCAAGTTCAACGGGGCGATCTTCTCCATATCGCAGTCGCCCAAGGACTTTCTCGACACGAAGGCCGCCAACGCGATCATCGCGAATTCCTACGTGAAGTACGTCCTCAAGCTCGCCAAGGGCCACGAGCTGCTGTCGCAGTTCGACTTGAACGCGAACGAAGTGGAGGCGGTGAAGCTCCTCCAATCCAAGCCCCGCGTCTTCTCGGACCTGTTCGTGAAGTTCGGAAGCCGCGCCGTCGTCGCCCGCGTCGAGCCGTGTCCGCTCGACTACTGGATCTGCACTACGGACGCCAAGGACCACGTGACCGAGGAGAACGTGCGCGCGGAAAACCCGGGCCTGTCCGAGACGGACATCCTGCTTAAGCTCGCGGAGGGAAAGTGAGGAACAAGATCATCTTGGCGTCGGCCCTGTTGCTCCTGTGGGGGCAGCCCGCGCACGCGCTCATCTTCGACACGGCCATGTCCGGACTTCAGTATGCCGAGCAGAAGGCCTATCAGGCCTTCATGAAGCTCAAGGTCATCGAGCAGATCAGGGTCATGAAGCAGAACTACGACGCCTCCGTGCGCTACTACAAGGAGTTCGAGCGCTTGAACAGCGGCAAAGGACTCCTTCAAAACGTGGGGGACATGCTCAAGACCACGGCCGAGCAGATGGGTGACGAGCTCAGGAGCAATGTGGATCGAGACTTCATCAACACTTACAACACCGACACGAAGGTGGACCGGTTTTTCGGCAGCATCGACCGCAGCATAGCCAATAACATGCGCTACGCCGGCGACGGCCTGGCCGATGTGATCTCGGGGCGCAAGGTGGGCGTCCAGATCGCGCAGCAGGCCAAGGGCCTTTCGCCCAAGGACGCCGCCAACCTCTCGGCCAAAGCCGCAGGATTGCAGATCCAGATGATGGCCCAGCTCCACGAGGACAACCTGCGCCTCATAGAAATCTCGTCAATGCGTTTGGCGGCCGATATGCGCCAGCAGCAGGGCGAGCAAAAGCTCATCGATAGCATCCGTAAGAGCGTCGATAAACGGGCGCCGGGAGCCTTGCCCCGAAAGACCGAGAAAGAAGGAGGCGACCAGTGAACACGGGACTACTGTTAGACATCACGCTGATTCCGACGAAGCTCGCGGGCTTGGCCGCCGTGAGCAAGACTCTCGCGGTGGCGGGCCTGGGGTTCCTTATCCCGTTCACCATCCTCGAGATGAACGTCCGTTCGCTCCAGAGCAAGGAGTTCCCGAGCTATAGCGGCCTCATGACGCGGGTGCTCGTCGCGAGCATGTGCCTCATCGCCTACAAGGGCATGTTCGGCTTCATCCTCAAGCTCTCGCAGGTCATGTCCTTCGCGATCTTGAGCGAGGAGCAGTGGGGGAACTTCCTCGCGCAAAGCCTCAAGGGCAGCGACTCGACCTATCCGACCTTGATGATCCTCATCAAGAACGTGGCCTCGATCCAGGGCCTGCTGCTCTTTCTGAGCAGCCTGCTGACGATGGTCGTCCGAGAAGTCGTCATCATGCTGCAAGTCTGCTTCTTAAGCCTCCTCTACGCCTTCGGGCCGCTGGCGCTCGCCTGCGCGGTCAACGAGAAGACCCTTCAGGTGACGCGCGGCTGGATCACCAACACCTTCCAGGTGGCGTTCTGGAGCTTCTTCCTTCGCCTGGCGGTGCGCGTGTGGCTGACGCTCGCCCCCATGAGCGGTTCGACCGGCGCCGGGATGGCCGACGACTACATCGGAGTCCTGACGGTGAACGTGACCTTCCTCATCTTGATCCTGGGCACGCCGCTCCTGACCGCGCGTCTCCTGTCGGGCGAGAACATCGCTGCCTTTGGCGAAGCCGCGATGGGCGCCGTTCAGACCATCGTCGTCGCCCGGAAGATGGGTGTGGCGACCTCGATCAGCAAGGAGATCAGCGGCTACCGCAAGGCCAAGGCCGACGGGAAGGGCAAGCAGCCGTACTTTCAGCATCCGATCCCCTCGACTATGAGCCGGACCTACGAGGCGATGTTTGGCCGTAAGAAACCGGCCGCGCCGGAGACGGCCAAGCCCGCCGCGTCTTCGGCGGCCCCGAGAGGCAAAGGCGCTTGAAGACCAGCACTCCCATTGCCGAGACGCTTCCCCTGGGCCGCCCGGCCTACTACGAGGTCTGGGGCGGTCTCGAGAGCGCCAATAAGGCGCTCTGGACCGCGCTGTGGCTCGCGATCACCGTGGCGATTCTGGCGCTGGCCCTGGTGCGCGTCCAGTCGCGCCGTCCTCCCGTCGTCATCAAGGTGGACGGCAGCGGACAGTCGGTGACGCTGACTGGCGTCGACCGCGAGCCGCCGGTGGGCGAGGCTGAAGTGCGCAACTTCCTCTCGCTCTTCGAGCGTTTCTTCATCGAGCTCAACGCCTACACCTACGATGCTGACCTGCGCCTGGCCTTCACGATGATGACGACGGAATACCAGTCCAAGGCCAACGACCTGCTCAAGCGGGAAAACATCATCGAGAATCTAAAGGCAAACCAGACCAAGACGACGCTCTTTCTGACCGAGCTTCGCGTTCTGCGCGACACGCCGCAGGTCTTCGAGTGCAAGGTGAAGGGCTACCGCCAAGTGGGCTCCTACAAGCCCGACGCGACGGCGGGCGAGGTGGTCTTCGAGCATGACATCGTGCTCCTCAAGGTCCCGCGCTCGCAGCAGTCGCCGTACGGCATCCTCGTCCAGGACTTTCATGAGAGCGTCTTTAAGAGATAACGCTCCGGCGTTCCTTCTGGTGCTGGCGAGCGCGATCCTCGTGGTCGCGTTCAGCATGCCCATCGGCGCGGAACGCCTGGCGCGTACGCAGTACCAGCGCATGGAGGGCTTCGTCGGCTCGTTCGAGACGGCAAGGGAGCCGGCGGCCGGCGCGGCGGGCGTGCCTACCTCCGGCACGGAGACCTGGGGCCTCATGGCTCAGGCCGTGCGCCAGAAGTATTCCCCGATCGAGGCCAACGCGCTCCTGTCTCGCGTCGAAACGCTGACGAAGGCAAAGAAGGCCGATGAGAAGGAGGCTTTCCGCCTCGAACGCGTCAAGGCGCGTAAGCTCATCGCATTGAAGGCCGCGCCCGTCGTGGCCGTAAGTTCCGCCTCGGTCAAGCCGGAGGTGCGCGTCCCGGTTGTCGCAGCGACTCCCGCGCCTGAAACCTCCGACTCGGTGGGCGAGATCTATGAGAACGACCCTGCGAAGTATTCGCTGGACGCGAGCGCCGCGCAAGGAACGATCGCTCTGCGCCTTAAAGGATTGAGCCGCTCGGGCAGCCGCTATGTTCTAAAAGTCGCCGTGACCAACCGGGGCGGCGACGACTTCTTCGTTCGCGAGTTCGCGCTGCGAGACGGCCAAGAGATCATCGGCTCGAAGTCGCTCGTCCGTCTCTTTGTCGAGCCGGGCCGCACGCGGGAAGGTTTTGTCGTCTTCGAGAAGCCTCGGACCGGGGCCGTCGTCCATGTCGCGCTAAAGGAGGATAAGGAGAAGGGACGAATCGTCGAGTTGGCCGTCCCCTATCCGTTCTAGAACATGAACCACGCAGCACTGCCGCCGTTTCTGCCGCCCATGCCCGTACTCAGGCCCCTGCCGTCAAGGCCAGAGGCCAAGCCGGTCGTCGTCCCGCTGTTCCGCTTCGACTTCAAGCGGCGCTACGAGGGGATCTTCACCAATCGGCACGACAGGTTCGTGCTCCGCGACGAGCACGTGGAGGAGCTCAAGCGCGTCATGAAGGACTACAACCGCGAGCGGCCGCGGCTTATGGCGGCGCTGAGCGCCTCGGACATCATCAACGCCGCGCTCGACTTCGCCTTTGAGCATCCGGTCGCCTTGGCCCGGCTGGGCCAACCGGAAGAGTACCGCGACGCGCTGGCCCGCGAAGTGTACCGCAAAGCCTACTTTCACTTCGCCTTCAATGACCTGCTTCCCTAAGCTGCTGGCGGCGGTCCTGCTTGCGGCGGCGCCCGTCTCGGCCCAGGAGACGGTCGTCAGCCGCGCATTCCGCGAGAAGAAGGGGGAATCAGGGCCACCGGCTAAGTTCACGAGCGTAACGCAGAAGACGACGACCAAGGCGAACTACTTCCTGCCGACCGGGTTCACTTTTCCGGTGCGGCTCGAGAACGCTGTCTACTCGTACAACGTGGAGACCCCGGCGATCGCCACCGTCGAGCGCGACGTGGTCTATCTGCGGCGCGTCGTGATACCGGCGGGTACGCGCGCCATCGGCACCGTGGCCGTCCTCAAAAGCAACGACCGTGTCCTTATCAACTTCCATACGCTCGTCTTCGAGACGGGAGACGAGGTGAAGCTTTCGGGCATGGCGCTGGCCCTAGACGGGTCGGCGGGCTTGAAGGGGAAGGTCGAGACGCACAAGGACGCGGCGGTCGCGAACACCGTGCTGCGCTCCTTCGTCAACGGGACGCAGTCCGCCCTGGAGATGAGCGGGGTCAGCCCCATCGCCTCCTCGGCGACGCAGGGGATCACTCAGGAGGCGGTCAAGGAACTGGACGTCCAGCGCCAAGAAGTGACGCAGAGCATTACGATCGAGGCCGAGACGGGACTGCGGATCTATATCCCGCAGAGACTTGAGTTCTAAGGGGGCTAATGAACGAGACCGACTTCAAGGCACTTCGCATCACGCAGGAGGCGGTCCTTCGCCTCATAGACCAAGTGGCCGAACGGAGCACGTCGGAGAAGGAGCCTGAGTTCTTATTCGCCGCGGAAGTGGCCAAGCTCCTGCGCATCTCGACTTGGCACTTCTACCATGTCTATTCGTCGCTGGGGCTCGTTCCCGATCGCCGCTTCGGGCGGAAGCTACGCTTCAAGAAGACGCAGATCATGCAACTTCTGGCCCAGGACCCGCCGCGCCGCGGACGACCCCCCAAGCGGATTGCTATCCGTCAGCCGGAATTCTCGCTGCGTCCCGGTCATTCGGATGAAAAACCGGGAACTTTTTCGAGGGTGAGCGCGTAAGGTCTTATGGCGAAAAAAGTTACCGCCGGAAAGCTGGAAGTTGATTTCACACATGACGGGCGTCGCTACCGGGGATTCGTCCCCGTGGCGACGCTCGCCTCCCTTCTCACGGGCTCAGTGCCCGGTGAGGAGGACGCGAACTTGGGCAAGGCGGGGCCGCTACTCTTCACGAGCTTCGTGGAGGACTTCTACCTCCCCCGGAACTCGAAGCCCAATAAGAAGCCGAGCGCCTACGAGTCCGACCTTTGTTCGGTCCGGGCCCTCAAGACCTTCTTCGTCGGCAAGTTCCTCCACGAGATCACCAAAGGAATGCGCGAGGATTTCAAGCAGCAGCGCCTGACCGGCGTCCTTTCAAAGAAGGGGGAGATCTGCTCTAACAACACCGTCAACCGCGAGCTCTCATGCCTCAGTCAGATATTGGAGTACGGGGTTGAAGTTGATTATGTGAAGGAAAACCCCCTCGAAGGACTCAAGCGCTTGCCTGTCGTCCATCGCTCCATGTTCTGGCTGACCAAGGAGAAATTCGACAAGAATTTTCTCCCGGCCGTGATGAAGCATAAGCACGGCGCATTCCGGGACCTCTTCGAGTTCGCCACCTACACCGGCGGTCGCTTGAACGAAGTGCTCCAGGCCCACAAGGATGATATCAACTGGGACCGGGCGGAACTGCGCCTCCTCACCCTCAAGCGGCGGACTACGCTAAAGGTCCATCGCTATCTCTCGATCAAAGAGATCGGTCCGCGGCTGGAGGATCTTCTGCGGCGGCTCAAGCCGCACCCGGAGAGCGGCTACTTCTTTACTAAGCGAAACGGGGAACCGTGTAACAGCGACCACATCGACCATGTGTTCGGGACGGTCCGCGACTTGGCGGGGCTCAAGGAGAACCGCTTCCACGACCTGCGGCATACCTACGCCATGCACCGCGCCATGACGCACGTCACCTTCCGGCAGCTGCAGATCGAGTTGGGGCACGCCTCGCCGCAGTCGATCCAGGCCTACCTGGACCAGGCGGTTCGCTTCGACCCGAAGCAGTCTTTGTTCCACCACGAGAAGCCCGAGGAAGGTCGCTGACCATGGAGCGGCTCTTTAAGAACGGCTGCGGCCGCTGGCAATTCGGCGGCATCGAGGCCGGCGCGCGCGGCTACTTCCTGCTCGACACGGACACGACTGCGATTCTCTACCTCTGCGAGGGGATGAGGGCTCGGCTACCCGAGGGCGGTCGGTCGCGGGGCGGCATGATTTAGTCGTCTCGCGCGCCGGGCATTAGCCTCGCGTGTTCGGGATTCTCCTGCTATAGTTCCGGGGTCATGTCCTTAAGCTCGACGGCCAAAGGCTATATCGCGGAGAAGATCATCGGAAACTTGATCCTCACCGCCTCCCAGGGGGTGCTGGTCCCTTATCTTCCGGTGATTGACGACGCCGGCGTGGACCTGATCGTGTACAGCAAGCGTCGCAACCGCGTGCTCCGGCTCCAGGTCAAGAGCCGATTTTCGACCCTCCGGCGCCATCCGAACAACGTCCACTTCGAGGTCCGCCGGAAGGTTTTCCGCGCGTCCCAGAACCTCTTCATCGTCTGTACATTTATTGACGCAGCCTCCAACGTCCCGTCCTGCAGTTGGCTCATCCCGTCCGTCGCTTTCGGACGCGGGGCGCGGTGGTCGGCAAAGAAGTTGGTCATCCGCCCCAGCGTCGCCGTCGCCAGCCGCGATCGTTGGTCAGCGTACCGCTGTTTGACCCCGACGACCCTGATTCGAGGACTCAGCAACCGCATCTAATCCCAGGGTGGAACAGGCCCCGGAAAACTGCCACTGATCCGGAGCGCCGTCAAAAATTCTTGTCGAGATGAGTGTCGAGATGACGCCAAAAACCAACAAAAAACCGCAAACTCGAACAAAGCCGAGTTTGCGGTAATCGTCGATTTCTCGACGAGAAAATGGTGGTAGCGACAGGATTCGAACCTGTGTAGGCTATTGCCGCCGGTTTTACAGACCGGTGCTTTTGACCGCTCAGCCACGCTACCGAACGTCACGACGAGGCATTATGCCAGTTTGCCGTGATGGCCGCAAGGAGAGGGCTTGACGGGGACGGCGTCCGAGGGTACGCTTCCTCATTATGACGCGAAGCCTATCGGCCGCCCTCCTGCTGTTCGTCCTCGCCGTGCCCGCTCCGTGCCGCGACGCGTCGGGGCTCAAGTCGCTCGATAAGGCCCTGCGCAAGGGCGTGGCGCCGCTGGCCGCGAACCTCAAGGGCAAGGTGTGCGTGCTCGACTTCTCCGAGCTCGCCGACGGCGCCTACACCTCCGAGTTCGGCCAGAAGGTCGCCGAGCTCGTCTCCAACCGACTCGTCAACCGCCCCAAGCGAGGCTACGCGGTGATGGAGCGGCGCGAGCTGATCAAGATCCTGCGCGACTCGATCGCGATGGTGGGCGACGACGCCGAGGCGATGAAGAACCTGCAGAGGCAGGGCGGCATGGACGCGCTCGTCTCCGGCACCTACTCCGAGTCCGGCGGCGAGATCGCGATCGACCTGAAGGCCGTCGACGCGAAAAACGGGGTCCTGCTCGCCTCGTCTTCGGTCCGCCTCAAGAGCGCAGAAGGCCTCGACAAGATGCGCGCGCATCGCTTCAAGGGCTCCGCTCCGGCCGAGGCCGAGGCGCCCGCTCCCGCCGCGCCCGCCGCTGCCGCGCCGCCGGCGGCGTCCTCTCCTGACGGCGCGAGAGGCCCGGCCGATCCGCTCGAGCTCGAGGTCGGCGTCTTCTACGAGGGCGGTGACGGGAAGCTGTACCCGCTGCGCGAGGGCATGGTGCTCAATTCGAAGGACAACTACGCGCTGTATCTGAAGCCTCGCTCGGGCAGCTACGTGTACGTCTATCAGGTGGACGCGGCGAAGAAGGCGTTCCGACTTTTCCCGAACCCGCAGTTTTCGAAAGCGGAGAACCCGCTCGCCGGGGGCAGGGAGCAGTGGATTCCCGACGGCAAAGACTACCTCTTCCTCGACGAGACGCGCGGGAGCGAGGAGATCTTCGTGTTCGCGACGCGCGGCCCGTCGCCGGCGCTCGAGAAGATCACCGAAGCCGAAACGGATTCGATCCAAACCGCGATCCGCACGATGGGCGTCGCCGGCCGCCGCGGCGGCGAGGCCCCGGCCCGCGCGCGCGGGACGAGCGGCGCGGCGATGGACCTGGTCACGCGCAAGCTCGCGGCTCAGGGAGACTTTTACTACAAGGTCTCGTTCATCCATAAATAGCCATGTCCCCGGTCCTCGCGCTCCTGCTCGCGTTGCCGGCCGCCGCGGCGGACCGGACCGAGGCCCTTAAGATCGCGGGCGCCCGCGTCCTGCCCAACGACTATCGCGGCGCGGTCGCTCTTCTCGAACCCGCGCTGCGCGACGCCCGGCGCGAGAAGAACTGGCAAGACGCGCGGGTGCTCAGCAAGCGTCTCGGCGACGTGTACTGGCTGCCGCTGTCGGATTTTCCGCGCGCCTACGAGTCCTACCTGATCACGCGCGAGGCCGACCGGGCGCTGGGCGACCGCAAGGCGGAGGCCGAGATCCTCGACAGCCTCGCCAAGCTCACCGCCGTGTTCGGCGATTTCGCCAAGGCGGCCGCGCTGTACGAGGACGCGGCGGCGTTGGCCGGCGCGGCCGGCGACGCGGCGGCGCGAGAGCGCCACCTGAAATCGAGCGCCCATTTCCAGGGTATCCTGAACAGCCTCGACGAAGGGACGACGCTCAAGCGGGACGCGCCGCCGTTGCCGGGCCCGTCCGCGACTCCTGCGGAGCGGCGCGCCGCCGCCGACGGCTTGCTCGCCGCCGGCCGGACGAAGGACGCGCGCGCGATCTACGAGAGTCTCGATGACCTGGCCGGCGTCGGGAGCTGCCTGATGGCCGATAAGGACTACGCGGGCGCCGACGCGCGCTACGCCGCGCACAACGCGCGTTACGAGGCCATGAAGCCCGGACCCGGTTGGCGCCCGCTCATCGACTACGGCCGCGGCGAAGCGCTCGAAAGGCAGGGCAAACTCCGCGAGGCCGCCGCGTTCTACCGTTTGGCTTGGGAACGCGCCCAGAAGAAGCACGCTCGCTGGAAGCTTGACAGCAACGACTCTTACTTCATCTTCGGCGTCGATCCGGCGGAAGCTTTGACGCGCGTCGCGGAGCCGGAGGAGGCCTTCTACTACGCCGACCTGGGCCGCGCCCGCGTGCTCGCGAAGACGCTCGGCGCGCGCCGTGGGACGCGCCTGGCGCCGCTGCCCCCCGCGCTCGCGCGCCGCGAGACCTCGCTGCAGCGGCGTCTCGACGAAGCGCGCCGGCGGCGTGAGGCCGCTTTCGATCGGCGCGATCGCGGCGAGGTCGAGCGCGTGGACCGCGAGATCGAGGAGGGGCCGGGCCGGGAAATCGAGGAGCTCGCCGTGGAGATTCGCCGCGTCCGTCCCGACTACGCCGCCGCGCGCTATCCGCGTCCGCTCCACGCCGCCGACATCCCGCTCGAGAAGGACGAAGTCCTGCTCGAATACGAAGTCACGGAGTCTTCGGCCCGCGTGTTCGTCGTGAGAGGCGGCAAGGTCGCCGCGGTCCGGGCGATTCCCGCGACGCGGGGCGAATTGACGCGGCTCGTGCGCGCCTACCGGAGCTTCTTCGACGGCGTCGCGGGAACCGAGGATCTCGCGCGCTTCGACGCGACGGTGGGCAAGACGCTCGGCGACCTGCTTCTGCGCCCGGTGCTCGGCGACCTTCCCAAGGACGCGAAACTCATCGTCGTGCCCGACGAAGTCCTGTCGGTGCTGCCATTCGAGGCGCTCGTCCTCGAGGCCCCGGAGCGCCCCCTGATGCCCGCGGGGCGCCGCGGCCCCGCCCCTGCCGGCGTGCGCTACGCGGGCGATGAGTACGACATCGCCTACGCGCCGTCGGCGGCGGCGCTCGCGTTCCGGCGCGCGCTCAAGACGCCCCAACGCGCCTCGAACGCGCTGTTCGTGCTGGCCGACCCGATCTTCGATCCGTCGGACCCTCGCGCGCGCGGCGTCGCCGTGCGCTCCGAGATGAGGCGCGAGGTCGCCGACGCTGTGTTCCGCAGCATGGGCGCCGGAGGAAAGCGGAGGGGAGCCGCGGAGAAGGCCGCGTCGGCCGAGACGGCCGTTTTCCCGCGGCTCGACAAGACCGCCTTGCTCTCCGACGCGCTGGAACGCAGGATATTCGCCGGCAAGGGGACGCTCGCCTTCCTGGGCGCGGACGCGACCGAGGCGGCGGTCAAGTCCGAGGACCTCTCGCGCTACCGCTATCTCGTCTTCGCGACGCACGGCATACTCGACGGGTCGGCGCCGTACCTGCGCGAGCCCGCGCTCGTCCTGGGCCAGACCGGCGGGGGCGCGGAGGACGGCTTCCTGACGATGGGGGAGGTCGCCAAACTCAAGCTCAACGCGGATCTGGTCGCCCTGACCGCCTGCCAGACCGGCCTCGGCCGCGCGATCCGCGGCGAGGGCAACCTCGGCCTCGTGCGGGCCTTTCAGCAGGCGGGGGCGGACTCGGTGCTCGTAAGCCTATGGAGCGTGTCCGAAGATTCGACGACCGAACTCGCCCGCGACTTCTTCGCGCGCCTCGAGCGGGGCCTGACCCCGCGCGCGGCCCTGCGCGAGGCGCGCGCCGAGCTGAGGCGCCAAGGCTACGAGCATCCCTTCTACTGGGCGCCGTTCGTGCTCGTGGGAGATTAGCGCGCTTCGCGCTCGATCCAGAAGCGCGGAGGCAGGTAGCCGAGCGCGATCAGCGCCAGCTGGCTCGCGGTGAAGGCGGAAAGCCACCAGAAAGCCGCGTCCATGAAGCCGTAGGAGTGCAGGCCGATGCCGAGCATGTTGACGCCGAACCAGGACAGGCTCACGATGATGTTGCCGAAGACGGCCATGAGCATGATGCCGCGCTCGCGCACGAAGCCTCCCCAGCGGGCGTGCAGGATCAGCGCGTTCCACAGCACGATGAGCAACGCTCCGTTTTCCTTGGGGTCCCAGCCCCAGAAGCGGCCCCAGCTTTGATCGGCCCAGATGCCGCCGAGGACCGTGCCCACGAAGCTGAAGAGCAGGCTGAAGGCGATGACGCCGTAGGCCAGGGACGACAGCGCCCGCGAGGCCTCCGGGTCGGGCTTGACCATGATGTGGCGCCGCACGACCCACGCGATGCCGAGCAGGCCCGCCAGGTAGGTCGAGCTGTAACCGATGGTGATGGCGACGACGTGAGTGGCCAGCCAGAAGTTCGAATCGAGAACGGCCCTCATCATTTCCATCGTGTCGCCGGTGGCGCTCAGATGATGGGCGATGAGCAAGGTGGAAAATCCGATGGCGGCGGCGCCCGCGACGGCGAAACCTTTGCGGTGGATGCGCTCGGCGACGAGCCCGAGCAACGCGGAGGCCCAGCCGACGAAGACCGCCGATGAATAGAGATTGGTGACCGGCGGGCGTCCCTGAAGAACGGTGCGCGCCAGCAGCCCCAAGGTATGCACGAGGAAGGCGGCCCAGGCCAGCGCGCGCGCGGCGGCCGCGACGTCCTCCCGGCGCGCCGCCCAGGCGGCGAAGACCAGCAGGAGCGCCGTCAGGTACAACGCCATGCCGGAGATGAAGGGCGCGCAGTCGTTGAACAGCGTCTCGGCGCGGGCCGCGCGCGCGGCCTCGGGCCGGTAACGGGCGACCCAGCCCGCATGTTCCGCCAGCGCGGCATTGAACGCGGCGGCGTCGCCCGCGCGGTAGGCGCGTCCCATCAGGGCGAACGAGGCCAGGCCGGGGTGGGGGGTTTGCGCGCTCATCGGATCAGACAAGGCCTCGCCGATGTTGGTCCAGTCATCGGCGGCTGCGCCTTCCCTCGGCGGGAGAGCCTTGAATGCGCCGGCCTGCGCCAGGAATTTGTAGGTCTGGAGCATTTCCGACAGCGCCTTCATGGTCCGGATATCCTTGTCGGTGGGCTTGGCCGAGTGGAAGGCGCGCATGGCGACCGGCATCAAAGCGCTGAACGCGGCCAGTTCCATCACGGGATCGCCTTGGCCGGAGACCATGAACGTATTCTTGATTCGTTCGTATAAAGTCAGCCGGCTGTTGAGATTGAGCAAGGCGGTTTGGAAGCGCGTGCGCCGGCCGCTCTCGATCTTGTCGGCGGCGGCGGCCTGGTTTTGGACCTCGTCGCGCTTGGGCTCGATCTGCCAGTAGGGGAAGTAGCGGCTCTTGCCCTGCGGCAGGCCGAGCAGGCCGAGGACCTCGGGATCATCCACGACGAAGGCGGGGTAGGTGTCCGCGTAATCGGGCTTGAACGCGCTGTCGAGAAGCCACTTCGTCGCCGAGATGGTTTTCCCGTCGAAGCGCACGCTTTGCTTGCTGCGAATCGAGAGCAGGGCGCTGCGCGCGAAGCTGTCGATCGGCTTGACGCGACCGCCCTCGAGGACGGGCAGGCGGGCGAAGGCGGAGAAATCGAAATCGGATTTAGGCGCGGGGACCAGGCCCGGCCAGGCGGCCAGAAGCAACGCGCCGATGAAGACCGCGGCCTGAAGGCGCTTGACGCTCATGCGACCCTCTCACCGAGCGACTTGCGCAGCATCACGCCGAAGTGCCAGAGCAGGCCCAAAGACACCAGCAGGCATGAGAGGTAGGGCAAGGTCCACGCGGGGTTGCGCACGACCTGAAGCACGGAGAGCGTGTCGTTCTTGCCGAAGCTCGCCTGGTAGAAGGTCAGCCCGCCGTGGCGCAGGGGGGAGTTCATGTAGATCAGGACCTCGCGGTCGTCGCCGGCGGCGGCGTCCTGCAGACGCACGAGGCTCGAGAAGTTCTTGGGGATGTCCGTGCCGGGGTAAACATCGTGACGGAAATCCTTGAGCGTGAGCGAAAACGGGTGCCGGTACTGGCGCAGGCGCAGGGCCAGCTTCCATTCTCGCCCCTCCAGGCTGAAGCCCTGCGGCGCGCCCAAGGCGTTCGACAGGAGATAGACTCCGAGGCTTTTTCCGTCTTTGAGCACGGGTTCGATCACGGCGACGGCCGTGTTCTGCTCGCCGTCGGCGGTCACCGGATGCTGCGGCTCGAAAGACATGCCGGCGCCGATGCCCGCGGTGACGATGGATGGGGCGGCGGCGCCGCGCATCGTGAGCGCCGCGTTGTCGTGGTATTCACGAACGCGCAAAGTGAAGGGGAGCGCCGCGTCGGTTATCTCGGCGCGCGTCTTCAGGAGGCTGTCGGGAATGCCGATCTCGTCGTTGAAGACCTTGTCGGTCTCATCGACGACGACGACCTCCATGCGGCGGTAGTCCTCGCTGAAGCCCTTCGTCTGGCCTTCCTCGATCGCCATGTTGCTTTCGACCTGGAAGAGGGCGGTCGCGAACTCGCCGATGAAGAGCAGGGCGAGGCCGATGTGCACGATCCAGAGACCGCCCTTGCGCCACGAAAGTTCCAGTTTGCGGAACTGGGCGAAGATGAGGTTGAGCAGGAGGATTCCGCCGACCATCCCGCCGCCCGGGAAGATCGGCAGGCGCAGCGCGGAGCCCGCCGGGGACCACCAGACGATGAAGGAGCGGATGTAGCGCTCCACGGCGAGATGGATGCCGAGGTTCACCTGCGCCAAGGTGCAGGCGACGACCAGCGCCATCAGTAAGGCGAGGCAGAGGATGGTCAGCTTCAGCGAGCTGAGAGCGTCGATCAGGCGGGCGAGGGGGTCAGCGCGGCGCATCGGCTTTCAATCCCTTGATGATGGACAAGAAGCCCGGGCGCGCGGTCTCGGTCGCCGCGGCGTCTCCCTTGAGCTTGAAAAACCAAGTCATGCCGCCGGTGTTGACGACGGCGGCGATCAGGCGCGCGCGAACCTCGCCCGTGCCGGTGAAGTCATAGATCGCCGCGGGGCCGGCCTTCGTGCCGAGCGTCGTGCGCGCGGCGGCCATGCCCGCCTCATCGGTCGCGGGCAGGCCGATTTGCCCGCGCCAGCGGTTGGCGTTGGCGAGTTCGCCGCCGGAATCGCCGGGAAGGGCGACCACGGTGGCCTCCGTCTTGAGCCCGCCGGGGGGCACGAAGGTCGCCAGGCGCATGCCGTCGCCGGGGAGCTCCTTCCAGCCGGACGGAAGCGTCCAGGCGAGCCCGCGGGTCTTTTCGGAAGGCGCCGCGAGTTCCGGCGGCAACGTCATGGGGGCGGCCGAGGATTCCGGTTTCGGCACGCGCGCGTGCGTCACGGCTTCGTCCCGGCAGGCCGCCGTCGCCAGCGCCGCGCCGAGGACGAGCCAGGTGAAGCGGAGTCTCATGACGGAGATACTATCATTTCGCCTTATTCGCGTCGTGCGCCGAGAGAGCGCGGGCGGCCGCGATGGCTTTTTTCGTGAGTGCCTGGGACTTTTCGAGAACGCCCTTCAGCGTGAAGGTGTGCCAGTCGCGCAGGAGTTCGCCGCGTTCCTTCTCGAGCCTGGCGAACGTCTCCTTGGCCTCGGCGGCGTCGCCGGAGCGGCCGATCTGGGTTCCGAGACGCTCCACCGCCGCCGAAGCGTTGTTGAGCGCCATCAGCGCGGGTCGCGCGCCCATCGGCTTGCGGTGGCAGAGCGAGCAGGTATTTTCCAGATGCTTCGGGCTCAGGATCTCGTTGGCCATCGAGCCGTGGCAGGTGACGCAGTTCGGGCCCTTGCCGGAGCGCATCAGCTCTTTGTGGTGGGCGCTCTTGCGGAAGGCCTGGAGCTCCTCCGTGTGGCACGCTCCGCAGGTCTCGGGGACCTTGGTGAAATAGATCGGGCTGGCGGGGTCCGAGGAGGGCAACAGGCCTTTGTGCGCGTTCGGGCCGGACTGCGTCGGGTCGCCGCCGTGGCAGCTGTGGCAGGACACGCCGGCCTTGCCGTGCGCGGACTGCTCCCACTGCGCGTAGTCGTGTTCGCGATCGAGCGGGAGCACGGCCTTGCGATGGCAGTCGATGCAGCTGTCCGCCGCGCGCGCGGGGGCGGCAACCAGGATCAGCGCGATCAAAGCCACCATCATGCGGAGCGGGTTCATTTCGGTCCTCCCTGCCGCAGCCACAGCACGATGGCCGCGAGGTCATATAAATAGATGAGAATGCCCAGGGCGAACAGCGGCAAAGCGCCCGAGAAGAACGCCATCATCGACAACGGCGTCGTCCGGTGCAGGCAGACCGTGGCGAGGACGAAGCCGAGGAAGGAACAGGCGAGCGCGATCTTTCGCCGGGTGTTCATTTGTCTTTCCCCACATGCGACGGATGCACGGGGCCGTGGCAGTCGACGCACTTCAGCTCGTCGGTGCGCAGCGCCTCGAGGATCTCTTTATGCGACTCGGCCTTGACGAAGGACCGGGCCCCGTCGTGGCACTGCAGGCAGTGCGCGTTGGGGAACGGCTTGTAGAGGGCGATCTTGCGCGGCTTGCCGAAGTAGTAGTGGACCATGTGCTTGAGCCCGTTGGCCTTGGCCTTGGCGGGACCGAACAGGTCGTAGTCGGCGTGGCAGGTATAGCACTGGTTGTGATTGATGCGGCGGTACTGGTAGTGCTTGGCCGCGAGCAGGTCGCTGTCGGGCGCCTTGAGCCCCTCGACGTAAGGCGTCATCACGTGGCAGGACGCACAGAACTCGAGGCTTTTCGAGCGCTCGAAGGCGACCTCCGCCGTCACCGCGCTGTAGAGGACCGGCACGATGATGATGAACAGCGCCAGAAAGGCGTGGCGCCAGAGCCTGTTTTTGGTCTCTTCGTCGACGGGAATCATGTCCGCGGGCATGGAATTTCTCTCGTCACCGCCGCCGCTGCCGGGCCAGGTAGCGGGACAGGTCCTCGATTTCGTGGTCCTTGAGCTGGCCTTTGTAGGCCGGCATGGTGGAATCGGGATTGAATTGGGCGGGATCTTGGATGTATTTTTGAATGTGCGCCTTATCGCGCATCGCGCCGATCTCGGAGAGATCGGGGGCGAGGTCGCCGCCCTCGCCGCGTATTCTGTGACAGGCGGAGCAGTTCTCGGCGAACAACTTGGGCGCGGCCGGGGTGAAGGGGTCGTTGGGATTGTAGGAGCGGATGTAGGCCGTCAACGCCGAGACCTCGTCGTCAAGCAAGTTCATCTTGGGCATGCGCGAGCCGGGGGTGCCGGCCTGGGGATCGCGTAGATGCTTGGAGAGCCACTCGTCGGTCGTGGCGTCGGAGAGGCGGTCCAAGGCGGGGCCCACGCGGCCGCCTTCATTCTTGATCTGGTGGCAGTAGGCGCAGCTGAGCTGCGCGTAGAGGCGCTTGCCCGCGATCACATCGGGGCGTTTCTCTTCGGCGGGGTTGGCCAGCGGGCTTTTGGAGGCGGCCCAGGTCAGGCCGGCGTAGACGCACAGACCGAAAATCCCGAGCCCGGTCCACAGCGGACGATCAAAAGGATGGCGCTCGGGTCCACGGTCGAGAAAGGGCACGAGGAACAGCACGCCCAAAAGCGCTCCGGGCAGGATGATCGCGGCCACGGCCTCCATCGAGCCGGGGAAGAACTTCAAAGCCTGGAACAGGAACAGGAAGTACCACTCGGGCCGGGGGGTGTAGTTGGTGTCCGTCGGATCGGCCAGTCCCTCCAGATGCGGAGGATGGAACGCGGCGAGATAGACGAGGAGCGCGAACACCAGGCAGGCGGCGATCGTATCGAGCAGGACGACATCGGGAAAGAAGGGGACGCCCTTTTCCTTGAGCTCCTTGTACTTCTTGCGGTACTCCTCGTGCCAGTTCACGGCGCGACCTGCTTGCCGGCGCGCTTAGGCGTTTCGGAGATGCCGTTCCAGATCACGAGAAAGAGGTGAACGCCGATGGCGCCGGCGATGAGGGCGGGCAGAACCAGGACATGGATGGCGTAAAAACGCGTCAAGGTCGCGGCACCCATGTCCTCGCCGCCGAGACGAATCTTGGAGATGTACGGGCCGAACACGGGGGTTTGTCCCGCGATGTTGCCGCCGACCACGGTGGCCCAGTACGCCTTCTGGTCCCAGGGCAGGAGATAGCCGGTAAAGCTGAAGCCGAGCACGAGCAGGAACAGGCCGACGCCGACCATCCAGGTCAGTTCGCGCGGATACTTATAGGCGCCCATGAAGTAGGTGCGCATCATGTGCAGGGCCGTGAGCACGACCATGAAGGTCGCCCCCCAATGGTGCAGTCCGTGCACCAGTCGTCCCAGCAGGACGTGGTCGTCGATGAAGCGGACCGAGTCGTAAGCGTGATCGGGAGAGGGGGCGTAGCTCATCGCGAGTAAAGCGCCGGTGATGAACTGGATGGTGAAGATCATCAAGGTCGCGCTGCCCAAAGTGTACAGCCAGGCCGCCGGGCCCTTGGCGTGGGGCACCTTGCGGGCGAACAAGGTCTCCCAAATCTTGTCGATGCCCGCGCGCTCGCACAGCCAGAGATAGACCGCGCTCATGCGTGCTCCTGCTTCTTCGGAAGGATCAGGAGCTGGCCGTTTTCCAGCTTCGTCTCATAGCGGTCGAGCGGCCGCGGCGGCGGGCCGCCCAGGACCTTGCCGTTGATGTCGAAGGAGGCGGTGTGGCACGGGCATAGGAATTTCTTTTCCTCCGCGTGCCAGCGGAAAGGGCAGCCGAGGTGGGTGCAGCGCGGATCGAAGGCCGTGAAATCCTTGCCGTTTTCGGTGACGACCCAGGCCGAGGAGCGGCTCTCGGAGGTGATCCAGGAGTCGCGTTTGCGCTGGGTGTACTCGACGAGGACCGGGGCGCCCGGCTTGAAGCTCCCCGCGCGTCCCAGATCGACCCAGGAGCCGACCTTCTTGCGCAGGGCCGGCGAGATGAAGTAGCCCAGGCCCACGCCCGCGAGGACCGCTCCGATCAGGCCGCCGAGAACGGCCGCCGCGCGGGACAGGAACGCGCGGCGGCCGATCGCTTCGGGGGTCTCCGGTTGGGGAGAACCGCCCTCGCAGCAGCTCACGGCTTCGCCGCGGCCTTGGCCTCTGCGGACCGGAGGCTCTGGATGTAGTTGATCAGGTCGGCCACGTCGAGCCCGGCCAGCTTCGCCTTGAAGGCCGGCATCTTCTTGCCTTTTCCATCGAGGATGGCTTTCGTGAACTCCGCGTCCTCTTCCTTGGTGCGCTTCTCACCCAGGAGGTCGAGGTCCTTGGCTTCGACCTTGAACATCTTGGCCATCTTGGCGTTGCCGCGGGCGTCTTTGCCGTGGCAGGAGGCGCACTTCCCGGCGTAGAACTTATCCGCAGTGGGCTTTTCATCCGCCGCGAGGGCGGGGGCGCACAGCGAGGCGATCGTCACGGCCGTCATGAGGGCGATTTTCATGGAAGTCTCTCCTTTACGTCGTGACTGATTATGCCTTAGAACTTAGCCGACACACCAACCTGCGTGACGCTGGCCCGTCCGCTGTTGTTGGAATCGTATTTATCCACCCAGTCGTCGACGCGGTAGCTGGCGCGCGCAGTCAGGTGCTTGTACTTGGCCGGCGTGAACTCAAGCGCCGCTCCGCCGCGCGCGATGCGCACGTCGCCCGGCGTGATGTCTCCGAGAAACTGCCCGGGATCGGTCCGCGGCTGCATGTCCAGAGGGGTGGCGACCGTCGACCACGTGTAGCTGCCGTTGGCCTTGACGACGAAGCCTTTGGGCAGGTTCACGCGGGCGTGCAAGCCGGTCGTCGTGTTGTTCTGGCGGTTGTACATGCCGCCCACATGCTCGAAGCCGGTGAGCGCGGGGTTGACGAGCGCGTTGGTGGCGCCGAACCAGCCGTTGCTCGTGCGGCGAGTCGTCTCATAGGAGGCGTCGGCCCCCACGAAGACCCGGTTCTCCGCTTCCCAGTCGAGCCCGGTGCGGTAGGCGTTGCGGGTGAGGTGGTAATTGGTGAGCTCGATGGCGTTGTGCTCTTTGAGATACAAGGCCATCGCGTAGAGCTCCAGATGCCCAGGCAAGGGGACGTTCACGGTGAGGCTCGCCTCGTCTCCCTGCGTCGGCATATTGACGAAAGCGGCGCGGTTGGTCTTCATCTTCTTATAGTCCGCGTCGACCTCGATGTCGAGGGGCAGGTCGGCCTTCATGCCGGCGTTGAAGGTGTGCTTGACGTCGTCGGTGGCGACGCTGTTGGCGTTCTGCCCGGCGTAGACGTAGGTGCCGTCGGAGTACACGGCGGCGCCGAAGATCTCCGCCGGGGCGTCGCGCCGGTGCGTGACCTCGACCTTGTAGCCGGCCTTGAGCAGGACGGGTTTGACCGGGCGGTAGCTGAGCGCGAAGTCGCCCTTGGCGGTCATTTTGTCGAGCTGGTGGGTATTGGCGGGCGGATTGTTTGAGACGACGTTGATGAAGGTCTTGTTCTCATCGACTTCGAAGACGCGGCCGTAGAGGCGGGCCGTCAAGGAGAGCTTGTCGGTCGCCTTGTAGGCCGCGTTGAACGCGGCCACGGCGGCGTTGAACCGGTACTGGTTGAAGAGGTTTTCCCGTTGGCGGCCGGTCAGTGCCCCGGTGAAGGCGAGATCCTTGCTCGCGTTGTAGCGAAAACGCATCTCCGCCGCGGTCATCTCCGTCCGCGGGAGGGAGGGCCGGAAGGCCTGGTTCGCCGTCGCCGGATTGAATTTGACGATGACGGACTCATCCTTGAACTCGCGGCGTATGAGGTCCAGGCTCATCGCCCCGTCGGCGGTCACGTCGTGACCCACGCCCAACGCGATCTCATTGGTGGTGTTGTCGACGCTGGCTTCGGCGAAGTAGAGGATGCCGCCGGTATACAGGCCGTTCGGCGCGGAACCCTTCTTATAAACGCTCCAATACTGGAGCGAAAGCCAGCGCGCCGAGTTCTGGGAATCGAACACCGCGAGGTTGATCTCGGATTCGGTGCGCTTGTAGAGCATGTTCGTGTCGGCTCCGAACAGCTGCTTCGAGAGGGCCGTCGGAATTTTGACGAACTGGCCGTTGACGATGATTCCGAAGTCCGTCATGTTCTGGCGGTGAGTCATGCGGTCGAGCTTCGCGCTGGCCTTGAACCAGTCGCCGAGATCGACGTGCACCGAGCCGTTCTCCTCGCCGCTTCCGATGTCGTTGAAGTCGAGGTCGATGAGACCCTTGGCGCCCTGATTGTTCAGCCACAGGTCGCCTTCGCCGACGAAGTATTGCTTGCCGTTGTATTCCTGGACCTGCCCTTTGCTTCCCTTGATGTCCAGGTCCACGTAACGGACGCCGCCGCCGTACTCGGCCGAGGCGGATTCTTCCGCTCGAACGGGCAGGGCGCACAAGCCGACCAAAAGTCCCGTCATCAGTAAGGTGTTCATTGGAATCCTCTGGGAGACGAATCGAGTGTTCATATGACTAGTCCTTCAGCCGGGCCTTGCGGTCCGAGCCGTGGATTTCTTTGTGGCAGTCCATGCAGCTGCCGCGCTGCTCCTCGCGGCTGAGAGCGACGCCGGTGAAGCCGTTCTGCGTCGTGGTATGCGGGAACTTGTGGCAGGTCAGGCACAGGTAGGGGGGGGCCTGCTTGAGAAGCTTGTCGTTGGCCGAGCCGTGGGGCATGTGGCAGTTCGTGCAGCTGTCGGCCACGGGGGGATGCTCGTTGGCGAAGGGGCCGACCTTCTCGGCATGGCACTTCGCGCACAGCTCCTCGGACGAGTCCGCCTTGAGGTTCCCGTCGATGCCGCCGTGCGGATTGTGGCAGGACACGCAGCCCATCTTGCCCTCCGGCAACGGGTGGTGCGAGGCGAGGCGCATGTCCGCTTTCTGCTTCTTGTGGCACTTGAGACAGGTCTCGGTCTGAATCTTCTCTTCGAAGACCGCGTTCGCCTTCAGCGACGTGCGCCCCTGCCCTTCGTGCACGCTGTGGCACTGCAGGCAGCTCAAGCCGTTCTGAGCGTGGTGGCTCGTCTTCCACATCATCACGTTCTTGTTCGTGTGACAGCTGAGGCAGAGGTCGGCGGCCTCGCCGGCTTCGAGCTTCTTGGGGTTGCGAATCAGGGCCGGGTCGCCGCTTTCGGCGTGAAGACTGCCGGCGCCGTGGCAGGACTCGCAGGAATTAGCCAGCTTGGACTGCGACTGGGACTTGCGACCGTGGAACGTTTTGCCGAAGCTTTCATCCTTGTCGGCGTGGCAGGTCGCGCAGGCCGCCCGCCCGACCATCGTGGCGCCGGCGGCGCTCGCGGCCGGAGACTTCGCCTTAGCGGCGGCCGGGGCAGCGGCGTCGGGAATGCGTTCCTTCACGGTCGTCGTGGAGGCGGCCGGTTCGGCCGCAAGGGCGACCGAGGCGATCAGTATCGATGTTAGCGCCGCCACGACGAGCCCGGCCCGGCGGTTTCGAAGACGGTTGAGAGTAGCCATATGATCTCCTCGTGTAGGTGCGGTCGATCTTCCTGCGGTCATGATAACGAGCATATTGCTTTCGCGCTATGAGCTCCGGCAACGATTCCCTTGATAAAAATCAAAAGCCTAACTCTTCTAACTCACCGGCTCGTGCAGGCACGCCGACAGGCGCAGGCGGTCCTCATTGAGGACGCGCACGCGCCGACCGGAAACCGCGATGACATTCTTCACGCAGAAAGCCGAAAGCGCCCGGCTGACGGCCTCGGGCGTCGTTCCTAAAACTTGTGCGAGTTCGGTGCGGGATTCGGCCAGAACGAACTCGCCCTTGGGAGTCAGATCGAGGCCGGGCGCCTGCAAGGACTTGAGCAGGCGGGCGGCCATGCGCGTATTGATCGTGCAGGCGGAGAGGCAGTGCATGTAGTCTTCGGCGCGGCCGAGCTCGACGGCGAAACGCTGGGCGAGCAGGCGGTTGAGATTCGGATTGCGGCCGAAAAACTTCCAGAAGCGGTCGGACGAGAGGAAGCCGATCTCGGATTCTTCCATGACCTCCCCGGTGCACGCGTACGCCCTTTCCGCGAAAAAAGCCCGGTCCCCCAGAAAATCCGGTCCATGCGCGATCCGGACGATCTGGCATCTTCCCGAGTGGTCTTCCTTGATGAGCTTGACCCGGCCGCTGACGATGAAGTGCAGCCCGAGAGGCTCGCGTCCTTGGTAAAACAGGGCGTTTCCGGGGCGGTAGGTTCGCGCGTCCACCAATTCTTGAAAGCGCCGCCAATCCTCCCGGCTGAAATCCCGCAGAAGCGGGATAGCCTGCAGCGGCTTGATCGAGGGTCTCATGGACCCTCCGGACGAATCCGGGCGCGTTCGTTCTGGATTTCCTCGTAGAGCGCCTTGAGCTCGGCGGTCTTGGCCTTGAAGCCGGCGGCGTCCTTGACCTTGCGGATCTTCGCGTCGTAAGTCAGGAACTCGATCGCCGCCTTGGCCTCCGGCACGCCGATGGCCGCGGCCGCGTTCGACTTGCTGCGCGCGTGCATGCGTTTGACGGAGCGCCTCCAATCCTCGCGCGAGACGAGGGGGGAATTGACGGCCCGCGCCAAGGTGTGGCAGGAGGAGCAGGCCTTGACGAAAATCCGGTAGTTCTTCTGCTGCTCCTCCGGGTAGGCGGACACGTCGATCTCTTTCGGTCCCAGGTCGCGGTAGTCCTTCGCCGCGAGCTGCTCGGCGGTGAAACGCTGATCCGCGCGCGCGGAGGCCGGGAGGACGAGCAGCGACAGGAAGAGGAAGATGTTCATACCGGCGAACCCTCCCGCTGCGGCCGCGCGGCTCGCGGCGCTTTGTCGGCTTCCAGCGCGCAGTCGGCGGCGGCCCGCGCGGCGAGGAGCTCCGCGCGATCCTTCTCGGCGTGCTTGCCCTCCATGCTGGCGAAGATCATGCGTTTGAGGTCGTCGAGATCGTAGAGGTACACCGACTCGAGCTTGGCGCAGGCCGGCTCGACGTTGCGCGGCACGCCGAGGTCGACGAGGAACAGGGGCTTGCCGCCGCGCCGGCGCGCGTGGGCCAGGAAGTCCGCGGTGAGCAGCCGCTCGCTCGCCGACGTGGAGAAAACCGCGACTTCGACCTCGTTGAGGAGCGCCAGCCCGGCTTCGAGCCCGACGGCCGTGCCGCCGAGCTTCTCGGCGACGGCCTCGGCGTTCTCGAGGGTCCGGTTGGCGACGACGATGCGGTCGAATTTCTTCGCGGCCAGGTGGCGGACCACCGCCTCCGCCGTCTGCCCCGCGCCGAACACGAGGATCTTGCCTCCCGCCGCGTCGCCGAAGATGCGCTTGGCCATCAAGGCGGTGGCGCCGCCGATGGAATGGATGCCGTTCTGGATGCCGGTCGCGGAGCGCACGTCCTTGCCCGAGGCGATCGACGATTGGAACGCGCGGTTGAGGATGCGGCCGGTGAAGCCGCCGGCGAGCGCGGCCTGGTACGCCTTCTTGACCTGGGCCAGGATCTCGCTTTCGCCGATGATCCAGGAGTCGAGGCCCGCGGCGACGCGAAAGAGATGCCGCAGCGCATCGGCGCCTTCGTGCTCATATAAGGACGACTGGATTCCGGCGCCGGCCCGGCGCGCGAACCACGCGCTGACCTCCTCGCGGCCGCGGCGCGGATCCGCGCACACCGCGAAGATGTCCACGCGGCTGCACGTGGATAGGACGACGACTTCCTCCAGCGGCACGAGCGCTTTGAGTTCTTCGAGCATCTTGGGAAGATCCGGGGAGGAGACCACCGCCTTTTCTCGCGAGGCGACGGGCGCGTTGAGGTGGTTGAGTCCCACGACGAAGATTCGCTCAGAGGGCTTCATGACCACTTACTGTAGCAACAAATAAGCCAAACAAGATGGCCATACAAATACTCCAAAAGTGATGTGGCCGTAATGTTGCCTGCCGCCAGTCATGACCACTTCCCCCCAACACCCGGCCGCGCTCCCCGCTCCTTTCGACTTTTCACAGGCGCCCCTGCTCGTCATCTGGGAATCGACCCGTTCCTGCGCCTTGGCCTGCGATCATTGCCGGGCCGACGCGGACACGACGCAGCACCCAAATGAGCTGACCACCGCCGAGGGGAAAAACCTGATCGACCAGGTCAAGGCGATGGGGACGCCGATCATGATTCTTTCCGGGGGCGATCCGCTCAACCGCAAAGATTTGGAGGAGCTCATTCGTTACGGCAAGTCCGTCGGTCTGCGCATGGGTACCATCCCCGCCGCGACGCCGAACCTGACGCGCGAGCGTCTGGCCTCTTTGAAGGAGGCGGGGGTCGACCAGATCGCGTTCAGCCTCGACGGCGCGACCGCCGCGTCGCACGACGCGTTCCGGCGCACCCCGGGGACGTTCGACACGGTTTTGCGCGCCGCCCGCCAGGCCCGGGAGCTGGGGATTCCCATCCAGATCAATTCGTGCTTCGGCGCCTGGAACTGGCGCGAGTTCGATGCCCTGGCCGCGCTCGTCTCGACGCTTGACATCGCGTTCTGGGAGGTTTTCTTTTTGATCCCGGTCGGACGCGGCGCCAAGCTGGGCGGCCTGACCCCGGCTCAGTTCGAGGAGGGCTTCGCCAAGCTGCGCCGGATGACCCGGGAGAAGCCCTTCGTCGTCAAGCTGACCGAGGGCCAGCACTTCCGGCGCTTCGTTCTTCAGCAGGAGGCCGCCGGCGGCTCCGGCGTCGCCGGGCGCGTCGAGCACGCCGTGGCCCGCCAAGCCAGCCTGCGCGCGGGCCTGCGCCTGCCCAAGCGGGCCGTCAACGCCGCCGACGGGTTTATGTTCGTCGATCATCTCGGCGACATCTGCCCCTCGGGCTTTCTGCCGGTGCGGCGCGGCAATATCCGCGAGGACGGCCTGGCGGATATTTATCGCTACGACGAACTATTCCGCGGCCTGCGCGACCACTCGCGGCTGAAGGGGAAATGCGGAGTCTGCGAGTACCGCGAGGTGTGCGGAGGGTCGCGCGCCCGCTCCTGGGCGGTGACCGGCGACGCGTGGGCTTCGGACGAGTCCTGCGCCTACGAGCCTCAGGGGTTGAGCTTGGCGTCTTCGAGCAGCACCGGGAACTTGTAGCGTCCGCCCAGATCCTTGTCGAGCGTGATCTTGCCGCGGAGCGTGACGACCTTCCCGGCGACGAGGGTCTCCTTGGTCGTGACGGTCAAGTCATTGTCGCCGGCCTTCGCGTCGCCCGTGCCGTCGCGCAGGTGCGCCCAGTTGAGGCCCATGACCTCGGGCGTGACCTTCACGACCTTAGCCCGGAGGACGATCTCCTTGCCTTTGAGTTCAGTCCTGAGCGCGTAGAGCTCCGCGACCGTGCGCGCGGCGGGGCCGGAGGCCTTATCCACCTTGATCGGGCCGAGGTCGGGGACCGTGACCTTCGCGCCGTGGCCGGAGGGCATGCCGTGCGCCCGCGCCGACGGAGCTTCGAGCGAGCCGAAGACGATGTTGTCGAAGGTGCGCTTCAGGGTTTTGCTCTCGAAATTCTGCATGTTGACCGAGCCGTAGACGCGGATCTTCGCGCCCTTCGCGACCGTGGTCTTGCTGACCGCGGCCCACTTTTTGCCCACGGCGGTGTCGAGCCGGAGATAGGTGTAGGACTCGGCGTCGATCGTTTCCAGGACGGTTCCGGACAGATCGATCGCGGCGGCGGGGCGGGCGAAAGCGAGCAGGCATGCGAGCACGAGAAGAGTCCGTCGTTTCATATTGATCCTTGTCGCGACATGACGGACATGACGATAACAAATAGCGCGGAGTAAGCGACCTCCATGTAGCCGAGGGCGCGGAAGTCGGCGCGTTGAGGCGCGCGGCCGCCGCGCGCGGCGGTCTTCGCGAAGGCGAGCGCGAAGGGGACGGCCGCCAACACCGGCAGCCCGCCGCAGACCGTCCAGGCGACGACGCCGGCCAACGCCGCCGCGTGATAGCCCAGCGAAAGCCGGCGCATGCGCGCCAGCCCGGGCAGAAGCGCGGCGTCCATGGCGGCGCGGTGTTGGAGAGCGGCCATCTTGATGTAGAAGATGGGTCCAAGGAAAAAGACCGAGCACAGCAGCCACAACGTCCAGGCGCGGGCATCGAGCGCGCCGGACGCCGCGTAATACGCGGCGGGCGCGGTCAGGCACAGGGTCACGACGCCGGAAGCTTCGTTGAGCGCGTCGAAGCGGCGGCCGGCCCGGGTGGCCGCCAGGTTCGCGGCCAGCATCGCGCCGGCGGGGATGGCGAAGAACAGAAGATTCGGGCGTCCCATCAGCGCGATGAGCGGCAGGAAGCCGGCCGTCGCCGACGCGGCATACAAAGCCAGCCAGCGCAGGGCCCGGCGGTCGTCGCGGCTCGCGAGCAAAGCTTGAAGCGGAGTGCGCAGGAGGAACGCCGCCAGCGCGCCGAGCGCGAACAGGCCGGCCGCGGCCGGGGAGAACCCGGGCGCGGCGGAGAATCCGATCAGAAGCGGCGCCAGGACGATGGCCCAGGCGCCGTGTTCGCGGGGGAGCATAGCCTTCGGCAGGCAACATTCCGGCCATGCTGGCCGCTTTGTTGCCTGGCCGAGAGAGCCTATGCCCACGCCATTTCAGATCGTCGATGCCAACGAAGCGGTCGCGGATGTCGCGTACCGCTTGAGCGAAGTCGTCGCCATCTATCCCATCACTCCCTCTTCGGCGATGGGGGAATGGGCCGATCAATGGGCCTCGGAGGGGCGCGGAAACATCTGGGGCGACGTGCCCTCGGTCTTGGAGATGCAAAGCGAAGGGGGGGCGGCCGGCGCCATACACGGCGCGCTGCAGGCCGGGTCGCTCGCGACCACGTTCACCGCGTCGCAGGGCCTCCTTCTGATGATCCCCAATATGTACAAGATCGCCGGAGAGCTGACCCCGGCCGTGTTCCACGTCGCGGCCCGCTCGCTGGCGACGCACGCGTTGTCCATCTTCGGCGATCACGGAGACGTCATGGCCGCGCGCGCGACGGGCTGGGCCATGCTCGCATCCAATTCCGTGCAGGAGGCCGGCGACTTCGCTCTGATCGCGCACGCCGCGACGCTCGAGACGCGCGTGCCGTTCGTGCACTTCTTCGACGGTTTCCGCACCAGCCACGAGATCAATAAGATTTCGACCTTGCCCGACGCGGTTGTGCGCGAACTGATCGACGAATCCTTCGTCGAGGCGCATCGCGCGCGCGCGCTGACGCCGGACCGCCCGGTTCTGCGCGGAACCGCCCAGAATCCCGACGTCTATTTCCAATCGCGCGAGGCGGCCAATCCGTTCTATGACGCGGTGCCCGGCGTGGTGCAGACGACGATGGATCGCTTCGCGAAGCTCACCGGCCGGGCCTACAAGATTTACGAATACCACGGCGCCGCCGACGCCGACCGGGTCGTCGTCGTCATGGGCTCCGGCGCGGAGACGCTCCACGCGACCGTCGACGCGCTCAACGCCGGGGGCGCGAAGACCGGCGTGCTGAAGGTCCGGCTCTACCGCCCGTTTGACGCGACCTTGTTCTGCGCCGCGTTGCCGAAAACCACTGAAATGATCGCCGTGCTCGACCGCACGAAGGAGCCGGGGAGCGCGGGCGAGCCGTTGTTCCTCGATGCCGTCGCCTCGCTGCAGCGCGGCGGGCGTTCCGATCTTCGCGTCATCGGCGGCATCTACGGTCTTTCCTCGAAGGAATTCACGCCCGCGATGGCCAAGGCCGTCTTCGACGAGTTGGCCGGGCCCGCGCCGAAGCCGCGCTTCACGGTCGGCATCGAGGACGACGTCACGCATCTGAGCCTGACGTACGATCCCGCCTGGTCCGTCGAAGGCGATGAGGTCGTGCGCGCTGTGTTCTACGGCCTCGGCTCCGACGGGACCGTGGGCGCCAACAAGAACACCATCCATATCATCGGCGATCACACCGAGTCTTTCGTTCAGGCCTACTTCGTCTACGATTCCAAGAAGTCGGGGGCGATGACGGTGTCGCATCTGCGCTTCGGCCCCAATCCGATTCGCGCGCCGTATCTCATCGAGCAGGCGGGCTTCCTCGGCTGCCACCAGACTTCCTTCGTCGGCCGTTACAAAATGCTGCGCATGCTCGCCCCGGGCGGCGTCTTCCTGCTCAACACCGCCGCGGGCCCGCTCGAGGCCTGGGAGACCTTGCCCAAGGACGACCAAGACGAGATCCGCGCCAAGAAGCTGCGCTTCTTCGTCATCGACGCGTACAAGGTCGCCCGCGACAACGGCCTCGGCGGTCGCATCAACACCGTGATGCAGGCCTGCTTCTTCTCGATCTCGGGCGTGCTTCCCAAGGAAAAAGCGGTGGAGGCTATCCGCGAGTCCATCCGCGAGGCTTACGGCAAGAAGTCCGAGGAGCTGGTCCAAAAAAACCTGCGCGCCGTCGAGGAAAGCCTGAAGAACCTCCATCAGGTCGTCGTTCCGGCGGGCGCCGCCAAGTCCGCGCCGCTCGTGCCGCCGGTCGCCGCCGGGGCGCCCGGCTTCGTGCGCGACGTGCTGGGGCCGGTGTGCGCCGGCGAGGGAGACCGCCTGCCGGTCAGCGCCTTCCCCGTGGACGGCGCCTATCCGACGGGGACCGCGCAGTGGGAAAAGCGCGGCCTCGCGCAGGAGGTCCCCGTCTGGGACGAGTCGGTCTGCATCCAATGCGCCAAATGCGTCATCGTCTGCCCGCACGCCGTGATCCGGCCGAAGGTGTACGCTCCGGAGCTCTTGGATAAGGCCCCGGACTCTTTTAAGTCCTGCGATCCCAAGGACCGCGAGTGGAAGGGGCTGAAATATACCTTGCAGGTATCCGTCGAGGATTGCACCGGCTGCGGCATCTGCGTCGACGTTTGCCCCGCGCGCAACAAGTCGGAGACGAAGCTCAAGGCCCTCAACATGCGGCCGATCGCGCCCATCCGGGAAGACGAGAAGAAGAACTGGGAATTCTTCCTCGGGCTGCCGGAGGTGGACCGCGGTCTCATCAAGAACGGCTCGATCCGTCACGAGCAGTTCCAGCGTCCGCTCTTCGAATTCTCCGGGGCCTGCTCGGGCTGCGGCGAGACCCCGTATCTCAAACTTCTCAGCCAGCTGTACGGCGACCGCCTGCTCATCGCCAACGCCACCGGCTGTTCCTCGATCTACGGGGGGAACCTGCCGACAACCCCGTGGGCGAAAAACGACGAGGGCCGCGGCCCCGCGTGGGCCAACTCGCTGTTCGAGGACAACGCCGAGTTCGGCCTGGGCATGCGCCTGTCCGTCGACCAGCAGACCGGCGCGGCCCGGGAGTTGCTGAAGCGGCTGGCCCCGGCCGTGGGCGAGGATCTCGCGCGCGCGATTCTCGACGCGACGCAGAAGGACGAGGCCGGCATCCACGAGCAGCGCGAGCGCGTCGTCGTTCTGAAAAAGAAACTCGCGAGCCTCAAGGACGCGAAAGCCCGCCGCCTGCTCGGCCTGGCCGACGCGCTGACGCGCAAGAGCGTCTGGATCGTCGGCGGCGACGGCTGGGCCTACGACATCGGCTACGGAGGCCTCGACCACGTGCTGGCCAGCGGCAGGAACGTGAAGGTGCTGGTTCTCGACACCGAGGTCTACTCCAACACCGGCGGCCAGAAGTCGAAATCCACGCCGCGAGGCGCCGTGGCCAAGTTCAGCAGCGGCGGCAACCCCGCCGCGAAGAAGGACCTGGGCCTCATGGCCATGTCCTACGGCAACATCTACGTGGCCTCGGTCGCCATGGGCGCGCGCGACGAGCACACGCTCAAGGCTTTCCTCGAGGCGGAGGCCTATGACGGGCCCGCGCTCATCATCGCCTACAGCCACTGCATCGCCCACGGCATCGATATGCGCACCGGCATGCAGAACCAGAAGGCCGCGGCGGACACGGGCAAGCTCATTCTCTACCGCTACTCGCCGGAGCGCGCGCGCGCCGGAGATGCGCCGTTGACTCTTGATTCCAAGCCGACGCGGCCTGCGGGGTTGGGGGCGTACATGGCGAGCGAGAACCGCTTTCAGATGCTGCTCAAGAGCAAGCCCGAGGAGGCCAAGGCCCTTTTTGATCTGGCGCAGGAGGACGCGCGCACGCGCTGGGACCTGTACGAATACCTGTCCCAACGCAAGCCGCACGCGGCGGCCTGAGGAAATGACCATGGACTTGACGACGACCTATCTCGGACTCAAGCTGCGCACGCCGCTCGTGTGCTCGGCCAGTCCGCTCTCGGAGACTTTGGACGGCATCCGCCGCCTGGAGGACGCGGGGGCTTCGGCCGTGGTTCTGAGCTCGCTGTTTGAGGAGCAACTGACGCGCGATCGCGACGACCTGCTCGCGCACCTGAGCGCGAACACCGACGCTTTCTCCGAGGCGCAGAGCTTCTTTCCGGCCGTGGAGAATTTTCACTGGGGCCCGGAGAGCTACCTGAACCACATCCGCAAGGCCAAGGCGGCGTCGCGTATTCCCATCATCGCCAGCCTCAACGGCACGTCGCTCGGCGGGTGGACGAGCTACGCGCGCGACATTCAAAGCGCCGGCGCGGACGCGCTCGAGCTCAACATCTACTGCATCCCCACCGATCCCGCCGTTCCGGGCTCCGAGGTGGAGCGCGTCCACGTCGATATTCTGACCGCCGTGCGCTCGGCGGTGAGCATTCCGGTCGCCGTCAAGCTCGCGCCCTTTTTCAGCAACATGGCGAGCATGGCCAAGAGGCTGGACGATGCCGGTGCCGGGGCCCTCGTGCTGTTCAACCGCTTCTATCAGCCCGACTTCGACCTGGAGCGGCTCGAGGTGCGCCCCAATCTCCTGCTCAGCACGCCGCAGGCCCTGCGCCTGCCGCTGCACTGGACGGCGGTTTTGTCGGGTCGCATCAAGGCCGACCTGGCGGCGACGAGCGGCATCCACACCGCGATGGACTCGCTGAAGCTTCTGATGGCGGGCGCAACCACGACGATGCTGTGCTCGGCGCTTTATAAATTCGGCATCGAGCACATCAAAACGATCGAAGCGGATATCACGCGCTGGATGACGGAGCGCGAGTACGTCTCAGTCACGCAATTGCGGGGCAGCATGAGCCAGCGCAACTGCGCCGATCCGAGCGCCTTCGAGCGTCAGCAGTACATTCGAACTTTGACGACTTACAAGGGGCTCTGAGTCGTAATGTTGCACGCGGAATATCGCGGCGCAAGTCTCGTTTGGGGAGGGATTATGCTGGCAAAAGATATCATGCGCAAGAAGGTCGTCTCGGTGGAAAGCTGGCTGACCTTGCCGGAGCTGGCGAAGATTTTCGAGGAGAAATGCATCAGCGGCGCGCCGGTGGTCGACGAGGTGGGGGCGATCCTCGGAGTCGTGTCCCAGACGGATCTCGTGCGCACGCGCCGCGAGGCGCCGAGCGGAATTCCCTCCTACCACCGGGAGTTCGACGATTCGGTCCGCTCAGCCGGCCTTCACATCGAGGAGCTCGATCAAACCCGCGTGGAGCAGATCATGACGCCGGGCGCGATCGCGCTCGACGAGATGACGCCGGTCGAGAAGGTGGCCAAGGTCATGATCGACAGCCGCATACACCGGGTCCTGATCACCAAGGGGGACAAGCTCGCCGGGATCGTGACGACCATGGACTTCCTGCGCGCTTTGGTCGCGCTCGCCAAGAAGAAGCCGGCGAAGCGTCAGCGGTCGCCGGTCATATAGTCGTTGATCGCGGCCCAGTAGAGGTCGATTTCCCGCGTCATCAGCCGGAGCTGGACGCTGGCCTGACGCGAGAGGCGGTGCAAGGTCGAACGCCCGGCGACGGCGTTGAAGGTCGGCCAGAGCTTGCGCTCCTCGTCCGTGAAGTGAAGGCGCAGCAGGCGCGCCAGACGCACGGCCGCCGCGCGCAGGGCGACCCCGTCGCCGTCCGGCTTCTGCGCGAGCAGGTCCCGGGCCTCTTCACGCAGGCGGGTCAGCACGAAATGCTGGCCTTCGATGAGCCGGCGCGCCCGCTCGCCGTCCGGGGTGCTCATCGCCGGGGCTTCGTCGAAAACCAGGTGCTCGAGCCGCTCGTGCGCCTCCAGCGCCCGGAGCAGGACGAGCAAGGTGTTGCGCGTCTCGCGGTCGGCCGCGCGCGGGTCGGGATCGACGGCGCCCCGCTCCAGGCGTCCGATGACGCGCAGCAGAAGCGCGTGCTCTTCGGCCAGCGACGTGAATACGCTCATGACGGACCTCCCGGAGCGGCGGACGGCAGACGCAAGGTGAAGACGGCCCCGCGCCCTTCATCCGATTCGGCCTCGATCTCGCCGCCCATCGCCCGCATGGCGGCGCGGCAGAAGGTCAGGCCGAGGCCCAGGCCGTGACGCCGGCCGCCGTTGTCGCCCTGATAATAGCGGTCGAAGATGTGGGGCAGGTCACGGGCCGGGATGCCCGGGCCGTTGTCGGTAACGCGAATGAGCACGATATTTTCAAGCAACGAAGCGTCCAGCGAGATCCGTCCGCCCTGCGGCGTGAACTTGAGGGCGTTGCCGAGGATATTGCTTAACGCGCGACGCAGCAGCTCCGGATCGGCGCGTGCAGTCAGCGTCGGGGGGGCGTTGTAGGTCAACAGCTGCCCGCCTGTGGCGGCCGCGGGCGCGTGCTCCTCGACGACGCTTCGAATCAGCGCCTCGACGCCGACGGTCCCGGAATGCACGGGCATCGCGCCGTCCTCGAGCCGGTTCGTATCGAGATAGGCGTTGATCAAAGCCTCCAGACGGCGGCAGTTCCGCACACCGCCCTCGACGAGCGCCAAATCGTCGGCGGCCAAGGGGTGCCCGGCGCCCATGTCTTCGACGGCGCGCAACGTGCCGAGCGCGATCGTCAACGGACTGCGGAAGT
Organism: Elusimicrobiota bacterium; assembly: GCA_016212855.1. Taxonomy (GTDB): domain Bacteria; phylum Elusimicrobiota; class Elusimicrobia; order UBA1565; family UBA9628; genus GWA2-66-18. Next base: position 68,726 of record JACRDP010000029.1, read on the forward strand.
CGTGGGCGAGCATCTGCCGCCACTCCTCCTTCTGCCTTCCGGCCTCGGCTTGGGCGGTGACGTCTTCGACGAGGAGAAAATGCCGGTCGTGGCTGGGAAGCCGCACCCGCATGCAGCGCACCCGCAGATCGCGGCCCGTGGGGGCGAAGCGTCCCTTGAACGTCGCCGCGTGAACCGGGCCTCGCGGAACGCGCAGAGGACAGTTCGCGGCCTCGTCGCAACTGTGGCCTTCCAGCCCGCCGCAGAGGATGCCGCAGATCGCCTCTTGCGTGAGCGCGGCGACTTTCGGGCCGAGCAACGTGCCCGCGGCCGCATTGGCGTAGAGAAGCTTCCCGTCCGCGTCGGCCACGCAGACACCGTCCGTCAGACAATCAAACAGAGGCTGTAAACCGTCGAGAAAGTCGGTCGCCATACCGGCTGTGTCGCACCATAAAGGCCAATAGTGACAAGCGCAGGCCGGGCGGCTACGAACCGCTCGGTCTAGTGCGCTGCCGGGCGAGGCCGCGGGAGGCGATGACCTCCTGGGTGCCGCAGGAGCAGTAATACACCGAAAGGGAACGCGTGTGCGCGAGGGCGAAAAGGAGAAGCTCGAGGGCGGCCACGCCGCTCTCCGCCGTCGGGCGCCAGAGAAGGTGGGGCGAATCGACCTTGAGGGGAACCTGGCCGTCTGAAACGACTCGGTCGCGGTTCTCCGCGCAGAGAAACAGCTCATGGATGTTGAGAAAAGGCACGCCCATCGCGTCGAGTTCGAGGACCATGCGTTCGAGCTGCTTCTTGTGCTCGGGGATGACGGGAATCTCGACGGCGACCTCCTCGAAGATCCAATGGGCGCGGCGCACGGGCTCTAAGTCGTAGCCCCGGGCGGCCAAGTCGAAGCGGATCGCGTCGAGGCCCGCGCGGCGCAGTTCGAGCAAGGTGAGGTCGTCGGCCCGGTCGCCGTTGGTGTAGAGGTCCACGCGCGGAGGCCGGGGCATGGCCTTGAGCGCGCGCAATATGGCGAGAACCCGTTCCGGACGCAGCAGCGGCTCGCCGCCGGACAGACCGACGCTGCGCAAGCCGAAGCGCTCGACGATCTCCGGGGCCTCGGAGGGGTCGGAGATGGGGATGCCGTGGACGACGGTCTCGTCCACACGCGGTTTGTGGTTGAAACAGAAAAAACAGTCGCGCGTGCACAGGCCGGTGACGAGCAGGTTCGTGCCGCGCCCGGCGAGACAGGAGCGGCAGCCGGGGGGGAGGCGGCGGGTGTACAGCGTCCTCGATTCGAAGTCGCCGTTGATGCCGGCTTGGCGAAGGCGCTCGAGTAGGATCTCGATTGTGTTCGCGCGTTCGGGCGCGGGCGCGTCGCCGGGCAAGGGCGTGCGGGCGCGGACCGCCTTGCGCGCGTGCCAGCTCAGCGGATCCATATTCGAGGGAAGAAGCTGAAGTAGATGTTGGTCAATGCGCCCGCCGTGGTCAGCGCGTTGAGGCTGTAAAACACCGTGTCGCCCCGGGAGTACGCGTAGAGGGTCAGCGCGAAACTGCCCATGGCCGAGAGAGCCAAAAAGGAGCGGTTGACCGCGCAACGTCCGGCGCGGATGGTCTCCAGCGATTGGGGAATCCACGCCAGGGCGAAGCAGATCAGACCGACGTAGCCTATCGAGGCGGACATGCTCCGGACTGCCGAGCAACATTCCGGCCCTTTTCCAACGGCGGATATACGGTTTCGAGGCGCGCCACAAGAGCCTCATAGCCGGCGCGCTTCACCGGACCCATGCGCTCCGCCTCGACGCGCGCGAAGTCCCTCGTCATCGTCTCCCAGTCCTCTTTCGGAATGGCGTTTAGAGCCATGGGGTAGAGGATGTTGTTCTCCTTGAAGATGTGGTGGGCCAGAAGCTGGGCGTAGCCCGACGCGGCGCTCATCGCGTCTTCGGCGGCCGAGGGCGAACCCTCTTTGAGACCCTTGGCGGCCAGACGCAAAGCCTGTACGAACTCGCGGCCTTGGCGGTGCTCGATGAGCATCATTCCCACCGGCCCGCCGTCGCGGGGGAAACCGGCGCGCTCCATGGCGGTGAAGAGATAGTCCTCTTCCTTGCCGTGATGGGTCTGATCGGCGTAGATCGCGATGAAGTCGAGCGCGGAGTCCAGATCCACGGATTCGACGCGCCCCCCATCGCTGAGACGGCGGCACATGCCTTCCAGAACGCCGAGCATGCGCAGGATGACCGTGTGATCGTCCATGAGTTCCTGGATCGCTGCTTTCACATTCTCTCCTTGCTTAACCGTGATGATGAAGGCTCTCGACTAAATACGGGTCCTTCTCCGGAACCGCCGGCGCCGAGGCGAAAGCCCGGTCGAAGAGAAGGACGAAGACGCCCGCCAGGCCGAGGAAGATGGGCAGGTCGAGCCAATGAAGCCGGGCCGCGCCCGAGATGGAGGGCATGATCATGACGTACAGATCGAGCCCGCGTCCCAGGCACACCGACACGCATGCCGCGATCAAGGTCTTGTCGTCCTTCTTGGACAGGATCCGGATGAGCAGGGCGCTGGGCAGCAGAAAATTCGCCGTAAGGCTCAGCATCTGCACGGCCATCCAACCGCGGGATGATCGCAGAACGTAGTAGGCGGTCTCTTCGGGGATGTTCGCGTACCAAATCAACAGAAACTGGCAGAACCAGAGATAGGCCCAGAACACGCCGAAGCCGAACACATACTTGCCCAGGTCGTGGCGATGATGCTCGTTGAACTCCGCGAACAGGCCGCGCCGGTGCAGCAGGACCGTCAGCAGGGCGATGGTCGCGAGAACATGAACGAACGCGCCGCCGAACATGTACCAGGGGAACATCGTGCTGTACCAGTGCGGTTCAAGGGACATGATCCAGTCGATCGAAGCGAGCGTGAAGGTGACGCCGAAGACGACCATGAAGGCCGCGGACAACCGCTTGTTTTTGTGCGTGTGCGCGACGCTCCCGTCCACATCCTGCCGTCGCGAGTTCTTGATGATGGCTCTTGCGAACGCCATCCACAGCGACAGGATCGCGGCGGCGCGCACGGCCCAGAAGGGCAGATTCAGGTAGCCGGCCTTGGCGTGAAGGATCTGATCGTGGACGGCGGCCGCATGGTGCGCCCAATGATAGAGCGAGTGCGATCCGAGCAGCAGGACCAGCATGCCCAGCGCTCCTGCGGGGAGATAGGCCGTCATCGCTTCCGGAACGCGTCGAAACAGCACGGGCCAGCCTGCCCCGACCAGGTTCTGGATGGCGATGAAGACCAGCGCCGTGACGGCGAGCATGAGGAAGTAAGTATTGCCAAGAAGAAATCCGGCCAGCGCCCGCTGCGGCGCCAGCTTGAGACCGATGAGGAAGGCGGCCGCGCCGAGAACGGCGAGAACCGTGCAGACGGACCGGGCCTGGGGGTCCAGGAGTGATCGGCGGGTCATTTTTTATTCTCCCAGGAGCGCATGTAGGCGACGATTTTGCGGATGTCGGCGGCGGAGAGCTCGGCCACGCCGCCGGCGCCCGCGCCGAAGGGACGCATGGCGGTGTTCGGCCGTCCCAGGGCGATGGTCGCCATCAACAGGCCGTCGTCGGCGGCATGCAGAAACTCCGGTGTGTTGAGCGAGGGCGCGTAGCCCTTGGTTCCGGTCGAAGCTTGGGCGCGCCCCTCCGCGCCGTGGCAGGCCAGGCAGTAGCGTTTGAAGAGCTCCGCGCCTTCCTGCGCCGAGCTTTCAGTCCGGTCGATGACGCGGGTCGTGTTCGGGGGATTCCTCTCCCAGGAACGTATGTAGGCGACGAGGTCCATGACCTCTCGCTGGCTGAGCTGGGTGACATTGCCGGCCTGGCCGAAGGCGCGCATCTCCGTGCCTTGCCGGCCCATGATGATGGTCGCGGCCAAATAGCCGTTGGAGGCCGCTTTGAGGAAGCCGAGCGCATTAAGCGAGGGACCGCTGGAGCCTTCGCCCTGCTGGCCGTGGCACTTCGAACAGCCGCCCTTGCCGAGGAAAATCTCCTTGCCCGCGTCCGCCGAGGCGCCGGGGAATTCCCGGTCGAGCAGGTCGACGCGGGGTTTGGAGCCGAGTGTCCTCAGGTACGACACGACATGGTCGATATCCGACGAATTCAAGGACATCAAGGTCCCGGCGCTGTGGCCTTCCAGGAATCCCTTCATGCCGGTTCCCTGCTTGCCCTGGGCGATCGTTCTCCAGAGGAACTCGTCCTTGGCCGAGGCGAGGAAGACCGCGTTCCCGATCTGTCCGCCGACGCCGCCGCGTCCCTCGGGACCGTGGCAGGCGATGCAGGCCTTGTCGAAGATGAGCTTGCCGAACTCGGGCTCGCCGCGGCGCGCGGGGCGATTGAGCGCGACGCTTTCGCTCTTCTGCCAGGTGCGCATGAACTTGAGCAGGTCGGCGACGTCGCGGGAGGGAAGGAAGTACCAGGCCGGCATCGCCGTGCCGGGACGTCCCTTCGAGACGGCGTTGAATAAGAACTCGTCGTCGGCCATTCTCAGGAAAGAGTCGCTGTTCAGCCGCGAGCCGATGCCGCCCTCGCCCTGGACTCCGTGGCAGGACGCGCAGCGCGCGGAGAAGATCTTCGCGCCGATCTCGGCCGAGGCCGCGGGCAGCAGGTCCCGGACTTCGGCCAGGCTGTGGCGGGGACGCGACCAGGAGCCGAGATAGGCGACCAGGTCGCCGATCTCTCCCGTCGAGAGATTGTAGGAGGCGGGCATGGCGGTGTGCTTGCGCCCGCTGATGACCATGTCGCGGAAGAACTGCGGGGACGCGATCGACAGGAAGCTCGGGCTGTTGAGGGTGTTGCCGATGCCGCCCTGGCCGTTGCGGCCGTGGCAAGCCGCGCAGCGTCCGCGGAAGATCGCCTCGCCGCGTTTGGGATCGGAGGCCTGCGCGAGGACCGCGGCGCGGTCGGGCGTTGCGTTGTCCCAGGTGCGCAGGTGCTTGATGATGCTGAGCATCTGCGTGCGCGTGAGCGTCTTCTCCCAGGCGGGCATCTGCGAGCCCTTGCGGCCGTGGGTGATGATGTCGATGTAGTAGTCGTCGTCCACCATGGAGAGCACGGACGGAAGGTGCAACGTGGGCACGCCGGGCACGCCGGCGCGGCCTTCGGCGCCGTGGCAGGCGGAGCAGTTCTGCGCGAACAGCTCCTTGCCGTAGGACTCGGAGACGAGGTGCAGGCGGCGGGGGTCCTCGGGAATCTCCGCCAGGGGCCCGAGCCGCGCGATCTCGGTGCGTTGGAGCTCGCGCAGATACGAGACGACGCGCCAGCGCTCGTCCATCGGCAGCTGGGCGGCGTGCGGCGGCATGTTGTTGCGGCCGTAGGTGAGAATGTGGAAGAGCTCGCCGTCGGGAAGGTCGAAGGAGGATTTTCCGGCCAGGGAGAAGGACAACGCGGGGAATGATTTCGCGACGCCGCCGTCGCCGCGGCCTTTGGCGCCGTGGCAATGGAGGCAGTACTGCGAATAGGAGACCTTGCCGCGCTCGAGATTGTCGAGCGTGGGGGACATGGGATTTCTGAGCTCGCGGGCCGCGCGCGCGCGTTCCTCGAGAGACGGTCCATAATGGAAAGTCGTGCCGCCTCGCGGGAAGGTCCCGGCCGGCGGCGTCTGCTGTGTGAGGCCGCCCGGGAGGATCGCGTTGTCGGTCTGGGACTTGGACGCGGGGGACTTGACCATCTCGTTGAACAGCCGCAGGTGCGGCTGCGTGAGATCGCGGCGGGTGGCGAGCACCAGCGCCAGCAAAGCGCCGAGGAGCAATGCGGCGGGGATGACGAGGCGTTTCATTTCGCGCCTCCCAGGACTTCCTTGACGTCGACGGCGCCGTGTTCCTTGAAGAACGCTTTCAGTTCCTGATCGGGCACGTCGTCGATGACGAGAAGAAATTTGTCGTCGGTGGCGCCGAGGGCCGTGAGGGGCGCCCGCCGGCCGGGAAGGAGATTTCGAAAGACCAGCAAGGTCGCGACCGTGCCGACGCCGGCGACGAGGACCGTGATCTCGAAGGCGATCGGAATCAGCGCGGGGGAGGCGTCGAAAGGCTTGCCGCCGATGTTCATCGGCCAATTGAAGAGCGAGACCCAATATTGGAACGACAGGGCGAAGGTCAGGCCCGAGGCGCCCAGCGCGAGGCAGGCGCGGCTCAGCCACGAGGGCGGCAGGCTCAAGGCCTCGTCCATGCCGTGCACGGGGAACGGGGTGTAGGCGTCGCGGATGTTCATTCCCCTTCTGTGCGCCGCGCGGGCGGCCGCGAGCACGGCGTGATCGGAATCGAAGACGCCGACGAAAGTCTTAGTGGCCATGACGGCTCTCCTTGTCTTGATCGCTTCGCGCGTAGCTCAGCACGCCCTTAACCTCGCTGATGGCGATCATCGGCAGCAAGCGGCAGAACAACAGGAAACAAGTGAAGAACAGGCCGAAGCTGCCGATGTAGGTGCCGATCTCGACGTAGGTCGGCGAATAATCCGTCCAGCTCGAGGGCAGATAGTCGCGGTGCAGTGAGATGGTGATGATCACGAAGCGCTCGAGCCACATGCCCACGTTGATGAGAATGGAGATGAGGAAGAGCACGCGCACGTCGCGGCGGATCTTCTCGAACCACAGCGTCTGCGGCACGAGGACGTTGCAGAAAACCATCATCCAGTAGAAGCCGGCGAACGGGCCTTTGATGCGGTTGATGAAGGCGAAACGCTCGTAGTGGTTCGAGCTGTAATAGGAGATGATCAGCTCCGTCGAGTAGGCGAGCCCGACGATCATCGAGGTCAGCAGGATCACCTTGCAGATGGCGCCGATGTGGCGCAAGGTGATGTAGCCCTCGAAGTTCATCACCTTACGGGCGATGATCATCAAAGTCAGCACCATTGCGAACCCGGAGAAGATGGCCCCGCAGACGAAGTAGGGCGGGAAGATGGTCGCGTGCCAGCCGGGGATCACCGAGGTGGCGAAGTCGAAAGAGACGATGGTGTGCACCGAGAATACCAGCGGCGTCGCCAGGCCCGCGAGCAGAAGATAGGCCATCTCATAGTGCTGCCAGGTGCGGTGCGAGCCGCTCCAGCCGAGGCTGGCGAAGCCGAAGACCTTCTTGCGCCAGCCTTCGGGCAGGCGGTCGCGCATCGTCGCCAGGTCCGGGATCAGCCCCACGAACCAGAACGTCGCTGAGATGATGAAGTAGGTGCTGATGGCGAACACGTCCCACAGCAAGGGCGAGCGGAAGTTCACCCACAACGGACCCATGGGGTTGGGGTAGGGCATGACCCAATAGGCGAGCCACGGCCGGCCCATGTGGATCAGCGGGAAGATGCCGGCGCACATCACCGCGAATATGGTCATCGCCTCCGCGGAACGGTTGATCGAGGTCCGCCACTTCTGCCGGAACAGGAACAGGATCGCCGAGATCAAGGTCCCGGCGTGGCCGATGCCGACCCAGAACACGAAGTTCGTGATGTCCCAAGACCAGCCGACGGTTTTATTGAGGCCCCAGGAGCCGATGCCCGTCCAGATCTGGCTGATCACCATCACCGCGCCGTAGGACAGCGCGCAGAGTGCTGCGGCGAAGGCCGCGTACCATGCGGGGGTGGGATGGGCGTCGAGCGGATCGCAGACGTCGCGGGTGACCTGACCGAGGTCCTTGACGCCGTCGACGAGCGGCTCGCGCAGAGCGGAGACGTGGCTGGTGGACATGATTACACTCTCTTGTTGCGGACCTTAGTGAGGTAGTGCACCGAAGGCTGAACTCCCAATTCGGACAGTACGCGGTAGGACCGCTCGCTCTTGGCGAGCTTGGCGACCTTGCTCTTCGGATCGTTGAGGTCGCCGAAGACGATGGCCTCCGCGGGACAGCTCTGCGCGCAGGCGGGCTTGATGTCGCCGTCGCGCACGTTGCGGCCCTCCACCTTGGCGTCGGCCTTGGCGGTGTAGATGCGCTGGACGCAGAAGGAGCACTTCTCCATGACGCCGCGCGATCGCGCCGTGACGTCCGGATTGAGCGCCAGATTCTCGCTCAGGTCGGCGTGGGCGTAGTCGAACCAGTTGAAGCGCCGCACCTTATAGGGGCAATTATTGGCGCAGTATCGGGTCCCGACGCAGCGGTTGTAGACCTGCATGTTGAGGCCCTCGGTCGAATGGACCGTGGCGAGAACCGGGCAGACCGTTTCGCACGGCGCGTTGCCGCAGTGCTGGCACAGCATCGGCTGGAAGGACACGTCCGGGCTGCCCTCGACGGCGTCGGGCGCTCCGGAGTAGTACCGGTCCAAGCGCAGCCAGTGCATGTCGCGGCTCTTGGCGACCTCGGCCTTGCCCACGACGGGGACATTGTTCTCCACATTGCAGGAGAGAACGCACGATGAGCAGCCGGTGCAGGAGTTGAGATCGATGGCCATGCCCCAGCGGAAGCCCGTGTACTCGTGCTCTTTCCAGAGGCTTTCCGCCTTCTCCTCTTCGGGGTTGTCGGCGCGCGGATTGAGCATGAAATCCGCCAGGACGGTCTGACGCACGAGGTCGCGTTTTTCTCCCATCAACGGATCGACGAGATGGTCGTAGGTCTGGGTTTTAGCCAGGCGTTCGAAGCGGGAGAGGAGTTCGACCGAAACGCCGTGAGAACGAGAGAGCATCATGACGTCGGCGCCGCTCGCGGGCTCGAAGTCGATCGGGAGCATTTTCTCCGTGGGAAAGTTCCCGGCCATGGGGCCGAGGACGGCGCGGCCATAGCCGAGTGCGGCGGCGACGGTGCCCGGGGCCTGGCCGGGCTGGATATGGGCGGGCAGCTCGATGCTGACGCCTCCGGCGCCGAGCTTGACGACCCGGCCTTCGATGAGGCCCAAGCTCTTCGCGTCGACGGGCGAGAATGAGGCGACGTTGCCCCAGGTCGTTTTCGTGATCGGGTCGGGAAGCTCCTGAAGCCAAGGGTTGTTGGCCTGGCGCCCGTCGCCGAGGGGGATGCTTTGGTAGGCGATGAGTTCGTAGCCGATGCTAGGGGACCGCGGAGTTTTCAGCGTCGATAATACCGCGGGATTGAAGGAAGTCCGTCCTGAGTCGATATCGACAGAGAGGACGCCGGCGCGCACGGCATCCTCCCAGAATTGTTCGAAGGAGCCGGCTTTCTTCACGCGCGGGAAGACGGACGCGCGCCAATGGTCGCGGATCAGTTCGTGCGCGCTCCGGCTGCGGCCGTCCCAGCGCGCGAGCGTTGCAAGCGCGTCGCGCGTGCCGCGCAGCGGCGAGATCGTCGGCTGAGACAGGCTGAGCGCGCCGCCGTGCGCGTCGTGATCGGCCCATGATTCGAGCGGGTGGTGCTCTGGGCAGACGACATTCGCGAGCTTCGTAGTCTCATCGGGGCGCCCGGCGAGACTGACGATCGTGCCGACCTTGGCGGCGGCCTTGCGGAATTCCTCGGAGCGCGGCTGGTCCTGAGCCGGGTTGCAGCCGCGCACGATCAGCACGGAAACCTCGCCGCGACTCATTTCCTCCAGCAGCGTATCGAAGGCTCCCGCCTCGCCTTCGGCGATGTGCGAGGGGTGTTCGAGGTCGGCGATCTGTTCGTAGGCGCCGAGCATTTGATTGATCCAGTTCGCGACGACCTGCGCGGCGACGTCGGGCGAACCGCACAACACCACGGCCCGGCGGCGTTCGGCGACCATGGTCTCGGCGACCTGGAGGAGGACCGTCCGCGACACGGTGGTCGGACCGGAGGCGGGCATCGCGCCGGTCCAGTTAATTTTTTGAGCGATGAGGCGGCCGAGGGCGACCATGGTGCCGTAGCGCTCCGAGGGCTTGAGCGGCACGCGCAGGTCGGCGTTGGCTCCCGTCGGCGACATGCGCGCCTCGAATTGGCCGTGCCAGGACATGAGATTGAGTTCGGCGTCCGGCTTGCGGCGGGCCGCCCAGTCCTTGGTGAACTGCACCGGCGAGCCCCAGGTGCCGAGGAAGTCCGCGTCGAAGGAAACGATGGCCTTGGCCTTCTCGAGATGATAGGTCGGCAGGTTGGCGCGCCCGTGCGTGAGACGGTGGGCCGAGACCGACGCGAGCAAAGAGGGGTCGTCATAGACGACGTGGCGAAAAGTCGGGAAGCGAGCTCTCAGCCGCGCGATTTCGGCGCGGGCAGTGGGGCTGGCCCAGGTCGAGCTCAAAAGGCGGATGGCCTTGCCGGACGCGCGAGCCTTCTCCAGGGCGCGGATGACCTTGAGGTCGGCTTCGTCCCAACTGCCGGGGAATCCGCCGATGCGGGGGGCGGCGTAGCGCTGGGAGTCGTAAAGATCCAGAAGCGAGGCCTGGCCGCGGGCGCACAGCCCGCCGCGCGAAACGGGGTGCTCGGGGTTGCCCTCGAGCTTGATGGGCCGGCCGTCGCGGACCTTGGCCAGAGCGCCGCACGACGCCGGGCAGGCGCCGCAGGTCGTCGCGTACCACACGGCTTGGCCGGGGACGCCTTCTTCCGGAGCGACGAGCGCCGGCACGACTTTTTCCGCGGGCTTCTTGAACTGGCAGCCGCCGGCGGCCAGGGCCGCGAAGCTGCCGGCCATCAACTGCAGAAAATCGCGGCGCTTGATGCCGTCGACTTTGTCTTCCGCGGCCTGCTTCCGGGCTTCTTCTTCATTCATGATATTAATCCTTACCAGTGGCAGGCCGCGCAGTCGAGCGGCCCCCCGGAGCGTTTCCAGTGCGTCGGCGCGTCGGATTTAGTTTTGCGGTGGCATTCGATGCACCAACCCATCGACAGCGAGGAGGCTTGGCGCATGACCGACATCTCCTGGACCGGGCCGTGGCATTCCTGGCATTTGATGTTGTCGGCGACATGGACGCGGTGCGAGAAGTGGGCGTAATCCGGAAGGTCGTGAACCTTATTCCACTGGATGGATTGAGGCGCGCTACTCAGGCGTGTTTCCCAGACGCTGATGAACTTCGCGATCTCCGCCGAGGGTTCGGAGGCGCCCGTCGGCTTGCGCACGGCGCCGTGGCAGTTCATGCACACCGACAAGGGCGGAACGCCGGCGACGTCGCTGCGCGTCGCTCCGTAGTGGCAGTACAGGCAGTCGATCTTCATCTTGCCGGCGTGCTGCGCGTGAGAGTAGGCGATCGGCTGTGCAGGGGCATAACCCTGCTGGTCGCCCAGAAGGCGGTAATACCGTCTCCCGCCCAGGCTCCAGTAGCCGGCTCCCGCGGCGACGGTGAGAAGAACCGCGGCGGGCACGGCGAATCCGGCTTGCCAGACCGCGACCGCGAACGCCAACATGAGCAAGGTGAGCGCGAGGCCGGGCCAGGACGCGCCGCGGCCCTCGTCCGGCGTGCGGAGCTTCGACGCCGGATCTTGGACTTCCGGCTCCGCCTCTTCCTCGGGGCCGACGGGCCCCTTGGACGCCGCGTTGATATAGTTCAGAACGCCTTGCGCCTGCGCTTCGCTGAGGTTCGTGTTCTCCATGCGCACGCCGTTGAAGCGCGCCATCAGCTCCTTCGCCTCGTGATCGTTGTCGAGGTACTCGTTGGTCTTCGTGATGAACCCGATGATCCAGGCCTTTTCGCGGCGCTCGGAGACGCCCTTCAGGTCGGGGCCGACGCGGTCGCCGCGGCCGACGGTGTGGCACTTCGCGCACTTAGCCTGGAATAAAGTGGCATCCTTCTGAAATTGCGAGGGGGCTTCGGCCGCGCGGGCGACAAGAGCGGTCAGGAGCAGAAGTTTAATCATCGCATGGCCTCTATGGTGATCGCGTTGGCGGGGCAGATCTGGGCGCACTCTCCGCAGCCCGTGCAGGTGTCGGCGTTGACGACGGCGGGCAGGCCGCGCGCGCCGAGCGCGATGGCCTTGGGTTTGACCGGGCATTCCTTGACGCAGTAATCGCAGGGCTGGCCCTGGCCCATGTAGCAGGTCGCGGCGTTGACGACGGCCAGGCCGATGCGCACGGGTGCGCCCACGGCGGGTGCCACCAACGCGCCGGTTTTGCAGGCCGTGATGCACGGCAGTCCGGTGCAGAACACGCACGGATTCTGGGCCGGGAGTATGATCGGGTAGCCTTCCAGGCGTTTGCCGAACTCCGGGCCGGTCTTGCGCACGACCCACTCGGGACAGGCCTTCGCGCAGTCGTCGCAGCGCGTGCACAGCTCCAGGAACTTATCTTCGGCGACCGCGCCGGGAGGACGCACGAACGGTTTCAAGGGCGGGGCGATCGAACGATCCTCAGCGAGAGCGAGGCCGTCGCCGAGGCTCGTGGCCAAAGACCCCGCCGTCGAAGCCAGTTCCTTGAGCATGGCTCCGAAGAAGTCCCGTCGCGAGCAGGCGTTATCGTTGAGGCTCATCTACATTCCCGAAATCCGCATTTCCATCGGCTGCTTGAGCAACCACAGGCTGCCCCAGCTGAAAGCGACCATGGCGATCAGCATCGGAATCTGAACGGCGAGCACGCTCCGTCCCGCGGTGAGGCGGCGGGCGGTGCGCGCCGTGATCCAAAGGCTGTACAGGTGACCGACGAGCACGAAAAGAACTTGGATGCGCCACAGGCCTTCGAGCGACACGAGAGGCGTCATGGTCCAGCGGGCCGTGCCGAATACGTTCCAGCCCCGGCCGAAAGGATCCGACATCAGGGCCAGCACCTTCGGGCCTTCCATCAGAAAGTGCTCGGCGTTGTGGGCGAGGTGGTAGAACAAGGCGATGGGCAGAAGCGCGTAGGCGAAGCGCAGGGCGATGTCCCGGTACTCGACGCGCGCCCAGGCCGCCGAGACCGCGGCCAGCGCGGCGTAGATCAGCACAGGGAAAAGCAGGAACGCCGACATCAATATCGTGAACGCTCCGGTAAAGGACAGGCCGGTCGTCGCTTTCGTCGCTTCGAGCAACGCGACCCAGGTCGGGGTCATGGTCAGGCCGTGGAAGGCGGTCATCGACAGGAGGACCAACGCCAAAGCCGCTTCATCCATCCGCGGCTTACCCTCGACGACGAGATCGGAGGCCCAGGGCCTCAAGTTCAGGGACATGCTGCCGCTCGGGCAGGTTTTAAAACACTCAGTGCACATGGTGCAGTAGGTGTTGAGCTTCATGGCGCGCGGATACTCGAAGGTCGGGCAGCCGTCGCCGAGCGCGTTGCCCTTCCAGCAATCGAGCGTCCCGCAGCCGGTGCAGGCGGACGGGGTCGCGCGGATTTCGACGCTCGAGAAAAGCGCGTAGAGCCCCGACACACGACCGACGAGGCAGGCGTAGCGGCAGAAGGACTTTCGCTCGAACAGAAAAGCGGAGGTCACGGCCATTGCGAGCATGCCCAACGCCACCCAGGCCGTCGCGCGCGGGATCAAGGTGATGCCCATGCCGAGCTCGACCCAGGTCAGCGCGAGGAAAAGCCCCACGGCAGGCCAGATGCTGCGCAGGGACTTGGGCCAGGGAAGGTTGAGGCCCAGGCTCTCGCCGCGCGGGCCCCAGAACTTCAAGCGCTCCGCCCAGCCGGCGAGCGCGTCCCAGGGGCAGATCATGCACCAGCCCTTGCCGAGATACAGCACCGCGAAGATGAGACCTGTCCACCACACCGTCCAGGTCAGAAGCGGAGCTATGTTCATCGCCGGGCTTTGGTTTCCGAACAGCCCGGCGGCGATGACGACGAGAAAGAGGACCGAGGTCACGACGCGGGGGAGGAAGGGGAACAGATTCGAAGCCAGAACGCGGCGCAGCGGGGACCAGGCCGTCAGGTTCCAGCGCGCCGCCATTGAGCTGCGTTCGGCGCCGCTCTCCGCGAGAAGCTCGATGACGCCGAAGGAGAGGATCAGGATCAATACGAGCGCCCATTGATACAGGCGCGTGGGCAGGCCGCGCATGGTGTGGCTCAGGCGCGGCGTCATGGAGACCTTGGCATAATCGGCGGGCTTGGTGAGAAAGGCGGTCCGGCAGTAAGTGCTGCAGAAGTGAAACAGATGACCGTCGTATACGGCTTTTTCGGCTCCGGACGCGCGTACGCTCATCCCGCAGACCGGATCGACGGCGCCCGCAGCGGCGCCGGACGCCGTCGCGGTGCGCGCCATTTCGTTGGCGTCCACATAAACCGTCGAGCCCGCGCGCCCGCGGTCGTGGCCGATGAGGCCCATGACCAGCAGGCCGAGCGCGTAGGGCAGGAGCAGCGCCGCGAGGCCCATCCAGCCCGTTTTCTTCTTCGGGAGTTCGAGCGTCATCGGACGCGACGGCGCGGAAATGGGGTTCAAGCGACCCTCTCCCGCGCGGCGGCGCGCGCGCGCTTGATCTTCACGGCGCGCACGATGACGACGAGCATGATGAAGCCTCCGCCGAACAGCGCGACATCGCGCCAGGGCGAGCCCGGCTCGCCCACGACCATCGGGAAACGCAACGTCGAGGTTCCGTCGTAGCCGGGCAGGACGAGAACGACCTCATAGTTCGCGATATCGGGATAGACCACTTGGAACTTGTGCAGCCCCATGTCCACCATGCCTTCGCGGGCGTCGGCGATCCTTTCCTGGAACCCGAATATTTTCACCTGGAAGGCTTCGAGCATCACGGGCTTTTCGTAGGGGCTGTTCGTCGCCGGATCGATCACGTAGACGTGAATCTCCGATTTCTCTCCGGGCTTGGGGTTGCCGGGATAGGCGGTCAAGGTGACCTCGAGGGGCCCGATTTTGTCGCGCAGGCGCAGCACCGGCGCCTGGGGGAAGGACTTGTCGTAGGCGTAATGCGGAATGCCGATGATGTGGTGCGCACGCGCCGGCGGCGCCAGGAAAAGCGCCAGCAGGATCAGAAGGGCGGCGTCGCTTCGGGAGAAACGAATGGAGAGGGCTCGAGTCGGGCAAACATCGATGCAGACGCCGCAAGAATCGCACTCCGCGCCCGTCTTGTCGGTCATCGGCTGGAGCTGCATCGGACACTTCTTGTCGCAGATGTCGCAGTCGATGCAGGCCGACTTCACGCGCTTAACCCGCAGTATCCTGAAGCGTGAGAGCGCGCTGTAGAGCGCGCCACCGGGGCACAAAGTCGCGCACCAGAATCCCGGCGCCACGGCGACTTCCACGAGGGCGACCAGGCCGAGAAAAATCATGCCTCCCGAGTAGAAGCTCCAAGGGAAGGTGAACACGCCCGACTCTGCGCGGTCGAAGAGCACGGTGACGAAGGAGTGGCTTTCGCGGCTCAGGATGGCGGGAGGATAAATGTAGTGAAGCAGCGGCAGGCCGCCGATCAGGGCGATCAGGCCGGAGGCGGCGAGCAGGGCGTACTTGTTGTTCTTCGAGAAGCGGATATCGCGCACGGGGAGTTCCAGGAAGACGACGAGCGCGCGCAGCCGGCGGATCAGCGGCATCAGAAGGCCGATCGGACAGATCCAGCCGCAATAGACGCGGCCGAGCAGAACGGTCGCTATCAGCGGGATGATCGCGCCGGCGGCGAGCACGGAAAGCAGGCTTCGCGTGGCCAGAGAGCTTTCCGTCGCGGCGAGGAGATCGGTCAACGAGACCCCGAACAAGCGCGCCGACCAGGGGACCGAGCCGACAAAGTTGTCCGCCCGGGCGATCAGGGCCTTACGGGGGCGTCTTCCCACGACGCCGCCCTCTTCTATCGGCAGTCCCAAGCGCATCAGCGCGTCGGTGCCGCGAAGGAGCAGCCCGGCGGTGCTGTTGCCCCAAAGCGAGATCATCTTCTCGGTCTGGCGCGCCCACATGTAATGGCCGTAACGCGCCACGAAGGGGAAAAGGATGATGGACGCCAGCACAAGCGTCTGGAAAACGCGCCGCCATGGCCAGATCATGCGTTTCATGACCAGGCCCTCGCGCTGCGCACGCGGATCGCGCGGCCGTCCTTCCGGTCCTTGACGATGCACGCTTCTTCGCATAGCCCGCAGCCCACGCAAAGTTCGTCGTTGACCGTGGGAGCGTTGTGCGCGCCCTGGGTGATGGCTTTCCCTTTAAGCGGACAGATCGTGAAGCAGGCTCCGCAGACGCCGGTGCCGTTGTGGCTGACGCACAGGCGCTTGTCCACGACGGCCGTGCCCATGCGGGCGTCGGCCATGTTCGACAGCGGTTGAAGGGCGCCCGTCGGGCAGGCCTTGCCGCAGGCCAGGCACAGGTCGCAGGCCGAAATTTCAGCGAGGATGTACGGGGTATGTGACGTTCGCCCCGCGGCTCGCGGCGCAAAGCGTATGGCGTCGGTTTCGCAGGCCTCGGCGCAGCGCTGACAGCGGATGCAACGGGCGAGAAACTCCCGCTCCTCGACGGCGCCCGGAGGGCGCAAGAGGCCGCGCCGAGCGAGATCGGGGGGCACGCACGGCGCCGACTCGCCTTCGCCGCAACGCATCAAGCCCAGCAGTCCGGCGAAGCCGGCCGCGGCGACGGAGCCTTGAACGAGCAGTTGGCGGCGGGTCAGGGGCTCAGACATGGGCGACCACCATGATGGCCTGGGGATAACGGATGCATGATCGCTCGCATAAGCCGCAGCCCACGCAGAAGTTCTCATCGAAGATCGGCCGTTCGCCCTGGCCCGTCTTCATCGCGGTGCCGGGGAAGGGGCACGCGCGGATGCACACGCCGCAGGTCTTGTCGTTGTAGGAGTAGCACAGGTTCTTATCGAGCTTCGCGCGACCCATGCGAACCTTGGTCGTCACCTCGGTCTTGAGCAGCTTCGTGAGCGCTCCGGTCGGGCAGACCTCGGTGCACCGGAGATAGTCGCCGCTCACCTTTTGGCACAGGTTGCAGGCCTGCTGCCGCGGGAGGACCATCGGAGTCCCATCCTCCCCGGGCCCGGGCTTGAGCGAGAACTTCTCGCCGTTGGCCGCGGTGAACATCACGATCGCCTGGCTCGGGCAGGCGTCGCCGCAGCGAGCGCACCGGATGCAACGCGACAGGAACTCGTCCTTCTCGAGCGCTCCCGGCGGGCGGATGACGCCCGTCTCGGCCGCGGCGGGACGCATGATCGCCGCACCGGCGGCCAAAGCCGCGCCGGTCACCGCCGCGTTCTTAAGAAACTCCCGCCGGCTGAGTTCTTTCATGATCCCGCCGTCCTGACGGTAGCCGGGCAGGCCGGAAGCGCGAAGTTATCCCCGGCGTTTTCAACGTTGGAAGCGCGGGGGATAACCGTCGCCTTCGGGTCTGTGTGGCTCGAGGTCATTGCATGGCTCTCTTATGCGATCTTCTCCAGGCGCATCGCGATCTTCTTGTAGTCGGCCTGCCCCGACACCGGATCCCACGCGCGGGCGCTCACCGCGTTGACCAGCCACTTGTTCTTCGCGGGATCCGAGCTGTCGGCCACCGACAGATTCCACGGGCTGAACATGTAGCCCGCGGGGACCTGCGAACGGGCCGGCTTGACCATCGAGTCGGTGCCCACCGAGACGCGTCCCTCGTAGGAGCCCCGGCGCGTGACGATCCTCACGTTTTCTCCATCCTCGAGGCCCCAGCGCTGGGCGTCCTCGGGGCTGACCTCGACGTACTGCTCGGGCACGAGCTTGAGCGTCGTCGGGCCTTGAATGGTCTTGGCCGAGTGGAAGTGCTCGTAGACGATGCCCAGGCCGAGCCAGAACGGATACTTGTTCTCCTTGGCGGCGTCGGCGAGCGTCTTGGTCGGGTCCTCGTAGAAGTCGAGGTCGGGAATTTCCGGAGGCAGGGCGTTGTCGCGGGCCTTGATGAGCAGATCCATGTTGTCCATGAGAAACGGCTGCTTCTCCGCCGCCTCGAGCATCTCCTTGTTCGAAGCACCCTGGCGCTTCTTCATGCCGACGCTCTCGCCGAAGCTCATGAGCTTGCCGCAGGTTTCCTTGAGCGTCGAGTAGTTCTGCTCGCACAGCTTCATCTTCGCCTTGCCGTTGGTGTGCGCGAAGGACCCGTAGGGCTGGCCGGCCCAGCCTTCCTGGCCGAGATAGCGCCGGGGCGTGCCGCCCTTCTTGGCGATCGCGTAGGTCGGCGCGGGCCACTGCAGGCCGCGCAGACGGCGCAGTTGCTCGTACAGGCCGACGCCGTCGCGCTTCTCGACTTCGAGCATGCCGGTGAGGTCGGCGTCAGACCCTTTCGACGCCTTCACGATGTCGCGGAAGATGTCTTCGGGGTTGTAGAACTTCTGGCCGTAGCGGTTCTTGAGGGTCTTCTTGTAGGGGAAGATCTTGTCCGCGTCGAGCCCGAGCGCTTTCGCGAGAGACTTGGACTTGTCGATGGCCAGGTCCATGTCGGGCAGGGCTTCCATGAGAGGCTGCCCCTTCTCGTTTTTGCCGACCATGACGCCGTCGCAGACGTAGAGACGCCGCTCGCTTTGGATGTAGGTGCCTCCCGTCCATTCGCCCCAGGTGATCGCCGGGAACACGACGTCGGCGTAGAGAAGGTTGGGGGCGTGGCGGTAAATATCCTGCACGACGACGAACATCTTAGTGAGAGCCGGCCGCACCAAGGTGTTCAGATCGGGCATGTGCACGTGCGTGGTGTACATCCAGAACATGGCCTTGAGGTCGCCCTTGAGCGCGCGTTCCATCATGGGAATGACCATGGTCGGCTTCTGCTTGAAGGTGAGATCAAGACGGCCTTCGGGCAAACGCCAGGCCTCGTTGATGTGCTTGCGCCACGGCTCGTTGTCGAGCCCCTTATTGAAGGGAAGCCGGCCGGTGAGGCCGCCCATGAGGCGCTCGCTCATCGCGTTGGGCTGCCCGGTCTGGGAGTGCGAGCCGCAGCCGGGGCGCCCGAGGTTGCCCGTGAGCAGGTGCAGGTTGATAATCGAGATGGTGTTGTGCTGGCCGTGGATCATCTGGTTGTAGCCGATGCCCCAAAAGGTGAGGCAGCCGCCCTTGCCGCGCTTGCGGCCCTTGATCGAGGCCTCGGCCCAGAGCTTGCCGATGTTCTCGATCTGCTCCACGGTGACGCGGCCGCGGTCGATGGGCTTGAGCTCGGCGACGACCTGCGCGGGGGAGTATCGCGCCTTGACGCCCTCGACGTACTCGCGCCAACCGTCGACGTTCTTGTCGAGCCACTCCGGCGGCATGAGCGCCTCCGGGTACTTGGTGATGACCACATGGGCGATGGCGTTGAGATAGGAAATGTCGCCGTTGATCGTCTGGAAGTGGAAGGAGTTGCGCGGATCGATTTCCTCCAAGCCCTGAACGGTGCCGGTCCGGCGCGGATCGGAGACGAGGGTGGGGATTCCCTTTTCGCGCTTGTGGTCGGCGACGCGCCAGAACATGATCGGATGCGCCTCGCGGGCGTTGTGGCCCCAGAACGAGATGAAGTCCGCCAGCTCGATGTCGTCGTAGGAGGTCGGGGGGGTGTCGGAGCCGTAGGAATGGAAGTAGCCCGTCGCCGCCGAGGTCATGCACATGCGCGCGTTGGCCTCGATGGAGTTGGAGCCGAGCACGCCCTTCATGAGGACGTTCTCGATCCACTGGGCCTCCATGGTGAGCTGGCCGGAGCCGTTGAGGCCGACGGCGCCGCCGCCCTGAGTCTTGACGATCTCGGCGATGCGCTTGGTGACGAGTTCCTCGGCCTCCTCGTAGCTCGCCTCGCGGTACACCGACTCGTCGTAGCGCCCCTTGGTTTCGGAGACGTGGCCGCGCAGGGGATCGCTCATGTCTTTGCGGATGAGGCACTTCTCGAGGCGGTCGCGGTAGATGGGCTCCTGCGCGTTGAGGCCCTTGATGCACATGACGCCCTTGTTGGTGGGGTGAAGCTTGTCGGGGACCATGCCGACGATGGTGTCGCCCTCGACCTGGATAAGGGCGCCGCAGCCGACGCCGCAGTAAGGGCATTGGGACTGGAGCTCCTTGCGAAACTTCCCGCCCATGACCTTGGAGACTTCGGCCGCGCTGGCGACCTCGCCTGGAAGCTGCGAGATGGCTAACGCCGCGGCGGCGGCGGCGCCGCTCGCCTTGAGGAAGTCTCTGCGCGTCAGGTCCGACTCATCCATTTTCTTCTTGTCCATGAATCCCCCGAATTTAAAAATTGAACGCCGCTTGGAAAAATCCCCAATCGCGATCCGCGCGAGTGGTCGTGGTCTTGACGAACGAGCCGGCGAAGAAGCGCGAGTAGCCGAACCAGAGCGTGATGACCTCGCGGAATTTTCCCTTCACATGAAGATCGAGCTCGTTGCCGATCTCCTTGCCCGCGGCCCCCGTGGCCGAGCGCGTGATCTGCGTTCCAGTCGAGTCGTACCAGGAGTCGGAGGCGTGGTGAAGGCGGAAGTGATGGAAGTCGGCCTGCACGCGCCAGTCGACCTTGGGGTCGATGGACACGCTTCCTTTGAAGTCGTGCCCGTTCTTCCAGGCGAACACATCTTGGTAGCCCTGGTAAGAGTGGCCGAAGGGATAAAGAGGGTCGAAGGTTTGCAGCTGGTTATCCGAAGGGTTTGAGTCGCCGCTGGCGAAGTCGTACTCGGCTCCGAGGCGCGGCTTGAGAGCATGGTCGAAGGTGTAGCCGCCGGTCGCGGCCAGCGCCCAGGCGCGCACGCGCTGGCCGGCGGTGCGGCCGAACTGCCAATCCGCCTCGCCGGTGTAGTCGAAGCGATCGGGCGTGCCCTTAAAGCGGGCGCCGACCGTCCGGTCGCTGCGGTTGCCCTTCGTGCCGTGCTCGTTGGTGAAGGAGTCGTCGCCCTGGTCGCGGCCGAGAATATAGGCGTCGAACTCGTGCTTGGGCACCGCCTTGCAGGTCGTGTACAAGCCCCAGAAGTTGCCGTTGCGCTTGGCGATGTTGACCTCCTTGATGACGGTCTCGAAAAGGTCCACGGTGTAATTGCTGCCGCGCCAGCGCAGGCGCGCGCCGTCCCAGGCCCGGGCGATATTGCTCCAGTCGAGCGGGCTGATCAGGCGCTGGTCGCCGTACTGCAGTTCCTGGCGTCCGGCGCGCAGGTCCAGCGGCTGGGCGAAGAGGTCGAGGACATCGACATAGCCCTGGTGCAGATCCACATTGGCCGAGTTCGCCGTCACCGAGGCCTCCGAGCCCCAGTTCCGGGAATCCTGGATTTGAATGAAGCCTTTGACGCCTTGTCCCGCGTCGACGCCGACGCCGAGGCGGGTGCGCAGCATGGTCGTGTCGTAGCCGCGGCGCTTGAGCGGCGTCGCGTAGCTTTCGATGTTCGTGGTCTCGGCGCGCGCGCGAATCTGGCCGCTGAAGGTGAACTTGGGCGGTTCGATGGCGGCCGAGGCCGAGGCGGTGATGAGAAGCAGCAGCGAGGACGAGACGATCATTTGATTTCTCCTTGTTCGAGTTCGAAATTGGGCGCGCCGAGGTCGGCCAGCGTGATTGCGTCCAGGCGCCGCCACAGCGAACCTTCGGCGCGGGCCACGAATTGGTGCATCGCGCAGGGCTCGGCCGCGTCGCAGTCTTTGGCCTCGATCATGCAGGGGACGGGTCCTTTCTCCAAATGCCGTGACGTGGCGACGATCTCCGAGAGAGTTATGTCGGTGGCGGGGCGTCGCAGGCGATAGCCGCCTTTGGCGCCCCGGCGGCTGTCGAGGACGCCGATATTCGCGAGGCGCTGGAGAATCTTGGACAGATAGCTCGGGGAGAGTTCCGTCATTCGGGAAATCTCTCCGACCATGTGGTACTCGCCCGCCGGTACTTTGGCGAGGTAGAGAGCGGCGCTGACGGCGTAGCGCGATGACAGCGGCAGATGGAGAAGTCGCGTATCCGGATTCATCAGTCCGTTATATTGCAACGGAACAGCCAATCGCGATGGTGCGCGATTAGCCGCCGATCGAGCACATGAAGCGCGGGCTTGCGTCCGGCGCCGCGAGCCGTGCGACCATGTCGTGGCTCCCGGGCTTGTTGCGGATGGCCTCACGGATAAGAGCCATGAGCGTATTCACGCCGGCGCTCGCGCGCAGAGGCGTGCGCAGGTCCACTCCTTCTTCTCCATCGAGGCAAGGGATCAAGGTTCCGCTCGCGGAAAGTCGTACGCGGTTGCACGCGTCGCAGAAGCCGCAGCTCAAGGCGCTGATAAATCCGATCGTGCCTGAAGCACCCGGCCTGCGGTAATAGCGCGCGGGTCCGTGGCCCAGGGGACGCTCCTCCGGCGATGCCGGCGCCAGAGGCGCGGCCTGGGAGAGCATATCTCCGAGCGGGACACGGCGCTCAGCGCTGAAAAATCCGGTCTCGCCCATGGGCATGAGCTCGATGAACCGGACATGAAGCGGTTTTTTGTCGGTCAGCGCCGCGAAGGCGCCGATCTCGTCGTCATTCATCCCTTTGGCGACGACCACGTTCAGCTTGACCGGGGCCAGCCGTGCGTCCAGCGCGGCTTCGATTCCCGAGAGCACGTCGTTAAGCGCCCCGAAGCGGGCGATCTTGGCGAAGCGCGCCGGGTCGAGAGTGTCGAGGCTGATGTTGACGCGGCTTAAGCCCGCCGCCTTCAGCTCGTGCGCGAATCCTCCGAGTAGGACGCCGTTCGTGCTCAGGGAGAGATCGTTGACGCCCGCAATGCGCGAGAGCCGCCGCACCAGCCCCGGCAGACCGGGGCGCACCAGAGGTTCGCCGCCGGTGAGGCGGATCTTCGACACGCCCATGCGCGCGAAGGCGCTGACCAGCTCCACGATCTCGTCGTCGCTCAGCAGGTCGGCGCCGGGTGAAAAGCGGGGGGCGACCTCGGGCAGGCAATAGACGCAACGCAGGTTGCACCGGTCCGTGACCGAGAGGCGCAGATACTCGATCGTGCGGCCAAGGCCGTCGCTCAGCATGACAGGCGCCCCTTGGCCCGCGCGTAATCCTCGCGCGTGTCGATGTCCATGAACGACAAGCCCTCCGGATCGACGCTCGAAATCTCCCCTTCCAGCATGAAGCGAGTTCGCAGGGAATCAAACAAGCGGGAGATCCCGAGAGCATCCTCCTCGATCGAGGCGCGGACCATGCCCACGCAGCTGCGCGCGTAGACGCCGCACAGAGGTTGCCGGCGGCCTCGCCAAACCGGGATGACGGCGTCGTAATCGGCGCGCAATTCCCAGAGCGCGGAAATGAGCGCCGGCCGCACGAAGGGCATGTCGCAGGCGACGACGAAGGCGTGGCCGGTCTCGAGACGGTGCAGGGCGGTGAACAGCCCGCCCATCGGGTGTCCTTCGTGGCAGAGGTCGGCGATGACTTCAACCCGCTCGCTCTTGAGAAAAGCGAGCTCCGCCGCGTTTTTCGTCACGACGAGGACCTTGGGCAGGACTTCGAGGAGCGAATCGACGACCCCCCGGACCAAGGGCGCTCCGTTCCAATCGGCCAACGCTTTATTGGCGCCGAACCGGCTGCTGCGCCCGCCCGCCAGAACCACGCCGGTCAGCTCGCCGATCATTTAAGCCACCGGAACTTGAGCGCGTCGCCGCGGACGATGCGCGAGACTCCGGAGGGCGCCACCGCCAGGGCGTTGGCCCGCGACGCCATGCCGAGCATGGCCGAGCCCTGCGGACGGAGGATGGTCAGCTCGTAGCCGCCGGACGCGGGCTCGGCCCGGCAGAAGAGATATTGCCGGCGATCCTCGGGTTTGGGATAGTCATTGAGCGCGGTGCCGGTGAGGTGGTAGCTGGGATGCTTGGGCGCGTAGCCTTGGAGCGACTCGAGGGCCGGGCGCACGAATTCCTCCAGGCACACCAACGCGGCG
Organism: Elusimicrobiota bacterium; assembly: GCA_016212855.1. GTDB lineage: Bacteria > Elusimicrobiota > Elusimicrobia > UBA1565 > UBA9628 > GWA2-66-18. The sequence goes on from JACRDP010000029.1 coordinate 92,208, forward strand.
ATGGGATTTCCGGGGAGACCGAAGGCGAGCTTGGGGCGCGCTCCGGGAGCCTCGTACACTCCGAAGAGAAGAGGCTTGCCGGGCTTGATGGCGACCTTCCAGAAGACCTCGCGGACGCCGAGCTCGGCGAACACGGACTTGGTGCAGTCGAAATCGCCGACGGAGACGCCGCCCGAGACGACCAGAACATCGGCCTGCGCCAACGCGGAGGAGAGCACGGCACGCAGGGCGTCGGGTTTATCCGGAGCGATGCCGAGATTTTCGACAGGCACGCCCCAGCGCGACAGCGCGGCCTGGAGCGCGGGGCCGTTCGAGTTTCTAATCCGGCCCGCGGCCGGCTCATCCCGATAATCCACGAGCTCGTCGCCGGTGGCGAGCACGGCGACCCGGGGCCGCCGGATCACGGACACCTCCGTGATTCCTTGCGCGGCGAGCAAAGCGACGTCGTAGGGGCACAGCAACGCGCCCCGATCGAGCAGAAGGCTCCCTTCCTGGACATCCTCGCCGCGGACGCGCACATGGCTTCCGGACCGGGTCGCCTTCGCCATTCTGACGGCGCCGCGCGACCCGGGCTCGGTCATCTCCACCATCACGACGCTGTCGGCGCCCCGGGGAAGAGGGGCGCCGGTCATGATGCGGACCGCTTCGCCCGTCTTGACCTCGATGCGGCCCGTCTCGCCCGCGCGGATGGTCTCGCGCACCGTCAGCTCCACGGGATGATCCGGCGAGGCGTCCTTGATGTCCGCGGCCCTCAGGGCGAAGCCGTCCATCGCCGAATTATCGAACGGGGGGAGCGCGTCGCGGGCGCGGACCTCGGCGGCAAGGACGCGATCGACGGCCTGCGCGAGCGGGACCGTTTCGGCGCCGAGCGCCGGCGCGTGGTCGAATATCAGACGCAGCGCGGCGTCCGGGCAAAGCAGTTCCTTCATCGCGACACTCTCCTTTCTAATTCAGCCCCGCTGCGGCGGGCTTCGAGAGGGCGAGGCCTTTCGACCTGCGCCCTGGCGACCGGAGAGTCGTGACTCAGCGAGTGTTAGACCGTCCGGCTCGGAGCGACTTCTAGATCTTTTTGTCTTCGGCCGGCGTTTCCCCCGCGACATCCTTCAGACCGGTTTTAAAGGCGTTGAAGGACTGTCCCAATCCTCTCGCGGCCTCGGGCAGGCGCTTGGCTCCGAAAATGAGCACCGCAATCCCGAGTATGACGGCCAGTTCGGTCATTCCAATGTTGGGCATCGCAGTTCTCCTGTCAGGGGAGCAAGCGCAACGAAACGGCCATCGGCAGGCGGCCGCGTCGGCTCGATCAGGCGACGCGGCCCAGCCGGACCCTGAATTCGGTCCCGAAGCGCAGGGCCGACTCCACGCGGATGTCGCCGCCCATCGCCTTCATCGCCTGCTTGCAGAAGGCCAGGCCGAGGCCGTTTCCTCTGATCAGCGTATCGCCCTTGCCGCGGACCTGATGGAAGCGGTCGAACATGAACGGCAGGTCCTCGCTCGCGATTCCCGGACCGTTGTCGCGGATTCCCACGGCAACGACGCCGCCGTCGCTTTCCGTCGTCGCCGAAACGGTGATGCGCCCTTTCCCGGGGGTGAACTTGATCGCGTTGCTCATCAGATTCTGAAGCACGCGCACCAGCAGATTGCGGTCGGCCCGCACGCGCAGGCTCTCCGGCAGGACCAGGTCGATCGAGATCGACTTGTCGGCGGCCGCGATCGCCTGCTCCTGAACGCATTCCCGGATGAGCGGCAGCAGCTCGAGAATTTCCGGTCGCGTCGGCATAAGCCCTGAATCGAGACGCGCCACTTGGAGGAACAGCGTCAAGGTCTCGTTCATTCTCTGGCTCGTCCGCGTGCACATCCGGATGAGATTGATCTCACCCTCTTCCAGCGGCTGGCCCGGCGGAATCTCCTCGAGCGTTTTGAGCGCGCCGTAGATCGTGGTCAGGGGATTGGCCAGATCGTGGGCGATCATGTTGCGCCAGTCTTCCTTCAGCCGCTCCGCGGCCATTTCCGCCGTGGCGTCCTCGATGATCGTGAAGTGCTTTTCGATCTCCCAGGAGTCGAATAACGCCGTCGCCAGTCGCACGCAGCGCACCCGCAGATCCATGCCGCGGCAACGGCCCATGTTCAGGGCGGTTTTTTCGGTGGAGCCGGGCACCTTCAACGGACAGGCCGAGGGGTACTCGGAGTTGCCGCTGACGAAGCGCCCGCACAGCTGCTCGCAGATCGACGTGTCATGCGCCCCGGCGCCTTGCTCCAGCATGCGCGCGGCTGCGCTGTTCAGGTAAAGAGGAGTGCCCCCGGCGTCCGTGATGCAGATGCCGTCCGTCAACTCCTCGAACAACAGCTGATCGATCATCCCGGCCCCCCTCGCATCGAAACGGCCGGGACTTCCACCCGGCGAAGATCAGGGCCGCGGCCGCGTTCGCCAGGATCAGCGGCCAGTACGACCGCAGGTAGCCCGCCAACGTCGCGGCCGATTCGGGGCGCGCTTCCGACAGCCAAAAGGCGACGGCGCCGGCCGCGAGGACCACGGCTGTTTTCTTGTTCATGGCGCCTCCTTTGACGATGAACTCCGACTCTGTCCATCGTGCCGCAACATCACGGCCCGCAGCCGCCTGGCAGTATCGTTGCGATAGCAGGCGATCGGAGAGAATAGAGACCGGAATCATCTATGAGCGAGGCTTGTTTGAATTTACATCGAGCGGGGGAGTACGCGATCGCGGCTTTGACCCGTCTGGCGCTTGAGTCGCGCGGGGCCGCGGGCGAATTCGTGTCCGTGCGCGCGCTGGCCGAGCACCAGGGCATCCCCAAGAGCTTCTTGTCCAAGATCCTCGAGCAGTGCGCACGCGCCGGGCTCATCACGGCGAAGAGCGGTTCGCGCGGGGGGGTGGCGCTCGCCCGCCCGGCCGAGGAGATCTCCCTGCTCGACATCCTCGAGGCCTGCGAGGGTTCCTACCGCCGCGCCGACTGCGTCTTTTACTCCGACCGCCGCTGCGAAGGCCCCGCCTGCGAGGTCTTCTGCCCCTTAAGGAAGCGCGAAGAGGACGTCCGCCTCTCGTTGGCGCGGACCACGGTGGCGGAGATGGCGCGCAGCCTCGAGATCCATCCGCTCAACGACGCGCCCGCCGCGCATTTCGCTCCAGGAGGACGGTAAAGACATGGACGCCGCGATCACGATGGACGCCGACTGGCGCGAAGAAGACGGGGGCCGGGTCGGGCTGTGGCTGTTCATCCTGTCCGAGATCCTGCTGTTCGGAGCCTTCCTGGCTTCTTATGTGGGCACGCGTTTGGGCAATACCGAGTGCGCGCTGGGCGTCGTCGCTTGGCCCGAGGCCGGACACCTGCCCGGCCTGGCCATGGCCGCGCTCAACACGGTCATCCTCCTGACCAGCTCCTACACCATGGTGCGCGCCATCGCCCGCGCCGAGCGCGGAGATCGCGCGGGCTTCCGCGCGAACATGATCGCCACCATCGCGCTGGGTCTGGGATTTCTCGTCGTGAAGTCGGCGGAGTACGCGCTCAAGGTCTCGCACGGCTACTATCCGGGCTCCGAGCTCGCCAAGTTGAACCCCGGGCTGTCCATCTTCCTTTCCTACTACTACGCGCTGACCTTGCTTCACGGCCTGCACATCCTCGCCGGCTTGGTGTGGAACGGCGTGGCGCTGTACGCCTCCGGCGACGCGCCGATGCCCGCCGTCGCCCGCCGGGCGGAGTACGCCGGGCTGTACTGGCACTTCGTCGACGTGGCGTGGGTGTTCCTCTTCCCGCTGCTCTACCTCATCTGACCGGAGATCGCTCATGAACATGGAAACGACGACGCACTCCGACGACGGCCTCGACCTCGGCGTCTATCTCGCTTTGCTGGGGCTCACCGCGGCCACTCTCGCCGCGAGCCATTTCTCTCACGGCGGCCGCATCATGGCCGTCGCGCTCGCGTTGATCATCGCGTCGGTCAAGGCGAGCCTCATCGGCTTCTATTACATGGGACTGCGCCGGGAGCGCGCGATGATGTTCATCATACTCGGCATCGGCGTCGCGGCCGTGCTCATCCTGCTCGTCGGCATCCTTCCCGACATGACCTTCGGCCGGTTCTGATGCGCGCTTTGATCGTCGTCGCGGCCGTGTTCTCCGGCGCCTGCGCGAAGCCCGAGCCTCTCGCGGTCTTGCCGGAGTTCGCGATGACCGCCGTGAGCGCGCGAGGGACGGCGGATTTCGGGCGCAAGGATCTGCTGGGCAAGGTGTGGATCGCGGACTTCATCTTCACGCATTGCGCGGGGCCGTGCCCGTTGCTGAGCGCGCGCTTGTCGGCGCTCGGCGAGAGGTTGCCCGCGACCGTCGGCCTGCTGTCGGTCGGCGTGGACTCCGAAGGGGACACGCCCGAGCGCCTGCGCGCGTACGCCAAGCGCTACGGGGCGCGGCCCGAGCGTTGGGTGTTCCTGCGGGGAACTCCGGCGCAAACCTATCATCTGCTGTACGCCGGCTTCCGTCTGCCGTTGTCGGTCGATCCCACCGCCACGGAGGAACAGCGCGCGGAGCACAGCACGCGTTTCGTTCTCGTGGATAAAGACGGGGCGATCCGCGGCTACTACGACGGTCTGAGCGATGCGGACAACGCCGCCCTCGCGCGCGACGCGCGGCGGCTCCTGGAGGTCGGTTCGTGAAAAATAAATCCGCCGTGCCGTTCGTCGTCCTCGTGGGCGGCCTCGTCAGCGGGGGCCTTTACGCCGTCGCCACGCGCTATCCCACCATGCCGCTGGCCGCGTCCGTGCAGGCCGGTCACGTGGATTCCGCCTGGAACGGCCTGCTCATCGTCGAGGGCGCGATCTACGCCGTGGTCATGGCCTACCTGATCTACTGCCTGATCGCCTTTCGCGCCAAGCGGCGCGAGGAGCAGGGCGAAAAGTTCGACCGCAGCCGCGGCCGCTTCGTCGAGGTCGCCTGGATCACGGGCAGCACGGCTCTGACTTTGGCGTTGGCGGCGCTCGGCGCGCACGAGCTGCGCGCCATCATCAGCGACCCCGCGGCCGACATCGACATCGAGGTCCGCGCCTCCCAATTCAGCTGGGAGTTCTATTATCCGCAGTTCAAGACCTTCGGCGACAAGCTGTACATGGAGAAGGGCAAGCGTCACCGCATCATCCTCACCTCCAAGGATGTGATCCACGCCTTCTGGGTGCCCGAGTTCCGCATCAAGCAGGACGCCGTGCCCGGCAAGACCATCCCGATGATCATCACGCCGACGGTTATGGGCGAGTACACCCTGCTGTGCAACCAGCTCTGCGGCCGCGATCATTACGACATGCTCGCCATCGTCTCCGTCGTCGAGCATGAGGAATTCGAGAAGAACATGAAGGCCGAATTTTGAACCTGAATCTGACGACGTCTCATTGGAGAATGTCATGACTGAATTTTTCGCCGCCTTCGTCGCGGGCATCGCCGTCTTCGTCGCCGGCTACTTCGGACTGGCGGCGCCGCTCGGGCCTCAGGCCGCGTGCGTCCTCGGCTACCTCGCCGCCTTGTTCGTCTTTTTGGGCGTCGTGGGTGGGGCCAAGGCTCTGCGCACCTATGCCACGGGCGTCGAGCCGGACGAGAAGCACGGCGCGGCGCGCTACTTCTCCTTCGACGTGGATCACAAGGTCGTCGGCATCCAATACACGGCCGCGGCCCTCGTCATCTTTCTGGTCGGAGGAACGTTCGCCCTGCTCATGCGCCTGGAGCTGGCCAGGCACGGCCTGCAGTTTCTGACGCCCGATCAATACGTGACCGTGATGTCGCTGCACGGCATCACGATGGTCGTCGTCGCCCTCATCGCGACCGCGGGAGGCCTGGGCAATTTCATCGTGCCGCTGCAGCTCGGCGCCCGCGACATGGCCTTCCCGCGCATGAACGCGCTCAGCTTCTGGCTGCTGCCGCCGGCGGTGGTCCTGCTGCTCGCGTCGCCCTTGCTCGGCGGGCTCGACTTCGGTTGGACCGCCATCGCTCCGCTCTCCACTCAGGGCACGACCATCGGCAAGCAGATGTTCTTGCTGGCCTTCGTGACCGCCGGCTTCTCCTCGATCTTCAGCGGGGTGAACTTCCTCGCCACCGTGCTCACCATGCGCGCCCAGGGGATGGGCTGGGCGCGCGTTCCGATCTTCACCTGGTCGGTGATCGCGAGCTCGATCATCCAGATCATGGGCACCTCGGTGGTCGCGGCGTCTTTGATCATGGTGACCTTCGACCGCGTCCTGCACACGAGCTTCTTCAATGCCGCGCTCGGCGGCAACGTCCTGCTCTACCAGCATCTGTTCTGGTACTACTCGCACCCCGCCGTGTACATCATGATCCTGCCCGCGTTCGGCGCGGTTCTGGAAATCCTGCCGGTGTACGCGCGCAAACCCTTGTTCGCCTATCACATCGTCGCCGGCGCGCTGATCACGATCACGGCGCTGAGCTTCATCGTCTGGGCGCATCACATGTTCACCTCGGGCATGTGGATGCTTCTCAAGCTCCCGTTCATGGTCAATACCGAATTGATCTCGATACCGACCGGAGTCGTCTTTCTCGCCGCGCTGGGCACCCTGTGGCGCGCGAAGATACGGCTCGACGCGCCGATGCTGTGGGCGTTGGCGATGATCACCAACTTCCTGATCGGCGGCCTGACCGGCATTCCGTTGGCCGACGCTCCGACGGACCTTCATCTGCACGATACCTGGTTCATCGTCGCTCACTTCCATTTCACCATCATGGGCGGGGCGGTGTTCGGCTTCTTCGCGGGCTTCCACCATTGGTTCCCGAAGATGACCGGCCGCCGGCTCAACGAGGCCTTGGCCAAGACGCAGTGCGCGCTGATGTTCATCGGCTTCAACGCCGTCTTCATCCCGCTGTTCTGGCTCGGCAACCACGGCATGCGCCGCCACGTGGCGGACTTCCCGGCGTGGATGGACCCGGTGCAGACCTTCGCCAGCTTCGCGGCGCTGCTCGTCGCCTCCTCGGCGCTCGTGTTCGCGTACAACGTTTTCAGCTCCTCCCGCAACGGCGAACCGGCGGGGGAGAACCCCTGGGAAGCCCTCACGCTCGAGTGGAACGCGCCCTCGCCGCCGCCGCACGGCAACTTCAAGACTCCGCCCGTCGTGACGCGCGAGCCGTACGACTACGGCGTCGTCTCTTGATTGGCCGAAACGTTGCCTGTGGAACAGCGCAGGAAGGAGGGGATATGAAGGCTCGCGACATCATGCACAAGCGGGTCATCTCCGTCCGGCCCGAGACGACGTTGGACGAACTGGCCCGGCTTCTCACCGAGAACGGCGTCAGCGGGGTGCCCGTGATCGGTCCTGAGGGGGACCTCATCGGGCTCGTGTCTCAGACCGATCTGGTCCGCCAGCCGCACGAGGGCGACACGGCCGCCGCCGTGATGACGCCGTGGACCGTTTCGCTCGAGGAGGACGCGGACATCAAGGACGTGGCTCGCCAGATGCTGTCCAAGCAGATCCACCGTCTGGTCATCACGCGAGAGGGACGGATGTGCGGGATCATCACCTCGCTGGACCTGGTCCGCGCGCTTTTGAAGCAGGTCGAGACCAAATAGCCCTTCAGGCCTCGCATTCCTGAAGCCACGCCACGATGGAACTGACGGCGAGCGGCTTTTCGAACTTGCGGTCGATCGGGGCGTTCGTCGCGTCGGTCTCGGAGAACACCGCGCTCACCATCGCCACGCGCAGCTCCGGCCGCAAAGTCTTGGCTTGACGGGACAGCTCGAAGCCGTCCATGGGGTCCATCCTCCCGTCCGTGATCATGCAGCCGATGGGGCGCGTGAGGAGAAGGCGCAACGCCTCCGGACCGCTGCTTGCGGTCAGAATCGGATAGCCGGCGCGGCGCAAGGAGAGCCCGAGCATCGCTCTCAGCGAGGCGTCATCGTCGACGATGAGGACCGCCGGACGGTTGTTCATCCCGACGGATGGCCGCAATGAAACGGCCAGCGGACTTATTTCTTCTTGGCCGGGATGCCGTAGGACTTGAGCTTGCGCCACAGCGTGTTGCGGGCGACGCCCAGGCGCTTGGCCGCCTCGAGCTGGTTGCCGCCGCAGTCGTCGAGGGCCTGTAAAATATGGGTCTTTTCGGCGTCTTCGAGAGTGGCTTTCGAGCCGCGTTTGCCGGCGGCCGGCGCGGCCTGCATCTCCGGCGGCAGGTCGCCCGCGGTGATGGCGGCGCCGGCGGACATGATGAGCACGCGCTCGACGACGTGCTCGAGCTCGCGCACGTTGCCGGGCCAGCGGTAGCGGCGCAGGGCGTCGGCGGCCTCGGGGGAGAACTTCACCGCTTTGCCGCCGAGCTTCTTCTTCGCCTTGCGGAGGAAATGCTCGGCCAGCGGCAGGATGTCCTCCGGGCGTTCGCGCAGGGCGGGAAGCTCGATGGGGAACACCTTGAGGCGGTAATAGAGATCTTCCCGGAATTTGCCTTCGGCCACGAGGCGTGTGAGATCCTTGTTGGTCGCGACGAGCAGGCGTCCGGACACCTTGAAGGGATGGTTGTCGCCGACGCGGCGAATTTCACCCTCCTGCAAGGCTCTCAATAACTTGACCTGCAGGCCCGGGGTCGTCTCGCTGATCTCGTCGAGGAACAAGGTCCCGTTGTTGGCCTCTTCAAAGAGGCCGCGTTTGTTGCGGTCGGCGCCGGTGAACGCGCCGCGCACGTGGCCGAAGAGCTCGCTTTCGAGGAGCCCCTCGGGCAGGGCGCCGCAGTTGATCGCCACGAAGGCGCCGTTGCGGCGCGAGCTCTTTTCGTGCAGGGCGCGCGCGATGAGCTCCTTGCCCGTGCCGGATTCGCCCAGGATCAGGACCGTCGCCTCCGTCGTGGCGACCTTCTGCACGAGGTCGAGGACCTTGCGCATCGGCGGGCCGGAGAAGACGATGCCGTCGAAGCTGTACTTGTCCTTGACCTCCTCGCGCAGCCGCTCGACCTCGCCGACGAGGTTGCGGTGCTCGAGCGCCTTGTTGAGAACGAGGCCGAGCTCCTCGGACTCGACCGGCTTGGTCAGGTAGTCGAAGGCCCCGGCGCGCATCGCGGCGACGGCGGTGTCGATGGAGCCGTGCCCGGTCATGACCAGGACCTCGGTGCGCGGGTGGCTCGTCTTGGCGAGCGTGAGGACCTCGAGGCCGTCCATGTCGCCGAGCTTGAGATCGGTGATGACCGCGTCGTACTCGGTCGCGGAGAGCTTGGCGGCGGCTTCTTTTCCGGACTTCGCGGTTTCCACGACATGGCCGCGGCGCTTGAGGTCCATGGCGAGCATGGCGGAGAGCGAGAGATCGTCTTCGACGATGAGAATCCGGTTTTTATCCATTAGTCCTCGATGCGCAGGAGAGTCACCGTGAAGGTCGTGCCGTGCCCGAGCCGGGTTTCGACGTCGATGCGGCCGCCGTGCGCCTTGACGATGCTGTCGGCGATGGCGAGGCCGAGGCCGGTGCCCTTCTGCTTGGTCGTGCGAAACGGCTTGAACAGATCGGTCCGGATGGACTCGGGGATGCCCGGCCCGGTGTCGCCGATCGAGAACCAGGCCGCGCCCGCGCCCTTGCCCGAACGGACCGTGACGGTGCCTCGGGCTCCCATGGCCTGGATCGCGTTGAGCAGCATGTTCCAAACTACCTGCCGCATCTGGTCCGCGTCGAAGGGGAAGGGCTCGAGGTCGTGGCCGAGGGCCAGCGACAGGCGCAGGTCGCCGGCGAGTTCCTTGTTGACGAAGGCCATCTCGGAGATCTCCTTGAGGAGCGCGTTGAGGTCGTGCTGGCCGCGGTTCAGGGGGCGGGGGCGCGCGTAGGTGAGGAAGTTGGTGAGCGTCTCGTTGAGGCGTTTGCTCTCGGTGCGCAGGACGCGGGTGACGGTGTCCTTGTCGTCGCGCGACAGGCCTTCGTCGGCCAGCTGCTGCGCCGCCATGACGATGGAGCCGAGCGGATTGCGAATCTCATGGGCGACGACGGCGGCCATCTCGCCGATGGTGGCGAGCGCTTCGGCGTGCGCGACGCGCTCCTCGAGGGCCTTTTGATCGGTCAGGTTCACGCCGTTGGAGATGTAGCCCAGAATGGCCCCGGCGTCGTCGCGCACGGCGGTGATGGTGAGGATGAGCGGGATTTCGCGGCCGTCCTTGGCGCGGTTGATGAGTTCGCCGCGCCAATAGCCCTTCTTGGGGTCGAGGATACTGCGCCACATGCGTTGATAGAGCTCCGCGGTCGAATGACGGGAGCGCAGTATGGCCGGGGTCTTGCCGATAGCTTCGTCGCGCGAGAAGCCGTAGTGCGTGGTGAAGGCCTCGTTGATGTCGAGGATCACGCCCTTCGGGTCGCTGTAGAACATGACGTCGTTGGACCGGCGGAAGCCCGCCAGCAGCACGGTCATCAGGATCGTGTCGGAATTTTGGGGCACGTGTTCCATTTTGTAGCAAATTGCGGCATTAAACGATTTGGCCGTTATATTGCTACGATGCCTGTCGGAACATATCAGCCAAATGTAACTTCTATAATAATATGAAACAGTCTCAGAAGTTGTCTCTCGCCCACAGCCAGCGGCTCACCGTCATGGGACGCATGCGCATGGCCGATTGGATCGAGATGCCGGAGCGTGAATTCGCCCAGGAGATCGCCAAGCTCGAGAAGGACCCCCTGTTCCAAAAGCTGTATTTCGGGGACGGCCGCATCCCGGGCGCGTTGCGCCGGCAGCGTTGGCCGGGGGGCAAGCTCGAGGGCTCGTTCTACGAGATCGACGAGCGCACCGCCGCCGGCGCCGGCGAACGCGTCGGCGTCGAGGAATTCGCCGCGAAGCGCGGCCCGGCGCTGGCCGCGATCAAGCGCATGGGCCAAGCCGACTTCGAGCGCTACTTTCTCCACGGCGAAGACGCGCTCACGCTCGAGGAGATCGGCCGCCGCACGAAGCTCAAGCCCGAGGAGGTCCGCAGCATCCATGAGCTCGTCGTCGAGCTCGGCGCCCGCGCCGAGTTCGAGGGCAAGACCGCCGTGCCCTCCGCCGCGCCCGGCCGCCAGGCGGCCTGCTTGGCGAAGATCTCCTTCGACGGCGACGCGGCGAAGTTCGAATTCTACGCGCCGTACTGGGCCAGGGGGCTTTATCAGATCCGTCACGATCTGCTCGACCGCTGGAAGGACGGCGGCCTGACGCCGGAGGAGCGCAAGCATCTGCCGGGCCTGCTCAAGCGCCTGGAGACCGTGAACCTTCGCCAGAGCACCTTGTTCCGCCTGCTCGAAATGGTGGCGCAGCTTCAGTCCGATTTTCTGAAAAGCGAGCTCCCGGTGGACATTCGTCCGATCAGCCTGCGCCAGCTGGCTCGGCGTCTGGACCTGTCGCCGAGCACGGTCAGCCGCGCCTTCGCGCACCGCTCGATTCAGCTCCCCTCTCATAAAGAGCTTGCTTTGATTTCATTCGTGCCCGGACGGCGCAGCGTCCTGCGCTCGCTTCTCGCCGGCTGGCTGGGCGAGAACCTCGCCGTGACCGACGCGGCGCTCACCGAGCGGCTGAAGGCGGAGAAGGGGATTTCCATCTCCCGCCGCACGGTCAACGCCGTCCGCCACGAGCTGCACGCGACGAAAAAAAAGTAGCCTGGCCGTTTTGTTGCCTGCATCTTAGGCATGGACCTCGTTTCCGGGACCCAAGCCCTGGCGCCGTTGCGCAGCGGACAGCGCGTGCTCGTCGGCTCGGGCGCCGCGGCGCCGCAAGCGCTCATCGAGGCGCTGGCCGAGCGGGCGATCGGCCTCTCCGACGTCGAGGTCCTGCACCTGATGACTCTCGCCAAGGCGCCTTACGCCGCGCCGTCCTTCAACGGCCACGTGCGTCATAACGCGCTGTTCATCGGCGCCAACACTCGCGACGCCGTAGGCGCGGGGCTCGCGGATTACACGCCCTGCTTTCTTCACGAGGTTCCGGGCCTTTTCCGCTCCGGGCATATTCCGCTCGACGTCGCCCTCATCCAGGTCTCGCCTCCGCGCGGCGGCGTCTGCTCGTTGGGGGTTTCCGTCGACGTGGTCAAAGCCGCGGTCGAGTCCGCCGCGTACGTCGTCGCACAGGTCAACGAGAACATGCCCTGGACGGAGGGCGACTCGACCGTCTCCGTGGACGACATCGACGCCTTCGTGGCCGGGAACGTTCCGCTTCTCGAATTGCCGGCGCGCGACGCCACGGCGGAGGCGCTGTGGATCGGGCGCTACGTGCGCGAGCTCGTCGAAGACGGCGCGACCATCCAGGTCGGCATCGGCGCGGTGCCCGACGCGGTTCTGGCCGCGCTCGCGGGCAAAAAGGACCTCGGCGTGCATTCGGAGATGATCTCCGACGGCGTGCTCGATCTCTGGAAGGCCGGAGTCGTCACGGGCAAGAGAAAGAGTCTCCACCCCGGACGCATCGTGACCTCCTTTTGCATGGGGAGCCGGCGCCTGTACGAGACCGTCAACGACAACCCTCACTTCCTGTTCCACCCGAGCGACTACGTCAACGATCCCGTCGTCGTCGCGAGCAATCAGAAGATGGTGTCGATCAACTCGGCCCTGCTCGTGGACCTGACCGGGCAGGTCGCCGCCGACTCCCTCGGCGGCCGGCTTTACAGCGGCGTCGGCGGCCAGGTGGACTTCGTGCGCGGGGCCGCGGCCTCGCGCGGCGGCAAGTCCATCATCGTGCTGCCCTCGACGGCGAAGGGGGGGACGGTTTCCCGTATCGCGACGACCCTCTCTCCCGGGACCGGCGTCGTCACGACGCGCGCCGACATCGACTACGTCGTCACCGAATACGGCATCGCCAGCCTCAAGGCCAAGACGATCCGTCAGCGCGCCGTCTCGCTCATTCAAATCGCGCATCCGCGCTTCCGCGCGGCGCTCGCCGTCGAGGCGGAGAAGGCGGGCCTGCTCGACGCGGGGCACATCCTGCCTCCCGACGGCGGGCGCTACCCGATCGAGCTGCAGACGCGCCGTCGAATCGGAAAACTGGACCTGGTGTTCCGACCGCTGAGCCCCGCCGACGAACGCGCCTTAAAGGATCTGTTCTACGCGCAGTCGGAGGAGACGACCGCGTTCCGCTTCGGCACGCCCCTCTCCAGACTCTCCGAGGCGCAATTCCAGGAGCTCGTGGCCATCGATTTCCGCACGTCGATGGCGCTGGGCGCGTTCCTCTGCGAGGGGCGCCGGCGCCGTCTCGTGGGCGTGGCGCGCTATCACGCGCGCGCCGGCGAGCGCGAGGCCGAGCTGAGCGTCGCGGTGCGCGACGACTTCCAGCGCCAGGGCGTGGGCGGCGCGCTGGTGCGCGGCCTGGCGGAGATCGGCGTCGCGCGCGGCCTGGAGTCGTTCCGGTGCGAGGAGCGCGGGCCCGGCATCGTGAAGCTTCTGCGCGGCAGCTTTTCAGAAGTGCGCGAGCGGTCCGCCGCGGACGGCGTCGGCCGTTCGTGGGTCCGGCTCGCCGATCGTTTCGCGGATCGAACATAGACGCAAGGAGAGACTATGGCCTTCTTACTTCCGGTCGTGGGAGCGTTCGCGGCGGTCGCCGGCATGATCGCGTTCCTTGTCTACTGCGGCGGGGAATTCGACGCCGAGGCGAAGAAGGTCGCGGATCACCGGCCCTAGGCCGGACGCGCCTTTTTCAGCGAGCAGCCCGGCAGCCAGCGTCCGTCGCCGCGGACGTAGTGCTCCTTCTTCCAGACGGGCAGGCGGTGCTTGATTTCCTCGAGCACGAAGCGGCAGGCCTCGAAGGCCTCGGCGCGGTGCGCGGAGCCGGCGGCGATGGCCACGCTCGCCTCCCCGACGGCGAGCCGGCCGACGCGGTGCTCGACGGCGACCGTCACGGGCCAGCGGCGTCGCGCCTCGGCGGCGATGCGCGCGAGCTCTTTTTCCGCCAGGGGGACGAAGCAGTCGTAGCTGACGGCCTTGACGCGCCGGCCCGCGTGAACCGCGCGCACGACGCCGACGAAGCTCGCCGACGCGCCGTGCGCGGGCGAGGCCGTCGCGCGGCATAGGCGCGCGAGGTCGAGCGGGGCCTTCGTGATCCTTGTCATCCGCCGCATACGGGGGGAAGGACCGCCAGACGTCCTTTGGCGGGTACGCGGTCATTCGGGGCCAAGGTGCAGTCGGTCGCGGCGAGGACGCAGCCCGCGAGATCCTCGCCCAGGACGAGGCGCAAGGCGGCGAGCGTCTGGCGCGCGGTGGCGCGCGGCGGCAGCTCGGCGCGGACGACGGCTCCGTGACCGGCGTCGCGCAGTCGGCCGTACAACTCGATGACGCGCTTCATCCGCGGTCGCCTCCTACGGCGATCGATGCGACCATTTCCTCGCTATGCTCGGTCATGGTCGCCGCCGCGGGCGATGTGCGCCGCGTGCGGCAATAGCTCCGATAGCACGGCGAGCCCGTCGCGCACGCCGCCGGGGCTTCCGGGCAGGCAGACGACGAGGCAGGTCCCGGCGAGTCCCGCCGTCGAGCGCGAGAGCGAAGCGTGCGCGAGTCGAATCGAGCCGAAGGCGCGCAGAGCCTCGCCGATCCCCGGGATGAGGCGATCGCAGGCCGCCTCGACCGCCTCGGGCGTGACGTCGCGAGGCGAGAGGCCGGTTCCGCCGGTGAGCGCCACGAGAGCGCGGCCCTTCGCGGCGGAGCGGATTTCCGCTTCGACGCGGCCGGCGTCGTCAGGGAGCAGGACCTTGCGGTCCACCGTGAAACCGAGCTCCTTCAGGCCGGCCGCCAGGGCCGGTCCGGAAACGTCCTTGCGCTGGCCGCGGCTCGCGCGGTCGCTGACCGTGATCACGCAGGCGCGGCCGAGCTTCGGAGGTTTCGCGGAGCGGGGGGCTTTCAGGTCGGAGGACTTCGGGTGGCGCCAGAAGCCGCTCTTTCCGCCCTTCTTGTATTCCAGCCGGACGTCTCCGATCTCGAGAGCGGGGTCCACCTGCTTGACGAGATCGTAAACGGCGAGCAGCGCGCCCGTCGCTCCGGCGAGCGCCTCCATCTCGACGCCGGTCTTGGCGAAGGCCGAGGCGACGCAGCGTGCGCGCACCCCGGGCAAGGACTCGTCGCACTCGAAGGAGACGCTCACGGAGTCCAGGGGAAGAGGATGGCACAGGGGAATCGTTTCGCCGGTCCGCTTGGCCGCCATGATGCCGGCGGCCTCGCCGAGTTTGAGCGCGTCGCCTTTAGGAAGCTTTCCGTCTCGCACGAGCCGGAAGGCGGCGCGGCCCATGCGCAAAATCCCGACCGCTTCGGCGCGACGCTGCGTGGGGAGCTTGCCACCGACGTCGATCATGCGCAGGCGGGGAAGGTGAGCCATGAGAGGATGAGTTTAGCAAACCGCCGGGGGAATTGCGTCCGGCCTAGGTGCGCCAGACGCGGAAGCGCCAGGTCCGCCGCTGCATGTGCTCGAGGTACTGCTTGAGAAACTCGTCGGCGGAGACGTCGCGCATGTGCTGGGCGAGGATCTCGACCGTCACGTCGTCGCCCAACTGCCAGAACCCGGCCTCGACCGGGGGCTCGCGACGCAGGCGGGCGAGCAAGACCGTGGACTCCAGGGACGTGACGACGAGCAGGCTTTCCAGGCGCGTGCGGTTGATGAGCTCGTAGACGTGAACCCGGACGGTCTGGGAAGGCACGGGCGTGATCGCCATGACCCCAGTGTGGGTCCGGCGCCCGGAAACTTCCACCAAATTCGTCCTTTTTAACCCATTTTTTACGATGACCGGAATTAGTATTATCCCACCATGATCGACGCCGACACGCCTCCGATTCAGTCCGCGGCCGACCGCGTCTCCGCGGACTTCAAGGCGAACGCCGCGCATCACGCCGGCCTGCTCAAGGACCTCGAGGCCAGGCTCGTCCGGGCCCGGGCGGGCGGGCCGGTCAAGTCGGTCGACCTGCACCGCTCGCGGGGCAAGCTCACCGCTCGCGAGCGCGTGGAGCGCCTGCTCGACCACGGCTCTTATTGCCTCGAACTGTCGGCGCTGGCCGCGATGGGCCTCTACGACGACGAGGTCCCGGCCGCGGGCATGATCACGGGCCTGGGCGTGGTCAGCGGCCGGCTGTGCGTGATCGTCGCCAACGACGCGACGGTCAAGGGCGGCACCTACTACGCCGAAACGATCAAGAAGCACCTGCGCGCGCAGGAGGTGGCGCTCGAAAACCGCCTGCCCTGCGTGTACCTCGTGGACTCCGGCGGCGTGTTCCTCCCCAAGCAGGCCGAAGTGTTCCCGGACAAGGACCACTTCGGGCGCATCTTCTACAACCAGGCCTGGATGTCCTCGCTCGAGATCCCGCAGATCGCGGTGGTCATGGGCATGTGCACCGCCGGCGGCGCCTACGTGCCCGCGATGGCCGACGAGTGCGTGATCGTGCGCAACCAGGGCACGATCTATCTCGGCGGCCCGCCCCTCGTTAAGGCCGCGACCGGCGAGGAGAGCACGGCGGAGGAACTCGGCGGCGGCGATATGCACTGCCGGGTTTCCGGCGTGACCGATCACCTGGCCGACAACGACGAGCACGCGCTGCAGATATGCCGCGCGATCGTCGCCAATCTCAATGCTCCTTTATTTAATCTGGGCGAGGGCGAGTCGCCCCTCTATCCCGCCGACGATCTTTACGGGCTGGTGAATCGAGACCTCCGTCGTCCGTGCGATCCTCGAGAAGTGATCGCGCGTCTCGTGGACGGCTCCCGCTTCCACGAGTTCAAGGCCCTGTACGGCACGACGATGACCACCGGCTTCGCCAAGATCCACGGCCGGCCGGTGGGCATCCTCGCCAACCGCGGCATTCTTTTTTCAGAGGCCGCGCTCAAGGGCGCGCACTTCATCGAGCTGTGCGACCAGCGCAAGATCCCGCTTCTCTTCCTCCAGAACATCACCGGCTTCATGGTCGGCAAGGAGTTCGAGCAGGCCGGGATCATCAAGCACGGCGCCAAGCTCGTCCAGGCCGTCTCGACCGCGCGCGTGCCCAAAATAACCGTGATCGTCGGCTCCTCCAACGGCGCCGGCAACTACGCGATGTGCGGCCGCGCCTTCGGCGCGCGCTTCCTGTTCACCTGGCCGAACGCGCGCATCTCGGTGATGGGCGCCGACCAGGCCGCGACGGTCATGACCATCATCAAGCGCGCCAAGCAGGCGCTCACGGCCGACGAAGAAGCCAAGATCCAGGCGCCGATCCGCGCCCAGTATGAGGCCGAGGGCCATCCGTATTACGGCACCGCTCGCCTGTGGGACGACGGGATCATCGCGCCCGCCGACACGCGCCAGGTCCTCGCCATGGCGCTGGCCGCGGCCGCGCACGCGCCGATCGGCGAGCTCCATCGACCCGTGTTCCGGATGTAATGGTGGAATACCAGCACCTGAAGGTTCACGCCGGCCCCGTCACCAAGGTGACGCTCTCGCGCCCCGAGCTGCGCAACGCGATGAGCGACGAGACCTTGCGCTCGTTGACCTTGGTCTTCCGCGAGATCGCGTCCAATCCCGAGGTCCGCGCCGTGATCGTGACGGGCGGCGGCAAGGATTTCTGCGCCGGCGCCGACATCAACTGGATGAAGGCCTCGGGCAAGCTCTCTACCGAGGAGGGCAAGAAGGACGCCCGCCTGCTGGCCGACATGCTTTCGGCCGTCGACGACTGCCCCGTCCCCGTCATCGTCGCGGCGCAGGGCAACTGCTTCGGCGGCGGCATCGGCCTGCTCGCCGCCTGCGACATCGCCCTCGTCTCCGAAGACGCGAAGATGTCGTTCTCCGAGTGCCGCCTGGGCATCATGCCCGCCGTCATCTCCAGCTGGGTGCTCCCGAAAATCGGGATCGCCAACGCCCGCCGCTACTACCTGACCGCCGAGGTGTTCGGCGCGAAGGAAGCCGTGGCCATGGGCCTCGCCCACGAGGAGGTCAAGCCCGAGGAGCTGTATCTCAAGGCCGACGCGGCCGTCGCCAACATCATGAAGTGCGGCCCCAACGCCGTGCGCACGGCCAAGGCGCTGCTGCCGCGTCTCAGGCCTCTCGGTCTCAACCAGCAGATCGGCCTGACGGTCGACACGCTCGTGCGTCTGCGCTCCTCGGCCGAAGGCCAGGAGGGCCTCGCCGCCTTCCTCGAAAAACGCGCTCCCGAATGGACGCGGTAAAACCCAGGCCGACGCCGCGCCTCGTCGAGGTCGGCCCGCGCGACGGGCTGCAGAGCGAGAAGGGCGTCGTCTCCCTCGAGGCGAAGGTCGCATTCGTGGACGCGCTCTCCGAGACCGGGCTCAAGGAGATCGAGTCGGGCGCCTTCGTCAACCCGAAGTCCGTGCCGCAGATGGCGAACTCCGAGCAGGTGTTCGCGCGTATCAAGCGCAAGCCGGGCGTGATCTACTCCGCGCTCGTGCCCAACGAGATCGGCCTCGACCTGGCGCTCGCGTGCAAGGCCGACAAAATCAACGTCTTCACCGCGGCGACGGAGTCCTTCAACCAGAAGAACATCAAGGCCTCGATCAAGGAGTCCATCGAGCGCTTCAAGCCCGTCGTCCTGCGCACGCGTCAGGCGAAGCTGCCCGTGCGCGGCTACATTTCGACCGCCTTCTGGTGCCCGTACGAGGGCCAGGTGAAGCCCGAGAAGGTCGTCGAGGTCGTCAAGATGCTCTCCGGCATCGGCGTCGCCGAGTTCTCCATCGGCGACACGATCGGCAAGGCGTCGCCCGACGAGGTCCGAAAGCTTCTGTTCCTGCTGTGCAAGGCCGTGCCCAAGGACAGCATCTACCTCCACTTCCACAACACCTTCGGCCGCGCGGTGGCCAACGCGATCGTGGCGTGGAAAACCTTCGGCATCACCGGCTTCGACTCCTCGACGGGGGGGGTCGGCGGCTGCCCTTACGCGCCCGGCGCGTCGGGCAACGTGGCCACCGAGGCGCTCGTCTCCGCGTTTAAGGCGGCGGGCTCCGATACCGGCGTCGATGAGGCGAAGCTCAAGGCCGCCGCCGTCGCCCTGTTCAAGCACCTCGGCCGCGCGCCGGGCACCCGCCCGCCCAAATAACCGCCTGCCGCAGGCAGCCCGCCGGGACCACCCATTCTTTTATGGTTCTTTGCTTTTAAGCAAATGACCCAACAACGACACGCTTTGCTTTAAAGCAAAGAACCAAACAGGGGCAGGTCTCCTGGTCTGTAAAAAAAGACGCCCCCGGCATTCGCCGGGGGCGTCCGTTTCTGACGGTCGAGATTACTGAGTCAGGCCGGCCTTCTTCATCGCGGGCGCGGAGTTGGCGGCGATCCCGTCGATCTGCGCCTGCGACCAGGTCGAGTGGAACGGGTCCACGACGATGCGCGCGGCCTGCAGCTTCCAGACTCCGTTCTCCTTGGCGCTGACGGCGTACCAGTTGGAGTTGAAGTCGTAGGTCTTGCTCTCGCGGCCCTTCGCGCCGGCGACGTCGGTCACGAGGTGCTCCTTCGCGGTGCCGAAGGAGAACGCGTAGCCGCCGACGAAAATGCTGTCGAGGGGCTCGAGCGTCGCGGTGTACTGGCCGCGCAGCTTCGGGCCGATGCCGACGATCTCCTTCATCGTCTTCCAGTACGTCTGGAACTCGTTGAAGCTCGTCACCTTCTGGCCGGTCGCCATCGTCGCGCTGAAGCTCGAGCCGATGTGGGGGGCGAGCTGGGTCATGTCGTCGCGGTTGACGGCGTCCTCGTAGGCGACCTTGATCTTGCGCAGCTCCGCCTTGTCGGCGTCGGTCTGCGCGAAGACGTTGTGCGCGGTGACGGCGACGAGGGTCAGGCCGAGAACGGCGCCGAGTGCGAGTGCGAAACGTTTGATCCGCTTGGTCATTCGATGAGTCCTCTCAGGTTGCGCCGTGTAAAAGCCTGGGGCAGTATAGAAGAAGGACCGGGGGCTGTCAAGTTCGTCATCTTCGGCGAGGCTCCCGACGGGGGATTTGGTATAATCGCCCCCATGGAAGCGGCCCGGCCGAGGCTGACGAGCGACGTCGTTGCCGCGGACTCGCTGGCGGCGCAAGAGACGGACCGCCTCTTTTCCCTGTATGCGGCCCATTACGACGCGGCCGACCGGGCCCGTTTCGAAGCCGACCTCGCCGCCAAGGACCACGTCATCCTCCTGCGCGACGCCGGATCCGGACGGATCAACGGCTTCTCGACGCAGAAGCTCGTCCGCGCGGGCGGCGCCCGGGCCCTGTTCTCGGGCGACACCATCATCGACCCGGCCTGCTGGGGCGAGCAGGAGCTCGTGAAGGCCTGGAGCCGCTACGCCGGCCGCCTCCTGGCCGAGGAGAACTCGCCGCTGTGGTGGCTGCTGATCTCGAAGGGCCACCGCACCTACCTTTACCTACCGCTGTTCTTCGCCGAGTATTGGCCGCGCCTCGAAGGGCCGGTTCCGGAGAACGTCGCGGCCTTGATGGGCGCCTTCGCGACGGCTAAATTCGGCGAATATTGGGATGCCTCGCGCGGCATCCTGTCCTTCCCCGAATCCATGGGCCAGCTCACGCCCGCCTTGGCCGAGGTGACGGCCGGGCGCAAGGACGATCCGCGCGTGAGCTTTTTCCTCGAGAAGAATCCCGGCTACGCGCGCGGCGAGGAGCTCGTGTGCCTGGCCGAGATCTCGCCGGCGAACATGCGCTCGGTCGCTGCGCGCGCCCTGAAAGAAGGGCTGGCGATGGGGCCTTTGCCCAGGCAGGCCGCGTGCTCGATCTAATCATCCGCGGCGGGACGGTGTTCGACGGGGCGGGGAGCCCGCGCCGCCGCGCCGATGTCGGCGTGCGCGCGGGCCGCGTGGTTCGCGTCGCCGAAAGCGTCACCGAGCCCGCGGCCGAGACCGTGGACGCGACGGGCCTGTGGGTGGCGCCGGGCTTCGTGGACATCCACACCCACTACGACGTCGAGGTCGAGATCGCCCCCGGGCTCACCGAGTCCACCCGGCACGGCGTGACGAGTGTCGTGATGGGCAACTGCAGCCTGTCGTTGACGGTGGGCGCGCCCCAGGACCTGGCCGACATTTTCCTGCGCGTCGAGAACATCCCCGGCCCGCTCGTGCGCCGCTGGCTGAGCGAGACCGCCGGCTGGAGCGGACCCGACGAGTATTTCGAGCATCTGGCGGCTTTGCCGCTCGGCCCCAACGTCGCCGCTTTGCTCGGCCACAGCGCTCTGCGCGCTTCGGTGATGGGCCTGGAGCGCAGCCTCCGCGAATTCGCGACGCCGCGCGAGCTCGAGCGCATGGAAGACCTCGCCGCGACCGCCTTCGAGGCCGGCGCGCTCGGCATCTCGGTGGACATGGTGCCGTGGCACATGATGAGCGGCAAGTTCGCCGGACGCACCGTGCCCTCCCAGCACGCCGGCTTCACGGAGTACGCGCGTCTGGCCGAGCTGTGCCGAAGACACGACCGGGTTTTCCAGGTGACGCCCAACCCTCAAAAGCCTTGGACGATATTTTGGATATTGTGGCTCGCGATGGGAGCGTTCCGCTCACCGTTACGAGTCACCATCCTCACCGCCCTCGACGCCGTTCACAACCGCTGGCTCTGGCGTCTCTTCCCGATCTGTTTGTTCGTTTTCAATCGAATCTTGGGCTGCAACATAAGGTTCCAGACCTTGACCGAGCCGTTCACCATGCGCGCCGACGGTCCGTTGACGCCGCTGTTCGAAGAGTTCCCGGCCGGCGTCATGCTCAACGATTTGGCCGCCTCCGACGCGCGAAAGGCCCTTTGGCGCAATCCCCGCTTCCGCGCGCAGTTCCGGCACGAATGGCTCCATCATCCCTTCCGTACCTTCCACCGCGATCTTTCGTTGATGACCGTGATCGGAGCGCCCGATCCGTCCTTGGTCGGGAAGCACTTCGCCTTGCTCGCCGAGCGCCGCTGCTCCGATCCCCTCGATCTCTTCATGGACCTTCTGCGCGATTACGACGTCGACCTGCGCTGGGAGGCCACCGGCGCCAACGACCGCCCCGGCCCGCGCCGCGCCTTGCTCTCGCACCCTCACATTTTGCCCGGCTTCACCGACGCCGGCGCCCACGTGCGCAACATCGGCTACTACGACGGCCCTCTCACGCTCCTCAAAGACGCCGTGCAAAGCGGCTTCATGACCCCCGAGCGCGCCATCTCCCGCTGCACCGGCGAGGCCGCCGCGTGGTTCCGTCTGGACGCGGGGCTCTTGAAAGAGGGTTCGCGCGCGAACATCATTCTTCTTGACCCCGCGCGACTGATGGATCCGCCCGCCGAGCCTCTCGAGATCGAGGACCCTCTGCTCGACGGCGCCCGCCGCATGGTCAAACGCCAGCATCCCGATCTGGTGAGACGCGTGTTCGTGAACGGGACGCTTCTCAAGCCCGTGCCGACGCTCGAGGCCGCGGCCCGCCTGCGCCGCTCGCGCCCCGACGACAGCCCCGAGCCGAGCCCGTTCGCGGAATATTGGGACGCCTTCCTCGTGAAGCATCGCGACCCGCGCAATATTTTCCTGCACTGCGTGGGCGTCGCTTTGTTCTACACCCCGCTCGCCGCGGTTCTTTTCGGAAGCAGTCCGTGGTGGCTGGCCCTGCTTCCTCTGTCCCAGCTCGCCGGCCTGCTCGGCCACGCCTTGTTCGAGCGGAGCCCGATCGATCCCTTCGACGCCGTGTTCACTTTGCGCGCCAGCTGGGCTCTCAATAAAATGTTCGTTCTGGTTCTCGCCGGCCGCTACCTCGCCCAGGCGGACCGCGCCGCCGCCCGCCTGGAAAAATGGCGCGCGAGCCGCCGGGCGCCGCGCCGCGCGCGGGAGGCCGTCCTTGCCTAGGCGCATCGCCCTGACGGCCGCGGTGATGACCGCGATCAGCGCCGCCTACATTATTGTTAATCATATTCATCTCCGCGCACCGGTTCTCCTTCCGTTGTCTTTCGTCGACCGTGCCGTTGCGTTCTCCCCGTGGGCCATGCCGGTGTACCTGTCCCATTTTATTTTCCTGCCCATTGCCTTGCTGACCGCGCGTTCTGAATCCGTCTTCTTCCGCGGCCTCAAGGCCATGGCGATCGCGACCGCGCTCGCCTGCGTCGTCTTCGTCGCTTACCCCACGACCTTTCCGCGCGTCGAGTCCGCGGGCTTCTGGTTCGGCCTCCTCAACTTCATCGACACCCCCGCGAACTGCTTTCCGTCGCTGCACGTCGCCATGGCCGCGATCGCCGCGTGGGTCCTCCATGACGACGGCCGCCCTTGGGCCCCGGCCGCCGCCGTCTGGGCGGCCGCGATCATCGCCTCGACCGTCCTGGTCAAGCAGCACTACGCCGTCGACTCTGGAGGGGGCCTGCTTCTCGCCGCTTTATCAGCGCGCCTGGCCTCGCGGCCCGCGCCCGAACCCGTGCCCGCCGGAGAACCCGCATGAACTCAGCCTTGCTTCAGCGCCACTCGAAGTCCCTGCTCGACGACTCGCAGACGATGCGTAAGCTCGCTCTGAATCATTCCCGCAACAAGGCGCAGGACCACACGCGCCTGATGGACGAGGCCGCGGCCGCCTTCAAATACGAGGACTGTCGAGACGAAATGTGGAACCCGGAGCAGTTCTCTTTGCTCCACGGCACCCCGCTGTGGGAGCAGTGCACGCCCGCCCAGCGCGTTCTGCTGAATCAACTGTACTGGGTCGCTTATTATGCGCAGATCATCTCCGCCGAGATCGCCACCATCCTCCTCAATCAAACCGCCGGCGCGGGCCTCTATACCTTGGAGGACTTCCGCCCCGTGTGCGACACGCTCGACCTGGAGACCTCGCAGGAGCGCGCGCACATCAACGCCTTCAAGAAGGTCGCCGAGGAAGTCGAGCAGAAGGTGTTCGGCGAGCGCATCTTCACCTACCCGATGCGCTCGATGTACGCGCAGACCATGGTGTTCGCCGACACGAACCAGATCAAGGACTACTGGCGAAATCTGCAGCTGCGTTTTTACACGCAGCTGTCCGCGGGCAACGCCTTCATCGGCTGCCAATATTTCACCGTGCGCGGCATCCGCACCCTCAACGGCAAGATCGTCCAGCACGCGCTCTCGCGCTACTACATGACGCACCCGGACCAGGACAACGCGCCGATCCCCTCGAAGATCAGCTACTTCCACTTCATGGACGAGTCCTACCACTTCAACAGCTCGGGCATCGTCTCCCACGACGTGGTCAAGACGCTCAAGGCGCCGACCGCCTTCGAACGCTTCGTCGCCAACAAGACCTTGGCCGGCTGCCAGGAAGACCATTTCCACTTCTCCTCGGCGATCAACGGCATCTTCTGGTACGACCCGGCTTTGTTCGGCGCGATCTACAAAGTCCTGCGCTCGCCCGCCTTCGGGCTCGACGACGGCGGCGCTCGCCTCATGCTCGAGGCCTGCTTCGCCCGCGACAACGACGGCGTCCAGGCGAGCTATCGCACGCACCGCGAAGCGGTGCACTCCTACAAGGCCTACCTGGCCGACCTTTCCCACGTCTCGGCGCACAACAAAGAGATGCGCCGGATGTCCGCGAGCGACGTTCCCGGCTACCTGGCGCGCAACCGCGCGGCCCTGGCCCGCTTCCGCCCATGACCGAGACCTACGAGGTCGACTTCGGCGCGCTCGGCAAGGTGGAAGGCCGCCTGCCCCACGGCGCGTGCCTGTCCGAAGTCCTGACCATCGAGAACTCGCCTCTTCTTTTCGGCTGCCGCACCGGCATCTGCGGCACCTGCATCGCCCGCGTCGACGCCAAGGGCGGAACCTTGCCGCCGCCGACCGAGGACGAAAAAGACGTGCTCTCCCTTTTATGCCCGAACGAACCGAAGGCGCGCTTGGCCTGCCAGATCAAGCTGAGCGCCGACCTCACGATCGAACCCATCAAGCTGACCCGCGACTGAGCCTCAAGCGGTTCTGGCAGGTCGCGTGCCGCTCTTCGGAGCTGCGCGCGGACCGCCCTTTGCCGGCCGTGGTCTTCGGCGAGCATCTCGCGCTGTACCGCGGCCCGGACGGCGCGCCCGTCGCCGCGCAGGACCGCTGCCTGCATCGCGCGGGCATGCTGTCGAAAGGCGCGGTGCGAGACGGCTGTCTCGAATGCCCCTATCACGGCTGGACCTACGGCTCGCAGGGCAAGCTCGAGCGGGTTCCGTCGATGGGCGACGCCTCCGCTCCGGGCGGACGGCGCCTGCCCGGCCCCGAGGCGCTCGAGCGCGACGGCTACGTGTACGTCCGCTTCGAACTCGGCCCCGAGAACTTCGAGCCTTTCCGTATGCCGCATTGGGGGGAGAAGGGCTGGGGGCATGTCCGGCTGACGAATGTTTTCAAGAACGACGTGACGAACTGCGTGGAGAACTTCGTGGATATTCCGCACACATCCTTCGTTCACCGCGGTTTATTCCGGTCCCCGAAGCGTCAGAAGCTCACGGCTTCGGTTGAACGCGCAAACGGCTCCGTGGTGACTCGCTATCACGGCGAGACGGATAATTTGGGGATCTACTCGTGGTTCCTGAACCCGAGCGGTCGGGAGATTTCGCATGTGGATTCGTTTCACATGCCGAACGTGACGTGCGTGGAATACGAGTTCGGTCCCCGGCGCCGGTTCGTGATCACCTCCCAATCCGTTCCCGCCGAAGGCGGGAAAACGACGGTGCACACCGATTTGGCCTACGATTACGGAATCTGGAACTGGATCGCGGGCCCGTTGGTCCGGCGCGCCGGCCAGGCCGTCATCGATCAAGATTTGGAAATCCTCGCCGCTCAGCAGGAAGTGATGCGCCGCACGCCGGGAGAATTCTCCCACTCGCCCGCGGACGTCATCCATGTGATGATCGAATCCGTCCGCCGCGATCTCGAGGCGGGGCGTGACCCGCGGCGGTTGCCCGGCATGTCCCAGGAGATAGAATTTTGGGTTTAGGCGCCGCCAGCCGTCACGTCGCAGGGCCTGCTATCCTCAAGGATAGTCGTCCTTCGGACGTCCGTCCGGGTTCATCGTTCATGCGGATGCTCGATCGTACCGCCGCCGAATGGTTGATGGATATTTCCGGTTTATTCGTACAATCCGTCGCCGTTCCCGCCGCCGCGATTTATCTTGCCTCGGTTTGTCGCGGCACAGCGCCCCGCTATTCCGGAGCGCTTCATTTTTCGTGGGCTTGGGCGTTCCTTCTCAATTTCGTCGTCGTCGATTATCTGTACTACTGGAACCATCGTCTTCTCCACGGGCCGTTGTGGCGCTGGCACGCCGCCCACCACACCGCCAAGTCCATGGACGTCCTCATCACCAGCCGCAACACGCTGTGGACCCCGATCCTGATCGTTTATATTTGGGCCAACGCCGCGTTCCTGTATCTCCTCGCCGATCCGACGCCGTATCTCGCCGCCGTCGCGGTCTCCTCGCTTTTGGACGTGTGGCGCCACAGCGGCTTCGGCCGTTTCTCCAACGGAGTTCTCATCACGCCGGCCGACCACTCCTGGCATCACGGTTCCGGCCTCCCGAACGAAAACTTCGGCGCGAATTTCGCGCTGTGGGATCGCCTGCACGGCACGTATCGTAAAGGCGAAGCCCCGAAATCTTTGGGCCTCGAGCTCGAGGACAGTTTGTGGAAGAAGCTGGTGATGCCGTGACCCTTAAAAGTTATATGGCCATGCTCTTCCCCGCAATATTGTTGGCCACCATCGGATTCTCCGCCGTTAAACTGTCCGTTCTTGGAACGCTGTCCGCCGTTTATCTCTTGCCGGTTTTGGTTTACCGTTGTTTCGTCGTTCTCTATCCGTTGGAGCTCGGCCTCTCGAACATGGCGGAGAAGAAGTTCTCCCCGTGGTGGGCCAGCCATCAGATCCAGCTCCTCTACACCGCCGTTCCAGTTCTCGAAGCCGTGCTGCGCATGATCCCCGGCGCCTACAGCGCCTGGCTCCGGTTGTGGGGGAGCCGCATCGGTTCTTCCGTGTATTGGACCCCGCGCATGGAGATCCATGACCGCGGTTTATTGAATATCGGCGACAACGTGATCTTCGGCCATAAGGTTGAATTGTACGGCCACACGGTCACTCCCAAGCGCTCGCGTCTCTTGCTCTACACCGGCCTCGTCACCGTCGGCTCCGGCGCCTTCGTCGGCGCCGGCTCAAGACTCGCCCCCGGCGTCGTCATCGAGCCCGGCGCCGTCGTTCCGATTTTGACCGACCTGTACATGAACGCCCGTTTTCCCATGACCAAGGAGGAGCTCGATGCGCCGCGTCCTGCTTGAGCTCGCCCGGGCCGCGGCCCTTCTGGCCGGCGTGAAAGAGCGCCTCGCCTTCGAGCGCGCCCTGCGCGACCCGCGCAAAGCGCAGGACGCGGTGCTTGCCCGCGTCCTGAAAAGCCTCTCCGAGACGAGCTACGGCCGCGAGCGAGGTCTGAAGCCCGAGGACGACTACGCCTCCTTCGCCGCGAAACTCCCGATCGTCGATTACGACGCGCTGAAGCCGTACGTCGAAGAGCAGAAATCGACCGAGGCCTCCATCCTGTTCGAAGGGTCCGCGCGTTTCTACGAGCGCACCTCCGGCAGCTCCGGCGGGAGCAAGGATATCCCGTACGGCGACCGGCTGTGGTCGTCCTTCCAGCGCGCGTTCTCGCTGTGGCTCGGCGATCTTCTCCTCAACGGCCCGCGGCTCAAGACCGGCCGGTGTTGGATCTCGGTGTCGCCCTGGGCCGAGCCGGGCAAGAAAACCGCGAAGGGCGTGCGCATCGGCCTCGACGACGACGGCGAGTACGTGAAGGGCTGGCTCGGCAAGGTCCTGCGGCTGTTCTGGACGGTCCCGAGCGCGGTCCGCCACATCTGCGACCCCGACGAGTACAAGCTCGCCGTCGCGACCTATCTGCTGGCCGACGCCGAGCTGGAGATCGTCTCGGTCTGGAACCCGACCTTGTTCCTGCTCATGCTCGACACGATCGTCGACTCGCGCGACGTCCTGCTCAAGCGGCTCGCCCAGAGAGGGACGGGCGCCGCGCGTCTGGACGCGCTGTGTTCCGCCCTGAGCGCGCCGGCGCGCAAGGACGTGGACTGGGGCCTGGTCTGGCCGGAGCTGAAGCTGATCTCGTCCTGGGACATGGCCGAAGCCGCCCGCCCCGCCGCCGCCCTCGCCGCGCTGTTTCCGCACGCCTCGTTCCAGGGCAAGGGCCACCTCGCCACCGAGTCACCGGTCACCATACCGTGGATCGATTCCTGCTTCTGCCTGCCGCTCGTCGATTCCGTGTTCTTCGAGTTCGCCGACGCGTCCGGAAAAATACTGCGCCTGCACGAGCTGAAGACGGGCGCCGAGTACGACCTCATCGTCACGCCCGAAGGCGGCTTCGCCCGCTACCGCCTGGGCGACCGCGTGCTCGTGACGGATCGCCACCAGGCCACGCCCGCTCTCGCGTTGGCCGGCCGCTGCGACGACGTCTGCGATCTGGCGGGGGAGAAGCTCGACGCCCGCTTCGTGACGAAGGCGCTCGACACGGTGTGCCCCGGCGCGGCGTTTAGGACCTTGGTGCCCGTCCACGAGGATGGGCGAACCGGCCGCTACGCGCTCGTGCTCGATCATGGCGCCTGCTCGCCCGAGGCGCTCGACGAGGCCCTGCGCCTGTCGCCGCTGTACGACCACGCCCGTTCGCTCGGCCAGTTGTCCGCGCCGACGGTGAGCGTTCGGCCCGACGCGGCCGAGCGCTTCGGCCGCTTCTTCGCCGCGCGCGGCGCGCGCTGGGGGGGCGTCAAGCAGAACGCCCTCGTGCGCGATCCCGAGCACGGCCGCGAGCTGGCCCGGAGCCTCGATCTATGAAGACTATGCAGACGGTCAAAGAGACCGGCGCGTTGCTCGGCCTGTACGTCGGCCTCGGCAGCCGCGCCCCGCGCGTGTACGACCTGCTCTCCGAGCACAATCAGCTCGGCGAGAAGACCCTTTTCTTGAACCTGGGCTACTGGGACGGACCTCAATCCTACGACGACGGCTGCCGCCGCCTGGCCGAAGTGCTGGGCGAGGCCGCGAAGCTCGGCCCCGGCGACGATCTCGTGGACTGCGGCTACGGCTTCGGCGACCAGGATTTTTACTGGGCCGAGCGCTTCAAGCCCAAGAGCATCATCGGCCTGAACATCACCGCCTCCCAGGTCGTCCGCGCCCGCGCGCGCTGCGCCGAACGGGGACTGAGTGGCCGCGTGGACTTGCGCGAGGGCTCAGCGACCGTGATGCCGCTGAAAGACGAGACCGCTCACAAGGTGACCGCGCTCGAAACCGCTTTCCATTACCACACGCGCGAAGACTTCTTCCGCGAGGCCTTCCGCGTCCTCAAGCCGGGCGGCCGTCTGGCGACCGCCGACATCATTCCGAAGGCGGGACTGCGCCGCAGCCTTAAAATAGTCGTCGGCGACTGGTTCGGCCGCCGCTTCTGGCAGATTCCTTCCGCGAACATGTACGACAGCGTCGCGTACCGGCGCAAGCTCGAGGCCGCGGGCTTCGTCAATGTCAAGATCAAGAGCATCGCCGACCGCGTGTATCCCGGCTTCCGCGATTGCGCGCGCGTGCGGCTTCAGGCGCCGGAAATCCGCGAGCGCATGAACCCGCTCATCGCTTTCTTCTTCAAGGCGTCGCTCGATGAGATGGCCGGGCCCGGCGGTCCCGACTACATCTTGGCGACGGCGGACAAACCCGCATGAGCTACCGGATCTTCAACCGTCCCGACCGCTTCGCCGAGGGCTGGTACTGGGCGCTCGACGCCGCCGCGCTCGCGCGCGGCGGCGTCGCCAAGCTCAACTTGCTGGGCCGCGACCTCGCCTTGTACCGCGGCGAGGACGGCAAGGTCGCCGCGCTCGACGCGTTCTGCCCGCACATGGGCGCGCATCTCGGCGAGGGCAACGTCGACGGCTGCCGCCTGCGCTGCCTGTTCCACGACTGGGCCTACGAGCCCGACGGGCGCTGCTCCGATGCGCCCGGCGCGGCCGGCGGCGTTCCGCCCTCGTCCGCCCGTACCTCGTCTTGGCCCGTGACCGAGGCCTACGGCCTGATCTGGGTGTGGACCGGGCCCGAGGCCCGGCGCCCGGCGCCGTTCGTGCCCGAGCTCGGCGACGAAGACGCGGACTGGTCGCACGGCTCCTCCTTCGTCAAGGACTGTCATCCGAACGTCGTGATGATCAACGCCATCGACGCGCATCACTTCAACACGGTCCACCACCTTCCCGTGAAGCTCGAGATGGAGCCGCGCACGCGCAACGAGAACAACATCGAGTTCGCCAATACGACGACGGTTCCGACGACGAGCCTTCTCGGCCGCCTGATCGCGCCGTTCTATCACGACGCGCTGACGTATTGGATGTCCTACTGGTATGGGAGCACGGGCACGGTCACTTTGGGGCCGGACTTCCTGCACTTCCATATCCTCTTCGCACTTCGCGCCGCCGAAGGCGGCAAGACCGAGGGACGGACCGTGCTCGTCACCCGAAAGCGCGCGGGCCTTCACGGCTGGGCGCTGAACCGAGTCTTGCTGGCGCTCACGAACCTCGTCGGCTCCTACTTCGCGCACGGCGACACCAAAATATTCCGCTCGATCAAGTTCGACCTGAAGACCCCGCTCGCCGCCGACCGGCCGATCCTGCGCTTCATCGAGCATCTCGAAAAACAGGCCGTGTCGCCGTGGTGCCGGCCCGTCGAGCCCGCGCGCGAACCGGCGGAGGCCTAAGTGAAAACCGCTCTCGTGACGGGCTGTTCCTCGGGCTTCGGCAAAGGCATCGTCGCCGGCCTGCTCGCCGACGGCTGGACCGTGATCGCCACCATGCGCGCGGCGGGCCGCCGCGCGGACCTCCTCTCCGCAGAGGCCGAGACGTACGGCGACCGGCTCCTCATTCGCGAGCTCGACATCGTCGACGCGTCTCAGCGGAAGGCCCTCGCCGTGGAATTCTCCCATCTCGACCTGCTCGTCAACAACGCGGGCTTCGGCGTGATGGGCGCGATCGAGGACCTCTCCGAAGAGCAGCTGCGCCGCCAGTTCGAGGTCAACTTCTTCGGGACCGTCTTCCTGACGCGCGAGTTCCTGCCCGCATTGCGCGTCTCCAAAGGCAAGGTCCTCATGATCTCCTCGATCCTCGGCCGCCAGTCCTTCCCGATGTCGGGCGCTTATTGCGCGAGCAAGTTCGCCTTGGAAGGGCTCTCGGAGTCCCTCGCCTACGAGCTCTCGCCTCACGGCGTGCAAGTCTGCCTCGTCGAGCCGGGGGGCTTTCGCACCAGCATGGCCGACAACACGGTCTGGGGCGAAAAGACCGCCGATCCGGCGTCGCCGTACGCGGTTCAGAACGCGAATATGAAGCGCATGCGCGAGAAGATGATGTCCCGGCCGGGCGTTGCGCCCGGCGCCGTCGTGCGCCTCATCGTCAAGCTCGCCCGGAAGAACAAAATCCCGCGCCGCGCCCTCGTCGGCAAGGACGCCTTCGGGATGAACGCGTTCGCCTCCTTGCTTCCCGATCGCGTGGTCTCCTTCCTCTACACCCGCCTCTACGACAAGCTGCTGGCGAAGGCGCCCGCGTGAGCGAGCGCGTCCGCGTCCGCGCGGGCCTTTCTTTGGGCCGCCTTCCGGCGGGCCACAAGCTCAAGCCTTTGCTGGCGGCGGCCGCGTTCAAGGCGGGCGTCGAGACGCCGCGTCTCGCCTTTCCCGACCGCGCCTGGGACGCGGCCTTTCACGGCCTCGATCGCGTGGGCGCATACCGAAAGCTTTCCTCAACCCGCCGCAAGGACGTCCTCAAGCATTGCGCGAAGGGCCTCCTCTCCGAGTCCTGCCACATCGAGAAGCTCGGCCTCGCCTTCACCGCGAAGATGTCCTTGCTCTCGCGCACGGAAGACGAGCGTCAGCTGTACGCCCTCTTCGCCGCCGATGAGGCCCGCCACTTGAGCGAGATCTCGCGCTACCTTCCCGACGGGCCCTCCGCCGCGTCGGAGAATCCTTTTCTTCTCCTATTGGGAGAAATCATCGAGCGCGGCGATAAGCCCGGCCTCACCGCCTTGATCCAGGTCGTGCTCGAGGGCTGGGGCCTCACGCATTACGGCTCTTTGGCCCGCGCCTGCCGCGACGAGGGCCTGCGCCGGACCTTGCGGCGAATCCTCAAAGACGAGGCGCTTCATCACGGCAGCGGCGTCGTGATCGCCTCGACCGAGCCGCTCGGCCGCTCCGAGCGGCGCGAAGTCGAAGCCTGGCTGCTGCGTCTGGCGCGCATGGTGCAGGCCGGGCCGCAGGCGGTCGTCGCCGCGCTCGGCCCGCTGTCGCGCCGGGAGCGCGAGAAGGCCTTCGCCGAGCTCTCGTGCGAGTCGCATTCCGCCGAGCGCCTGGCGCTTCTGCGCGGTCTCATCGCGTCGTGCGGGGAGACCCGCGCGATCGAGACGCTCGAGAAAGCCGGGACGCTGCGCCCGCTCGACGCGGCGGCCTGCGCGCGCCTGAGCTAAATCTTTTTCGGCGGTTCGGGCTTGTCGGGAGCCAGAACGCAGCGCCCTTTGTGAGCCAGCCAATGCAACGTATTGCCGATCACGTATATCGAGCCAGAGACGACCGCCGACGCGGGTCCGACGGCGCCGATGATTGCAAGGCAGGCCCGCGGATCTCCGCCGCTGCAGTCTAGACCCAACTCGGTCGAGTCCAAGGTCAGCACCATACTGTTGACCTGGCAATCCGGATCGTAGTCGTCGGACTTTGTCGGGTAAATGACGCAGCCGGAGATGACTGCGCTCGCGGCGAGCACGGCGAATATTTTCAGCATTCTACACGCCGTCCACGGATATGAGGACGACAACTGTTGTCGACAACAGTTTTTAGGGGGCTGTCGGTGGATGCGGTGGATAGCTTGAGAATAAGAGTGGTCAGTATAGTGCGGGGATTTGGACCTTCGCAACCCCCCCCCAAAAAAACACGGCGGCGCCGGGCTGAAAGCCCTAGACAGCGGCTGGGTCCTTTGGGTAAAGTTCGCCCATGAACAAACTCTCCGCCGCCCTGCTGTCCCTGGCCTTGGCCGTCCCCGCCGCCGCCGGACCGCACGGAATCCTCTGGGCCCCCGGGCAGAAGCCCGCGCAGGCCGCGGACGCGAGCGCGTCGGCCGGGCTCGTGTACTACGGCGGTCCCGTGATCGAGCACGCCAAGGTTTACGCCGTGTTCTGGGGCGAGAACGTCCCGGCCGAGACGAAGACCAAAATCGGCGGCTTCTTCGCGAACATGCTCGACAGCGTGTACATGGACTGGCTGTCCGAGTATCACACGAGCCGCAAGGCCGTGGACGGCCGCGAGGGCACGAAGCAGACGATCGGACGCGGGACCTTCAACGGCGCGGTCACGATCACGCCGATCAACACCTCGGCGGCGCTCAAGGACGCGGACGTGCAGAAGGAGCTGGTCGCGCAGATCGCGGCGGGCAAGCTGGCCCCCGCGGACGCGAACTCTTTGTACATGATCTACTTCCCCAAGGGCGTGAGCATCGAGATCGAAGGCGCCCGCTCGTGCTCGAGCTTCTGCGCGTACCACGAGGGCTTCATGAACGGGAACACGCCGATCTACTACGGCATCATGCCCGTGTGCGGCGGCTTCAGCTGCGGCGCCAGCTACGACTCGATGACCTTCGTGTCCTCGCATGAGGCGATCGAGGCGATCACCGATCCCTTCCCGACGCCCGGCAGCCACCCCGCGTACCCCCAGGCGTGGAACGACGCGAACGGCGAGGAGATCACCGACCTGTGCCAGTCGCAGAGCGCGCGTCTCACGAGCCACGGCGTGACCAGCCTCGTCTCTGGACAGTGGAAGAACTCGATCGGGGGCTGCTTCAACGGTCCCTGGCAGTCGACCGAACCCTCGGCGCGGTTCGACGCTCTCGCGGCGCGCAAGCCGAACACGGCTTTGCTGGCGGCGCTGACCTCGCGCGACCTGACCTGCTGGGAAGGGAACTAGTTCGTCTTACCGCGCGACCAGACGCTCTTGACCCGCTCTAGGAATCCGGGCTTGTCCGGGTTCGCCGTCACGGGCGGGGGCTCGGGCTTGACCTCGACGACTTTCTCCGTCGGGGGCTGAAGCCGGCCGACGTTGACGACCGGGTCCGGGTTCGTCTTCTCCGCGATGGCCGAGGGGATGGGTTGCGGCACGACCTTCGGCACGGTCGCCGGCGACGCCTGAGGCGCGCTGGCTGCGACCTTCTCCTCGACTTCCTGCGCGGCCTCGACGATTTTGGCCGGCTTTTCCTGCGGCATGAGTATGGAGAGGTCGGCCAAGGTCAGGGTCGCCGGAGGGCCGGTCGTGGGCGCTACGACGGCCGCCTTCTGGGCGGCGACGAGGCGCTCGAGCTCGGTGATGAGCTTCAGGGCGCTTTGCGCGTAGCCGGGGGGAAGGTCGTTCTGGCGTGAGACGCTTTGGGTGAGCTGGGGAAAGGCCGGGTGGTAGTAGAAGCGGTGCTTGCCGCCCTCGCGCAGGACGAAGCCGTAGCCGACGTACAACGTGTGCAGGTCGTCCTGGCCCCAGCCGCTCTTGTTGTTCTGCATGTCCGTGCGCAGGGCGACGGCGGTGCCCGCGGGGTCCATCACGTAAGCTTTCGGGGCGGCGGCGGAAGGAGGGACCGAGCCGGGCCGTTTGGTGGAAACGGGGCCGGCGGCGGGCGTGTCGCGTTCGAGCAGGAAGTTGCGGACTTCCCACGCGCGAGCCGAGATGGTTTTATAGCCCTCGTCGACCACCGCCAGCCCGTCGGAGTCGAGCCAGTCGCCGTAGAACTCCTTCATCTCCATGAGCATCGCCGTGGTGTGGTACAGCTCGGCGCGGGT
Source organism: Elusimicrobiota bacterium (assembly GCA_016212855.1). Classification (GTDB taxonomy): domain Bacteria; phylum Elusimicrobiota; class Elusimicrobia; order UBA1565; family UBA9628; genus GWA2-66-18. Next base: position 126,850 of record JACRDP010000029.1, read on the forward strand.
GGCGCGGTCCATCGCGCGTCCCGGCTGGGAGAGCTGGCGCGCTTTCTCGGAGAGCTCGTAGGCCTTGGCGCGGACGGACTCCTTGGCGTCCTCGACGGCGAGCTCGACGGCGTTCTTGCGCGTGGCCGGGTCCATCTTGGCCAGCGCCTCCGGCTTGATGGAGAGAACCTCCGTGAGCGAGTGCACGAGGGGCGCGGCCTTGCGCAGCATCTCGGGCGTGGGCGCCGCGCCCGGCGCGGCGAGGGACAGCGAGCCCAGCGAAGCGGGAAGAAGCGGGGTGATCGCGGGATCGGTGAAGACGACGCCGAGAGGCGCGCCCCAGGACCCGCCGGGAGGCGCGTAAACCGTCGTCGCGACAGGCGCGACGACGCCGGCGCGGGCCGAGACGGCCAGCGCCAAGACGAGCAAAAGGAACTTCGCTCGACGTAAGAGGGGCACGAGGCCAGTATAGCCCCGGTTCGGGCGGGGTGCCAGGGGGGCGACCGGGCTAGGCTAGCGCGCGATCCGGAAGTCCGCGGCGTAGGCCGCGCCGACGCTGTCCTCCCGCCCCGGCTCGAGCATCCACGGGGGGACGAAGGCCCGGGGAATCGCGACCTGCCTGCGGCTGAGGAAGGTCCCGAAGGCCTTGTCGAACAGGACCGTCGTCACGCCGTGATTGGAGCGCGAATCCACGAAGTGGTGGATGAAGTGGTGCTTGCGCAGCTTCATGCCCAGGGACGTCGAGGGCGGGCTCGTGTGGTAGCGTTTGTGGTTCCACTCATAAGCCAGATAGCAGCCCAGGAACCCGGCGACGAAGGCCAGCGCCGCGGCGGCTCCGGCCGCGCCGTAGCCCACGGCGAACAACGCGGCGGCGGCGGGTGCGATGCCCTTGAGTTTGTCCGCGGCCGAGGCGAAATAGTCCCGGTCGCGGTGGTGCTTGCGGTGCTCCGCCTTGAACGCGGTCTCGAAGCCGGCCTCGTGGCCGAGCCAACGGTGCAGGGCGTACTCCAGCGCGGGCCAAAGCACGATTCCCGCCAGAAGCGCCGCCGGAGCTTTCGCGTCCACGAAGTATTAAACCACGGACGCGGCCACCGCAACTTAACCTATGTTAACGAGGGAAATGATTGCGCCCGCCAGGAATCGAACCTGGACCCGCAGCTTCGGAGGCTGCTGTGATATCCATTTCACCACGGGCGCGACAGCTTATTTTACCTTAAAAAGCTTCCGCCTCCTGGCGCGCGGAGGGGTCTTCTGTTAACCTTCGTATGTGGAAGACGATCGGCGCATCTACGCCGCGGCCGCGTTAGTCGTCGCGCTCGCCGCCGGCTACAACTTGTTCGGGCACCGGGTCGCGCCGAAGAAATCGCCCGGACCGGGCTGGTTCTCGCGCATCTCGCCGTTCGGCTCGCCGCCGCCACAGGAGCCCGCGCCGGCCTCGGCGGTTCCGGGGCGCGAGCTCGCGCCGCCGGAGCGGATGATGACGAACGCGGTGACGCGCCAGTTCTCGAACCCGTCGGGCGGGACGTCGGGCGGCCTGGCCGGAGCCGACTCCGGGGCCCCGGCCGACGCGCTGTCCGCGGCTTCGATTCCCTCGGCCCGGCTCGGCTCGGGCGGCGACGTGAACCTGCCCGGCGGCGGACGCGCGCCGACGTCCGCGAGCGCGTCGAACGGCGGTCCGCGCGGAGCGGGCGCTCCGGCCGCGCCGGTCGGGGGAGGCTCCGCCGGATATGGATCCGCCGCCGCAGGCGGCTCCGGATCTGGACCCGGCGCCGGCGGAGCGAAGAGCGCAGGCGCGAGCGCGGGCTCGTCGGCCGGCGGGACGGCGAGCGCGGGCGGTTTAAGCGGCGCCGGTGCGAAAGCCGGAGCGCCCGCCGGCGGTCCCGGGGGAGGGCCGGGCATCAAGGGCGGCAGGGCGGGCCAGCTCAGCGGCTCTTCTTCGAGCGGCGGGGGAGGCGGGCCTCCCGGCGGCGACTCCGGAGGCGGGAAGGGTGGGGGAGTCGACGCGAAAGCGCCCGAGGTCACGGGCAAGGATATGGCCCAGAACGCCGCCAAGGATCACGCCGGCGCGACGAAAGAGGGCGAAGGAGGGGCGGCGGGGGCCACGGCGGCTACCGCGTCGGGCGGCGCCGGCGGCACGGGCGGCACCGGCGGCGGCGATCAAGCCGCGCCGGCCGCGGTGATCGGAGCGCCGGATCTCGGAACGACGACGGCTCGCGGCGGCATGTTCAGGCTGCAGCCCGGCGGGCCGCCCGAAGTGCCCACGACGGTGAACATCACGCCCACCGGGGCCAGGCTCGTGAGCTTCACCGCCAAGATGGCGATCGACGCCGACGGTTCGGGCCCGGCCGCCGCGACGGATCCCAAGGGACAGCCGCGCACGGCTTTGGCGTACAAAGACGGGTCGTTCCTCAACCCTCAGGTCGTGCCGTACATCGTCGTGCCGACGGATTTCGGCGGGACGCACCCCGACGTGAAGCTCGGCGACTACGCGGCCGTGACCTACGGCGCGAAGACCGTCTACGCGATCATCGGCGACACGGGCCCGCCGGGCGTGGTCGGGGAGGGCTCGATGGCGCTCGCCTCCGGCTTGGGGATCGATCCGGACCCGGTCAAGGGCGGGATCCAGCGCAAGGACGTGCGCTACGTCATCATCCCCGGCAGCAAAGACGCGGAGCCGCCGCGCACCGCCGCCGCGATCGCCGCGCGCGGCAAGGCCCTGTTCGACGCCGCGGGCGCTCCGGTGCGGTGATCCGCTATACTCTCCGTCTCCCGTGGCGATCCTCCTCAGCTGTCAAAAACTCACCAAGAGCTTCGGCGTCCGTCCGTTGTTCGAGAACCTGTCGTTCGGCCTGTTCGAGGGCGAGCGCGCGGGCCTGATCGGCCCCAACGGCGCGGGCAAGTCCACCTTGCTCAAGATGCTGGCCGGCGCCGAGCACGTCGAGGACGGCAAAATCGTGGCGCGCCGCGGCCTGCGCGTGGGCTACCTCGCGCAGCAGGACCGTTTTGACGCGGTCGGGGAAGGCTGGACGGTGCGTGACGAGTTGAATCGCAGCCTCCAAGACCTCGGGCTCGAGGACTGGGAGATCGACATCCGCGTCGAGGATGGCATGGAGCGCGCCGGCTTCGCGGACCCGGCCCAGCGCGTGGACAAGCTGTCCGGCGGTTGGCGCAAACGGCTCGCGATCCTGTCCCAGGTTTTGAGAGAGCCGGATCTGCTTCTCCTGGATGAACCGACCAACCACCTTGATCTCGAGGGCGTGCTGTGGCTCGAGCGCTTCATGTCGGGTGTGGGCTTCGCCTGCCTGACGATCACGCACGACCGATCGTTTTTGCAACGAGTGTGCAACCGCGTCATCGAACTCAACAAGCGCTACGAGGACGGCCACTTCTCCAGCCAGGGCAACTACACCGACTTCCTCGAGAAGCGCGAGGAGCTGTTCAGCCACCAGGAGACGCTGCAGCAGACGATGCAGAACACGGTCAGGGGCGAGATCGCTTGGCTGCGCAAGGGGCCCAAGGCGCGCACGACCAAGCAGCAGGCGCGCATCGACCGCGCCGGCGAGATGATCTCCGATTTAGCCGAGCTCAAGTTCCGCAACGCGCAGACCCGCTCCACGCAGATCGACTTCGACGCGACCGAGCGCCAGAGCAAGTCGTTGGTGCGCGCGATCGGCGTCGAGAAGTCTTTGGGCGGCCGCAAGCTCTTCGGTCCCCTTGATCTCATGCTGTCTCCGGGCGACAAGATGGGTCTGCTCGGCGAGAACGGCTCCGGCAAGTCCACCTTGCTGAAGATGATCGCCGGCACGCTCGCGCCCGACAAGGGTATCCTGAAGCGCGCCGACGACCTCAAGGTCGTCACCTTCGACCAGCACCGTGAGCAGCTCGACATGACCAAGACGCTCAAGCGCTCCCTCTGCGAGGTCGGCGAGCACGTCGAGTTCAAGGGCAGCCGCATCCACGTCTACGGCTGGGCCGAGCGCTTCCTGTTCCGCACGGAGCAGCTCGAGTACCCGATGAGCCGCCTGTCGGGCGGCGAGCAGGCGCGCGTGCTGATCGCGCGGCTCATGCTCAAGCCCGCCGACATTCTTCTATTGGACGAACCCACGAACGACCTCGACCTGCAGTCCCTCGAGGTGCTCGAGAACAGCATGATGGACTTCCCCGGCGCCTTGGTGCTCGTCACCCACGACCGCTACCTGCTCGAGCGCGTCAGCCAGCGCATCCTCGGCCTCGACGGGAAGGGCGGCGCGAACTTCTACGCCGATCTGTCCCAATGGGAGAACGCCCGCGAGGAAAGCGATTCGCTCGGCGTGTCCCACGCCGTCGCGCCCGCCGCGCCGGTCAAACAGGAGTTGTCGCCGAAAGAAGCCAAGGAACTCCTGCGCATGGAAGCCTCGATCAAGGCCGCCGAGAACGACGCCTCGATGGCGCGGGCCGAGCTGGAAGATCCTGAGATCGCGACGGACGCGTCCGAGCTGATCAAGCGCCAGGCGCGCCTGGACGAGGCGCGCGGGCGCGTCGAAGCCCTGTTCAAGCGCTGGAACGAGCTCGAAGCCCGGCGCTGAAAATTCGGGAGCGACTATCCTTGAGGATAGCGGTGCCCGCCGCAAGACGAACCGCGACGCGAGGCGTGACCGTTCCGTACTTGAAAAGTTAACCGGTCCCGCTTACACTTTTTCGTATGCGCGCGCGATTTTCAGCCGTTTTGCTGCTGGCGGCGCTCGGCGCCGCCTGCACGCCCGACCGGGAAATACCGGCCTCGAAGGAGGAGCTTCTCCTGCGCGCCGCGCGGCGCGGCGACCTGAAGACGATGACGATTCTCCTCGACCGGGGCGCCGACATCGAGACGCGCCATCCCGGCAACGGCTGGACGCCGCTGATGTGGACGGCGATCCGCGGCCACCGCGAAGGCGTGAAGCTATTGGTTGCCCGAGGTGCGAGCGTGGATGCGCGCGACCTCAAGGGTCAGACCCCGCTGATGTCGGCGGCGCGCTGGGGCAACAAGGACGGCGTGGCCGCGATGCTCGACGCCGGCGCGCGCATCGACGCGAAGGATAACAACGGGTGGACCGCGCTGATGGCCGCCGGGTTCAAGGGCCAGCATGAGATGGCCGCGCTCTTGCTCGAGCGCGGCGCTTCCGTCGGTGTGCGCGACGCGGCGGGCCATGACGCGCTGATGCTCGCCGCGATGAAGGGTCACGAGAAGGCGGTGATGGTTCTGCTCGCGCACGGCGCCTCGCCCGGGCGCGCGGACGCCGACGGGGCGAGCGCGGCTGACCTCGCCGAGAAAAGCGGCTACGACGACCTGGCGCGCCTGCTGCGGCCTACGGCTTCTTCAAGTCGATGAAGGGCGTAGCACCGCTCGTCACCTGCGGCAAGGCCCCGTTCCACTTGTCGACGGCGCGGTAGTTGACGAGCGTTTGGGTCAAGGAGGCCTGAAGCAGCCGGTTCGATTCGGCCTGCGCCTTGGCGCGCACGAGAATGGACTTGGCCTCGCCTTCGGCCTGGGCGACGGCGGCCTTCGCGAGCGTCTCCTGCTTCTGCAACTCGTACTCCGCCTGCTGGGCCTGCTGCTGCGCCGCCATCTTCTGCTGCATCTGGTTCTCGATGGCGGGGGGGAGGTGGCTCGCGCCGAGGTTGACCTTATCGAGATGGAAGCCCATCTTGACCATCTCCACCTCCAGGTTCTTCTCGATCGCGCCCTGCAGCTCGCCGCGCTTGGCGGAGAGAATGTCCGACAGCGGCATCTGCCCGGCCGCGTTCTGCGCGACGGTGATGATGGTGCGGCGGATGAAGGTGTCCTCGATCTCTTGAACGGGCGCTCCTCTGAAAGACCGGAACACGTGCGCGGCCTCGGCCTCGGACGTGTTGTAGGTGACCGAGATGTCCTGGCGGATGTGCTGGCCTTCGCGCGTGGGCAGGTCGATCGAGTCGTCCTCCTGCGCGCTGCCTTCCGCCTGGCGCATGACCATGGTGTAGGTGCGCAGGGCGGTCGGGTAGCTCTGCACGCGCGTGATCCACGGCACGCGGAACGCGATGCCCTGCCCGACCGAGCGCAGGGAGCCGGACCAGATGTTGAAGATCACGCCGGTATAGCCGGGTGAGATGATCGTGTACGAGCTCATCACGACGGTCAGCGCGACGATCGCGACGGCGATGACGCCGACGCGGCTGCCGAGCTTGGCGAGATTTTCGGCGGACATATCGTTGTTGGCCACGGTCACTCCTTTCGTTTTTTGTTCACGGATTCGATCACGGCATCGATGATGTCGCCGCGGTCGGGCGCGATGAGCCTCAGGAGCGCGCGCTCCATGCGGCGGCGAAGAGGCTCGAGCAGGCGAGAGATAAGCCAGACGACGGCGGCGAGAATGAGAAGCTCAGCCAAGGTGGCGCCCATGCGCGCAAGATAGCACATTATGTTTCGGGCCGGTAAAAGGACGGCAACGGCTTCAGAGAGAAAGCCTTTATTCGGCGGTAAAAAATCGGCAAAACCCCCTTGCGGAGCGCGCCCGGCGGGCCTATACTGAAGCCATGACCGCCAAGGTGAAATCGGTGATGACCGTCGCCTCCGAGGCCCTCGAGTCCGCAGCGGGCTACGCCCTGCTCGTGATCGGGATTTATACCGCGGTGTTCGTCGACGTCACCGGAGGGGGCTCCCTCTGGAACAATATGCGGCATCTGAAGGAGGACGCTTCGGCGGGCATCGAGTCCCCGAACGCCGTCCGCGTGATCAAGGTCCCGGTGCAGGCCGAGGCCGAGCCGGAGCATCAGGACCGCATCCTCGCGGTCTTCGACACCCAGCCCAAGACAGGGGAAGTCGCCGCGGTCTATCAGCCCGCCGAGGCGGGTGTGACCCGTCCTTCCGCCGCTTTCACCGACACTCCCGCCGATCCGAACTCGGGCGCGACCTGGAAGCGCGGCATCAAGGGGAACATGCGGACCTTCACCGTCTACGGGAAAGGCGAGCAGACGAGCTCGGCCGTCGCCAGCCGCTCCGCCGCCGCGCCCATCGAGCCGACCGTCGCGGCCGTCGCCGGCACACCGGCGAGCGCCTCCGCCACGGCTCCCGCGGCGGCCCGTCCGGGCATGAGCTCGCGCCTGTCGCGCGGCGCGCTGTCGGCCTCTGAAACCTCGCGCAACGTGCGCTGAGCGTTACTTCGCGGGCGGAACGAACGGCGAGGCGAAATCCTTCCCGGTGATCGCCACGGACTTCACCGTCGCGGCGGGAAAGGTCAGGCGATCGTCCTTGTCCTTCGGGATGATCTCGATATACGCCTCGCCCTTCACCGGCGCGAGCTCCCGGTTGAACAGGAAGCCCTCGATCGTCTTGCCGTCCGTGAAGGTCACGGTCACGTGGCCGCGAAAGTCGAAGGCCTCGTCGATCTGCGCGGCCACTTCTTTGGAAACGGCGCTCATGATTATCCCTTGATGGCGGCCGTCAGGCTCGCCACGACGTCGTCCCAACTCTTGTCCGCCGCTCCGCCCTGCGCGAAGTCGGCGCGTCCGCCGGCCGAGCCTTCGTTTTGGGCGGCGAAACTCTTGGCGATCTTGGCGGCGTCCACGCCCTTGCCGGCCAGGTCCGCGGTGGCCGCGAGCACGAACGAGAGTTTGCCGTTGCCCGGCGTCGCCAGGAACACGAGCCCCGAGCCGACCTCGCCCTTGATCTTGTCGGAGAGGCCGCGCAGGCTCGTGGGGTCGGCGCCGTCCAGGCGCTGAAGCACGAGCTTCACGCCGCCGATTTCCACCGTTTGCTTCCCGGCGTCTGCCTGGGCGGCCAACTTGGCGGATTTGAGCTGTCCCAGCTTGTTCTCCAGAGCCTTCGCGCCCTCGGACGCGTCGGCCTTGCCGCCGAGCTTCACGATCTCGGCCACGAGCGCCGCGGCTTTGGCGCCCGCGTGCTTCTCGGCCTCGAGCTTCGCGGCGTGGACGGCGGCCGCGTGCTCCTCGACGGCCTTGCCGGCGATCGCCTCGATTCGGCGCACGCCGGAGGACGCGGAGGACTCCTTCACGATCTTGAAGGCGAGAATCTCAGACGTGTTGCCGACGTGGGTGCCGCCGCACAGTTCGAGGCTGAAGCGGTCCTTCGGGTCCTTCCAGGCCTTGGGGCCGATGAGCAGGAAGCGCGGATCGGAGCCGTAGTCCTCGCCGAGAAGCGTGGTCGCGCCGAAGTCGGCGACCTTGGAGACGGGGTGGCACTGGGCGACGACGGGATGCGCGGCCGCAATCTCGTCGTTGACGATCTTCTCGATCTTGGCGAGCTCGTCCGGAGCGATCGCCTTGGCGTGGGTGAAGTCGAAGCGCAGCTTGTCGGGGCCTACGTAGGAGCCGGCCTGGCGAATGGTTCCTCCCAACACTCTTTTCAAAGCCTCGTTCATGAGGTGCGTCGCGGTGTGGTGCGGTTTGATCCGGGCGCGACGCTCGGCGTCCACGCGCAGAATGACCTCGGTTCCCATCGGGAGGGTCGTGGATCCTTCCAGGAGATGCACAAATATGTCGTTTTGTTTTTGTGTATCGAGTACTCGTGCAAGGACGGTCCGCCCGTCGGCCGAAACAATGTCACCCGAGTCTCCAACCTGGCCGCCGCCCTCAGCGTAGAAGCTCGTCTTATCGAAGGCGGCCATTCCCACCGCGGAGGCCACGACCTTGGCCTTGGTCTCGTCCGAGGTATAGCCGACGAATTCCGTCTTCGGCGCCGTCGACACGAGCGCCGTCAAATTCTTTTCGCCGGAGCCTTTCCACGAGGCGCGCGCGATTTCGACGGCTTTCTCCGACGCGGCCTTGAAGCCCGCGTCGTCGACGGAGACGCCCTGCTGGCCGGCGATCTCCTTCGTCATCTCGAGCGGAAACCCGAACGTCTCGTACAGCCGGAACGCGGCCTCGCCCGAGAGCGTCTTGCCGGACTTTTCCAGCGCCTTCTTGAGCTCGCCCTCGCCCGCGTGGAGCGTCTCGAGGAACTTGGCCTCTTCCGTCTTCATGACGGCCTGCACCTGCTGGGACGCCGCGCGCAGCTCGGGATAGCCCGGCGCGAAGATCTCGATGGCCTCGGGGACCAGGAAATGCAGGAACGGCCGGTCAAAGCCCATGAGCTGGCCGTAGCGCGCCGCGCGGCGCACGAGGCGGCGCAGGACGTAACCGCGCTCGACGTTCGAGGGGATGATGCCCTCGCTCATGAGCATGGTCGCCGCGCGCGCATGGTCGGCGATGACGCGGAAGCCGAGGGCGTTCTTCGGGTCCTTCGGGTCGGCGCCGGTGATCTCGGCCGCTTTCGCGACGATCGAGGAGAAGAGATCGGTCTGGAAGGGAGACTTGGTCCCCTGCGCGCAGAAGGCGAGGCGCTCGAGGCCCATGCCGGTGTCGATGCACGGCCGTGCGAGCGGCTTCAGGCTCCCGTCGGGCTGGCGGTCGAAGCCGGTGAAGACCAGGTTCCAAATCTCGATATAGCGGTCGCCGTCGCCGCCGACGAAGTCGTCTTTGCCCGAGTCGAATTCGGGGCCGAGGTCGTAGTAGATCTCGGAGCAGGGCCCGCACGGTCCCGTCGGCCCCATGTTCCAGAAATTGGTGTCCTCGCCGAGGCGGACGGCGGCGTTGGGCGCGCCGACCTTTTTCCAGAGCTCGACGGCCTCGTTGTCTTCCTTAAACACCGTCGGGTGGAGGCGCTTGGGATCGAGGCCGACGTCCTTGACGAGATACTCCCACGCCCAGGCGACGGCTTCCTTCTTGAAATAATCGCCGAACGAGAAATTGCCGAGCATCTCGAAGAACGTCATGTGGCGCAAGGTCGTGCCGACGCGCTCGATGTCCGTCGTGCGGAAGCACTTCTGCGAGGACGTCGCGCGCTTGAGGTCGGTTTTGAGCTGCAGGAAGTACGGCTTGAAGGGCACCATGCCGGCGGAGTTGAACATCAAGGTCGCGTCGCCCTGGGGGACGATCGGGGCGGAGGCCTTGAGGGTGTGGCCGTTCTTGACGAAGAAGTCGAGATAGCCGGAACGGAGCTGCGAGCTTGTCTTCATGGTGAGGGCCCTGATTATAGCTAACCGCACGAGTGTTATACTGTTATCCCCAACGCTTCCAACGTTGGAAGCGCGGGGGATAACTCCAATGACTCTTCCCGGCTTCGAGCGTTTCGACTTCACGGAAGGCGGTGTGACGAAGTCCGTGTATCGCGCCGGATCTGGACCCGCCGTCGTTCTGATCCACGAACTTCCCGGCATGGTTCCCGAGTGCGTCGAGCTGGGGCGAAAGATCGCCGCCGAAGGCTATGCCGTCTATATGCCTTTGCTGTTCGGCGAACCGATGCAGAACTACGGCACCACGCCGCTGTTCTGGCCGTGCGTATGGAAGGAGTTCTCGGTGCTCTCGACCAAGGGCAAAAGCCCCGCGGCCGATTGGCTGCGCGCGCTGTCGCGCAAGGCCTTCGCCGAGCGCGGCGGCAAGGGCGTCGCGGCGATCGGCATGTGCTTCACCGGACGCTTCGCGCTCTCGCTGATGATGGACAAGGAACTGATCGCGCCCGTGATCTGCCAGCCCGGCGGCGGCTGGAAGGACTCGGCGCTCGGCATTCCCGACGAGGAGTGGGACAACGCGAAGGCCCGGTCGAAGGCGGAGAAGATCCCGGTGCTCGGCTTCCGCTTCTCGAACGACTTCCTGTGCAAGTCCGCGCGCTTCGACACGCTGAAGGAAGGCCTCGGCGCGAATTTCCGCGAGGTCGTCGTGCCGGGGAAGAAGCACTCGGTCCTGACCTTGCACTTCAAAGATCTGAGCCCCGCGGACCAGACGCGCGTCTGGGGCGAGCTGAAGGGCTTCTTGAGCGAACGGCTCAAGTCTTGAAGGCCTTCGACGCGGTCATCCTCGGCTCCGGCGGCGCGGGGCTGATGTGCGCGCTGACCGCGGCCAAACGCGGCAAGACCGTCGCCGTGCTCGATCACGCGGCCAAGCCGGGCGGCAAGCTCATCATCTCGGGCGGCGGGCGCTGTAACTTCACCAACCGCGAGGTCTCGGCGGAGAATTTCGTCTCGGAGAACGAGCACTTCGCCAAGTCCGCCCTCTCGCGCTACACGCCCCAGGATTTCATCGAGCTCGTGGAGAGCCACGGCATCGCCTATCACGAGCGCAAGCACGGGCAGCTGTTCTGCGACGCGTCGGCTCAGCAAATCATCGATCTGCTGGTCGGTGACTGCGTGAAGGCCGGAGCACAGATTCTTCAGAAGCATAAAATCCGAAAGGCGGAGAAAACAAACGACGGGTATCTCGTCACGACGGATCAGGGCGGCTTTACGGCGACCAAACTTGTCGTGGCGACCGGAGGATTGTCCTTCCCCAAGTTCGGAGCGACAAGTATCGGCTACGACATCGCCAAGCAGTTCGGCCTGAAGCTCACCGAGCTGGCCCCCGCGCTCGACGGCTTCGTGTTCGGCGCGGAGGACAAGAAGCGCCTCGACGGCTTTTCCGGCATCGCGCTCGACGCCAAGATGACGACGAACGGAATTTCTTTCCGGGAGAACCTGCTCTTCACGCACGCCGGCTTCAGCGGTCCGGTTGCGCTGCAGGCGTCGCTCCACTGGCGTCCCGGCGACGAGGTCCGCATCAACTTCGTGCCCGCGATGACGCGCGACGAGCTCATGGAGTGGTTCTCGTCAAGGAAGGGCAACAAGCTCGAGATCAAAAATCAGATGGCCTCGTTCGTGCCCAAGCGGCTCGCGGAGCGTTTCTGCGATCTCTACCTGCCCGAGAACTTCGACATGGGCAACTTCCCGAAGGCCCGGCTCGCCGCGTTCTGCGAGCAGCTTCAGGACTGGCGCTTTCTGCCCGCCGGCACCGTCGGCTACGGCAAGGCCGAGGTCACGCGCGGCGGCGTGGACACCAACGAGCTCTCATCGAAGACGATGGAGGCCAAGAAGGCGCCCGGCCTTTACTTCATCGGCGAGGTCGTGGACGTGACCGGCTGGCTCGGCGGCTTCAACTACCAATGGGCCTGGGCGTCGGGCAAGGCCGCCGGCGAAGCGCTATAGGCCGTCAGGCCTTGGCGTGGCACTTCTTGAACTTCTTGCCGGAGCCGCAATGGCAGGGATCGTTGCGGCCGACGTCGGGGCCGGTGTTGACCACGGTGTCGGGCTTGGGGGACTTGCCGTCGACGAACAGCCAGGTCGTCCCTTCTTTGCGGAAGGTCGCGATCTCGTGGTGTTCGTAGTCCTTGCCGGCCTGGGCGAAGCCGGCGATGAAGCTGACGATCCCGGTCGTGTCGGAGGGGGAGCCGCCCTTGGTGGCGACGACGTGCAGGCCCTTCCAGGTCGAGTCCTTGGCCCATTTCTCGGAAGCCTTGCGGTCGAAGTCGGCGCGGCTCTCGGGCGCGTGCGTCTTCTCGATGAAGTCGATCTTGCCGGTCGCGTAGCTCGAGTAGCGCGCGCGCATCAGCGCCTCGGCGGTCGGCGCGGCGGCCTTGCCGGAAATATAAGGCTCGCAGCAGGCGGCGAACTGTTTCTTGCTTCCGCAGGGGCAGTCGGTGGCGATCGCGTTCATCCGGGGATTTTAACACATTCGCCGATTGGTGTCAGGCCGGTCGATTTTTCGATTCTCTATGGACCGGAATCGCGGAGAATCGGAAAATCGACCGGCCTGACACCAAGATCAGCGGAGGTCGCGTTCGGGGATGCCGCCGAGGATGAGCCACTTCTTCAGCGACTCGATGTAGGCAGCGTCGGAGCGGACGCCGGCCCGGCTTTGGCGGTAGCCGTCGATCTTCCAGAGGTTGTCCGAGCGGGTGATGTAGAAGGCGATGGTGTGGCTCTGGATGTCGGGATCGCGGCTGGCGTAGCCGCGCAGGAAGCGGTCGCCGGCGAAGTCGGCGTACAGGAAGACGCCGTCGCGGGAGACTTCTTCGACGGACTTGCCGCTGCGCGTGCTCATGGCGGAGGCGACGCCGCGCATCAAGGTTCCCGCCTCGTTGTTGGGGTAGCGCACGACGGCGCGTGCGAGCTCGTCGGCCGTCAAAGCCATCGAGACCTGGTGCTCGAACTGGTCGGAGGGAATGCCCGCGTGCTCGAGCAGGCCGCGACGGACGATGACGTCCTCGACGGCGGCGACGGTCATCTTGTGCTCGGTCGCGAGGCGGATGATCATCGCGGCGTGGCGTTTTAGCTGCGGCCGCAAGGCCGCGGCGACCTGAGCCTGGAGCGAGGACTTCTCGGGAACGATCGAGGAGCGGACGGCGGCGGCGCGGGGCGAGTCGTGAGGGATGCCTTTTTCGTCAAGCCAGTCGCCCAGGAGCGAATCGGCCTCCCGCTCGGTGGGCGCGCGCTTGCCCATGATGCCCGCGATGAAGCGGCGGGCCTCGGCGAGATCGGGGCTGACGGGAGGCGCGCGCGCCGGCGCGGGCGCTTCGGCGCCCGCCCAGGCTTCCGGGGTCTGGCGCTTCTCGAAGTAGGCGCGCACGCCGTCGAAGTTCGCGGCCTGTTCGGCGGGAAGCAAGGCGAAGAGGGGGTTCTGCTTGAGGACGGTCAGGAATTTGTAGCTGCCCGCCAGGATGACCTCGTTGCTCGGACCCGGGCCCTTGCCGATGGCCTCAAGCTGGGCGCGGATTTCGACCGCGAGGCCCTCGACGCGCCGACGCGCGTCGGCCAGCGAGCCGACATAAGTGGAGGACTGGTCGGCGAAGGCAAGGCGTTTACCCCAGTTGAGGCCCCACTCGGGCTCGCTGGGGAAGGCTTCCTTGGCGGCCTTGGAGAAGGCGTCCTGCTTGGCCTGCATCTGGATGGGATCGGGGCTGAAGTCGGTGGCCATGATGAGGGCCTTGACCTGCGCGGCGGTGAAGCCATAGCGCGAGCCGAAGTCCACGAGCAAAGCGCGAGCCTCGTCGTTCTTGTCCAGGTGCTCGAGCGTGGCGGCCACGCGCGCGGGCGTGTTCGGGCTGCGTTCCGGGTCGACGTCGTGGAGCGCGCCGGAGACGATGAGCAGAATCTTCTTTTCAGCGGAAAGACTTTGGTCGGAGACGATGCGCGCGGTCAGGTCAGCGACTTCGTGCGAGTGGCCGAGGCCGTGGTAAATTTTGTCCTGGTCGCCGGGGTGGCGTTCCGACAGGAAGGACTGCAGCCGGCCGGCGAGCTCGGGGGCGACTCCGAGCTTCACCAAGGCCTGGACGAAGAAGGGCGGGCCCCCGGGAGGGGCCGGGGCGGCGGCCGCGGAGCCGCTCGGGGGGGTCTTCGGCGGCGTCGCGGCGGCCTTGAGCGCGGGCTTGTCCTCGATGGCGGCCGCGGGCGTTTTGGCGGGCGACAGTGCGGACGGGACCAGACCCTGATTAAGCGAGGCGGCCGGCGGCGCCAGGGTCGGGGCGAGGGACGGCGAGAGCGAAAGAGGGGAAACGGAACTGTTCAGCGCCCCGACCGGCGTGATTCCGCCCGAATTAAGCGAAGATCCGACCTGTCCGGAGCCGGCGTTCGCCGCGTCTCCCGCGACGCCCGTCTTGATCTGGGCGCCGGCCGGGAGGGCCAGGGCAATTAAGGTAAGAACCTGCGGTAGGAGTCGAGGGGCCCGCATACTCAGGAGTGTAAGCCCGCCGACTGGGCCTGTCAAGGGGTCCCCCGGATTGTTCATCAAAGTTGTGTTGACAGGTTTGAGGGAGTCTGTTATAACATCTCCGACGACGAAGATGCGCAAGAAAATCCTCGACGTATTGGCGCGGCGCCTGACCGTGCTCATCATCCCCCAGACCCAGATGAAGCCCTGGCGCTGGCAGTGTTCCACGGCTTTCTTCCTTTTTTTCCTGGGACTGTGGTCGGTCATGACCATCGGCGCCGGCGTCGTGGTCGGCCGCCACGTCGACTATTGGATCACCAAGGCGGACAACCAGGTCATGCTCAGCAAGATGACCCGTCTCGCCCAGGAGATGGACCGCGCCCGCTTCGCGCTCGACCAGGCCCGGAGCACCGACCGCCAGTTGCGGGGCCTGCTCACGATGTCGGCCAACCGCGATCCGATCGAGGCCGCGACAGGAGTCGGCGGGCCGACCTTGGCCGACCGCCTGAGCCTGACCAAGATGCTGGGCGGCGGCGCCGCCGAGATCAAACAGTCCGACTGGCACCGCGAGATCGCCCAGCTGCGCCGCGACGCGGAGACGCGGCTGGCGAGCTTCCAGGAGATCGGCTGGTACGTGGGCAACCAGAAGAGCCTGCGCAACGCGACGCCGAGCCTGTGGCCCACCGAAGGCTCGATCACGTCGCTGTTCGGCTATCGCTTCTCACCGATGCACCGCGGCGACGGCGAGACCGGCGAGTTCCACGCCGGCGTGGACATCGCCAACGTCGCCGATACGCTCGTGCACTCGACCGCCGACGGCACGGTCCGTTTCTCGGGCTGGTCCCACGGCTACGGGAACATGCTCGTCATCGACCACGGCTACGGCGTCAGCACTTTGTACGGCCACACGTCGAAGGCGCTGGTCAAGGCCGGCGAACGCGTGATGCGCGGCCAGGTGATCGCCTACATGGGCACCACCGGCCGCTCGACCGGCGCGCACCTGCACTACGAGGT
Organism: Elusimicrobiota bacterium; assembly: GCA_016212855.1. Lineage (GTDB taxonomy): Bacteria > Elusimicrobiota > Elusimicrobia > UBA1565 > UBA9628 > GWA2-66-18. The sequence continues at coordinate 142,351 of JACRDP010000029.1, forward strand.
GTGGCGCCAGGGCCGCCCGGTCAATCCGATGACCTACCTGAAGGTCCGCTCCGGACCCGATCTGCTCGGCTACGCGCCGGCCGCGCCGAAGGCGCGCACCTGATGTTCGGCGAGAAGACGCGGGGCGACGCGCGCGAGGGCATGACGCTCATCAGCGAGGACGCGTTCTTCCACGGCTCGCTCGTCGTCAAGGGCTCCCTGCGCGTCGAGGGCGCCTTCGAGGGCGACATCTCCGACGCCGTGGACGTGGAAATCGGCGTGAAGGGCCGCGTGATCGGCAACGTCGCGGCCGAGGCGGTCGTGGTCGCCGGCGAGGTCTCCGGCGACATCGTCGCTTCGCGCTCGCTCGAAATACTCGCCAGCGGTCGCGTCACCGGCGACGTTCGCACCCCGAAGCTCAAGATCGACGAAGGCGCCTTCTTCGACGGCGCCTGCGCGATGGGCGCGGGCGACGACAAGCCCCGACGGCGCCGCGCGCGCGCCGAATCCGACGCGGCCCCGGCCGCGGACTCCGTCTCCTAAAGGACCTCCCATGATCTCGTTTCTCCGCCGGCACCAGAAAAGCATCTTCGTCGCGACAATTTCCGTCTTCCTGTCGGGCAGCTTCGTGGGCCTGGGAGGAGTGTGGTTCACGAGCCGCGACAACGACGGCGTCGTCGCTCGCATCGGCGGCAACAAGATCCCGGCCCAGCGGCTGCTGCTGCGCGTCAACAACTACGCCGACGCGCTCCGCGCCAAGGGCACGGATGTCGACGACGCGATGATGGCCCGGCTTCGGCGCGAGATGCTCAACGACATGATGATCGAGGAGATGCTCGCGCTCAAGGCCGATGAGCTCGGCCTCAAGGTCACCAACGACGAGCTCTCCCGCGATATCCGCGCCACGCCGGCCTTCCAACGCGGCGGGCAGTTCGACCAGGACGCCTATTTCCAGCAGGTCCGCGCGATGTTCCGCGAGACGCCTCAGGAGTACGAGCGCTCCCGCCGCAAGTCCATCAAGAGCGGACGGCTCAAGCAGCTGCTGTACCGGACGGCCAAAGTCCCGAACTCCGAGGTGGAGGCCGCCTACGCGCAGGCGGTCAAGTCCGCCCCCAAGAAGGACGCCGCCAAGATCACCAAGGAGGGCGTCTCTCAGAGCCTGCAGCAGCAGCGCGCCGTCGAGCTGATCAACCACTGCCTGCGCCAGATGTCGTCCCAGATCGAGCACCAGGTCTTCCTCGACCGCATCGAGGGCGCCGGAGCGGCGTCGTGAGCGGCATCCTCGTCGTCGGCTCCGTCGCGCTCGACTCCGTCAAGACGACCGCCGGCAAGAGCGTCGAGGCGCTCGGCGGCTCGGCCACCTACTTCTCTCTGTCGGCGAGCTACTTCGCCGACGTCGCCCTCGTCGGGGTCGTGGGCGAGGACTTCCCGCGCGAGCACAAGCGCGCGCTCGAGCGCCGCGGCGTGGACCTCGACGGCCTGAAGACCGTCAAGGGCAAGACCTTCCGCTGGTCGGGCAAGTACGGCAAGGACGCGTCCAACGCCGAGACGCTCGCGACCCATCTCAACGTCTTCAAGGAGTTCAAGCCCGTGCTCTCCGACGCCCAGCGCCGGATTCCCGTGGTGTTCCTCGCGAACATCGACCCGGAGCTGCAGTCCGAGGTGCTCGCGCAGATGAAGGGCCCCAAGCTCGTCGCCTGCGACACGATGAACTACTGGATCGAGTCTAAGCCCGCGGCTATTAAAAAGCTGCTCTCCAAAGTGGATATCTTCTTCTCCAATGATCAGGAAGCGATGCGGCTGACCGGCGCGCCCAACGGCCTGCAGGCCGCCGAGGTTCTCGCGGACTGGGGGCCGTCGGTCGTCGTGATCAAGAAGGGCGAGCACGGCGCGCTGATGAAGGTCGGTTCGAAGTTCTACGTCTACCCGGCCTACCCGCTGGCCCGCATCAAGGACCCGACGGGCGCGGGCGACACCTTCGCCGGCGGCTTTCTCGGCTACCTGGCTTCGACGGGCGTGCACGACGACGTCGCGCACCTCAAGCGCGCGATGGCCTACGGCACGACGATGGCGTCCTTCAACGTGCAGGACTTCTCGACGAAGAACATCGAGGCTCTGGAGCGCGATCTGATCGACGAGCGCTTCCATGAGTTCGCGGACGGCCTGCAGATTCCGCGCGCGGAATCGTTGGCCAAGTCCCGGCGCGCCGTTCCGGCGTGATCCGTCTCGAGGGCCTGGGCAAGAGCTTCGGCTCGCACCAGGCCGTCGTCGATCTCCATCTCGAGGTCAAGCCCGGCGAAATCTTCGGCTTCCTCGGCCCCAACGGCGCGGGCAAGACCACCACGGTCAAGATGATGACCGGTCTTTTGAAGCCCACCGCCGGCCGCGTGCTCGTCGCCGGCCGCGACATGGCGGCCGACCCCATCGCCGCCAAGCGCGCCATGGGCCTGGGGCCCGACGAGCCCTTCGTTTATCCCAAGCTCACCGGCGCGGAGTATCTGCGCTTTGTCGGGGAGTTGTACGGCGTGCCGCTGGCCGACATGAAGAAGCGCGTGCCCGAGCTTCTCGAGATGTTCGAGCTCACGCCCTGGGGCGGAGAGCTTCTGGAAAGCTACTCGCACGGGATGCGCCAGAAGCTCGTGCTCGGCGGCATCCTCCTCCACGACCCCAAGGTGCTCGTGCTCGACGAGCCGATGGTCGGGCTGGACCCCAAGAGCGGCCGCCTCGTCAAAGATATCTTTATCAGGCTGGCCGAACGCGGCACGGCGATCTTCATGTGCACCCACGTCCTCGAGATCGCGGAGAAGCTGTGTCACCGCATCGGCATCATGATCGGCGGCAAGATGATCGCCTGCGGAACCCTCGACGAACTGCACGCGCAGTCCAAGAAAGAGGGCCGCGACCTCGAGAGCATCTTCCTGAGCCTCACCGGCGGCGCCGAGTACTCGACCTTGCTCAAGTACCTTTAAACCATGCTCGCACCCCTGCTGCGCCGGCGGGCGCTGACGTTCACCAACACGATCGGCCACTGGACCGGCTACGAGTGGGTCCGCAACGCGGCGTTCGGCTCGGCGGGCTTCGGGCTGCTGTTCGGCCTGCACTACGGCTTTTACCGCCTGCTCAAGTATCTGGCGACGGTCGAGCTCATCGGCGTGCTCCTGACGTGGAAGCTGACCGCGATGCTGATGCTGATGACCTTCTCGATGGTGGTCGTCTCGAGTTTGCTCACCGCGCTCACGACCTTGTTCTACTCCTACGACCTGAAGTTCCTCCTCAAGGCGCCGGTCAGCCTACGCTCCATTTTCCTCGACAAGTCCCTGGAGAGCGCGTTCTTCGCCTCCTGGATGATCGGCCTTATCCTCGTCCCCTACGTCGCCGCGATCATGCGTGTGCAGCATCTGGGCGGCGCCTTCCTCGCCGCGTTCCTGGTCGCCGTGCCGCCGTTTCTGCTGCTCTCGGCGTCGTTCGGCATCGGCTTCACCTTGCTCCTGCTCTATCTCTTCCCGTCGTCGCGCACGCGCGACGTGGTCTGGGTCTTCTCGAGCCTGTCCTTGACCGTCGTGTACGGCATGGTCCGCTTCGCCTCGCCGGAGAAGCTGGTGCGCCCCGACGCGCTCAAGCTGGTGGCCGAATATCTGAACTTCCTCCAGGCTCCGACCGCCCCGTATCTCCCGTCCTGGTGGCTCGCGGAGGCCCTGCGACTGGCGGCGGCCGGCAACTGGAGCGGCTGGGCCGTCCGCGCCGCAGGATTGTGGGGGACGGCGTTCGTGGTGTACGGCCTGCTGGTCGCCCTGGCGGGAAAAATCTATTTCATCGGCTACAGCGGAGCGCAGGAGGGGGCTTTGCGGCGGCGGGAGCACGGCTTTAAGGCGCTGCCGGAACAACGATTGTTGGGAATTGGAACCGGGGCGGCCCTTCTGTGGAAGGAACGAACGACGTTTTTTCGAGACGTCAAGCATTGGTCCCAGATTCTGCTCATCATAGGGCTGGTGTTCGTGTACTTGTTCAGCATTCGCCGCTTGCCTTTGGATTCGGCCGAATTAAGAAGCTTGGTGTCGTTTTTAAATGTCGGCACCGCGGGCTTCGTCCTGTCCGCCCTCGGCCTGCGCTTCACCTTCCCGGCCATCAGCCTCGAGGGCCGCTCGTGGTGGGTCCTGCGCAGCGCGCCGATCGACGTGGGCGGGGTGATGCGCGAGAAGTTCCTATTCTCAGCGATTCCGATCCTGCTCATCGCCGTGACGTTGTCCTTAATGACCAACTGGATCCTCGACGCGGACCGCTTCACCGCGTGGCTCTCCTTCGGGGCCCTGGTCACCGTCGCCCTGGCGATCTGCTCGATGGGCGTGGGCTTCGGCGCGCTGTTTCCCAACTTCCAGGTCGAGAACATCCACCAGATCGAGTCCTCGGTCGGCGGCTTCGTCTTCATGGCCGCCTGCCTGTTCTACGTCGGCCTGACCATCGCCGTGCTCGCGACGCCGATGCAGATGCACTTCGCCGTGCGCTTCGGCACCGGCGCCTGGAACGACCGTCTCGCGGCCTATTCCGCCGCCGGATGGCTCGCGATCAACGTCCTCGCCTTCACCGTGCCGTGGAGGCTCGGCCGCGCCGCCCTGGAGAACCATGAATAAACTGGCCTACGCCCTGCTCCTGCTCGCCATGGCCGCGACCGCGCCCTATGGCGCGGAAGTGTCCCTTCCACACGCCGTTGCAAAGGGACCGCGCGTGGCCGTCGTCATCGACGATTTCGGCCTGAACTACAAGAAGACGCCGCCCGATGAGGAGTGGATGGCCCTGCCGGACACGATGACCTTCGCGGTGATGCCGGAGTCGCCGCGCACGAAAAAGGCGGCCGCGCTGACGTCCGCCGCGGCGGGCAAGGAGCTGATCATCCACTACCCTTTCGACCCCTTCCAGTCCCTGAAGCTCGCCAAGGACGAGATCGACCCCGAAGACGCGCTCAAGATCGCGAAGCTGCTCGATAAGTCCATGCGCGATATCCCGAACGCGAAGGGCCTCAACAACCACCGGTCTTACAAGGGCACCAAGAACAGGCCGCTCATGCGCGCCTTCATGGCCCTGCTCAAGCCCACCGGTTTGTACTTCCTCGATTCCAAGGTCTCGGAGAAGAGCGTGGCCTACGCGGAGGCGCAGGTCGCCGGCATTCCGGCCGCGATGAACTTCATCTTCCTCGACACGGCCGAGCTGCACACCCAGGCCTTCTGCGCCAAGGGGCTCAAGCAGGCCGTCGCGCGCGCGCGCAAGCAGGGCTCGGCGGTCGCCATCGGCCACCATTACTTCCGCTCGACGTTCGACTGCCTGAAGGAGGAAATGCCCAAGTACGCGAAGGAGGGCGTCGAGTTCGTCCCCGCGTCGGCGCTGACTCGCTGATGGCCGATTACGTCCCCTGCCCCGGCTGCCGCGCCGGATCGCGTTCTGGCTCGTCCTCGGCGCGTGCGGGCTGTGGGCCTATCCCCGGCGAGGTCCCGTCGTCGGTCTCCTGCAAAGCGCACGAGCGGATTTAAAGAAGCAGATGGACGACGCCGTGTCTCCGAGCGCGGCGGGCAGCATCGTTTCGGCGGCGGCGAGCGGCGACGCGACGGCGGCGAGAACGGCGGCCAGGACGAGTCGTATCATGAGCGGAGACTAACGCTTGGAACGGCCTTTGTCAAAGGCTTTCGCGTTTGGTGCGAGTCAGGACGAACTCGAACGTCTGGAGGGGGGCGCCGGGAATCCCGGAGAACGCGCGCACGCGCATCTCATCCTTCCCCTTGAGCGCGAAGTAAATCCGGTGGACGGCGCCGTTGGCGAAAGTCAGGTCGGCCTGGCGGTCGGGCGGCGGGGCTTTGGCGGTTCCTGTCGAGAGCGAGGGCATAGCGGCGCCGCCGATCACGGCGGTGCCCTTGAGAGACGCTTGGGGCGCCAAGCTCGCGCTCAGGACCATGTCGTAGCCGCCGCGTCCCTTTCCGGACACCAAGGCGAGCTTGTCGGTGACGCGGTCGCGGAACTGGAGCTCCTTGGAGTCCAGGACCAGCTCGGCCTTTCCGCTCCAGGTCGTCTTGACCGTCAGCAGAAGCGCGTAGCGTCCGAGGCCGCCGATCATAGTGCCTTCCCAGCGGCCGTCGAGGTCGCGCAGGTCGTTCTTGATGCCGTCGCCTTTCGTCACGACGGGCGCGCCCGGGAGCATGGCCGAGGGCTTGGTCACGCTGGAGCACTCCACGGGGGAGAACGCGTCGCCGGACAGCTGCGGCGCCCGGCCGGTGCTGCAGCGCGGCGCCGCGAGCAGCGGCGCGGCCGGGAGCGCGCACAGGGCGGCGATCAGGAGCTTGTTCATCGGGTAAAACGTACCGGCGGTGGGACTTGAACCCACAAGGGCGTGAGCCCGATCGATTTTGAGTCGATTGCGTCTGCCATTCCGCCACGCCGGCCTAAAGCCATCTTACCAAAATTGGGGTCTGACCCCGTCGTTTAGCCGAGGGTCGGCGAAACTTTCGGCACCCACATGCCGCCGATGAGGCCGGTCATGATGGTCTTGCCGTCCTTCGGGCCGCCGTCGAACTGGAACTCGACGCAGGCGACCATCTTGCCCTCGCGGAAGTAGCCCTCGGGCTCGAAGCTGGCCAGGCAGGCGACCTTGTCGCCGACGCGCACGGTCTCGAAGAACTCGACCTGCTCGACTTGGGTGAAGAAGCCGATGAGCAGGCCGATCTCCTCGGGCGTCATCCTCAAGGTCATGTGGTAGATGCACCACGCGACCGAGCCGATCTGCGCGGCCATCTCGATCATCTTGAAGGGCGGAGCAAGCGTGTCGTCGGAGGAGTAGCCCGCGCAGTCCTCGGGCTTCCAGGTGTAGTTGCCGACGATGTGGTCGGCGTCGATCTCGACGATCTCGTCGATGAAGCGCATCGGCCGCTGCTGCGGAACGAGGGCGAGGACCTGCTCGGGGGTCAGCACCGTCATGCGGCGACCTTCAGTTTGCCGCCGGTGGACATCGCGCTGGGCAGGGGATAGTCGGAGTAGCGGATGTTCTTGTGACAGCCGACGTTCGCGTTGGTGCAGGCGAGGATCAGCCGGCCGTCGGCGTAGACCTTGGTGTCGGCGCGCACGAAGGCGTCGCCGGTGGGGACCTTGGTGTGGCGGATGATCCTGGCCTCGTAGCGGATGTCGCGGTCGGAGGGGCGGATCTCGTCGAACACCTCGACCTTCTCGAAGCCGAGCGCGCGGCCGATGCCTTGGTTCCCTCGCCAGACGAGGAACAGGCCGCACAACTGCCACACCGCGTCGATCGACAGCACCGTCGGCTTCGTGGGCCCGATCGCGTAGAACCATTCGTGCGGGCCGTTCTCGCGCGAGGCGCGCAATTCGCCTTCGCCGAGCGCCTCGTCCCAGGCCAGCTTCTCGACGCGGCCGATCTCGAGCATCGGTCCGGTCGGCAGAAGGCCGACCTCGAGCCCGGGCGCGTCGAGCATGGTGCCGCGGGAGAGGCCGATCACCTCGGCCCGGGAGAGCCGGGTCTTGGCGGTGAACTCCGCCCAGGAGAGGCGCCTGGCGGGTTCATCAGGCATGGACGCCGCGGGCGTCTGTCTTGAGGGTGTTTCCTCGGTCCAGTACGCGGTCGCGACCGAGGCGGAGGCGATGGTGTAGACCTGCACGCCGTCGACGGACACGGCTGCCTTGCCCGTGAGCATGGTTTCGTCGCCGTCCTTTTCGACGGAGACGACGTCCACCGCGTAAACGACCTCTTTGTCGTACGGGCGGATTTGGCCGAAGAAGGACACGCCCTCCATGCCGAGGGTCTTGTCGCAGCCGGTCAGGCCGCGCCACGCGGCGAAGAACTTGAGCGCCTGCCACACCGCGTCGACGCCCCAGCACCCGGGCATGACGGGATCGCCCTGAAAGTGGCAGTCGTAAAACCAGTCGTCGAGGCGGTTGCGGCGGACGGCGACGATACGCCCCTTCCCTGAGGCCTGATCCCAAGAAATCTCGCGGATCTCGTGAAAGGGCAGGAGGAGGGACCAGGGAAGAGCGGGGAGGCCGGCGGGAGCGCCGTCGAGTCCCGAGACGAAATCCAGGATTTCGTCGGGTGAAAAACGGCTCTTCTTTTGGAATTCGTCGAATCTCATCGTCTGGGCCGCTTGATTATACTAATGATACACTCTCGGCCCCATGAGCATGATCAAGGAATTCAAAGAGTTCGCCATCAAGGGCAACGTCATCGACATGGCCGTCGGCGTCGTCATCGGCGGCGCCTTCGGCAAGATCGTCGGTTCCTTGGGCAACGTGGCGGAATCGCGTACATTTGTTAATCCGGTCGTGAAAGACTATACTCCCGGCTATGTCGCGCACGATTCTCGTCGTTGACGACGACGTCACCTTGGTGGCACCCCTCAAGGACGGCCTCGAGTCGGCCGGCTACCGCGTGGCCGTCGCCTTCGATTCGGCGCAGGGGCTGCTCCTCGCCAACGAGCTGCGCCCGGACCTGATCATCCTCGATTTCTACATGCCGGGCGCCGACGGAGCGGCGACCTACGACCGCCTGCGCTCCTCGACAGTGACGAGCGGCACGCCGGTAATTTTCTCGACGGGCCTCACGCTCGACGAGCTCAAGGGCAAGGTCAAGCCCGGCGCGAAGACGTTCTTCCTGCGCAAGCCGGTCGGCTTCTCGGCGATCCTCTCGGTCGTCAACCAGGTTTTGGGCGAGGACAAGAAGGCGATCAAAAACGTCACCTTGCCCGGCGGCAAGGGCACGCCGCCTCCCGCCGAGGCGCCCAAGGCTCCGGCGCACAAGGCCAAGTCCGAGCCCAAGAAGCAGAAGTTCCATGAGTTCCAGGTGCGCGTGACCTACGCCGACACCGACAAGGCCGGGATCATCTATTACGCGAACTACCTGAAATATCTCGAGCAGGGGCGCACCGAGCTGATGCGCTCGCTCGGCGTGCGCTACCGCGACCTCGAGGTGAGCCGCAAGCTGTTCCTGCCGGCGGTTTCCGCGCACTGCGAGTACCTGGCGCCCAGTCGCTACGACGATATGCTGACGATCCGGACCTGGATCACCGAGCTCGGACGGGCGAGCATCTCCTTCGCCTGCGAGGTCGTCGATCAGGAGCTCGGCGGCAAGGTCGTCGCGCGCGTCCAGTCGCGCCACGCGATCGTCACCGACCTGTGGCGCCCCGCGCGCGTGCCCGCCGACCTGCGCTTGCTTCTCGCGCCCTACGTTCAGACGGCTTAACTAGGTGTAGGGGATCTCGGTGCCGTCGCCGTCTACGGAAGCGAAGCCGCGCTCGCTGGCGTACCAAGACCAGGTGACGTTGATCAGCGCCTTCAAGACCCCGGCCGCGGGCACCGCGAACACGAGCCCGAGAAAGCCGAACATCTCGCCGCCGAGGATCAGCACGAGCAGGTTCGTCATCGCGTGCATGTGCAGGGAGTGGCGCGCGATCATGGGCTGGACCAAGGTCTCCTCGACTCCGCGGATGCCGAGAAACAGCGCCGCGACCTTGAGGAACGCGGCCGGGGTTCCGAACTGATACCACGCCATCGAACCGCCCACGACGATCCCCATCACCAGGCCGAAGTAGGGCACGACCGAGCTCAGGCCCGAGATCGCCGCGATGATCAGCGCGTTGTCGACGCCGAGCGCGACGAGGCCGGCGAAGGAGATGGTGAAGATCACGGCGACGACGATCAGCAGCCCCCGCACGTAGTTGCCCAGCGCCTTGTCCACCTCGCTGAGGAGGTGGATCGCCTGCTCGACGAGACGGCTGGGGCAGGACTGAATCAGCGAATCCACGCCGGAGGGCCCGTCCAATAAGAAGAAGAAGCCGATGAACGGCACGAGCAGGGCGTGGGCGAGCAGCGGGATCAGAGCGAACAGGTGCGAGGGCAGCTCCTGGAGCTTCTCGAGCGTCCCGCCGACCGCGCCCTCGAGGGCCTTCTCGGTCACGCTTTGCGGCAGCGGAAGCCGCTTGGCCAATTCAACCTGCTGCGTCGTGGCGGCTTTTTGGATCGCGCGCATGTAGGACGGGGCCTTGGCCTGCAGCATCTCGGCCTCGTCGGTGAGCACGCTCCGAAGCCCCGAGTAGGCGACGGCGCCGAGCGCGGCGGCGATCAGATAGCCGCCGGCCACGAGATGGCCGCGGCGCAGGCCGCGCGCCTCGAGGCGGACCAGGATCGGGTTGAGCACGTAGGCGAAGGCGGCCGCGAGCACGAACGGCGTCAGGGCGTGGTGGATGCGGTAGAAAGCGTAGGCGCAGGCCGTGCCGACGATGAAGACCGTCAGAAACGGGAAGGAGCGTCGCTCGTCAGCCATTTTTGGCGGGGATGAACTTCGGGTCGCTGTTGACCCGGCGCAGGCGCGCCGAGAGCAGGCGCGCGAGGTGGCTCATGATCGTCACGCCGATGCGCGGCTCGGAATTGAGGAGGGCGTCGAGCTTGCTCTTGTAGAGCAGGTGCATGTGGGACTTGACCGTCGCGGTCGCCGTCGCCGAGCGCGGCAGGGATTCGAGCAAAGCCATTTCTCCAAAGAAGTCGCCGGGCTTGAGCGCGTACAGCGGGGCGCGGGAGCCCTCGCGCGTCAGTTCGACGCCGCCGTCCTCGAGGATGAACAGCGCGCGGCCGATGTCGCCCTCGACGAAGACGACCTCGCCCTCGCGGTAGGTGCGCGAGTGCAGGGACTGCACGAGATAGCCGAGCTCGCGGTCGCGCAGATCCTTGAAGATCTCGAGCGAACGCAGGAAGTGCTTCTTGCGCGAGAACTGCGGATCGATGAACCAGCGCTTGATGGACTTGAGCGCGCTCATGTCAGCGCCGGAAGATCGCCAGCCCGGTCGAGAGCAAGGTCCTCAGAGTGTCGCCCCAGCCGGACCGCACCGTCTGTCCGAAGGACAGCACCTCCTGGTCCACGCGGTACGCCGCGACCTCGACGGCCTGGGCGGCGTCCTTGAGGCGCAGCATAGTGTAGATGAACACGGCGATCATGACGCCGAGTTCGAGAACGATGAGGGCGAGGCAGACGGCGATGAAGGTGTCCATGGAGGGCATCGTATCAAAATTTGTAGAATGAGCGAATGCCCGAGGCGCGCACCGACTGGTCGGCGACCGTCCACCTGCCCAAGACCGATTTCCCGATGAAGGGGGATCTGGCCAAGCGGGAACCGGAACTGCTGGCGGTCTGGTCAAGCGAAGGACTATACGAGAAGCTCCAGGCGCGACAGAAGGGCCGGCCGCCCTTCGTTCTCCACGATGGCCCGCCCTACGCCAACGGCAGCATCCACATCGGCCACGCCCTCAACAAGGTCCTCAAGGACCTCACCGTGAAGGCGCGCGCCTTGCTCGGCCACGCCGCCCCGTACGTTCCGGGTTGGGACTGCCACGGCCTGCCCATCGAGACCGCCTTGCTCAAGGAAATGAAGATGAGCAAGCGCGGCGTCACCGACATCCCCAAGTTCCGGCGCGACGCCGCCGCCTTCGCCGAGCGCTTCATCGGCCTGCAGCGCGAGGACTTCAAGCGCCTGGGCCTGCTCGGCGACTGGGAGCGGCCTTACAAGACTTTGTCGCGCGATTACGAGGCGAAGATCCTGCGCGCCTTCCGCCTGCTGGTGCAGAAAGGCCATGTGTATCGCGGGTTGAAGCCCGTGCTCTGGTGCCCGACCTGCGAGACGGCCCTGGCCGACGCCGAGGTCGAGTACAAGGACAAGACGTCTCCCTCGGTGTACGTCGCGCTCAAAATCCGGCCTTTCGAGGCCCAGTTCGCCAAGAGCGACAAGACGCTTCTCGAGAACGCCGAGCTCGTGATCTGGACGACCACGCCGTGGACCTTGCCCGCCAACCGAGCCGCGGCCTTCCATCCGCTCCTGAAGTACACCTTGGTCGCCGCCGAAGTCGGGGGCGTCAAGCGCTCGTTGCTGGTCGGCCATGACCGGCTCGAGGCGGTCAAAACGGCGCTCGGCGCGACGAGCTGGAGCGAGATCAAGACCTGGGACGGCTCGTACTTCGACGACGAGTCGATCACCTACGCTCTTCCCTATCCTCCATCCCCGGAGGACAACGCCGGCCGCGCGTTGATCGCGGACTACGTGACGGCCGAGGACGGCACCGGCATCGTCCACACGGCTCCCGGCCACGGAGAGGACGATTTTCACACGGGCATGAAGTACGGCCTTCAGATCCTCAACCCCGTCGACGGCTCCGGCGTGTTCAACGACAAGGCCCCGCGCTGGAAGGGGAAGCACATCTTCAAGGAGGGCAATCCCGAAATCGTCGCCGACCTTCAAGAACGCGGCCTCCTGCTCGCGAAGAAGGACATCGTTCACTCCTACCCGCATTGCTGGCGCTGCAAGAACCCGGTCGTCTTCCGCACCACCGAGCAGTGGTTTTTGAAGCTGTCGGAAGAGCTCCGAACTCATCTTCTCGGCGAGATCGACAAAGTCCAGTGGGTCCCCGCCGACGGACGCAACCGCATCGCCGCGATGGTGAGCAATCGCCCCGACTGGTGCCTGTCGCGCCAGCGCGTCTGGGGCACGCCGATCACAGTCCTCTATTCCGTCTCCACCGGCAAGGCCGTGCTCGATGACGCCGTGCTCGAGGCCATCGAGAGGAAGGCCGCGGCCGACGGCACGGACTTCTGGTTCGAGCGCTGGGGCGAGGTCCTCAAACCCTCGGACTGGCCTTTCCTGCCCGCGCACCCGGAACTCGCCGGCGGCTTCCGGCGCGAGTCCGACATTCTCGACGTGTGGCTCGATTCCGGCGTCTCCTGGCTCGCCGTTTTGGGCGAGGACGCGGTCGCCGACCTGTATCTCGAGGGCTCCGACCAGCACCGGGGCTGGTTCCAGAGCTCTCTCGTCATGTCGACGGCCTTGAGGGGCAAGGCCCCGTACAAGGCCGTGCTCACGCACGGCTTCGTCCTCGACGAGAAGGGCCGCGCGATGCACAAGTCCACGGGCAACGTCGTCGCGCCGCAAGAGGTCATCGGAAAGTTCGGCGCCGACCTGCTCCGCCTTTGGGTCGCGTTGTGCGACTACAACGACGACGTGCGCATCTCCGACAATCTGCTCAAGGGCCCGGAGGACAGCTACCGCCGCGTGCGCAACACCTTCAAGTACCTGTTGGGGTCGCTTGACGGCTTTGACGCCGCGAAAGCCGTTCCCTACGACAAGCTTCCGGAGATGGAGCGCTATCTGCTGCACCGCCTCGCGCTCGTTCAGCAGGAGACGCTCGAGGATTACCGTCAGTACCGCTACCGCGACGCCGCGCGCCGGCTCGTGGACTTCTGCGCCTTCGACTTGTCGGCGCTGTGCATCGACGGGATGAAGGATCGCCTCTACACGTTCAAGCTGGACGCTCCCGAGCGCCTTGCGGCGCAGACCGTGATGGCGGAGGTCTTGGGCCGCCTCTGCGCTCTGCTCTCGCCGATCCTGTCGTTCACGGCGGAGGAAGCCTGGCGTTTTTGGTCCGCGCGACCGGCCGGCAGCGTATTTCTGTGGGACCTCCCGGCTCCGGACGCGCGCTGGATCGACGCGACGCTCGCCGCGCGCTGGGACAAGGCCCGCGAACTGCGCGAGCGGGTCAACAAGAAGCTCGAGGAAGCCCGCGCGGCCAAGCTCGTCGGCAAATCCCTCGACGCCAAGGTCGTCCTGCCCGGCAGCGCCGCGGAATTCAAGGGCATGAACCTCGAGGAGCTGTTCATCGTGTCCCAGGTCGAGTGGGGGACCGGGGCCGACATCGCGGTCGCGCACGCCGTGGGCGCGAAATGCCCGCGCTGCTGGCGCTGGCAGACCGACCTCGGCTCGTCGCCGGCCCATCCGGAGCTATGCGGACGCTGCGCGCGGCAGCTGTAGCCGTCGCGCTGCTGGCGCTGGACCGGGTCACCAAGATCTGGGCAGTCAAGTCCCTGCTGCCCATCGGCACCATACCTCTGATCCCGTTCTTCGATCTGACCTACGTCGAGAACACGGGCGCCGCCTTCGGCATGGGGCGCGGAGCCGGAAAAATTCTGACTGCCGTCTCGATCGGGTTGGTGATCGCTCTGCAAGTCATGCGTCGCCGCTGGCCGAAGGACGACCTGTGGCTGCAGGGCGGAGCGCTGCTCGTCACCACGGGTGCCATCGGCAACCTGTACGATCGTTTAAAGTTCGGTTATGTCGTGGACTTCCTGCACATCCATCACTGGCCGGTGTTCAACGTGGCCGACTCGTGCATCACGATCGGCGCGCTGATGCTCGCGTGGGGTATGCGCGACGAAAAGCCCGCCCGCGCCCATTGATTTATCCCCGCCGATGGGCTAACCTTCCCACATGAAGAAAATCGCCCCGGCCCTCGCGCTCGCCCTTCTCGCCGCTCCGCTGTTCGCCGCGACCGCTCCCAAGACCCCGCCGGTGAAGGACCTCGTCGAGGCCGCCGGCCAGGGCAACAGGACGGAGATTTCGCGCCTGCTCAAGGCCGGGGTTCCGGTGGACGGCCGCCTCGGCGCGTCCGACAACGGCATGACCGCGCTCACCGCCGCCGCGACGATCGGCCAAGTCGATTCGGTCAAGGTTCTGCTCGCCGCGAAGGCCGACGCCAACCTCGCCGACCTTCAGGGGACCTCGCCCCTGCACAAGGCCTGTTTCCCGCCGATCGGAAAGGACAAGGCCCTCGAGCTCCAGAACAAGCGGGCGATCGTCGTGGCGCTGCTCTCCGCCAAGGCCAAGCCGAACGTCAAGGACAAGCAGGGCTGGACGCCCCTGATGCTGGCCGCCTCGGTCGGGGACGCGGCGATCGTGAAGGCGCTCCTGGACGCGGGCGCCGACGCCTCGGCGAAGCTGTCCAACGGCAAGACCGCGCTGACCTTGGCCGAGCAGGGGAAGAACCTTGAAGCGGCGTACTTGCTCGGACTGAAGAAGAAGGCGCGTTAGCGTCTAGGCCGGGCGCGAGACGCCCGGCACAGAAGTGCTGAGGAATGGACTGTAACTTCTAGTCCTTAGCGGCGAAGCGGGACATGCCGTAGCCGATGAGGCCGCCGGCGAGTACGCCGATGAGCAGACCGGCCCCGCCGAACAACGAGCCGATCAGCAGGCCGAGAATGCCGCCCTTGATGCCCGAGATGAAGTGCTCCTTCTTCGTCCACTCGTTGGGCTTGGGCGGATCCAGCTCCTTGTCCGCGCCGACGGTCCGCGCGGTGAGAGCGGCGCGCTTGTCGGCCAAAATCTGCTCGTCCGCGGCGACCTGGGCCTGCGTACGCTTGTAGCCGGTGGAGCCGACGGTCACGACGTCGCCTTCGGGGCGGGGCTTGCTGCCGTCGAAGGCGCCGGGATTCTGAGCGGTGCCGCGGGCGTCGCCGAGCGCTCCGCCGGCGGCGGCGAACGACGGGGCGGATATTAAGGCGGCGAGCAAAGCGAGTCCGCGGATGTTCATGCGCATAGGATAACGCCCCGACAGGCTCCTCGGGAAGGAGCGTAGGACCCCGGAAGGCCTGGGTCTAAAGTCCTAGCTGTCGCCCTTGCGCGAATCGTCCACGGCCGAGCCCCAGTAGAGCGCCGCGCCGATGATCGGCCCCATGATCAACCCCACCGGCCCGAACAGCGAGCCGATCAGCAGACCGAGCAAAGCGCCCTTGAGGCCCGCGAGCAGCAGGGGCTTTGCGAGCAGGTTCTCCTTCTTTTTCTCGACGAATTCCTTGTCGTCGCCGGGCTTGGGGGGTTCCTTGACGGCCAGGTTTCCGCCGTTGCCGCCGCCGGCCGTCGAGGGAGGGGGAGCGGAACGGTAAGGCTTGCAGGCGTCGCTGATCCAGGAGGCGTCCTCGCCGTTTCTCGTACCGGCGCCGTTGTCGGCCCCGGCCGCGCTGTTCGCGGCGCCTTGCTTGGCGTCCTTCCTGGTGTCGAGATCGCCCGCGCGCCGGTCTCCGGCGACGGCGCCGGCGGGGGTGGGGTGCTCCTCGCAGAATTTGCGCTTCTGCCAATCCTGCATCTTGTCGAAGTCCACCGCTTTGAAGCCGGCCGCGTTGGCTTCCGCCGGATAAGGTTTGCGCGCGTCCGGGGTGCCGGCCGCGATCTTGGCGCGGAGCTCGGCGTTCATCTTTTTGAGCGCGTCCTTGGTCTCGGTCCGGGCGTCGGGCTTGGCGGCTTCCAGCTCCTGGATCTCGTAGTTCTTCAGTTCGGTCGGGGTGAGAAGCTTCTTTTCGTCCGCGGTCAGGTTGACCGGGTCGAAACCGGGGCCGGTGGCGCCGCCGGGGCCGGGAGCCGGCGTCGTGGCGGGCAGAGCCGCTCGCGCGGTCATCGTGATGATTCGCAGGGCGACGGGATCGTAATTTCCAGCGCCGAACACCGGCTTGGCGGAGGAGCCGACGTTTCCGTCGACCTGGCCGTGTTCCACGATGTAAATGAGCAGGTCTTTCTCGTACTTGGGATCCGTGCTCAAAATTTTGAACTCGGCCGCGGAGAGCTGCAGTTCCGTCTTGGTCCCCGACGAACCGATGACTTCCGTGAGGTCGGCGCCCGGGACGGCGGGCAAGGTTTTTTCGATGCTGTCCGCCGTGGCCAGGGGCACCTTGCGCGCGGCGATATAGTTGGCCGCGGCCGTGATGTTCGGATACAAATTCTTGGCGATCGTCTCTTTGTAGGTGGCTACCGCGGCCAACAGCGCGGCGGGACGCTCCGTCGCCGGCTTATTGATGGCTTTCGCGTAATTGTCGGCCTGGACCTTGGTCAGCCACTTGAGCTCGGAGGCGGTGAGCCCTTCCGCGGGGGTCGGCGGCGGCTCCTTGCTCGTCGGATGGAAGACCCTGGCGCCGGCCGGAGCCGTCATCGGCTTGCCGTTGCTCAGGACGACGCGCGTGCCCGCGGCGGTCTTGCCCGACTTCACGACGAAGACCATCTTTTGCTGGCTGATGTTCGCGGGCGGCGGCTGCACGAAGGTCGCCACGCCGATGTCGGCCGTGAGCGGCGACGCGAAATCGCGCGCTCCCGCCGCGGGAGCCTGCAGACTGACGCACTCGAACTCCCTGGCGCCGGCCTCCTTGACGAAGCGGTCGGGATTGCCGCCGATGGCGCCGATGTGGCAGTGCACCTTCACGTACGGGTAGGCCGCGCCCTCGCTCAGCAGGGACGCGCCCTCGAGCTTCGCGTCGAAGCTGTACCACTCCTGGAACATGCTGTCCTTGTCGACGACGCTGTTGCGCGGGTCGAACTCGATCCCGGGATTGCCGGCGTCGAGGACGGCCGCCGCGCGGGCGCGCAGGGCGGTGAGCTCCGCCGTGCGGTTGAGCTCGGTCTGTGCGTCGCCGCCGGCCAAGGCGATGAAGTTCTTGTACTCGGACTGAACCGCGGCCCGCCAGCGGGCGACGAAGGGGGCAAGCTTGTCCGGCGAGTCGCGCAGCCCCTGGAGCTGCTTGTAGAACCGGTCGACGGCTTCCGCCGGCTTGGCCGTCGTGCCGAGCGCCAGCAGCAGGCCGTGGATCGTGGTCACCTCGTCGGCGGAGAAAGCGGTGGCCGTGCCGGGCGCGTCGAGGATCTTTTGCGCGCGCGCCGCGCCGGCCTGTCGAGCCTCCTTGGCCAGCGCGACGGACGGGGCGATGTTGCCCTGGCCGGCCTGGACGAAGACGCGGACGAAATTGTCGCCGTATTTCCCGTCAGGCCGCGCGTACTTCAGGAGCTCCGGATCGATGGAGCCGAGCGTGAGCTGGATCGGGTAAATGCGGCTCATGTAGGGTTTGAAATTGTCCGTGCGCAAGTTATACGTGCCGCTGTCTCCCGGGCCGAGCTGAAGGGGCATATTGGCGGGATCAGAGCCCCTGGACTTGTCCATCGGGCCTGCAATCTGGGGCAGGGGGGGCGTCGGGGCGATCACGACGATTTTCTTCCCGGTTCCGGAGACGGGATACGTATTTTTTTTCGCCGTCAGATCGGCCGGGTGCGCGTCGTACCACATCTGAATATCTAAATTGTATTTGGGCGGCAGGACCGCGTTGGCGTCCAGGCTGACCCCGGTCTTGTGCGCGCGATACGCCCCGTTGGTGGACATGCGGTTGAGGTAATAGGACGAGAGCCGGGAGGCGTAGGTGAGTCCCTGATAATTCGGGTTCGGCGCCGGAGTGAGGATGTAAAGGGGGATGACGTCGGTTTCGGTGAGTTCCTTGGCGGTCAAATCCTCCATGCGCGCCCAGTATGAATCCTTGATCCCGTTCTCGGTCAAGAACTCGACTTTGCGCCACTTATCGCCTCCGTGGACGTCGTCGTTCCAGGGGGGGAGCGCGGCTTGACTGCGCACGGCCAGCGAGGCCAGCGCGACGAGCGAGAGGAGCAGAGTTCGGGAGTTCATGAGGGGTTCTCCGGGACTTCGGTCCGTATTAAGGACGTAACCCGAATATAAGCCCTAAACCGCGAAATTGCAAGGCCTTTCAGCCCCCTTGACGTCTGGGTCTAAAGACCTATTTGCGGTCGAGGAGACCGACGAGTTCCACGTGGCTGGTTTGAGGAAAGAGATCGACGGGCTGAACTCGGCGCAGGACGTAGCCGGAGTGGCACAGGAAGCCGGCGTCGCGGGCGAAGGTGGCGGGGTCGCAGGAGACGTAGACGAGGCGCTTGATCTTCTTATCGGTCAGGAAGCGGCGCACGGGCTGGGACAAGCCCGTGCGGGGCGGGTCGACGACGGCGCAAGTCATATCCGGCAACTCCCCCGATAACTTGGGCAGGACGGACTCGGCGCGGCCGGCCTTGAAGCGGGCGTTGCGCACGCGGTTGTTCTCGGCGTTGCGGTAGGCGTCGCTGATCGCGTCCTTGTTCTCCTCGACGCCGATGATGCGCGGGAACACGTCGGCGAGCCAAAGCGTGAGCGTGCCGACGCCGCAGTACAGGTCGAGGCCGACGGGGAATTTCTTGCCGCCTTCCTGGACGGCGTTCTTGGCCGCGTCGTAGAGGACCTCGGCTGCGGGAGTGTTGACCTGGAGGAACGCTCCCGGCGACGCGGCGAAGTGGAAGCGACCCAAGGTCTCCTCGAGCTCGCGTTGGCCCCACAGGCGGCGCCACACCGGCCCGAGCACGACCGAGGTGCGCTCCGGGTTCACGTTCTGGTGGATGCCGACGACCTCGGGGTGCCTGGCGCGCAACTCGGACGCGAAGACCTCGCGGTCGGGGAACTCCTGGTGGGTCGTGACCAAGGCGACGAGGGCCCGGCCTTCGGCGTTCGTTCTTATGTAGAGGTGGCGCAGCCAGCCGCGGCCGGTCTTGCCGTCGTAATAGCTCCAGCCGCGCGCGATCGCCATCTCCTTGACCGACAGCGCGATGCGCGAAGACAGGTCCGGCTGGATCGGGCATTCCTTCATGTCCACGATCTCGCGCGAACCCGCGGCGAAGAAGCCCATGCGCGGGCCGTGCGGGCCGGGCATGAAGGGAATCTGGACCTTGTTGCGGTAGCCGAAGGGCTTGGGCGCGCGCAAGGTCTGGAGGACGAGCTTCTCGGCGTCGGGGAACTTGCCGATGCGGCTGACGCAGTCCACGACGATGTCGCGCTTGTGCTTGAGCTGGCTTTCGTAGGCGATGTGCTGCCAGTCGCAGCCGCCGCAGGCGGGCCCGGGGCGGGAGGGCGCGGCGTGGTGGCGGCAGGGCGGGTCGATGCGCTCGGGGCCCGAGGAGATGACTTTCATTATGCGCGCGCGGGCGAAGCTGTTCTTCGCGTCGAAGACCTCGACCTCGAGGCGGTCGCCGGGCGCGGCGCCGGGCACGAACACGACGCGGCCCGAGCCCTCGGCCTTGGCGAGTCCGTCGCCGGCGGGGGCCATACGGTCGACCTTGACGGTCAGGACCTGGCCGAGGGACGGCGCGGCCACGGCGGGTTTCTCGCTCACAGTGGAGATGATATCAGTTTCGGCCTAAACGTTAGTCGACGTAAATCCGGCAGTTGCAGCCGGGATCCCAGTAATAATGGCGGCGATCCGGGGCGGTCTCGATGGGACCGCGTTGATTGTCGCGCGCCCCGTCTTTCTTTTCGCCCTCGCTCCTCTCGCGGTCGCGCTTGGCCTCCTTTCCCCGTCGCTTGCTTAATTGCTTTTGAAACGTCGAGGTGACATCGTTGAAGGACTTGTCGTCGGTGATTCTATTTGCATTGGCCAAGATGTTCTTCATGCACTCGCTGTTTTCCGAGTAGGCCCCTAGGTCGGTTCCGGTCAAATACTTCAGCTTGGCCGCGAAATCGCCGCGTGCGACGCGCTCCTTCAAGAGGGGGGCGGAGGCGTTGCACGCCACCGGGGCGGGGCGGTCAGGATGGTACTCGATGTCCTGGCAGGCGCGGGTCATCAGGAAGACCACTTTCATATCGACGAAATCGAACGGAACCTGATACCGGCTGAGCCAAAAGCTGCCGAATCCGAGCATCGTCTTGTTGTCCGTGTCGTAATGCATGCGGTGGCCGCAGAGAGCCGCCTCGGAGTCTATTTCCTCTCTGTGAGCTCTGCTCCTGCGTTCCTCGTACTCCTTTGCCGCGCGTTCCCGCGCCAGGCGCTCCTCGTCTAGACGTTTCCGGAGAGCTTCCTGCGCGGCTTTCTCGTCTTGAACGGCTTTCTGCACGGCGGCGTATTCCTCATCGAGATTCAGCTGAAGATGCTCGTAATGGTTCCTCCAGACGGCTTCCTGCTGGGGGGTGAGGTGGTCGTCGGTGATGGGGACTCCGTTCTTGACGGCATCGCCGTAAGCTTTAGAACGAGTTCGAAACTCATCGATCTCCGTTTGCTTTAAGCCGAAGACTTTACCCATCCGAGCGTCGGCCTCGTACGCGTCGCGCTCTTCTTCGTCCGTGGTGGCCCAACTGCGATTCTTGCCTTTCTTGTCGGTCCAGGAGAGACGATTGAAGTGGCGCGTCTCGTGGTAAAGAGTGTGGGCGAGAAAGCCGATGTTATTCTTTTGCAGCGCGAGTTCGAAGGTGTCTTCCAAAATGAACACGCGACCGTCGAGCGTCGTGATGGCCTGCCGACCATCCGGAACTAGGGGGTCCATTTGTGTCGCGCCACTATGATGCGGCAATCTATCGTTACCATCGATTCTAATCGAGAACTTGAGGACGGGGCCCGATTCGGTCACTTGGGGGTTCCAGATCGCGCTCAACCCCGTCATGTATTTTTTGTTCTGCTCATCGGGCTCACCGATCGTGATCCGATCCCGGTGATCCGGCTTGACATGATAAAGATCCGAAGTTTGCTCGATCGCCTGTCTGTAGAAATCGTCTTGTTCCAATTTCGCGTTGCGGTAAGACACGCAGGCGTCAAATTTCTCCTGCGCGGTGGCCTTGGGGTTGTCGCGAACCGCGATAAATTCCGCCTTTAATTTCTTGACGTCGTCGGTCAGGCCTCGAGCGAATTTGATAAATCCGATGATATTCTTCTTCGCATCGTCGGTCGCCTCGCCGGGAACGGGCGTGCATGGGACATTAGGGGGAGTTTTATTGGTGCAAGGAGCAGCAAGAACAAATGCGGGTGTCAGAAGAAGGCAAAGAGCCCATATAGCCGCTCTCATCTCGCCACCTCGAAGGTCACCGCGTTCGAGGAAACGGGACCAAGTGCATCCTTGGCCTTGCGCGCATAACTTTCGTGAATTTGCTCGAGGGTCCTGTGCTTAAGGGCCACTTTGATAATGGCTGGGCTCAGGGGACTAGGCCGGTCGTCCAATTCCACTTGAAGCCGATAAGTTCCCGGTTTTTCGTAGCCCTCCTCGACGAGCAAGGTCCGGAACGGCTCCTGAGCGGTGTCGCCGTCGCCGAGGCTGCGCAACGTTGCGCCTGGGAGAAGCCGGACTTTGAATGAATTGGCCGCCAGGCCCCTGGCGTTGCTTTCCAGCATCTCTTTATCGGACATCGGCGGGGTGTTGTATTGAACTGGCGCCACTCTTCCCCGGCCTAGAGCCGGGAACAGGTCGAGACGCTTGCCCTTTCTGTCGGTCAGATAGAAATGGATGGTCCGCATCGAGTAACCGATGCCGCCCCATCTGAATATGCTGCTCTGATTTTCCTGATAGTCGATCGTTTCACGGCCGACGTTGGTCAATTCGAGGCGAAAACGAGGGTTCTCGCCGGTACGAATCTTCGTCTTCTCCAGGACGAGCGTCAGCCGGATTTTTCTCGCGACCGGTTCAGGTTTAAAATCGGGGGACGCCGGAAGGACCATGGTGCGTTGGTTGATTTCGGCCAGCCGCTTCTCCTCGTCGCCTTGCGCGCCGAGAGCGTTCATCAAGTTGAGCATGGCTTTCTGCTTGGCGGGATTGCCGGGGTATTGCTTTTCAAGCTCGCGCTGCATGTCGGCCTCACCCGCGGCTTTACTTTGGCGGGTTGCGGGCATCGGGAGCGTGGCTGCGGCCTCGGATTTCACCGGGGCGGGAGCAGGCGCCTTCTTGCAGGAGGAGGAGAGGGCGAGCAGGGCGGCGAGTGCGGCGATTCGCATCTTCGGGGTGCCTCGGTCCAAAAAAATTGGAAGCGGCTTCGCGCCGCTTCCCTGGACTCATCCGGTTAAGGCCGGATCGTGGATACCCCGGGGCCGATCCCCCGAGCTACAGAGACTGCTGGTGTCAGTATAAGTCGGCCCGGCGGGGCGCGCCTGAGGCGAAGGACCCATTGCGTTCTAGGCCGAACGCGCGTCGTCGGTCAGGTGGGCGAGGAGATGAGCTTTGGCTCGGGCTCGGGGTCGAGGCGGCCGAACAAGATGCGCGTGAGCGCGGCGATGGTGGGCACGATGAAGAAGGCGCCGAGCACGTCGATTGAGTAGTGATTGCGCGTGAACAGGACTCCGACGGCGTTGAGCAAGGACACCGCGAGGCAGGCGTAGGCCACGGCGGGCCGGCGGCGGCAGAGCAGGAAATACAAAAACGGCACGCCGGTGTGCCCGGAGAAGAACAGCTCCTGGTCGTGGAGCAGGACGCCGTGCAGGCCGTCGCCGAGCCCTCCCTGATAGAGCGGCATCAGGCCGGGCAAAGCCGCGACGGGGGTGAGCAGGAGAAAGAGGTTGCGCACGAGCATCAGCATAGCCGTGGCGATGACGAGGTAGGGCACGCGCACGGGCTCTTTGACGAGCCAGTATAGGAAAAACGCCGTCAGGAATGTGATGAAGCCGCCAGACAGGAAGGCGGTCCAGTCCTTGAGCGGAAGCAGGCGGCAGAGAAGGTCGATCCCCGGGGGAAACGTGAAGCCGTCGCGGTAGCGGCACAGCGCTTCGAGCAGGACGTAGGCTGCGGCGAGCATGGCCAGGCCGATTCCGGTCCAGGCGAACCAATGACGGGTGAGAGGCGTGCGGCGCATGACGAATTCTAGCCAATTTCATAGAATACGGGCATGAAGACCAACACGAAGTCCAAGTCCGCGGCGCTGTGGGAAGATCGCTCGAAGTTGGTGTCGAGCGGCTCCGCCGCCTACAGCTCCCTCGTGCTGGAAAAAGGGCTGGGCGCGAAGGTCTGGGACGTCGACGGCAAGGAATATCTGGATTTCGCCGGCGGCATCGGCGCGCTCAACGTCGGCCACTGTCACCCCAAGGTCGTCGCCGCCTTGCGCGAGCAGGCGGGAAAGCTGCTGCACACGAGCTTCCACGTCGCGGCCTACGAGAATTATCTCGACGTCTGCCGGGAATTGATCGCTGTCGCGCCGTGGCAGGGGCCGAAGAAGGCGATCCTGTTCAACAGCGGCTCCGAGGCGATCGAGAACGCGGTCAAGTTCGCGCGCGGCTACACGAAGCGCCGCACCGTCATCGCGTTCGACAACGCCTTCCACGGCCGCACCTTGTTGTGCCTGGCGCTCGACGGCAAGCACAAGCCGCTACGCCAAGGCCTCGGCGCGATGCCGCCCGACGTGCACCACGCGCGCTACCCGTACTCCTACCGCCCGCCCGTCGGTGTCCCCGCGTCGGAGCTGACCGCGCACTGCCTCGAGTCGCTCGAGAACCTGTTCCGCGTCTCCGCCGCGGCCGAGGACGTCGCCGCGATCATCGTCGAGCCCGTGCAGGGCGAGGGCGGCTTCATCGTCCCGACGCCGGGCTTTCTCAAGGGCTTGCGCACGCTGTGCGACAAGCACGGTATCGTGCTGATCGTCGACGAGGTCCAGACCGGCTTCGGGCGCACCGGCGAGATGTTCGCCATCGAGCACGACGGGGTCGCTCCGGACCTGATGGTCGTCGCCAAGTCGCTGTGCGGCGGCATGCCGCTCTCGGGCGTCGTGGGCCGGACCGAGATCATGGACTCCGTCGCGACGGGTGCTATCGGCGGCACCTACGGCGGCAACCCGATGGCCTGCGCCGCCGCGCTCGCCGTGTTCAAGATCATGAAGGAAGAGAAGCTCGTCGCCGCCGGCAAGAAGATCGGCGAGACGGTGAAGAAGCGCTTCGACGGCTTCCGCGACAAGTATTCGTTCGTGGGCGATTCGCGCGGACTCGGGGCGATGCGCGCGATCGAGCTCGTCACGGACAAGAAGTCCAAGACGCCCCTGCCCGCCGCGAAGGTCAAGGATATCCTGCACGCGTGCGAGGACCGGGGTCTCATCGTCATCAAAGCCGGGGTGCACGACAACGTGATCCGGACATTGATGCCGCTCGTCATCTCGGACGCCGACCTGAAGCGTGGCCTCGACATACTTGATGACGCGTTCGGCTCGTTTAAACTCTGAGTAACGTGTTCTAGATGCTTATCAGGATTCTATGCCGCCGTTGAAGCGTAACGAGATTCTGGAGAAAAAACTCCAGGCCATCCCCGAAAATAACCTCACTAATAAGTTCCTGATCCCCCTATTCAGATGTATGGGGACGTATGACAAAGTCGAGTTCCATGGGGGAACCAACGAGGAAGGGAAAGACGTAATTTTCATTGGTAAGGATGAAATTGGGGATCAGATAGTAGATGTTGTTCAAGTTAAGCGGTATAAGCCGACAGCTAGAGCTAGTGATGACAAAAGCTTCTTGGAAATTGTTCGTCAGTTGAATCAGGCGACAACTAAGAAGATTCCGCTCGCTGATGGCACGGAACACTTGCCGCGAAAAATTTACGTAGTGACGCCATTTCCCCTTGATGTTCGAGTGATTCAAACAGCGTTCCAGGAATATCAAACGCTGAAATATCGGGTGACTGTCATTGATGGTACAAAGCTGGCCAATTTGCTCATCACTCATCTTAAAGATGAAGTGGCAGATCTTTTGGGACGTAAATTCCAATCGAAAGCAGCGCTGTTTTCCGGCCTAAACAATCAACTGCTCACTTCAGCATTGCGTTACAATCGTCCATTGAATTTGTCTGAGGTTTATACTGACATCGACTTGATCCTCGGGCGTATTTCCACGAAGATGTTCTTCACCTCTAAGTTTGATGGACAATCAGTTAGGTGCACAGTGGAGGGGGAGCAGTGGGCGCAACTCAAGACTAGCGTGGCCCTGGCTAAAAAGCATCTGGGAATAGATGCGCTTGATAAATTGCCCGATGAAATCGAGCGAGATGAAAAGCGGCAACTCGAATCGTATGAATCGAAACTCTCTGACCTTGAGAAAGTTGCCGGGAAAGCTAACGAGGTTCGTGAGCGCTATGCTGGCCACTTTGAAAAAAAGCGCAGTGCATTAGTGGCTGGTGATCCGAACCTTAAGGCTTTGCACAAAGAGCTCATTGATCAGCACCGAATACTCGACAATTACGACAAGACTCGAGGCGCTTCAGTAACGAAGAGAGGTGGTGAGCCGCAAGCGCGCATCGATATTCGGAATAAGATTGAAGTTCTAGCGGCGCGTATTCGCGTGCTTGAGAGGCCGATCGAAACACACCGTAAGGAGCTCGAAAAAGCTGATGTATTCCTTGCGTCGAAGCGAACTGCCGTTGCCCGGCATAAAAAGACAATCCCGAACCCGTTGCATCATATCGTTATACGCGGCTCTATGTTGGCGAACACGCTTAGAAATGAGTCGTCTTGGATACAGGGCAAGATAAAGAAATACCGCGTTGAGTCGCCTCGGCGTGATGAATTGCGAAAATTTCTATCACGCTGTGAGGAACTGTTTGTTACGACCGACGCGTTGCTGGAGATGCCTGACATTGCGCGCAGTGTCGGAGTGCCACCCCGTCAATCGGCTCGAGAATTGCGTTCGCTCAACAGGCTGCCATTAACCGTAGACAGAATCTTTGACACCAATCTGAATTTCTGTCTGCTCGGGGAGGCTGGTGCCGGCAAGACTACGACGCTGATGATGGCGGCAAAGCGGCGCGCTGACTCTGCCCCAGAAGATCAGGCTATCTTTTTTGTGCCGCTGGTAAGCCTGATACAGGCCTGGGAGAAAAAGCATCCTGATGGTGTGGGTGCGCTCGAAACTGCTGACGATCTCGAATCGGCGCTCGCCGAATTCTTCATCGAAAGAGATTCGTCGGTATCGCCCGCAGAAATGAAACTTCATTTTCGCAACAATGGCGGGACATTGTTCCTCGATGGTATTGATGAGGTGATTAAAATGTCGCCCGAGTTGCCGAAGGCGGTTCGTGATCTGGCAAACCGCTACCCCAAAGTTCAATTTGTCGTTTCTTCCCGCATGTCTGGCGATTATTTGCGACAAATTCCATTTCTGGGCATCACCTTATTGCCGTTTACGCCCGAGCAGCTGCGACGATTTATCCAGTTGTCTTTCGTCAGTGAGCCTGAGCATTCCGAAAAAGCCGTAACTATCCTCGCACACCTAAAAAAACATCCAGAGTTAATAAAGGTGGTTCGCAGTCCGCTGCTGGCTACTATTTTGTGCGTGCTTGCTAAGAAAAATGTCCCGTTGCCTGATAGTGAAATACAGATTTACCAAGAGCGGATGCGGCTGCTCTTTGGTCACTATGACCACGTTAAGGGGATTACGCGTATCCTGACCCCGACCGACATATTGGATCGAGTAGCACGGAAAATAGCTTTCTATCTGCATTCCAACCAGATTAGATATGCGCAGCGTGACGACTTGTATGTTGTTGCGCTGCGCAGTATGCCAAAGGATTTGTCTTCAGCTACGGCAAAGGCTGTGGTAGACGAACTGATCGATCCGTGTAACGTGCTTCAGTTGATGACGAGTAACGGAGATTTTGGATTCGGCCACTTGCGTTTCCAGGAATATTTCGCAGCATCCGAATTGCACAGCAATCCGGCGCTCGATATCTTTTCCATCATGCGACAGTCAAATTGGCGGGGCCCGCTTATTCTGCTTGCGCAGCTAGCTGAAAGTCTCGACTGGTTGATGGAGCGAACGACGGAGGCCCTCGTTGTCGAAGATGTTTTCGAAAACCTGAGCGCTATGATTGATGCAGGTCCGATTGCTGAGCGCGCCCGACATAGAGCTATTATGAAGCACTATGCTGTGGATGCGGCCGTGTTGGATAGTGGTGATGAAAGAGATGACCACGAGGACTTAATTTAGTGTTCCGAGCTTCGATCGTCTTGCTAGCCAGCATTTATATGGGCTGCGTCCCCTATCCCGGCGAGCTGCCCGACGACGGCCGCGGGCGCTCCTACTCCGGAATCATGGAGGGCATCTATCCCGGCCTCGATCCCGGCGCCCAGGAGAACTCGAGCCTTCACTTTAAAGTGAAAGCCTACGGGCAGGACACCGTGCTCGGCGTTTCGCAAACGGCGGAAGCGGCCTACACCCGGATCATGACGGACACCGGGCTCAACTCGTTCATGCCGCGCGGCCTGTACCAGCTCGTCGTGTACGGCACGCAGGACGAGTACCGCAAGAAAACCGGCCAGCCGGAATGGTCCGGAGGCGTCGCGGTCGGCAACGCGATCTATACCTACTTGTCGCCGCGCCTGGACGCCGTGCTCTCGCACGAGATCACGCACCTGATCTGGTTCGAGTACATGGGCCACCAAAACCCCGACTACCGTTGGGTCAACGAGGGCCTCGCCGTGTTCCAGGAGAACAAGGCGCTCGGCTCGCGCGGCCAAAGCGACCTGTTCTCCGCCTTGCGCGGAGGTTTGCGCGCTCAGTCGATTCCGATGGATCAGATGATCAAGCTCGTGCCCGCGACGGAGCGATCGTACGACGTGAGCCTCTGGTACGCGCAGGCGGAGAGCATGACGCGTTTCATGATCGAACGCGGAGGGCGCATCGGGTACTCGCAGTTCCTGGCGGCGGTGCGCTACGACAAGAAATTCGATCAGTGCATCGCGGAGGGCTTCCCCGGCTCTTGGCGCACGCTCGAGGAGCTCGAGCGCGACTGGAAGCGGAGCCTGCAGTGAGCGCGCCGGCGCTCGGGATCCGGCGCGTCGTCCTGCCCGTGCGCGGCATGCACTGCGCGTCCTGCGTGGCGAAGGTCGAGGGCGCGCTCAAGAAGCTGCGGGGCGTGACGGGCGTGGCCGTGGACCTGCCCTCGCGGACCGTCGCCGTGGATTTCATTCCCGAGCCCGGCAAGCTCGAGGTCCGCAACCTGCGCCGCGCGGTCGAGAAGGCCGGCTACGACGTGCTCGGCGAGAGCGAGACGCGCACCCAGGCCGAGTCGATGAGCCTGCTGTCCCAGCAGGCCGAACAGCGCGCTTTGATGTCGCGCCTTCAGGTCGCGATCGTATTCTCGATCCCGCTGATGCTGGCGCATACCATGAACCTGTCGCCGTACACGGCGCTCTTTCTGGCCGTGCCGGTCCAGATCTGGGGCGGCTGGCATTTCCATCAGGGCCTCTCGCGCGCGCTCCTGCGGCGCAGCGCCGACATGGACGCCCTGGTCTCGGTCTCCACCTGGGCCGCGTTCTTATACAGCGCGTACGTCGTGCTCTTCCCGGAGACCTTGCCCGCGGGGGCGCGCGTCACGCAGTGGGACGCGGTCAGCGGGCTGATCATCTTCGTGACCTTCGGCCGCTGGCTCGAGGCGCGCACGCGCGGCAAGACCAACGAGGCCGTGGCCAAGCTCATGCGCATGGCCCCCAAGACCGCGCGCGTCGTGCGCGGCGGCGAGGAGTCGGTCGTGCCGCTGTTCGAGGTCGAGGTGGGCGAGATCGTGCGCGTGCGCCCCGGCGAGCAGGTCGGCACCGACGGCGAGGTCGTCTCGGGCCGCTCGACGCTCGACGAGTCGATGCTGACCGGCGAAAGCCAGCCCGTGGAGAAGGCGGCCGGCTCGCGCGTCTGGGGCGGCACGCTCAATAAAAACGGCGCGCTCGAGATCCGCGTGACCGCGCCCGGCGACGAGTCCGCGCTCGCGCGCATCGTCGAGGCCGTGCGCGAAAGCCAGGCCACCAAGCCCAAGATTCAGCGCTACGTGGACAAGATCGCGACCTGGTTCGTGCCCGCCGTCTTCCTGCTCGCCGCCCTCACCGCCGCGGTGTGGCTGCGCTGGGGCCCGGAGCCGCGCTTCCTGCTCGCGATGACCTGCGCGGTGTCGGTGCTCGCCTCGGCGTGCCCCTGCGCGCTGGGGCTGGCCACGCCGCTCGCGGTGGTCGCGGGCATCGGCCGCGCGGCCGAAATGGGAGTTTTTCTGCGGAACGCGGAAATCCTCGAGGAGGCCGGCGAGCTCGACATCGTGCTCTTCGACAAGACCGGCACGCTCACCGAGGGCCGGCCGCGCGCCGCGGGCGCGATCGTCCTGCGCGGCACGGAGGCGGAGATGCTGGCCTGGGCGCTGGCCTGCGAGGAGCGCTCCGAGCATCCCTTCGCCGCGGCGATCGTCGCGCTGGCCAAGGAGCGCAAGACGACGGCGCCGACGGTGGACTCCTTCGAGGCGTTTCCGGGCCGAGGCGTCCTCGTGCGCTCCGGCGCGCGCACCGTGCGCGCCGGCAGCCTGCCGTGGCTGAAGGAGGAGGGAGTGCGCGTCCCGGCCGACCACGCCCGCCGCTTCTCCGAGGCGGGGTCTTTGCTCGCCGTCTCGGTCGACGACGAACTGCTCGGCGCGTTCCAGATGGAGGACGCCCTGCGCCCGTCGGCGCCCGCCGCCGTCGCCGCCCTCAAGGAGATGGGCCTCGAGGTCTATCTCGTCTCCGGCGACCGCAACGCCGCCGCCTACCGCGCCGCCGAACTGGCCGGCATCGGCACCGTCTTCGCGGAGATCCGGCCCGAGGAGAAGGCGGGAATCGTGCGCCGCTTCCAATCCGAGGGCAAGAAGGTCGCCATGGTCGGCGAGGGCTTCAACGACGCGCCCGCGCTGTCCCACGCCGACGTCGGCGTGGCGCTCGCCACCGGCACCGACGTGGCCATCGAGTCGGCCGACCTGACCTTGCTTAATCCCGACCTCATGACGCTCGTGCGCGCCATCAAGCTCAGCCGCCGCATCCGCCTGGTGATCCGCGAGAACCTGGCCTGGGCTTTCATCTACAATCTCCTGCTGATCCCGGTCGCCGCGGGCGCGCTGTATCCGCATTTCGGAATCCTGCTGCGCCCGGAGTACGCCGGCGCGGCGATGGCGCTGAGCTCGATTTCCGTCGCTTTGAATTCGCTGAGACTGAGGAGAAAAGATGTCGACTAAGAAGCCCCTGATTTACGGTTATAACCCGGACCTGTCGCTCTCCGGCGCCGACGCGCCCTTGCCGCCCATCGAGACCTGGCCCAACCAGTACAAGGGCTACGAGATCAAGATCGAGGTGCCCGAGTTCACCTCGGTGTGCCCCAAGACCAAGCTCCCGGACTTCGGGACGATCATCGTGCGCTACCTGCCGAACAAGGAGTGCCTGGAGCTCAAGAGCTTCAAGTACTACATGCTCGGCTACCGCAACATGGGAATCTTCTACGAGAACGCCGTGAACCGGATCTGCGACGACATCGCCAAGGCGACCAAGCCCGTATGGCTCGAGGTCACCGGCAAGTTCACGCCGCGCGGCGGCATGCAGTCCACGATCACGGCCCGCTGGCCGCGCAAGGCGTTCGGCCCGCGTTGAACCGGGTCGTCATCGCGCTGGGAGGCTTACTCCTCTTCGCCCGTCTGGGCAGCCCGGCGCTGTGGCAAGACGAGTCCGAAACCGCATTAAGGGCGGTTTCGATATTAAACACAGGCCTTCCGCGCATGAACGTGGAAGGATCGCTGGTCACGACCCAGCCGTCGCTCGCGAAATTCGAAGGAAACGCCGAGGGCGTTTGGATTTGGAATACATGGCTTCAAGCATACGCGGTCGCGGGATCGTTCAAAATATTCGGCCGATCGCCTTTCGCCGCGAGATTGCCGTTCGCATTAGCGGGCTTGTTATGCCTCATGTTGTTGCCCCATCTGTTCGACAAAGATAAAAGGTCTTCGGCCGCCGAAGGCGGCCAGATGCTTTTAGCCCTCACTCCCGCTTTCCTGCTCTTCGCAAGGCAGGCTCGTTACTATTCGTTGTCTGCACTGGGCACGGTTCTCATTCTGTTGTCGTGGAAAATGGTGCGCGAACGCAAAAAACACGCCGTGCTGTGTCTCGTGCTGTCGCTGCAGTTCATGCTCCACACGTCGCTCGCGTTCTTCGTCGTCGCCGTCGCCGTGCTCGCCGCCGATTCGTTGTTCCACGGCCGCGAATTCAAGCGTTCTGATTTAGCCGCGGCCGCCGCATTGAGTTCTTTGCTGTCCGTTCCTGCGTTCTGGTACTTCCGCGTCTGGGATCGTCCCGGGAATCATATGTATTCGTTCGGCGAATCGTTCGAGTTCCTCAAGACGTTTGTGATGTGGATAAGTCTATTCGCCGTGCCGGCGTTATTGCCCGCGGCCGTTCAGTTGAAGCGCCGTCGTTACCCGCCGCTGCTCGCGGGCGTTATACTGTTCAGCGGTCTTGCTACGGAGGGAATGTTCTCCCGCGTCTGCGCCGCGCTGACGTTGATTTGGCTCATCGCGATCGCCGTGCGGGAGAAGCGCGACGCCGTCCGCCTCGCCGGGCTCTGGCTCGCGGCTTCTTTGGCCGTCCTGTCCGTCACGGCGGCAGAGCCTTATGGCCGTTACTTGATGGGAGCCCTGCCCGTCTGCGCCATCCTCGCGGGAACGTGGATTTCGGAGCTTGCGAACGGAAAGAGAACTCCAGCGTACGTCATGGCCCTGGCGCTAGCCGGGGTGACCTTCGGCGGATTTTTTCCGCGCTCCGAGCCCGCCCCGACCGTCTCCGGCATGATGCGCCAGCGCCTGCGCGACGTCCGTCCTCGCTCCGATCTCGCCCGCTTCCTCGGCGAGCTCGCGCGAGGCCCTCGCGGCTACATCGAACCCGCCGCCGAGGCGATCAAAGCCGGCGGCGGCGGCACGGTGTTCTCCGACTCGGACCAGCTGTCTTTGATGTTCGCCGCGGGCGTGCGCCCCGTCTACAAGGACGAGCTCGCCTCCGTCAAGCCCGACTGGCTTCTCCTCTCGCCGTGGCTGCGTCTCGACGGCCAGGCCTTGCTCGCCGTGTCGGCCCTCGCCGCGGAATACGAGCCGGTCCCGGTCACGGGCCCCGTCCTGCTGTGGCAGAACAATCCCGACCCGCTGTTCCGCGACTTTGCCCCGAAGCGGGGGCCGCTGCCGCTGCTGCGCCGGCGCGTAAGTCTTCCGCGGCGTCCCGGATAAAGGAAACGGGGACCTATGACCTTTGTCGCCACGCCGTTTTATTGGCTGCATCTCGTCTTCGATCTCGGGATCGTCGCGACCTCCTGCTTTTTTTCTTGGCGGCTGCTCACGCTCGCTCGTGCGCGCGGCGAGTCGCGCCCCGAGTTCCTCGCGGCGGCGGCTGTCGCCGGAGGCGCGCTCGGCCTGGCGCCGTGGATCATCCTCGGGGGTTGCGAGGGCACGATCTGGGGTTTTTGTCTGGCCGCGAGAGCGGCCTGGACCGGGGCCACCGTCGCGGCCCCGCTCGCCGCCGCGGCGGCCGCGGCGCGCACGCGGCGCTGGGCCTGGCTTCTGCCCGCGGCCGCGCTCGTCGCCCTCAAGTGGTGGGGGGAGGTGAGCGAGCCCGCGAACCTCGAGATCCAGCGCGTGACGATCACGGTCGCCGGGCTCAAGAACCCCGTGCGCGTCGCGCATTTCTCGGATCTGCAGACCGACGCGATCCGGCCGATGGAACTGCGGGCGCGCGACGCGGCGAACGAGTTCAAGCCGGACTTCGTCGTGTTCACCGGGGACGTGCTCAACCACGCCGCGCTCGCCGGGGAAGTCGAGACGTATCTCGCCGGCTTCCAGGCGGGCGCGGCGAAGCTGTTCGTCGGAGGCGACGTGGATTCGGCGCTCGACCGCGCGGAGTTCGAGAGCGTCACCGGCTTTACCTGGCTCGACGGGCGCGTGAAGACCTACGTCGTCGGGCGCACGCGCCTGGCCTTCCTCGGCTTCGGACTGCTCGACTACCGGCGCGGCGCGGAGTTCGCGCAACCGCTCGTCCGCCGCGCGGAAAAGGCCGACGCGCGGATCGCCCTGAGCCACCGCCCCGACGCCGTCTACGCGCTCAAGGGGCTGCCCGTGTCCGTGCTGTTCACCGGTCACACGCACGGCGGCCAGGTCGTCCTTCCGGGCTTCGGCCCGCCGGTGACGTTGACGCGGGTGCCGCGCGAGGTCGCCGCCGGAGGCGTGCGCCGCCTCGAGGCGATCACGGTGTCGCTCGCGCGCGGCTTCGGCCGGGAAGGGCACATCGCGCCGCGCGTGCGCCTGTTCTGCCGCCCTCACCTGATCCTGGCCGAACTGGTCCCGCCCGCGAATTGATATCATCGTCCGCGTGAAAGCCCTCGCGGCCGTTCTTCTTTTCGCCGTCGCGCTCCGGGCCGAGCGCGACGGCGCCGGCGGCGCCGCCGCTACTATATCGACCGCGGCCGGAGACGTGATCTACGCCGCGGTGCCGGTGACGGCGCCGGGCATCAACGGCCAGTTCATCGTGCGCCGCCTCGCGCCCGACGGGGGCGTGTTCTGGGAGCAGCGCTGGGGCCGCGGCCGCGGCGACGAGGCAACCGCGATCGCCGCGACGCCGGACGGCGGAGCGGTCGTGGCGGGCGCTTACCGCGGCGGCTGCTTCGCGGTCCGCTTCGACGCTCAGGGGCGTTCCGTCTGGGAGGCCTCGCCGACGGCGACGGGGCTGTGCCACCCCTCGGGCGTCGTGATCGACGGCGAGGGCGGCGCGTACATTCTCGCGGCCGTCGCCGGCCGATCGGACTTCGACGCGATGGTGTGGAAGCTGGCGCCGCGCGGCGAAGTCGTCTGGAGCTACCGGTACGCGACGAACGAGCCGGTGTACCCCCGCAACCTCTACCTCGATCCGCGCGGCGACCGCCTGCGCGCCTTCGTCCTGCGCAAGAGCGGGACGGAGTTCATCGAGGAGTTCTTCCGCCTCGATCTCGCGGGCCGCCGGCTTTAACGGCCGGGGCCGGCCGTGAACGGGAAGGCGGCCTCGCGCTTCGCGAGCGAACGTTCGATCTCGGTGACGGGAAAGGCCAGCCAGTCCCGGTCCGAACGCGAGCCGCGTCGTGTGAACCTTTCGACATAGACGCCGCGCGCGCGGTAGATCAGGGCGGCTTCCGTCTCGACGCCGTCGACCGGCTCGGCGACGCCCGCGAACGGCTTCGAGGCGAACGCCTTCGCGTCCACTGAGGCGGGCAGGCCCCAGATCCCGGCGTCGAAGGGCGACGACGAGAAGGCGACCTCGGACGACGCCCAGTCGCCGGAGCTCACGTCGACGCGGAGAGCCCGGAGGCCGCCGTCGAGGCCGTAGTCGGCGGTCGCGATCTTGAATTTCTTGCCGGCCTTGAGCACGCGGATCAACGCGAAGGATTCGGCGGGTCCCGAACCCGCGGCGAGGACCGGCTCGCGGTGGGGGAGGTCCCGTCTCCCCGCGCTCGTGTTGACCGCGACGCGCACGCGTTCGGGCGGGTACCAGTAATCGAAGCGCGCGTACACGCGGCCGAAGGGACCCTCGAGCACGTTCAGGGCGCGTGAGCGGTGGAACAGCGGGCCGGCGGCCGCGAAATCGAAAGTCCCGCGGCATTCGTCGTCCCGTTGGTCGACGATCCTCGCTCCCCCGCCCGTTTCGGAGCGCTCGAACCATGCCTTGGAGGAGGACAGCACTCCCGCCGGCTTGCCCATGACCGCCGTCATGTCCACCGGATCGATCAGGAACGATTCATATCGCTTGCCCGCGCGTGCCGGGACGGCGAGCGCGAAGGCAAGCATAACGGCGCCGGCCAAGCGTAAGTCCGACATGTGCTAATAAGGTAACAATAATTCGCCTCTTGAAACCGTAACACAGGATGGTTAAAGTTGATTAGCCTATACTGGACATGATAAGATCATCGGCGTCGTACCGTTCTTTTCGCCGTTTTTCGTGCCCAGTTGGCGCAGTGGTAGCGCGCTCCCTTGACATGGGAGAGGTCATAGGTTCAAATCCTATACTGGGCACCACTTTTTTGCCCCAGGAGACCCGCTGAACATGCCCGCCGCTGACATCGTTCACGCCGCCGATCCGAACTCCCAGGAAGCCCTCGACGCCCTGCGCCATTCCTGCGCGCACGTCATGGCCCAGGCGGTCCAGGAGCTGTTTCCCGGCACCAAGCTGACGATCGGGCCCGCGATCGAGAACGGCTTCTACTACGACTTCGAGTCCGAGCATCGCTTCGCCGAGACCGATTTCAAGGCGATCGAGCGCAAGATGCTCCAGATCGTCGAGGGCAACCATCCGTTCTCCGGTCAGGAAGTGACCTACGAGGAGTCGAAGAAGTACTGGGAGGCTCGCGGTGAGAAGTACAAGCTCGAGCTGCTCGAGGGCTTCAAGGACCAGAAGCTCACCCATTACACGCACTCGACCTTCACCGATTTGTGCCGCGGCGGCCACACGCCCAGCACCAAGCTTATCCGCCACTTCAAGCTCCTGACCGTGGCCGGAGCCTACTGGCGCGGCGATGAGAAGAACGCGATGCTCCAGCGCATCTACGGCACGGTGTGG
The DNA here is from genome assembly GCA_016212855.1 of Elusimicrobiota bacterium. GTDB lineage: Bacteria > Elusimicrobiota > Elusimicrobia > UBA1565 > UBA9628 > GWA2-66-18. The sequence continues at coordinate 178,093 of JACRDP010000029.1, forward strand.
CCCACGAAGGACCAGCTCCAGCAGCATCTCAAGATGCTCGAGGAGGCCAAGAAGCGCGACCACCGCAAGCTCGGCCCCGCGCTCGGCCTGTTCTCCATCGAGGAGCTGGCCGGCCCCGGCCTGATCTTCTGGCACCCCAAGGGCGGGCGCATGCGCCTGATCATGGAAGACTGGCTGCGCGCCGAGGCGCTCAAGCGCGGCTACCAGATGGTCTACACGCCGCACATCGCCAACAAGGATTTGTGGAACGTCTCCGGCCACACCGGTTTTTATCGCCAGAACATGTTCGGCGAGATCGAGGTCGAGAAAGCCGACTACATGCTCAAGCCGATGAACTGCCCGTGCCACATCCTGATCTACAAGGGCGGCTTGCGCAGCTACAAGCAGCTGCCGATGCGGCTGGCCGAGCTCGGCACCGTGTACCGCTACGAGCGCTCGGGCGTCCTTCACGGCCTCATGCGCGTGCGCGGCTTCACCCAGGACGACGCCCACATTTTCTGCACGCCCGATCAGATCGAATCCGAGATCGAGGGCTGCCTGGACTTCGCGCTCAAGGTTTTCGAGGTGTTCGGATTTACGCAGTACAAGATGGAGGTCTCCACCTGGGACCCCGAGAAGACGGCCGACTACGTCGGCGAAGCCGACGAATGGGAGCGCGCGACCAACGCGCTCGTCTCCGTGCTCGAGCGCCGTAAGACGCCGTACAAATTGTGCAAGGGCGAAGCCGCCTTCTACGGCCCCAAGATCGACGTCAAGCTCATCGACGCGATCGGCCGCCCGTGGCAGCTCTCGACCGTGCAGTTCGACTTCAACCTGCCCAAGCGCTTCGAGATGGAGTACGTCGGCCCCGACGGCCTGCGCCACCGCCCGCTGATGGTGCACCGCGCGCTGTACGGCTCCATCGAGCGCTTCTTCGGCATCTTGGTCGAACACTACGCGGGCAACTTCCCGTTGTGGCTGGCCGCGGTGCAGATCAAGATCCTGACCCTCACCGAGGAGCAGGACGCGGCCGCGCTGGCGCTCCAGAAGAAGCTCGAAGCCGAGGGCTTCCGCGTCGAGGCCGACCTGCGCCGCGAGCGCATCGGCCACAAGATTCGCGAGACGACGCTCGAAAAGGTCCCCTACATGGTGATCATCGGACCCAACGACGTCTCCTCGAACACGATTTCGGTGCGTCTCAAGGACGGCCGTCAGTTCAACGGCCTGACGGCGGACGAGTTCATCGCCAAAATCAAAATGGAGGCCGGCGAGAAGCGCACGGCCTCCGACTGGCCGGCCCAGGCGCCGGCTCAAGGATAAGAATGAAACTGATTCTCGCGACGGTTCTGATGCTGTCGGCGGCGGCGGCGCGAGCCTCGAAGCCCGACTTCGACGCCGCGGCCGAGGAAAGCGGCTTCAACTCCGCGACGCAGATGTTTCAGGAGACCGGCCGCGACAAACTCGCCGTGGTGCAGGCCTTCGAGAACTTCACGACCCAGTTCGCCCGTTCGCCGCGCATCTCCGACGCCGAGTTCCTGATCGGCGAGGCGTATATGCAGCACGCGCTGTCGATACTGAAGGCGGAGGCGTCGGCTAAGAAGACTTCGTCGGCCCGTCTGCTCGCCCCCAAAAATCCCGCGGCGGTGAAAGCGCTGATGGACGCGCGCAAGGCGTATCAGAGCGTGCTCGGCGACAAGAAGTCGGGGCTGGCCGCCTCCGCGCAGTACCGCCTGGGCGAGGTCGCCTACAACGAAAAGGATTGGGAGAAGGCCGTCGAGGAATTCAAGGAGGTCGACCGCCGCTACCCGAAGACCTACATCAATCCCGAGGCCCTGATGGGCATCATCTACGCCGACCTGGCGCTCGAGCAGTTCTCCCAGGCCGAGGCGAACCTGTTCCTGCTCGGCGAGACCTTCCCGACCTTCCTGAAGGAGCCGGTCGTGCTGTACGCGCAGGGCATCGTGGCCCTTCACAAGGGCGACTACGCCAGCGCCGAGCGCGCGCTCAAGCAGGTCAAGACCGCGGAAGCGCAGTACTACCTCGGAAAGACCTACCTGCTCTCAAAAAGAGCCTATCTTGCCGCGGCCGCGTTCGAAAACCTGATCCGCGACTATAAAGATTCGGATCTCAAGGAGGAAGCGCAGTTCTTCATCGGCGACTCGTTCTTCCTCGCCGAGGACTACAACGGCGCGATCTCGAAGTACCAGGCGTTCATCTCGATCTATCCGGAAAGCCCGCTGCGCGTGTCGGCGCTGTTTCGCATCGGCTCATCGTACTTCCAGAAGAAGGACTACGTCGAGGCGCGCGCGAACTTCCAGGCCGTGCTCGACCGCTATCCGAAGGACTTCTTCGCGCCGCTCGCGCAATTCTTCATCGCCGAGTCGCACCTCGTCTCGGGCCAGGTCCGCGAGGCGCTGTTCGCCTATACCAAGGTGATCACCCAGTATCCCGACGCGGTCAAGATCACGCCGCTCGCGTACTTCAAGCTCGCCTGGTGCCAGCACCAGGTCGGCGACTTCATGCAGGCGATCCAGACCGGCTCGAACTTCGTCGCGCAATATCCGAACCACGTCCTCGCCAAGAACGTCTACCTGATCATGGCGAACGCCCAGATCGCGCTGAAGCGCTACGTCGAGGCGACGTCCTCGTTCCAGCGCATCATCGATCTGGCCCCGTCCTCCGACATCGCCGAACAGGCTCTCTTCTCCATTCTCAAGAACCAGTACGACCAGAAGGCCTTCAACTCCATCCTGACGTCCTACCAGTTCATCTTCCGCCACCTGCCGCCCTCGAAGTCCAAGTGGCGCTCGATGAGCTACCTGTACGCCGCCGAAGCCTATCTCGGGATGAATCAGACCGACGAGGCGGCGGTCATCTACGAGATGATCTTGAAAGTCTATCCCGATGATCCCGCGGCGTTCTACGCGCAGGACGGCCTGGCGTGGTGCCACTCGTATAAAGGCGAGGACGTGCTCGCCCTCGAGGCGCGCCAGAAGCTTAAGGACATGATGGCCGTGGCCACGTCCTCGTTCTCGTTCTCCGGACTCAACGAGCTCGGCATCGCCGACTCGATGTTCAATCAGAAGAACTACGAGGACTCCTACCAGCTCTACGAGAAGTTCGCGCGCGAGAACCCCACGGCCGCCGAGGCGCCCTCGGCGCTGTACCGCGCGGCGATGAGCTCCTATCATCAGCGCTTCTACACGCAGGCGATCGATCTGTGGAAAAAGCTGGTCGCGAACTACCCGCAGTCGAAGGACGCGCCGATGGCGCGCTCACAGATCGCGGACACCTTGTTCCGCGCGCAGAAATACGGCGAAGCCATCGCCGCCTACCGGGAGATCGTCGCCGCCGACCCGAAGGGCGCCACGGCGCCGCTCTCGCATCTGCGCATCGCCCAAGCGGCCTACAACGCGAAGGACGACGCGGCCGCGATCAAGCAGGTCCAGGAGCTCGTGGCCGCGTTCCCGTCGGCTCCGGAGGCCAACGACGGTCTCGACATCCTCGAGGGCGTCTTCGACCGCACGCGCGGCCTCGATTTTAAAACGAGCCTGCGGGCGATCGTCACCGGCCAGCCCGGTACCCCGATCGGCGGCGAGGCGCAGTTCCGCCTCGCGCGCCGCGCGTTCGAGGCGAAGGACTGGACGTCGGCCGCGGCCGACTTCCAGAAGTTCTCCGTCGAGTTCACCAACCACGCCGAGCTGCCCAAGGCCCAGTTCTACCTGGGCGAGAGCTTCTTCAACCAGCAGAAATGGCTCGACGCGATCCCGGCCTTCGAGCGTCTGCTCGGCAATTTCGAAAAATCAGACGACACCCCGCTCGCGGTGTTCCACTTGGCGAGCGCCTACTATAACCTGGAAAAATTCGACGAGGCGACGCGCCATTACTCCCGCCTCATCGAGGAGTACCCGTCCTCTCCCTACGTGCCGCCCGCGCAGTTCAACCTGGCGCTCGCCTATAAAAAACTGGGCAAGCTCGACATGGCGCAGTACGCCTACCAGAAGTACGTCGCGGCCGCCAAGCCCGGCGACGGCCAGGCGCAGAACGCGCTGTGGGAGACCTACCAGATCCAGCGCGACCGCAAGGACTTCGACGGCGCGATCGCGACCCTCGAGCAGATCAAGAACTCGGGCAAGGCCGACGGCGAGCTCGCCCTTGAGGTGATGTACCGTATTTCCGAGGTCAACGTCGCCGCGGGCCGCCCCGACGAGGCGCAGACGACCTGGGACAAGATGCGCGCGATGAAGCCGCTGAACTCGCCGTTCCGTCTCCAGGCGCTGGCCAAACTCGGCGAGGCGTACGAGAAGGGGGGCGACTTCTCCGCCGCCGCGGACGTGTACGAGGACTACGCGCGGGCCGCGCCCAAGGACCTCGCGCAGAAGGCCGCGGCCCGCGCCGCCGCGCTGCGCAAGGCGCCCGGCGGAGCCAAGACGCCGAAGAAGGCGGCCGTAAAGGCGACTCCCGACGTCGACGAGGCGGTGCCGCCCGAGGGCGGCGGGACCATGGTGATGCCGACCGATGAGGCGCCGAAGGCGAAGAAGCCGGCCAAGCCTGCTGCGACCAAGTCGGACGCGAAGGGTCGCCGCGGCGCCGGCGCTCAAGAGCCCAATTTGCCGGGAATGCCGGCGGCCGAAGACATTCACTGACGTCGGATAACGGAGAACTACGATGGGCGAAGTCAATATCATGGCGTTGTTCCGGGAGAGCTTCACGCTCGTCATCATGCTCTTCTGCTCGATTCTCTCGATCACCTTCGCGCTCGAGCGCTGGTGGTACTTCCGCTCCGCGCAGGCCTCTCCCGACGACGTGCTCGGCCACGTGCGCAAGAGCCTAGAGGGCGGCAAGACCGACTCCGCCGCGGCCTACTGCCAGAAGCATCCCTCCGCCGTCGCTCAGGTCGTCCACTACGGCCTCGTGCACGCCTCGCGCTCGCGCAAGGATCTGGAGGAACTGATGCTGACCAAGCTGAAGGAAGAGCGCGTCAAGCTCGAGCGCTTCCTCGGCGTGCTCGGCACGCTCGGCAATATCTCGCCCTTCATCGGCCTGTTCGGCACCGTCGTCGGCATCATCAAGGCCTTCCGCGACTTGGCCGCCTCCGGCACCGGCGGCCCCGCCGTGGTCGCCCGCGGCATCGCCGAGGCGCTCGTCGCCACGGCGGCCGGCCTGATGGTCGCCATCCCCGCGACCATCATCTACAACTACTTTATGAGACGTTTGAAGGTCATTACTGTCGACATGGAGATCGCCTCCGCCCGCCTGCTCGTGATGCTCGGGGCGAAGTAAACAGGCAACCCTATGGCCGGAGCCAGCCAAAAAGACGAAGAACCGATCACGGCGATCAACGTCACCCCGCTGGTGGACGTCTGCCTGGTGCTCGTCATCATCTTCATGGCGGTCGCACCCATGGCCGTCACGCTCGGCATCAAGGTCCTCGAGACCCGCTCCTCGAACGCCGAGGGCAAAGCCTCAGTCGATGAGAACGTCAACATCAGGATCACCGAGGACGGCGGGATCTCCGTCAACGGGACGAAGACGGACGGCGTGACCTTTCGCGGCATTCTCGCCGCTCAACTTCTTAAGAGCAAGGACAAGATGGTCATCATCACCGCCGACGCGAAGAACAAGGTCGGCCTCGTCGTCGAGGTCCTCGACGCCTCGAAACAGGCCGGCGCCCTCAAGCTCGCGATCATGAAGTCTGAAGCCGCGCCCGGAGGGCCGAGCTGATGGCCGCTTCCGGCATCGAGTCCGACGATCCCATCACGGACATCAACATCACGCCGCTGGTGGACGTGTGCCTGGTGCTCGTCATCATCTTCATGGTGACCGCCCCGATGTTCTCCGATCCGCCCATCAAGGTGGACCTGCCCTCCGCCCACACGCACGAGGGCGAGGAAGCCGACAAGCTCACGATCACCTTGTCCAAGGACGGCGAGTACGCGATCGACGCCCAGAAGTTCACCGATCCGAAGCTGCTCGGCGACGCGCTGAAGATCGCGCTGTCGCAGAAAGAATCGAAAATGGTCGTTCTTCGGGCCGACAAGGACGCCCTGCACGGACAATTGACCGACCTGATGGCCCGCGCCAAGGACGCCGGCGCGCAATCCCTCACGATCGCGACGGAACAGATCAAATGAACGGGGAGTCTAACCGAAGATGACTCAAGCGCGCGTCCCCGCGTCGGTGGTGATCTCGCTCTCGGTTCACGCCGGGGCGCTGTTCCTCTTCATGGGCTTCGTCCATGAGGCTCCCAAGCACGCGGCGCAGATCGTCGAGGGCGTCGACCTCCTGATCGCGCCTTCCCGGCCCAGGGTCGAAGCGGCCAAGCCGGCGCTGTCGACGATGGACTTCCTCAAAATGGCTCTTCCTTCCACGCCGCGCCGCGCGCAGCTCGCGGCGGTCGACGTCAAGCTGGAGCGCAAGACGAAGCTTGCCGAGGCCCCCAAGCTCGAGGACGAAAAGCGGCGCGACCTAGCCCCGAAGCTGGAAGCCCTCGATCTCGCGCGCTCGCGCGTGTCCGCCGCGAAGATCGACGCCGAGCCGATGAGCCGCCGCCGCGCCGCCCAGACCTTGGCCGCCTTGCCCAAGCTCGAGGAAGTCGGCCGCCGCCGCGTGAAGAACCTGCCCGAGGCGCTCGCTCTCGAGGACAAGCGCCGTGAAGCCACCACCTTGCTCGGCGGCGCGCTCGAGGCCCCGGCCCCGACCAGTCGACGCCAGGTCATGGCCGCGGCGGCGAAGCTCGAAGAGGCCCAGGAGCCCATCGCCCGGCCGTCGACGCGCAAGGGCTTCTCCGTCCTCCCCGAACAGCTCGAACTCAAACCCCGTCCCGACGCCGCGATGACCGTCCGTCCCGAGACGATCGGCGCCGCGCCCAAGCTCGAGCGCCGCCAGGCCGCGGCCGCGACCGAGGAGGGGCCCAAGAAAGGCGTGGAGATCGAGGGCCCTCTCAAAGACCGTCAGGTCACCGGCTCCGTCATCCCGCCCTTCCCCGATTGGGCGAAGACCCAGGGCATGATGGAGGCCGAGGTCGCCATCCGCTTCACCGTCGGCCCCGAAGGCGCCGTGCTGCCGGGCATGCGTATCGAGCGCGGCTCCGGCTACGGGCGCCTCGACCGTCTGTGCATGGAATCGCTTCGCAGTTGGACGTTCGCCCCCGCGCCGGGTTCCGGCGCGCAATGGGGCATCATCACCTTCCGCTTCCTTTTGGAGTGACCATGAAAATCGCGATCGCCGTTCTCGTTCTCGCCGCCGCGGCCTCGGCCCAGACGCCGCCGACGCCGCCTGCCGCCGCGTCGAAGCCCGCCTCGGGCGGAATGCCCGCCGAGGTCGTCATCAAGGCCGAGGGCGCCGGCTCCAAGCTCAACGACGCCAAGCCGCCGCTGAAGATCGAGGTGGACACCTTCGAGACGATCCGCCCGTCGCTCAAACCCGATGAGAACCTCCTGCTGGCGGTCTCGCCGCTGACCGTCTCGTGGCGCCGCACCCATCCCGAAAGCCTGATGAACGACCGCGTGATCCAGCCCTGGCGCACGACCTTCAGCCAACGCTCCGGCATCGGCTTCAAGATCAAGGAGCAGCTCGAGGCCTTGCTCGGCGGCAAGCTTGAGCAGAAGGAAGCGCGCAAATGGGGCTGGAGCCTCACGATCGCCGACGAGGAAGGCCGCGTGTTCCACAACTACTCGGGCTCCGGCGATCCGCCCGACGAGATGCTCTGGACCGGCCAGAACGAGCAGGGCGAATGGGTGCGCGCCGGCCGCTCGTACTCCGCCGTCTACACCTTCACCAGCCCCGACGGCTCGCCGCGCACGACCGTGGGCAAGCCGCTGCTGTTCAAGGGCATCGTTCATCAAGAGGATACGGGCCTGCACCTGAGCCTCGACTCCTCCGCTTTGTTCGGCACCAGCAAGAACGCGAGCGAACTCCAGGCTCCGGTCGGCCCCGATCTGCTGCGTTCCGCGGCAGATTTAATCAAGCGCAAGTACTCGGGTATTCCGATCGCCGTGCGCGTGTTCGCCAACACCAAGGAGCTCGGCGACTCCCAGGCCCGGTCCATCCAGGACTTCCTCCTGCGCGAGCTGATGGTCGCCGCGCGCCACGTCGGCGTCGACGCCAGCCGCGCGCCGTTCTCGGATCAGCGCGTCGAGATCGTTCTCCTCAACCGCTGACGGACGCTGAGCCGGGCTGAAAAAAAGGCCCCGAAATAGGCCCCCGAGCCCTGTCAACGCATGGGGGGACTTTGCTATTTATCGTGTATGGCCAAAACCATCTACAGCTTCGGGGAACTGTCGGATGTGCGGGCGGTGTCGCGGCTGGACCGCGACGCGGCGCGAGAACTGCTCGGCGGCAAGGGCGCGGGGCTTTTCGAGATGTCGCGCATCGGCCTGCCGGTGCCTCCCGGCTTCACGGTCACGACCGACGTGTGCCGCGCCTACTACGCGCGCAAAGCGGAGAAAGGCCTCACGCGCCACTCGATGCGCCACCCCGCCCGCTCGGACAAGTCGATCGGCCGCGAGGTGGTCGGCGAGTTTCTCTCCGCGGTGAAAAAGCTCGAGAAATCCACGGGCCGCCGCTTCGGCGAGGTGAAGAACCCGCTGCTCGTCTCCGTGCGTTCCGGCTCGAAATTCTCGATGCCCGGCATGATGGACACCATCCTCAATCTCGGCCTCAATGACAAGACCGTGCGCGGCCTCGAGGCGCAGACGGGCAACCCGCGCTTCGCGTGGGACTGCTACCGCCGCTTCATCGCCATGTTCGGCAACGTGGTCAAGGGCATCGACAAAGATCACTTCGAAGCGGCTCTGCGCCAGGTGAAGGCCCGCGCCGACGTGCAAAGCGACGCGGACCTCTCGACGCAGTCCCTGCAGAAGCTGGTCGCCATTTTCCAGGACATTTATAAGGAGCACGCGGGCTTCCCGTTCCCGCAGGAGCCCGGCGACCAGTTGCGTCTCGCGGTGACGTCCGTATTCGAGTCGTGGAACAACCCGCGCGCGATCGCCTACCGCAAGCTCAACCGGATTCCCGACGATCTCGGCACGGCCTGCACGGTCCAGGCCATGGTCTTCGGCAACATGGGCGCGGATTGCGCCACGGGCGTGGGGTTCACCCGCGATCCCGGGACCGGCGAGCGGCGCTTCTACGGGGAGTTTCTCGTGAACGCCCAGGGCGAGGACGTCGTGGCCGGCATCCGCACGCCCCGCCCGCTCGCCGAGTTGCGCGCGGAAATGCCCAAGACCTACAAGCGCCTGCGCGACATCTCCGCTAAGCTCGAGAAGCACTACGGCGACGTGCAGGACATGGAGTTTACGATCGAGAAGGGGCGGCTGTTCATGCTGCAGACACGCACAGGTAAACGATCGGCCATGGCCGCAATTCGTATCGCCGTTGACATGGTGGAGGAGGGCCTCATCACTCCCGACCAGGCCGTGATGCGGGTGACTCCGGATCAACTCGATGAGCTGCTCCGGCCCGTTTTCGAGGACAGCGCCTCGGCCAAGGCTCAGGTGTTGGCCAAAGGCCTTCCCGCCGGCCCCGGCGCCGCCACCGGCCGCGTGTGCTTCTCGGCCGACAAGGCCGTCGCGGAAGCGAAGAAGGGCCCGGTCATTTTGGTTCGCCCCGAAACCAATCCCGACGACATCCATGGCATGGCTGCCGCCGAGGGCATCCTGACCGCCACCGGCGGCATGACCAGCCACGCCGCCGTCGTCGGACGCGGCATGGGCAAGGTGTGCGTCGTCGGCTGCGGCGAGCTCGACTCGCTCGGGCTCAAGGAGGGGGACTGGATCTCCCTGGATGGCTTTAAAGGCCGCGTGCTCGCGGGCCGCGTAGAGACCCAGCCCTCGGAGATCTTGGAAGTTCTCTTGGGCAAGCGCCCTGCCGCCAAGTCCGAGCTGTACCGACGCTACAAGACCTTCATGATCTGGGCCGACGCCGCGCGCACGCTCGCCGTGCGCGCCAACGGCGACACGCCCGAGGACGCGCGCGCCTCGATCGCCTTGGGCGCCAGCGGCATCGGCCTGTGCCGCACCGAGCACATGTTCTTCGGCGAGGACCGCATTCCCAAGGTCCTGAAGATGATCATCGCCGACTCCGAGATGGAGCGCCACGCCGCGGTCAAGGCGTTGTACCCGCTGCAGAAAGCCGACTTCAAGGCCATCTTCAAGACCATGCGCGGCTTGCCGGTCACGATCCGCACGATCGATCCTCCCTTGCACGAATTTCTGCCCCGCTCGCTCGAGGACGCGAAGGTCGCGGCCGAGAAGCACGGGCTCAACGCGGAGAAGCTGTGGGCGAAGACGCTCGAACTCAAGGAAGCCAACCCGATGCTCGGCCACCGGGGCTGCCGCCTCGGCATCACGTATCCCGAGATCACCGATATGCAGACGCGCGCGATCCTGTCGGCCGCCTGCGAGCTCGGCCGCGAGGGCATCGTGGTCGCGCCGGAGATCATGATCCCGCTCGTCGGCCACGTGACCGAGCTGCGCCACCAGAAGAAGCGCATCCAGGCCGTCGCCGAAGAGGTGTTCGCGGAGAACGGCTCCTGCATCCGCTATCAGGTCGGAACGATGATCGAGGTGCCGCGCGCGGCGCTCACCGCCGGTGAGATCGCCGAGGAGGCCGAGTTCTTCTCCTTCGGCACCAACGACCTCACCCAGATGACGCTCGGCTACTCGCGCGACGACTACGGCCGCTATATCGGCGAGTACATGGAGATGAAAATACTCGACGCGGATCCGTTCCGCACCCTCGACCGCTCCGGCGTCGGCCGTCTCGTGCGCATGGCCGTGGAGGACGGGCGCCGCTCGCGTCCGACGCTCAAGATCGGCGTGTGCGGCGAGCACGGCGGCGACCCGCAGTCGATCCGGTTCTTCCATGACGCCGGCCTCGGCTACGTCTCCTGCTCGCCCTATCGCGTGCCGATCGCCCGGCTGGCTGCGGCCCAGGCGGCGATCGCGTCGAAAGCGCTGACGAACTAAGTAATTCCGGTCTCCGTACCAGAGCCGCCCGGGACTCAGCCCCCGGGCGGCTCGCCTTCCTCCGGGGGTGGAAAATGCTCTTCAAAAATCCTAGGATGACTCATTCACGGAGGTCTTACCATCATGGCCATTAAAGTCGGCATCAACGGTTTCGGACGCATCGGGCGCCTCGTCATGCGCGCCTCCCTCAAGAATCCCGACATTCAGGTCGTCGCGATCAACGATTTGACGGACGCGAAGATGAACGCGAATCTGTTCAAGTACGACTCCACGTTCGGCCCGTACCCGGGCACGGTCGAGGCGGTCGGCAACGACCTCAAGATCGACGGCCGCCTGATCAAGGTGTTCTCCGAGAAGGAGCCCTCGAAGCTCCCCTGGTCCTCCGTCGGCGTCGAAGTCGTCATCGAGTCCACCGGCTTCTTCACTGAGGCCGAGAAGGCCAGGGGCCACCTCGTCGGCGGCGCGAAGAAGGTCGTGATCTCCGCCCCCGCGAAGGGCGAGGATATCACCATCTGCATGGGCATCAACAACGAACTCTACGACCCGGCGAAGCACACGATCATCTCCAACGCGTCCTGCACGACGAACGCGTTGGCGCCCTTGGGCAAGGTTCTCGACGAAGCGTTCGGCCTGAAGAACGGCCTGATGACCACGGTCCACGCGTACACGAACGACCAGAACCTGCTCGACCAGCGGCACACGGACCTGCGCCGCGCCCGCGCCGCCGCGGTCTCCATGATCCCGTCGTCCACGGGTGCGGCGAAGGCGATCGGCCTCGTCCTGCCGAAGCTCAAGGGCAAGCTCACGGGCACCTCGCTTCGCGTCCCCGTCCAGGACGTCTCCATCGTCGACCTCACCGCGACGCTCAACAAGACCGTTACGAAGGAAGAGGTCAACGAGGCGTTCAAGAAGGCGGCCGCTTCCGGCACGCTCAAGGGCTTCATGCAGTACAACGAGGACCAGATCGTGTCGCGCGACGTGATGGGCAACCCGGCCTCCTCGGTGTTCGACTCGACGCTCACCGACGTCATCGACGGCAACCTCGTGAAGGTGTTCGGCTGGTACGACAACGAGTGGGGCTACTCGAACCGCGTCGTCGACCTCGTCGCCTACATCGCCAAGAAGTCCGCCGTCGCCGCTTAATGAGCGGAAAGAAGCGGCACGCGACCGTCATCGGCGTACCTCTCGACTACGGGGCCTCGAAAAAGGGCGCTTCAGGAGGCCCGGCGGCCGTTCGCCGGGCGAACCTCATCGAGGGCCTCGAGACGCTCGGTCTCGAGGTCACCGACGCCGGCGACCTCGCCATCCCGAAGGTCGCCTTCGCGGCCAAGGGCAAGCTCAAGAACGGGGCGGCCATCCTCAAGGTCTGCTCGAACCTCGAGAAGCAGGCGTATGAAGCCGTGGCCAACGGCTCCGTGCCGATCACGCTCGGCGGCGATCACTCGCTGGCCGTGGGCTCGGTGTCCGGCGTCGCGCGCGCGTTTCGCGACAAAGGCCGCAAGATCGGCCTGATCTGGGTGGACGCGCACGCCGACATGAACACGCCCGACTCCTCGCCGACGGGCAACGTGCACGGCATGCCGCTGGCGCACCTCCTCGGCATGGGGCACAAGGATTTCGCGCGCCTGGGCGGCTTCTCGCCCAAGATCGATCCGCGCAACGTCGTGCTGCTCGGCGTGCGCGACGTGGACGCGGCCGAGGCCGTCAACATCCGCAAGTCCGGCATCCGCGTCTTCTCCATGCAGGAGATCGACCGCTACGGCATGGGCGTCGTCACCGAGCAGGCCATCGACATGGCCAGCGACGGGACGGCGGGCTTCCACCTCAGCTTCGACATCGACTCCGTGGACCCGGGCAACGCGCCCGGCACCGGCACGATCAAGCGCGGCGGCCTGACCTACCGCGAGTCGCACCTTCTCATGGAGCTGTGCGCCGACTCCGAGCGCATGGTGGGCCTCGACCTCGTCGAGGTCAACCCGCTTGAGGACACCCAGAACGCGACCGCCGTGCTCGCCAGCGAGCTCATCGCCTCCGCGATGGGCAAGAACATTTACTGATGACCGATCCTATGCGAGGAAATGGTCGCATCAATCGCCGTAAGGGGCGACCATGACCGACAAACCGGCTCTGCGCCTCAAGCGCCTTCAGGAAATGACGGTCAAGGGCAAGCGCGTGCTCGTGCGCGTGGACTACAACGTGCCGATGAAAGGCGCCAAGATCGAGGACAACGCGCGCATTCGCGAGACGCTGAAGACCTTGGAGTTCCTGATCAACGAGGGGGCTAAAGTCGTCTTGATCGCGCACCTCGGCCGGCCGAAGGGGAAGGTCGAGCCGAAGTATTCGCTCAAGCCCGTGGCGGCCGAGCTTTCGAAGCTCATTAAAAAGCCCGTGGCCTTCGCCGAGGATTGCGTGGGCCCCGTCGCCGAGAAAGCGGTGGCGGCCCTGAAACCCGGCGAAGTGCTCCTCATGGAAAATTTGCGGTTTCATGCCGAAGAAGAGGCCAACGACGCGGCCTTCGCCAAGGCTCTCGCCAAGAACGGCGACGTGTTCATTCAGGATGCCTTCGGTGCGCTGCACCGCGCGCACGCCTCGACGGCGGGCGTGACCAAGCACCTGCCCGGCGCGATCGGCTTCCTCGTTCAGCGCGAGCTCGAATTCCTCGACCGGGTGATCGGCAATCCCCAGCGGCCGTTTCTCGCCGTCATCGGCGGCGCGAAGGTCTCCGACAAGCTCGCCGTGCTCGACAAGCTCCTGGAGCGCGTGGACGCGTTGCTCATCGGCGGGGCCATGGCCTACACCTTCCTCGCCGCGCAGGGCATCAATATCGGCAAGTCGCTCCTCGAGAAGGACCAGATCGACGCCGCCAAGGCGATCATCGAGAAGGCCTACAACAAGAAGGTCGAGTGCCTTCTTCCCGCCGACCACGTCATCGTCCGCGAGATCAAGCCCGACGCCGAGACCAAGGTGACGCAGGCCATGGCGATCCCGCCCGACATGATCGGCGTGGACGTAGGCCCGCACACGATCGAATTCTTCACCGAGCACATCGGAAAGGCCCAGACCATCTTCTGGAACGGCCCGATGGGGATCTTCGAGATGCCGGCCTTCGCGACGGGCAGCAACGCCGTCGCCAAGGCGATGGCCGAGGCGACCGCCAAGGGCGCCATCAGCATCGTCGGCGGCGGCGACAGCCTGTCCGTGCTCGCCAAGATCGGGCTTGCGGGCAAGATGAGCCACTGTTCGACCGGGGGCGGAGCGTCTTTAGAACTCCTCGAGGGCAAGACCCTTCCCGGCCTGGTCGCGCTCGCCTCGTAAATTAGGTATAATCGGCCATCATGTACCACTTCCTGCTCGTCGTTCACTGCTTCGCGTGCCTCGGCATGATCCTGTTCGTGCTGCTCCAGACCGGGCGCGGCGCGGGCCTGTCCATGTTCGGCGGCGGGGGGGACTCGCTGATCAGCACGCCCAGCGGCACGAGTTTCATGAAGAAGTTCACCGCCGGCCTCGCGGCGACGTTCGCCTTCACCTCGCTTTTCCTGACGCTTCTCTCCGACCGCACCGGCATGTCGAGCGTGACGTCCCGGGCCGTCGCGCCTCTGCCCGCTCCGGCGGCGGAAGCTCCGGCCGCGGCTCCGGCGGGCCCGACGTCGGCGGCGGCGTCCGACGCCTATAAGTCGGTCGCTCCGGCCGAGAAGCCGGCGGCGAAAAAGACGGAAGCGCCTAAATCCTCGAAGTAACCAAGCAGCAAACCCGCGCACGGGTGGTGGAACTGGCAGACACATACGCTTGAGGTGCGTACGCCCGAAAGGGTTTGGGGGTTCGAGTCCCCCCTCGTGCATGATTTCAGCTGGGGTCAGGCTTCACTATTCGAACCATTCGCAAGCGAATGGTTCGAATAGTGAAGCCTGACCCCTTCTCTCTAATAGGCCACTTCGAACTTCTTGGCGGCGAAGTTCGCCTTCGTCATCGTGACGAAGCCCCTCAGCGTGTCGCCCTTGGCGTCGAAGGCGATGTCGCCCACCATCCCGCGCCGGGTCCCGACGCGCACCGCCTCGAGGACCTTGCGGCGATCCGGGCCTTCGGCCTTGCGCAGGGCCTGCAGCGCCACGCGCGCGGCCTCGTAGCCGTAGTGGTCGAAGGTGTGCAGCGCCGCTCCCGCCCATTGCTTCTGGTAGCGCGCGACGAAGTCGGAGGCGCTGGGCAGGGCCTCCACCGGAACGCCGCCGACCGAGAAGTACGCCCCGTCGACGGCGGGACCCGAGACCTCGAACAAATCCGGGTTCTTGGCGCCGTCCCCGGACATGAAGACGCCGGTCCAACCGGCGGCGCGGAGTTGTTTGATCAGCAAGCCCGCCTCCATGTACAGCCCGCCGAAAAAGATCGCCTCGGGCTTGGCCGATTTCACGGCGGCGACCGCGGCGGCGAAATCCTTGTCGCCCCGGGAAACAGGCTCGAAGCTCAGCGTCGTTCCGCCCTTGCGCTCGAGCGCGCCGCGGAAGGATTCGGCGAAACCCAGGCCGTAGGGCGTGCGGTCGTGGATGAGCACGAAGCGCTTGAGCGACAGCCGCTTGACCGCGTATTCGGCGGCGTATTCGCCCTGCACGCTGTCCGAGGGGGGCAGGCGGAAGACGACGCGGTCGCCGCCCCAGTCCGGCCGGTCCTGCTGGAGGGTCAAAGAGGTCGCCGTCGCCGAAGGCGTAATCATCGCCAGCGGCGCTTGCGCGTAGACGCGCGAGGCTTCGAGGGCGCAGCCGGAGGTCATGTGGCCGATCACCGCGAACACGGACGGGTCGTCCGTCGCGCGGCGGGCGACGGAGGCAGCCTCGAACGGGTCGGCCTTGTCGTCGAGCACGACGATTTCGGGCGGGGTCAGGCCGGTCTCCTCCGCCTCGTCCGCCACGGCCATGCGCACGGCGCGCTCGAGCCCCTGGCCCTCTCCGCCCATGTCGCCGGTCATCGGCGCGGCGACCACGAGACGCGCGGGTCCTTCCGGCTGGCGTGCGCATGCGCACGCCAGCAGCAACGCGAGGGCGAACGGGCCGCGTCGGGACATGGCCTCATGATACGAAAAAGCTATCATCCGTGCGTGAGCGCCGTCGACGTGCGCGCGGTCCGCGTTTTCGAGCTGGGCGAGGGGCAAACGGCCTGGCCCACCGTCGCGCTGTGCCTGACCGCCCTCGCCGTCCAGGCCGCGTCGAGCGCCGCGGCGATCACCGGCGTCTGGCCCACCCCGATTGCGATAGCAATCAACACGGCCTGCGCCTACTCACAGTTCACCGTCCTGCACGACGCGCTTCACCGCAGCGCCTCGCGGGTGTTTTGGCTCAACGAGGCGCTCGGCTATGTTTCCACTCTGGTCTTGTGCGGACCCTATTCCGCCTTCCGCCGGAACCATCTCCACCACCACGCGCACACGAACGACCCCCGCGAGGACCCTGATTTCTGGGTCGCGGGGACGAATGGGGCGACGGTCGCCCTGCGCTGCCTGACCATGCTGCAGATGCACTACTGGAACTATCTGACGCGCCTGCGCCGCCGCGACTCCGCCTACGCCGAGTCCGTCGCGACGATCGCCGTGATCCTCGTTCTGCACGCCTGGGCCTGGCGCGCCGGCCATTTCGCCGACATCGTCCTGTATTGGACCGTGCCAGCCCAGCTCGCCGTGGCCGCCTTGGCCCTGACCTTCGACTACTGGCCGCACCGTCCGCACACGGCGCGCGGACGCTTCCGCGACACCGCGAACATCCTTCCCGCCTGGCTTGACCCGTTCTTTCTGTGCCAGAATCTCCACGCCGTGCACCATCTCTTCCCGCAGCTCCCCTGGTACCGCTATCGCGAGGCGCTCGGCGTCGTGGACGCCGGCCTGCGCCGCGAGGGCGTGCCGCAATGGGACTTCGCGACCGCGCTGAGAAAACTCCGACCGGGGCCTATTCCCTCATGATTCAGCTCGCCGACGGCGCCTACTGCTGGTCCGCGTTCAACGCCGAGAAGAAGTTCAACTTCAACGGCCACATCCTGCGCACGGCCGAGGGGACGGTGATCGTCGATCCCGTCGCGTTCGCTCCCGACGACCTATCCGTGATCGAGGCCGCGGGGCTCAAGCCCGACGCATTGGTGATCACGAATAGGAACCATCTCCGCGAGCGCGAGTCCGTGCTGAAGCGCTGGAAAATTCCGACCGTTTTGCACGCGGCCGAAGTTGAATCCTCCTGCATAACGCCCGAAAAAACGGTCAAGGACGGCGATAAAATTCACGGACTCGTCGTCGTCCATCTTCCCGGCAAGTCGCCGGGGGAGATCGCCCTGTACTGGCCCGAGCGGCGCCTGTTTCTTCTCGGCGACGCCTTGATCGCGCCGAACGGCAAGCTCAAGACCGTGCCGGCCGAGAAGCAGGAGGACCCTGCGACGCTCAAGAAATCGCTCGAGCTCCTGCGCACATACGATTTCGACCATCTCCTCGTCGGCGACGGCGATCCCCTGCTCGGCGACGCGAAATCCGCGGTCGTCGCGTTCCTGAATAAGAAGTGAGGAGTTTTTCCTGCCGGATTTACGGCGTCCTGCGCGACGGGCCGAGCGTCCTGCTGACGCGCTCCCGCTTCAAGGACCGCACCTTCGTCAACTTCCCCGGCGGCGGCGTCGAGATCGAGGAGGCGCCGGGCGAGGCCCTGCTGCGCGAGTTTCGCGAGGAGACCGGCCTCATGGTCAAGCCGGCGCGCGTCCTGTACTCCAGCGAGGCCTGCCACCTCTCCACCCAGGCCCCGATCCAGATCGTGTCCGTTTACTGGCTCGTCGAGCGGGTCTCCGGGGACTTGAACCTCGCCGGAAACGGCGAGGATGTGCTCGAACTGTTCTGGCGCGAGGTCTCCGACCTTCCGTTGAAAGAGATGTTCCCAGCCGAGCTCGAGTTCTGCGCCCGGCTTCCCGCTTTGCTCGGCACTTGATCCGCGGTGCCGACGGCGGCCTCTGTCATGACTTGGAGACATGATTATCTTAAGATAAAACTGTCCCCTTGAAAGCGAGGCGTTCCGGGGTTATCCTCGTCCTGTGAAACGATTCGCCGTCGGAATTCTGTTTTTCGGCGTAATCCGAGCCGCCGCCGGCCCGACCGGATCGACGCATGTCGTGCCGGCCACCGGCTACCCCGGCGCTTACCTCGGCACGGTGGGACTGTCGCTTCAAGCCGATCCTTTATACGGCTCGCGCCTGCTCGACTCCTTCGAGCTGCACCTGCGCTCCGTGTCCGCGATGACCGTCCCGCGCGCGGTGAAGGATTACCTGGAGGTCGCCGTGATCGGCACGTCTTCCCAGCAGGCCGTGAAGGCCGCGTTGGGCAAGGAGACGATGGAGCCGCAGCGAGCGGCCGCCTTGCTGCTCGCGCACGCCCTCGCGCGGCCGGAGCAGTTCCGCGAGGTGCTCGACGGGCTGGAAGCGCAGAAGGCCGGGCTCGGCAAGCACACGGCCAAGCTTCTGCGCGAGGCGAAGGGCTCCGGCGACAAGCGTCTCATCCGGACTTTGCGCGCGCGGGGGGAGACGGACCCTAAAGCTCCCGGCCTGACCTACGACCGCTTCGGTGAGCTGACCGGGTTGTTCGACGGCGCGGCGGACGGCCGCGACACGATCGAAATCCGCGGCCCCGTGGCGGTTCCAGACGCCTACACCGGCTACGGGCCCGATGGGCGCCCGCGCCGCACCGGCCTCGCGGCTCCCTCCCGCAACTAGGCGCGCCGGTTGAGCGGTCAGCCGCAATCTGGTAGAATGTCCTCCCGGGCCTTTAGCTCAGCTGGGAGAGCGCCTGCATGGCATGCAGGAGGTCAGCGGTTCGATCCCGCTAAGGTCCAAAAATTTAAAGCCCCCGACGAGGGGGCTTTTCTTTTTTCCGTTAACCTGACGTTTGGTAAATATTTGGTGGAGGACCCGGCGGTTTACGGGCTATAACCATGGCGAGAGGACAAATCACCATGGACGAACTTCGATTCGTACAATTGACGAAAGAGATGGTCGCCGAGGAGTTGCGTTTACTCGGTGACCCCTGCACGGCCGCCGCGGCCGTCGTGCGCAAGACTCTTCAAGCCGCTTTTCAGGTTCCGTCCGCGAGCGACGCCGCTCCGGCGCGCGTCATCGAGGAGACGGTCAAGGGCGCCATGACGGCCCTGCTCCTCGCCGATCACAGCCTGACTCGCGGCTCGATACTGGTCGTGGAAGCGGTGATGGACGTGGCCGCCAAGCGGGACCTGGATCCGACCGACAGCATGCGCGCGGCGCTCAGGGGGCTGGCCGACCTGAAGCGCTTCGTGGACCCCGCCCGGATCGACGACATCCGGCTCGAGATCGAGGCTCATTACATGGGCGCCGGCGTGGTGTTTATGGAGTATCTGCGCGCGGCTCCGGCGAAGGTCCAGGTGAAAGTTTAATAGCGGCTAGGCCGGGTCGCGAGCGACCCGGCACAGGGACGATATATGGAAATCCTTTAGTCCCTAGTGCTACGATGAGTCGTGTTCGCAGCGCTCCTGATGACCGCTTTACCCGCGACCGACCCGTTGACGCCGCTTCAGGACTTGATTCCGGACGCGATACTCGACATCCGCTACGCGACCGAGGACAACCTGACGGGCCGCGCGTTGTATCCGTTCCCGGCCGCTTTGCTGCGCCGCTCGACGGCGGTCAAGCTCGCGAGGGCCGCCGACGCGCTCCGGGCGAAAGGCCTTCGCCTCGTGGTCTACGACGCCTACCGCCCCTTGTCGGTCCAGAAGGCGCTGTGGGCGGCCAAGCCCGATCCGAAGTGGGTCGCCGATCCGAGAAAAGGCTCGTCTCACAACCGCGGCGGAGCCGTCGATCTCGGCCTGGCCGATAAGTCCGGCAAGCCCCTGCCGATGCCGTCGAAGTACGACGAATTCGGGCCCCGCGCCCGCCACGGCGCCGCCGGCGTTCCCGCCCCGGCTCGCCGCAACGCCGAAACCCTGAAGATTGCCATGGCCTCGGCCGGCTTCGAGCCTCTCGCCGAAGAATGGTGGCACTACCGCGACACGGCCGCCAAATCGTGGCCCGTGCTCGACGTTTCCTTCGAGGAAGCGGCGAAATGATGAAAGCCATTCGTGCCTTGTTTCTTCTGGCCGTCGTCCTCGGTCTCGTCGCGGTCGGCGCCGCGTCGATGTGGCTGGGACGCGGCGTGAAGCTCGCGATCGAGCGCTTCGGGCCCGTCCTCGTCGGCGCGCCGGTCACGGTCGGCGCGGTCGTGCTCACGCCCTGGTCGGGCCGCGGCTCGATTTCCAACCTCGTGATCGGCAACCCGCCCGGCTTCAAGGGGCCATACTCAGTCCGCGTGGGCTCGGTTGATATCCGCATCAAATTGGCTTCTCTCGTCACCGACGAGATCGTCGTCGAGAGCGTCATCGTGCGCGAGCCCGAGATCTTCTACGAGCTGGGCCCGGGAGGCAGCAACCTCGCGCGCCTGCAGCGCAACGCCGAGGGCAAGCAAGGCGCGCCTTCGGCGGAGTCCGGCGGCAAGTCTTTGTTCATCCGCCGTCTCTCCATCACCGGCGGCCAGATCGGCCTCGCCGCGTCCGCCGTGGGCGGCTCGACGGTGAAGGTCGTCTTGCCTCCGGTCCAGATGGACAATCTCGGCGGCAAGGGTCGCTCTCCGTCCCAGGCCGTGTCCCAGGCGCTGGGCGCGCTCACGAACACGGCGGGCCGGGCCGTCACCGGCATCGGCACCAAGGCGATCAGCGGGGCCGCCAACGAGGTGCTGGGCCGCCTGGGAGGGCTGCTCAAGAGGAAAAAATGACCACGACCATGACCGGCCGCGCGCCGTCCGCTCTCGAGGCGACCCCCGCCGAAATCGCCGCCAAAGCCGCCGCCGCGCGCCGCGCCGCCGCCGTCTGGCGCCGCGCCACCATCAAGCAGCGCGTGACGGCTCTGCGCGCCGTCTGGAAGGCGTTGGCCGCGCGCCGGGAAGAAATCCGCGCCGTCGTCCATGAGGAGACCGGCAAGCCCCTCGTCGAGGTCGACCTGATGGAGCTCGGCGCGGCCGGCCTGCTCGTCGACTGGATGACCTCGGTCGCCCCGCGCGTGCTGGGCGACAAGGCCGCGAGCAAGCCCTGGTCCCTCTTCAATAAACGCGCCTACGAGCGACGTGTTCCTCGAGGGGTGATCGGCCTGATCACGCCGTGGAACATGCCCTTCCTGATCCCGTTCGGCGACGCGTTCGCGGCGATGCTCGCGGGCAACGCCGTTTTATTGAAACCGTCCGAATGGACCACGAAGACCGCGCTGTGGCTCGAGCACGCCGTCGCGGCCACCTCTTTGCTCCCCGAGGGCCTGCTGTCCGTGGTGCCCGGCGGGGGGGCGGCCGGCGAGGCCGTCATCGACGCCACCGACATGATCGTCTTCACCGGCTCCACCAAGACCGGACGCTGCGTCGCCGTGCGCGCCGCCGGCCAGCTCAAGCCCTCCGTCCTCGAGCTCGGCGGCAAGCACCCCATGATCGTACTCGCCGACGCTTCCCTCGAGCGCGCCGCCTCGGCCGCGACCTGGGCCGCCTGCTCCAACGCCGGCCAGGTCTGCGTCGGCGTCGAGCGCGTCTTCGTCGAGGCCGAAGTCTACGAACGCTTCGTCGAGTTGATCCGCCCCAAGGTCGCCGCCCTGCGCCAGAAGCTCGACGGGGTTGACGCCGATCTGGGGCGCATGGTGTTCCCGCCGCTGCTCGACCGCATCACCGAGCAGCTCGAAGACGCGCGCAAGAAAGGCGCGCGCGTCATCGGCGGCGAGGTCCTCGACAGGGAGAATCTCATGATCGCCCCCGCGCTCGTGCTCGATGCGCGCATGGACATGAAGATCATGACCGAAGAGAGCTTCGGGCCCGTGATCCCGATCATGAAGGTCGCCCGCGCCGAGGAAGCCGTCGCTCTCGCCAACGCCGGCAGCGAAGGCCTCGCGGCCAGCGTGTGGACGACCGATCTCGCCAAGGGAGAAGCGCTCGCCGCGGCGCTCGAGGTCGGCCTCGTCGGAGTCAACGAGCCCGCCTCGCATTACGCCTTCGGCTCCCTGCCGTTCGGCGGCATGAAGCAAAGCGGCATGGGGCGGCGTCACGGGGAAGAGGGTCTGCTCGCCTTCACGCAGTCGCAGTCGGTGCTCGTGCACGAGTGGCCCGCGTCGGCGCCGGATTTGTGGTGGTTCCCGTACAACGAAAAGAAAGCGGGATTCCTGAGAAAATTGATGGGACTTCCGTGATCTTAGGGGTTCACGCTTCGGTGAGGCGTGGATATGCCGGGGCGCTCGATGAAGTGAGGGCGCTTGGATGTAAGGCAATGCAGATATTGCCGTATCCGCGTCATCACGATCCGAAGGATGAAGAGTTAAAGTCGTTTGACGCCGCCCGAAGGGCGGCGGAAATTAAATGTCTGCTCATTCATTCGCGGTTCGTGCCCAGCTTGGCGTCGTCGGACGAAGCCCGCCGTAAACGGTCCGTCGTTCATTTGGCCAGAGAATTGCAGTTAACCGCCGGCCTAGGCGGAGACGCGTACGTTCTGCACGGCGGGGCGTACTCGGTCGGGGCCGGTCTCGATGACGGCATCAGCCTTTTCGCGAAGTCCGTCTTGATGTCCGTCCAACAGAGTTCTTGCCGTACGCCGTTGCTGTTGGAGAATGTGCCGGGTGGCGGCCGCCGAATGGGCGGTTCCCTCGAAGATTTAGCTCGTCTTCACGACGCGTTAAAACCGTCCCTCCCGAATCTCGGCATCTGTCTCGACACAGCCCACGCCTACGCCGCGGGCTACGACTGCTCCAGCGCGGAAGGCGCCCTCAAGTTCATCGCCCGCGCCCACCGCCTCATGGGCTTCGAAGCGATCAAGGCCCTCCACCTCAACGACAGCCGCGCTCTGCTGGGTTCTCACCGCGAGCACCACGAACACTGGGGTAAAGGCCGTCTAGGCTCGGAAGGGCTCAAAGCTTTGCTCGTTCGCGAGGAGTTCTCTTCAACTCCGGGAATCCTGGAGACTCCGAAGGACGGGCTCGACGCGGACCGCGCGAACCTCGACTACGCCCGGAAGCTCTCGGCCGTTTAGGCCGAGACTCGCAGGCCTTCGCGGCCGACGACGACCTTGAGCTTGTAGCCGCGCTCCTCGACCCGGGCGTTCGCGTCCTTGCCCATCTGGTCGAGCACGCCGTCGGCGTAGCTGTCGTCCTGGTGGACGAGCACGAGCGCCTTGACGAGGTTCTTGCCCGCGAAGTCCACCGCCGAGATGAAGCTCGAGTGGCCGGCGTTGCGGTTCTTCTTGTAGTCGTCGACCGTGTAGCGCCCGTCGTGGAACAGCAGGTCCGCGCCGCGCACCGCCGCGCCGATCTTTTCGTCGTAGTCCTGGAGCGCGGTCGCGTACTCGCCGTAGAGCTCGCTGTCCGGGCAGTAGACGATCTTGCGGCCTTCCGTTTGGAGCACGTAGGCGAGCGTCGTGCCGGGGTGGTTGGCGTAGAACGCGGAGAGGCGCACGCCGGGCAGGATCTCGTAGGTCTGTTCCATCAGCTCGTAGAGCTCGATCTTGGCCTCGGGCATCGCGTCGCCGAAGCCGGGCTCGAGCGCGGCCTTGAGCGCCTGCTCGAGCGGCTTGTCGGGGTCCGACGCGCCGCTGATGTGGAGCGTGAAGTTCTTGTCGCGCGCGCAGGGAAAGCCCGCGAGGCCCTCGATGTGGTCGTGGTGGAAATGGGTGAGGAAGAGCCAGATCTCCTTGTGCTTGCCGGTCTTCATCAGCTCGTTGCCCAATAAGCTGATGCCCGAGCCGGCGTCGAAGACGAAGATGTGGGACGGGGTCTCGACCGACACGCAGCTCGTGTGCTTCCCGTATTTCACCACGACGGGGGAGACGGCCGAGGAGGTCGAGCGGCAGCCCCAGACGACGGCTTTGAGCTCGGCCTTGGCCACCGGGACCGGGGCGGACGGGGGGCGCGCCGTCTTCGTCGGCGCGACGCCCTGCTTGTCCATGATCTCCTTCACCTTTTTGGCGAAGTCGTCCACGTCGTAGGGCTTTTCGATGAAGGCTTCGGCGCCGTACTGAGTGGCTCGCTGCTTCTCGGCCTCGAAGGACTTGCCCGAGACGATGATGGCCCGGATCGGCTCGGTCTCGGGGTCCGACTTCAAGCGATGCAGCAAGGTCAGGCCGTCGAGGCCGGGCATCAAGATGTCGAGGATGACGAGGGCGGGCTTCTCGGCCTTGATGATGTCCTGGGCCTTGAGGCTGTCCTGTATCAGACGCGAAGCGTAGCCGGCGTCGTTGAGCAGCTCGAGGGTGAGCCCGCCCACCAACGGGTCGTCGTCAACGATGATGATTTGGGTCGCCATGGAGCGCGGTATTCTATAATAATAGCGATCATGCGCATCATCGCGGGCGAAAGCCGGGGCCGGTCCCTCAAGAGCGTGCCGAAGGAGATGATGGTCAAGCCCATTTCGGCGCGCATCAAGAAGTCGGTCTTCGACATTCTGAGACCGCGCCTGGGCGGGGCACGCGTGCTCGATCTGTACGCCGGCACCGGCGCCGTCGGCATCGAGGCGCTCTCGCGCGGGGCGGCCTCCGCGTTCTTCGTGGACGCCGACAAGCGCTGCGTGGCCGTCATCGAGGAGAACCTCAAACGCCTGGGCTTCGCCGACAAGGGCCGGGCCAGCTACGGCGACATCTTGAAGGACTTGTCCTGGATCTCCTTCCGCGCCGGCGCCTCGGATTTCGACATCATCTATCTCGGCCCGCCGTACCGGACCGAGGACAACACGATGCTGGCCTACTCGACTCCGTCGCTCGCGCGCGTCGCGGAGGCGAACCTGCTGGCGTCCGGCGGCGTGATCCTGCTCCAGCGCTATAAGAAGGAGCAGGTCGTCCTGCCCGTCGGCTTCGAAAAATACCGGGAAGAGCGCTACGGCGACACCGACGTCGAGTTTATCCGAAAGGCCGCCGCCTAGCTTGGAAATCTCGTTCACGCGGTACCGCATCTACCGCGAGTGCCCCTGGAAGTACCGCCTTCTGTTCGTCGACGGACGGCGCATCCCCATGACGGCGAAAGCCTCGTACGGGTTGTCCTTGCACCGCGCCCTCGAGGCCTGGCTGCGCGGCGGCGAGCGCACGCTTGAGTCCTTGTTCGACGCGTTGAAGACGCAGTGGCTCGCGACGGGCTATCCCGATGAGGACGCCGAGGCGCGCGCGTACTCGAAAGCCGAGCGCGTGCTGACGCGCTTTCACGGCGAGGAGGAGTCCCGCCGCACCCGAACGGTCGGCGTCGAGAAGGAATTCATTTGGAACTCGGGCGCGCACCAGGTCCGGGGCATGATCGACCGCATCGATCAGGGCCCCGACGGAGCCTACGAGCTCATCGACTACAAGACCGGCCCGGGCGTTCCCTCTCCGGCGGAGGTGGCGAAGGACGTGCAGATGCGCTTCTACGCCCTCGGCGCCAAGCGCGGTCTTGGCTTGGCTCCGGCGACGCTCACCGTCGACTGCATCTCGGCGGGCGAGCGGGTCAGCGCCCCGTACGAATCGTCGAGCGAGGAAACCCTGGCCGCCGATATCCGCGCGGCGGCGTCGGGCATCGAGGCGGGAGTCTTCGCCGCCGACACGGGCTACTGCGCGCGCTGCGACTTCAAGAAAGACTGCACGTATTCGGTCGCGAAGTAAGCTAGGCCTTGTCGGTGCGGCGGCGCGGGACGCCGGGCAGGTGGCACTCGTTGCGCACGCAGTTCTTGCCGTCGTGCTTCGCCTGGTAGAGGTTCATGTCGGCGCGGTGGAGCAGCTCCGCCGGCGACTCGTTGCCCGCGCCGTCGAAGGTGGCCACGCCGACGCTGATCGTGGCGAGGTAGCCGTTCTTGGCGATGCCGCTGCGCGCGCGCTCCGCGACGTGACGCGCGGTCGGCGCGTCGGCGCCGGGCATGATCACGACGAATTCGTCGCCCCCGAAGCGGCCCAGGATATCGTCGGAGCGCACGTTCGCGGAGATCGTCTCGGCGGTTTCTTTTATAACACGGTCGCCGAACAGGTGACCGTGACTATCATTAATGCGCTTGAAATCGTCGATGTCGATCATCATGACCGACAACGGGACCTTGCGCGTCAGCGACTGCTGGATCTCGAGCTCGAGAATCTCCTGCAGGTAGCCGTGCGTAAAGGCGCCGGTGAGGGCGTCGGTGACGGATTTCAGGTGGAGCTCGTCGACGCGGGCCGAGAGCACGCGGTTATTGACCCGCTGGCGCTCGGAGCGCAGGCCGATCACGTAGCCGAAGATCATGAAGGAGGCGACCGTGCCCAGGCCCATGTAGGCGTAGAACAGGAAGTTGTAGTCGAGCTCGTTGCGCACCCAGAGCGCCTTGAGCAGCGGATCCTCGCGCCAGTAGCGCAGAAGGAACATGCCGATGGGCGAGCCGAAGCCCAGGACGGAGCCGGCGGCCGGGTACAGGTAATAGTGCGGAATCGCGCGCAGGCGGGCGAGTAGGGTCGTCGAGCGGAAATCGCGCTGGCGGCGGCGTGGGGCGCTCATCGCGGGCAGTTTATCAAAAGAGAAACATCGCGCGAACGTTGCCGCCGTCCCAGAAGTGGCCGGGGGCGTCGGCGTCGAAAGTGCCGTACAGGCCGAGCCGGGCCGACGGGGAGAAGAGGAAGTCCACGCCCGTCCCGATCTTGGCCTCGACGAGGGTTTCGTGCGCGCTGGGCGTCGCCCCGGGCGAGCGGAAGGTCCGGTTTTCGCCGAAGGATAGGAACGCGGCCAGTTCCCCGGTCGCGATCTTCGTCCACCGCCGGCGCCAGCGCAGCCAAGGCTGGAGCTCCCAGCGGCGGTAGGTCGTCCCGCCGGCGGGGACTTCCGGGCGGTCGGTTCGCGCCGAGCGGTTCAGGTACGCGAGCCCGGGCTCGAGCTCGTCGCCGTCGCGCGGCCGCAGCCGCGCCGAGGACTCGAACGCGTGGACCTGCCGCCGGGCGTCCTGCGACTCTCCGGCCGCGACGGTGGCGAAGCGGTTGACCTTGCGCTGGGTTTCGAGCGAATAGACGAGCCGCGGCGCGATTCCTTCATCGGAGCCGGCGCCTAAGAGCGCGCGCGTGCGCGTGTAGCCGAACGAGCGGTTCTCGGCGGGGATCTCGCGCCGCGTGGGCTCGTCGAGCTCGAGCCCGGCCCAGGCCCGCCAGGCGCCGGCGGGGGCTTCGAGGTGCAGTTCGTCGGTGTAGGGCTTAAGCGAGTAGCGTTCGGTCGTGCTGCCGCGGGAGTTGAAGTTGAAGTCCACCATGTTGCGCCGCACGCGCAGCTGGCCGCCGCCGCGGCGCCAGCGCAGACCCAGACCGATGTCCGCGTCTTCCTTGCGGTAGGCCGGCTCGCCGAACGCCTCGAGGGAGAAGCCCGCGCCGAGGTCGGTCTCGAGCTCGAGCCAGTGATGCTGCTCCTGTCGGTCCTTGTCGTCGAGATCCGTGAAGCGGAAGCGGAACTCCAGGCGCGGCGTCAGGCGCCGGGCGAACTTGAGCTCCTGGTCGAGGTACAGCGCGCAGCAGTCGAGGCTGGCGCCGTTGATCCGGTAGCCGGAGGTCGAGGCGGCCCACGTGTCGGTCCAGCTCCTCGGTACGGCGAAGCCGCGCAGGTCGGCGAAGTACTCGGAGTCGAACAGCGATTCGGTGTCGGCGCGGTCCATCACGGCGCGGACGAAGGTCGCCCGCGCGGGCGCGGTGAGCGCCAGCAGAAGCAGGGCCGAGGCTAAAGCTGCTCGGGGCTGAGCGACCACAGGAGGCGGGGTTCCGGCGCGAGTTCGAGCGCGACGATCGTTCCGGGGCGCATCTCGAAGATGGCCTTGCCGAACAGCGCGGCGACCTCGCCGATCTGCGGCTGATGGCCGACGGCCAGCACCTCGGCGTCGCCTTCGGCGCGCGTGAGGAGCTCGGCGGCGACCTCCTCGGCCGGCCGGGTGTTGTCGAGTGGAACGAAGGGGATGGTCCCGGCGGCGGGCTTGAGGACGGAGGCGGCCTCCGCCGCGGTTTGGACCGCGCGCGTCAGGGGCGAGTGGAGGATCAAGGTCGGGCGGCCGCCGCGACGCGCGAGCTCGGCCGCCATTCGCCGGGCGTCCTCACGGCCCTGATCGGAGAGCGGGCGCAGGGCGTCCTTGGCGACGCGGGCCTCGGCCGTCGAGGGGGAGTGCCCGTGGCGCATCAGGTACAGTCTTTTCACGAGGGGGAGAGTATCAAAAAATCAGGATGGTGTCAGGCCTACCGATTTCCGCTTCTCAATCGACCGGTACCGAGGAGAATCGGAAATCGGTAGGCCTGACACCAAGTTCATCAGAAAAAATACTCGAACGAGGAGAAGAACTGCTCGAGCGCCCGCTCGGCCCAGGAGCGGCGCTCCCAGTCGTCCTTGACGATCTCCCGCGCGCCGCTCAGGCCGAACTCGAAGCGGCGCTGAAGCTCGGCGGCGAAGGAGGCGTCGGTGGTCTGCAGGTTGACCTCGAGATTGTGTTGCAAAGAGCGGTGATCGAGGTTGTAAGAGCCGACCGCGCACCATTTTCCGTCCACGACGACGGCCTTGGCGTGCATCATCGGTCCCTGCCATTCGAAGATGCGCACGCCCCGCGTCAGCAGAGACGCGTAGGTCGCGCGCATAGCGTACCACACGGAGCTGATGTCCGAATGTCCCGGCACGAGAACGCGCACCTTGACCCCGCGCTTGACGGCCTGAGCGAGCGAGCGGCGGATGCGCCAGTCGGGAATGAAGTAGGAGTTGGCGATCGCGACCTCGGTCTTGGCCGCGCGCAGGGCGTTGACGTAGGCCTCGCGGATCTCGAAGCGCTTGAGGATCTCGTGGTTGCCGACGATGCGCACGGCCGCTCCGCCTGCGGCGATACTCGAGATGTCGGCCTCGAACCAGCGGCCCGTGCCCTTGTGCCACACCGCGCGGAACAGCCGTTCGAGCTCGTGCGCCGCCGGTCCCTCGACGCGCGCGTGCGCGTCGGGCCAGTCGAGGCCGCCTTCGTCCTGCGCCGCGTGCTCGTCGCTGAGGTTCATGCCGCCGATGAAGCCGAGCTTGCCGTCGCAGACGAGGATCTTGCGGTGGTCGCGCTTGTTCCAGGCCCAGTGCGGCCGCCACGGCGCGACCGGATGGTACTCGAGAATCTGCACCCCCGCGTTGCGCATCATGGTCACGACGACCGGCTCGAGCTCGATGGAGCCGACCGAGTCGTAGATCAGGCGCACGCGCGCGCCGCGCTTGGACGCGCGCGCGAGCAGCTCCGCGAACGTCCGGCCGGTGCCGTCGTTGCCGAAGCGGTAGGTCTCGAGGTTGACCGAATGCTTCGCGTCCTCGATGGCCGCCGCCATCGCGGCGAACAGATCTTTTCCCCGGACGAACAGCGCGAGCTTGTTGCCGGCGACGTATTCGTCCGCGTCCCAGGTGAAATCTCCGGAGCTCGGCTTGGGCCGGCGCAGGTATTTGCGGACGGGAGGCGGCAGGGCCGGAATGCGGGGAAGCTCCACGGGGGCATGGTACCAAAAGAGCTAAGATATCCGCCGATGGCAGTCCAGGAACACTTCGAACGACTCCAAGCGCTCATCGACCTCGAACGCGAGGCCGAGAAGGCGGAGAACCTGCGCGAGCTGCGCAAGTTCCCCGTCGCCCAGCGCGAGGCCCGCGGCAAGACCGTCTCCGCGCTCATCGTCGACGGCGTCGAGGGCGGGATGGGGGGGATGACGATGATCACTCTCTCGCGCGCTCCGCGCAGCGGCGAAGAGCTCACGCCGTTCCACGCGATGAACGCGGGCGACAACGTCCTGCTCACGTTCTCGCCGGGCAATCTCCCCGGCTCCGTCGAGGGCACGCTTTATAAAGTGGACGATCACCGCGTCACCGTCGCGCTGAACTCGGCGGGCCCCGAAGAAGAAATCCGCGGCCACTGCCAGATCGACCTGCTCGGCTCGGACGCGACCTATCAGCGCATGCGCAAGGCGCTCGTCACGGTCGCGGAATCGAAGCGTTCGCGCGTGTCGACCTTGCGCGAAATCTTCCTCGGCGAACAGGAGCCCGAAAGGGTGAAGGTTCCCAAGGTCATCTGGCTCAACCGCAACCTCAACGAGTATCAGCAGACGGCCGTCAAGAATGCGCTCGCCTCCCAAGACGTGGCGCTCGTGCACGGCCCGCCCGGCACCGGCAAGACCACCGTCCTCGTCGAGATCATCCGCCAGCACGTGGCCCGCGGCGAGCGCGTGCTCGCCACCGCCCCCTCGAACATCGCCGTCGACAACATCCTCGAGAAGCTCATCGGCACCGGCCTGCGCGTCACGCGCCTGGGCCACCCCGCGCGCACGCTCGAGGCGCTGCGCCACGGCAACCTGGCCGCGCAGATCGAAGAGGATCCCGCGTACGAGGAGGTCAAGGAGCTCGACGCGTACCGCGAGCGCCTGATCCACCGCAAGTCGCGCCACGGCCGGGGCATTCAACAGCTGGGCTACGAGGAGCGCCAGCTGCGCGAGCGCGAGGTCGGCAAGCTGTGGCGCCAGGCGCGCGATCTCGAAAGCGACATCGCGCGGAGCATCGTCGCCGGCGCCAACGTCGTGCTCGCCACGCACGCGGGCATGTCCAAGCGCTACGTGAAGGGCGACTTCGACCTCGTCGTGCTCGACGAGGCCTCGCAGGCCAGCGAGCCCTTGTCGTGGGTGCCTCTGACCATCGCGCGCAAGGCGATCTTCGCCGGCGACGCGAATCAGCTGCCCCCGACGATTTATTCGAAAGAGGCGGCCGAGGGCGGCCTCACCGTCACCTTGTTCGACCGGCTCAAGAAAATCCTGCCGGCCTCGGCCCAGACCTTGCTGCGCGTGCAGTACCGCATGCACGAGGACATCATGCGCTTCCCCTCGAAGGAGTTCTACGAGGGTAAGCTCATCGCCGACGAGTCCGTGGCCAAGCACGTCGCCTCCGAGCTGGCGGGCGTCGCCCCGTCGGATCTCACGAGCCGCCCCGTCACCTTCGTCGACACCGCCGGGGCCGGCTTCGACGAGGTCTGGAACGAGATGCTCGAGAGTCGCGAGAACAAAGGCGAGGCCGAGCTCGCGGTGAAGCTCCTGTACGAGCTGCTCGGCTCCGGCATCAAGCCCAAGGACGTCGCGATCCTCACGCCGTACACCGCGCAGGCCAAGCTCCTCAAGACCTTGGTGCACGAAACCGGCCTCGAGATCGGCTCGGTGGACGGCTTCCAGGGCCGCGAAAAAGAGGCGATCATCCTGAGCCTCGTGCGCTCGAGCGAGGCCGGGCAGATCGGCTTTCTCTCCGACATGCGCCGCCTCAACGTGGCGATCACGCGCGCGCGGCGCTGCCTGATCGTCGTCGGCGATTCGGCCACGATCGGCCGCCATCCCGTGTACGCGCGCTTCGTCGCGCACGCCGACGCGCTCGACAGCCACCGGTCCTCCTATGAGTGGATCAGCGCCTGACGGCAAACGCGATCTCTCCAAGCTGACGCCGGAGCTCCGGGCGGCGCTTGTCGTGGAACTCAAGTCCCTCGTCGAACGCGCCACCGTTCTCACCCCCGACGAGCTCGTGATCCTGCATCACCTGCTCCATTACGCCGGCTTCAGCGGCGACGGGGTCCTGGTCGTGCCCGAGCTGTCCTCGCTGTGGGGCGGCGCGCACTCCTTCATCCCGAAGGCGCATCTGCCGCCGGACCGGACCCGCGCCGCGGTCAAGATTCTGCGCCGCCGCGGCGTGTTGAAAGACGCCGAGGAAGGCGCGGCGCTCGTCGACAATAACGCGCTTCGTGCCCTGGCGTCCTGACCGGCTGATCTTTTGGCTCTTGTCCCTTTCGCAAAACCCCTACAGATCGGCTCAACCCGACACTAGAAGGGATTTTGTGAGGGAGCCGTCATCGGCCATGACCGTCAGTCGTTGGCGTGGCTGCCTGTAATTAATCGTGGTTTTGCGAAAGGGACAAGCGCCGATTTTTTTACCTGCCAATTTGGCAGGTTCATGGAACTTTTTGCACCCCTCAATCGTCTGGTAGGTGGGCCGCGGGACACGCGGCCGCAGACATAGGGGGATCACATGGACAACTTGCCGAAACTCGACGCGCGCGTGCGGCCGTATCAGGATCCGTCGGACCGTCCCACCAAGCTCATGGCGTTCGCGGAGCTGATCATCGCCGACGCCTTCGTGATCAAGGGCATCCGCGTTCTCAAGAAGGCGGAGCCGGGAACGGACGAGCCTTTCGTCGTCTTTCCGGCGGAGAAGGGCAAGGGCGCGACGGCGGATCGCTGGTTCGACCTCGCCCATCCGGTGACCGCCGAGGCGCGTACCGCGGCGATTACGCTGATCATGGACAAGTATCGACAGCTGACCGGGACGACGGCGAGGGCGGCGGCCGGGGCGGAAGTCCCGTTCTAGGCCTTGATGCGCATTGGAATACACACTATACTTACGGTGTGAAATATCAACGCATGAACATCACCTTGCCCCAAAAGGTCGTCAAGAAGCTCGCCAAAGTGTCGAATAAAAGCGAGTTTATCGCTCTCGCCGTCGTTGAGCGCTTCAAGGCGCTCGAGAAGGACGACTTCCGCCGCCGCCTCATCGAGGGATATCAACTGCGGACGCGGCAGAACGACGACGAGAAGGACGCGGTCGCCGGTTGGTGATCCGGAGAGGGGAGGTCTACTGGGTTGATTTCCGCAACACGATCGGCGCGGAAATCCGAAAGGTCCGTCCGGCCGTCGTCGTTTCCGACGACTTGCACAACGACAACATGCGCACGGTCACCGTCGCGCCCCTGTCGTCGCTCAACGGCCCCGTCCAACCGCACGAAGCGGCCGTTCCCGAAGGGCTCATCGGGGACGGCCGCGCTTCGCGCGTGAAAACGCATCAGTTGCGTGCCGTCGACAAGAAGAGGCTGGGGTCTAAACTCGGCGAGTTGCCCCTCGGAGCGATGGCGGATGTCGACGCATCGCTGCGGATACACTTGAGCCTATAGCTTTTTCGCGGAACGCTTGCGTAGCCAGACCATGGCGGCGTAAGCGGCGGCGAACAGGACCACGGCGATCACGACGAGGTGCATCTTGGCCTTGAGGACGTGGGCCAGCTCTGCGGGAGAATCCAGAAGCTGGGGCGCGTCGCCGATGACCTTCATCCCGAACCACGACAGCACCGCGCACCACAGAAACGCGCCCGCGGTGGTCGCGGCGGAAAATGGGACAACGGCCATCTTGAGTACTCCGGCAGGAATGGAGATCAGATGGCGCACCACGGGCAGAAGCCTGGCGAAGAAGATGCCGGCGACGCCGTACTCGGCGACCCAGCCTTCCAGGGCCTTCACCTTCTCCTCTGAAATGAAAAAGTACTTGCCGTAGCGCCGCACGAAGGGCTCGCCCAGCAGCCGTGAAACCCAATAGCTGACGATCGAGCCGAACCAGGAGCCGGCCGTCCCGGCGAGGACCACGCCCCAAAAGCTCATGCGGCCCTGCGCGGCCCAGTAGGCGGCGGGGGGCATCACGATCTCGCTCGGGATCGGCACGATCGAGCTTTCCAGCGCCATCAGGAGAAACACGCCCCAATAGCCCCAGGTTTCGACGAAGTGAAACCAGACCTTGAGCAACTCGTGGAAGTGCGCTTGCATGGGGCGAGGATGATACCACATTCGCTGAAAAAATCACCCTAAAACGGGTATAATCACCCGTCTCTCCCTATACGCGCGCGTACTGAATGACCCCGAGCTCACGCACCCTCGAAGCGAACCCCACCGGCCTGCGCGGCCTCTTGCGCGATCTGCGCTCGCCCGTCGTTTCCGGTCGGGCGAGCGCCCCGGCGCTCATGCCGGAGCAACTCGGCGATCCCGCCTTCCTGAAAGAACACGGCGTCCGCTACGCCTACGCGACCGGCGCGATGGCCAACGGCATCGCCTCGGAAGCCCTCGTTGAGGCCGGCTCGAAAGCGGGCCTTCTGTCCTTTTTCGGCGCCGCCGGCCTGGCCCCCGCGCGCGTCGAGGCCGCCATCGACCGGCTCGACAAGCTGGGCGCCGCGCCGCGCGGCTTCAACCTGATCCACAGCCCGAGCGAATCCGATCTCGAGAACGCGGTCTGCGATCTGTACCTGCGCCGCGGCGTCAAGCTCGTCGAGGCCTCGGCCTTCATGGGCCTGACGCCCGCGATCGTGCGCTACCGCCTGCACGGGATTTTCCGCGGCGCCGACGGCCGCGTCGTCGCGCCGAATAAGGTCGTCGCGAAGGTCTCCCGCGTCGAGGTCGCCGAGAAATTCCTCGCTCCCGTCGGCGAGACCCTGCTGCGCGAGCTGGCGGCCTCGGGCCTGATCACGACCGCGCAGGCCGAGCTCGCCGCCGAGATCCCCATGACCCAGGACCTCACCGTCGAGGCCGACAGCGGCGGCCATACCGACAACCGTCCGCTCGTCGCCATGTTCCCCGCGATGATCGCCTTGCGCGACCGCCTTCAGGCGAAGTTTAAGTTCAAGAATCCCGCGCGCATCGGCGCCGCCGGCGGCATCGCCACGCCCGACGCCGCGGCCGCCGCCTACATGATGGGCGCGGCCTACGTGCTCACCGGTTCCGTGAACCAGAGCTGCGTCGAGTCCGGCTCCTCCGACAAGGTCCGCGCGATGCTCGCCGCCGCCGGCCAGGCCGACTGCATCATGGCGCCCGCCGCCGACATGTTCGAGCTGGGCGTGAAGGTCCAGGTGCTCAAGCGCGGCACGATGTTCGCCCAGCGCGGCGCCAAGCTCTACGAGATTTGGAAAGCGTACGACTCGATCGAGGCCATTCCCGCGGCCGTTCGCTCTTCGATTGAAAAGGATCTGTTCAAAGAAAATCTCGACGCCGTTTGGGCTTCTACTCGAGAATTTTTTCTCAAGCGGGATCCCTCCCAGGTCGTTCGTGCTGAGAAGGAGCCAAAACACAAATTGGCGCTCGTCTTCCGCTCCTATCTCGGCCAGGCCTCGCGCTGGGCCAACGCCGGCGTGCCCGAGCGCGTACTCGACTACCAGGTCTGGTGCGGGCCCGCGATGGGCGCGTTCAACGAGTGGGCGCTCGGCTCCTTCCTCCAGGAGCCGGCCAACCGCAACGTGGCCCTCGTCGCCCGCAATATTCTGTACGGCGCGGCCGTGCTGACCCGCGCGCACTTCCTCCGCTG
This sequence comes from Elusimicrobiota bacterium, assembly GCA_016212855.1. Lineage (GTDB taxonomy): Bacteria > Elusimicrobiota > Elusimicrobia > UBA1565 > UBA9628 > GWA2-66-18. Next base: position 213,155 of record JACRDP010000029.1, read on the forward strand.
CCAGGGCTTAACCCTGACTCCTGATATCACCCGCATCGAGCCGTTGACCGCCGCCGAGCTCGAGCGACTGCTGGACTAGAGAGACCAATGCCTAAGAACGAGAAAGCTCCGGAGTTCATCCCGCTCGCCGTCGTCGGCCTCGGTGGCGTGTTCCCGAAGGCGAAGACGCTCCGCCAATACTGGGCGAACATCAAGAACAAGGTGGACGCGATCCAGGACGTCCCGGCCTCGCATTGGAGCAAGGACGACTATTTCGACGCGGATCCGAAGAAGCAGGACAAGGTGTACTCGTACAAGGGCGGCTTTCTCGATACCTACGACTTCGATCCGTCCGAGTTCGGTCTTTCTCCGAATACGCTTGAAGCCACCGACCCCGCCCAGCTCTTCGCTCTCATCGCCGCCAAGATGGCGCTCGCGGACGCCGGGTACAACGTGGACCAGGACACCTGGGACCGCACGCGCGTGTCCTGCATCTTGGGCGTCACCGGCGCCCTCGAGATCGTGATCCCTCTCGGCGCCCGTCTGTCCCTGCCCGCGTGGCGCAAGGCGATCTTGGCCGCCGGCGTGGAGCCGTCCCGCGCCGAGGACGCGCTCGCCCGCATGTCCGATGAGTTCGTGCCCTGGCAGGAGGCCTCCTTCCCCGGCCTGCTCGGCAACGTGATCGCGGGCCGCGTGGCCAACCGCTTCAACCTGGGCGGCACGAACTGCGTCGTCGACGCCGCGTGCGGCTCCTCGCTCTCCGCGATGCACATGGCCGCCCTCGAGCTCCAGGCCGGGCGCGCCAAGATGGTCGTCACCGGCGGCGTGGACACCTTCAACGATATTTTCATGTACACCTGTTTCACGAAAACCCCCGCGTTGTCGAAGTCGGGTCACGCGAAGCCTTTCGACGCCTCGGCCGACGGGACTACTCTCGGTGAGGGCGTCGGAATGATCGTGCTTAAGCGTCTCGATGATGCCGTTAAAGATGGTGATCAAGTTCACGCGATTTTACGCGGCTTGGGGACCTCCTCCGACGGCCGCGGAAAATCAATTTACGCGCCCTCGGCCGGGGGGCAGACTCGTGCCATCGAAGAGGCCTATCGCTTGTCCGGTTTGTCTCCTGATTCCGTTGAATTGGTTGAAGCCCACGGCACCGGCACGGCCGTCGGCGACGGCATCGAAGTCGAAGCGATTTCGGGCGTTTATAAAAAGACCGGGCGCGAAGGCGCGTGGGTCGCTTTGGGCTCCGTGAAATCCATGGTCGGTCACACCAAGGCCGCCGCGGGCTCCGCCGCCTTCATCAAGGCCGCGATGGCCTTGCGCCACAAGGTTCTGCCGCCCACCATCAAGGTGACCGAGCCCCTCCCGATTCTCGCCAAGGGCGAGACCCCATTCTACCTGAGCCTCGAGAAGCGCCCCTGGATGGCCTCCAAGGAACATCCTCGCCGCGCCGCCTGCTCCGCGCTCGGCTTCGGCGGCACGAATTTCCACGCGATTCTGGAAGAGGGTTCGTCGGCCAAGACCGAGACCGACTGGGACGCCGAGCATGAGATTTACGCCGTGTCAGGAGACTGCGCGTCCAAGCTGTCGCCGCTGTCCGCCGCCAAGAACTGGGACGAGGTCCGCGCGGCCTGCCAGGCCTCTCGTGTTTCGTTCGACGCTTCCGCCGACGCGCGTCTCGTGATCGCTCTCGAGAAGTCCGGCGATTGGAAGGCGCTGGCCGAAAAGGCCAAGACCCTCAAGACCTCGCCCGCGGAGGGCATCTTCTACGGCGCCGGCAAGCCCGGCAAGCTCGGCGTCCTTTTCCCCGGCCAGGGCGCGCAGTACGTCGGCATGTCGCGCGACCTCGCCTGCGCCTTCCCCGAGGCGTTCGACGCGCTGAACGAAGCCGACGCCTCGTTCGAAGGCGGCAAGCTCTCCGCGCTCATGTTCCCGAAGCCGGCGTGGAACGCCGAGCAGAAGGACGCCCAGGAGAAGAATTTGCGCGACACGTCCGTCGCCCAGCCCGCCCTCGGCTCCGCCGCGCTCTCCGCATGGCGCGTGCTGTCGCGCTTCGGTCTCAAGGCCGACGCCGCCGCAGGACACTCGTACGGTGAGCTCGTGGCGCTTCACGTCGCGGGCCGCTACGACGCGAAGACGCTCCATGACCTGTCCGGTTTGCGGGGCAAGCTGATGAAGGGGGACGGTTCCGATAAGGGCTCGATGCTCGCCGTAGTCGCTTCCTTCGCCGACGTCGAGAAGGCCGTCCAGGAAGAAAAGCTCGACCTCGTCATCGCCAACCGCAACGCCCCGACGCAGAACGTGCTCTCGGGCGCGACCGCGGAGATCGAGAAGGCCGACAAGGTCCTGACGGCGAGAGGCTTGAAGTGCGTGCGCCTGCCCGTCGCGGCCGCCTTCCACAGCCCGCTCGTCGCTCCGGCGCTCAAGCCGTTCGGCGCGGCGTTGGAGAAGGTCGCCTTCTCCAAGCCTTCTCTCCCGGTCTACGCCAACACCACGGGCGAGATCTATCCCGAGTCCGCTCAGGACGCGCGTGCGCTTCTCGGCAACCAGCTCGGCAAGCCCGTCGAGTTCGTGAAGTCCATCGAAGCCATGCGCCGCGACGGCGTCACGACCTTCGTGGAATGCGGCGCCGGCAACCGCCTCACCGGTTTGGTGGGGCAGATCTCGAAGGACGCGAACGCCCTCGCGATCGACGCGTCCAACGGCAAGAAGAACGGCATCGGCGACCTGGCGAAGCTGCTGTCCCAGCTTTCGGCGCTCGGCTACGCGCTCGACTTGTCCGGCTGGCAGGGAGGGGAGAAGGGGCTGTCCGACTGCCGCCCGACTCCGAAGATGTCGGTGAAGCTCACCGGCGCGACCTACCGCTCGACTCCGAAGAAGAATTTTCCGGCTCCCGCTCCTTACGTCGCGGCGCCGCTCGAACAAACGGATGCTCTTCGACAAACGGATGGCCTGCGGCTCTCCCCGGGGAGAGTCGAGGCCATGCGCGCGGACGGCAATTTACTGGGACAGGCGCTGTCGGCCGCCCAGGCCAGCATCGACGCGTTGACCAAGCTTCAGGAGCAGACGGCGGCCCTTCACCTTCAGTTCCTCCAGGGCCAGGACTCCGCTCAGCGCTCGGTTCAGGCGCTCGTCGAGCAGCAACAGGCGTTGTACGCGCGCATGTCGGGGGGAACGTATCAACCCGCGCCGGCTCCTGTCCCGGTTTATGTCCCGCAAAGCATAGAACCCGCCAAAGTGGCAGGTAAAATCGCGGCGGCTGTTCCCGTCGCCGCCGCCCCGAAATCGGATGTTCTGCCGGTTCTGATCGCCGTCGTCTCCGAGAAAACCGGCTATCCCGCCGAGACGATCGACGCGAACATGGATTTGGAGGCCGACCTCGGCATCGATTCGATCAAGCGCGTCGAGATTCTCTCGGCCGTGTCCGAGAAGCTTCCCGGCGCCCCGAAGGTGAAGCCCGAGCATCTCGGCACGCTGAGAAATCTCAACCAGATCGCCGCGTACCTGTCTGAGGGGATGTCGTCCGCCCCGGTCGCCGCGCCGATCGCGGCGAAGCCCGCCGCCGTCGCGGCCGCGCCTTCCACGGACGCGCTTGCGGTGCTCGTCGCCGTCGTCGCCGACAAAACCGGCTACCCCGCCGAGACGATCAACCCCGACATGGACCTCGAGGCCGACCTCGGCATCGACTCGATCAAACGCGTCGAGATCCTGTCCGCCGTCGCCGAAAAGCTTCCCGGCGCTCCTAAAGTGAAGCCCGAGCATCTTGGCACGTTGAGAAATCTCAACCAGATCGCCGCGTATCTGTCCGCAGGCATGCCCGCCGCCGCGTCCGCTCCGGCTCCCGTCGCAGTCGTCGCACCCTCGTCCGATGTCCTGCCCGTTCTTCTTGCCGTTGTCGCCGACAAAACCGGCTACCCCGCCGAGACGATCAACCCGGACATGGACCTCGAGGCCGACCTCGGCATCGACTCGATCAAACGCGTCGAGATCCTGTCCGCCGTCGCCGAAAAGCTCCCGGGCGCTCCGCGCGTGAAGCCCGAGCACCTCGGCACGCTGCGCAATCTCAATCAGATCGCCGCGTACCTGTCGGCCGACGCCGTGTCCGCGGTTCCTGTCGCCGCTCCGGCCGCGGCCGAGAAGCGATCCGACGAACCGTGCATCGTGCAGCGCTTCGTGCCCGAGCTCGCGCCCGTCGGGCCGCGCGACGCTTTCCCGCTCGATAAGTCCCTGGTCGTCGCCGTCACGAAGGACAGCGGCCTCGACGCGACCGTGATCCGCGAGCTTCAGACCAAGGGCTTTACGACCGAGCTCGTTAACTTCGACGCGGCTTCACTGCCCGCGAACCTCGGCGCTCTGGTCGTGATCGCGCCCGCCCGCCCCGCCGCGAAGGGCTGCCCTTGGACCGCCGAGTCCGAGGCCTGGCTCAAGAAGGCGTTCCTCCTGACCCAGGCCGCCGGCAAGTCCTTTGATGACCGCGGAACCCGCGGCCTGATCGTGTCGGTAACGCGACTGGACGGCGCCCTCGGCCTCGAGGGGGGCAAGGACCAGGATCCCGCGTTCGGCGGCATCGCCGGGCTGATGAAGACGGCCGCGCGCGAGTGGAAGTCGGCGTGCCGCGCGGTCGACGTGGACCCGGCGCTGTCGCTCGACGCCGCCGCGAAGCTTCTCGTCAAGGAGCTCGGCTACGAAGGCCCCGTCGAAGCGGGCCTGAAGGACTCCGGCGTGACCACGATCGCGCTCGTCGAGCGCGCCGTCGCCTCCTCGGGACGCGAGCCGCTGCAGGCCGGCGACGCCGTGATCGTCACCGGCGGCGCGCGCGGCGTCACCGCCGAATGCGCGCTGGCGCTGGCCTCGGCCTTCAAGCCGCGACTCGTGCTCGTCGGCCGTTCGCCGCTTCCCGGCGACGAGCCCGCGCAGTACGCCTCAATCAAGACCGAAGCCGAGCTTCGCGGCGCGATCGCGAGGGCCGGCGGCCTCTCGCCGAAGGAGATCGGCGCGAAGGCGAAGGAACTCTTGGCTTCGCGCGAGATTCGCGAAACCTTGGCGCGCCTGAAGGCCGCCGGGGCCGAGGCTCGTTATCGCGCGGCCGACGCGCGCGACGCGAAGGCCGTCCAGGCGCTCGTCGCTGAGACGATCCAGGACTTCGGCCCGATCCGCGGGATCGTGCACGGCGCCGGCGTTCTCGCCGACAAAGCCATCTTGGAGAAGACCCCGGCGATGCTCGACGCCGTGCTCGACACGAAGCTGACGGGGCTTCGCAACCTGCTCGACGCCGTGAAGCCGTCCGAGCTTCGGATGCTCGCCTTGTTCTCGTCATCGACGGCCCGCTACGGCCGCACCGGCCAGTCGGACTACGCCGTCGCCAACGAAACGCTCAACAAGGCGGCGCAGGTTCTCGCCGCGCGTCTGCCGCAATGCCGAGTCGCGTCCTTGGGCTGGGGCCCGTGGGACGGCGGCATGGTCGACGCGAACCTGAAGAAGTTGTTCGCGTCGGAGGGAGTCGGCGTGATCGGGCTGAAGGACGGCGGCGAGCACCTCGTCGCCGAGCTGCGCGGCTCCGGCCCGGCTGAAACCGTCGTGCTCGCGGCCCTGCCCGGCGCGAAGGCGGCCTTGCCCGTCAGCTTCGAGCGCGACGTGACGCTCGAGGCCTACCCGTTCCTGTCCTCGCACGTGCTCAACGGCCGCGCGGTGATGCCGTTGGCGCTGTCTGCCGAGTGGCTGGCGCACGCGGCCCTGCACGCCAATCCCGGCCTCGCCTTCGTCGGCTTCGACGAGCTGCGCGTGGCCAAGGGCCTCATCGTGCGTCCCGGCGAGACGACGGCGGTAAAAGCGCTGGCGGGCGCGGCGGAGAAACGCGACGGCATGTTCGTCGTGAGCGCCGAGCTGCGCGGCGCCCGTAACGCGCTGCACGTCAGCGCCAAGGTTCTGCTCGCGGCGAAGCGCCCCGCGGCGCCGTCCGCGTCGCTCAAGGTGAGCGGCCCGGCGTATCCGCGCTCGATGGCCAAGGCTTACGGCGAGGTTCTCTTTCATGGGGCCGACATGCAGTTCCTCCTGTCAGCGCCGCATTGCGGCCCTGAGGGCATCGTCGTCGAGTCCAAGACCGCGCTGCCGCCCGCCTCATGGGCGCGCCAGCCGATCCGCGACCGCTGGCTCACCGATCCCGCGGCGCTCGACGCCGCCTTCCAGGCCATGATCCTCTGGACGGACGCCCAAATGGGCGCCCCGTCTCTTCCGAGCTTCGCCACCAAATACCGCCAGTACGCGGAGCGCTTCCCGGAGCGCGGCGTGCGCGTGACGGCGAAGGCGATCGTGCGCGCCGACGGCCTGGCCGGCGCCGACATCGAATTTACGGATGAGCGCGGCGCGCTAGTGGCCAAAATCGAAGGCTTCGAATGCGCGGCCGACAAGTCGCTGTCCGGGGCCTTTCGCCGCAACGCCGTCGAATCCGCCGTCTAACGGAGAACGCATGAAGAACCTGATCCTCGCCGCGCTCGCCCTCGCCGCCTTGTCAGCCGCCGCCTGCTTCGAGCGTAAGACCGAGACGCGCCCCAACTACGACGGCTCGCGCTCTTCGTCGGAGCGGTCCCACGATTCGCTCGACAAAGAGGCCGGCAGCTACTAAATGAGGCGCGCTCTCCCGCTCGCCGTTCTCGCGCTCGCGCTCTCCGCCTGCACCGGCGGCAAGACCACGGTCAAGGCCGACTCCGGCCCTCAGTATGAGGCTGTCAAAGAGCGCGCCGCCAAAGCGCACGGCGACGCGGCGCCCGTTTCCGGCGGCACCGTCGTCAAGACCGAAAAGGGGACGAGCGTCGAGGAGACGCCGCGCAACGAGGTCCAGGAGCGCAAGGGACGCGTTCTCGGGGTCGATCCCGAGGGCTGCACCTGGCTCGAGGGCTCGGCCACGGTCTCCGTCGGCCCGCAGGACACGCGCCATCAGACGCGCGCCGCCGCGATGGAGCAGGCGCGCGCCGCCGCGGTGCAGGATTTCCTCGGCGTCGAAGTAAAGTCGCGGTTCATGGATTTCCAGCAGGAAGGCCTGCGCAAGGAGTCGCGCCTCACCGAGGGCATTTTACAGACGACGCGCAACGGGCGCATCGTCAAGGAGCAGGTTCTCGACGAAGGCTATCGCGACGCCCCGGACTGCCCGGGCTGCCTGTACCGCATGAAGCTCAAGGCCTGCACCGTGCCGCGCGGCTCGGACAGCGACAAAGATTTCGCGGTCGAGCTGCTGGTGTCCAACCAACGCTACTTTCACGGCGACGAGGCCAAACTCACGGTGACCGCCACGCGCGACTGCTGGATCTACCTCTACAACATCTACGACCTCGGCGCGGCGGATCAAACCGCGCTCGTCGTGCCGAATGAAAATCTGACGGAAAAGCGACTGAAGGCGGGCGAATCCTGGACGTACCCCGACGAGGAGGCCGCCAAACGCGGCGTGCGGCTCGTCGCCGAACTTCCGCAGGCGGGCGACGAAGTGTCCGCCGAAACGATCCGCGTGGTCGCCGCGAAAGCCGCGCTGTCCAAGACGGTGTACGGCCCCGCCGACGGCGGCTGGCTCGGCGTCCTGCGCCGTCTCAACCGCGCGAAGGTCGAGTGGACCGACGACACCGAGGCGTACACCATCTACAAAAAATGAGCTCGAAGCCCGAGGCGATCGCGGTCGTCGGCGCGGGGGGAATCTTCCCCGACGCGCCCACGTCCGCGGCCTTCTGGGAAAATCTCTCGACCGGCCGCTGTTCATCCCGGGAAATACCTCATGGACGCTGGGCGCTGGATCCGGCGTCGGTTTTCGACCCGGCGAAAGGCGCGCCGGACTCGGTGTACTCCCAAAAGGCCTGCTTCATCTCCGACTTCCGCTTTGATCCGTCCGGCCTCGCGCTCGACGCCGCGTGGGCCGAGTCCCTCGATCCGGCCTTCCACCTGGCGCTGCACGCCGGTCGCGCCGCGCTCGCCGAGGCGAAGCTCTCCGCGGGCGACCGCGCGCGCACCGGCGTCATCCTGGGCCAGCTCGTGCTGCCCACCGACGCCGCGGCCGCGTGGTCGCGCGAGCTGCTGCTGCCGGCGTTCGAGCGCGACGCGCTCGGCCTGACGCCGCGCCGCCCCTCGTCGCGCGTGAACCCCGCCAACCGCTTCGTCGCCGGCCTGCCCGGCGGCGTGCTGACCAAGGCCTTCGGCCTCGGCGGCGGCTCCTTTACCCTCGACGCCGCCTGCGCCTCCTCGCTCTACGCGTTAAAATTCGCCATGGAAGAGCTCCGTGCCGGAAGGGCGGACGCCATGTTGGCCGGCGGCATGGCCCGTCCTCAAAGCCTTTATACGCAGATGGGCTTCGCTCAATTGAGGGCGCTTTCTCCTTCAGGAGTTCCCTCGCCGTTCGACGCGTCGGCCGATGGCTTGGTCGTCGGCGAAGGCGCCGGACTCTTCGTGCTCAAGCGCTTGTCCGACGCTCAGCGAAACGGCGACCGCATCCGCGCCGTCCTGCTCGGCGGGGGCCTCTCGAACGACGTGGGCGGATCTTTGCTCGCGCCGAACACCGTCGGCCAACTGCGCGCCATGCGCGCGGCTTACCAGGAGACGGGACTGTCGCCGTCCCAGATCGACTTCGTGGAATGCCACGCGACGGGCACGCCCACGGGCGATCCGATCGAGATCGCCAGCCTCAAGGCCCTGTGGGGCGAGCGCGGTTGGACGCCGGGCCAGTGCGGCCTGGGCTCGGTCAAGTCCAACATCGGCCACCTGCTCACCGCCGCGGGCTCGGCCGGGCTGATGAAGATGCTGCTCAGCTTCGAGAAGGAGACCTTCGCGCCCAACGCGAACTTCAAGACGCCGAATCCGAACGCCGGCCTGAACGGAAGCCCGTTCCGCGTACAGACCGAGGCCGCGCCCTGGGCCCGCCGCGACGCCAAGACGCCGCGACGCGCGGCTCTCTCCGCCTTCGGCTTCGGCGGCATCAACGCCCATCTCATCGTCGAAGAAGCGCCCGAGCGCCGCCGCTCGCCCAAGTCCGTCCCGGCGCCGCGCCGCGCGCCCGAGAACCTGATCCCCGTCGCCGTCGTGGGCATGGACGCGCGCTTCGGCTCGCTCACGGGCCTGCGCGCGTATCAGGAGGCCGTGCTGAGCGGCGCTTCCCTCGACAGCGGCTACGCCGAGGACCGGTGGTGGGGCGCCGACGCGCCCGCGGGCTACAAGGGCCGCTTCCTGCGCGAGGCCGGCTCCGACGCCTCCGCCTTCCGCATCCCTCCGAAGGAAATGGAAGAAATGCTGCCGCAACAGCTGCTCGCCTTGCAGAGCGCGTCGGCCGCGCTGTCAGACGCGTGCATTTCTGAGGAAGGCCGCGACCGCGTTGGCGTCTTCCTCGGCGTGGCCTTCGACCTCGCCATCACGCAGTACGACCTGCGCTGGTCGCTCGAGACGAAAGCCGACGAGTGGGCCAAGGCCGGGGGCTGGCGGCTCAACTCCGTCGAGCGCGCCCAATATCTCAAGTCCCTGCGCGACGCCTCCGGCCCCGCGCTCACCGCCAACCGCGTCATGGGCGGCCTGGCCTCGGTCGCCGCCAGCCGCGTCGCGCGCGAGTTCCGTTTGGGCGGGCCGAGCTTCACCGTCTCCGCCGAAGAGAACTCCGGACTCAAAGCCGTCGAGGCGGCGGTTCGTTCCCTTCAACGCGGCGAGACCGACGCGGCCTTGGCCTGCGCGGCCGACGTCTGCGGCGACGCGCGCGCCTTGGCCGGCGCCCACGCGCTCAAGCCCTTCACCGCCGACGGCTCGCCCCGTCCCTTCGAGTCCACGGCCGACGGCTCGACCCCCGGCGAAGGCGCCGCCGCCGTCGTGCTCAAGCGACTCGACGACGCCCTGCGCGACGGCGACCGCGTCTACTGCGTGATCAAGGGCGTGGGCTCGGCCTCCGGCGGCGGAGCCGATGCGATCGTCCCGACGACGGAGGCGGTTCTGGAATCCATGCGCCGCGCCTACGAGGACGGCCGCGTGGACCCGAGCACGGTCGGTCTGATCGAGTGCCACGGCTCGGGCGAACCGCGCGAGGATCGCAGCGAAGCCGCCGCCATGGTCGAGTTCTTCGGCACCGCCGAGTCGCCTCTGCGCGTGGCGCTCTCCACTTCCAAGACCGTCGTCGGCCACGCCGGCGCCGCCGCGGGCCTCGCGGGCTTCGTCAAGGCCGCGCTCGCGCTGTACCAGGAAATCCTGCCCGCCGGTCCATCGCTGGCCAATCCCGTCGCGCCGCTTTCCGGCGCGCGCAAGCGCTTCCATTCGCCGCGCCGCGCCTCCTACTGGCTGCGCAACCGCGCCGAAGGCCCGCGCCGCGCGGGCGTGACCTCTCTGGGCGTCGACGGCGGCGCCGTGCACGCCGTCCTCGAACAGCTCGAGCGCGAGACCTTCGACGATCGCATCGTCGACGAGCGCCGCCAGCCTCTCGGCGCCCGTTCCGAGGCCTTGTTCGCCGTGGAAGCCGGCAGTTCGAATGAGCTTCTAGTAGGGCTCGCCGCGCTCACGGATTGGACCGCCGCGCAGGACCCCAACGACGGCATCGAAACCTTGGCCCGGCGCTGGTGGATCAAGCGCGGCGCCGCGCCCGACGCCGGGTGCGCGTGCGTGCTCGTCGCGCGCGATTGGAAGGAACTCCTGTCTTTGGCCCGCTCCTCCGCCGACTCGGTGCGCGAAAATCCCGAGCGCCCGCTCGCCTCCGACCGCGCCTACCTCACCACTCGCAAGCCGCTCGCGGGGGACCTGGCCTTCGTTTTCCCCGGCTCCGGCAACCAATACCTCGGCATGACCGTGGACCTCGGCGCGCAATGGCCCGAGGTCCTGCGGCGGCAGGACCATGAAAACGGCTACCTGCGCGATCAGCTCACCCCCGAGCGCATCTCTCCGTGGCGCCTCGCCTTCGAACCCGGCTGGGAACTCAAGGCCGAGAACGAGCTGAACGCCGACTACCACGCCCTCATCTTCGCCTCGGTCTCCCACGGCACGGCGACCTCGGATCTTCTGCGCTCCTTCGGCGTCGAGCCCGCCGCGGTCGTGGGTTATTCGCTCGGTGAGACGGCCGGCTTGTTCGCCACGCGCGCTTGGACCTCGCGCGACGAAATGCTCCGCCGCATGAAGCAGTCCTCCTTGTTCACCTCCGAGCTCGCCGGGCCCTGCGACGCGGCCCGCCAGTTCTGGCGCCTGCCCGCCGACGAAAAGGTCGACTGGGTGCTCGGCGTCGTGGATCGTCCGGCCGACGCGGTCAATCGCGCGTTGAAAGCGGCCGACCGCGCGGCGCTCTTGATCGTCAACGCGCCGGTCGAATGCGTCGTGGGCGGCTACCGCTCCGCGGTCGAGAAGCTCGTCGAGGGTTTGGGCTGCGTGTTCCTGCCGCTCCAGGGCGTCTCGACCGTGCACTTTCCCGCGGCCAAGCTCGTCGAGAAGCAGTACCGGGATTTGCATCTCTTCCCGACCCGCGCCCCGAAGGGCATCCGCTACTACTCCGGCGCCTTCGGCAAAGCCTACGAAGTCACGCGCGAGTCCGCCGCCGACTCGATCACCACCCAGGCGATTCGCGCCGTCAACTTCGCCGCGCTCGTGAAGACCGCGTACGAGGACGGCGTGCGCACCTTCGTCGAGCTCGGCCCGCAGGCCTCCTGCACGCGCATGATCGGCAAGATCCTCGGCCCGCTGACGCACAACGCGCGAGCCATCGATAGCCGCGGCGCCGACGCCGTCAGTAGCGTGCTCAAGCTCCTCGCCTATCTCATCGCCGAGCGTGTGCCCGTCGATCTCAAGCCTCTCTACGGCGCGCGCACGTTCTGCGCCGGCCACCAGCCCACTTTGCCCGCGTCCGCGCAGTTCGTCCGCCTCCCGCTCGGCGGCCGCCCGTCGAAAGTCTCCTGGACCCCGTCGCGTAACGAGCCGCCGCCTCCGCAGGCGCCTTCGGCGCCCGCCTTCATACCGGCGCCGAGCGTCCGGATTCCTGAGCCGCGCCTTCCCGGCGCCGAGTTTGTTCCCCGACTATCCTCAAGGATAGTCGCGCCTCCGCCGGTGATGCCCTCCACAGCCGGGACTTTGGCGAATGCCGCCGCCCTCACCGCCCAGGCTCACCAGATGTATCTCAAGCTCGCCGAAAACTTCGCCTCGCTCCAATCCAAAAATTTGGCCGAACAAATTCGCATCGCGAGCGGCCAAGCGACCGTTCCGAGTGTTCCGAGTGTCAGGCTTAACAATTTGGTGAATTCGCCGGCGCCGAAGTCCGTCTTCATGGACCGCAAGGCGTGTCTGGAGTTCGCCTCCGGAAAGATCGGCGCGGTCCTAGGGGAAGCGTTCGCGCATGTGGACGCCTACCCGACGCGCGTGCGCCTGCCGGAAGAGCCGCTGATGCTGTGCGACCGCGTCGTGAGCGTCACTGGGACGCCCAATTCCATGAAGGCGGGCTCGTGCATTACTGAGCATGACGTTTTAACTAACGGGTGGTACTTAGACGGAGGACGTATTCCCACCTGTATCGCCGTGGAGGCCGGTCAAGCAGACCTCTTTCTTTCCGGTTATCTCGGCATCGACACCCAGACCAAGGGCAACGCGGTTTATCGGCTTCTCGACGCGATCGTCACCTTCCACGATCACCTGCCCAAGCCCGGTCAGGTGATCAAGTACGACATCTCCATCGACGGCTTCGGCCAGCACGACGACATCTGGCTGTTCTTCTTCCGCTACGACTCCACCGTCGACGGCAAGCCGCTCCTCACCATGCGTAAAGGCTGCGCCGGCTTCTTCACGAACGCCGAACTCGCCAAGGGTAAGGGGATCGTCCTCACCGACGCCGAGAAGCAGCCCGTCCCGGGCAAGCTTCCGTCCGATTGGAAGGCGCTCGCGCCGTTCAACGAGAAGATTTCGCTTACCGAAGCCCAGTTCAAGTCTCTGCGCTCGGGCGATCTCGGTGCGGCCTTCGGCCCCTCCTTCGCGTCCATCCCGTTCGTCCCCGACACCTTGCCCGGCGGCCGCATGAAGCTCGTCGATCGCATTCTCGAACTCGATCCCAAAGGCGGCCGCTACGGCCTCGGCCGCGCGGTCGGCGAGATGGACATTCATCCCGACGACTGGCACCTCGTCTGCCACTTTAAAGACGACAACGTGATGCCGGGCACCTTGATGTACGAGTGCTGCCTACACACGCTTCGCGTCCAGCTCATGCGCATGGGCTGGGTGGGGGAAAAGGGCCAGATCTGGCACGAGCCCGTCCCCGGCGTCGCTTCCCAGCTCAAGTGCCGCGGCCAGGTGCTCGCCTCCACGAAGAAAGCGCGCTACGAGCTGCACGTCAAAGAGCTCGGGTATGAAGCCGACGGCACGCCCTTCTGCGTGGCCGACGCCTTCATGTACTCCGACGACAAGAACATCGTCCAGATCGCCGACATGTCGGTCCGCCTCTCCGGCACGAACCGCGCCGCCATCGAGTCCCTCTGGTCCAAGAAAGAGAAGACCGTCCTGTACGGCCCGGACAAGATCATGGCCTACTCGAACGGGAACCCGTCCGAGGCTTTCGGCGAACCGTACAAGATCTTCGACAAGGACCGCATCCTGGCCCGCCTGCCGGGGCCCCCGTATCAGTTCCTCGATCGCATCGTCGAAACCAAGGGCGCTCCGTTCGTACTTAAAGCGGGCGCCGCCGCCACCGCCGAATACGACGTCCCACGCGAGGCGTGGTACTTCGCCGAAAATGGCCAGCCCACCATGCCCTTCGCCATCCTTCTCGAAGTGGCCCTCCAGCCTTGCGGCTGGCTCGCCGCCTACTGCGGTTCCGCGCTGACGAGCCCGATCGATTTGTCGTTCCGCAACCTCGGCGGCGACGCCATTCAGTATGTCGAGATCACGCCCGAGACCGGGACCCTTATCACGTCGGTTGTGATGACGAAGGTCTCTCAGTCCGGCGGCATGGTGATTCAGAACTACGATATGACCATGACGGACGCGAAAGGCCGCCTGGTGTACAAGGGCAAGACCGAATTCGGGTTCTTCACGAAGGAATCGCTCTCTCAGCAGGTTGGTTTGCGCGGCGCGAAGCCGTTCGTGCCCGCGTCCGCGCCCCGTTCGTTGCCGTTAAGCGGAGGTTTGCCTCATCTGCCTGGTCCGATGTTGCTGCTCCTCGATTCCGTCGAACAATACGACAGCGCCGGCCCGAAGGGCCTCGGCGCGCTCATCGGCCGCCGCGCCGTTAATCCCAAAGAGTGGTTCTTCGACGCGCACTTCTACCAGGATCCCGTCTGCCCCGGTTCTCTCGGCCTCGAGTCCTTCATCGAGCTCATGAAGTGCCACGCGCGCGACCGCTGGCCCGGCGCCGGCCGATTCGAGAGCATGATCCTCGGCAAGACTCACAAGTGGCTGTACCGCGGCCAGTACACGCCGGTGAACAAGGCCGTCGAGGTCCAGTGCTGGATCACGGGCGTCGATGAGACGAACAGGACCCTCACCGCCGACGGCTACCTGCTTCGCGACGGACTCGTCGTTTACGAGATGCGGGACTTTTCCTTGGGAATCGATTAGGTCGATGGAGCGGAACTATCCTGGTAGGTTATATAAGCAGTTCGCCCTTGGACTCCTTCTGGCCCTGGGGGGATGCTCGTTACAACTGAAGCGCGCGGATAAATTCCTGCTGGAGGAGAAATTCGAGGCTGCTGAGAGAGAGTATCTAGGAGTCCTTTCTTCAAATCCTAAGAATTCTCACGCGATTTACGGTCGCGACGCATCTAGGCGTGGCATTATCGGAACACAGTTGTTGCAGGTTCGCCATCTTCGTATGGCTGGAAACGGAGAAGAGGCATTAGAGTTGCTCTTGGCAGTGATGAAGTCTGAAAATGAGTGGCAGGCTTTCCCGGTCGGCGCGGAGTTTACTACTCAGCGAGAAGAAGTTGATAACGCCTGGGACAAAGTCCAGCAGCTAGTTCGGGCGCCATTAGCAGCTAGCCATCCTCTGGTCGCTGAAGCCATATTCAGAAACTATCGCTTGATATTTTCGAGTAAGGGATATAATTCGCGAGTTCAGGACCTGGAAAAGCTCATTGGGGATAGTGGCCGCACACAATGTTCTAAGTTCACCTCTAAACTTAATCCGTCACATGATCTGTACGCTTCACTGGTTAAGTCCTATTGTAACCATTGGGCAAAATCCGTCGAGAGGGCTGTGGCGGTTAGTCACGACCGCTACTTCAAGGGCATAAGTATCACTGGTGACATCGACGGCGTTCCTGGCGAGATTAGTGAGGAAATTCGAATCCGTCTGCGGGAGAGTTTTGAGAACTCGCCATGGTACTCTGCGGCCGCTACGGCCGTTATCCCTGCGCGGCTGATCGGACGATTCCATCAAGCTCAAGCGGAAGAGCCGATTGTAAAGGTTCACAGCTACACGGTGCAGATTCCAGAAACCGTCATGGTTGAGAAAATGGGATCCGAACAGGTTCCATATACAGTCGTTGAGTCGAATAGCGCCCAAGTCCCTTATACGGAATATGAGACTCGATACAACTTTTATACCCACCAGAATGATTTGGCTCCGGTGACGCGATATAAGACGGTCTACTACAACGAAACGGTTACAAAGTATCGAACGCGTTACTACACGTATACTGAGCCTGAAACTGTAATGCGTCCAGAAGAGCGCCATGTGAATTACGAGGCATTCAAGTATCAACAGACCGTCTTATTGATGGCTAAACTCGAGTTCAAGGTTGCTGGACAGCTTGTTTCCCTACCACTCAATGAGCGAGACGGTGTCAGCGGGACGTATCACAATAATTCATCTTCCGATGTGGGGCTTTATCCTGAGGCGAAACGCGTGATAGAGCCGGTGCGATGGGTAAAAGATAAGATGGAATCTGTCGCCTCATCGCTTGTTCAGGAGGGTAAAAACTTTTGGGAGCGCCGATATTGCAAAACTATCCAGATTGCTGGAGAACCTTCCGTCGATGGGGAGAATGTCTTGCAATGCATGGCTGCTTCAACTAATTCGCATGTTGCGGACGATTGGTCTCAGAAATTCTTCGGCATTCCAATATCACAACTGCGCTCGGACATAATCGTATCCAAATGAAATATTCAAAAGTGTCTCTCTCTGGCCTCGCTTACGAGTTGGCCCCCAACGTCATCACCTCCTCCGAGCTCGAAAAGCGCATCGAGCCCGTGTACCAGGCCCTGCGCTTCCAGGTCGGCCAGATCGAGGCCCTGACCGGCATCAAAGAGCGCCGCTGGTGGAACGAGGGCTTCAAGCTCTCCAACGGCGCCGCCAACGCCGGCAAGAAGGCTCTGGCGAAGGCCGGGGTCAGACCCCAGGACCTGGGCGTCGTGATCTACGCCGGTGTCTGCAAGGAATCAAGCGAGCCCGCCACCGCCTGCGCCGTCGCCTCCAAG
This sequence comes from Elusimicrobiota bacterium, assembly GCA_016212855.1. Classification (GTDB taxonomy): domain Bacteria; phylum Elusimicrobiota; class Elusimicrobia; order UBA1565; family UBA9628; genus GWA2-66-18. The sequence goes on from JACRDP010000029.1 coordinate 229,520, forward strand.
ATCGGCGTGAGCAAGGATTGCGCCGTCTTCGACATCAGCAACGCCTGCCTCGGCGTCATGTCCGGCATGGTGGACATCGCCAACCGCATCGAGCTCGGCCAGATCAAGGCGGGGCTCGTCGTCTCCTGCGAGTCGGCCCGCGAGATCAACGAGAGCATGATCCAGTCGATGCTGAAAACGCCCACGATGGAGCACTTCAAGCTCTCGATCGCGACGCTTACCGGCGGCTCCGGCGCCGTCGGCGTCGTGCTGACCGACGGAAGCTTCGGCAAGAAGGGCCCGAAGCTTATCGGCGGCACGACCCAGGCCGCGCCCCAGCATTGGGACCTGTGCCAGTGGGACCGCGACTTCATGCGCACCGACGCGCCCGCCGTGCTGAAGAACGGAATGGAGCTCGCCAAGCTGACCTGGCAGAGCTTTTCCCAGAAGATCGGCTGGACGACGATGGACAAGACCATCACCCACCAGGTCGGCGGCCCTCAGACGACCGCCTTGCTGACGGCCTGCGGCGTCGGCCACGACAAGGACTTCCCCACATACGAATTCTTGGGGAATATCGGAACCGTGAGCCTGCCCTTGACGGCCGCCTTGGCCGACGAGCGCGGCTTTCTGGAGAAGGGCGACAAGGTCGCCTTCGTCGGCATCGGCTCGGGGCTCAACTGCATGATGCTGGGGCTCGAGTGGTAGACAAAACGCTGTATCCCTTCACCGGCCGCCGCATCGACCTCGGCGGCTACGCGATGCACTTTCTCGACGAGGGAAAGGGCGAGACCGTGCTGATGGTGCACGGCAACCCGACCTGGTCTTTTTACTTTCGAGAGGTCGTCAAAGCCCTCTCTCCGGAGTTCCGCTGCATCGTGCCCGATCACATCGGCATGGGCCTCTCCGACCGGCCGGACGATGAGCGCTACGACTACACGCTCAAGAGCCGCGTCGACGACCTCGAGAAGCTGATGGAGGCCGTCGCGCCGAAAGGCCCGGTGACGCTCATCGTCCACGACTGGGGCGGCATGATCGGCATGTCCTGGGCGGTGCGCCACCCGGAGAGGATCAAGGCCATCGTCGCGCTCAACACGAGCTGCTTTCGTTTGCCCGAGGAGAAGCCCTTCCCGCCGGGCCTGACCATCATGCGCGGAAGCATCACGGGGATCCCCTTGAGAGCCTTCGGCTTTTTCCGGAGAGTGGTTCTGCGCTCGTGCACCGCCAAGACGAAGCTGAGCGAAGAGGTCATGAACGGCTACCACGAGCCCTACGACGGCTGGAGCGAGAGCCGGGCCGTGCACCGCTTCGTCCAGGACATCCCGCTCGGGCCCGAGGACAAGGCCTGGCGCGCGATGGAAGCGACCGAGGTCAAGCTCGAGAAATTGAAGGACGTTCCGATGCTCCTGCCCTGGGGGATGAAGGACTGGGTGTTCGACGCGGCCTTCCTGAACGGCTGGAGAAAGCGGTTTCCGAACGCGACGGTGAAGCGCTTCGAGGACTGCGGCCACTTTCTTCTGGAAGACGCCGGCAAAAAGGTCGTCGAGTTGATCCAGGATTTCGTCCGGCGGCGCGTCCCGGCATGAAGGCCGGCGGCGATCTCGGCTCGAGGCTTCTCGACAACGCGAAGCGGCTGAAAGATCAGCCCGCGCTGATTCACAAGGACGCGGTCGTCACCTTCGAGGAGCTGGGCAAGGACGTCGAGCTGCTGGCCCAGGGGTTCCTGCGCGCGGGGCTGAAGAGGAACCAGCGCGTGGCCGTGCTGATCCCGCCGTCGAAGGACTTCTTCGCGACGGCCTTCGCTTTGTTCCGCGCGGGCATGACGCCGGTGCTCATCGATCCCGGGATCGGCTTTTCGAATTTGGGACGCTGCCTCGCGGAGGCGGAGCCCGACGCGTTCGTGGGCTCGGCCAAGGCGCATATCGCCCGCGCGGCGGGCGGCTGGGCGCCGACGGCGGGCCTCAAGATCGTCGCGGGAGGGCCGTCGCTCGGTCTGCCGACGCTCTCGACGATGCGCGAGCTGGGCGAAGGGCGCACGCTCGACCTGCCCGCGCTCGCGCCGGACACCCGCGCCGCGATTTTATTCACGTCGGGCAGCACCGGCGCGCCCAAGGGCGCCGTGTACGAACACTCGATGTTCTCCGCGCAGGTGGATCAGCTCCGCGAGCTGTTCGACATAAAGGAAGGCGAGATTTCTCTGGCGACCTTTCCGCTGTTCGCGATTTTCGACCTGGCTCTGGGCCAGACCGTGATTCTGCCGGAGATGGACTTCTCGAGGCCGGGGCTCGTTCAACCCATGTCCATTATAGAACCGGCGCAGAAATATAAGGCGATGCAGCTGTTCGGCTCGCCCGCGTTGCTCGACCGCGTCGGGCGTTTCGGGGCCGCGCACGGGATCGCCTTGCCGCACCTGCGGCGCGTGATGTCGGCGGGGGCGCCGGTGCCGGCGAAGGTGCTGGAGACGTTCGCGAAGGTTTTGCAGCCGATGACGCCGATTTATACGCCTTATGGAGCGACCGAAGCGTTGCCCGTCGCGCTGACGAATTCGAATGAAATATTGAGCGACACGGCGAAGGAAACGGCGACCGGAAGGGGAATTTGCGTCGGGCGGCCTGTTCCCGGCATCAAAACGGAAGTGATCCGGATCGAGGACGGGCCGATCGTGACCTGGAGCGACGAGCTCAAGCTCCCTCAAGGCCAAGTCGGTGAGATTGTCGTGCAGGGGCCCGTCGTCACGGGAGAATATTTTAGGCGTGTCGAAGACATGTCCAAAGCCAAGATCGGCGACGGGAAGACGTTCTGGCACCGCATGGGCGACCTCGGGTACTTCGATGAACAGGGACGGCTGTGGTTCTGTGGACGAAAGGCCCACCGCGTGAAGACCGAAAAGAGCGTGCTCTTCACGATCCGCGTCGAGCAGGTCTACAACGTCCACCCGAAGGTGAAGCGCACGGCCTTGGTCGGCGCGGGCTTAACCCCGGTCTTGTGCGTCGAGCTCGAGCCCGGGACCCGGCCGAGCGAGGAGCTCAAGCGCGAGCTCCTGGCCCTGCCCAACGCCGCGCCCGAAGTGAAGGACGTGCTGTTTCATCCCGGATTTCCCGTGGACACGAGGCACAACGCCAAGATCAACCGCGAGGCGCTGGCCGTGTGGGCGATCAAGGAGTTGGGCGGATGAGGGCGCTCGTCACCGGGGGCGGCGGGTTCCTGGGCGCCGCCCTGGCGCGCAAACTGCGCGAGCGCGGGGACGACGTGCGCGTGTTCGGGCGCGGCTCGTACGCGGACCTCGAGGCGATCGGCATCGACTGCGCCAAGGGCGACGTGACCGACTACGCGACGCTCAAGGCGGCGTGCGACGACCGCGACGTGATCTTCCATGTCGCCGCGAAGGTCGGGCTGTGGGGGAAGTACGAGGACTTTTGCTCGGTGAACGTCGAGGGCACCAAGAACGTCCTGCGCGCCTGTCTGGAGCTGGGCATCGCCAAGCTCGTGTTCACCGGCTCGCCTTCGGTCGTATTTCACGGGGGCGATGTCGATGGCGTGGATGAAAGCGCGCCCTACCCCGAGAAGTTCGATTCTTATTATTCACAGACCAAGGCGCTGTCGGAGAAGATGGTGCTGGCCGCCAACCATGACAAGCTCGCGACGGTCTCGCTGCGCCCTCATTTCATCTGGGGCCCCGGCGACAGGAATCTTCTGCCGCGCGTGGCCGCCAAGCAGAGGGCGGGAAGGCTGTATAAAGTCGGCGACGAGAGCAAGTTGGTGGATACGATCTACATCGACGACTGCGTGGACGCCCATATCCTGGCCGCGGTCCAGCTCTCCCCGGTGTCGGAGATCGCGGGCAAGGCCTACTTCCTGTCGGGGGGAGATCCCCGGCCGTTCTGGGAGATCGTCGACCGCATGCTCGCCGCGTCGGGCCTGCCGCCGGTCAAGAAGCGGATGTCGAAGGAACTCGCGTACGCGCTCGCGTCCGTATGCGAAGGAACGTGGCGCCTGCTCCGGCTGAGCTCGGAGCCGCCGCTGACCAAGTTCCTGGTCGACACCATGACCACCTCCCATTGGTTCGACATCACGGCGGCCAAACGCGAGCTGGGCTGGAAGCCGCGAGTGAAAATCGAGGATGGCATGACTCGCGTCGCGCAGTGGATTCGGACGACTCAGACCGACGCTTAAAGACTTAAAGCCTGGCACCCATACGTTTTAGAGGGAGAAATAGCCTTAAAAACACGCTCCTTCAAATCATTTAAGCCTGGCACCATATAGGCCGATTAGGCCCAGAGTCGCTAGGCCCTCTGGCCTATGGGCGCCGTGTATTTTTCCGGTAAACTCCGAACATGAGTTCCCGGCTCTCGCTCTTGGCCCTGGCCCTGACGATCCCGCTGCTGCCCGCGTGCGATGAACAGCGCAAAGCGGCGCCCGCCGGCTCCGGCGGCGCCGCCGCCCCTCGCGAGGAAGAGTCCGATCAGCCTCGGCAGCCCGTGAAGCAGCTGGTCGCGTACGCTTCCCCGACCGATTTCACCGGGGCGGCTGCGGAGGACGTCGCGAACGGAGCGAGCGCTTTCTTCGACGGCACGCGCATGCGAGACGCCGTCAACGGCGGCCCCACGGGCGCCTTGGGCGCGCCGCGCGGCAAGCGCATCGTTTACACGGCGGCCGAATCGGAACGACGCCGCGCCGGCGGAGTCGTGCCGCCCCTGCCCGACGACTACGATTACTCGCGCAGCGGCGCCACGCCAGGCTCGGCCAAGGGCGCGGGGGAGACCTTGCTCGGCTTCGCCCGCTTTCAGCTCGAGCAGAAATTTCCCAGCGTGGCTCCGATCATGAGCCGCCTGGGTTGGCACGCCGCCCCGCGCGTCGGCTCGAACCAGCGGCAGAATCCGTACCGCGTCACCGTCCATCACACCCAGGGCCGCCGCGCGATGAGCGAAAACGAGGCCGCCTCGGACGTGAAGGGAACCCAGCACTATCATATGGTCGGCCGCGCGCAGGAGGGCAAGGAGGCGTTCTCCGACATCGGCTATCATTTCCTGGTCGCCGGCGACGGACGCGTGATCGAGGGCCGTCACGCGGAGTACCTCGGCGCGCACGCGGGCGGGGCCAACGACGGCAACATCGGCATCGCGATGATGGGCGACTTCAACAAGCTCAAGCCCACCGACGCGCAGATCGAGAGCCTGACGCGCCTGGTGACCTACCTGTCGCTCAAATATAAGAAGGACCCCGCGGCGAAGGGCTTCCTCGAGCCGCACATGCACTATACGAACACCGATTGCCCGGGCAAGAACATGATGGCTATCCTCGACGCCCTGCGCCGCGTCATCGACAAGGAGCACGACCAGATCGCCTCCGGGATCGGCGCCGACTTCATTCCGCTGGCCGTCATCGGCGCTTGAGGGCGGTCGTCGCAATCAAATAACTTAGGTACGATAGCGCCATGCTCAAGGCGCTCTTGGCGGCGTGCCTCCTGTCCCCGGCGCCCGCGTTCGCTTCCGCGATCGATCTGCACCTGCATCTTCCCATGATCGAGAAGCAGGTGAACCTGAAGGACTTGGAGGCGGCCGACGTTCGCCTGATCGTCGCCGTCGCCTATGCTCCGCCGGTTCTGTCCCAGCTGCTGCGCGGCGGCTACGCGAACGAGGTGCTGCGGCAGTTCGCGAAGATCCGGCGCTGGGCCGCCCGAGATCCGCGCGTCGTCATCGTCCGCACGCCCGACGAGGCTGAAGCCGTGCTGAAGTCGAAAGAGTGGCGCCTGGGCGTGATCCTCGCCGCCGAGGGCGCCGGGGGGGCGGACACGATCCCGCGCCTGGAGACGCTCTGGAACGCGGGCCTGCGGATGCTGACGATCGCGCACTTCAAGAGCACCTCGTGGGGCGGCGCCGCCGCGGTGCGCTACTGGCCGTGGGCCAGCTGCGTTCCCGGCGGGAAGGACAACGGGCGGCGCAGCCCTCGCGGGCTGTCCGGCGAAGGGGAGAAGCTGGCGGATTGGGCCGTCGCGAAGGGGCTCATCCTCGACTTGACCCATGCGAGCGACAAGACCGCGTTCGACCTGGCGCGGCGCCATCCGGAGCTGCCGCTGCTGTTTTCGCACGAGGCCGCACGCGAGCTGACTCCCTGCGAACGGACGATTTCGCCGGAGCTGCTGCGCGAGGTCAAGCGCAGCCACGGCCTCGTGGGGCTTACTCTCGCGGCGAACTACGCGGGCGGTACCATGGAGTCCTTGAAGGCCCACGCGGCCGCGCTCGCGCGGGACGCCGGCGCCGAGTCCGTGACGATCGGCTCGGATTTCAACGGCCTGATCGAGCCGATCGGAGGCGCGGAAGGGCCGTCACGGTACGCGGCGGTCTTGAAAGAGATGCTATCGGCGGGGATTCCCGCCGATCGCAGCGCAGAAGCCTTCGTCGGTTATTGGAGGACGACCCGGGTGGTCCGTCCGGCGGAGAACGGCGGAACGAAGACGCGTTAGCGGCTCCTTCGTTTTTAGAAAATTAGTTATTATTTTTTCAGCACTATTTGCTGTCGGCGCCGGCAGTGAATAGCATTGAAAAATGCGGCGTAATTTTTCGCGACGCGCGGGAAATTTCCCGGCTAGCCACGAGCGACCGGAGACAGCCGCAACGACAGAGGATCGTCCTCAGCGGCTAGTGCCGCTCGTAGTAAAACCCGACGTCCTTCGCGTCGTCGGGGTTGATGACGAGGAGCTCGTCGGTCGTGAAGAACGGCTTCCAGTTCACGATGTCGACGAACACGGCGATGCGCGGCAGGATCTTGTCCGCGCCCTGAGCGATCGGGCCCTTCGCCTTGAAGGTGAAGATCTTCGGCGCGGACTCGATCATGTCGAACTTGCCGGTGATGTCGGCCTGGAAAAAGTCGGCGACCTTGTCCGCGGAGAGGCGGGTGTTGATCCGCTTGTGCAGGTAGTCGCCGCCGGTGGCGTCGTGAGAGCCGAAGTAGGCGCCGGGCACGTAGTCTTCCCACGTCGAGGAGACCTTGCCCTCCCAGTTGATCTCCTCGTCGGCCTGGCCGTTCTCTTTGCGGATGAGCACGGCGCCGGCGAGGGAGCCTTTTTCGGTCAAGGTCAGCTCGCTGACGGCCTTGCTCGCGTCCACCTCGATGCCGCCGGCCGCGGCGACCTTGACGGGCTTGAGCGAGAAGCGCAGCTTGTCGATCTGTCCGATGCGGAACAGGTACAGGCGCGGCACCCAGTTGCAGACGCGCAGGCGCTCCGGCAGGAGCGGGACCGGCAGGCGCGTGTACTCGGCGAGGATCGCGTAGCCGGACGTCGGGTTGTCCTTGTCGGCCTTGATGATCAGGGCCATGACGTCCTGCTTCCTGATCTGGGTGGAGCCCCACGAGCCCTCGGGGATCGGGCCGGCCACGGCGGCCGCGGCGAGGACGGAGACGAGAACGAGCGAGTGAACGAGGTTCTTCATATAGCTCCTAGAATCCGAACAGGCCCTTGGCCACGAGCCAGGGGATGAGGATGTACAGGGTCACGTCGCGGACGAGATAGTACGAGACGACGGCCGCGATCGCGATCCAGCCCAAGCGCCACACGGTCGAGAAGAAGGTTCCGGCCGCGCGGACGTCGGTCATGACCCGCGCGGGCGTGTACGGCAGGACGAGGCTGCCCGCGAGCGTGCGGACGGCTCCGCCCAGCTTCTTCAGGTCGGACTTCGCCTTCTCTTTCAGAGTCGGCTTGCCGCCGGGGTTCGCCGCGCGGAGGTCCGGGTGGACCCCGTCGAGCGCGCGCTCGGCCATGATGTCGGCCTGGGCCGAGCCCTGGTAGAACCGGAGCAGCATGTCGCGGCTGATCGCGGGAACGAGGGCCTTATCCTCGTTGGCCACGCGGTCGGCGTACAACTGCAGCAGCTGATCCGTGCGCTTCTTCACCGCGAGTCCGCCGAGGAAGCGGTAGAACGGGCCGCCGATGCCTTCCTGCTTGGCGCGCCAGCGGTTGCCCTCGCGCAGGCGCGAGAAGTCGTAGGCGGTCATGTAGTCGCGGCCGGGCGCGTAGGTGGAGAACATCTTGTCGAACTCCTCCATGTCCACGTCGCCGGGCTTGATGCCCTTTTCGTTGCCTTCCGCCGCGTAGATGCGCGTGGTGGAGGGTCCCTGCGCCTTGACCATGTTCGGAACGTAGATCGCCAGCGGGTTGAAGAGGATGCCGGCGTTCCAGCGGGCCTTGAGGCCCAGGCCGCGCTGAGTGCGGTGTCCGAAGACGATGTGCGAGATCAGAGCGGTCTTGAACGCGCTGATCTTGCCCAGGCCGTGCTCGTTGAGCGCGCGATAGCTGCGCCAGACGGTCGCCACATTGGAGCCCGGCTGCACGAGGAACGAATAGCGCTTCTCGATCGCGCTGTCGCCGGGAACGTCGGCGGCCTTCGTGATCTGAGCCTCGTAGCCCTCGCGCAGACGGTTCTGCAGGGCGATCTTGAGGATTTGCATGTCGTTCTCATACACGTCCGTCGCCTTCATGACGGAGCGCGCCGAGAGCGCCGTGAGGCCCGCGAGGACCGCCACGACCGGGTTCGTCCCGATCAGGGTCCAGGCGGCGAACAGGCCGCCGTACAGCGCGACCCGCGCGCCGAGCCTGCCGAGAACCGCGGCGACGCGCGCCGTCTTTTCGCCCTGGAACAACGTCGGGAACATCGAATGGCGGCGGTCCGTATAGGCGCTCTGCCACGTCTTCTGCATGTAGCGCCACGCGAGCATGCGCTTGTAGTAGAGGAGAACCGGCAGGCCCAGCGCGAGCATCGCGACGGGCACGACGGTGAAGGCGGAAACGGCTACGCCGAGCCACGCCGAGAAGGCGGTGAACGTGCCGATCGCGAGCAGCCGCATCGTCTTCTTAAGAATCTTGCTTGAGTTCTCGTTGGCCTTGTCGAGCAGGCGCACCGGGAACGTCTCGGTGTCCTGCCACGGGGCGAACCAGCGCGTGACGCCTTCCATCGAAGCGATGACGGCGGGGCCGTTGGGCAGGCCCTTCATCGCGCGGGCGATCACGCCGCCCATGCCGCCGCTGTGCCACGCCCACTCCATGCCTTCGTAGGTGTAGTCCTTGTGCGTGTAGAACTCGGTCAGATGGCGGTTGCTCTTCACGCGCCGGGGCGCGTTGAGCACGAACTGGTAGAACTGGGTGAAGCCCAGCGCGAAGCCCGCGGGCTTGGGCTCGGCCAGGATGCCGATGCCCGGGGGCACGGCCTCGATGTCGCCCTCGAACGTGCGCTCGAGCTCCTTGGCGAGCTCGGCGTCGCCGCCGGTCAGCTCGAGGAAGCTTTTCACGGGCGGCTCGCCGAGCGAGCGGCGGAACTCGTTGTAGGAGCCCGTGCCGTCGGTCATCTCGCGGAAGATGTCGAGCATCGCGAGGTCGGTGAGCTGGCCGTTCTGCTGGTTCTTGAACTGGGTCAGCGCCGTGGGGAAATTATGGAGCTTGAGCGCGCCGGCCGACTTCTTGACGAAGGAGTAGGCGAGCACGTCGTAGCCGTATTTCTCCACGATCGGGCGCGTGTTCTGGTGGACGAAGTCGATCAGCTCGGCGCGGCCGAGCATGCGGTCGGTGCCGGGCTCGATGAACTCGTGCTGGTCGAGGATCAACTCGTGCAGGCGGTACACCATGCGGAAGTGCTTGGGCACCTGGAACGGGCCGTCGTGGTGCTCCCACTTCGAGCCGGGCATGCCCCAGATCACGTCGTTGTTGGAGACCGGCTTGATGAGCTTGGCGAACCACGGGTGGCGGTAGGACATGCGCATCAGCCAGGCCTTGATCTTCGGGCCGAAGAGGCCGTAGAACTCGGCGTGCATGCCTTCTTGAAGAGTAGGATGCTGAAGGAGGTCCTCGGTCCACTCCGTCGTGTGGATCTGGTTGATGCTCGCGACGTTGATCTTGCGGGCGTAGTCGAAGAGCGCCGCGTCGTCCCAGCCCGGGTTGAACTTCCGGATATGGTCGACGATGTTGTTGTGGTTCACGACGAACGCCCAGTGCAGGAAGGAGAGCAGGGGGTTGTAGTTGTTCGTGAAGCCGGAGAGGTCGATGCCGGGCTTGGCCGGGTTGGCGGGCAGGCGGCCGTTCTCGTCGACGAGCATCTTGCCGTCGGTCCAGGTGCGCAGCGGCTTCTGCTCCTCTTCGTTCGTGCCGTAGATCTGGGCCTGGATCCAGGCCTGGGTCCGCTCGTTCATGATCGTCGGTCGGCCGTTATCGGTCACACGGGTCGGGTCTTTGCTGGTGCGGTCGACGACCATCTCCTTCTCTTTCCAGCCTTCCTTGGCGGGCATCTCGACCTTGTGAGGATTCTCGGTGATCGGGTCGCGCTTCGTGTTGCCGCCGAAGTTGTGGAACTGGAACTGGATCCAGCCGCCGGCGAGGTCGTTGAGGATGAGCGCGGGCTGGAAGATCGTCTTGCCGCCGATCTCGAGACGGTGTTTGAGCTTGCCGATCTCGCGCGCCTTGAGCATCAGGTTCTCGGCGTCGGGGCGGACCTTCTTGGGAGGGATGTTGGAGCCGTCGCGCGTGTTCTCGGCGCCCATGCGCGGGTTCTCTTTGTCGGAAACCCACGAGCCGTCGGCGGTGTAGCCGCGCTTGGCCTGCAGGGGCTCCTCGCCCTTGGGCTTCACGTCGTTGGAGGCGTAGTCGTTGGGATCGGTGAGGGTGTCGGAGCGGACGAAGCGGATCTTGGCGATCAGGTAGGCGAGGCCGAGCTTGGTGGGCCACTTATCCCACGACACGCGGCGGTTCGGGTCCTTCGCGAACTTCAGGTTGGCCCACTGCAGGATGTTGTAGAAGGCGTTCCAGTAAACGTACTTGGCCGGGCCGACGCCGACGCGCGAGGAGCGCGGCGCGAACAGCTCGGGGTTGGTCTCGGGGCCGACGGGTCCGGCCTTGGCGGCGGGGGCCAGGGGGGCCGCGCCTTCACCGGCCGCGCCGGGGACCGCGTCGTCGGACTTCGCGGCGGCGGAGCCGCTATAAAAGGAATCGAGCGCGGGAGCGGCCGCGGCGGCGTCTTTCTTGTCTCCGTTCAGGCTGGCGCCGAGGGCGACGGCGGCCGCGAGCGGCGTCGCGGGCTTCGCGGCGATCGCGGCGGCGGGCGAGACGCTGGCGGTGGGAGCGACCAGCGCGACGGGAGCAGCGAGAGCGGGCGCGGGCGTCATGCTGAGACCGGAAAGCGAGGGGGCGATCAGACCGGCGCCGGACAAGGAGGGCGCCGAGATCGGGGCGAAGCCGCCGCCGAGCTGTGGGATGACGGCCGGGCCCGTGACGGGCGCCACGCCGGCGCGGGCGTTGATCGCCTGCGCGAACGACTGCAGCGGCGCGCAGACGCAGAGAATGGAGGAGAGGAGAGCGGCGACGGCCTTGCGCGGAGCGAAGGGGGTCTTGGTCATGGAGCGATCTTACCAAGCTGCGTGAAAATCCCTCTGAAGCGGAAGGCCTAGGGAAGATTTGGAATACGGCCCAGAAGAATTAGGCCTTATTGCGGGTCAGGATGGACGCGACGATCGCCGCGATCAGGGTGCCGCCGATGACGGCGAGCGAGGCGCCCGTCGAAACGTGGTAGAAGTCCTTGATGATCATCTTAACCCCGACGAATACGAGCACCGCGGAAACGCCGTGCTTGAGGTATTTGAACTCCGTCATCGAGCCCGCGAGCAGGAAGTAGGTCGAGCGCAAGCCCATGACCGCGAAAATGTTGGACGTGTAGACGACGAACAGGTCCGAGCTGACGCCGAGCGCCGCGGGGATCGAGTCCACGGCGAAGATCAGGTCGGTGGCCTCGATGACGACGAGCGCGGCGAACAGCGGCGTCGCGTGCAGGACGCCGTCGAGCCGCGTGAAGAAGCGGTGGCCGTGCAGTCCCGTGGTCACGGGCAGGAACTTATGCAGGAGCCGCAGCGCGGGGTTTTTCCCCGGCTCCATCTGCTCGTCGCCGGCGAACATCATCTTGCCGCCGGTGAACACGAGGATCGCGCCGAACACGTAGAACATCAGGTGCGACGCCTCGAGCAACGACAGGCCCGCGAAGATGAAGATGAAGCGCATCGCGATCGCGCCCAAAATGCCCCAGTGCAGCACGCGCGGCTGGTTTTCGGCGTCGATGTTGAAGAACGCGAAGATGAGGATGAAGACGAAGAGATTGTCGACGGATAACGATTGCTCCAAAATGTAGGCCGAGACGAACTGGAAGGCCTTGTCGTGGCCGTAGACGAAGTAAACCGCGAGGGCGAAGATTCCGGCCAGCGCCCACCACACGGCGACCATCCGCGCGGCCTGGGGCACGGTCATGACGTGCGCCTTCTTCTGAAGGATGCCGAGATCGAACACCATCATGACGGTTATGACGAGGACGAAGCCGGCCCACAACCAGGTGACTGCCATAGGACGGAAATTCTACCATTAACGCGATGATCCTCCTTTTTACGGACGGCGCCTGTTCGGGAAATCCCGGGCCCGGCGGCTGGGCCTGCGTGATCGCGAGCGCCGACGGGCGCGTCATCGAGCGCGCGGGGCGGGAGGAGCCCACGACGAATAACCGCATGGAGCTGGGCGGGGTGATCGCCGGCCTGCGCGCCGTCGAGGCGTTGCCCGGCCGCGTCGTCGTCCACACCGATTCGACCTACGTCATCGAGGGCATCACGAACTGGATTCGCGGCTGGAAGCGCCGCGGCTGGACCACCGCCGCGGGTGAACCGGTGAAAAACGAGGACCTGTGGCGCGTGCTCGAGGCGCTCGTCGCCGCGCGCGGGCGCGGAGGCGTGGAGTGGCGCTGGGTGAAGGGTCACGACGGCCACGACGCGAACGAACGCTGCGACGAGCTCGCGGTCGCGGCGGCCAAGCGCAAGCCGTACGATTTATACGAAGGGCCTCTGATGAGCTATCCGTACGGCTCGCTGCTGCCCTCCGAGGCGAAGGCTTTGCCCGCGCGCCCGAAAGCCGGGGATAAAAAAGCCGACACCCGCCCCGTCTCCTATCTTTCCTATTTGGACGGCAAGGTGATGCGCCACGCGACCTGGGCCGAGTGCTCGGCTCGCGTCAACGGCACGCCGGCGAAGTTCAAGAAGGTCCGCTCCGAGGATGAGGCCGCGGCCGCGCGCAAGTCCTGGGGATTAGAGTAACCTTAAGCGGCCGCGACGACTTTCCGCGACTCGACCCAAAGCCAGGCGTTGAAGGCGTGCGAGCCGAGCGCCGCGGCCCAGACGAACCAGTCGAGACGCCCGATCGCGGTCAGCGCGACGATCAGATACACGTAGTCGCGGCTGGCGATGCGCTCCACGGTCAGAGCCATAGGTCCGCGCTTGTCCTCGGGGACGCGCAGGACGAGATACCACACCGAGAAGCCGCAGGCGAGGAAGCCGGACACGAGCAGGGCGCCCGGGACGAGCCAATTTTGCCCGGGGTGCAGGCGCGCCACGCCGATGGGCAGGGCCACGAAGGTCATCAGGTGCGAAAAGTGATCGGCCCAGACGTCGTAGGCCGCGCCCGACGGCGAAGACAGGTGCTTGAGGCGTGCGATCTCACCGTCGCAGCCGTCGAGCAGGCAGCAGAACCACAGCACCAGCGCGCCGTAGAACTGCTGGCGCGCGGAGGGCGCGGCCAGCCACCACGCGCCGAGCAGGCCCAGGATCAGCCCGGCGGTCGTGACGTGGTTGGGCGTCACCGGAAAGGGCAGCAGGCAGCGCGTGATCGCGATCGAGAGCTTCCGGTCGAACCGGGCCAGGTAGCCGTCGTTGTCCTTGGCCAGGCGCGCGTACAAAGCATCTGCGGCGAGAGCTGCCCCGGAGCTACGTGTATCAAAGAAGGCGCCGGCGGCGACGTCCGCCCCGTCCGACGCCGCGAGCGCCTTCGCGTGAACGTCCTCCGGCGGCTTGGTCCCGGCGCCCAGCGCCGCGGGAGCCTGACGCAGGGCGGCCGCGGGGCGTCCGGACAGCGCCCGGCGCGCGTCGCGGGCGCCCGCGGCGGCGGCGAAATCCGTCAACGCTTCTTCGTCGGGAAAACAGTCCGCGTCGAGCGCGAGCAAGGGCAGGCGCGCGTCGAGCGCGGCCGAGCCGAGCTTGTCGCCGAGGGTCGGTACGCCGGCGGCGTGAAGCTGAAAGGACCAGCGGCGCAGGAAGTCGTCGTCGGCGCCGGCGATCACGATCCGGTCGGGGCCCAGCTCCTGGCCCGCGCGCACGGCGGAGCGCACGGCGGCCGGCAGGCCCGCGATCAAGGGCGCGCCGGGACGGTGAAGGAGGAGAACCTGCCAGCGGGGGGAGCTCTGTCCCCTCATGAGCGCCGCGTCATTTCGAAGAGATTCGTCGCCTGGCCGCCGAGGAAGCCCTCATAGCGGCGTCCGTCTATGAGCGGCCGCTCGGCGATCTCGAAGTAGGCGTAGGTCCAGGGCTTTTTGACCACGCGCGAGCCGGCGCGCATCTCGACCGGGATGACGACGGCCTGGGTGGAGGACTGGCGCAGCTTCGAGCCCGGCTCGCCCTCGATCTCGTGCTTCATCGGCACGCCCGCGGCCTTGAGAGCCAAGACGGTCTTCTCGATGTCGTCGAGCGAGGCCACGTCGTGCGCGTGCACCGCGGCGGTGAAGTGGTTGACCGTGTGCCCGTGCAGCAGGACCCAGGCGGCGAACTGCGACTCGCGCTCGAGGGCGACGGCGTCGGCGGACGTGGGCGCGGGCCAGGGGCGCGAGAAGCGCGCGGCCCAGCGGCGCAGCAGCGCCTCGCGTTTGCGCGCGGGGAGCTTGGGCAGGTCGGACAACGAGGCCAGCTCCGCGTCGCTCAGCCCGGGCGCGGCCTTCGCCGCGGCGCCCGCGATGATCCGGCGCGCGCGGGGGGACAGCTCCCAGACGCGCAGCTCGGAGATGAACAGCTTGGGGAGAGCGTCCGACGGCGGCGCGAAGTGGATCGAGGTCAGCTTCTTGTCGGGAAAGTCGTAGGTCGCGGCGGCGCGGTAGCCGAGCGCCTCGAAGGGCCGCGAGATCGCCGCGATCCCGGACCAGCGCTCCTGCGCGGCGAACGTGCGGAAGGCGATGTGGTCGTTTTGGAAGTTGCCGCCGCAGCTTTTGAGGATGTTCTCGTAGGAGCGGGCGTACTCCACGCGCTCGCGGTACTCTTGCCACAGGCAGGAGAAGAGATTTTCGAGAAAAGCCGTCTGCGCGATCATGCCGGGATTTTACCAGATTAGAACAGCTCGCCTTGGGAGTCGGTCGCGGGAGCGAGCAATCCAGGCTCATCGACGGCGACTGTCCCGACGCGCGGGGAGACGGCGTGAATGGACAGGCGGTCGGAGGGATAGGGTCGCAGAAGCTCGGCGGCGCGTTCCGGCTTGGTCTTGGGATCGAGCCACTCGGCCTCGGCGTCCGCCGGCAGGATCGCGGGCATGCGGTCGTGAAACCGGGCGACCGCGGGGTTGGCCTCCACGGTGATCACGGCGTAGTTTCCCGGCTCCCACAGCCCCGCGAAGGAAAAGAGCTCGCCGTCTTTGAGCGCGAAATAGCGCGGCGACTTGTCCGCGCCCTTCTTGGGCCACTCGTACCAGCCGTCGGCGGGTATGAGGGCGCGGCGCCAGCGGAACGCCTCGCGGAAGAACGGCTTGTCGGCCAAGGTTTCCGCGCGGGCGTTGATCTGCGGCTTGGCGGCGGGGCCCTTGGCCCAGGCCGGGAGCAGGCCCCAACTCATCATGGCCATGCGCTTGGCGGGCGACAGGATCAGCACGGGCGCCTGCTGGCTCGGGGCGACGTTCCACCGCGACTTGAGCCCCGGGGCCGGCGCGACGCCGAAACGGGCGGCGGTTTTAACCGGATCGGCTCCGACGGCGTAGCGTCCGCACATGCGGCCATCATACCACGTTTGCTAGAATCCTTCTCCGATGGCGGCCAAACCGACGTTGACGCGGCGCTCGAGCGGCGTGCTCCTGCACCCGACCTCCTGGCCCGGCGCGCGGGGCGGGACCTTGGGCGCGGCGGCGCGCGAGTTCACGGATTTCCTCGCCGACACCGGCCAGTCCTGGTGGCAGATGCTCCCGGTGTGCCCGCCCGACGAGCTCGGCTCGCCCTACGCCTCGCCCTCGAGCTTCGCGGGCAGCCCTTCGTTGATCTGCACGGACCTGCTCGCGGCCGAAGGCCTGCTCAAGAAGGCGGAACTGGGCCAGTCCAAGCCGAAGGCGCTGCGCGCGGCCTTCCACGGCTTCGGCCGCCGCGGCTCGAAAGAGGATAAGCAGGATTTCGAGTCCTTCCGGGTCCGCGAGGCGTCCTGGCTCGCCGATCACGCGTTGTTCTGCGCGCTCAAGGACGCCAACCAGGCGCGGCCCTGGACCGAGTGGGACGAGCGCCTGCGCCGCCGTGACCCCGCGCGTCTGGCCGAGGCGCGCGCGAACGTCCCCGACGAAATACGCTTCCACGAGTTTTCTCAGTGGCTGTTCGCGCGCCAATGGGAGGCCCTTCGCCTTCACGCCGCCGCGCGCGGCGTCGGCCTCATGGGCGACGCGCCGATCTACGTGCGCCATGACAGCGCGGACTGCTGGGCCAACCAGGAGCTGTTCCAGCTCGACGCCTCCGGACGGCCGACGGCGGTCGCGGGCGTGCCGCCCGACTACTTCTCCAAGGCCGGACAGCTGTGGGGAAATCCGCTGTACCGCTGGGAGCGCCATCAGGAAACCGCCTTCAAGTGGTGGATCGGACGGCTCAAGGCCTGCGCCGAGCGCTTCGACGCCCTGCGCCTCGACCACTTCATCGGCTTCCGCAATTATTGGGAGATCCCGGCGGGCGAGACCACCGCGATCAAGGGTCGCTGGGTGCAGGCGCCCGGCGACGAGTTCTTCGACGCCGTCCTGCGCGGAGTGCCCCAACTCGAGATCGTGGCCGAGGACCTCGGCGTCGCCACGCCCGGGGTCCTCGCCCTCCGGGACAAGTACAAGCTGCCCGGCATGAGCCTCGCGCAATTCTCCTTCGGCGGCGCCGAGAAGGACTGGCCGAACGCCTGGAAGGAAAACTGCGTCGGCTACACCGGCACGCACGACAACGACACCACGCGCGCCTGGTGGGAGGACGACGGGACCGTGAACGCTCAGCGCTCCGCCGCCGACGCCGAAAAAGAGCGCCGCGCCTTCCGCCGCGCCCTCGGCCGCGAGCCCGAGCGCCCGTCCTGGGAAATGATCGGCATGGTCTGGCGCTCACCCGCGCGCACGGCGATAGCGCCGATGCAGGATTTGCTCGACCTCGGCCCCGACGCGCGCATGAACCGGCCCGGCACGACGGAAAAAAACTGGCGCTGGCGCATGGACGCGGGCGCTCTGACTCCGCGCCTCGCCGGGCGTCTCGCCTTGCTCACCGGCGCCGCCGGCCGCGCGCCGGACGCGGAATGAGCGGCCTCACCGACCTCGACCTCCATCTTTTCAATGAAGGCACGCACGGGCGGCTCTACGAAAAGCTCGGCGCGCATCTCGAGACTCTCGGCGGCAAAAAAGGCGTCCGCTTCGCCGTCTGGGCGCCCAACGCAAAAAAAGTCACGGTGATCGGCGACTTTAACGGTTGGGCCAAGACTAAAAATCCGCTCAAGCCGCGCGCCTCCTCCGGCATCTGGGAGGGCTTTATCCCCGGCGTCAAGAAAGGCGACGTGTACAAATATTGGGTTTCGTCCCATCACGGCGGGCACAAGGCCGAAAAGGCCGACCCGTACGGCTTCAGGCACGAAGAGCCGCCGCGCACGGCCTCGATCGTCTGGGATCTCGACTACGAGTGGGGCGACGCCGAATGGGTCGCGGGCCGCAAGCAACGAAACGCTTTGAACGCGCCTATGTCGGTCTACGAGTGCCATCTCGGCTCCTGGCGGCGCGTGCCGGAGGAAGGCAACCGCTCGCTGAGCTACCGCGAGATCGCTCCTCTGCTCGCCGCGCACGTGAAGAAGCTCGGCTTCACCCACATCGAGCTCATGCCCGTCATGGAGCATCCCTTTTACGGCTCTTGGGGCTATCAGACGACGGGCTATTTCGCGCCGACCTCGCGCTACGGTTCGGCGCAGGACTTCATGTTCCTCGTCGATCATCTGCATCAGGAAGGCATCGGCGTCATCCTCGATTGGGTCCCGTCGCATTTCCCGACCGACGGGCACGGCCTTCATTTTTTCGACGGAACCGCCTTATACGAGCACGCCGACCCGAAGCTGGGCTTTCATCCCGACTGGAAATCGTCCATCTACAATTACGGGCGCAACGAAGTGCGCGCGTTCCTGATCTCCAACGCCCTGTTCTGGCTGGATAAATTCCACGCCGACGGCCTGCGCGTGGACGCCGTCGCCTCGATGCTGTATCTCGATTACTCGCGCAAAGAAGGAGAGTGGATCGCGAACAAGCACGGCGGCCGCGAGAACCTCGAGGCCATCGACTTCCTGAAGCAGCTCAACGAGCGCGTGTACGGCGAGTACCCCGACGCGCAGACCACGGCGGAAGAAAGCACGGCCTGGGGCGGCGTGTCGAAGCCGACGTACCTGGGCGGTTTGGGTTTCGGCCTCAAGTGGGACATGGGCTGGATGCACGACACGCTCAAGTACATGCGCGAGGACCCGGTCCACCGCAAGTACCACCACAACGAGATCACCTTCCGCGCGATCTACCAGTTCCACGAGAACTTCGTGATGCCGCTCTCGCACGACGAGGTCGTGCACGGTAAGGGCGCCTTGATCGCGCAGATGCCCGGCGACGACTGGCGCAAGTTCGCCAACCTGCGTCTGCTCTACGCCTGGCAGTGGGCGATGCCCGGCAAGAAGCTCGTGTTCATGGGCGGCGAGTTCGCCCAGCGTCAGGAGTGGGGGCATGACCGCTCGCTCGACTGGCATCTGCTCGCGCACGACCCCCATAAGGGCGTGATGCGCTGGGTGGAGCGGCTCAACCGGATTTACCGTTCCGAGCCCGCTCTGCACGAGAAGGATTGCGACCACACGGGCTTCGAGTGGGTCGATTCCTCCGATTCGGACAATTCCGTCGTATCCTTCCTGCGCAAAGGCGCCTTGCCCGACGAGGAAGTCCTGTGCGTGTTCAACTTCACGCCGGTGCCGCGTCCGAACTATCGCGTGGGCGTGCCGTGCGCCGGCTGGTGGGGAGAGCTCGCGGACTCCGACGCCTCCGAGTTCGGCGGCTCGGGCGTCACCTTGGGCGGCGGGGTCAAGGCCGACAAGGAGCCTTGGCACGGGCGGGCGTTCTCGGTCAAGATGCAGTTGCCGCCGCTCGCCGCCGTTTTTTTGAAGCGACCGGCTAAGTAGCGCGCACGTTCTCCGCGCTATCCACAGGAGGCGGTTTCAGTGTTGTCGACAACACCGCGAGCCGAGGTTGTGGATAACGTGGGGAACGGCCGGACGCGCGCGACTTGGCGCGTTACTGGGGGTCCGGCCAGCGGCCGCCGATGAGGCTCTTCGTCTTCGACTTGCTGTTCGTCTGGTTGTCCTGCAGCGCCTTCAGATAGCCGTCCGCGCGCGGGATCGCGTCGCTCTCCAGGCCGGGGGTGTTCTTGCCGCAGGCGCGCGGCGGCGCGGTGAAGCGCGACTGCATCAAGCCGGCGGCGTCGGCGTCGCCCCAGAACCAGGACACGAAGAGGATGCCCTCCTGCGCGCGCGGCTTTAGAAGCGGGTAGAGTAGTTGACGCCGACCTTCTCGGAGGCCATGCGCCCGTCCTTCAGGCCCCACTCGGTCTTCAGCGACAGGGGAGAGCCGCGGCGGGCAAGGCTCAGGGCCGCGAGGCCGCGGCCGTCGCCGTTCTGCAGGGCGCGTTGCGCGGCCAGGCCGGTGCAGGTGTCGAAGTCCACGCGCAGCGGACCGACGTTGAAGTCGGTGCGCAGGCCGGCGACGTACAGGTACGCGCCGCCGAGCACGCCGGCTGACATCATGAATTCGGGGTCCCAGTTGGAGAGGTTGGAGGCGTAGGCGCCCGAGTCCTTGCCGAAGCGCTCGAGCTGGTAGCGGCGGACCAAGGCGTCGGCCATCGCGTCGGTGAGCACGGTCGCGTGGATGCCGGCGGCCCGGCGCTGCCAGGCGGCGGTCTCGGCGGGGCCCATCGGGCCGACCGGGCGGCTCTCCAGCAGGTGGCGGACGGCCTTATCCTCGCGCTGGCGCAGGCGCTCGGCGAAAATCTGGTCGGAGGTGCCGACCGGCACCGCGCTCAGGCGGCGCGACAGGCGGCCCGGCAGAACGGCGGAGATCAGGTGGCCGCGGACGAGCCCGTAAACGCCGTCGGCGACGGCCTCGACGCCCCGGTATACCGGGCGGGCCGACTCGGCCCAATCGGCGCCACGGGCGCCGGGGGCCAGGAGCAGGAGGGCGATCAGGCTGATCTTCACTCCTCCCAGGGTAGCCGGCAAAGAGGTCGAAGACGGGGGCCCGGGGACTACGGGGAGGTCGGCGGGGGGCCCCTCCAAATATGGGCCCATAGACCTATGAGATAGGGACGGCGGGGACGCTCGGCGCGTCATCGTGTTGTCCTCTTATGATTCGCCCTCGGCGAATCTATCGGCGTTGCAGCGGCAATCCCCGCCGTCGAGAGAGTATAGACCGATCGTGTTTCGGATTTTGTATCCTGGCACCCATGAAATACGCCATTTTGGCCGTTTTATTCGCCGCTTTGCCTGCCCAGGCCTTGATCAAGACCAAGCTCGTCGAATACAAGCACGGAGACGTCGTCCTTCAGGGCTATGCCGCCTGGGAGGATGGGTTTAAGGACACCCGTCCGGGCGTGCTCGTCGTCCATGAGTGGTGGGGGCAGGGCCCCTACGCCCGCCGCCGCGCGGAGCAGCTCGCTAAATTGGGCTATACCGCCTTCGCGTTGGATATGTACGGGAAAGGCGTATACGCTAAGGATCATGAAGAAGCGGGAAAGCTCGCCGGGGCCTTCTTCGGCGACCGCAAGGCCATGCGCGAGCGAGCCCTGGCCGGCCTGGAGCAGCTCAAGAAGCTGCCCTTCGTCGACCAAGGCAAGGTGGCCGCCATCGGCTACTGCTTCGGCGGCACGACCGTCCTGGAGTTGGCACGGGCCGGGACCGACCTCAAGGGCGTGGCGAGCTTCCACGGCAACCTGGCCACCCCGACGCCCACGACGGAGAAACCCAAGGCGTCGATCTTGGTCCTCCACGGCGCCGACGACAACTTCGTCAATCCCGGCGTTCCCGCGTTCATCGAGGAAATGCGCAAATCCGGGGCGGATTGGTCCTTCGTCCAGTACGGCGGGGCCGTGCACAGCTTTACCGTTCCCGAGGCGGGCACCGACACCTCCAAGGGCATGGCCTATAACAAGGAGGCCGACCGCCGTTCCTGGGAGACGATGAAGTCGTTCTTCGAAGAGATCTTTTCCGACAAGCCGACAAAGTAACAACCTCAGTGGTTTGGGACCCTCGGACGGGGTTCCGGCGTCCGCCGACCCCTTCGGCGGGGTCGTTCCCGGGGTATCCTGGGAAGATGAAAAACCTCCTGCTCGCCTCGCTTCTGCTGACGACGCCCGCCGTCGCCGCCGTCGTGCCCGACGCCGACGGCGATGCCGCCGAAAGCCAGTGGTCGACGCCCGTCGCCGCGCCTGCGCCCGCGCCGGGCGAGCCCGTGGCGGGCGGCGCCGAAGGCGGCTACGCCGACCCCGACCGCCGGCGCATGGACGAGGAGCGCCGCAAGGACGTGCTCGACCAGCTGTGCCGGCGTATCAAGCTGAATAAGGATTACACGGTCGGCGGTCCGGATTGGCCCTCGGCGACGATCGGCTTCAACCGTCGAATGGAGGCCGACATCGACGGCAAGCTCGCGTTGATCGACACCGAAGAGCTCAAGATCGGCTGGAGCAAGTCCCTGGGCGACGAGCTCGGAAACACCGGAGCGCACGGTTCGATCTGGGCGGGCGCCACGGTGGACGGCAGGTCCATGGTGATCCGCCGCCTGGGCTCCTACGGCACGTGCTCGGAGATGGACCGCCTGCTCAAGGTCACCGACATCAAGCTCGCCATTCCCTTCACCACCAAGCGCATCATGGCGATGGAGAACGGCGAGCTGTGGCGCATCCCGATGACCTTGAACGTCAGCTACGGCGCCGGCGTCTCCGGCGTCGCCGGCGAGGACGTCGCCCTGTCCTTCGGCGTCTCGAAGGGGAAGACGGGCACGGCGAGCATGACCTTGTGGCGGCTGTCCGAGAAGAAGGCGCGCTTCCGCTTCCGCATCGACTACGTGGGCGTGCACTCGCGCTCGCTGAGCATCAGCAAGACGATCCCGGCCGCCGAGTTCGCCTTCCAGGGCACGAACGCCGCGCTGAAGCTGGTCAACAAGGAGATCGCCAAGCAGCTCAATCGCTACACGGCGCTGTACCTCGGCATCGGCCGCTCGAAATCCGACGGGCGCCGCCTCGTGCTCGAGTACGTGATCGACCCCACCGACCCGGACCAGGCCCGCGCGATGGCCGAGGCCCTGCAGGGCAACTTCAAGACCTTGGTGGATCTGGCGCGGCGCATGGCGACGACCCACACCTCGAACGACGAGACGCAGCAGGCCTACACCGAGATCCAGGAGGAGAACGCCTTGCGCCTGGGCTACGCCACCTACGCCGCGATGTCGCAGTACAACGGCCGCTCGCGCAGCGTCTCCATCGGCGTGCCGTTCCTGTTCGCCGGCAACTGGAGCTCTTCGACCGGCAACGACACGGTCAAGCGCTACACCCAGGACGGCGGCGAGTTCAAGTTCCACAACGCGGCAAATTCGCCTAGCGGCGAATTTTTTAATATTCCCTTCCTCGGTCCGATGGTCAAGAACCTGGAGAGCCGCAACGTCGAGTTCGTCACTTACGCTGCCGACGGTCAACCCCACAGCGAAGCGTTCGGCGTGTACATGCACAACCAGGCCTTCCTGCGCCTGCCCGCCTCGTCGGTGTCCTCCGGCGTCGAGGACGTGAACGCGGTGCTGCGTCTGGCGGGCGCGGCGCGTCGCGGCGGCGTCGACCGCACGATGGAGATTCCGGTGCCCCGCGTCGAGCGCCTGGAGGGCCGCGCCGAGGGCGCCGATCAGAAGGGCTGGGTGTCGCTCACGATGGTGATCAACCAGAAGGCGGTGCGCGACGCGCTCGCGGCCACCGCTCCGGAGCTGCTGAAGGCGTATGCTGTCGGGACCAAGCCCGAGGACCGGCCGTGGGCCGAGTGGCTGGTCAAGAACGGGCGCCTGGAGAACGGGCGCCTGGTCTACGATCAGGCCCAGGCCAAGCGCGACCTGGACATCCGCGAGGGCGGGGACAGCTGGCTCGCCAACATGGCCGGCCGCGCGGCGGGGCTCGTCACGGATATGGCCGACGCCGCGTCGGCGCCGAACAACGAGGACCGGGCGCAGCGGTTCGCGAAGGTGTTCTCGCATGAGAACCGCTCCGGGATGGGCCATGCGGACGTGTTCCGCGTCCTGATCCAGTTCATCGACCCCCTGGACGTCACCGGCGACTTCGTGGCCGCCGTCGACGGCGCCCACAAGGGGGCCGCGGAGATCAAGGCGCACTACGTCCTCAAGAAAGGCCGCTCCGAGGTGGATAAATTGGGGGATGCCGGGGCCACCCGCGGTCGCTTCGCGGACGGCTCGATCATGACGGATTAAAGAACGATAAAACCGGTTTTCTAGGTCTTTAGCCCCAGGACACGGGGCGGGGGGCACGGTATTCTATCCCTAATGATAGAACGCCGACCCGTCGCGCTGGCCGCCGCCCTCATCATCCTTTCGACCCCCGCCTTCGCTCAGCTCAAGGCGACCATGGCTCCCATCTCGGACAGCGAGTGGGACGATTTCAAGGCCGACCCCGGCTCAACGCCGAACAGCCCGATCGGGGCGACCACCCCGGAAGGCGGCTTCTCCGCGCCGGAGCGAGTCATTTTCTCCGAGAAAATGCGCGACCGCGTCCTCGATCAGCTCTGCCGCCAGCTCAAGCTTCAATATGAATACAGGCTACCCGGCGACTTCGGCGGCACCGGCGCCGGCTTCCGGCGCTGGTTGGCCCCGTTGCCCGACGGGCGCCTGACCATCGTCGACGAGGAGCGGCTCTCGGTGGGCTACGGTCATGCCTTCACCCAAGCCTTGGAGCAGGTTCCCGGCGTCTCCGGAAGCCTCTGGCTCGGAGGCCGTCTCGAGGGCTCCTCGATGGTGATCCGCCCGCTCGAGGGCAAGGCCACCTGTAAAGAAGTCGACCGCCTCATCGATCTGCGCGACATCAAGACCGTCCTGCCGTTCAAGAAGGAGCGCATCGCCGCGATGAAGGTCGGCGAGCTGTGGCGCATGCCCTTCCGCCTCACCGTCGGCCACACCGAGACGCTCGGCGAGAACATCACGCAGGCCGCCGACACCGCCTTCAACGCCTCCTTGACCTTCAACGGCACCGAGAGCGGCGAGGCGACGTTGACGATCTACCGGCTGTCCGAGTCCGAGCTGCGCTTCCGCTTCCGCGTCGACCGCGTCGAGATCCGCACGAAAGGCGCCCGCCTCGCGCAGACGATTCCGGCGGCCGACTTCGCGATCGCCGGCGGCAACATCCTGCTCAATCTGATCGATCGCGAGCTCGCCAAGCAGCTCAATCGCTACACGTCCGCCTCCCTCGGCTTCTCGAACGCGAAGACGCAGGGCAAGCGCGTCGTGCTCGAGTACGTCGTCGACCCGCGCAAGCCGGAGGAGGCCGAGGCCGTCGCCCAGGCCCTGCACGGCGACTTCAAGTCCCTCGTGAAGATGGGCTGGCGCATGGGCACGCAGCAGGCCACGAGCGACAGCACCGAGGAGGCCTACCGCGACCTGCAGAGCAAGCACGACGCCGAGCTCGGCCCCGCGAAGTTCGCCGCGATCGACGCCTACACGCAGAAGGCCAAGAACATCACCTTGAACCTGCCGTTCCTGACGTCCCAGAACTGGTCCAAATCGCGCGGCGAGAACACGACGACGCGCTACACCGACGAGCAGGGCGAGATCCACTTCGAGCGCGGCGACCGTTCGCATCAGGGGGAGTGGTTCACCATCCCTTGGGTCGGACCCTTGGTCAAGAACCAGGACCAGCAGGACGTCCAGGCCGTCAGCGCGGCGCGGACCGGCGAGGCGCACGGCGATCCGATCCTGATCTATCTTCAGCAGCACGGCTTCCTGCGCGCCACCGAAAGCTCGGTGCGCGACAAGGCCAAGCAGTTCCAGGAGATCATGG
Organism: Elusimicrobiota bacterium; assembly: GCA_016212855.1. Classification (GTDB taxonomy): domain Bacteria; phylum Elusimicrobiota; class Elusimicrobia; order UBA1565; family UBA9628; genus GWA2-66-18. The sequence continues at coordinate 254,641 of JACRDP010000029.1, forward strand.
CTTTGGCCGGCACCCACGGCAACGGCCCGAACCCGCGCATGGCTTTGCCCATCGACAAGGTCATGCCCCCGCCGCCTCCGGCGCAGTCCTGCTTCGAGAATTGCCCGGTCGAGCCCTCCAACCGCAAGGGTACGGTCGCTTTCACCTTGGTGTTCACGCAGAAGGCCGTCGACCAGTTGATCCACGCGACGCCGGAGGACGTAATCCGTTCCTACGCCGCGACGGTGGACTCGATGCCGGCGATGCAGTGGCTGATGAACAACGGCAAGCTGAACGAACACACGGGGAAGATCGACTACGACTGGCGCGCCGCGCGCAAGGCCTTCCCCGACCCGTTCGACGACCGCGCCGCCGGCTCCCGCAGTTGGGAGGAAGGGGAGATCTCGCGCATGGCCAAAGAGGCCGCGGGCCTGATCGCCGACTTGGCGAAAGCGCGAGACGCCTCAGATAACGTCGCGCGCAGCGCGGCGTTGGTGACGGCCTTCAACGGAAAGGGCGAGAGCAAGATGGTGTACGACCGCGCCCTGCGCGTGTTCGTCCAGCTCGTGGACCCGATGAACCTCACCGCGGACTTCGTGGCCAACGTGGACCGGCCCAAGAAGGAGACGGACGTCCGCGCGCACTACGTCCTGAAGCGCAACCGGCCCGAAAACGAGCTGCTGAAGCTGGCCGGCGAGGCCAAGGCCCGCGTCGCGAATCCGTCGATTCTCGTCGACTAGGCTGCCCTGAAATGGGCCGTCCGGCCGCCAGCGGCCGGACGCATATGCCGGTATGGAAGGCTCCGTAGCATATAGACACGAAACCCCCCGCTTGACTCGCGGAGGGTCTTGGTCCCGACATTTCTCGTTACGGGTTCGAAATCGACCTCGTCAGTATAACACGTCCTTCCCCGCTTGTCCAGTACTATAATCGCGGGCGGCATGAGCATAATACTCCTATATGTCTTCTGCGCTAAATAGAGAAACCCCCGTCACCGCGAGCGGTGACGGGGGCGTTCTTTCAGATCCGCGCTCTGATTAGAGCTTGCGAACGTTCGCGGCGCGCGGTCCCTTGTCGGACTGCTGCACGTCGAACTCGACGGCCTGATTCTCAGCCAAAGTCTTGAATCCCTCGCCCATGATGGACGAGTGATGAACGAACAGGTCCTTGGACCCGTCGTCCGGCGTGATGAAACCGAAGCCCTTCTGATCGTTGAACCACTTCACTTTGCCCGTAGCCATTCTTTTACTACCTCTTTCTTGCGTATCGCTCACGTACGACTGTGTGGCGAGATTCCTCGTCGAATCTCTGGCCCTATTATACCATGTCTCGTCGTCGGGGATATGACAAAAATAAGCGCGGGGCCGCCCCTTTCGGGGACGGCCCCGCGCCGTCAGTCAGGTCTTACAGTCCCTGCCAGAGAGCCGTATTCTGGAGGTCCTTGAGGATCGCGGGAGACGCCGGGGCGCGCCGCGAAGCGAACGCGGGCTCCACGGGAGCCTCGGCCGGCTTGTACCAGCAGCGGGGCCGCAGGCCGAGCTGATGGTTGGACGCCGCGCTGCAGGTACCGGCGTTGGGATCGGTTTCGCTGAGCGCGTCGTCGACTCCGCGGGAGCAGATCGAGCCCGAGTAGTAGGTGTCGAGGCGGCACTGCGTCGCGGGGTGACCGTCCGCGGTGCGGGAGACCGCGTTCTGGTCCGGGGTGTCGTAGCGCGGGATCACGGTCTCGCTGCGCAGGGCCCGGAACAGCGAGGTCACCGACATGCCGGCGACCGAGCCTCTCACGCAGAGAGCGCGGTCGGCCTCGGACGTGAACGCCTTCTCGCAAGCCGGGACGGGGCCCGGATCGTCGCCCTTGGGGCGCGAGAAGGAGGTCGCGCCGGAGGCGGAGAACATGCGCCGGAGGCACTTGAGGTTGGCGAAGTAGTCGGACTGACCCTCGTTGGACGCCCAGTCGTTGCCGCCGCCGTACTTCGGCGCGCCGCCGATGTGGTGGCCGATCTCGTGGCAGATCACCAGAGCGAAGCCGTCCTGGGTGATCGTCTCGTGCCGGGCCAGACCGCCGTACATGTTGACCACGTAGTTGGCGCCCTGGCGCTGAGCCGAGGCGTTGACGGTGTTGTTGTCCCACAGGCGCTTGACGACCAGCTTGCCGCCGCGCGCGGCGATCACGGGGCCGTAGAGCTTCTCGGCCTGATCGATGACGGCGTTGAACTGCGGCTGGGTCAGACCCTTGTCATCGAGCGAGCCGATGGGGATCTTCAGGTTGTTCTCGGGCAGGAATCCTTCGCACAACTGCGTCACGGGCACGACCGACAGGGCTGCGATCACGGCGCTCACCAGGATGCTTCGGATCATGGACTACCTCCTCACCGGGTCCATCCTGACATAACCCATTTTGGGATGCAAGCGGAAATTGCCCTAAAGTCCCGGGTATTTTATAGGCCCTTTGGGTAAGCCGCGATAAGGTAAAATCGGGCCATGAAGAAGACCGCTTGGAAGCGCGCCGGGAAATCCCTGATCCTGAAGCTGACCATGAAGGACTTCCCGGCGGCGCTCGCGTTCATCCGCGCCGTCGCGAAACTGGCGGAAGCCGAGGATCATCATCCCGACATCCACCTGACGCGCTACCGGAACCTGAGGCTCGAACTCACGACGCACGACGCGGGGGCGTTGACCGAGCGGGATTACCGGCTCGCGGCCAAGATCGATAAGCTCCCGCGGCGCCTTAAGCGCGTTTAGTGATTTCGATGAGGTGGTAGCCGAACTGGGTCTTCACCGGGCCCTGCACCTTGCCGACGGGGGCGCTGAAGACGACCGTGTCGAACTCGGGGACCATCTGTCCCGGGCCGAACTCTCCCAGGTCGCCGCCGCTGCGGCCGGACGGGCAGGAGGAGTGCTTCTTGGCGAGGTCGGCGAACGCGGCGCCGCCTTCGATTTCCTTCTTGAGCTTGGCGCATTCGGCTTCGGTCTTCACGAGGATGTGGCGGGCGGAGGCTCGGGGCATGGGTTTTTCTCCTGTCTTACTTCGATTTTTGCAGCTCAGACAATGCGGCCAGCACCTCGGCGGCGTGGCCGCCCGGCGACACCTTCAGGAAGCGCTTGGCGATCTTGCCGTCGGGGCCGATCACGAAGGTGTTGCGCGAGGAAAATTTGACCAGGCCGAGGTTGGTCAGCGAGCCGTAGGCCTTCGACGTCTCGTACTTGTCGTCGGCGAGCAGCTTGAAGGCGAGGCCTTCCTTCGTGCAGAACTCCTTGTGGGACTCCGCGCTTTGGCCGCTGACGCCGAGCACCACCGCGTTCAACGCGGCGAACTGCGCGGCGTTCTTTTGGAAGTTATGCGCCTCGAGGGTACAGCCGCCGGTGAAGTCTTTCGGGTAGAAGTAAAGTACGACCCATTTCCCCGAGTAGTCGGACAAGGAGACGGGCTTGCCCTCCTGGGAGTTCAGGGTGAAGGCGGGGGCCTTGGCGCCTTCGAGCGGCGGCGCGGGAGTCTTGGCGGACGCGGAGGCGGCGGCCAGCAGTACGGCGAGGGACAGGTATCTCATGCGGAGATTGAACACTATCCCGGGGCGTCATTCCGAGACCCATGTCAGCGGCCGGCGACCAGGTGCTGCTCCTCGATGTCGTGCACGCGCATCAGAACCAGCGCGTCCACGGCCTCGGGCGTCGGGGACACGAGGCCGGACTCCAGGTTCACCTCGAAGGCGTAGACCGGGGAGCCGGCGGGCTCTCGGAAAATTACAACGTAATTTTCTCCGTCCGTGCGCTCCGCCGTCCACGCCTTGCGCCCGTCCGCGTGCCGGACGACCCCGCCCAGGCGCTTGAGGACGTTCGCCTCGTCGCCGGCCATGACCGACTCCTGCGTCAGCGCGATCGCGTCGAGGGCGTCCTCATCGACGATGTAGACCGGCCGGGCCACGATCTGGGGCGCGGCGTACACCTCGGGGATCGAATCGACGCTCGCCATGAAGGCCAGCAGCAGGGCGCCCATGGACAGGGCCGCCTTCATGTGCCAGCGGTAAGCGTTCGGGTCCGCGGCGATCGGGGGGAGGCTGATCGGAGTTTGCAGTTCCGAGCTCAGCCAGGAGGGCGCGGCGCCTCTCGTCGTCATCAGGGCCTGCGCGATCGCCTGGAGCTCGACTTCGGTCCGCGGGGCTTCGGTGAAGTTGTTCATGCCCGCAGGATAACCCCGGAGGCGGGGGCCCGGCAACGAAACACGGCGTAAATCCCGGGGAAACAAAAGGTGAACGCTTGACCGGCGCCCGCTGGTCGGGCCGGAGCCTTAGCGCCTAGGCCGGGCCGCAAGCGGCCCGGCACAGGCACGCTTTGAGGAAATCCTCGTAGTGCCTAGGCGTCGACGGGGACGCCCCAGGGCTGCTCGGCCGCGTCGAGGGTGGAGACGAGCTCGAGCGACTTGTTGATCGTGAGCACCTTGAGGGCCGCGAGCACCTTGATGATCGCGTAGGTCGGGTCGAACTCGTACCACTTCACCGCGAAGTTCGCGCTCGTGCACAGGCGGTGGTGGTTGTTTTGGAACAGCTCTCCCATCGTGAGGAAGTCGATGGCCAAGGTGTTGCGCGAGGAGTCGCGCAGCGGGAAGTTCCGGTAGCCGTAGCGGTGCCCGCACCAGTTCACGATCGCGCCGTGGATCGGCCCCATGAAGAAGTGCGCCGGCAGGAGCAGCCACATCCACCAGTGCGTGGCGAACTTCCAGTACACGCCGGCGTAGAACAGCGCCCAGAACGTCATCGACAGCCAATGGTCGCCGATCTTCTCCATCAGGGGCCAGCGCGGATACCCGCCCTCGAAGCGCTTCTCCACAAGCTCCTTATAATGGCCGATCGCGTTGAAGCGCTTGAAGGTGGCCCACATCATGCTCACCGCGTTGGAAAAATTATCGGGCGAGTGCGGATCGCGCTCCGTGTCGCTGTACGCATGGTGCATGCGGTGCAGGAGGGCGTACGCGCGGGGGTTCAGGTAGGAGAAGCCCTGGGTCACCCAGGCGAACACGTGGAAGAAGCGCTCCCAGAACAGGTTCATCTTGAACATGCGGTGCGCGGCGTAGCGGTGAACGTAGAAGGTCTGGGAGAACAGCGCTAGGAAATAGTGTGCGACGAAAAAGGAGATGATGAACATGAGCCTCCGAGAACGCCGGGAGCAAGATAGTAATTCATTCTCATTAAGTCTAGATGTAAATTCGAGGGGCGCTCCGCGTATAATACGGGCATGCGAACCGCCTTCCTCCTGCTGACGCTGTCCGTTCCCGCCGCCGCTCAGACGCTCGAGCAGGCCGGGAGCTTCAACTTCGCGTCCATGCTGGCCGCGCAGAAGGCGATCCTGCGCGCGTCCTTGCCCGCGGCCGAGGCGCGGCGGCTGGTCAAGGCCAAGCTTGCGGGCTCGGGCGTGCCCGAAGCGTACGTCGACTCCGTCTTCGACGACCCGCGCTCGCGCCTGTTCCCCGAGATCCCGCCCAAGTTCGGCACCCCGACCGCTCCCGTGCCGCCGACGCCGTACGACCAGTACCGCAAATACTTCGTCACGCCGGCCAACCTCGACGCGGGCGTGAAGTTCATCCGCGATCACCGCGCCTTGCTCGCCTCGATCGAGGCGAGCTATCACGTGGACGGAACTCTTCTCGTCGGCCTGGTCTGCGTCGAGACGCGCTATGGGACGGCCGCCGGACGCTATCCGGTCTTCGACGCGCTCAACACCATCATCCAGGGCGTGCCGCAGCGCTCGGACTGGGCCGCGCGCGAGGCGGCGGTATTCCTTAAGATGACCTACGCGCAGGGCCAGGACGCCCACGGCGTGCTCGGCTCCTACGCGGGCGCCTTCGGCTTCGTGCAGTTCATGCCGACGAGCTACGAGCGCGTCGCCGTGGACTTCGACGGCGACGGCTTCCGCCGGCTCAACGAGTGGCCCGACGCCTTGGCCAGCGCGGCGAATTACCTCGCGCGCTCCGGCTACCGCGCCGGCGATCCCTTCACCCCGGCCTCCTCGATCGGGCGCTCCCTGCGCTCCTACAACCACAACGACAACTACGTCCAGGTCATCCTCGACCTGCGCGACGAGCTGCTCAAGCGCAATCCCTGACCTTGACAGGATCAGGCGCTGGCCTTACGCACTGCCCATGAAAAGCGTCCTCGCCGTCTTATTCGCCGCCCTCGCCTTCGCCTGCTCGCCTCCCGCCGATCCGCCGTGGAAGGTTTTCGACGGCGGCGATTCCTTCACGGTCGAAGCGCCGGGCGCTCCGAAGACCGAGGAGATCCGCGAGAACGCTCCGCCCCTGGGCGTGATCACCGGACGCCAGCACCAATGGGAGACGCCTTCAAACCGCTTCTATATGGCCATGTTCATGAACTTCCCGGTCGAGGTCGCCCGGGCCGGCGACATGACCAAGGCGATGGCCGCCATGGCCGACGGCATCGCCAAGCGGACCAAGGGCTCGATCACCTCCGAGAAACCCGTGGTGGTTTTGGGCCTGCCGGGCCTCGAGTACGAGATCAAGATGGGCGTGCAGAAAGGCAGCCTCCGGATACGCACGGTCGAAAGCCACGGAGTCGTCTACTTGATCGCGGCGGGCTGGCCCGAGGGCCGCAAGTCTTATAAGGACGAGGAGCGCTTCTTCGACTCGTTCAAGCTCAAATAGTCGGGCCGGGCGCGAGATGCCCGGCACAGATGTGCCGGGGAATGTCCTAAAACATCTAGAGGTCGGGGTCGCGCATGTAGCCCATGCCCCGCGTCAGCCAAACGTCGAGATGGTCGACGCGGCCGTCGCCGTTGCGGTCGCCGAGGCCCGCGGTCAGCGCCTTGCTGAATTTCACGCGGCCGACGGCCTCCGAGGATAATTCGAGCACGGAGTTCTTGCCGGTCTTGTCCACGTTCGTGCCTTTTCCCGGCAGCACGACGATGGACGCCCCGCCTTTGAGCAAGGCGTACGAGCCGCCCTTGCCTCCGATATAGTCGGCGAAGCGGTTCACGTCGATGCCCTGCGCCGCGGCGTTCTTCGCGATGAATTTCAGCAGGCCGGGGCCGCGGTTGTAGGCGAGGTCGCCGAGAAATTCCACCACGCGCGAGTCGGTCGGCGGCGCGATGGCTTCGTTCGCGAAGGCCTTGGCCATCGCCCGGTCGGTTTGCGCGCGCAGCAAGGCGCCGAAGACGATGTTCGTGATCGTGTCGTTCGACACGTTCATCGTCCCTTTGTACGCTTCGGCGTGCACGGACTCGACCTGCATGATGCCGGTCGCGGCGGGGTTGCTGGGGACGACCTGGCGCAGGCCGGACTCGGTCTTGGCCATGTACTTCAGAAATTCCGCGCGGATGCCGAACTCCCGACCGGCTTTCGCGAAGGCTTGATCGAGCTGCTTCGGCGTCAGCGCGGTCGAGTTGCCGGCTATTGCCAAGTCCGTATGGATGCGCTGAGCGATCGCCAGGTACTCCGGTTTCTTCTCGGGCAGCTTCCTATTCGGATCGAGAATCGTCTTCCCTTTTCGCAGCAGCGCCTGCACCTTCGCGTCGAAGGCGTTGCCGGCGAACTCGGCGCGCTCGAACAAGGTTCCGTTCTCGAGAGCTTGTCGGGCGTACGTACGGAAGATCTTCCACTTCGCGAGGCCTTCGGGGGAGAACTTGCCGCTCGCGGCCGATGCGTCGAGCGCTTTCTCGAGGCGCGGGTAGGCGGCGTTCACGGCGTCCTGGCGCTCCTTCTCCGTCGGCAACGCGCGGATGCGGTCGGCTTCGGAGTGGATGCGGTTGAACAAGGCCCGATCCTTGATTTGGAGCTCGTCGATGAGGCCGACGATCGCCTCGTCGAATTCTCTTTCGTCGGGCACGGCTTGCGGGATCGGGGGCGGAGCGGGGGCGACGATGAGGGGCGAAGCGAATTCGCCGGAGTTGAGCGTCGAGAGAATCTGTTGGGCCTCCCGCGGACTGGCGGAGGCGTTGAGCGCGAGGAGAAGAAAAGTCCCGATCACGGGCACAGTATACGCCCGCGCGGCGCTCGCGGCCAGGGCTGTTGGGCCCGGTGCGGCGATGAAAAAAGACCCAGAGCTCGGTTCCGTGCGGACGCGCCTGAGCGGCCCTCCTCGACGTCGCCGGCCCGGCGCATATTGTAGACTGAACGCCGCCATGTCCCGCGTCATGAAATCCATCGATCGTGCGAGGCTCAAGGCCTTGATGGCGCGCGAGCAGGATCTTTTCGCGCGCAAGCACCCGAAATCGGCCGAGCTGTTCCGGCGCGCGCAGCGCTCCATGATGGGCGGCGTGCCGATGAACTGGATGTCCAAGTGGCCCGGGGCGTTTCCCGTGTTCGTCGCCGCGGCCTCCGGGGCTCATTTTACGGATGTGGACGGTCACGACTACGTGGATCTCTGCCTGGGCGACACCGGGGCGATGACCGGGCATTCGCCTCAGGCGCTCGTGACGGCGGCGAGCGCCCAGCTGTCTCGCGGGCTGACCACCATGCTGCCCACCGAAAACGCGATTTGGGTCGGCGAGGAACTGCAGCGCCGGTTCGGCCTGCCCTACTGGCAGTTCGCGCTGACCGCCACCGACGCCAACCGCTTCTCCATCCGCTTGGCGCGCCTGGCGACGGGGCGCTCCAAGGTGCTCGTCTTCAACTACAGTTATCACGGCACGGTCGACGAGGCCTTCGCGTCGCTCAAGGACGGCGCGACCGTCGCGCGCAGCGGCAACATCGGCCCGCCCGTCGATCCCGCGCTGACGACTCGCGTCGTCGAGTTCAACGACCTCCCGGCGCTCGAAGAGGCGCTCTCTCACCGCGACGTCGCGTGCATCCTGGCCGAGCCGGCGATGACGAACGTGGGCATCGTGCATCCCGAGCCGGGCTATCACCCCGCGATGCGCGAACTCGCCCGCAAGTACGGCGCGTTGCTCATCATCGATGAGACGCACACGATCTGCACCGGCCCCGGCGGCTACACCAAGGCTCACGGGCTTAAGCCGGACTTCTTCGTGCTCGGCAAGCCCGTCGGCGGCGGCATCCCCTCGGCGGTGTACGGGTTCACGGAGGAGGTCGCCGCGCTCGCGACGTCGCGCATTCGTTTGGCCGAATGCGACACGGGCGGCATCGGCGGGACCTTGGCCGGCAACGCGCTGTCGCTGGCCGCGATGCGCGCCACGCTCGAAAGCGTCTTGACGGAGGAAGCTTTCGCGAAGACGATCGCGCTGGCGGAGCGCTTCACGCAGGGCGTCGAAGACGCCATCCGGGAAGCCGGCGTGCCCTGGCACGTCACCCGCCTCGGCTGCCGGGCCGAGTACCTCTTTCACGAGCGTAGGCCTAAAAACGGCGGCGAGGCCGCGGCGGCGGCGGATTTCGAGCTCGAAAAGTTCATGCACCTCTCCGCGTTGAATTGCGGCGTGCTGCTGACCCCTTTTCACAACATGGCGCTCATGAGCCCGGCGACAAGCGCTGCGGACGTGGACCGCCACACGCAGGCGTTCCGCCGCGCCGTGAACGAACTCACGGGTTCGACGGCCGAGGTTTAGGCGGCGTTCGGACCCAAGAGGACCCGGCCCGGGAAAAGCTAGAATGTCGAGCCGCTTTGTCGTAAGGAGACCGATCGTCATGGGCCAGGACCTGAAAGCCGCGAAGGAAAAATCCCGCTACGTTCTCGATCTCATCGGGAAGAAGACCCTCACCGCCTCCGAAAAGAAACAAGTCGTCTCCGAAGCGGTCAAGTATTGGGCCGACCACGTCAACGCGGGCTTCCTCAAATACCGGAAATCGGTCAGCACGGACTATACCGCCGTCGAGTGGGAAGACGAGGGCGCGGTCTTTCGCGACATCAACGGCAAGGAATTCATCGACATGCTGGGCGGCTTCGGGGTCTACGTCACCGGCCACCGCCACCCGAAGGTGCTCAAGGCCGTCATCGACCAGCTCAACCGGCAGGGCATCCACTCCCAGGAGCTCATCGATCCTCTGCGGACCTACCTCGCCCATCTCGTCTCGCTGATCACGCCCGGCGACCTCACGTTCGCTTTCTTGACGAACTCGGGCACCGAGTCCATCGAAGGCTGTCTGAAGATGGCCATGGTGACCACCGGCCGGCACAAGTTCATCGGCGCCATCGGGGGCTTTCACGGCAAGAGCCTGGGCGCGCTCGGCGGAACCTCCAAGGCCGTGTTCCGGGAGCCGTTCCTCCCGCTGCTGAACTGGTCGCACGTGCCCTTCGGCAACGTCGACGCGCTCAAGACCATGATGGAGTCCTGCGATTTCTCCGGCGACCGCGTGGCGGCCGTGGTGCTCGAGCCCATCTTGGGCGAGGGCGGCATCGTCGTGGCCCCTCCCGGTTACCTGGCCGCGGCGCGCGAGCTGTGCGACAAGTTCGGAGCGATGCTCGTCTTCGACGAGATTCAGTCCGGCATGGGCCGCACCGGCAAGATGTTCGCGAGCGAACACGACGGCGTGGTGCCCGACCTGATGGCCCTGGGCAAGGGCTTCGGCGGCGGCATCATGCCCATCGGCGCGTGCGTGGGCACGCCCAAGACCTGGGAGCGTTACATCGAGAATCCCTTTCTCCATACCACCACCTTCGGCGGCAACCCGCCCGCCTGCGCGGCCGCCATCGCCACGATCAACGTACTCCTCGACGAGGACCTTCCTCGCCAGGCCGCCGAGAAGGGCGCCTACCTGCTCAAGCAGATCAACGCGCTGGCCGCGAAGTACCCGGCCATTCTCAAGCTGGCGCGCGGCCGCGGCCTGATGCTCGGCATGGAGTTCATGGACAACGACCTGGGCTACGAGGTCGCCAAGGAGCTCTTCGGCCGCAACATCCTCATCAGCGGGACCTACATCAACGCCCGCGTCCTGCGCCTGGAGCCGGCGCTGACCATCAGCCGCGAGCAGCTCGACGTGTTCCTGGGCGCGCTCGAGGATTCTCTCAAGGCCGTGTCGAAGACCCGCCGTCTCGCGGGAGCGGCCGTCTGACGAAAGAGAAGGGGCTGGTCGAAGGGGCGCTGGGCACCTTCGAGTCCACGATCATGGGCATCGCCGGCACCGCGCCGGCGTTCAGCATCGCGGTCACGACCGCGGCCATCGTGGCCTCGGTGGGCGTGCTGGCGGTCGGCAGCATCCTTTACTGCGGCATGGTCATGTTCGGCATCGTGCTGGCCTTCATCCACCTCAACAAGATATCCCCACACGCCGGCGCCGCCTACGCTTGGGTGGGGCACGTCTTCGGCGAGTCATGGGGCTTTTTTACCGGCTGGGCGCTTCTTGTCGCCTCGGTCGTCTTCATGGTCTCGGCGACGATTCCCGCCGCCACCTCGACCTTGCTGCTGATCGCTCCGCACCTGGTGGAGAACACCCATTGGGTCGCGTTCACGGCGGCGCTGTGGCTGACCTTGGTGACCATCGTCGTCGGCAAGGGCATCAAGCACGCGAGCTACGCGCAGATCGCCCTGACGCTCATCGAAACGGCCGTCGTCTTCGCGCTGATCATCGCGGCCTTCCTGCGCTACGGCCGCGCGCCGGCGCACCCGCCCGCGCTCATCTGGTTCTCTCCGTTCTCGTTCACGCCGCAAATGTTCGCCACCGGCGCCTTGACCTCCATCTTTTTCTACTGGGGCTGGGACGTCACCATGAACTTGAGCGAGGAATCCGAGGCGAACGCGGGCGCGCCTTCCGCCGCCGGTAAAGGCGCGTTTTGGGCGATGGTCAATCTGATCCTGTTCTTCATCATCATGATGATCGTGGTCCTGATCGTCCTGACCGACGACGAGATCGCCCGCGCCAACACCAACGTGCTCTACGCGATCGCCGACAAGCTGTTCCCGAAGCCGTGGAGCTACCTGGCCGTGTTCTCGACCATTCTCAGCACGATCGGCACCATCGAGACTCAGATTCTTCAATTCAGCCGGAGCATGTTCGCGATGGCGCGCGACAACATGCTGCACCCGCGCTACGCCAAGATCCATCCGACGTGGCGGACGCCGTGGCTGGCGACGTTCGTCATCTGGTTTTTGGGCGTGATCCTCCTATACTCCTCGTCTTTCATGCCGTCGGTGAAGAAAATCCTGGAGAGCTCGATCCTCGCGATCGGCTTTCAGATCTGCTTCTACATGAGCCTCGCCGGATTCGCCTGCGCCTGGCACTACCGCAAGAAGCTTCGCTCGGGGGCTTTCGACGCGGTGTCCTACGTGCTGTGGCCGCTGGGCGCGGCGAGCTTCATGGTGTTCATCGCCCTGTACAGCATCCCGACCTTCGACCGGATCACCAATCTCATGGGCATCGGCGGCATCCTGATCGGCTTCATCCCGTTGTACCTGGGCGGTTTCCGGCGCGCGCAGAACGCTCGATAGACGGGCGCAAAAGCGGGTCCAATGGTCGCGCCCGTTTGCCCGAAGGGCCTTTGCGATTCTCCCCGGCCGCGATCTATGATGTCTCATGCGCTTTCTCGTCGCGGCCCTGGTTTTGGCGTGTTCCTCGTCCGCGGTCGCCGCGCCGATGGTTCGTTCGATCGGCCTGTACGGCGGCGGTTACCTGATCAACGGCCTGCCCGCGGCCTACGTCGGCTCGGGTGATTTCAAAGAAGTTCTCCAGCTTCCCGCCGACCCCGGGCTGGTCGTTAAAGTCTTCTACGCCGATACGACGTCGAGCGCGCCCGAGATGCGCCGCGAGGTCGCGGCGATCCGGGCGTTGGAGCCGTTGGCCGTCGCGCCCAGGCTCGTCGAGCGGGGCGAGCGGACCGTGCGCGGGCAAGCGGCCGGCTACTTGGTCCAGGAGCGCGTGCGGGGCTCCACCCTCGATAACCGCGTCACCGCCGAGAAGTTGGAGCATGTCCGGGCGCTGTTTGAAACTCTGCGGGCCGCCGGCTTGGAACTCACCGATACGGCCATGGATTTCAAGCTCCGGGCCAACATCATGGTGGGGACGACCCGCGGCGGACCGAGGCAGGCCTATCTCGTCGATCCCGCCTTCAAGGCCTCCGATAAGACCGCGGCGCAGCTGGGCGTTTTTTACGACGGGCTGCTCGCGCGAATCGCTCGCCGCTGAAAGCCGCGCGTACCGGTCGATTCCGGCAGCGCCCATAAAACATCGAGCCTGCCATTCGGGGGGTAAGGCCGCACGGCAGGAACGTTGCGTGATCTGCAGTTCATGAACCGCCCCGGAACCCCCGCCCGCCCTCTGTGCGTCGCCGTGATCGGAGCCGGACCCTCCGGCTTTTACGCCGTGGAGGCCCTCATTAAGGTCCCGGATCTCAACGTCCGCGTGGATCTCTTCGACCGACTGCCCTCGCCGTACGGGCTCGCCCGCGGGGGCGTCGCTCCGGACCATCAGAAGATCAAGTCCGTGACCGCCGTCTACGACCGCGTCGCCGCTGACCCGCGCGTGCGCTTCTTCGGGCACGTGAAGCTCGGCATCGACATCATGGTCTCGGAACTGCGCGAGCGCTACGACCAGATCGTCTACGCGGTCGGCTGCGAGAGCGACCGCAAGATGGGCATTCCCGGCGAGGACCTCAAGGGCTCATACTCCGCGACCGACTTCGTGGGCTGGTACAACGGACATCCCGACTACCGCGACATGTCCTTCGACCTGAGCTGCGAGGCCGCCGCCGTCGTCGGCATCGGCAACGTGGCCATCGATGTCGTGCGCATTCTGGCTCAGGATCCCGACGTCCTGGCCAAGACGGACATCGCCGCGCACGCCCTCGAGGCCTTGCGCAAGAGCAAGGTCAAGCGCGTCTACCTGCTCGGCCGCCGCGGCCCCGTGCAGGCCGCCTTCTCGCCCAAGGAAATCGAAGAAGTGGGCGCGGTCGAACGCGCCGACCTGGTCGTCGACGAGGGAGAGCTGCGCTTGGATGTCGTGTCGCAACAGGGCCTCTCCGACGCGACCGCGCGCAAGAACTACGAGTATCTCGTCAACGCCGCGCACAAAGGCCCCGGCACCAAGGAACTCAAGATCATTCCTCGCTTCTGCGTCTCGCCCGTGGAACTGATCGGCGAGAACGGCCGGCTCGCGGCGGTCGCGCTCGAGCACAACGAGCTCGAGCCCGACGGCAAGGGCGGCGTGAAGGCCAGGGGCAATCACGAGTATGAGACGCTCAAGGATGTCGGCCTCGTGTTCCGTTCGGTGGGCTACCGGGGCGTGCCGATTCCCGGCGTGCCGTTCAACGACAGGGCGGGGCGTATCGACAACGACAACGGCCGCGTCGCTCCTTCCGAGTACGCGGTCGGTTGGGCCAAGCGCGGACCCTCGGGGCTCATCGGCACCAACCGGGCGTGTTCGGTGGCGACGGTGGCCGCGATGATGGAGGATCTCAAGGCGGACCGCCTGGCCGTGCGCAACGTGGACCCGTCGCCCGATGCGACTCCGATTCTGCTCTCCGCCAAGGGCGTGCAGACCGTGAGCTTCGCGCAGTGGAAGGCGATCGACAAGCTCGAGCTCGAGAACGGCCGCAAGGCCGGCAAGATCCGGGAGAAGTTCACGCACGTCCAGGAGATGCTCGAAGCGGCGGCGAAATGAGGGTCATCCCGGAGAAGCGGCGCGCGCCCCGGGTCAAGCACGACTCCGTCTTCGAGTTTTTCGATGAGAGCGGCGCGCAGGTGACCTGCGTGGCGTCCCTGTTCGACTTCTCGACGACCGGGGCGAGCTTCCGCAGTTCCCACGCTTTCGCCAAAGGCGATCGAGTCCGTGCGCGGCTGCATCTATTGCGGGAAGGAGTCCTCGACATCGCGGGACGAATCGTCCGCGTCAAGGACTGCGGCAACATCACGCTCTACGGCGTCAAGTTCGATGCCGTCCACCCGCTGGGCCGCTGACATCGCGTCAGACGTAGGTCTTGTACGCCGGCTTGTACTGCCGGGACTTCGCGTGAGCGAGCAGGTCCTTGGGCTTCGGCTCGCCGGCCAGGCCGCGCGCGTGGGCGACCCGGCTCACCGCCGCGGCGATATGGGCCGACACCTCGCTGATCCTCGTCAGTGGGGGGAACAGGCAGCCCGTATCGAGGTCCGCCTGCGTCACCAGGCCCGCGAGCGTCTTGGCGGCCTCGTGGAACATCTCGTCGGTGACGCGCTTGGCCGAGCACGCGATCACGCCCAGGCCCATGCCGGGGAAGATGTAGGCGTTATTG
Organism: Elusimicrobiota bacterium; assembly: GCA_016212855.1. Classification (GTDB taxonomy): domain Bacteria; phylum Elusimicrobiota; class Elusimicrobia; order UBA1565; family UBA9628; genus GWA2-66-18. The sequence continues at coordinate 269,718 of JACRDP010000029.1, forward strand.
CTCTGTCCGGTGACGAAGGTGCGTCCTTTATAAGTGAAGGGATCGAAAGGGCTGCCGGTGGCGAACAGGACGCGGCCGTCGGACCAGGTGTAGGCTTCTTCGGCCGAACACTCCGACTTCGACGTCGGGTTCGACAGCGCGAAGATCACCGGGCGCGCGTTGAAGGCCGACATGTCTTCGATGATCTCCTTCGTGAATTGCCTGGCCATGCCGGATACGCCGATGAGCGCGGTGGGGCGCAGGGCCTTGACCGCCGCGGCCAAGGTCGGCACGGGGGCGTGCGCGTGGGCGTAGGGCTTCTTGTGGACCTGCAGGTCCGTGCGCGAGCTTTCGACGAGCGCCTTGGAGTCGACGAACCAACAGCGGCCCATGGCCTCCTTCTTGCTCAGCCCCTCGGCCATCATCGCCATGACGATCAAATCGGCGATGCCGATGGCCGCCTCGCCGGCGCCGTGAAAAAGAATGGTCATGTCCTTGAGCTTGCTCTTGGTCACGCGCATCGTCGAGAACAGGCCGGCCAAGGTGACGGCGGCCGTGCCCTGGATGTCGTCGTTGAAGGTGCAGATCTCGCCGCGGTACTTCTCGAGCAGGCGGAAGGCGTTGTGGTTGGCGAAGTCCTCGAACTGCAGCAGCGCCTTCGGGAACACCTCGCGCACGGCCTGCACGAACTCGTGCACGAGCTCGTCGTACTCCCGGCCGGTGATGCGCTTCTCGGGCGTGCCCAGGTACAGCGGATCGCCCAGCAGCTTCTCGTTGTTGGTGCCCACGTCGAGCGTGATGGGCAAGGTCTGCTCGGGCGGCACGCCCGCGCAGGCGGTATACAGACTGAGCTTGCCCACGGGAATGCCCATGCCGTTGGCGCCCAGGTCTCCGAGACCGAGGATGCGCTCGCCGTCGGTCACGACGATCACGCGCACGTCCTTGTGCGGCCAGTTCTTCAGCACCTGCTTGATGCGTCCCTTCTCGTGCTTGGTGATGAACAGCCCGCGGCTGCGGCGGAAGATGTGGGCGTACATCTGGCAGGCGGCGCCGACCGTGGGGGTGTAGATGATCGGCATGAGCTCGTCGATGTAGTCCTGCACGGCGCGGTAGAACAACGTCTCGTTGCGGTCGAGCAGCGAGATCATCTCCACGTACTTTTGCAGATCGTTGGTCTGTCGGCGGATGTTGTTGATCAGGCGTTCGACTTGCTGGTCCATGGTCGAGATGCGCGGCGGCAGCAGCCCGAGCAGGCCGAGCTTGACGCGCTCTACGGCGGTGAAGGCCGTTCCCTTATTGAGGGAGGGGTTGTGGAGCAGGTCCACTCCGGTCTTGCCGGGGTGTTTCGCGTCGCGGGGGGCTGAGAGGGTCTTGGCGGGGGGCATGGTTCCTCGATTATTATGGGAGCTCGCTGATTTCCGAGCAACGATCCTGCCAAATCAGCGCAAGGTCCCCACGCGCAGGCCCTCAAGCAGAGCTTTGGCGGCGGCGCCGTGCGGCCGGCCGCGTCCCTTGGTGTCGAAGGCGACGCTCGCCTCTTTTCCGCACCAGTCTGTCAGAATCTTCTCCGGGGCCGGGTGCGAGGGGATATAGGCCGTGACGTCGTAGACGCCGCCGTGAATCGCGAGCCAGCAGTCGGCGCGACCGGCGTGGCGGGCGAGCTCGTCGGCGCCGATGAGCCGCAGTCCGTCCGTTTGCGGCCCGCGTACGGCGATCCACGCGACCGCGGCGACGAAGGCGAGAAAGGCGGCCTGAACGACGCGTCTTAGAGCCATGTGAAGTCCTCCGCCTGGATGCGCCGCGCGCCCAGCGCCTTGAGCGCTTTACGCGCCGCGTCGATCAGCGGCGGCGGGCCGCACACGAAGACCTCGCGGCCGGCCGCGTCGGGGCACGCCTCGCGCAGGTACGCGCGCGTCAGCGCGCCCGCGCGCGCGAACTCGTGCAGTTTCAGGCGCATTCCTTTCGCTTGCGCGATCGTCTCGAGCTCGGCGATGAAATGCGCGCGCGTACGGTCTTGCACGCAGTAGATCAGAACGACGTCGCTTCGTCCTTGCAGCGCGCGCGCGGCGCCCAGGAACGGGGCGAGGCCGACGCCGCCCGCGATCCACAGCTCGGCGCGCCCCGTCTCGCCGCCGGGCAGGAAGGCGCCGTAGGGGCCCTCGACTGCGACCGCGGTTCCTTTCTCGATCGTCTGCAGGGCGTGGGTCGCGTCGCCCAGGTCTTTGATCATCAGGCGCAGGTTCTCCTCGTCCGGCGCGGAGGAGATCGAAAAGGGATGCTCCTCGCCGTCCGGCGGCGTCAGATACAGGAACTGCCCGCTGCGGTATTTGAGCGCCTCGCCTTCGGGCTTGAGCGTCAGCTCGACGACCCCCCGGCCTCCGAGCCGAACCTCGCGCACCGCGTAGCGCAGCCGCCGCGACGGGGCCACGAACTTGCGGTAGGCGAGGGCGGCCATGGCCGCGGCTCCGCCCGCGAGCCACAGCGCGCGCGCGGCGGTCGCGCGGCTCAACGGCACGGCGTGCGCGAGCGCGAGGAGCGCGGCGATTCCCGAGAGCGCGTGCAGGGATTTCCAGCGCCGGTAGTCGGGCTTCCCGAAGAAATGGAAGGTGGGCGCCAGGAACGCCGTCATCGCGGCCCAGGCGAGCCAACCGGCCCACACGGCGCGCGCCTCGAGCGGGGGAAACAAGGTCGCGTAGGCCGCGCCGCTCGCTTGGGCGAGCAACAGAGGGTGGGCCATGACGAGCAAGAAAGAAAACGCGCCGAGGAGGTGGTGGACCTTCCAGATTCTTGCCAGCCCGCCCAGGCGCAGGTCGCCCCCGGGGACGCGCGCGGCCAGCGCGCCGGCGGCGAGCATGGCGGCCAAGGCCGCGACGCCCGCGCCGTGTCCGAGCCATGCGGCGGTCGCGGCGTTCATGACGGCAGACCTACAACATTCCGGCCTGAGCGCGCATATAAAACACAAAGCCCCCAGGCGTAAGCCTGAGGGCAGTTCCCGGCTTCGGCGAGCGCGTGCCCGGAGAGGGATTCCCGAGCGGTTTTCGCCGCACGCGCACGGGGCGCCTGCCGAAACGGCTCGCTGAGAAGCTGCGCTAGAACCGAGGCGAGTATTCGCGAAGCCGCTGGACGACTTCCTTGAACCTCGGCCCCGGTCCCAGAAGCAAAGTGTTCATCGATTCGAACTCTTCGTCGAAGAGAGCGTAGGAATCGGCGGTCGGGAGCGTAAAGGGCGTCCGGGCGGCGAACTCCGCCGCGTCGGCGCCCTTGAGCTTCTCGGTCTTGTACACCGTGTAGGCCTCCGTGCCGATGAAGGCCTGAACGCGCTCCACGCCGAGGAGCATGAACAGGTCGTAGTAATGCCGCATGAATTGACGCGGGCGGTCCCGCTGCGCGTCGTTGCGGTCGCGGTGATGCCGGAAGCGCCGGCAGATGGTCTGCAGCTTGTCCACGAAGGTGTACTCGGGGTTGAAGCACTTCACCGCCGGGGCGCGATTGTCGACGACGGAAAGTCCGGCGGCGAGCGCCTTATCCAACACCCAACTGCTGAAATCGCGCGGCTCGTTGGGCGCGGTCCGCGCGAACCCCGCCTCGAGGAGGACTTCGGGTTTGAGTCCGGGGAGCAGGTCGAAGCAGGAGTCGTACTTGAGGCTGATCCCTCCGTTCTGCGCCTTCTCGTCGTCGAAGGTCTTATTCCGTTCGGCCTTGATGCCCGGGATGGAGATCTTCGCGGTCAAATCGTCGTAGAAGCCGAAGCGTGCCGCGATATGCGGCGGCTTCTCGCCTTTGATGTTGAGGCCTTCGGGGGGATTGAAGCGGATGTCGATGTCCTCGGAGAAACGCTGGATGATGTCCCAGCCCTTGGAGAGCGACGTCCCGCCCTTCATCTCGAATTGAAGCCCGTTCTGCTGCAGGCCCCAAAGACAGTGCATGACCCAATAGTCCTTCTCGACCACGGCCGCCGGGTAGCCCTTCTCGGCGGCGAGAGTCTCGAAGAGCGCCTTGGCGTCCTTCCTGTCGTGGAAGAACTCAGGCATGGGCTTCTTGCAGAGCGCGCCGCGCCGCGGGCTTGCCGTAGCGCTCGAGGTGGTCCTGGACCTTGTCGTGATCGAAGGACTTCATGGCCGCGCGCAGGTTCTCCAGGACGGACGCCGTGTTGTCCGGCAGTCGCTTCAGGTTGTTGAGGAGATCGACCAGCAGGAACTCCTTGCTCAGCTTCGCGGGATAGGTCGGGACGAGGCGGAAGGTGAAACGCTTTCCGCCGAGCGTGAAGTCGCCCGCGCGCTTGTGGTTGTAGACGAGGGAGTTGTTGTAGACCTGGGTCAGACCGAGCCCGAGCCGGTTGAAGTGATTGTACGAGGTCAGCAGAAAATCGTCCGTCTTCAAGAAGGCGCGGACGAGGTCCCGGTCCTCGGGCGGCGCGGCGCCGAAGGCGTTCTTCTGCGGGCGATAGTAAAGTCCGCCGGAGAGCTTGCGGACTTCCCCATGGGCGACGAGAGTCTTCAGGTCGCGGTCGACGGCGGTCGAAAGCTCCGCGAGCTCCAGACGCCGGTAAACCTTGCCCGGGCGCATGCCGTTCTTGAGTTTCTCGACGTTCTTCATGGCACCCTCAGTATAGCCCGCCCCGGACTTAATTGCAAGTATTTTTTATAAAATTTCATGCACTAAATATCGTTATAACCCCCTTCCAGAGCGAAATATGTGTTTAATCGGCATTAAATCGTTTCTGCACGATAGTTCAGAAATTCTGAACTGCCGTGCGCTGTCCCCGGAAGGTGCGCGACTGGAAATCGTGTCGGGTCGTTAATCCTCACGAATCTAGTGGTGTGGAGAGGGTTACAAAAAGAAAAACCCTGGCCTTTTGGACCAGGGTTTTTATCGTTTTCTCGTCGAGAAACGCCGCGAAATGGTTGCGGGGGCTGGATTTGAACCAGCGACCTCAAGGTTATGAGCCTTGCGAGCTACCGGGCTGCTCTACCCCGCGCCATACGATAGCAAAATTGACCGGTGACATCAATGTGAATTTAAGGTGCCGGTAAGTATCGGACGATAAAAGCTCGCGGGAGGCTTTTCGCAGCGGCGCCGTTAGGAGGCCGCCGGCAGATTCACGCGGAAAACGGTCCCCTTGCCCATGATCGAGTCGCATTCAACGCTGCCGCCGAGGCGGGCGGTGATTTCCGCGACGAGGGCCAAGCCCAGTCCGGTGCCTTTCCCGGCCGCTTTGGTCGTGAAGAAGGGTTCGAACATTTTCAGTCGGACGTTTTCGGGAATGCCGACTCCCGTGTCTTCGACTCTGATGGCGACGAAGCCCGGCATGTCCTCTCGAACGCAGGCGCCGACGGTTATCGTCCCTCCTTTGGGCATGGCGTCGATGGCGTTGCTGCAGAGGTTGATGATCACCTGCTGAATCTGAATCGAATCGCCCCGGATGCTCAGGCCGGAGAGGCCTCCCTCGCGTCGGATCGCCACGGAGCGAACGCGAGCCTGGGCCTCCACGAGGAGAAGGGAGGATTGCATTGCCTCGTCGAGCGCGACAATTCGAGGGCCGGTGCCGCTCTCGCGGGAAAAGGCGAGGAGGTTCGAGGCCAGAGCCTTGCAGCGAAGGGCTTCGCGCTCGATGCTCTGAATGGGGAGAGCGAAAGGATCGCCCGCCTTGAGGCGCTTGGCCAGGGACTGCGCGAAGCCAAGGATCACGCCCAGCGGGTTGTTGATCTCGTGCGCCACTCCCGCGGCGAGCTGTCCGATCGCCGTCAGCTTCTCGGATTGGAACGATCTCTTCAGCGATTGGTTCAGCTCCGTTTCTATCTTAATACGTTCGAGCTCCGAGGCCGCCCTCATCGCGAAAAGTTTGAGCGTGGGCACGAGTTCCGCTCCGTTGGGGAGCGCGCTTTCGTTCAGCAGCACCAGATTTCCCAGGATCGCGCCGGAAGCGGCGCGAAGAGGCACTCCGATGTACGCCTGCATGCCGGCGTGAACGGCGCTGTTATCTCGCGGGAATAACTCCGGCAACCGCTGCAAGATGACCACGTCTTCGCCGGTGAACACGCGTTCGCAGGGCGTGCCGAGGATCGAGTATTCGGCGGTCTCGATGAAATTCCCGCCCTGCCAGCAGGCGAGCGCTTTCAACCGGCCGCGGACGCCTGCATCCGCCACCGCCAGGAACGCGCGGTCGACCCCGGTCGTCGCCCCCAACGATGAGACGAGGGCGCTGATGTAATCGACGCCGACGGACGTCGCCGTGGCTTTGAAGATGGCCTGGATGGCCTTTTCAAGTCGGCGTTGGGGGCTCGGAGGTCGCAACGCCGCGAGCACGAGAAGGCCGCCCGGCAAGGGCAGGGGGTTGAGGGCAATCTCGATTTCTACGGGTTTGCCGTTCTTGGCGAGGGCGGAGAGTTCTCGCCCGGCTCCCATCAGGCGAGGGGAAGGTTTCGAATGGTAGGATTTCCGCATGCCCTGATGGGAGGCGCGCATGGGCGCGGGAAGCAGAGTTTCGACTGGTTTCCCGGCCAATTCTTCCGGCTTCCAACCCAACAGGCTTTGGACGAGGTCGCTGCAGAAGAGAATGGTGCCGGCTTCGTTGACGACGATCAGGCAGTCGGGCGAAAATCGCGCCACCGCCTTCCAGAATGAGATGTCTTCGGTCATCTCCATTATGTCCTCCGGACGCGCGACCGCATCCAGGAGGGTGGAACGCAGCGCGCCCCAGCGCATTCGGGCGCGGACATCAGAGCCTCTCCAAGTACCGTTTGAGCATCGAGGGCTCGGTGATCCGGACGCCCCCTCGGGAAACGTCGACTAACTTCCTGCGTTTGAGCGTCGCCAACTCGCGGCACACGGTCTCTTCCGCGAGGCCCGCGACCTTGGCGATGGCGGCCTGCGTGAGCGGTATGGTCTCGCCGGTCGATTCCCGCAGCCACAACAGGATTCCCGGCACCTTGAGGCGGGCGTTTTCGGCCAGGACGCACCGAAGGGAATTCTGACGTCTGAGGCGGAACGCCAGATTTCGCGCGATCTCTTCAAACCAGGAGGGGTTGTCCTTGCCGAGCTCGAAGGACTTCGCCAGCGGGACGCACTGTACGACGGTGTCGATGACGGCCATGGCGTCGCTCGCAATCCTGCCTCCGCAGAAATAAGGACTACAGCCGCAGATATTTCCCGGCCCGATGAGCTCGATGATCGACGCTTTCCCGGTGGGCGTGAGGATCTCCTTTTTCAGCAAGCCCTCCGTGACGAGGCATAGATGCCCCGCCACATCTCCGGCGTGCCAGAGGCGTTGGCCGGGCGCGAAGCGGCGTTTTCTCGATACGGAGACGAGCGTCTCCAGTCCTCTTCGCGGGAGCGTCCTGAAGAGAGGGTGCCCGAGAAACGCCTGAAGGTCACCTTGCGGCATATTCGTCACGCGCTAGTTGAGCAATTGATATTCCCTCCTCACCATGAGAAATATCAACCAATCTGGCGCAACAGAGTGGCCGCGCGTCTTCAGTTCCCTGTGCAAGGCCTGCTGCGAGCTCGACTTCGCGAATTGATTCCACTTATGAGGATTACCCTCAATTTAAACGCATAAATGCGGCAATCCGCCCCCTTGACAGAGCCTAAAAATGGGGCTACTCTTGCTTAGATGCTGACGCCCAGGGGGAATCTCATGAATCGCCGATCCCAAGCGGTACTCTCGATGTTGGCGTTCCTTATTACGCTCGCCGCTCCGGCGTCCGCCGCGAACTACAAGATTCACTGGTACCTCGGCCACCAGAACCTCGACTACTTCGAGGAAGCCGCGAGAGATTTCAAGAAGGCCGTGGAGACCGCCAGCAAGGGCGACATCTCCGTCGACATCGTGCTCCAGGCGAGCGACGCCCCGCAGGGCCCCGGACAGAACGCCGAGGTCGCCGCGAAGGTCGCCAGCGGCGAGATCGAAATGGGTCACTCCTTCGTGGACGTGATGGGCGAAACGCAGCCCAAGTTCCACGCCTTCGAAGCCCCCTATCTGTTCAGAGGCTACCGCCACATGGAAGGCGCGTTCGAGGGCCCGGTCGGAGCCGAGATTCTCGGCGGACTCCGCGCTCAGGGCATCGAGGGTCTCTCGTTCACGTACAGCGGCGGCGCCAACGGCATCGCCACGACGAAAAAGGAGATCCGCGAGCCGAAGGACTTGAAAGGCATGAAGATCGCCTGCTTCGGCGACAAGGTGGATCAGGCCTGGCTGAAGAGCCTCGGCGCGACGCCGGTGGCCCTCGGGCACGACACCGCTTCGCTCGACAAGCTGGCGCAGAGCGGCGCGGTCGACGGAGTCGTGATCACGTGGCGCAATCTGCAGCGCGACTCGCTGGATACGGCGTTCAATTATTTCAACCTCCCGAACTCTTCTTACTTGGTGAGCGTGACCTACATCAACAAGAAGTACTTCGAGAGCATGCCCAAGGCGTACCAGGAGCTGATCACGAAGGCGTCGCTCGAGGCAGGCCGCATCGAGCGCGCGCGCACCATCGAGCTCAACGAGAACGCCCGCCGCGAGATGACGAGCAAGGGCGTGCGCGCCGTCAACCTGACCGATGCCGGACGCAAGGCGTTCACGGCCGCGGTGCAGCCCGCTTACAAGACGATCGAAGGCGTGGTCGGCAAAGACCTCGTCGAGAAGATCAAGAACACGAAGGACGCGGCCGTGAGCCCCTTGATTCCCGAGGCCCTCGCGCGCGCCGAGCGCACGAAGGTCGTCGCAGGGGCGGAGTGAGCGGACTCAAGCTACTCCCGGTCCTACTGTTCGCGGTCGGCGGAGTAAACGCAGCGAGTACGGGCGGTAGCCCCGCGTCCTTGCGTGCGCGCGTCGCCGCCGAGCTCAACGCCGCTAATCCCTGGAGAGCCGCGCGCTTGGCCGACGAATGGGCCGGGAGCAACGGCATCTCCGCCGATGAGCGCGCCGAGGCGCTGATCCAGGGCGCGCTGGCTCATGCCCAGGTCGGCGACTACGCCGGCGCCGAGGCCGCGCTCCAAGAGGCTCTGAAGGCCAAGCCCGGCCAGCCCGACGCGTCGTATCTGCTCGCGGAAGCCATGCGCGACCGGCCGGAGCAGGCTTTGCCGCACGGCCTGAACGCCGCCGCGAGCGGCACGCCGCGCGGAAGGTCCGCCGCGTATCGCCTGCGCGCGGAGATTCGCCTCGACCTCGGCGACCGCGCCGGCGCGCTCGCCGATCTGGCGCGCGCTCCCGACGATCTCGAGGCGTTGGCGCTGACGGCCTCCTTGAGCCGCGACGCGAAGGACGCGCGCCGGGTCTGCGACGCGGCCGGCGCCCAGCCCGCGTGGCGGCGCGCCGCCGCCGAGCGCGTCTGCGCCCGAGCCCTGTATGATCTGAAGGACTACTCTGGAGCGATGGCGGCGCTGGGCAACGCGCTGTCTCTCGACGCCGACGACGCCGACACCTTGCGCGGCATTCTGCGCGTCAAGCGGACCAGCCCCTTTGAAAGCGCGCCCGGCGCGGCCGTGCCTCTTCCCGACAAGACCATGACCGTCGAACAGGCCCGCGCGGCCTTGGCCGCGGACGGCGAGGATCTCGAGGCCTTGCGCGTGCTCATCGCGTCCGAGAAGAATATGGCCTCGGCCGTGAAGCTGGCCGAGCGCTTCACCGCCGCCGTGCGCCGGTCGCCCAACTGGCAGAGGGTGGACGCGTACCGGCTCAGCGCCGCGCAGTGGATCGCGTTGAAGGATAAGAAGAAGGCGCTGGGCAGTTTGGAGCGCGCCGAGGACTTGAGCGCCACGTCGGTGGCGACGGAGAAGCTCGTCGGCAAGGCGCTGGGGAAGTTCATCGGCGGCGCGCTGTCCGAGGCGTACGAGGCCGCGATGAAGGTGCGGCTTGAGCTCGGCGACGAGGCCGGGGCCGAGGCGACCTTGGAGCGGGGGCTTCAGCTCGCGCCCGCGAACATCCAGCTCCTGCGTCTCATGATTTCGCGCAAGCTCGCCGCGTCGAAGCCGCGCGAGGCGCTGCCCTACGCCGAACGGTTCGCCGCGGCCGCCGCGAAGGCGACGCCGTCGGCCATGTGGAATCCCGAGAAGCAGGGCCTGCTGCCCAACGGCGCGGTCGAAAAGCGCAACGACATCATGGAAGCGCAGCAGACGCTCGAAAACGTCCGCCGCGCGGCCGCCGCGGCCACGAACTAAGTCGCGCTACTTCAGCACGACGATCGGAAGCCAGACCGGCGCGGTGATGATCGCCAGCGCCACCGGCACGGCGACGAGCGCGGCGGGGACTTCCCACAGGCGGTGCCAGCAGGAGTGCTTCGGCGCGCCCGAGCCCCAGTCGAGCGAGGGGGCGATGAAGAACGGACGGCACGAGCCGGTGTCCGGGGCGGCCGCGACCTGGCGCTCCGAATCGAGAAAACCCTTTTCCGTATCGGCCGTCGCGCACGCGCCGAGAAGGAGGAGGGAGAGTAGCGCCGCCCGGCGCACTATTCTTTTTCCTTCAGCGCCGAGTTGTTGTCGGTGATGAAGGCGCGGATGACGTCGGCCATGTCGAGGATCTTCGTCCACTGCTCCTTGTAGAGCGTGACGGGAAAACGCCCCATGCCGTACAGGCTGACGGCGCCTTTCTGGCTCACCTTGAGGGAGATCCCTCGCGAGCCCGCTTTCTTGAGGGACTCGTTCTCCGCGCGCAGGCGGTCCAGCTCGGCTTGAAGGTCGGCGCTCATGAGGGGATGACCTCGGCGATGAATTCGCACTTGGCGACGCAGCCGCACTGCGCGCCCGCGGCGCCGCTGTAGGAGGCCTCGGCGCAGATGATCTGGGCGACGCCCCGCTCTTGCAGGTTCTCGAGGGACTGCGCGATGAGGACGGCGAAGTCGTAGGAGCCGGAGCCGCAGGAGCCGGGGCAGTCGGCCTCGAGGAAGAACGGATCGTTCGGGCCGTAGGTCTCCTCGGACTCCTCGAGCACGACTCCCTGGGGAGTGGCGATGGCGACCTTCACTTTCAGCGCGCGGACCGACGGGAAGCGCGAGGAGAGCGTGCCGGCGGCGCGCTCGTGGTCCTCGGCGGTTTGGGCGCGGCGGACCTTCTCGTCGTTCTTGCTGGGTCCCGCCTTGCGCCGTTTCTTGCGATAAAAAGCCATTCCGCCTCCAATGACAGCGGTTGATTCTAGCATTACTGTAGTAGCATCTCGGTATGGCCGACTTCCTGCAGCACGCGCTCGCGTACGTCGCCGCGCTGGGAGCGGCCGGCTGGGCGCTGTTTATCGTGCTGTACGCGGCCTGCTGCGTCTTCTTCCTGCCCGTGTCACCGCTGACCTTCGGCGCGGGCGCGGCGTACGGCCTGGGCCGGGGGTTTCTGCTGGTCTGGTGCGGCGCTTCGCTGGGCGCCGGCGTCTCGTTTTTTATCGGACGGCGCTGGCTCCGGGCCTGGGTGGAAAAGAAGCTCGCGCGCCATCCGCGCTTCGCGGCGATCGACGCCGCCGTGTCGGCGGGGGGCGCGCGGATCGTGCTCCTGACGCGCCTGGCGCCGGTGTTCCCGTTCGCCACGCTCAACTACGCCTACGGCCTCACGCGCGTGAAGTTCCGGGACTATCTGCTCGCCTCCGTCGCGGGGATGGTGCCGGGGACCTTGTTCTTCGTTTATTTAGGCGCGGCCGCGGGCGCGGCGTTCAAATCCGGGGCTGAGGGAAAAGCGCGCACGGCGGCGGAATGGGCGTATTTCGCCTTCGGCCTGCTGGCGACCGCGGCCGTGGTGGCACTCGTCGGGCGCGAGGCCAATCGCGAACTCGCCAAGCACGAAAAGCGCCGCTAGGCCGCGGGCAACGTCACGACGACGGTCGTGCCCTTGCCGATGCCCTCGCTGGAGATGGCCACGTCGCCGCCGTGCTTGTTCATGATCCAGCGCGCGACGTTCAGGCCGAGGCCGGTGCCGCCCTGCTCGGCGCGTCCGGTCGCGAACGGCTCGAAGAGCCCCTTGAGGCGGGCGGGCTCGATGCCGACGCCGGTGTCGGTGATCGTCACCCTCGCCGAGGCGCCGGCGGACTCCGCCGCGAGCGCGAGGCGGCCGCCGAAGGGCATCGCGTCCAGCGCGTTGATGAGGAGGACGGTGAGGACCTGCTGAAGGTGGCGCTCGCTGCCTTTGACGCGGATTCCGGCGGGGACATCGAAGGAGGTGTCGACGCCGCGTTCGGTGAAGCGGATCTTAAGGGCCTCGAGCGAGGAGGAAAGAAGCGGTGCGAGCTCGACGGGCTTGAGGTCCAGCGGCGCGGGCTTGGCGAAGTCGAGGATGTCGGAAAGGATTTCGACGGCGCGATCCGCTTCCCGGGACACGGCCGTGAGCTGCGCGCGCGGGTCGCCGCCTTTGTCGAGTACGCGCTGCGCGTGCTCCGCGGTCAGGATGATGGTCGCCAACGGCGTGCGGACCTCGTGCACGACGCCGGACATCATCTGGCCGATCGTGGACAGCCGCTGGAGCCACGCGAGGCGTTCCTCGTCGGCGAGCGCCGCATCCGTGCGGGGGCGGCGTCTTCCATACGCGTGGCCCAGCGCGGCGCCGAGCGCCAGCGCCGCCAGCGCGAGGAGGAAGTGCTTGGGTTCCACACGGGATTTATATAAAATCCGGGCCTGGCCAAGGTTCTTTTGATCGAAGACGACGCGTCCTTCCGCAAGGCCGTCAGCGACGTGCTGTCGCTCGAGGGCTACGACGTGAAGCAGGCGCCGTCCGGCAAGACCGGCATACAGGCCGCGCAGTCCGACCCGCCCGATCTGGTCATCCTCGATCTGATCATGCCCGGGATGAAGGGCCTCGAGGTCTGCCAGGTCCTGAAGCAGGACGCCAAGACGGCGAACGTGCCGATCATCATCCTCACCGGCAACGACAAGGACGGGCAGGACATCGCGTGCCTCGACCTGGGCGCCGACGACTACCTGATCAAGCCGGTCAAGAGCGAGCGCCTTCTCGCCTACGCGCGCGCGCTGCTGCGTCGCAACGCCGGAGAGGACAAGCCGGAGCCGCCGGCGAGCGTCGCCGTCGGCGCCTTGAGCCTCGACTACCCGCGCAAGCTCGTCAAGCTCGGGGGTAAGGAGTTCGCGCACCTGACGCCCAAGGAGTTCGAACTGCTGTACTTCCTCGCCGGGCGCACGCCCAACCCCACCGAGCGCGCCGACGTGTACCGCGAGGTGTGGGGCGTCGAGGCGCCGTCCGAGGGCGCGCTGAAGACCGTCGAGGTGCACGTGCGCCGCGTGCGCCTGAAGCTGGGCTGGAAGTCCGACCAGTGGCTGGTCAGCGTCTCCGGCCGCGGCTACGCGCTGATCCCTCCGAAGTGAGTCCCTCTCCGCCGGCGAGTGGAGGGGACACTTCCTCGCCTTATGGCTCGGTCGGCGCGCGGCCGCCGCACGTCGTCCTGCTGCGCGAGCCCGCGAGGTTCGACGCGCCGAGCGTGGCGGCCGTGCTGGCGGGGCGCTCGAAGATCGACGCCCAGAGCTGGCTCCCCGTCGTGCGCCGCTCGTGGGGCATCCTCGCCGAGCCCTCGGCGGCCGAGGACGCGGAGTCGCTCGCCGCGGCGCTGACCGCCGCCGGACGCGCGGCGCTGGCCGTGCCGGTCGGCCTGCTCGAGGAGCCCGCGCCGCCGGTCACGGTGACGAAGGGCGAATTGGCGGGGGACGGGTTCGACATCATCGCCGGCAAGGTGAACGCTCAACGGGAGCGGCTGAACTGGGCGCATATGAGCGTTCTCTCCGCCGGGGCCGTCTCCTCGACGGACCTCAAGACCGTGACCGAGGGGCCGAGCGTGGCCGAGAAGTCCGCGCGCCTGGCCCTGACCATGACGACGGGCCTGCCGCTGCTCGGCGGCAAGGGCAAGACGCGTCGGGTCGTCGAGGAGCGGAGAGTCCCGTACATCGACATGTTGTTCGTCGCCCCGGCGCGTCGCGTGCGCATCCTCGCCGCGGATTTCGATTACGCGGCGCTCGGGGACAAGATGAGCTACAGCGCCGAGCTCAACTTCCGCGCCTTGGTCTCCGCGCTCGCCGCCGCCGCGCCTGGGGCGCTGCGCTCCAGGGGTGCGCGCGGGGTCCTGGCCAAGTCGCCGTCCGGCGAGCTCGCCTACGAATCCTTCGAGGACGTCTCGCGCGAGGAGCGCTGGCTGCTGGCCTTGGTCTCGCTCAAGGCGGCGCTGTGAGGGCCTTTGCGATCGCGCTCCTGTTCGCGGCCTGCGCGCCGTCGATCACGGAGCTTCCTTCCCCGTCTTCTCCAAGCGGACGGCGCTCCCGTTTTCACCGCTTCCGCGTGACGGTGAGCGCGGCGACGCCCGAGATTCGCCACGGTCTGAGCCTCAACGAGATCGCGAAGCTTCCCGGCGCGGCCCGCGGGCTCAAGACCCAGGGACTGACCATCATCAAGCACTCGATGGCCACGCACACGCGCTTCAGCACCACGAAGGGCGCCGCTTCCGTTTACGCCTGGTTCGACGACGTGATCCTGGAGGTGTCGGTCTCCTCGACCATCATCCACATCCCGAAGGAGTACGCGCCGGATTCGTGCGAGTACGAGGCCGTATTGGCGCACGAGCGCCTGCATGGAAAATCCGCTCGCGCTCAGGCGGCGCTGCTCGCCGAGAAGCTCGAGGCGACCTTGTCGACCTCCGAGGGGCTGCCCACGCGCTTTGACCCCGTGTTCGCGTCCAATTTCGACGCCGCGGCGGAAAAGCTCAAGGCCGAGATCGCGAAGGTCGTCGATCCCGTGTACGAGCGGTATGAAAAGGACGAGGCCGAGACGCAGGCGGCGCTCGACCGGCCGGACCCGTACGACGCGGTGTACAAGAAGTGCTCAGGCTGGATCAAGTAAGCGCTACCAGCGCGCGTGATCGAGGATCAGCAGGCCGGCGCACAGCGCCGAGGTCAGCCAGGTCGCGGCGGAAACCTCCCGGCGGCGGCCGCACAGCAGGTAAAGCGCGGCGTGCGAGACGAAGCCCCACAAAATGCCCTGCGTGATCGAGAAGGTCAGCGGGATCAGCGCGACGGTGAGGAAAGCGGGCACGGCGTCCTCGATGCGGGTGAAGTCGAGGCGCCCGACGCTGCGGAACATCAGCGCGCCGACGATGACGAGCACGGGCGCGGTCGCGTAGGAGGGCACCATCCCGGCCAGCGGCCCGAGGAAGAAGCAGGGCAGGAAGGCGAGCGCGCAGAATAACGCCGTCCAGCCCGTGCGTCCGCCCATCTCGATGCCGGCCGCGCTTTCGATGTAAGCGGTGCCCGAGGAGGTGCCGGCCAGGCCCGCGCCGAGCGTGGCGAACGCGTCCACGATGAGTCCCTCTTTCAAGCGGAGCGGGCGTCCTCGGTCGTCTACGAGGCCGCTGCCGTGCGCGACGCCGACGAAGGTGGAGATCGAGTCGAACAGATCGGTGAACAGGATCGAGATGATCGCGGGCAATAGAGACAGCTTCAGCGCGCCCAAGACGTCCAGCTTCATAAAGACGCTGGAAAAGTCCGGGCTGGAGACGATTCGTTCCGGCGCCGCGATCAGTCCCATCAGCCAGGCGGCCGCCGTCACGCCGAAAATTCCGGCGAGGAACGCGAACGGGCTCTTGCGGCGCATCAGATAGACCGTCATGGCCCCGCCCGCGAGCGCCAGGAACGCGCGGCGGTCGAGCGTGCCGAGCCGGACGAAGGTGGCCGCGTCCGCGACGATGAAGCCGCCGTTCTTGAAGCCGATGAAGGCGAGGAACAGCCCGATGCCCGCGGCGGAGGCGACGCGCAGATTGTCGGGGATGGCCTCGGCGATTTTCACGCGCAGAGGCGTGACCGAGATGAGCACGAACAGGACGCCCGCCCAGAACACCACGCCGAGCGCGGCCGGCCACGGCACGCCGCGACCCAGCACGATCGAGTAGGCGAAGAACGCGTTGAGCCCCATGCCCGGGGCGACCGCGAAGGGCAGGCGCGCGTAGGCTCCCATGAGCAAGGTCATCGAGAAGGACAGTAGGACCGTCGCGGTCAGCACTCCTGAAAACGGCATGCCCGTGCCGGAGCCGGAGAGGATTCCCGGGTTGACGACGACGATGTAGGCCATCGTGAAGAAGGTGGTCAGGCCGGCGAGGGCCTCGCGCTTGAGGTCCGCCGCGGGGGGGATTTTCATGAGTTGCGCTCCGGGAGTGCTTCGATCAACGCGAAGATCTGCTGGATGTCGAACGGCTTCTCCAGAAAGCCGGTCGCTCCGAGGAGCAGAGCGTCCTGCCGGACCTCGCTGTCTCCGCTCATGAGGTGGACCGGGGCGCGCGTCAGCGCGCGCAGGCGACTCAAGGACTGCATGCCGGTCGCGCCGGGGAGGACGTGGTCGAGCAAAATCAGGTCGAACGGCTCGTTGAGGAGCGCGGCGGCGTCCTCGGCGTTGTCGACGGTCCGAGCGACGTGGCCTTTCGCGGCGAGCGCGCGGAGCAGGACCTCGATGATCGGAGGTTCGTCGTCGACGATCAGGACGCGGGCTGATTTCACCGCGTAGAGTATAACCTAATCTAACTTATCCCTAGACTCGTCGCGCGACGAGTTTGTGGATAATTTTCCGAGGGAAAAGGGGGCCTGGAAGGTGTAGGCCGATGGGCCCCTGGCGCCATCGGGAGGGGGCTGTTATCCTCCTATTATGCGCTTCGCACCCCTCGTCGCCCTGCTCTGCGCCTTCTCCGTCTCCGTCTCCGCCTCGGCTTCGGTCGTCGAGGTCGTTCCCGAGCTCGGCAACGTCGGCTCGGCTCCGGCCGCGGTGGGATCGGTCGCGGGAACTGTTCCACTCCAACTCTCGGCGCAGACCCTCGTTCCGGCTCTCGCGTTTCCGGCCCCGACGATCGCGCCCGTCTCCGCGGCCGCGGCCAAACCGGTCGTCGCGGAAGCCAGGCCCCTGTTGATCAAGAGCTTGGCGGCCGTCCCGGCGCTCGACGTCTCCAAGCTCGGCGGCGGCGACGCCTCCGGCGCGGCGGAAAAGGATTTCAATACGCGCGCGCAGATGGAACCTTCCACGCTCCGCGTGGAAGGTTTTCCTGTTATAGCCGCTCCCTCCGCCGAGCTCGAATCCGGCCGGGCCCCTCTGCGCCCGGTCAAACCGGCCCGCGCCCCGCTGCGCCGGCTCAAGACGGCGCCTGCGGCGTCCGCCGAGCCGATGACCGCGGCTCTGGCCGCGCTCGAGGCCGCGTCCGCGGGGACCGTGCAGAAACTGGCGTTCACGCCGACACCGGCGGGCTTGAAGGTCCTTTCGGAACTGTCCTACGAAGTGTTCCTGCACCGTCGCCGTTCCGACGGGGCCTGGCTGATGGCGCGCGGCGACCGGCACGGGGTATCGGGCGAGTGGGACGACTACGATCTGGCCCTGCACAATCATCCCGAGGCGCGCATGGGCGCGTACTCGATGCATTCGGAGTACCCGTCGCCGGAGGATCTGGAGACGGCGGCGGGAAAAAACGCCCGCTTTTTCGTGATCACCAAGGGCGGCGTCGTCGAGTGGAACTCGCACGTGCCCAAGGACATCGCTCCGGCGCTGACGTCCACGTTCTTCGGGCGCTTCGTGATGCGCATCGCCTTCCCCGCGCTGTACCCCACCTTGCTCGCCGACCGCGGCGTGGCCGTCGCCCAGCGCTCCTGGCGCAAGGTGACGAGCGACTGGCTCGAGCGCGGCTCGGCGCCGGTCAACGAACGCGTGCTCATCGAGGATGAGATCCCGGCGCTCGTCGCGGAGGAGTTCCCGCTGATCGCCGCCAAGCTCGGCCGCAAGGTCGACGCCGCCTACCGCGCGGACGTGCTCGCCCGCACCAACGGCTACCGGATGTACTGGCATTCGTCCTGGTCGTACAAGGACCATCCGGATAACATCGGCATTCCCGACGGGCATTTCAACCCCAAATTCGGCATTCGTCTGATGGTCAAGCCTGACTGGCGCGGCCTCAAAGACCGCGCGACGAACTTCAAGCCGCTGTTCTCGCACGAGTACGTGCACTGGCTGCAGGACGAGGGCTTCGTCTCGCGGAAATGGGGTTCTGAAATCGCGGCGGTCGCCGTCGAGGTCCTGCGCGCGATCGAGCTCGTCGGCCTCGACGAGGTCCGCGCCGGCCAGGCCGGCACCGTGCACGCGGGCGTGATGAGCTCCTTCGAAGGCGGCCGAGCCTGGGCGCGCAAAGGTTTCCAGGACGACGGCAGTCCCTATTTGAAAGGCTCTCTGGCCGGCGCCGCTTACGAAGCCGGGCAGGCGACGGGGCGGCCCGAAGCCGTCTGGGAATTCCTCAATCTCGTCATCGCCGGGAAAGGCGCGCTCGAGCCGGCCGACGCCTGGGCGCGCGTGGTCCGCAAATGATCGAGACGCCGATCATCTTCGAGGACGACCGCATCGTCGCCGTGAACAAGCCCGTCGGCCTGCCCACCATCCCCGGACGCGGCGAGATCGGGATCGCGGTCAACGTCGAGATCGAGCGCCGTCTGCGGCGGAAGATATTCACCGTGCACCGCCTCGACCTCGACGCGAGCGGCCTGCTCGTCTTCGCCAAGGACGCCGACACGCACCGCCTTCTTAGCATGGAGTTCGAGGAGCGGCGCGCGAAGAAGGAGTATTTGGTGGTCGTGCTCGGCTCGATGCCGGGCAGCGGGGAGATCGATAAGCCCCTGCGCGAGTTCAGCTCCGGGCGGGTGGCGCCCGCCCCGGACGGCAAGCGTGCGGTGACGCGTTGGCGCGCGGAGCGCGCGATCGGGGGGGCGACCGTGCTGCGCGTGGAGACCTTGACCGGGCGCAAGCACCAGATCCGGGCGCACATGAGCTCCGAGGGTCATCCCGTGCTGGGCGACCCGCGCTACGGGCCGCCGCCCCGTCCTATCGGGGGGGCCAACCGCCTCATGCTGCACGCCCTGACGCTCCACCTGGACCTCGGTTATGATTTGCGCGCCGAGCCCGGCCCCGATTATTTCAGTCACCGCCTGCGGCGGTGGGCCGGTTTCGAGAAATAAGACGGCGAGGAATCAAGAGGGCCGATTCCTTGATAAGGCCCGGCGCAAGCGACCAGTCCTCCGGGGCGTCGGTCAAGCCGCGACTAGAGGCCCGTCTCTCGTCGCGGACTGACCGCCGAGTGAGGTCAATCCGAACGTCCCCGGAGGGCTGGTCGCTTGCGCCGGGCCGTCTCGAGGGTTCGAACTATTTCGATCCTCGCGCGTATTATT
>JACRDP010000030.1 GCA_016212855.1 Elusimicrobiota bacterium
AATTAACGGGGGCGGCGGCGCGTGCGCCAGAACTTGCGCTTGGGGCGGCCGGGGACGGGGACGCCGGCGGGGCGATGCGCGCCCGGCGGGGTGTGCTGATGCTGCTGGGGAGGGCGCGGGCCGGTGTGATGCTGGCCGTGCGTGGAGGCCGGGGCCTTGCGGTAGTCGAAGCCCTCGAGCGTGCGGCGTTCGATGCCCTTTCCGAGCTTGCGCTCGATGGTGCGGATCATGCCGTCGTCGGCCGACGTCACGAGCGTGTAGGCGTCGCCGGTCTTCGCGGCGCGGCCGGTGCGGCCGATGCGGTGGACGTAGGCCTCGGGCGTGTCGGTGATGTCGTAGTTGATCACGTGCGAGATCTGCGACACGTCGATGCCGCGCGCGGCGATGTCGGTGGCGACGAGGACGTGGACCTTGCCGGCGCGGAAGGAGTCGAGGGCGGCCTTGCGCTTGTTCTGCGAGAGGTTGCCCTGCAAGGACGTCGAGGAGTGTCCGGCGTCCTTGACCTTGTCGGCGACGCGCTTGGCGCGGTGCTTGGTGCGGGTGAAGACGAGGACGGACTCGCTGTCGATCTTTTCCAATAGGGCCAAGAGGAGAGGAGTCTTAAGATGCTCCACGACGGGGTACAGCGCGTGGGTGACCGTGGTGAGCGCGACGTCGTGGTTGACCTGCACCGTGGCCGGATTGGTCAGGCACTCGTGCGCGAGCCCGCGCAGGGCGTCGGGCATGGTCGCGGAGAACAGCAAGGTCTGACGTTGCTTGGGCAGCTTGGCGAGGATGGTGCGGATCGAGGGGAGAAAGCCCATGTCGAACATCTGGTCGGCCTCGTCGAGGACGAGCACCTCGACGCCGCCGGGTTTGAAATGGCCCTGCTGCATGTGGTCGATGAGCCGGCCGGGGCAGGCCACCACGATCTCGCAGCGGCCGTGCAGGTGCTGAATCTGCTGATGCATGCTCACGCCGCCGTACACGGTGGCCGCGCGCAGGCCCGTTCCGCGGCCGAGCGCGTCGAAGCTCTCCTTGATCTGCTCGGCGAGCTCGCGCGTCGGAGCGACGATCAAGGCGCGCACGACGCCGCGCGGCCCGGAGCTGAGCCGGTGCAGGATGGGCAAAGCGAACGCGGCCGTCTTGCCGGTGCCCGTCTGGGCGAGGCCGAGCACGTCGCGGCCTTCCATGACCGTGGGGATCGCCTGGGTCTGGATCGGAGTGGGGACCGAGTAGCCGCAGGACTTCAGCGCGGCGTTGATGGTCGGATGGAGGTGGAACGTGTCGAAACTCAGACGTCAATTGTAGCATTTGCGCGGTTCCGGTTCCGGAGCCGGCGGGTCTGCGCGGCATGAAAATTGCTTGAATATCGGCGTGAGCGAACTCAAGGATTCCATCGTCTCGTACTACGATCAGGTCGCGAACCGGTACGGAGTTCAGCACGGCACGGACCTTTACGGCTGCACGTGGGGGATCAAGAATTATTATCTTCCTCTCATCGAGCGGTTCGTCCCGCGCGGCTCCGAAATCCTGGAAATCGGCTGTGGAACCGGCCGGTTCACCGAGATCCTCAAGCAAGGCGCCGCCAAGATCAAGGCGATCGATCTGAGCCCGATGATGATCAAGGTCGCGCAGGAGCGCAATCCGGGCGTCGAATTTCACGTGGGAGACTGCGAGAAGCTCGAGCCGTTCCGGGACGGGGAATTCAGCGCCGTCGCCGCGTTCAACACCTTCTCTTATTATCCGAACAAGAAGCGCGCTCTCGCCTCGATCCACCGCGTGCTGAAGAAGGACGGAATCTTCTTCGATCTCGACATGAACGCCTTGAATCCGGTCTACATCATGAGTTACTGGATGAACCGCAACGAGATGAAGGATTGGTTCGAATACATCAAGGAGAGCACGCGCGGGAATCTGGCCGCGATGTTCGACGAGGCCGGCTTCGACGTGATCCATCAGGACACGCTTTGCTGGATACCGAACGCGCTGAACAAGCCGATGGTTTCGCTTCTGATCCCTCTCGACGCGATTTTGTCGAGGATCCCCTTCATCCGGGAATACGCGATGCGCGTCGTCGTCGTAGCGCGTAAACGGTGAAGTCCTACTTCCTCGAATTCTTCCAGCTTCACTCCCGGCCGGGCGCGGACGTCCGGATCGTCTCCGTGGAGGCCCCGCTCAAGGCGGAGCAGTTCCCGCCGAATACGATCTTCATCAACCGGACGTCTCCGCTCGCAGTGCCGGCGCCGCTGCTGGAGCTCGAAGCGTCCTTCTGCAAGGGCCTCACTCCGGGACGGTGCTACCTTCCCAACATCCCCGTCTTCGACGCGCGCGCGGCCGTGCCGGCCGAGTACCGGGAGCGCGGCCGGCCGATCGCTTTTCTGGACCGGATCCCGGCGATCATCGAGTATCCGGAAAACCGCTTCTGGTTCAATTTCGACGTGCACGGCGCCATCCAGACGATCCAGCGCGAGCGCTATTTCACGAAGCCGCGTCCCCTGTACACCTACCTGCCCTTCAACGTTCAAACGATCCCGCCCGGCCTGCGTCAGGCGGCGAGCAAGCTGCTGAAGGGGGGCAAGGCCGGTCCTAAGCCGTCCGGCGGCACGGCGCTTTTCCCCGAATACCCGAAGGATTGGGCGGTCGAGCTGCTGACCAACGCGTTCCGTCACTGCGCGGAAAAAACGACGGGCGCGACGTTCGAGCCGCGTCTTTGGCCGCAAGGGAAAAAATACGCCTTCATCGTGACGCACGACGTCGATTCGGCCTGGTTGTACAAGGACGACAATCTCGCCGGCTTCATGAAGATGGAAGGCGACATGGGCGTTCCCGGCGCCTGGTATTTCGTGAACAACCTGTATGAGCACGACTATGCGAAGATCGACCGGCTCGTCGCCGGCGGCCATGAGATCGGCCTTCACGGCGACAACCACGACCACAAGATTTCGTTCCTGTCCGACGCGGAGATCGAGAAGCGCCTGTCCGGCTGCCGGAAGCTGATCGATCGCTACCGGATCACGGGCTACCGCGCGCCGCACTATCTCCGGACGCCCCGGTTCTACGAGCACTTGAAGCGCTACGTCCGTTACGATACGAGCATGCACGACGCCTACAACCCGACCTCCAAGGTCTCGTTGATGCGAGAGGGCTGTTCGTCGCTCCTTCCGTTCACGTTGTCGGACGATCAGGAGAGCTTGCTCGAGCTGCCGATCACGATCCCGGAGGACTACGAGCTGTACGACCCGGAGGCCGGCGCGTCCTCCGTCATCGAGGGCCAGCTGGCGCAGATCGCGGAG
This sequence comes from Elusimicrobiota bacterium, assembly GCA_016212855.1. GTDB lineage: Bacteria > Elusimicrobiota > Elusimicrobia > UBA1565 > UBA9628 > GWA2-66-18. Next base: position 3,276 of record JACRDP010000030.1, read on the forward strand.
GTCAAACGGCGCGGCGGCCTCGCGAATTTGGTGATCCACCCCGAGCCGCATTTCACGGGGCGAAAGCCGTGCTTCGAGGCCTTCACGGAGGTCCTGCGCAGCGTCTCGAAGGATCCCGAGTGCTGGATCGTGCTGCCTCGGGACCTCAATGACTACTGGCGGCGCCTTGCGCCGGCCGCGACTCGGTAAAGAGGCAGGCGTTGGGCGTCGGCGCGGTTTCCACGTCTTGCGCGGTCAGCCCCAGCCCGTGCAGCGCGTCGAGCAGCTCGAGCGCCTGCGTCATGCCGAGATCGGCTGGCTCGGGATGAAGTCCGGCAAGGGCTTCTACGATTACGCGTCCTCGTCTCCCCCGCCCAATGCGGGCGTGCTCGAACTGCTCGCGGCGCGCAAATAAAAAGCCCTCCACGCGTGGAGGGCTTTTTACATCGGAAAATCTGGCGGGGCCGACGGGATTTGAACCCGCGATCTCCGCCTTGACAGGGCGGCGTGTTAGGCCAGCTACACCACGGCCCCGCAACGCGATGAGTATAGCAAAATCCATTCCGTATTTTCCCGCTTGACGAAATCCCGTTAAGGGTATATCCTCCCGCCATGTCCCGCATTCTCGTGGTGGACGACGACGAAGCGATCCGCGACGTGCTCAAGGACCTGCTCTTCGGCGGGGGCGGGCACTCGATCGACACCGCCGCCGACGGGGACGAGGCGATCAAGAGAGTTTCGAAGCGGCCCTACGATCTGATCATCCTCGACAAGCACATGCCGGGCCTCTCCGGCCTGGAGACCTTGTCGCGGCTCAAGAAGCTTCCCAACGCGAAAGGCGCGCGCGTCCTGATGTGCACCGCGGCCGACACGCTCAGCGACGTCGACGAGGCGCTGTCGGCGGGCGCCGACGACTACATCTCCAAGCCCATCGACACCAAGCGCCTCGCCGAGAAGGCCGCGAAATGGGCCGCGGCCTCGACGGTTCCCGCGGACGCTCCCGGCGGCCTGGGCGGCCTGGTCGGCCGCCTGTTCGGTCCAAAGTGATAAACTGGCGCACGGGCCGTTAGCTCAGCGGTAGAGCGACCCCCTTACACGGGGAAGGTCGCAGGTTCGATCCCTGCACGGCCCAAGCTTTTAGGCGAGGTCGACCCAGACGCGGCGGCAGGCTTTGCACACGGCGCCGCCCACGGTGTCGCGGAACAGGACGTGGGCCGTCTTCTCCGGGCACAGCCGGTCGCCGCTTTCCAGCGGTTCGAGCTCCTCGCGGCAGCGCGGGCACTTGCCCGCGGCGAACGTCAGCGGGTCGCGGCACTCCGGGCAGAACGAGCGCGCGCCCGGGATATGGTCCTTGACCGGCGGGGCGGGGGACTCGAGCGCGACGATGTCGAACTGGCAGCTTCCGCATTGGCGACGCAGGGCGATGCCGGGCGCCTCGCAGTTCGGGCAAGGGGCGAGGGCTTCGTCGTCCGAGGCCGGGGCCGGCTCCTCGTGCGGGGCCGCGCCGATCGACTGCATGTAGGACTCGATGAGGCGCAGCGCCTCTTCCTCGCGCTCTTCCTGCACGGCGATCCGGATCTCGAAGGGCATGTTCGCGGCGGAGAGACGCTCGGCGATGGCGGGCGCCTCGTCCGGTTGGGAGGTGCGAAAGACGATGCGGCCGTCGCTCACTGGCCTTCCGGCCCTTTGGCGGCGGGCATGGTCTTGCGTAGTTCCTCGAGCCGCGCCTTCGTCCCGGCGGCCTGCTCCTGGACCGAGGCGAGGAACTTCTTCGCGTAGTGGCCCTGGATGTCGTCGGCCTTGTAGTAGGGGATCTCGAACTTCAGGCTCTCGGCGGTCTGATCGAGTCCGGCGAGCAGGCGCTCGAGATATTCCGCGAGCTTGACGGGGTCGGTCGGCTCCATGCGGAGATGATACTACTTGCCGAGCTTGTAGGCGATGCCGCGCAGGTCGTAGTGCCCGCCGAGGTTGGCGAGCCGCTCCGCGCGGCGCAAGGTCTTATGCAGGGAGGCGACCTTGAGCGTGTGATTGAGGCGTACGGAGACGGTCGCTTCGGATTTGTCGAAGTTCACGGACGCGGAGTCGACCTCCGGCAGCTTGGCCCACTCGGCGGAGATCGCGCGGCCGCACACCGTGGACAGCAGGCCGGTCAGGGCGATCGTGTAGCGGCCGGGGGGGAGCTCCGTGAATTCACGCGTGGTCACGGGAGCGGCGGAGGCGGAAGAGGCGAGCGCGAGCGCCAAGAGCAGGATCTTCATTCCTCAATAGCATAACAGCCGCACCGTGAAATGTCCATGACCGAGGATATCCGAGGAAATGGTCGCGTCCATCGTTGTAGGAAGCGACCGCTTGATTTGTTAGGATGAGCCCGCGTGGATCTATTCGGACGAGCCTCCTGGATCATGTTCGCCGCCGGCGCCATCCCGACCGGGCTGGCGGGCTGGTGGCTCGGCAATCACGCCGGTCAGCCGTTGACGCCGGGCGCGCTCATTCTCATCGTCGTCGCCGTCGCCGCCTCGCTCTTATCGGCCTATCTGGCCTGGCGCTGGTTCGTCGCACCCCTGCGCGAGCTCGAGCGCGGGCTCGAGCGCTGGACGAAGGGCGACCTGACTAGGACGCTCGACGAATCGCGCCTGGCCGGCTGGCGGCGGCTGGGGCGGCAGTTCGACTCGGCGCAGGAGGACATGCGCCGCGCCCTCGACGAGGCGCATGCGGGCCTGGCGCGCGAGCGCGCCCGCCTGGAGACGCTCGTCGAGCGGATTCCCGACGCGCTCGTCATCACGAACCTGCGCGGCGAGGTGATGTTTCTCAACGCGGCCGCGCTCCCGCTGTTCGGAGCCGGCCGCGAGGACGTCGTCGCCGGAGGCAAGGGCCTGCTCCAGCCGCGCGATCCCGCGAAGTGGCGCCTGCGCGTGCAGGACGTGCTCAAGGCGCACACCTCCGGCGGCGTCATGGAGCTTCCGGCGGCCGCCGGCGGCCAGCCGACGAGCTTCCGCACCTTGGTCACGATGTTCACCGATCCCGTGACCGGCGATTTCGGCGTGCTGATGATGCTGCGCGACCAGACCGCGGAGAAGCGCATCGACGCGCTGAAGGAGGAGTTCTTCCAGGCCGCGGCGCACGATTTGCGCGCCCCCTTGTTCGCGGTCCAGGGCTATCTGCGGCTGCTGAAGAAGTCGTTGGAACCCGACGACCGTCAGAAGAACTGGCTCGAGGCGATCGATCAATCCTGCGAACGCCTGACCGCCCTGGTCAAGGACGCGCTCGACGCCGCGCGCATCGAGAGCGGCCAGCTCAAGCTGATGCCCGCGACGGTGGAGCCGAGCGCGCTGCTGCGCCGCGCCGCGCGGCTGTTCCAGCCGATGGCGGATGAAAAAGGCGTCCGTCTCGAGACGCGCCTCAACGACGGGGCGCCCGCGTCGTTCGAGGCCGACGAGCGCCTCGTCGAGCGCCTGGCGCACAACCTCGTCGCCAACGCCATTAAATTCACGCCGAAAGGCGGTCTCGTGCTGCTCGAGGCCTCGGCCGCGGGCCCGGACCGCGTGGAGTTCGTCGTGACGGACACGGGCCCCGGAATTCCCGAGGCCCAGCGCGCCGCCGTGTTCGAGAAATTCCGCCAGCTCGACACCGGTTTGCCCAAGTCCGGTTTCGGCCTCGGCCTGTCGATCTGCGCCAAGATCGTCAAGCTGCACAAGGGCGAGATCTGGGTTCAGCCCGCGAAAACCGGCGGCGCCCAGTTCGTCGTTCGACTGCCGTTGGTTCAGATTCCTAAGGAGATAATTAAAAAATGATCGCCCATGCTAAGTCCTTTTCCGTTTTGGCCGACGAGGTTTTCCCGTCCAAAGGGCTCGTCCGCGATTCCGTGGCGGTCGTTGTAGCGTCACTTTTCATCGCCGTTTGCGCGCAGGTCCAGATTCCCCTTCCGTTCACTCCGGTTCCGATCTCCGGCGGTACGTTGGGTGTTTTGTATACGGGAGCCCTCTTGGGTTCCCGCCGCGGCTCCGCCGCAGTGCTCCTCTACCTGCTCGAAGGTTCCGTCGGATTCCCGTTCTTCTCGGGCGGGGCCGGAGGCTTCGTTCATCTCCTCGGACCGACGGGGGGGTATCTGGCCGGTTTCCCGGTCGGCGCCTTCTTCACCGGTCTCCTCGCCGAGCGCGGCTGGGACCGCACGCCGGGCAAGGCGTTTCTCGCCATGCTCGCCGGAAGCGCCCCGATTTTCGCGCTGGGCCTGCTCGGCCTGGCGCGCTTCGTGCCGTCCTCCACGCTTCTGGCGCAGGGCCTCTGGCCCTTCGTTCCGGGGGACCTCGTCAAGTCCGCCGCGTCCGCCGGCTTGCTCCCGTTGGGCTGGAAACTGCTCGGTGAAAAGCGGAACTGAAACGGGGTTGACAGGTTCCGGTGACCCGTTTATACTGTGCCCGATTCGTGAATCTGCGCGCTATTAATGAAGAATAAAGGCCGCCTGCTCGACGCCATTATGGGGTTGGTGCTCACCGCCCTCGTCGCGGGCAGCTACCTGATCGGCGAGCCTTTCCTCCAAGGGATCGAGTTCAAGGCCTACGACCTGCGCGCGAAGCTGCGCCAAGATCTCAAGCCGCCGCCCGAGATCGTGCTCGTCGCCATCGACGAGGACTCGATCGCGCAGATGGGCCGCTGGCCGTGGCCGCGTTCGCGCATGGCCGCGGTCGTCGAGAAGATCCACGCGGCCGGTCCGAAGGTGATCGGCCTCAACGTCCTGTACTCCGAGCCCGAGCAGAACCAGGGCCTCATCGAGGTCAAGCGGCTCGAGGAGAAGTACAAGGAGCTGCTCGTGAGCCGCAAGATCTCGCAGAAGGGCGTCGACTTCGCGCTCGAGTTCTCGTCGTCGACCGTCGCGATGGACTCGGACTCGAAGCTGCTCGCGGCGCTGCAGGCCTCGGGCGACGTCGTGCTTCCGCTGTTCTTTCCGACGGGGACCGTCGGGGGCAAGCCGCCCGCCGTGCCGGCCGCCGTGTCGAGCGCCGCGATCGCGGGGCCCGTCGCGCCCTCCGCCCTCGAAGAGGCGAAGATCGCGTACCCGATCGAGGCGTACTCCGCCGCCGCGGCCGGCCTCGGCCACGTCAATCTCTACACGGAGTCCGACGGCGTGCTGCGCCGCGAGGCGCCGCTCGTGCGCTACGGCGAGCATTGGTATCCGTCGTTCGCGACGCGGCTGACCATGGCCTATCTCGGCCTCAAGCCCGAGGACGTCAAGTTCGAGCCCGGGACCGCGCTGACCTTGGGCAAGGTGCGCGTGCCCCTCGACTCCGAGAGCCGCATGGCGGTCCTGTTCAACGGCCCGCAGGACACGATCCGCTCCGCGCCCTTCGCCAACGTCATGTCCGACAAGGTCGGCCCCGAGTTCTTCAAGGACAAGATCGTCATCGTCGGCCTGACCGCGGCGGGCCTCTCGACGCAGTGGAACACGCCGGTCGCGCAAGGCTTCGCGTCGCTCGAGGTCGCGCCGAACGTCATCGAGAACATTCTGCACTCGAAGTCCCTGACGCGGCCGCCGTGGGCCGAGAAGGCCGAGCTCGGCCTGATCGCGCTGATGGGTCTGTTCATCATGGTCGTCCTGCCGCGTCTGAGGGCGATGTGGGGCCTGGTCGTCAGCCTCGTGTTCGCGCTCGCGCTGTTCGGCGCGGGCACCTATCTCTTCATGAACGGCCAGTGGCTGCAGGTCGCGTATCCGACGGTGCTGCTGCTGGCGGGCTACCTCGTGATCATCTCCAAGAGCTTCCTCGTCACCGAGAAGGGCAAGGAGCTCGTCGAGGCCTCCGCGATCGAGACGAACAAGATGCTCGGCCTGTCCTTCCAGGGCCAGGGCATGCTCGACATCGCCTTCGAGAAGTTCCGCCTGTGTCCGCTCGACGACAACATGAAGGACACGCTGTACAATCTCGCGCTCGATTTCGAGCGCAAGCGCCAGTTCTCCAAGGCCGGCGCCGTGCTCGAGCACATCTCCGCGAAGGACCCGAAGTACAAGGACGTGGTCGAAAAATCCAAGATGCTCAAGGCCGCGTCCGAGGGAGCCGTGTTCGGAGGCGTCGGCGGCGGCAAGAAGGACGGCACCATCATGGTGGCCGGCGGCAAGACCAAGCCCACGCTCGGCCGCTATGAGATCGAGAAAGAGCTCGGCCGCGGCGCGATGGGCGTCGTCTATCTCGGCCGGGATCCCAAGATCAACCGCATGGTCGCGATCAAGACCATGATGCTCGAGGAAGGCTCGGACGGCGAGTCGACGAAGGCCGTGAAGGAGCGCTTTTTCCGCGAGGCCGAGTCGGCCGGCACCCTCAACCATCCGAACATCGTGCGCATCTTCGACGCCGGCGACGAGAACGACGTCGCCTACATCGCGATGGAGCTGCTCGACGGCCACGATCTCGTCAGATACGGGCAGAAGGACTCCTTGCTGCCCGTGGAGAAGGCGCTCGACTATATCGCGACCGTCGCCGACGCGCTCGACTACGCGCACGCGCAGGGCATCGTGCACCGCGACATCAAGCCCGCCAACGTCATGCTGCTCAAGGACGGCTCGATCCGCGTCGCCGACTTCGGCATCGCCCGCATCACCGCGTCCTCGAAGACCGCGACGGGCACCGTCATGGGCACGCCGTCCTACATGAGCCCTGAGCAGGTCGCGGGCAAGAAGGTGGACGGCCGCTCCGACCTGTTCTCGCTGGCGGTCGCGCTGTACGAGCTCACGACGGGCGAGAAGCCCTTCAAGGGCGGCGACGGCATCGGCACGCTCCTGTTTCAGATCGCCAACGACCCGCATCCCGATCCTCTGACGGTCAACCCGCGGCTGCCCGCCGGCCTGAAGGCGGTCATCGACAAGGGCTTGGCGAAGAATCCCGACGACCGCTACCAGCGCGGCTCCGAATTCGCGGCCGCCATCCGCGGCGCGCTGACGGGCGCTCCGGCGGCGGCGCCCGCGCCGGCGCCGAAGGCGTCGATCACGGACCCGACGATCACCTCCGAGACGGCGCCCGTGCCGCAGGAGTTAACTCGTCCGCTCGCGCCCGCTCCCAAGCCGGCCGCGTCGGAGCGGACGATCGGACCCGAGATCACCGGGCCGATTCCCGCGAAGGTCTTGCCGCCGGCACCCGCACCGGCCGCGCCGCCAAAGCCGGCCGCGGCGGAGAAGACCGTCTTGATCGGCCCCGACATCACGATCCCCGGCCTCAACGACAAGCCCAAGGCGCCCGCGACGCCTAAACCAGACGCCACGATCGATTCGCCGAAGGCGAATCTAGATGGTCCGATGCCCGCGTCCCCTTCCGATTTCAACACGTTTTCGATCGAGCGCCCGCAGCACGGAGGCGTGGGGCCCGCCGTCAAGGCGCCGCTGCCCGGGCCCGACCCGGACGGCACGATGCGCATGCCGCCGCCCAAGCAAAACCCGCAGGAGCCTGTGTGAAGACGAAAGACAAGGTCGAAGTCGCCGGAGCCACCGACCCGGGCTGCGTGCGCAAGAACAACGAGGACAATTTCGCGGTCGAGCCCGATCTCGGCCTGCTCGTCGTCGCCGACGGCATGGGCGGGCACAACAGCGGCGAGGTCGCCAGCGACCTGGCCGCCAAGACCATCGTCGACTACGCGCGCAAGATGCTGGGCGGCGCCAAGACCATGGTGCCGGAGGGCGGAACCGAGGGGCTGACTCCGCGCGGGCGCCAGCTCGAGTTCTTCATCAAGTCGGCCAACGCGATGATCTACGAGAAGGGCCGCGCGTTCCCGAAGGACGCGGGCATGGGCACGACGGTCGTATCCGCGATCGTCGACTCGAAGTCGATGACGGTCGCCCACGTCGGCGACAGCCGGCTCTACCTCTGGCGTCGCGGCGAGCTCACCCAGCTGACCGAGGACCACAGCCTCGTCGGCGAGCAGGTCAAGCGCGGACAGATCACGGCCGACGAGGCCGCGCGCTCGACGATGCAAAATATTTTGACGCGCGCGCTGGGAGCGGACAAGGATGTCCAGGTGGACGTGGCCGAGCATCCGCTCCTGCCCGGGGATCTCGTCCTTCTCGCGTCCGACGGCCTGTCCAAGATGGTGCTCGACGCCGACGTCGCGGCCGTGATCGCGGCGGAGGTCGAGCCGCAGAAGATCGTGGACGTGCTGATCGCCAAGTCGCGCGCCGCGGGCGGCGTGGACAACATTTCGATCGTGGCCGCCAAAATTCCCGCCGCGGGCGGCGGGAGCGGCGGCGTCAAAGGCCTGGTTTCGAAGCTGTTCGGACGTTGACTTGAATACAGGGAGACATTGATGCCGAAGCTGCTGCTGAAGTTCAACGCGGCCGTCATTAAGGAAGTGGCGATGGACAAGCCATCCTTGACCGTCGGGCGTAAGGACGACAACGACATCGTCATCGACAACCCGGCCATTTCCGGTCACCATTGCCGTCTCTCGATGGAGGGCGGCGGCTATTACGTCGAAGACCTCGAGTCCACGAACGGCACGTTCGTCAACGAGAAGAAGATCAAGAAGTCCGGCCTGCACCACAACGATGTCGTCGGCCTGGCCAAACACGCGCTCGTCTTCCTCAACGAGGCCGAGGCCGCCGCCGAAGCCGCGAACCAGCCGTCCTCCGACGCGACCATGGTGCTGACGCCGCAGAAGCAGGCCGAACTCGTCGCCGCGTCCTCGGCCTCCGCGAAGCCCGCGGGCCCCGAGAAGCAGGGCTGGCTGCGCATCCTGCAAGGCGTGGTGGACGTCAACGAGTACGAGTTGAAGGGAATGTCCACTTATATCGGAAAATCCGATCGCGTCCAAATCCAGATCAAGGGCTCCGGCCTGTTCGGCTCGGCGCCCGAGGTCGCGGCGTCGGTGCATCGCAAGCCCGAGGGCTTCGTCCTCGTCGCCGTCACCGAGGGTTATCCGCTCGTCAACGACGTCAAGGTCGCCGGCTCGACCGTCCTGAAGGAAGGCGACATGATCGTCTGCGGCTCGACGAAGATGATGTTCGAGTTGCGCGACGCAGCGCCGGCGAAATAAGCGGGGAGCGAAGTCCATGAGACGCGCGCGAGCGACGCTGGTGCTCCTCCTCGCGGCGTCCCTTCCGATCCGCGCCGAGACGACCTCCGACCCGCTCTGGTCCCTGCTGGCCTCCGCCGTCCTCCCCGCCGACGAGGCGGCCGCCCGTGAAGCGGGCGACGGCTCCGACGCAAAAGGTCTGGCCGGTTTGCAGGCCGACCTTCAGCTGCTCTCCGAAGGTCTCGAGAGCTTCCGCGACGAGGCGCAGGTCAAGGTGTCGCTCGTCCGTCTCGAGCCGCGCGTCGCGCCGGCGATCCGTCCGTACTTCCGCGACCGGGCGACGAGCCTGCGCACGATCTATCGCACCTTGGCCGTCGTCGATTACACCTGGGCAAAGCGCTTCCCTGAGCCACCTTGCGAGCCCGAGCGCGCCCGTAGACGCCTCCTTGTCTCCGACGACGGTCTGTTTTGCAACGCGGACGGAACCTCGGCGCCCTGGCTCGTTTCCTTGCTTGGGTCCGGCGCCGCCGGTAAATCCGCCGAGGCCGCGCTCGACAAGGCGTCCGCCAAGAAGAAGCTCGATGAGGCAGCCTACGCTCTCCGCCGCGCGCAGATCCGCCGCCTGACCTTGGCGCTGGCCTCCGACAAGGCCGTCGGCGCCGCCCGTTCGAAGCTGTATTGCGCCCGCGCCGACGCCTTCGAGGACTTGGCGGAGTCCCAGGTCCCGTTAGCGAGCCATGTCCTCGCCTCGCGCGCCTCCGGCCCCGCCCCCGAAGCCGCCGTCTATTTCGTCGATGGCGCCCGCCGCGCCGCGGCGACCCTGCTGCGCGTCAACGGCGAGTTCGTCCTTCTCACCGACGCCCGCGCGGTCGAAGGAATCGATCGGGCGAAGCTTCGTTCCCGAAGCGAGGAGCAAACGGCCGCGGTCCTGCGCCGCGACGCGACCCTGGGTCTGGCCATTCTCTCTTTTTCCGGCGAAAAAAAGACGCCGGCCCTCGTTCTCTCCAAGAACAATCCTTCGAAGAACGACCTCGTGTCCGCCATCGGCCATGACGACGTCGCGGGGCACTGGACCAAGACTTCGGGCCTCGTGACGAAAGCCGGGGCCGTCTCCTTCCAAACCGACGCTGCGATCTCCGCCGGCTTCACGGGAGGCCCCGTCCTCGATGGCGCGGGCGAGGTCGCGGGCGTGCTCGTCTCGCGAGCGGCCGACGTCGAGGAGAAGCGCTGGCCTGTCGCCGTGCCCGCGCAGACCCTCGCGCGTTGGCTCGACGGCCCGATCGAGCTGTCCGTCTCCGAGGAGACCATCGAGAACGCCGGCACCGCAGCGATTCTCACCAAGGCGGGGCCGAGCGGACTAACTGAAACCGGCCTTGGCGCGTGGAACATCGGCTCGCTTCCGCCGCCGCCCGGGGAGCCGCGGAGCGTGTGCGTGTCCCGCTGTGGAGGCGGCTCGAGTTATTCCGGGAGTTCGTCGTACTCGTCTGGCGGGGAGGAACTCGGCCAGGCGCTCGGCCAACTCGGAGCACAGCTCATCCTGAAGGGCCTGCCGGCTCTATTCCAAGGCATCGGCAAGCTATTCTCGAAGAAACCGAAGGCGAGCGCGGTGGACCAGCTTGTCGACAACCGGCGCCGGTCTCCGCCGACCGAGACTCCGAAGCCCCCTCCGGATCCGCTGAAGCCTTCTTCGTTATCATTGAGCGTTTCTCGGACGTCGCTGGCGCAGGGAGAGGAGGTCGAGGCCGTCGCGACGGTCGGCTTCACCGGCAAGGACGGCGGCCGCTCCGGTCATTCGGTCTCGTTTACTGTCGTGCCCGGTGGGAAGCTGAACTGCCCGCCGGGCGCGACAGACGCGGGCGGCATCGCGCGGGTGAAGTGCCAGGCGATCATCATCGAGGGCGACCGCACGTTCGACGCGCTTCAGGACGAGACGCGTCGGCGATTGGGGTTGAAGACCCCGGAACGGATCAAGCGCAAGCCAGCCAAAAACGACCCGATCGGCGCGCTCAAAGAACGTGCGGAAGGCTCTCAGGATAAACTCGTCATCGAGGAAGAGAAGCAGCCGATGACGGGCACGGATACGCCCGGGCTCGACAAGACGATAAGTGCTGAAGAGCCCGAGGAATATGTTGTTAAAGGTGATCGAGTAACGTTGAGCGGAACACTCGGCAGTCTCAGCAATTCGACTGACGTCATTGTTCATGATAGACCGTGCTCGAATGGAGCCAAGCTTGTCGAATCGGTTGGGGGAATACTCAAGTGCATATCAGAAAATGGGAACGAGGCGTTCCGGTCGGAAGTTCCCGACGAAGATGATATTGAGAAGCCTGAGCGTCGCAAGGGTAAGCCATCCGTGGGATTCCGCCCGGAAAATACGCCGACCGGCACTATACCTATCGACCAAGCCGGGCTGACAACTGAAGAAATACATCGAATCAAGAAGAGGCTGCAAGCGGGGGCAGCTGAATGGGTAGGAGTTACTCCCGATAAACATATCATTACGTCCGAGGATGGCGAAGCTGTCGATAACGGTCCTATGGATAGGTTCAACAAGTAAATCGGAGAAATAAATGGCAAAAGTCGAGATTTCGATCAGAATAAACCATCCGGAATGGCCCGCTGAGAAAATCTCAAAGTTGTTGAATGAAGAGCCGGAGCTCAGTCGCACAGTCGGAGAGCCAAGAACGACTCCGATGGGGGATCCACTCAAAGGCGTAAATCGCGAGACGCATTGGCTAACGACGCTGGACTATCGCGGTAACTCCGTTACAGAGGCCATCAAGTTCTCGACCAACCGATACGCGCAGTTTAAGGGAGTGTTTCAGGAAATCCGCATAACTGGTGGCGATGTCGAGTTTTTCATAGGCTGGTTCTTGAAAAAAAGGGGGGGAGACGGCGAAGTAATCCCGGCTGATGTGTTGAAGCGGGTCGGCGAATTGGGGGTCTCTCTCAGTTTTGATATCTACGGGCCTGAAACGAGGACGGATCCCTGACCGCGGGGGAGTGGAAGAGTGTTGAAACCTGGAGAAAAATGAAAAAGCCAGCAGATCAATTTCGTTCCGGCTTTGCGCAAACACTGATCAGACGCCTATTCAAATCTACGCCGGACTTCTTCAGCGGGCGGGGGCTTCTGGTCACCTGCCTCGATAGCAATTGTGCGCCGGCTGAATCGGCCCCCCTGATCCGAGAATTAAGCGATTGGGGAGTCGCCCCCGAAATTATCGGGAAATATTTTTGGGTACCGCCGGAACTGGTGAATAAATTCGTGGGTGAATGTCGCGCCCTCACTGGTTTCGACGAAATTTATCTAATGCGCACGAAGCCGACCAGCGACTTGGTGCTACGGAGCGTTCCGTCGGTGGCCTCGTGTATGTTTACCGGGGATCCGCCCGTCGAAGTAGTCGAAAATATGAAAGAAATCGGAGCGACGCGTTACGCCTCGGACGGCATTGGCATAGGCCTGAACTACGTTTGTGAGATCGAATCACTTCAACGGCAGATCGATTTATTGGGTAATGAACTGCCTCGATGAACGGTGACGAGCCAATAGCGCCTTCCCCTAAGACCCGCGCGCGGCAGGGCCTCTTGCCCGCTCCGAAGTGCCCCGTCGGTCCCTTCTGATCTGGACGTTACGACGCTATTCTGTCCGCATGAAGCGCATTCTCCTCGCCGCCCTGCTCCTCCAGCCCGCGTTCGCGCGCGCGGAGTCGGCGCTCGGCAGCCTGGTCGGCATGGCCGCGTCAGCGGCCGAGGACAAGGGACCCGACGCGGGGGAGACTCCGAAAGACGAAGCGAAGCCGGCGCAGGGTTCATCCACCGCGCCGGCCGAGGAGATGCCTGCATCCGAACAAGCCCGCGCCCGCGTCGAGTCTCCGCGCCCCGAGCCGGCGCGCACGCCGCAGCCCTCGCGCAAGGACGACGACGGCCCCTCCGTCGCCGTTCCCGCGTCGCAGCCCCCGCGCATCTGGACGCGCCTGTTCGCGTCTTTGCTCCCGCCGCTGTCTCGTTCCGCCGCGTTCGAGGTCGAGGCGTCGACGGAGGCCCCGCGCGCGCTTCCCGCCCCGACCCGCCCGGCGACCCCGGCCTCCGCCGCCGGTTCCGCGCAGGGCTTGCGGGAGTTCGTGGCTTTAGCGACCGCGCCGTCCGCGGACTAGCGCTAAGTATCGTCGTTTTCGCGCCGGCGTCGCGGCCTGCGAAACTGTTGACCTAGATCAATACTCCGCGTGCCCCCCGGGGTTATAATAGGCGAATGCGGAGCCGCGCGGCCGCGACGCTGTCCGACGGAGAATCCCTGTGAGCGACACCTCCACCCAGCCGAAGCCGAACACCCTTCCGATCGAGGAGATCGAGTCCGCGGTCATCCGTTTCGCGGGCGATTCCGGAGACGGAATCCAGCTGACCGGCATGCAGTTCACGACGACGACCGCCTTCGCCGGCAACGACCTCTCGACCTTCCCCGACTATCCCGCCGAGATCCGCGCCCCCGTGGGCACGACCGCCGGCGTCTCCGGCTTCCAGATCCAGTTCTCGTCGCGCCAGGTGCTCACCCCCGGCGACGCGCCCGACGTGTTCGTGGCGATGAACCCGGCCGCGCTCAAGGCCAACATCCACGACGTGAAGAAGGGCGGCATGATCCTCGTGAACAAGGACACGTTCAACGCGGGCAACCTGAAAAAGGCCGGCTACGAGGTCAACCCGCTCGAGGACGGCTCGCTGTCCGAGTTCCGCGTGATTCCCGTCGAGCTCGGCCGCCTCACGCGCAACGCGCTCGACGGCATGGGCCTCACGGCCACCGAGACTGAGCGCTGCAAGAACTTCTTCGCGCTCGGCATGATGTACTGGCTCTACGATCGCCCGATGTCCGCGACGCTGAAGTGGATCGAGACCAAGTTCAAGAAGAACCCGAAATATGTCGAGGCGAACCACAAGGCCCTGCACGCCGGCAACGCATACGCCGAGACCGCCGAGATCTTCGGCCATCACTTCCGGGTGAACAAGGCCCCGATCAAGCCCGGCCTGTACCGCAACATCACGGGCAACGAGGCGACCGCTCTCGGCTTCATCGCGGCCTCGGTCGCCGCCGGCCGCCCGCTGTGGTACGGCTCGTATCCCATCACGCCCGCGTCCGACGTTCTTCACGAGCTTTCGAAGAACAAGAACTTCGGCGTGAAGACCTTTCAGGCCGAGGATGAGATCGCGGCCATCGGCAGCGCCATCGGCGCGGCCTTCGCGGGTCATTTGGCGCTCACCGGCACGTCCGGGCCCGGCGTGGCGCTCAAGGCCGAGGCGATCGGCCTCGCGGTCATGACCGAGCTTCCGCTCGTCATCCTCAACGTGCAGCGCGGCGGGCCGTCCACCGGCCTTCCGACGAAGACCGAGCAGGCCGACCTGTTCCAGGCGTTGTACGGCCGCAACGGCGAGTGCCCCGCGATCGTCGTCGCGGCGGCGACGCCCGGCGACTGCTTCACGATGGCCTACGAGGCCTCGCGCCTCGCGGTCAAGTACATGACGCCGGTCTTCCTCCTGACCGACGGCTACCTCGCCAACGGCTCCGAGCCGTGGCTGATCCCCGACGCGTCGAAGCTGGCGCCGTTCGACAAGGTCGCGCTCCCGCCCGTCGGAGACTTCAAGCTGTACAAGCGCGATCCCGAGACGATGGCGCGTCCGTGGGTCGCGCCCGGCACGCCCGGCTACGAGCACCGCCTTGGCGGCATCGAGAAGCAGGACGTGACCGGCAACATCTCCTACGATCCCGACAACCACGAGCGCATGGTGCGCCTGCGCGCCGCGAAGGTCAACAAGGCCGCCCAGGACATCCCGCCGCTGGAAGTCCTCGGCGCGAAGAAGGGCAAGGTCCTCGTCATCGGCTGGGGCGGCACCTACGGCGCCATCACCGCCGGCGTGCAGAACCTGCAAAAAGCGGGCAAGAGCGTTTCCTCCGTGCACCTGCGCAACCTCAATCCGCTCCCTCCGGACCTCGGCGACATCATGGCGAACTTCGACCACGTCGTCGTGCCGGAGCTCAACATGGGCCAGCTGCTCAAGGTCATCCGCGCGAAGTACCTCGTCCCCGCGACGGGCCTCAACAAGATCAAGGGCCAGCCCTTCAAGGTCACCGAGATCGAAGCCGGCATCGACGCGATCCTCAAGGGGGATAAATAACATGCCCGACGAAATGGAGATTCTCCCCGCGGCGGGCCCGATCGTCCAGACCGCCAAGGACTTCAAGTCCGACCAGATGGTCCGCTGGTGCCCCGGCTGCGGCGACTTCGCGATCCTCGCGACCGTGCAGAAGATCATGCCGACGCTCGGCATCCCGCGCGAGAAGATCGCGTTCGTCTCCGGCATCGGCTGCTCCTCGCGCTTCCCGTACTACATGAACACGTACGGCTTCCACTCGATCCACGGCCGCGCGCCGACGGTGGCGACCGGCCTCAAGTGCGCGAACCCCGACATGCAGGTCTGGGTCGTGACCGGCGACGGCGACGGCCTCTCGATCGGCGGCAACCATCTCATCCACGCCCTGCGCCGGAACGTGGACCTCAAGATTCTGCTTTTCAATAACAGAATTTATGGGTTGACCAAGGGCCAGTACTCGCCGACGTCCGAGATCGGCAAGAAGACGAAGTCCTCGCCGATGGGCACGATCGACATGCCGCTCAACCCGATGGCGCTGGCGCTCGCCTCCGAGGCCAGCTTCGTCGCCCGCGCGGTCGACACCGACCTTCCGTTCCTGGGTGAGGTCCTCACCCGCGCCGCCCATCATAAGGGCTCGGTCTTCATCGAGATCTTCCAGAACTGCATCGTCTTCAACGACGGCGCCTTCGAAGACGTGGCCGCGAAGGAGATCCGCGAGGATAAGATGATGAAGGTCTACCACGGCAAGCCCATGATCTTCGGCGCGAAGAAGGACAAGGGCATCGTCCTCAACGGCCTGGAGCCCGAGGTCGTCACCTTCGATCCCGCCAATCCGCCCAAGAACCTGCTCATCCACGATGAAAAGGCTCCGAGCGCGACGCTCGCGAACTTCCTCGCCCACATGGCCGAGCCGGTGCCCCAGGGCATCTTCCGGTCCGTCGAGCGCCCGATGCTTCACGAGATGATGGACGCGCAGATCGATCAGGCGAAGAAGGACAAGCCCGCGAACCTGCAGAAGCTGCTGAACGGCCCCGAGACCTGGACCGTCGCCTAGGAGATCCATGAAGCTTCTCGAGCACGAAGGCAAAGAAATCCTGAAGGCGCGCGGCATCGCCGTCCCTCCCGCGGGCGGCGTGATCACGAAGACCGCCCAGCTCGCGGCCGCGATGAGGCGCGCGGGCAAGGCCCCGTGGGTCATCAAGGCCCAGGTGCTCGCCGGTGGACGCGGCAAGGCCGGCGGCATCAAGCTCGCGAAGACGCCGAAGGAAGCCAAGGAGATCGCCGCCAAGATGATCGGCATGGACCTGATCACGCATCAGACCCACGGCCACGCGATCAAGGTCAAGGAAGTCTTCGTCGAGGGCGGCGTCAAGATCGAGCGCGAGATGTACTTCTCCGTCGTCATGGACCGCAAGAACGCCGGTCCGACCATCATCGCCTCCGCCCAGGGCGGCATGGAGATCGAGACCCTCGCCGAGGAGCATCCCGAGCAGATCATCCGCATGCCCGTGGACCCTAACGTCGGCCTGCGCGACTTCGCCGCGCGCCGCCTCGCCTTCCAGCTCGACATCCCGGCGACGCACACCGCCGAGTTCGTCAAGACGACGAAAGCGCTGGTGAAGACCTTCATCGACCTCGACTGCTCCATGCTCGAGATCAACCCGCTGATCCTGACTCCCAAGGGCGTGGCCGCGCTCGACTGCAAGATGACGACCGACGACAACGCGACCTACCGCCAGCCCCTGATCGCCGCGCTCAAGGACCACGAGGCCACCGCGCTCGAGATCGAGGCGAAAAAGGCCGACATCTCCTACGTCGGCCTCGACGGCAACATCGGCTGCATGGTCAACGGCGCCGGCCTCGCGATGGGCACGATGGACACCATCGCCCTCGCCGGCGGCAGCCCGGCCAACTTCCTCGACGTCGGCGGCGGGGCCAACGAGGAGCGCGTCAGCAAGGCGCTCAACATCATCCTCAAGGACAAGAAGGTCCGCGCGATCCTGATCAACATCTTCGGCGGCATCGTGAAGTGCGACATGATCGCGGCCGGCGTCGTCGCCGCGCTCAAGAAGATCAAGCTCAAGGTGCCCCTCGTGGTGCGCCTGCAGGGCACGAACGTCGAAGCCGGGCGCGAGATCCTCGCCAAGTCCGGCATCTCGATCATCGTCGCCGACGAGCTGTGGGACGCGGCGCAGAAAGCCGTCCAGGCGGCGAAATAACATGGCCATCATCCTCGACAAAGACTCGAAGGTCGTCGTCCAGGGCTTCACCGGCTCGCAGGGCACCTTCCACTCCAAGCAGTGCATCGAGTACGGCACGCAGATCGTGGCGGGCGTCACTCCCGGCCGCGGCGGACAGACCCATCTCGACCGCCCGGTGTTCAACACCGTGCACGACGCCGTGCGCAACACCGGCGCGTTCGTGTCCATGATCCTCGTCCCGGCGCCGTTCGCCGCCGACTCGATCATGGAGGCCGTGGACGCCGGCTGCTCCGTCGTCGTCTGCATCACCGAGGGCATTCCGGTGATGGACATGGCCAAGGTCAAGCGCTACATCCAGCAGGTCGAGCGCTCCGGCCGCGAGATCACGCTCATCGGCCCGAACTGCCCGGGCGTGATCACGCCCGGCCAGTGCAAGCTCGGCATTATGCCGGCCTTTATCCATAAGCCCGGCCGCATCGGCGTCGTGTCCCGCTCGGGCACGCTCACCTACGAAGCCGTCGACCAGCTGACCAAGCGCGGCCTGGGGCAGTCCACCGTCGTCGGCATCGGCGGCGACCCGATCAACGGCTCCAGCCACGCCGACATCCTCGCCAAGTTCGAGGCGGACGCCGAGACCGACGCGATCGTGATGATCGGCGAGATCGGCGGCTCGGGCGAGGAGGAAGCCGCGCGCTTCTTCAAGGACAAGATGACGAAGCCGGTGTTCGGCTTCATCGCCGGCAAGGCCGCTCCCGAGGGCCGGCGCATGGGCCACGCGGGCGCGATCGTCGAGGGCGGGGCCGGCACGCACGCCTCGAAGGTCAAGGCCATGCGCGAGGCGGGCATCACCGTCATCGACAACCTCTCCGGCATCGGCGAGGCCGTCGCGAAGTCGCGCCGCTCGCTCGCGGCCTGACCCCCATAGCGTCCAGTTGACACTCGGCGAACCCGGGGGTATACTCCGGGCAATGAGCGAGAAAGGGCCGCTATCGATCCTGGTCGTCGATGACGACAAGAACCAGCGCAGCATGCTCGCGTTCGCGTTGAGCGACCGGGGCTACCGGGTCGTGTCCGTCGAGAGCGGGGCGCTCGCCGTCGAGAGCGCGAAGAAGGAGAAATTCGACGCGGCGATCTGCGACATCATGATGCCCGGCGTCAACGGCGTCGCCGCCCTCGCTCAACTCAAGAAAGCCCAGCCGGGCCTGAAGGTCATCATGGCGACCGCGTATGCGACGACGGCGCTCGCGGCGGCCTCGATGAAGGGCGGGGCGACGGGCTACATCGCGAAGCCCTATGACCTGAAGGAGCTCTTCGCGATGCTCGACAAAGCCCTCGCCGGGCCGTGAGGCTCGATAGCCGTCTCCTCCTGTTATTCGTCGTCGTGTCTCTGGTCTTCGCCCGCCTGATCAGCGCCTCCTCGCGCAGCGCCGTCCACGCCGTTCTCATCGAAAAGCTCGAAGCTCCGGCCTTGGTGCGAACGGGGGAGATCAAGGCTTCCATGGACGTCGGCCTGCGCTCGGGCGACGAGGCCGAACTGCTCGGCGAGTACCTGCGCGGTTGCCTCGGAAGCTACGGCGCTTCCTACGCCGCCGCGCTCGACAAGGACGGCCGTGTCGTCCTCATCGAGCGCGTGTCGGGCCTGGGGCCGGCGCCGGGGAGCTTCGCCGAGACCGGCGCGACCGAACACGGCGGCCGTCCGGTTCACCAGTTGATCGTGACATCGAGCCGCGGGGCGCTTCTGCTCGGCTGGGACCTCAGCGAGGCGCTGCGCACCGAGCAAGACATCGCGGTGAAGATCTTCCTCTACACGAGCCTCGCCGGAGGGCTGGCGCTCGTGCTGCTGTTCTTCCTCATGCGCGACTTGGTGCGCCGCTTCGACAAGATGAGCGGCGACATCCTCGACCAGCTTCGCGACGGGGTGTTCGTCATCGATGGGGAGGGAAAAATCCGGACGGTCAACCCGGCCCTCTTGAAAATGCTCGGCTACGGAGAGCGCGAGCTCATCGGGCGCCCGGCCTCGGTGCTCCTCGCCGCGGGCGCCGGCGGCGCCCTGTTGGCGCCCGTCGAGAACGCCGAATTACGCCTGCGGCGCCAGGATGGCGGCTTCGTCCCGGTCCTGCTCTCGGTGTCGCTGCTGCGTGAGGGCGCCGGGGCGCCGTCGGGGATCATCTGCGCGGTGCGCGACGTGACCGAGCTCAAGCGCAAGGACGCCGAGCTCAAGGAGCGCGAGGCGCTGCTCCGCAGCGCGGACAAGCTCTCCGCCGTGGGCCGGCTCGCGGCCGGGATCGCGCACGAGATCAACAATCCGCTGGGCAGCATCCTCGGCTTCGCGCAGGCGGCCGCGGCGCGGCTCAAGCCCTCGGAGGCGCTGTCGATGCCGCTGCGCGCGATCGAGGAAGAGGCTCTGCGCTGCCGTAGCTTGGTGAAAAGCCTGCTCTCTTTTTCACGCGAAGGCCGCGACGCGCTCGAGGAGCTGGAGCTGGCGCCCGTCATCGAGGGCACGCTCGGCGTGATCGAGGCCCAGGCGCGCGTGCGCGGCGTGCCGATCGCGCGCGAGTTCGCGGCCGGGTCGCGCGCGCTCGGCGACCGCGGCCAGATCCAGCAGATCGTGATGAACCTGTGCACGAACGCGCTGGACGCGATGCCCGACGGCGGAACCTTGACCGTGCGCTGCGGAGTCCGGGGCGCGAACGTTTATATCGAGGTCCAGGACGAAGGCCCGGGAATTCCCGAGGACATTCGAGGACGCATCTTCGACCCGTTTTTCACCACCAAAGACGTCGGCCAGGGCACCGGCCTGGGGCTGTCGCTCGTGCACGAGATCGTCGTCCGGCACCGGGGCACCGTGAGCGCGTCGGACGCGCCCGGCGGAGGGACGTTGATGCGCGTGGAGCTACCCGCAGCGTCCTAGATGTTATAGGCCATTCCGCCGCACATCTGTGCCGGGCGTCTCGCGCCCGGCGCGCGCCCGGCCCCCTTATTTCTTGTTCTGCTGCATCAACTTCTGGACTTCGGGGTTGTCGATTCCGCCGGGGATATTTTTGAGCATGTCCTTCATGTCCCCGCCGCCCTTGCCCGCCTGCGGATCGGCGACGCCCGTCATGCCCTGGCCTCCGGTCGGCTTGGGCGATTTCTGCGTAAAATTATTGCTGATGCTCTTCGTGCCCTGCAGCTTGGGCATGGTGAAGGACTTCTGGCCTCCCTTCTTGGCGGTGGCCTTGAGCTCGGGCGCGGGCGCGGGCGCCGGCGCGGCGGGCGCCACGGTCGGCGTCGAGGCCTTGGGCGCTTCGGCGGGCTTGTCCTGATAGTAGGAGTTGCTGCCCTTGACCATGTCGAGCGACGACCCTCCGCCCACCGGCGTCATACCGGCCTGGCCGGCGACGGGCAAGGACGACTGACCCGCGGGCACGGCGACCGCCGAATTGATCGTCACCGTCTGGCTGACGTTGACCTTGGCTTCGCCGCCCTCGCGGCGGTCGAACATCACCGAGGCGTTGGGCACCCGGGCGGCCTTGGACTCGCCCATTTTGATGTATACCACCCCTAAGAGGGGGAGCAGCAAGGAGGCGGCTCCGCCGGCGAGGAGCAGGACGGTACGCTTCTTGCGTCCTTCCTGCACCTCCTGCTCGGGCGTGTCCATGTCCGGGGAGTGTATCAGGGCGGTGGCGGCTTGTCCAGGCCCCGTCAGTCGCAGTAATAACGCTCATTTTCCAGGGCTTGACAAAGGCAACAATTCCGTTACACTGGTCGGGTAGCATCCTGTTTCGCGCTTCCGGACCGTTTTTGGATCGGGGGGTTGGTGATCCAGCGGGTGGTCCGGTGCCCGTAGGCGCCCTACAGGCGATAACGGCAAACCCGGCGTAAGCCGGGGGCGCAAAGCCATGACTCCCGGTCGTTTGGGGAGCGTCAGGCTACCGAATGAATAGATGCCCGCTATAATTGCGAGGGGCTTGACCCCTGTGCGCTGCGTGCGCGCGTCGGTGCTTGCACAGACCTTGGCGCGCGCTTTCGCTTTTATGGGCCTCGCGACCTCCGCCTTCGCGCAGGCCGGCGGCACCCCTGGCGCCTTCCTGCAGTACGGCGTCGGCGGCCGCGCACTCGCGATGGGCGGCGCCTACTACGCGATCTCGGACGACGCGAGCGCCGCCTACTGGAACCCGGCCGGCCTGTCCCAGCTCCAGCGCAAAGAGTTCACCACGATGCAGGCGACCTTGTTCCAGCAGACCAAGCTGACCTATTTCAGCATGGCGTATCCGACGAAGAGCGGCTCCACCTTCGCGCTGAGCATGACCCAGCTCGCCAACTCCGGTTTCGAGAAGGTGGACGTGGTGCTCAACCCCGCGACCAACGAGCCGCAGACGATCACCTCCGGCGGCTCGTTCGCCGATCAGCAGCAGGCCATGGGCCTGTCCTGGGGCAAGGGCGTGACCGAGACCGTCAGCTTCGGCATGGGCGTCAAGCAGGTGACGCGCAAGCTCGGCGGTTCCTCCGACAACTTCAAAACTCTCGACCTCGGCGCGATGAAGACGATGGGCGCCGCCTACCGCCTCGGCTTCGGCATGCAGAACGTCTTCGCGATGCGCAGCGGCGACACGGACGACAAGCTGCCCGTCGTCATCAAGCTCGGCAACTCCTTGCGTCTGTTCAAGGAACGCCTGACGCTCGCCGCCGATATCAACAAGGTCCTCAACGGCGACACCGACATGCGCTTCGGCGGCGAGTATTGGGTCTCGCGCTGGTTCGCGTTCCGGTTCGGCTTGCTCGGCCTGCCCAAGATTCAGGAGACCGACTTCGGCTTCGGCTTGAACTTCAAGAGTTTCGCCCTCGACGTCGCCCAGGGCATCCACGATCTGGGCTCCTCCACGCGCTTTTCGGTTACCTTCCGCTTCGGCCAGTCGCGCAGCGACCGCTCGACGGTGCAGGTCAAGAACTTCATCAAGCAGGGCATGGAGGCCTTCCAGGAGGGCAACTTCGCGCTCGCCGCGCAGAAGTTCAACCAGGCCCAGGACGCCGCGCCCGGCAACAAGCAGGTCGCCACGATGATCGCGCGCCTCAATAACGTGACGGCCTTCGTGCCCCAGGCGAGCGGCGGCGAAGAGTACGTGACCTTCATCCGCCGGGGTGCTATCGCCTACGTGGACGGCCGCGACCTGAAGGTCTCGGTCAACGCCCTGCGCTACGCCTTCAACAAGAACTCTCGCGACGAGAAGCTTCTCGGCCTGCTGAACATGGTCGAACGCGAGGCCGGCGCCGCGGATCCGACGCGCCGCATGGAAGGCCCCGAGCAGTTCACCTTCATCGACCAGAAGGTCTTCGACGCCCGCCAGTCCATCTACGACGGCAAGTACGACGCCGCGGTGCGCCGCGCGCAGGATGTGCTCGACCTCGAGCCGAACAACGTGACCGCGCTCGAGATCATGGGCTCCGCCTTCTTCCTGATGGAGCAGAAGGACAAGGCGGTCGCGGTGTGGCGCCGCGTCCTGGAGATCGACCCGAACAATCGCTCGGTCCGGGAGTTCCTCCAGTCGATCCGCCAGTAAAAAGATGAGGATAAATCGTCTTGAATCCGTAACACGGCCCCCTTACACTTCTTGGCGTATGCGCATCGTCGCGTTCGCGGTACTGCTCGCATGGTCGGCGGCCCTCCGGGCCGGGGCCGGCGTCGTGTCGCCGGACCTCGGCTTGCTCGAACAGCAGAACCACATCAAGGCGGACTCGGAGCTGAAGATCCAGCGCGACGTCCTCGATACGATTCTCGGTAAAGGTAAGGCGTCCCCATTTGTCGACGTGGAGATGGAGGTCAAGCTCGAGAGCGAGGAGTCCCAGCGCTCGGGCATGGGCGTGGCGGAAAAATACAAAGAGAAGGCGCCCGGTCCCAAGGGCGGCATGCAGACGACCTTCGTGCTGCCCGGCATTCCGAAGCCGAAGACGATCACGCAGGGTCCGGAGACTCCCGACCGCCCCGAGGCGTCGCAGGCTCAGCAGGCGCAGCAGATGAAGGGCGTGCAGGAGGAGCGGTTCTCCATCAAGCCCACGTTTAAGCGCTTCCAGGTGACCGTGATCCACGACGACACGGTGCTCGATCCGCTGAAGGACAAGAAGCGGCTCGATCTCGTGCGCGAGCGCATCGTGGACGCGATGTCGCAGTACAAGCTGGCGCCCGACGCGGTGGCGTTCCGCCCGACGAAGTTCGACAAGCCGCCGCTCGTGGATTGGCGCGAGGATTTCAAGAAACCGTCCGTCTATCTGCCCCTGCTTTATGCTCTGCTCCTGCTGCTGTTCCTCTCGTTCCTGTTCGGGCCGCTGCGCCGCTTTTTCTCGCAGTACGTCGCCGCGCTGCGCGAGGCGAAGAAGGGCGAGTACGAGGTGCTCAACAAGGCCGAGGACGAGAAGGACGGCGAGGACGAAGGCGACGATTCGTTGGAAGAGCTCACGAAAGGCGAGCTCGATATCATGCTGGGTCGCAAGCAGCCGGAGCCCCCTCCGGCGCCCCCGGAGGAGGATGAGGACGCCATGAAGAAGTTCGAGCCGTTCACGTACATTACCGAAGAAAACTTTAAGCGTCTGGCGAACCTCTTTCTCGTCCGCCAGGACGAGCCGTGGCTCGTGACCGTCGTGCTCAGCTATCTCAAGCCCGAGATCGCGCGCGCGACCTTGACCTTGCTGCCCGTCGAGCTCCAGGCGAAGATCGCGATCGAGGCCCTCAAGATCCGCCAGGTGACCCGCGAGCAGCTCATGGCGATCGACGCCGACATCAAAGAGTCCGTGGACTTCGTCGTCGGCGGCATGGAGCGCCTGACCCAGATGCTCGACGAGGCGGACACGCTCACGCGCGCGAACATCCTCGAGTACCTCAAGAACGAGAAGCCCGACGTGTACCGGCGCGTTCGCAAGTTCATCCTGACGTTCGAGGACGTCACGACCTTCCCCGACCGCGATATGCAGACGATCGTGCGCGAGCTCAAGACCGAGGCGATGGCCAAGGCCCTGCAGGGCGCGGCCCCCGACGTGGTCAACAAGTTCCTCTCGAACATGTCTGCGGGCGCGGCGTCTTTGCTCAAGGAATCCATCGAGTACGCGGCGGGCCTCACGCCCACGCAGATCGAGGAGGAGCGCTCGAAGATCATGGACGTCGTGAAGGTTCTCGAGAAAGAGGGCAAGGTGAACGTCCGGCAGAGCCGCGGCGACGCCTTCTCCGGCTTTCATGAGGAAGTGGCCGGCGGCGGCGGCGACAAGTACGCGGCTCGCACGCGCGCGGGCGAGCAGGCGGTCGCGAATCTCCTCGGCGCGGGCGGAGGTTCGGCGACCGGAGCTCCCGCGACCGGAGCTCCCGCGACCCCGTCCATGCCCGCTCCCGTTCAGGCCTCGGTGTCGCCGGCGCAGGCCGAGGCGGCCAAGCCCTATCTCCAGGCCGGCATCCAGTATCACGACGCCGGACGCTTTCAGGAGGCGGCGCAGTACCTTGAGTACGCGCTGTCCCAGGACGGAACTCAATGGCAGGGGCGGCAGTATCTGGCCAACTGCTACGTGCAGTTGGGCCGCCAGAACGAGGCGATCGCGCAGTTCGAGCAAGTCCTGCTCTCCAACCCCGATCCGGGGCTGAGGCAGTGGGTGGACGGAATGAAGGCGCAGGCGATTTGAAGGCTTCTTAAGGAGACACCACGATGGGTATCGACGATAAGTTCCCGCCGCCGCCGCCCCTGCCCCCGGGCAAGGGGGGCGCGCCCATGCCGCCGCCGCTGCCGTCTTCGGCGGGCAAACCTCCGGCGCCTCCGCCTCTTCCTTCTATGCCCGCCCGCTCGGGAGGGCTTCCCATGCCGCCTCTGCCGTCGTTCGGCGGGCCGGTTCCGACGTCTTTACCGCCCGTGCCTCCTTCTTTCGGCGCTGGTACGCCGTCTTTACCCTCTATGCCTCCGGACCGGAGCAGGGAGCGCGAGGACAAGACCGAGCGCATGAAGAGCGATTTCGAAAGCAAGCTTCAGGAGCTGGAGAAGAAGCTGAGCGAGGAGCGGGAGAAGTCCCTGCTTCTGCAATTCAAGAGCCAGGAGGAAACGGTCACCGCCGCCAAGGTGGAGGTGTCTCTTAAGGAACTTCAAGAGCGACTCCGCCGCGACCGCCGCGACCAGGAGGCCGAGGAGACCCGCGGCAAGCTCGAGCGCAAGGCGGCTGAGCTCGAGACGCGGCTCGCGCAGGAGCGCGAGACGTGGGTGTCCACGCTCAAGGGCCAGCTCGCCTCCCGCGAGTCGCAGGATAAGGAGGTCGAGGCTCATTTCGCCGTGCGGCTGCAGGAGATGGAGCGGCGCTGGCTCGAAGAGAAGGCGCAGTGGCAGAAGGCCGCGCTCGCCAAGGACGACGAGGTGCGGACCTTGCGCGCCCTGGCCGAGAAGCTGCGCGGCGCCGACACCGAGCTCACCAAGGCCGTCGGCGAGCGCAAGCTGCTCGACGAGCGGCTCACCGAGGTTCTCCAGGAGCGCGCCGAAGCCGTCGCGCGCCTGCAGTCGGCCGCCGAACGCGAAAAGGAGGCGATCCAGCTGCGCGCCGATCTTCAGCTCTCGCGCCAGCAGGCCGCGCTGATCCAGGAACGCCTGGAGCGCGATCTCGCCGGCCTGCGTCACAGCTCGCGCGAGCGCGAGGAGCGCCTGATGGCCGACCAGGAGCGCCTGCAGCGCGACCTGGCGTCGGTCAAACAGAGGCTCGAAGCGGAGCACGACGCCGATCTGCGCCGCGCGAAGGCTGAGCACGACGCGGATCTTGTCAAACACGTCGAGGCCGCGGACAAAGCCGTCGCCGAGCTGCAGCGCCTGCGCTCGGTCGCCGGGGCGCTCGAGCGCCAGGGC
Source organism: Elusimicrobiota bacterium (assembly GCA_016212855.1). Lineage (GTDB taxonomy): Bacteria > Elusimicrobiota > Elusimicrobia > UBA1565 > UBA9628 > GWA2-66-18. The sequence continues at coordinate 29,419 of JACRDP010000030.1, forward strand.
GCCTCCGCGCGCGCGCAGCTCGACGAGATGCGCCGAGCGGCCGTCTCCTGGGAAAAGACCCAAGAGCGTTATAAGGCCGAGTTCGTCGTCCTCCAGCGCAAGTGGGTCGAGCGCGAGAAAGAGGTCCGCGCCGAGGCCGTGCAGTCCTCGCTTCAGATGGTCGAGGCGGAGAAGACGCGCCTGCGCATCCAGGCTCAGGACGAGCTCAATACCCGCGCGGCGAAGATCGCCGACCAGCTCCGGCTCGAGAACGAGTCCGAGCAGAAGCGCATGGAGACGCGCCTGCGCTCCGAACTCGAGCGCGAGGTCGCCGAACGCCGCTCGGCCATGCAGGCCGAGCTCGACGGCGCGCGCGTGCAGGGCGAGGCCGAGCTTGGCCGCCTGCGCCGCGAGCTTCAGCAGAAGGATGCCGCGTGGGGCGAGCGGCTTCTCGCCAAGGAGTCGGAGCTGATCGGCCAGCGTTCGCGCGCCGACGAGCTCGCGGGCCGGGTGTCGCGCGAGGAGGAGGCTCACGCCGCCGCGCTGCGCGACCGGCTCGAACTCGAGAAGCAGCTCGAGGGGCTGCGCGAGCAGCTCGGCGCCCAGCAGTCGTCGCTGCGCGCCTTCCAGGACCGGGCGGCCGCGGCGGACGCGGAGAAGTCACGGCTCGAGCACGAGAAGACCGAGCTCGAACGCTTGGCCAGCGCCCAGGCGGCGCAGGTGTCGAGCACGCAGGAGGCTCTCGAGGCGACCCGCCTTCAGCTCGCCCGCGAGACGCAGTCCGGCAAGATATTACAGAACGCGCGCGAGCAGGCCGAGAAGGCGCTCGTCTCGCAGAAGGCCGAGGTGGCGCGCGCCGTCCAGGCCAACAAGAACGAGCTCGAGCGCGTGTACCGCGCCGAAAAGGACCGCGCCGACGCCGCGATCGCCGCGGCGCAGGCCCAGGCCGACGCGGCGCTGCAGGCCGAGCGCGAGCGCCTGGAGGCCGAGAAGCAAAACGCCGTGGACGCGGCCCGGGCCGAGGCCGCCGCGCTGGCGCAGAAGCTCGAGGAGTGCCGTAGCCAGTCCCTGATGGACAAACTCTTCAAGAAGGAGGGCGAAGGTGATAAGCCTGCATAAGCTCAACGGCATGGAGGTCGTCGTCAACGCCGAGCTCATCGAGACCCTCGAGCCCGGGCCCCAGACCGTCGTCCACCTCGCGACCGGCAATAAGATTCCGGTGAGGGAGGGGGCTGACGTCATCATCGCGAAAGTGGTGGAATACAGGAAGGCCGTGAACGCGGCGGGAAAGCCGGTCAATCCGATCGCGGGCTACGAAAGGCAGAAGAGCTAAGGAGCCGAATACTTCATGGATATCGCAACGGTCGCGGGAATTTTCACCTTCGTCGGCCTGGCCGTCTTCATGATCTTCCACAGCGAAGGCGTGGCCGGCTTCAAGCCGTTCATGAACATGGAGGCCGTGTTCATCGTCATGGGCGGCACCTTCTGCGCGACCTTGGTGAACTATCCGTTGGCCCAGGTGATCGGCGTCGGCAAGATCATCCGCAAGACCTTGATGTCGCACGGCGGGGACGACACCTCGGAGATCGTCGTGACCTTCGTCAACCTCGCGCAGAAGGCCAAGAAGGAGGGCTTCCTCGCCCTGCAGAACGATCTCAAGAACATCAAGAACGACTTCCTGCGCCGCGGCGTCCAGCTCGTCGTCGACGGCGCCGACCACGAATTCATCCGCAACATGCTGGAGACCGAGATCGGCTTCATCCGGGAACGGCACAAGGGCGGCGCCGAGATTCTCAACGCGTTGGGCACCTATTCGCCCGCCTTCGGCATCATCGGCACCGTGCTCGGCATGATCATGATGCTGTCCTCGATCGAAGACGTGGCGCAGGTTCCGCGCCGCATGGCCCTCGCGTTGTCCGCCGCCTTCTACGGCCTGGGCTCGGGCTACCTGATCTTCCTGCCCATGGGCGGCAAACTGCGCGCGCGTTCGGAGGAGGAACTGCTGCTCAAGGAAATCATCATCCGCGGCGTGCTGCTGCTCCAGAGCGGCGCGACGCCGTCCGTCGTCGAGGCCAACCTCAAGGCTTATCTGGCGCCGTCTCAACGCCTGATCGTCAAGACGCCCCCCGCGGCAGGGGCGCCGGGAGGGCCGGCCGCGCCGCCGGCCGCCTAACAGAACTCTATGCCGATGCGCGCGCCGAAGGGCTTCATCGACGAGACCGACCCCAAGGTCGCGAAAGTCGGCCATCCCGCGCCCGCCTGGGTCGTCTGCTACGCCGACCTGATGACCGAGCTGGTCTGCTTCTTCGTCATTCTTTACGCCCTCTCCGCCGCTCTGAACAAGAACGTCCAGAACGCCGCGCAGCAGGTCAAGGAGATGATGGACAAGGGGCAGATGAAGGGCGAGGTCAAGATCGACAAGGAAGGCCTCAAGATTTCGATCGAGGAGCAGGGCGGCGCGTCGTTCTTCGGCGTGGGCGCGGCCGAACCGACGCCCGAGATCGACGGCAAGCTCGCCTTGCTCACGCCGGCGATCGCCAAACTCGCCGTCGATCATGAAATCCTCGTCGAGGGCCATACCGACGGCCAGGCCATTCACAACGACTACTTCGACTCGAACTGGGAGTTGTCCACCGCCCGCGCGACGAGCGTTGCGCGCCTGCTTATCGAGAAGTACCGCATGCCCGCCGCCAATCTCGGCGCGGTCGGCTACGGCGGCAACCGCCCGATCGCCACGAACGACACGCCCGAGGGCCGCGCCAAGAACCGGCGCGTCGTCATTTTCGTCAAGAGCGGCACGATCCCCAAAAAGACCGACAAGGACGGAAGGGCGCTGCCCGAAGATAAACCCGGAGAAATCAAGCCCGCTGAAGCCCCGGCGCCTGCGCCCGCGGCGTCGAGGGAAAATCCCGAATCTCCGTCGGCGTCCCCGGCGGCCGAATGATAGAATATCCCATGCGACGCGCACTTCTCCTCGTCGGAGCGATCCTCGTTTCGGCCGCGTGCGGGCCCTCGAACAAGAACGTCGTCGTCGAGGACTTCGCCGAAGGCCGCATCGTCGACTTGTCCATCACCGAGAAGCTCACCGGCACCTCGGAGTTCCTGCTTTTCTCCACCTCGAAGAAGACCCAGTTCCTGGACGGCTACATTCAGGGCGTCATCACCGACTACCAGGACAACCCGGTGCAGGGCGTGGTCGTGCGCGCCGTCGCCAGCGGCGAGAACACGCTCGAGGAAGGCGAGGCCCGGCCGTCCGGCTTCGCGACGAGCTCCTTCGACCCGGGCGTCTCCGACACCAACGGCTTCTACCGCATCCGCTTCTCCCTGCCGATCCTCGGCAACAAGGTCGACATCCGCGGCCGCATGCTCTACAACCCCGGCTGGGAGCAGGAGCGCGACAACCTGGGCAAGTCGTACGAGCCGCAGACCAAGCAGAGCCAGTATCGCCTGTACTACGACCGCAAAAACGGCCGCATCATCTTCTCCGAAGGCGTGCGCAAGACCGTGGTGTCGCCCGTGAATTCCAAGGGCGCGGCGAAGTCGCCGCCTCTGCCCGGCGCGGAGGCGCCCAAGCCCGTCGAGAAGTCCAAGCCCGCGGACGGGGCGCCTCCCGCCGCCGGCGCCGGCGCGGACGACCTCTTCAAGGGATTCGGTTTCGGACAGTGACCGTCTACCTCGACCACAACGCGACCACCCCTGTTCGTCCCGAGGTCGTGGACGCCATGCTGCCTTGGTTGCGCGAGGGCTACGGCAATCCGAATTCCGTCTACTCTCTGGGCCAGCGCGCGCGCGGCGCGATCGAGCGCGCGCGAGAGCAGGTCGCGGCCTTGCTCGGCGCCTGCGACGCGTCCGAGATCGTATTCACCTCCGGCGGTTCCGAATCAGACGTGCTCGCGATCGCCGGCGGCGCCTGGCAGATCCACGACGAGACGAAGGGAAAGCGCCGCAAGGTCGTCACGACCAAGATCGAGCACGACGCCGTCCGCCTGCTCGCCGGCCAGCTGCGCCGCCGCGGTCTCGAGGTCCTCGAAGCGGGCTGCGGCGCGGACGGCGTGACCGACGTCGCCGCGTTCTCGGCCATGCTCGACGAGGCCACGGCCGTCGTCAGCGTCATGCACTCCAACAACGAGACCGGCGTCCTCCAGCCCGTCGCCGAGCTCGCCGCCTCCGCGCGCGCCGCGGGCGCGCTCGTCCATACGGACGCGGTGCAGTCGCTCGGCAAACTGAAGCTCGACGCCAAGGCCCTGGGCGTCGACCTGCTCGCGGTCTCCGGCCACAAGGTCAACGCGCCCAAAGGAGTCGGCGCGCTCTGGATCAAGCGCGGCGTCCGCCTCTCCCCCGTCGTCACCGGCCATCAGGAGAAGAACCGGCGCGGCGGCACCGAGAACACCGCGTCCATCGTCGGCTTCGGATTGGCCTGCGAACTCGCCGGCCGCGAGCTGTCCGCGGCCGCGTCCCACGCCTTGGCGTTGCGCAAAAAGATCGAGGCCGGGGCCCTGCGTGTTGTGGGCGCGCGTCTTAACGGTCATGCCGGACTGCGCCTGCCCAACACCGCGCACCTGAGCTTTCCCGGCGTCGACGGCCACCACCTTGTGGTCGCCCTCGACCTCGAAGGCATCTGTGTCTCGAGCGGCCCGGCCTGCTCCTCGGGCGCGTCCACGCCCTCGCACGTACTCACCGCGATGGGCGTCCCCGCGGAGCTCGCCACCGGCTCGATCCGCGTGTCGGTCGGCTGGGGCAGCACCGACGCCGACGTCGACCGCTTTCTCGCCGTCCTGCCGAAGGCGGTCGAGAAGCTCCGCGCCGCTGAAAAGGTGTCCGCGTGAAAAAGCGCGTTCTCGTCGCGATGTCCGGCGGCGTGGACTCCTCCGTCGCCGCCGCGATGGTGGCGGAGCGCGGCGACGAGGCCGTGGGCGTGACGATGAAGCTTCTCGCCCGCGCCGAGACCGGCTTCGGCTGCTGCGGCTCGCCCGCCGACGTGGACGACGCCAAGCGCGTGGCCGAGAAGCTCCGCATCTCCCATTACGTTTCGGACATGGCCGAGATCTTCGAGTCGAAGGTCATCCGCCCCTATCTCGACGCGTACCTCGGCGGCACGACGCCCAATCCGTGCGTGGAGTGCAACCGCTCGCTGAAGTTCGGCCACCTGCTCGGCCTCGCCGCGGCCTGGGGCTGCGACGCGGTCGCGACGGGTCATTACGCGCGGGTCATCGGCGGCGTCCTGCACAAGTCGCTCGATCAGGCGAAGGACCAGAGCTATTTCCTGTACTCGCTCGACGCGACGGCGCGCGCGCGCGCCGACTTTCCGGTCGGGTCGCTGAGCAAGGACGCCGTCCGGGCCAAGGCCCGCGAACTCGGCCTCAAGACGGCGGACAAGCCCGAGAGCATGGAGACCTGCTTCGTGCCCGACCGCGACGTGCGCGGCTTCGTCGCCGCCCACGCCGACGCGTCCGCGCCGGGGCTGGCCTCGGGGCCGATCCGCGACCGGTCGGGACGCGTTCTCGGACAGCACACGGGACTCGCGTCCTACACGATTGGACAGCGCTCCGGTTTGGGGTTGTCGGGGCCGGAGCCGAGATATGTGGTGAGAATCGATGCCAAGGAAAACGCCGTCATCGTGGGCAGCACCGACGAGCTCCAAACGCGCGAGATCACCGTCGGGGCAATGACTTTGAACGGCGAACGGAATGGGGAAACCTTCCAGGCCGAAGTGCGAATCCGCCATCGCCATGTTCCGACGCCCTCGACGATTACGCTTCACGACGGCACGGCAACGATTACTTTTCATGAACCCCAGCGGGCGCCTGCCCCGGGACAAGCGGCGGTTTTCTACGACAACGAGGCTGTTATCGGTGGCGGAACGATCTTGCGCGCAGGAGGTGCCTCTTGAAGAACATCTTTTTAGCGGCGGCGATCCTTTCATCCGGGTGTGCCGGCATGTTCGGCGGCAAAGACGAAGCCACGGTCGATTTTGAGAAAGAGACAAGCGCCAACGAGGCGCGCGTGAAGGAAGACCGCGTGCGCTCCGCGCTCGCCCAGCTCGAGACGAGCCTGTCGGATTACACGAAAACCGAGAAGAAGAAGCCCATTCCCGCGAAGCTCGAGCTGCTGGTGCCCAAATACATCGCCGCGATCCCGACGCTCGACCTGCCCGTGTGCGGGCACGAGTCGAACAAGGTCGAGGTGTACTCGCCCGAGATCCTCCGCGACGGCGCGATCGACGGTTCGCGCCTGCGCGCCACCGGCCATTGGGGCTACGTGTTCACCAGCGAGCGGATCGTGATCTTCGTGGACTGCCTGAAGCCGTCGCTGCGCGGCGTGCCCTGGTACCAGGAGCGCGGCGTTTACTGATAGCGACGGCGGAACTCGTTCTCGTCGCTGATCGGCGTGAGTCCGGCCGCCCGTCGCGCGAGGTGCGTGGCGAAGCCCGCCCCGAGGTAGGACAGCGCGTGCAGTTCGCGCAGCAACGGCTTAGTGCGCAAGAACTTCTTGAGGTCCGGCGACGGATGGGGCCAATCGGGAATGTCGGTCACCGGCTTGCCGTCCAAGGTCAATGACTGCGTTCGGCAGGCCGCCGACACCCCGAGCTTGCGGCAGACCTCGTCCACGGCCGTCTCGGCCATGATCCGGTAATCCGACATCTTCCCGCCGCCGATCGTCAGGAAACCGCCGAGTCCGTCTCGCGACTCGTGGTCGTACACTTCGAAATCCCGGGACAGTTGTTTTTCAGAGCCCGGCTGGCCGAGGATGGGGCGCGAGCCCACGATGGTTGAGTCGTGGCGTTCGGGCCAGCTTGCGAAGTAGCGCTTCACCGAGCGCGTCAGGTAGCCGATCTCGTCGTCCGTGGTGCGGGTCTCATCGGGATCGTCGGGCCCCGGCAGATCGGTCGGTCCCACCCAGGTCCCGAGCGGGGAGGGCACGACGAACACGTAGCGGTTCTTGCCCTCGGCCTCCAACAACAAACCCACCGGCGTCAGGGCCTTGTTCTTGTAGATCAAGTGCGTGCCCTTCATCAGCCGCAGCGGCGTGCGCACGCCGGCGAGGGTCGAAACCTTGTCGATCCACGGCCCGGCCGCGTTGACGGTGATCTTTCCGCGCAGCTCGCGGCCGCCCGCGCGGATTCCGGCCACTCGCCCGCCTTCTTTGAGGATCTCCGTGGCGGGCGCGTCGAGAAACACTTCGGCGCCGGCCGCCTGCGCCGACTCGAGCGTGCGCCGCGCCAGCGCCTCGGCGTCCACCCACCACTCGTCGAAGGCGATCGCGCCGAGCAAGCCTTCGGCGGTCAAGCCCGGAACGATCTTTAACGCCGCCTCAGGCGTCAACCGGAGATGAGGGCGGCCGTACTTCATCGGCTGGAAGCGGTCGTACTCCTCGAACATGGTCTCGACGGTTTCGAGACCGCGCGCGTGTCCTTTATAGACCGGCCAGACGATGGGCAGCCGCGTGAGCAGGTCGCCGGACGTGCGTACGATATGGCCGGAGTCCCAGCAGGAGGAATGCGTCGTGAGCCGGTCGTATAAGAGATAGCGCACGCCGCCGTGGATCAGGTGGGTCGACGTCGCCGTCGTGCCGCCGCCGGGCCTGGCCTTCTCCACCAAAGCGACCTTCAGGCCCCGCAAAGCCGCGTCGCGGGCCACGCCCGCTCCGGTCACGCCCCCGCCGACGACCACGAGATCGAACTCCGTCACTCGAGCTGGAACTCCTGGCCATACTCGGGGCATTCGACGCGGTCGATGCCTTCGGCGTGCAGATGCTCCTTCAAGGCGAGGCGGTCCTTCGGGTCGCCGTGGACGAGGAAGATCGTGCGGGGACGGGGGGCGTGCGCTTTCATGAACCAGAGCAGGTCGTCGCGGTCGGCGTGCGCGGAAAAGGTGTGGAGGGTCTGCACGCGCGCCCACACTTCGTGTTCGAGCCCGAAGATCTTCACTTTCTTCGCGCCCTCCTGCAGGCGGCGGCCGAGCGTGCCCTGGGCCTGGTAGCCGACCAGGAGGATCGTCGTCGTGTCCTTGCCGATGTTGTTGCGCAGGTGGTGCAGGACGCGTCCGCCCTCGCACATGCCGGAGGCGGAGAGAATGATCATCGGCCCCTCGGCGGAGTTCAGCTTCTGGGAGTCCTCGACGGTGCGGCTGTAGCGCACGCTCTCGAAGTCGAAGGGGCTGCCCTCCCGAGCGACGTAGTCCCGGAACTCGGGGGAGAATGAGAAGCCGGACGCGTGGCGGTCGAAGATCTCTGTGATGCTGACCGCCATCGGGCTGTCCACGATGATCGGCAGCTTGGGGACCTGCTTGCGGCGCATCATCTTCTCGAGCACGAAGACGAGCTCCTGGGTGCGCTCGAGCGCGAAGCTCGGGATGACGATCTTTCCCTTCTCCGCGATCGTCCGCTCGATGACCTCCTTCATGATGGCCTCGACCCGGTCCACGGGGTCGTGGAGGCGGTCTCCGTAGGTGCTCTCGATCAGAAGGTAGTCCACAGGGTTGGAGACCTTGGGCGGTTCCATCAGTATGGTTTTGCGCCGGCCGAGGTCTCCGGTGAAGAGCACGTTGCGCGTTCCCTTCGCCGTCTTCGTCTCGACGCGGATCATGGCCGAGCCCAGGACGTGGCCCGCGTTGTGGAACCGGAAGCGGACCTTGTCGTTCAGGGGGATCCAGGTCTCATAAGGATGCGTTCGCAGCAACGCGATCGCGGCCTTCGCGTCCTCGGTGTTGTACAGCGGCGCGATACGCTCCGGATTCCCGTCCCGCGCGTGCATCTTGTTGAAAAAGTCGGCGTCGTTTTCCTGCAGGTGCGCCGAATCGAGGAGCATGATCGCGGTGATGTCCTTCGTGGCCTCGGTGCAGTGGATCGGGCCCTTGAAGCCGCGCTTGACGAGCAGAGGAAGGCTGCCGCAGTGGTCCACGTGCGCATGGGACAGCAGGACCACGTCGACCGTCTTCGGGTCGAAGGGCGTCTCGCGATTCTTGGCGATGGCCTCCTTGCGGTGGCCCTGGAACAGCCCGCAGTCGAGCAGGATCTTGAGCCCCTCCGCCTCGAGCAGATGCCTGGAGCCCGTCACTTCGCCGACCCCGCCGTGAAACCCGATCTTCATACGCAGAGTGTACGAAATGGGCAAGTTGGTGTCAGGCCTTCCGATTTTCGATTCTCGAGCGCACTGTCGGTCGGAGAATCGAAAATCGGAAGGCCTGACACCAGTCGGCGCGAAACGGTAATGGTAGAATCAGGCGGTCATGACCCGTTCCCGTTTATATCTGCTCGCGCTTCTCGGCTTCGTCGCGATCGGCGCCGGCTCCGCAGTTCTCTTCAAGCTGCTCGAGGGCATACCGCCGATCCATACCCTCGAGGACTACACGCCCTCTCTGACGACGCGCGTCTACGATTCCAAGGGCACGGTCATCGCCGAGCTCTCCATCGAAAAGCGGGCCCTCCTGCCGCTCTCCAAAATCCCGGTCGATCTCCAGAACGCCGTCATCGCGGTCGAGGATGACGGCTTCTTCAAGCATTGGGGCATCTCCCCCAAAGGCATCCTGCGCTCGTCGGTGCGCAATCTGATCGCCCGCCGTGTCGTGCAGGGCGCCTCGACGATCACCCAGCAGCTCGCCAAGCAGATTTTCCTCAAACCCGAGCGTAAATTCACCCGCAAGATCCGCGAGATTCTCCTCGCATTGCAGATCGAAAGGAACTTCTCCAAGCCCGAGATTCTTCAGCTGTATTTGAACCAAGTGTATTTCGGCGAGGGCGCCTACGGCGCCCAGTCCGCGGCGCGCAATTATTTCGGCAAGGAGGTCTCCGAGCTCACTCTCGCCGACTGCGCTTTGATCGCCGGCCTCATCCGGGCGCCGCGCGCGAACTCCCCGTTCTTCAAGCCCGAGAACGCCCGCAAGCGGCGCTCGGTCGTCCTCCAGCGCATGCTCGACGAGAAGCTCATCACGAAGGCCGAGGGCGACGCCGCGAACTCCTCTCCGATCCCGCTCGTCAAGCCGCTCGGCTTCGACGCCCAGGCGCCGTTCTTCGTCGAGCACGTGCGTCGCAAGCTCGAGCAGAAATACGGCACCGCGGCCGTGTGGCGCGGCGGCATGAAGGTGTACACGACCCTCGACCTCGAGATGCAGAAAAAGGCCGAGGAGACCATGGAGAAGGCCCTCGTCGAGTTCGACGTGAAGGCCCAGGCCGAGCACGAGAAGAAGCTGAAAGAACTCCTGGCCACCGGCGAGCCGCTCCCGCCGGAGATCTCGACCTCGCCTCTGTCCAAGATCCAGGGCGCCTTCGTCGTCATCGACATCAAGTCCGGCGCGGTGCGCGCGATGATCGGCGGCCGCGACTCCCATTTCAACCGCGTCACCCAGGCCAAGCGCCAGCCCGGCTCCACCTTCAAGCCCTTCGTCTGGGCCGCCGCCCTCGGCTCGGGCATGACCGCGGCCTCGATGATCGAAGACTCGCCGCTCGCCTACTATTTCGACGGCCGGGACTGGCGCCTGTTGGAGGGGGCCACCGACCAATACTCGATTAACCTCGCCACCCAGCCCTTCGCCGCTTCACCCGACTTCAAGATCTGGGTTCCGAACAACTACGACGGCAAGTTCCTGGGCCGGATCACCTTGCGCAAGGCGCTCGCCAACTCGCGCAACATCTCCTCGATCAATCTCATTACCCAGGTCGGCCCCCCGCTCGTCGTCGAACTCGCCAAGCGGGCGGGAATACGTTCGGAGCTCGAGCCGGCCCCGGCTCTGGGCCTCGGCGCCTCGGTGGTCACCCCGCTCGAGATGACGGCCTCCTTCGGCACCTTCGCCAACGGCGGCATTTCCGTTACGCCCTACACCCTCGATCGAGCCGAAGACGCCACGGGCAAGATTCTCGAGGGCCACGTCCCCTCCGATAAAGAGGCCATGACGCCGCAGCTCGCGTACCTCGTCATCAACCTCATGAAGGGCGTCGTGCAAAACGGTACGGCGGGCTACGCCCGCCGTCTCAATAGGCCGTTGGCCGGCAAGACCGGAACGTCGAACGACAACCGCGACCTTTGGTTCATCGGCATGACGCCGGACTTCGTCGCCGGCGCCTGGATGGGCTACGACGACTTCACTTCGCTCGGCCGCAAGGACTGGACGGGCGGCTCCACCGTGGTGCCGTGGTGGACCGCGATCATGGAAGAAGTCCTCAAGGAATATCCTAAGCGCGACTTCCCGGCGCCCTCGGGCATTTCCTTCGCCGCCATCGACAAGGAACAGGGCCTCCTGTATCAGCCCGCCTGTCCCAAGGGGAACAAAATCCTGGAAGCGTTCGCGACGGGCTCGGAGCCCAAGGAGTACTGCGACCCGAACCGCAAAGGACCGACGGTGATCGAGGTCTCCACCGATACGCTCAGCCCGACGGCCTTGCCCGACGGCGGCTACGGCCGCTCGACGGCGACCATCGTCGTTCCCGGCGAGCTTCCGCCGCCCTTGCCGACGGACGGCGAGCTCGAGGCCTTCCCCGCGCCCGCCGACGATCAGGCCGAGTAGTCTCGCAGGGCCGCGGCGGCGCGGCGGTCGAACTCCTTTCGCAGCGCGGCCTTCGCGTCTTCCTTCATGAACAGCGACTCGAGACCCGCGCGAGCGACCTGCGCCAACTCGCGCGGCGCGAAGCCGTGCTCCTGCGCCAACGCCCGGTACTCGTGAATTAAATCCACGCCGAACACGCCGGGATCGTCGGTCGAGAGCGAGACCTTCACGTCGCCGTCGAACCAGTCGCGGACCGGATGCGTTTTGTAGGAAGACACCGCTCCGGTGCGGACGTTCGAGGTGAGATTCGCTTCGATCACAATCCCCGCGGCGCGAATCGCCTTGACGAGGTCGGGGCGGGCGCGCAGCTGCACGCCGTGTCCGATGCGGTTGACGCCCAATTCAAGCGCGTCTTCGAGCTCGCGCCCGCGCGGCGCCTCGCCGGCGTGCGCGGTGAGGCCGAGCCCGGCGGCGCGGCCCGCGCCGAGCCAGCGCGTGTAGTTCGACAGCGCCTCGTTTCCGGCCCCGGCGTCGGCGACGTCGAGGCCGACGACTCCTTTTCCGGCGAAATCGACCGCGAGCGCGGCCATCTCCTCGTTCTTCTCGCGCGAGACGACGGAGAACGGGCGCAGGAGGCAGATGATGACCCCGAAGCCGACGCCGAAATCCCTCCTTCCTCTGTCCGCGCCGCGCAAAGCGGCCTCGAGCGCCTGTCGGGGCGTGAACTCCTTCGTCTCCTGCAGGACCGGCGCGAATCGCAGCTCGTGGTACAGCACGTTTTGACGCGCCGCCTCGCGACCGGCTTCATACGCGGCGATTTCCACGGCCGCGGCCGACTTGAGCAGCGGGTAAAAGGCGTCGAAGGCGGCGAGCACCTCGCCTAAAGCCTCGCGCGGCTTCTCCACGACGACCTTGCGGCGGATTTCGTCGAGGGACAGAGTCTTGAGGGGAGAATCCGGGACGTATTGCGCGAGCCGCTGAACGGTTTGGGGCGAAAGGGCGCCGTCGAGATGAAGATGGTTCTCGACCTTCGGCAGCGCGAGGAGGAACTTCTCGAGGCGCGCGTCCGGCTTCACACGTAGACGCGGGGAGCGCGCGCGGCGGTGCGGCGGATGGGCAGCTCCACCGCGTCGCCGGGCTTGAGCCCGGGCAGGCCGCTCGCGTCCACCAGAGTATGCGCGATGCCGCAGCGGCCGACGAAGGGGAGATTCACGCCGTCCTTCTTGCCCCAGAAAGACTGGCTGGCGCCGAGGCCGATGAGGCGCTCGGCGGGCTGCATGGTGAGGCCGTCGGCGTAGCCGACCGGGAGCGTGGCGACGGTCATGCGCCGCGGCACCAGGTATTCGCTCGCGTAGCCGATCGACGAGCCCTTCGCGGCCTCGCGCACCGAGAGCACGCGCGCGAAGAAGCGCCAGGGCATCTTGAGCGCGGCCGGCTTGAGCTTGGAGCGATTGATGCCGTACAAGAGATTTCCGATGCAGGCCTGGTTGAAGCGCCGGTGCGGGAAATCCATGAAGACCGTCGAGTTGGCGGCGCGCAGATTGATTCCGGGGTACTGACCGGCGAGCTTCTGGAACAGTCCGAGCTTCTCTTCGGCCTCGACGGCGTTCTTGCCGGGCATGTAGCCGAGGTGGGCCGAGACCCCGTCCACGGTCAGGCTCTTGAACTTCTTGAGCGCGGACATCAGCGCGGGCAGCTCCTTCGGGTTAAGGCCCCAGCGGCCGAGGCCGAAATCGAGATCGATTTGGAGCTTGAACTTCTTGCCGGTCTTCGCGAGCGCTTTCGCCCGCTCGAGCGAGTCGATGACGGGGATGACGCCGAGCTTGGCCGCCCAGGCGCTTTCCTCGGTCAGAAACGGCGCGAGCATCTGGATCGGGGCCTTGATGCCGGCCCGGCGCAGCCCCTCGGCTTCGCGGAGGTCGCGCACGCCTAGCCGTTCGGCCCCCACCTTGAGCACGGCCTTCGAGACCTCGACGGCCCCGTGGCCGTAGGCGTCGGCCTTCACGGCGGCGATGAAGCCGGCGCCTTTCGGGAGCTGGGATTTGATCCAGGCGGCGTTGCCGGCGATCGCGGAGAGGTCGATCTCGGCCCATTTCATGAAGCGGGAGGCGGGCATGGGGGGTATCTTAATAAAAATGCGCCGGGACGGCTGGGTGGCGAATCGCGATATCTGATATAACCACTGGCTGAAGGCTCATGACATGAGAGCGCACCTTATTTTTTACGTCTTAAACCAGAAAGTCAGCGCGACATTCTACGCGCGCGTGCTGGGTTTGCAGCCGCAGCTCGACGTTCCCGGGATGACGGAGTTCAGGATCGGCGACGGCGTCGTTCTCGGCCTCATGCCCGCCGACGGCATCAAGCGATTGCTCGGCGACAAGCTTCCGGATCCCAAGGACGCCGCGGGCATTCCCAGAGCGGAACTGTATCTGCTCACGGATGAGCCCGGCCGGTATCACCGAAGGGCCTTGGAGCACGGAGCGAAAGAACTGAGCCCGCTGTCGATGCGGGATTGGGGACACGAAGCGGCCTACAGCCTGGATCCCGACGGTCATGTGCTGGCTTTCGCTCGCGATGTCGCGGGCGGACGCTGACCCTATTCTATGCGCACCTATCGCCTCGCCCCGATGACCGCGGATTTAAGGATCGCCAGCGTGATCATGTTGTGCCTCCCGGCCGCGTTCCTCGTCGCCGTCCTGGCGGGACATCGCCTGATGTGGGGGCCGCTCGTCTTCATCGGCGGTATCTACGCTTGGATCTGGCTTCTCTTCCGGCCCACTTCCTTCGATGTCGGCCGCGATGAAATCGAGGTCGTCTGGCCCCTCAAGCGCCGCGTCATTGCGAGAGGCGGCATCACATCGGCCCGGATCGTCGACGCCAAGGAATTGAAGCGCGAGGTCGGCTGGGGCGCGCGCGTCGGCGCGGGCGGTCTGTGGGGAGGCTTCGGCTGGCTGTGGACGACGCGGCGCGGGATCGTCCAGATGTATATTTCGAGGACGGACCGGTTCGTCTGGCTCGAGCGCGGCGCGGAACGGCCGTGGCTCATCACTCCGGAGTGTCCCGAGGAATTCGTCCGCGAACTGGGATCGCGATGATCTCGCTGCGCGACGCCAAGCCCCGCGACATCCCCGCGTTCTACGCGATGCACGCCGATCCGGAGTCCAACCGGCGCGGCGCCTTCACGCCCAAGAAGCGGCCGGCGTTCTTCCTCCACTGGAAGAAAGTCCTGAAGAACCGCCTGATCGTGAAGAAGGCGATCGTCGCCGACGGCGAGGTCGCCGGCTACGTCGTGAGCTTCTATCGCACCGGAACGGGAAAGCCGAAGCGGCGGGAGATCGGCTACTGGGTCGCGCGCGAGCATTGGGGGGAGGGCCTCGCCTCGTGGGGCCTCGCGGAACTGCTCAAAACACACAAGACGCGCCCGCTTTACGCGCGCGTCGCCAAGACCAATCCCGCGTCGTTGGCCGTCGCCCTGAAATGCGGCTTCAGGAAGTGGAAGCAAGGTTCGTACGCGAACGAAAAGGGAAGGACCGTCGAGGAGCATGTGCTCGTGTTGAGGAAATAGCCGCTCAACGCGCCGTCTTGACGCTCGCGCGCCCTTGGGTTACACTGGGCCGATGCCCAAGGTGTTCGTCTCGTATCGCCGTCAGGAGAGCCAGGACGTGACGGGCCGGATTTGCGACCGGCTGCAGCAGGCTTTGCCCAAGACGGACATCTTCCGCGACGTCGACAGCATCCCCATGGGGCAGGACTTCCGCAAGGTCCTGGAATCGGCCGTCGCGGGCTGCGACGTGGTCTTAGTCGTCATCGGCCCTGCCTGGACCTCCGCGGCCGTCGAAGGGCGGAGGCGGCTCGAGGATCCCAACGACTACGTGCGTATCGAGGTGGAAACGGCGCTCAGGCGCGGGATTCCCGTCGTGCCTCTGCTCGTCGCGAATGCGGGCATGCCGAAAGAGAACGAACTGCCCGAAACCCTCCGCGAGTTCGTGTTCCGCAACGCCCGCAGCGTCCGTCCCGACCCCGATTTTCACGGCGACATGGACCGCCTCGTCCGCGAACTCAAGACGCTGTCCGGAGCCGGGGGATCGTCCCTGCCCGAGCTGCCGCGCGAAGAAAGACGCGTCGTGCTGGTCGCCTTGATTTCGGCTATCGTCGTCGGACTGGCTCTCACCTCGTTGTACGCCAGCCAGGCGCTCCGGGTCATGCGTCAGAACTGCCAATCCGAGCGCCATCAGACCGATCCATCGGACTGTTATAAAACGGCCCGGATCTATGAGTGGATACCGCTCGGGACCAAGGACGCCGTGGATCTCTACGAGACAGTCTGCTCGCGCGGAGTCGGTCCGGTGAAGGACCAAGCCTGTTCGCGTAAATCCGAACTCGAGCGCTAAGCCGTCGCGCCCAGGTAAAAAGTAGAATCCCTTCATGGCGATCCTCAAGATGGGCACCCGCGGTTCCGCGCTCGCGCTCGCGCAGTCGAGCCAGGCGGCGCGCGCCCTCGAAAAGCTCCATCAAGGCCTGACGGTCGAGACCGTCGTCATCAAGACGACCGGCGACCTGTTCGGCGCTCCCTCGCCGGAAAAGGCCAAGCTTCTTCCTCAGGGCGCGAAAGGGCTGTGGGTCAAAGAACTCGAAGAGGCTTTGCTCGACGGGCGCGTCGACTTCGCCGCGCACAGCGCCAAGGATCTGCCCGCGACGCTTCTGGGCGGCCTCTCGATCGCGGCCTACCCGGAGCGCGAGGACCCGCGCGACTGCGTCGTGGGGAAGAAGTGGAAGGAGCTGAAGGCGGGTTCCAAAGTCGCGACGTCTTCGTTGCGGCGCTCGTTGATGGTGCAGGCCGCGATCCCCGGCGCCGTCCTGCTTCCCTTAAGAGGCAATCTCGACACGCGCCTGCGCAAGCTCGCCGAAGGCGAATTCGACGCGATGATCGCCGCCGTCGCCGGTCTCAAGCGCCTCGGCCGCGGCGCGGAAGCCAAAGAGCCCATCGACCCCGCCGTCATGCTCCCGTCCCCGGCGCAGGGCGCGCTCGCGCTCGAGATCCGGTCGGACCGCAAGGACGTCCGGGAGATCGTCCGGTCGCTCGATCACGCGCCTACGCGCATCTGCGTCGAGTTCGAGCGCGCCTTCCTGGCCGAAGTCGGCGGCGGCTGCGGCTCGCCGGTCGGCGCCTATGCGCGCCTGCAGTCGGGCGGGGTCGTGCTGGAAGGGTTCTACGCCCATGAGGGCGCGACGAGCGGCCGGCGCGTCGCGGGCCATTGCGCCGACTCCTCGAGACGCGAAGCCTTCGTCAAAGACCTCGCCGCCCAAGCGACGCGGAAATGAGCAAGCTCGTCGGCGCGCCCGGCTCCGGGGCGCGCGCTTTTCTCGCGCGGCGCATCCTGTCGGGACAGCCGCCGGCGGGGATCGAAGCGCCCAAAGGCCCGCTTGTCCTCGTCCTGGCGGATAGCGACGCCGTCGAAGACGTCGCCGACGCGGTCAAGGCCTTGGCTCCGTTGTTCGGCGACCACGCCGAGACCGTCGCGACGTTCGGCGACGACGCGCGCGAGCGCCTCGCTTCGCTCGAGCTCGCGCGCGGCGGGGCCCGTCTTATCCTCGCGACCCCGGAGGGCCTCTGCGCCCCGGCGCCCGGAAAGGCCGACTTCACGGCCAAGACGGTGCGCTTTCGCGCCGGCGATCACAGCCCGCGCGAGAGCGCGATCGAGGCGCTGGCGGCGGCGGGTTATCAGCGCGTCGAGTTCGTGGAAAGCCCCGGCGAGTTCGCCGTGCGCGGCGCCGTGCTGGACTTTCACGCCCTCGAGCCCGCGATCGCCTACCGCGTGCTCTACGATGAGGACCGCGTCGCCTCGATCCGGCCGTTCGATCCCATTTCCCAAGAGCCCTCGGCCGTGCAGGCCCAGGCCGTCGCGACCCCGGCGGAGGAGCCCGGAGAAGGCGGACGCGTCTCGGATTGGCTGAGGGACGGCGCGCTGTGGCTGATCGGCGAGGGGGCGAACGTCGAGGTCCCCGAGGGCGTACCGAGTTTCAGCTTGGGGCGCGGAACCGCGACGGCGACGGACGAGAAGGATTTCGGCGCACGCCAGGTCGGGCCGTTCGGCGGAAACGTGAAGCTCGCTTGGGCGGAAATGAAGCGCGACGCCGAGCGCGCTCAGAAGGTGATCCTGTTCAGCTTGAATCACGGCGAGGACACGCGCCTGCAGGAAATCCTGAGCGAGGAGATCCCCGGAGTCCCGGTTCAGTTTCTCATCGGCCCCCTGCGCGAGGGCTTCCGGCACGCGCAGTCCGAGCTGGCGGTGTACGCGACGTCGCAGATCTTCGAGCGCGACTGGCGCGGCGTCGGGCGCTGGAAGCGTTTCGCGGCCAAGGGCGCCGGCACCGCGCGCTGGCGTGAGCTCAAGAACGGCGACTATGTCGTCCATCAGGACCACGGGGTGGCGCGTTATCAGGGTTTGGAGCCGATCTCCGTATTAGGTCACAGTCCGCAGGACTGTGTGAAGCTCGAGTACCGCGGCTCGGACCGGCTCTTCGTGCCTCTGACGGAGTTCGACCGCGTGCAGAAATACGCCGGGGCGGAGGGCAAACGCCCGCGCCTGTCGTCTCTCGACACGCGTACGTGGGAGGAGGTCAAGAAGCAGGTCGCCGAGGGCGTGCGCGACCTGGCGCAGGAACTGCTGAGGCTGCAGGCGCGCCGCGCGGCCAAGCCCGGGCATCAGTTTCCCAACGAGTCCCACATGGAGCGCGAGTTCGCCGACGGCTTCCCTTATGAGCCGACCGAGGACCAGGCCAAGGCCATCGCCGACACGCTCGAGGACATGATGACCCCGCGGCCCATGGACCGGCTCGTCGTCGGCGACGTCGGCTTCGGCAAGACCGAGGTCGCCATGCGCGCCGCGTTCAAGTGCGCGATGGGCCTCAAGCAATGCGCGGTGCTCGCGCCGACGACCGTGCTCGCCGACCAACACTTCCGGACGTTCTCGCGGCGCATGGCGGGCTTTCCGGTGCGGCTGGCGATGATGACGCGCTTCCAAACGAAGGCCGAGCAGAAGCTGATCCTCGAGGACTTGAAGGCCGGCAAGGTCGACGTCGTGATCGGGACCTCGCGCCTCCTGCAGAAGGACGTCCGCTTTCACGATCTGGGCCTGATCGTCATCGACGAAGAGCATCGCTTCGGCGTCGGCGACAAGGAGAAGCTGAAAAAGATCCGCGAGAACGTGGACGTGCTCGCGCTGTCGGCCACGCCGATTCCGCGCTCTCTGCACCAGTCCATGACGGGCCTGCGCCAGATTTCGCTGATCCAAAGCGCCCCGGCCGGACGCCAGCCCATCGTGACGCGGGTGGGGCCGTGGGACGAGCGCGTGATTTCTACTGCTATAGCTGAGGAGCTCGCGCGCGGCGGTCAGGTGTACTACGTGCACAATCGTGTGCGCAGCATGGCCGACACGCTCGCCCAGGTGCGCGAGCTGTCCGGCGGCGCGCGCGTGTCCATGGTGCACGGGCAGATGAAGGGCGCCGAGATCGAGAAGGCGATGTGGGACCTGGCCCAGCGCAAAAGCGACGTGCTCGTGGCGTCGACCATCATCGAGTCCGGCCTGGACATTCCCAGCGTGAACACCATGCTCGTCGAGGACGCTCAGGACTTCGGCCTGGCCCAGTTGTATCAGCTGCGCGGGCGTATCGGGCGCGAGAAAAGCCGGGCGTTCTGCTATCTTTTTCATCCGGCGGATTCCAAGCTGAAGGAACTGCCCGAGGACGCGGTGAAACGCCTCGACGCGCTGAAGGAATTCGGGGCTTTGGGCGCGGGCATTAAATTAGCTCTTCGTGATTTGGAAATCCGCGGCGCGGGCGACCTTCTGGGCGCCAAGCAGCACGGCTTCATGAACGCGGTCGGCGCCGATTACTACGCCCAACTGCTGGAAAGCGAGGTCTCACGCCTGCGCGGGCGGCGTATGGAGGAAGACGACCGGCCGGTCGAGGTGGACCTGCGGCTCTCGGCCTATATTCCCCAAGATTATCTGCCCGGCGAAATCGAGCGCCTGAAGATATACAAGCGCGCCTTGCGCGCGACGCCGGACGAGACCAGGGCGATCCTGGCCGAGCTCGAACGCCTGTCGGGTCCGCCGCCCCAGCCCGTGAAGAACCTCTTCGAGATGCTGGCCCTGCGCGCCGAGGCGCGGCGCGCCAAGGTCGCCGAGATCACCGAGAAGGACGGGGCCGTCGAAATCCGCTGGCGCGCGGACGCCCCGCCGCACCCCGACGCGCCCGCGCGTTGGATAAAGGCTTTCGGCAAGCGGGTGTCCTTCGTTCCTTCCTTTGAGGGAGACGCCGTGCGCCTGACGCTCGGCGAGCAAACCGCGATCGCCGCCGTGCGCGCCTTTCTTCAGGCCTGAGGAGAATGATAGGATGGGCTCGAGATGACTCGGGCCCATTTTATTTTGATCCTGGCGCTTCTTTCCGCCGCCTGCCGCGGCGAGAAGGACCCCGTCGTCGCCCGCGTGGGCAAGCTCAAGATCACCCAAAGCGAATTTCAGCGCAAGCTCGGCGAGGTCTCCCAGGGCTATCAGGACTACGTCTTGTCGCCCAGCGGCCGTCGGCAATTCCTGGACGTCCTGATCCGCGAAAAGCTCGTGCTCGCCGCCGCCCAGCAAAGCGACGTGCCGCGCTCCCCGGAGTTCCGCGCCCAGCTCGAAAAGCTGCGCCGGGAAGAGGAGGACCGCGTGCGCGAGGGCGGCGACTACCTGCTGACCTCGATGTGGATCGAGAATCTGCGCATGCGCGGGGAGCTCAAGATCGACGAGAGCGACGTGCGCGACTACCTGGCCAAGCACCCGCTCGAAGTCGATATGCGCCACGTCCTGCTCGGCTCGCCCGAGGCCGCGGCCGAGGTCGCCAAGCGGCTGCGCTCCGGCGCCAATTTCGTCAAGGTCGCCAAGGAGCAGTCGCTCGACGCCGCGACCGCCAACGACGGCGGCAAGCTGCCCACGTCGCTGTACGGCGAAGTGATTCCGGAGCTCGAAGAGGTCGTCTTCCACATGCGCGTGGGCGAGATCGGCGGCCCGCTGAAGAGCAAGTTCGGCTACCACGTCCTGCGCAAGGACGGCGAGAAGAAAGTGTCCCTCGAGGAAGGGCGGTCTCGCGTCGCCCGCCTGCTTGAGAAGCAGAAGCTGGACGCCCATCTCCAGTCGATCCAGGCCAAATTCCCGGTGGAGGTCGTCGATGAACAGTTCAGGTAGGACGTTGGCGCTCGGTCTCCTGGCGCTCTGCGTGCCGGCGAGCGCCAAGCTGCTCGAGGACACGGTCGCGGTCGTCAACGGCTCGCCGATCCTCCTGTCGGAGTATCAGAAGGAAGCGGCGACGGCCATGGACTATTGGAGCAAGACCAATCCCGTCGCCCTGGCCGATCCGGCCAACGTGCTCAAGCTGCGCGAGAGCACGCTCGAGCAGCTCATCGACCGCGAGCTCCTGATCCAGGAGGGCGCCAAGCTGAAGCTGAAGGTGCGCGAGCGCGAGATCGACAACGCGGTCGACGAGATCAAGGCCCGCTACAAGAAGGGCGACAACGGCGAGCCGCTCTCCGACGCCGAGGCCGAGGCCGCGTTCCAGGCCGGGCTCAAGAAGGAAGGCCTCGACTGGACGAAGTTCCGCGAACGGCTGTCTCACCAGATCATGGCGCGCAAGACGATCGACGAGGCCGTGAAGTCGAAGATGACCGCGCCGACCGAGGAAGAGACGAAGGCTTACTTCGCCAAGATTCAGTCCTACATCGACAGCAAGAGCACCGACGTGCCCAAGGGCATGGACGAAGAAGACGCGATGGCGCTGCGCGAGGTGGCCGGCCAGATCAAGGCGCTCAGCTCCGAGCGCGTGCGCGTGCAGCGCGTGCTGATCCGGCTGTCTCCGGGCGCTTCGGAGAACGAGAAAAAGCGCGCGCAGAAGACCGCTCTCGCCGTGAAGAAGCGCCTCGACGACGGCGAGGAGTTCGCCAAGGTGGCGGCGGAGGACTCCGAGGATCCCGACAGCGCCAGGCGCGGCGGCGACCTCGGCTACGTCCTGCGCGGCGTGGCGCCGCCGGAGCTCGAGAAGGCCGCGTTCACTCTCGGCGTGGGCGACACGAGCGGGCCGGTTTACACCGAATCGGGCTACAACGTCATCCGCGTCACCGAGAAGCGCGCCGCGGAGAAGCCCGAGTACGAGAAGTTCAAGGACGAGCTCGCGAACTTCCTGGGCGGGGCCAACTTCCAGAAGAAGATCGAGGCGTTCGTGAAGGGCCTGCGCGACAAGGCGACGATTGAGCGCAATCTCCCCGCGACTCCCTAAGGTCCTCGCCTTTACTTTCGGCGATCCGGCGGGCGTGGGCCCGCGCGCCGCGCTCGCCTCCGTTCGCGCCGGCGCCCTCGTTCGCGGCGTCTCGCCGGTATTCGTCGGAGATGTCTCCGTTTGGAAGCGCGCCGGCTGGCGTTGCGCCGACGGCCCCGTTCACGACACCCGCCTCGGGCTCAAGCCTCCGAAGCCGGGGCGACCGACGCCGGACGGCGGCCGCCTCTCGGCCGCGTCCTTCGAGGAGTCGCTGAACCTGATCGCTCGGGGCCTCGCGGGCGGGGTGGTCACGGCCCCGGTCTCGAAGATGGGTTGGTCCCAGGCGGGCTATCCCTGGCGCGACCACACCGAACGCCTGGCCGACTTTGCCGGCGCGCCGGACGCCCAGATGGTGCTCGGCGTTCCGTCACGCGGGCTGTGGTGCGCGACCGCCACGCGACATATCCCTTTAAAGGAGGTTTCGCGCCGCTTGAACGCCTGCGCGATTACCGCCTGCGCGGCGGACCTCGCCGCCGCGCTGCGCCGGCTCGGGATCAAGAAGCCGCGCCTCGCACTGTGCGGCCTGAACCCGCATGCGGGCGAGGGAGGCCTCATCGGAACGGAGGAGCGCGCGTTGTTGGCGCCGCTGGCGAGGAAGCTCCGTCTCGCCGGCCCCCTGCCGTCCGACTCGGCCTGGAGGCTGCACGCCGAGGGGGAGTTCGATGGGCTCGTCTGCCTGTACCACGACCAGGCCTTGATCCCGCTGAAGGCGCTCGGCGGCTTGGCGGGGGTCAACTGGACCTCGGGGCTGCCCTTCGTCCGGACCTCGCCGGCTCACGGCACCGCCTATGAAGCGGCGGCCGCGGGTCGTTTGGACCCCGCGGCCGCCATCGAATCGGCCCGGCTTGCGTCTCGCTTGCTTTAAGCCAGCGCCGTGAACGGCTTCTTGAGAGCGTCCAAGATGAAGATCACCTCATTCGGCTTGAGGAAGGAGATTTCATACAGCTTACGCTCCGGAAAAGGCGTCTTGGTGTTCTTCATGTAGGCCTTCACGAATTTCCGGGTGGCCACGAATCTCTTTACGCCCATCTCGTCGCGTTTGGCCGCGAGCGTGTCGAGGCTGACCTCTTCTCCTTCATCGTTCGCGACGACGTCGGCGGCGATCGCTTGGATATCGGCCGATTGCGGGTCGATCTTGAGTCCCTTCAGGAAAGTTTCCGTTTCGGGGCTGAGCGCCGACGCGGACGCGGCGGCGAAGAGAGCGAGGGCGGCGAATACGAACTGTCTCATGGGACACCTCCAGCGACGATCGGAGTATAACAGGCCCGCCTTGACATTTCAAGGGGTGGGGGCTACACTGCGAAAGATGAGACTCCCGGCCCTAATGGCGCTTGCGTTGCTTCTGCCTTTCGGGGCGTCGGCCACTGACCCGGTGACGGGCGAGACCGGCGCGACGGGATCGGGAGCTGCGCCCGCAGGCGGAACCGGGAACGGCCTGAAAGAAAAAAAGCTCCTGCTCCTCTTCGGCGGCCCGGTCGCTCAGGTCGGCGAAGAGGTGGCGAGGGACCGGGAACGATACCGGAATCCCGCCGAACTTCAAAAACTCGTCGATTCCAAGTTCACGGAAGCGGATCGTTTGGAACCGGAGTACCAGGAATTCCAGAAAATGTTCGTCAACCAGGTCCTCGTCTCGA
Source organism: Elusimicrobiota bacterium (assembly GCA_016212855.1). Lineage (GTDB taxonomy): Bacteria > Elusimicrobiota > Elusimicrobia > UBA1565 > UBA9628 > GWA2-66-18. The sequence goes on from JACRDP010000030.1 coordinate 52,859, forward strand.
TCGGGCCGCCGCCGCCCGCGTCCAAGCCCAAGATCGAGGTCCCGATCAACGCGACGAATCCTCCGGAAGGCGCCGTGGCCGTTCGTCCCGCACCCGCCGGTTACGGCGAGCAGTACATGCGGAACATCAACCAGCCCTGGGTCCCCGAGCAGGTCGGCAAGCGCGCGCTCGAGCGCAACGACTTCGCCCAGGCCTTCCAGGACTATTCGAAGGCCCTCGAGCTGGGCGACACCCGGCCCGAGGTGTACCTCGGCTACGGCGTCTCCGCGCTCCAGCTCAAGGACTACGCGCTCGCCGCGCAGACCGCGAAGATTCTCCTCAGCGCCAATCCGAAGGATAAGGACGCTCTGACCCTCTACCACGCCTCAGCGGGTCGCGCGCCTGCCGTGAACCTGCCGTCCGTTCTCGGCGGAGGCGGCTCCGGCGCGAACCTCGCGACAGGCGGTCCCCCGGCAGGCGCGGCGCTGCCCGCGGGCTTCGCCGCGGGCGGCTTCGGCGGGTCGGGACGAACGGCGGAGCAGGTCGCGGCGGCCGCGCGCGCGCAGGCGGCGGCGGCGGGGCCGGACGCGGTCCAACGCTCGGCGCTGATCACCAAGGACGTGCAGTCGGCTCTCTACGTCAAGGACTATCCAACCGCGCACAATCTCGCCTCTCAGGCCATCACGCTCAACAACGCCAACGTCCAAGCCCTGAATTTCCGCGCGATCGCCTCGAACAAGATGCACCGCTACAATGACGCGGTGACCGACGCGAGCGCGGCGCTGGCGCTGGCTCCCGGCAACGGAGCCGTGCTGCAGACCCGCTCCTGGGCCTTCGCCAAGCAGGGTCTCTTTCAGGAGGCGCTCAAGGACGCCGAGGACACCTTGTCGCGTAATCCCTCCGACCCCTACGCCTACCAGAATAAGGCGATGGCCCTGGCCGGTATGAAGGACCGCGCCGGGGCGTTGGAGGCCCTGGCCCGTTCGGCCGCGCTCGATCCGCGCTTTAAGAATCGTTACGAGCGGGCCCTGCAGCTTCCGCAGGATCAGGACCTGAGCCTGCTGTTCGACGACGAGACGGCGGCGTCCGCGGCCGCCGCAGCCGCGGCCCAGCCGCCGCGCACCGGCAAGCGCTTCGCGCGCCTGGCCCTGCTCTCGGGCATGGGCGGCATCCTCATCGCGCTGGGCATCCTGCACGTCGTCTCGGCGAGCTGGCGCGAGAAGGTGAACATGACGATCCGCCGCGTGCTGGCGTCCTCCGACGCGGCGGGCACAGACGCCTCCGTCGCCGTCGCGACGCCGCTGCCTTCCTCTCCGGGAGGGGCCTTCTGGCTCCAGTACGAGCTGGTCAAGGAGATCGGCCTGGGCGGCATGGGCGTGGTCTATGAGGCGAAGGACCGTTCGCTCGAGCGTCGTGTGGCGGTCAAAAAGATGCGCGACGAGATCCGCATCGACCCGCACGAGCGTCGCCGCTTCGTCAACGAGGCCAAGCTCGTGGCCCAGCTCCATCATCCGAACATCGTGGACATCTACGCCATCGTCGAGGAAGGCCAGGAGGTCTACCTCGTGTTCGAGTACGTCACGGGCCGCACGCTCCACGACCTGATCAAGGCGGAAGGGCCCATGAGCCTCGAGGCCGCGCGCGGCGTCCTCGCCGCGACCGCCGGGGCCGTCGAGCACGCGCATGCGGCGCAGATCGTCCACCGCGACCTCTAGCCTTCGAACATCATGATCACCGACGACGGCCGCATCAAGGTCATGGACTTCGGCGTCGCGCGCCAGGCCAAGGACGCGATCACCAAGATGTCCATGACGAACACGGTCGTGGGCACGCCGCCCTATATGGCGCCCGAGCAGGAGCAGGGCACCGTGCGCCGCGAGTCCGACGTATTCGCTTTGGGCGTCTGCCTCTACGAGATGGTGACGGGCCAGCTGCCTTTCTCGGGCGGAGGGGCGGCCATGCTCCTCAATAAGCTCAACGGCAAGCACATCCCGCCCAGCCAGCGGAACCCGGCTTTGCCGGCTTCCCTTGATGAAGTCATCGCCAAGGCCTTGGTCCCCGATCCGGATAAGCGCTACCCCACCCCGGACGCGCTCGTGGCGGCTCTGGACGCCGTCATTTCCGCCCGCGCGTAAAAGCACGATTACGGGCGTATTTCAGGGCGATAAAAGGTCGGTAAAACCCGCCTGCCTGACTTGACAGGGTCCCCGGGCCCTCTTACACTGAGGATATGAACATTCGTCCCCTCCTCTTTGCCCTCTCCTTCGTGTTTGCGGCCTCTATCGCCCGTGCCGGCTGCGCGTACGACGTCAAAACCAAGGTATTCACGCCGGACGGCTGTCAGCATTCCGAATCGCGGATGGGTCAGGATTTGATCGACGCCGCCGAGGCCGCCGCGAACAAGACGATCAACGCGACGGCCGCGGACCCGACAAAAACTACTACTACTCCGCCGCCTCCTCCTCCTCCCGCTCCTACGAAACTCGTTACTAAACAGGAGTTCGTCAATCAGTTGAGAGAGCAGGAGGCCGCGGCGTTGGCGGATCCGGACAACACGAAGTACAAGACGGTGATCACGGATACCACGCGCCGGATGATCCATCAGCTCAAAGACAACGAGATGTATGACCCCGCCCAGGCCAAAGCGTTGGGTCCGCTGTTTGACGTGCAGATTCAGGAGCAAGATTCGATCTGGAAGCTCAACAATCAGCGCGCCGCCGGCCAGCTCCGACCGGGAGAATACGAGACCCAACTGCAGGACATCGTGAATCGGTCGAACGATGCCATGAAGCCCATCCCGCCGGGCGTCGTCATGGACGTATTCCACCCCATATTCAACACGACGTGGGGCGAATTTCAGAAAGCCCTCGGTGACAGCAACGCGCCCGTCTCCGGACTGCCCACCTCGAAACACATCGGCGGCATGCTCGACGCGGACCCGAAGAACGCGGCGAACTGGGCGTTGAGCGGGGCTGAGAAGCTCCAGAACGGCGACATCGCGGGCGGCCTGAAGGCGTTGAATCAGTCGATCGCGCTCGGCGGCACGGCCGACGCCTTCGGTATGCGCGGCGGCATACTCCTGGACAAGAAGGACTATGAGGGAGCGTACAAGGACGCGCTCTCGGCGCTCAAGCTCAGCCCCGGCGATCAGCCCTTGACGGGCCTGCTCAAGTCCGCCGAGGGACGCATCCCTCCGGAGAGGGCCGCGGCGCTCGCGGCCGGCTCGTCAGCGGCCGGAGGCGGCGCGGGCGGCGCCGGCGGAGGGTCAGAGCGTTCGAACGCGAGCAGCGGCTTCGCGACGGGCGGCTTCGGCTCGAGCGGAGCGCGGTCGGTCGCGGGCATGACCTCCGCCGCGGTCATCGCCTCGAGCCAGAAGCTCGACGAGGCCCGCCGCTTGATGTCGATCGGCGACTTCGCCGGCGCCGTGGCCGCGGCCCAGCGCGCGCTCGAGCTCAATCCGAGCAACGCGGCGGCGCACGGTTTTCTGTCCATGATCTACGCCCGCAAGGGCGACTACGCGCGCGCGATCGCCTCGGCCAACGCGGGCTTGGCACTCGCTCCCCACGACGCCGCCTTGCTCGGCAGCAAGGCCTACGCGGAAAACCGCGCGAAGCGCTACCGCGACGCGCTGGCGACGTCCAACGCCTTCATTGAGGCCGACCCGCGCAATCCCCTGGGCTACGCCTACCGCGCCCACGCCTACGGCGGGCTCGGCGACAAGGACGCGATGATGTCGGACATCGGCCGGGCGGCGTCGATGGACCCGCGCTTTCAGAAGGCCGCCGCCGACGCGGCGGCGCTGCAGCTGCCTTCGAGCGCCGACATCCTGTTCATGTTCCCCGGCGAGGATCCCGTCGATTCGCCCGCCGCGGCCGCGGCTCCGCGCCGCAGCTTCGGTCTCGTGCTCGGCGCCGGCCTGCTCGGCGGCCTGCTGCTGGCTCTCGGCCTGCTCTCCACCGTGCTCGCGCCGCTCAAGGAGTCGGTGGTGTCGGCTTTCACGAAAGCGACGCGCCGCGGTCCGTCCCTGCACGAGCTCGAGCAGCCGGCCGAGGAGGCCGCGTCCGGAGGGCTCGCCGCCGGGGCCGCCGCGGGGCTCATCCGCGGCCAATACGAGATCTCCCGGCAAATCGGCGCGGGCGGCATGGGCACGGTCTATGAAGGGACGGATCGTTCGCTCAACCGGCGGGTGGCGATCAAGAAGATGCGCGACGAGCTGCGCGTCAACGCGCGCGAACGCGACCGCTTCATCATCGAGGCCAAGACCGTCGCCTCGCTGCATCACCCGAATATCGTGGACATCTACGCGATCGCCGAGGAAGGCGACGACGTCTATCTCATCTTCGAGTACGTCGAAGGCCGGACCGTCCACGACATCATCCAAGCGAACGGGCGTCTGCGCGTGGAGGACGCGGCGCGGGTGACGCGCGCCATCGCGGACGCGCTCGCCTACGCGCACGCGCACGGCGGGATCCACCGCGACATGAAGCCCTCGAACGTGATGCTCAACGGCACCGGCGTGATCAAGGTCATGGATTTCGGCATCGCGCGCCTGGCCAAGGACGCGATGACGCGCTATTCGATGACGAACACCGTCGTGGGCACGCCGCCGTACATGGCGCCCGAGCAGGAGCAGGGCGTGGTGCGCAAGGAGTCCGACGTGTACTCGCTCGCGATCTGCGCCTACGAGATGCTGACCGGAAAGCTGCCCTTCATCGGAGTCGCCGCCGGGATGCTCATGAACAAGATCAACATGAGCTATATCCCGCCCTCGCGCGCGACCGCGGGGCTGCCCGGGGCGCTCGACGAGGTGTTCGCCAAGGCTTTTCAGGCCGACCCGGAGAAGCGCTACCGCACGCCGCAGGAGTTCGCGGCGGCGCTGGAACGGTCCCTCGGCGGCTCGGTGCGTTCGTCCTGAGAGAACTTATGACCACCAAACCCCTCGTCCGATTCGCCGCCGCGGCCTTGGCGGCGGCTTCGCTCGTCACGACCTCCGCCGCCAAGCCGAAGGCCCCAGGTCAGGGTCAGCCGGGGCAAGGCATGCCCGGACGGGGCAACGGCTACACGAAGGAGCAAGTCGTCCCGCTGGCCCTCGCGGGGTTCGACACGCTTCAGCAGGCCCTCGACGCGACGTACAAAGACCAGGGATATGGGCAGACCGTCGTGGCCGCGAAGGCCAAGTTCCAGGAGAACGCGCAAGCTGCGCTGCCCGAGACCAACCCGAACGGACAGCCGAAGCGCTACAGCGACCGCGAGCTGTGGGTGATGCAGCAGGTCGTCGACGTGACCGTGAGGACCGTCCAGGACGGCATCTCCATCATGGTCGAAGGCAGGAGAAAAGGGGTCAGCGCCGAGGACATCGATCACAATCTCCGGACGATGCGGGCCCAGAACGCGGTCAAGATCCAACGGATCGTGGACGACAACGCGCACGAGCTGGGTTCGGCGGGCGCCGGGTTCGCTGGCGGCATCGTCGATCACCTCGGCCCCGACGGCGCCCGCAATTCCGAGGGCACGCCCTTCTGGCTCGATCCGAAAAAATCCCCGCTCGTCGTCCTGGCCATGGAGTCCACCAATTGCGTGATGCATCCGGAGCAGTGCAAGATCACGGTCTCGCCGCCCGTCGTTACGCCCACGCCGACGCCCACGCCCGCGCCTCCGCCGGTGGTGAGCAATCCGACCACGGGCAAGCCGGAGACGCCGTCGAATCCGAAGCCCGAGCCGGAGTATCCATCCAATCCTCAGCCCGAGACGCCGGCCGGCAACGGCGGTCCCAGCGTGGACCAGCTCTACTCGAACATCACCAACGGCGCGAGCGGCGCCGGCGCGGTCAACGTGATGAACGACCGGGGCGCGTACCTGTTGGAGCGGGGCCGCTATTCCGACGCGCTCCAGCTGGCCAAGACCGCGTTGAGCCTCGATCCGAAGAACAAGAACGCCCTCGCCTTGCTGCACTCCGTCAACGGACGCGTCGAGGGCGGCGCCGTCGGCGCGGCGGGCGGCGCGGACGCCGCGGCCCGCGCCGCCGCGCTCGGCGCCGGCGGCCGCGAGGGCTTC
>JACRDP010000001.1 GCA_016212855.1 Elusimicrobiota bacterium
AGGAGGCCCCCTTCACAACCCCAGTGCCTGCAAGACCGTCACGGCCGCGGCGTAGGCGAAGACAAGCCCGGCAAACCGGCCCCACCGGCGGCCCAAATAGGCGTCTTTGACTTTGAAGACGTAGGACTTGCCGGTCAGGGGCTCGACAGCGAACTTGCCGTTGACCCGGCTCACTATGCCCCTTACGATGATCTTGCTTTCGGCCCGATTTCGTACCGTTGCCCGTTGCAGGTGACGCGGGCGGCCGGTGACGCCCTCCCGTCAATTGTGCCGATGGAGGTATCCCATGGCTGTGTGCAGGTGTGCAGTTGCTTTCATGGTCCTCGCGCTGGTCGCCGCCCGGGCGACGCCTGCCGGGGCGGGGGGAAAGATCGAGGACAACTCGTTCCTCATCGAGGAGGCGTACAACCAGGAGGCCGGGGTCATCCAGCACATCCAGACGTTCCAGTTCCTGCCCCGCGCCTCGTCGTGGGCCTATTCGTTCACCGAGGAGTGGCCGGTGCCGACCGACCGCCACCAGCTCTCGGTGACGCTCCCGCTCCTCGGCGACGGCGTCAGCGGCGGGGGGCTTGGCGATGTGCTCTTGAACTATCGGTTCCAAGCGAGCGGCGAGGGCGGCGACGGGATGGTCGCGTTCGCCCCGCGGCTCTCCGTCGTCCTCCCCTCGGGCGATTTCAGGGCGGGACGCGGCCGCGGGGGGTTGGGCGTACAGGCCAGCTTCCCCTTGAGTGTCGACCTCGGCAGGTGGTTCACGACCCACTTCAACGTCGGGGCGACCTACACGCCACGGGCGAAGTTCGCGGCGCGCGACGCAAGGGACATCCTCGACTGGTCCGGCGGGGCGAGCATCATCTGGACCCCCCACGGGAAATTCAACGTGCTGGTCGAGGGATTGTATTCCGCCGCAGAGGAAATCGGCGCCTCGGGCGGCAGGACCCGCGCCGGGTCGTTCACCCTCAACCCTGGTATCCGCGGGGCACTCGATTTCGAGGCCGGTGAGCTCCAGGTGGTCCCGGGCGCCTCTGTCCCTGTTGTGTTTTCCGACGCAGGCACGGATGTCGGTGCGCTCTTCTACCTCTCGTTCGAGCACCGGGTGTGGAAGGAATAGGCCCTCCCAATCGATTCGTGCTATACGGCGGCCTGAAGCAACACCGGACGGAAAAACGATGGCAACGAGTGACGGCGCGCTGTGTGACGGCGCGGCGCGCAGAGAAAAGGGGTTGATCGCGTTCTCTTGTGAGGCTCGATGA
>JACRDP010000002.1 GCA_016212855.1 Elusimicrobiota bacterium
GGCGGGTAGGGGAACCAGGTGCCGCTTGAGCCGGCGACGGCCGCGCCGCCGCCGGAGGCGCCGCCGAGGCCGGCGATGTCGAGGGAAGAAGAGCAGGTCGTCTGCGTGAGAGCGATGCGTCCGCCGCCGCCGCCGCCGCCGAACGCCGATCCGGCGAGACCAGGGCCGCCGCCGGCTCGCACCTTCCCGACGCCGGAAAGAGTCCCGGCCGTGAGTTTGATCGTGCCGCCGGCACCGCCTCCGGCGCCCTGGCCGCCGCCTGTCCCCACGCCTCCGGTGGCGCTGACCAGGCCGTTGAGAGCGAGGGTGCCTTGAACGGTGAGAATGACCGCGCCGCCGCCGCCGCCGCCGAGCGCGCCGGCGCCGGCCCCGCCTCCTGAGCCCAAATCAACGGGGTTGACGAGGCTGTCGTTGGCGGCCCCGCCGAGAGACGTTCCGTCGCTGCCGTTGCCGCCGGCGCCGCCGTGACCGCCTCCACCTCCCGTGCCGACGCTTTGGCCGCCGCCCGGGCCATTGCCCGTCAAACCTCCGGAGTAGCCGAGACCGTCCACCCCGATCGTCGAGCCGGCCTGCACGTCGAAATTGCCCGTGGCGCCGATGTTGACGATGAAGGACCGGGCCGCCCCGTTGGCGGCGTGGGTCAGAAAAGCGCCCGGCTGCAGGTTGACGTTGCCGAGGATGTTCAGGCGGCTGGTCGTCGACATGAGGATCGTTCCGTTCCTGTTGACCGTCAAGCCTTGCCCCGCGGCGAAGGCGATGGAACTGACCGAGGGGACCAAGGTCGTTCCGGCGGTCACGACGGCGCCCTGCGCCGTCAAGTTCAGCATGGAACCGTAGATCGTGCCCGTTCCGGAAACGACGGTAAACCCGGCGGCGTTCATCGTCGCGATGGAGATGGTGGAAGCGCCCGAGGAAGTGATGAGGTCGGAAGCGGTGACGATGCTGTCCGCATCGAAGACGAGGCTCGCGTTTTGGATGGTGACGGAGGTGAACGAGAGAGCGGCGCCCAAGACGCGTGTCGTGGCGCCGGAGACGACGAAGGTGCTGAGGACCAGGAGTTTGTAATCGGCTTGGGCGGGACGCTTGACGGCGATGACGCCCGCGCCGCCGTTTATGGCGGCGCCGCCGCCGGAAGCTCCGGCGCCGGCGAAGAGGGCGAGGCTTGATGTATCGGCGACGGTGGAGCGCAACGCGATACGTCCGCCGCCGCCGCCGCCGCCCTTGCAGGCGGCGCCGCACCCTCCATCGAGGCCGTTCCCGCCGTTGACCCGCAGCGTTCCCGAGCCGGACAAGGTGGCCGCGTTCAGATTGAGCGCGCCGCCGCCGCCTCCGCCCGCGCCCTGGCCGCCGCCGGTCCCGGCGGCGCCGCTGCCGTCGGCCAGCCCGTTCAAGGTCAAAGTGCCCCCGACATCGAGAAGCAGAATGCCTCCGCCGACGCCTCCTGTCGCGCCAGTGCCGGCTCCGCCTCCCGAGCCCAGGTCGCTGGGGCCGGTGAGGCTATCGTAACCGGCTCCGCCTGACGCCAGCCCGTCGCTGCCGCCGCCGCCGCCGCCGCCGTGTCCGCCTCCTCCTCCGGTGGTCGAGAATTGACCTCCGCCGGAGCCCGAGCCCGCCGCACCGCCCGTTCCGCCCGCGTACCCTTTGCCCGCGACCGAGATCGTCGCCCCTGCCTGCACGTCGAAGTCTCCGACGCTCAGAATGCTGAGCGCCATGCTCCTCGTGCCGCCCGCCGGATTGGCCGTATGCGTCAGGAGTCCGCCCGACATCACCGTGCCCGAGCTCAACACCAGCTGCATCGTCGTCGACTGCTCGAGCGTCGCGCCCTTAAACACCGTCAGCCACCCCGAAGCGGCGACGATCGTCGTCGACACCTTCAATGTGGGGCTGAAAGACCCCGCCGCGTCTCCCAGAGTCAACCCTGCGAAGGTAATCGCCGGAGAACTCGCCGAAACCGCAACGATGTCATCGCGATCGATCGTCACGAAGTGATGCTCACCGGGCACGCCCTCCGGGCTCCAGTTGCCCGCCGTATGCCAGTTGAGGTCGCCCGCCGCGTTCGTCCAGTTCTTGGCGCCGTACTCCGCCCAATACACAAGATTATTCGGGTCGTTTTCGTAGTACGGGCCCGTTCGAGCGCCCGAGTCGGAACGCATCGTGATGCGCGAGCCGGCGCTGAGGGGGGACCCGTTGACGTTGACCGCGCTGGTGCCGTCTTCGAAGTTCGCCAAGGTGATGGTCGCCACGAAGGTGCCGCCCGCGAATTGAACGGCCGTGGCGCCGTTCGTCAGGGAGCGGAAATTGACCGACGTGATGCTCAGCGCGTAGGCGCCCGACATCGTGCTCAGGCTGACGCCGACCGCGGAGCCGGTGAGCGTCACGCTGCCGATCGCGATCGTCCCGCTGTTGCCGGGGCTCTGCAGATAGCCTGTGCCGACCGGTCCGCCGCGCAAAGTCGACGAGGCGACGGTCAGGCCCTGGCTCCCCTGCGTCAACTGCAGGGCGACGCCGGCGTTGTTCGTGGCGATGAAGACGTTCGAGTTGAAGACCGTTCCGGTCGAGCCGACCACGTCGGCGGCCGACCAGCCCTGGATGTAGGAGCCCGACACCACGGTGGCCGAGGCGCCCTCGACGTTCAGCGCGGTCATGCCGGTGCCGCCGCTCGTCATCGTGGACGCGTTTATCTGGTTCAACCCGGGGAAGAATCCGCTCCAAGTGTAGACGCGCAGCGCCGGACCGGCCGAGTTCGTCATCAAGCTCGAGCGGACCTCATTGCGGTCGCCCGTCACGATCACCGGAGTGTACGAGGGGTCACCGCCCGTGAAGCGAGAGTCCTTAACCAGGTTGTCGTCGGAGTCGCCCAGGATCCACAGCGAGCGGCCCGCCAGGTTGCTCGCGACGATGCGGTCGAACACGTTGAAGTCGGCGATATCGAGCTCGATCGCGTTCATTGCGGACGCGGAACTCGTGATCGTGCTCTGCGCGATCGTGTTGTAGCCCGAATTGCTGTTCAGATTGACCGCGGTGCCGACCGGGTTGGAGATCCAGCAGTCCGAGACCGTGTTCGACGACGCCGAGTTGAAGGACAGCGCCCAGCTCGCCGAGTCGCCGCTCGTCACGGTGCTGCGCAGCACCTGGTTGCCGCTCGCGTCAGTGTCCAGGTAGATGCCGTCGCTGACGGAGTTGATGTAATAGCCGTCGCGCAAAGTGTTGTACGCCGACCTGTGCAGATAAGCGGCAGTGTAGGCGGCCGACGTCGCCGCGCTGGTGTTGCGGTTCCAGCTGAAGATATTGGCGTGAGAGCCTTCTTCGAGCCACATCGCGTCGCCTAGGCGGCCGAGGAGCACGCTGCGCGTCACCGTGTTGCTGCTCGAGCCGGTCAGGTATAAGGTCGGGAGCTCGAAGCCGCTCGTGTTGATCGTACTCTGGCTGATCGTGTTCCAGGCGGCGCTGGCGATATACACGCCGCGGCCCGCGGGGTTGCTCGCCAGGAACAAGGTGAAGGTATTGGTCGACGCGCCCTCGAGGTAAGCCGCCGCGAAGACGGCGCTGTTGACCTGGATCGTGCTTTGCGTGATTGATGATAACTCGCCCGTCAGGTAAAGGCCGTGGGCGTTGACCATCGTGACGCTGCTGTAGGACACCGCGCTGCGGCTCGACAGCTGGATGCCCGCCAGCCACAGCTTGTCGGTCGTGTCGTTGATATTGACGCTGCTCAAGATGACTTGCGCGGAGGACGCCCGCACGGCCCAATACATGTCCGTCGTCGGCTTGATATTGATGCCCAGGATGCTGATGCTCGTGTTGGCGATCTGGAACGCCGCCGTCGAACCGGCGAGCGGGCTCAACACGGGCGCAGAGCTGACGAAGCTCGGATCGGCCATGATCGTGAGCCGGTAGCCGTTGTTCGTGAAGCCCTGGACCGTCACCTGCTCGCTGTAGGTCTGCGTGTCGCGCACGACGACGCAGGTAGGGCCGAGGAGGTTCTTGGCCAGGGCGTCGACCGCGTTCTTGATCGAAGTGTGGTCCTCGGTGCCGTCCTGCTTGACGTTGAGGCCGTAGCTGCAGCCGGCCGGAAGCAGGTCCGGCCAATCAACGAAAGAGTTGGAGTCGTTCTCGTACAGGGCGCTGCGGCGAGAGCCCTTGGACTGCCGCATCGTGATGCGCGAGCCGGCGCTGAGAGGGGAGCCGTTGACGTTGATCGAGCTGGTCGAGTCCTCGAAGTTCGCCAGCGTGACCGTCGCCACGAAGGTGCCGCCGAGGAAATGGATCGCCGTCGCGCCGGACGCGAGATTGCGGAAGGTGATCGAGTCGACGGCAAGGGTGAAGATCGCGCCCTGTGTGGAGAGCTCGACGCCGCGCCCCGCTCCGGAAAAAGTCACGCTGCCGAGGCTCACGACGCCGATATTGCCCGCGCTCAACGCCAGGCCGCGACCCAGAGCCGGGGCGATCAAGGTGCTCGACGCGATCGTCAGATTGACGTCGCCGCCGGCGAGCGACACGGCGTCGCCGGCCGTATTCGTCGCCACGAGCACGCTCGAATTGATGACCGTGCCGGTGGAATTCACGATGTACGCGGCCGTCGAACCCTGAATGTACGAGTTGGTGATCGTGTTCGTCGCCGAGAACGTCATCTTCAAACCCTGCTCTCCGGCGCCGTTGCTGGTCAAGGTGCTGTAGCTGATCGTGTTGAAATTGCCGTAGACGAACACGCCCGGGCCGTTCGCGTTTCTCACGAACGAGCGGTCAAGCGTGTTGAAGTTCCCGTTGTCGAGCATGTAGCCGTAGTAAGCGGCCGCCGCGCTCGTGAACGTGCTCTGGCTGAAGGTGTTGAAGTTGGACGCATTGGAAATATAGGCGCCGCCGCCCGCCGCGCCGCTTATGTACGACTGCGCGACCGTGTTGTAAAGCGCGGCGTCGAGCAGCAGGCCGACGCGGTTGCTGGCCAGCGCGGACAGAGTGCTGAGGCTGATCGAGTTGTAGTTCGCGCCGGACTCGAGCCCGACCGCGTTGCCCACGGAGTTCGCGAAGAAGCCTCCGGTCACCGTGTTCGAGGAGGCGCCTTGGAGGAACAGGGCATACCGCGAATTGCCGGCCGACTGGGCCGAGCTGTAGGAGATCGTCGTCATCGTGCTTCCCGGCAGGTAGAAGGCGTACACCACGTCGACGGTCACGCTGCTGTAGGACACCGCGTTCCAGCTTGAGAGTTGGACGCCGGCGAACTTGATGAAGCCCCCGGCATCCTGCACGCTGACGCTGCTCATCGTGATGTAGGCGGAGGAGGCGTAGACGCCGTAGTTGACAGCGTTCGTCGAGATCACGGTCAGGCGCAGGATGTTCACGCTCGAGTTCTGAATCAGGAAGGCCGCTGTCGAGGCGACCGGGGGATTGACCACCGGAGAGAATCCGACGTCGGCCATGATCGTGATCGAGGACCCGTTGTTGGTGAAGTTCCTCACTGTCACCTGCTCGGAATACGTCGCTCCGTCTCGGATCACCACGCACGAGTGGCCGGTGAGCGTCGTTGGCAGGCCCGCCAGGCCCGCCGTGATGGTCGCGTTGTTCCCCGCGCCCACATAGCTGGTGACCACGCAACCGGCGTAGGTGGAAGTAGTCCAATCGACGCGTCCGTAAGGATCGCTCTCATTGGCCGCGCCTGCACGCACGCCGGCGGCATCGAGCATGGTCACGCGCTTGGTCGCGTTCCCGGTCAGGCCCTTGCCGTAGACGTTGACCGCGCACGAGGCGTCGAAGTTCGCCGCGCTGAAGGTCGAGACGAAGGAGGGCCCGCCGTCGAACAGCACGGCCGTGGCCCCCGAGGTCAGGTTGGCGAAGGTCAGCGAGGAGACCGACAAGCCGACGCCCGCCTGCTGGGTGCTGATGAACATGCCGTACTTGGCGCCCGTGATCGTGTTGCTCGAGAAAATGAGTGCGCCCGCATTTCCGGTGCTGAGGTAGATTCCGACGCCGCCGGAAGGAGCCTTCAGCGATGAGCTCGACACCGTCAGGTTCACCGAGCCGAATTCGAGCTGCAGGGCGCTCCCATTCGTGTTCGTCGCGACGAACACCGTGCCACCGAACACCGTGCTGGTCGAACCCGAGACGTAGGCGGCCGTTGAGCCCTGTATATATGAATTCATGACTGTGTTCGCGGAGGAGGCGGCGACACTCAGGGCGTAGTAGCCGGCGGCGACGCTCGTCATCGTGCTCAAGCTCAACGAATTGCCGTTCGAGGCGGTCTTGAGAATCACGGTGTTGCCCAGCGAGTTGTAATAGGCTCCGCCTGAGACCGTGTTGGAAGAGGCGCTGACGAGCAGAAGAGCGGCGCGCAGTGAGTTGGCTGAGGCGATGACGACCGTGCTGCCGTTGACCCGGTTGGAGTTGGCGTTGGGATCGAAGTTGATGCCGTTGCCCGAGAGGTTCTGAACGTAGCTGTTGGAGATCGTGTTGGTGCCTGAAGCGGTCACGTACACCGCCGCGAAGTCGACGTTGACAGTGATGGTGCTGCGCTGGAACAGGTTGCCGTTGGCCTGAGCCTGGACGTAGAGGGCATTATTCGACGGGTTCGAAATCCAGCTGTCCGTGACGGTGTTGGACGATGCTCCCTGGAAATTGGCCGCGGCCCAAGAGGCGGAGTTGTTGGCGATCGTGCTGAAGCTGATCGTGTTCATGTAAGCGCTGGGCTGGAGATTCAGCGCGACGCCGGCCGCGCCGCCGATATAGCTGTTCGTGACCGTGTTGGTCGCGGCGGCGTCGAAGTGGAAGGCGCCGAAGCCCGAGGCTTCGTTGCCCGTGATCGTGCTCAGGCTGATCGTGTTGTAGTTGGAGGCAAAGTCGAATTGGAAGGCGGCGCCGGAGACGTTGCTTGCGTACAAGCCCGTGAAGGAGTTCGACGATGAGCCGTACATATACACGCCGATCGCCGCAGCGTTGCTCACCGCCGTGGTGCTGTTGGCGATCGTCACGCCCGAGCTTCGGTAGAGATAGAAGCCGGCCGGTCCGGTCGCGGCCAGCGTCATGCTCGAATTCGACACCGTGACCCAGTTGGTCGTCGTGATCGCGATGCCCGCGCCCCAGATCTTGCCTCCGCCGTCCTGGAGGCTGATGCTGCTCAGCGTGACGTTTGGCGACGAGATGGACACGCCCGCCTGCAGCGCATTTGTGGGAATGATGTTCAGGCGCAGGATGTTCACGCTCGAGTTCTGGATCAGGAAAGCCGCCGTCGAGGCGGCGGGGGGCGACACCGTCGGCCGGTAGCCGGCCTGGGCCATGATCGTGATCGACGAGCCGTTGTTGACGAAGTTGCGCACCGTCACCTGCTCCGGGTAGGTGCCGTTGTCCTTGATCACCACGCAGGAGTGTCCGGTCAGCGGATTGGGCAGGTCGTTGACCGCGGACTGGATCGTCGTGAAGGGGCCTGTGCTCAGGCTGACGCTGCGCACGATGGCGCAGCCGGCGGGAGGCTCGTCGGTCAGCGGCCCGATATAGCCCGAAGTCGAGACCTTCACCTCGTCGAAATAGGCGGAGTGCACGTCGGTGGCGTCGCTGCTGTAGCCGAAGCCCACCGTGACCGTGCTCCATGAGACCGCGTCGGAGAAGTTGATGGTGGGCTTCCAGACCAGGTTACCGTCGAGCCAATATGAGGGATTGACCGCAGCCCCGACGGGAGGAGCGTAGAGCTCGACGGCGTGCCAGGCGTCGGCCGTGACGGGAATCTCGGTGTTGCTGTAGCCGCCCAAGGAGTCGTAGGCCTCGAAAAGAAGCACCGAGGTACCGCCCGCACTCTTTCGGCCGATGACGCTGATGGTCCGGTCGCCGAAGTCGCTGCTGATCGCAGCCAGCGAGTGCTGATCGCCGTTGGCCATCGAGGAGAAGAAACTCGTGGGCAGGTTGATGTAGACACGCATAGACAGCTGGGTCTGTCCCGAGGCGAACCGTTTTCGCAGCCGGGCGCTGTAGCCGCCGGCGCTGCTGTCGTTGGCGACAAGCCCATAGCCGCCGCGGAAGCTCACCGTCGAAATTAGGAGCGTGTTGCCCCCGTCGAGCTGGGTCGTCGCGGCGGGCCAGTCGCCGAGGATCGGATCATTGTCGTCGAGGCCGTCGTAGGGCCGGTTGAAATCGTCGATAAAAAAGCGGGTCGGCTGGACCTGAACGAAGGTCGCCGTGCTCGTCGCTCCCGGCGCCAGCAAGGTCGAGTCCACGGTCACCGTCGAGAAGCGGTTGTCGGCCTGCTCGGCGACGGTCAGCAGCACGCCCGTGAAGGAATCGGTCGAAACGACGGCCGTCACGGCGGGACCGGGGCTCAACGTGTAACGCGAGGGGTCCACGAAGCGTCCGTCGGCCGTGCTCACCGCCATGTCGAAGTAAACTTTGACTCGATTGGCGTCGACGACGGAGGCCGAGCGCACGGAGGGCGGGTCGATGGGACCGATGTAGGACAAAGTCGAGACGCGAACTTCGTCGAAATAAGCCGAATGCGTCACCGTGGCGTCGGCCATATAACCGAGCCCGACGGCGACCTGCTTCCACGAGCCGGCGCCGGAGAAGTTGGCGGGAATTCGTCCCACGAACACGCCGTCGAGCCAGAAGGTGGCGCTCGAGCCGGCGACCGAGGGCGGGGCGTAGATTTCAACGCTGTGCCAGGCGTCCGGCGTGACCGGGGTCGTTAAGCTCTGGTAGGCATCGTCGCTTCCGTGTGTTTCCCAGAGCAGGAGGGGATTTCCGCTGCCGTCCTTCAGGGCGATGACGCCGGCATAGCACGCGTTGGTCGGACACAGGTTGGCGGAGAGGACGTCGACGAGATCGTGCTGAGTGCCGTTGGCCATCGCCGTAAAGAAGCTGGACGGCAGATAAATATAGGCTCGCAGGTACATCTGAGTCTGAGCCGCGGTGAAGTCCTTGGTCACGCGCGCCGCCGTGCCCGTCGCCGAGTTGTCCCGCGACTCGAAGCCGTAACCGCCGCGGAAACTCCGCGTCGACACGATCGCGACCGAGTTCCCGGCGTCGAGCCAACTGTAGGCCAGGCTCCACAGGCCCACGATCGGCGTGTCCGTGTCGTAGATGCCCGCCGCGGCGCGATTGAAGTCGTCGATGAAGAAGGGGTTCGGATTGGCGCCGGCGAAAGTGGCCGTGGCGCTCGCCGCCGCCAGCGTGTTCGCCGAGATCGCCGTCAGACCGGAGGCCGTCGCCGTGAAGGTGGAGTTGTTGGTCAGGGCGGCGGCCAGGGTGAGCAAGGTCGCGTTGTTCCCATCCCGGCGTGACGCGGAGTTGATCGTGATCGCCGGGGACAGCGAGAAATTCGCCGCGCTGTCGGCGCTGGCGTCTACGGGCTCGCTGAAATAAACTTTGACCGTGCCCGAGCTGACAACGCTGGCTCCCACGACCCGCAAGGTCGCCGCCGCCTCAGCGTTCAGTGGGAGCCCGAATACGAGCAAGGACGCCGCTATTGTGAAGACTTCGCGCGCGCGCGAACTAAATAAGTCCTCTAATAGTGCCCGCATCCTAGGGTGAAATGTACCCTATCCGTGCGAAATTGCTGTGTCCAGGGGACGAATAAACGGCCTTATAATTCAGATCCTATTAGTAGATACTAATTAGGGGGAGATTAGGGTCTGAACAGATAGCCGACGCCGATCACGGTTTCGACGCGGGAGCCGAAGCCGGGGACTTTCTTGCGCACGGTCTCGACGTGCTTGTCGACGGTGCGCGTGGAGAGTTCGGGCCCGGTGCCCCAGACCTTCTCCAAAATGAGGCCGCGCGTGAGCACCCGGTTGGGATTGCGCAGGAAATAGGTCAGCAGCTTGAACTCGAGATGGGTGAGCGCGATGTCCTTGTCCTGAAAGGTCGCGCGGTGCTCGTCCGGACATAGGACCAGGTCGCCGTACGCGAGCGTCTCGGCCGCCGCCGGGGCCTGCGAGGCCGCGCGCCGGACGAGTCCCGCGACGCGCACGAGCAGAAGGTCCAAGTCCATCGGCTTGGCGAGGTACTCGTCGGCGCCCAGGTCGAAACCCTTGACGATGTCCGCGGTCGAACGCGCCGTCGCCGAGATCGCGATGATGGCCAGATCCTTCGTCGCGGGATTGGCACGCAGGACGCGGATTACTTCTCTTCCGTCCATGCCGGGCAGCTGCACGTCGATGAGACAAAGGTCGGGTTTTTTCTTGAGCAGCCCGTCGAAGAAACGCCCGGGCGTCGCGTAGCCGGTCACCTTGTGTCCGGCTTTGCCGAGCACGAGTGCCAGCAGCTCGATGATCTCGGGATCGTCGTCGACGACGGCGATCTGCGCGCTCACTTCCCCGCGGCCTTGAGGGCGGCACCCACGCGCGAGAGTAGCTCCTCGGTCTCGAACGGCTTGAGCACGTAGTCGGTCGCGCCCGCGTCGAGGCCCGCCGACACGCGCTCGAGCGCCGAGCGCACGGTGCACATAAGGATCGGGACTTTTTTGCCGGCCTCCATCGCGCGCAGGCGCCGGCACACCTCGATGCCGTCCATGTCGGGGAGATTGCCGTCGAGCACGACGAGATCGGGACGGCGGTCCTCGAAGAGATGCAGTCCCTCCGCGCCGTCGCCGGCGAGCACGGTGTCGTAGCCGCCGTGCTCGAGCACGTGCGCGACGATGACGCGGAAATCGTACTCGTCGTCGACGACGAGCACGAGGGGGCGACGGTCTTCGGAGTTTTCCGGGGAGGCCAAGGCATCAATAGTTACACAGTTGGTTCCTCCCGTCAAGACTCCGTCAAGAAGCCGCCTTGAAAATGTAACAGTGGGGACCTATACTGGCCTGGTTATGCCGCCACCCGATGAGCCCGCCGATTGGCTGGGAGACCTGCGTTGGCAGGGCTACCCGCGCCTCGCGCCTATTAAGGACGCCGTTTCCCACGCGGAGTCCGCGCCGCGGGCGTCGCGCAAAATCTCCGACATCCGCGTCGAGACGCTCGCCTCCGAAAACGAGACCTTGCGCGTCAAGATCGACAACCTGATCGCGTTGACCTCCGAGTTCGAGAGTCGCCTCGCCGAGGCCGGCTCGTCCTATGAAGGAGCCGCGCTCGAGGCCGAGGCCGCGCGCCGCACCGCCGAGCTCGAGCGCGAGCGCGTCTCCGGCGAGCTCGCGTCTTTGAAGGCCGAGCTGTCTCGACGTGAAACCCGCGACGGCTCCCGCGACAACGACCTCGCCCTCGAGCGTGAGCGCCGCGCCGACGCGGAAAAAACCCTGCTCGAGGCCCGCCGCCGCATCGTGGACCTCGAAGCCGAGCTCCTCTCCGCCCGGGGCAAGGCCGCCGAGCTCGCCGGCTCTATCGGCGAACTGCGCCGCCAGGCCGACGCCTCGAACGCACGCCTGCTCCAGGCCAAGGCCCTGACCGATTCCGACGTCTCGCTCCTGCGCCAGGAAATGCGAGACTTCCTAGCCAAGTTCCACCGCATCCAAGACGAACTTCCGTCGCCTAAGCCCCCCGGGGAGACCGCATGAAATATTGGACCTATATGAAGGGAGAAGTACCCGGAAGCTACGAGCCCGCCGCCTTGGTCGCCCTGCCCGGCTTCTCGATGACGACCTTGGTCTGCCCCGGCGAGGGGGAGATCGCCGAGAAGAACTGGCGTCGCGCCGGGGAATTCGAAGAGATCGTGCGCGCCATCGAGGCGCATCAGGCCGCGACGCCTCCGTCCGCCCCGCTCGGCGCGCCTCCGACGGACCAGCCGAGCGAGGTCGACTCGCTCCTCGACACCGCGAGTACGCGTCTTTTTTCGCACGTCGCCGACCTGATGAAGGAACTGGAGACACGCCGCGACGAGAAAGCCCTGATCGTCTCGCTCCAGCGCCAGATCTCCGTCTTGAAGCAGGAGCTCGCCCAGTCGCGCGAGCAAACGACTCTGCTCGAGATCCGCATGCCACGCCTAGCCGAGCTCGAGGCGGCTCACCGCAAGGACCTCTCCGCCGTCTCGGCCCTCGAGGCCGAGGTGGACGGCCGCGACGCCCAACTCCGCGAGCTGCACATCCAAGCCGAGAAGGACCACGCCGCCCTCGACGCCGCCAAGCGCCGCGTCCATGAAACCGACAACGACCTCGGCATCCGCAACCGCCTCGTCGACAAGCTCTCCCACGACCTCTCGGAAAAAGAGCTCTCTTTGGCCAAGGCCCTCGGAGTCATCCGCCGCCTCGAGGAAGATCTCCACCTTCTTTGCCCGACCGCCGAAATCCTGAAAGCCCGGCCCTCGGCGGAACTCGCCCAGGCGCCCGCGCCCGTTCGGGCCGCGGCACCGGTCGTTGCGACCGGGCCTTCGGCGCCGCCGCCGCCCGTGGCCAACCAGGTTTTATCCGTCCCCGAATTCAAGACGCCCGCCCCTGAGTACACGACCCCGGCGCCCGAAGCCAAGACCCCGTTGCCCGATCTCACCTCCACCTTCACCAACGACGACCCTCCGCCGCCTCCTCCCTACCTCGAGCCCAACCGCATGTCCGCCGAAGAGCCCAAAGCTCAGCAGGCGCTTATGGGCTTCCTCCGCAAAGTCTTCCCCGGCCCCAGCCATTAACTGGCACTCATAGCGTTTGATTGACAGCTTTCATTGCCGCGTGCTATAATTAGCACTAGGCGATTGAGAGTGCCAAAACACTCCGCGCCGGATTTAAGACGTCAAAGACCCGGAGGACACACAACATGGCCGAAGCGACTCTCTCGAAAGTGAAGATCCAGCCCCTCGGCGACCGCGTGCTCGTCAAAGCCGTGGAAGCGAGGGAAACCAAGCGCAGCGGGATCATCATCCCCGATTCCGCGAAGGAAAAGCCGCAGGAAGGCGTCGTCGCGGCGTGCGGCAAGGGCAAGACGACCGAAGACGGCAAGGTCATCGCGCTCGACGTCAAGGTCGGCGACAAGATTCTTTACGGCAAGTACTCGGGCTCCGAGATCAAGCTCGACGATGAGGAGTATCTCATCATGCACCAGGACGACATCCTCGGAATCCTCAAGTAGTCCCCCATATATAGGAGATAGATAAAAATCATGGCTAAGCAGATTATTTTCGCGGACGACGCTCGCAAGAAGATGAAGGATGGAGTCGATAAGCTCGCCAACGCCGTCAAGGTCACCCTCGGGCCCAAGGGACGTTCCGTGGTCCTCGAGAAGAAATTCGGCTCGCCCGTCATCATCGATGACGGCGTGACCATCGCCAAGGAGATCGAGCTCTCCGACCCCTACGAGAACATGGGCGCCCAGCTCGTCAAGGAAGTCGCCTCCAAGACCAACGACAAGGCGGGCGACGGCACCACCACCGCCATCGTGCTGACGCAGTCGCTGCTCAACGAAGGTATTCGCAACATCACCGCCGGCGCGAACTCCAAGTCCATCCAGCGCGGCATGCTCAAGGCCCTCGCCGTCGTCGTCAAGGAGCTGCAGAAGGGCATGAAGCCCGTCAAGACCAAGGCCGAGAAGGCCCAGGTCGCGACCATCTCCGCCAACGACGTCGAGATCGGCAACATGATCGCCGAGGCCATGGAGAAGGTCGGCCACGAAGGCGTGATCACCGTCGAGGAAGGCAAGTCCTCCGAGACGACTCTCGAAGTCGTCGAGGGCATGCAGTTCGACCGCGGCTACGTGTCTCCGTACTTCGTCACCGACACGGAGCGCCTGGAGACCATCCTCGAGGACGCCTACATCATCATCACCGAGAAGAAGATCTCCTCGATGAACGACATCCTCCCGGTGCTCGAGAAGATCGTGCAGACGGGCAAGCCCTTCCTGATCCTCGCCGAGGACGTCGAGGGTGAGGCTCTGGCGACGCTCGTCGTCAACAAGCTCCGCGGCACCCTGAAGTGCGCGGCCGTCAAGGCCCCGGGCTTCGGCGACCGCCGCAAGGAGATGCTGCAGGACATCGCGATCCTCACCAAGGGTCAGGTCATCTCCGAAGAGCTCGGCCACAAGCTCGAGAAGGTCGGCCTCGACATGCTCGGTCGCGCGAAGCGCATCGTCATCGACAAGGACAACACGACGATCGTCTCCGGCGCGGGCGACAAGTCCGAGATCAAGAAGCGCGCGGACGCCATCCGCCGCCAGATCGAAGACACCACGTCCGACTACGATCGCGAGAAGCTGCAGGAGCGCTTGGCTAAGCTCTCCGGCGGCGTGGCGGTCATCAACGTCGGCGCGGCCACCGAGACCGAGATGAAGGCCAAGAAGGCGAAGGTCGAGGACGCGTCCAACGCGACTCGCGCCGGCGTCGAAGAGGGCATGATCGCGGGCGGCGGCGTCGCGTTGCTGCGGGCCGGCGAGTCCCTCGACAAGTTCAAGGGCGACGACGAGGATGAGACGACGGGCGGCCAGATCGTGCGGCGCGCTCTCCAGGCTCCTCTGCGCCAGCTCGCGGACAACTCGGGCCAGGAAGCCTCGGTCGTCGTGCAGAAGATCCTTTCGTCGGGCGCCGGCATCGGCCTCGACGCCTCCACGGGCGAATACGTCGACCTGTTCAAGGCCGGCATCGTCGACCCGTTGAAGGTCACCCGCACCGCGCTCGAGAACGCCGTCTCGATCGTGGGCACCATCCTGACCACCGAGGTCCTCATCTCCGACATTCCGGAGAAGAAGGAGCCCGCCATGGCCGGAGCCGGTCATCAGCACGGCGGAGACATGTACTAGTCGGACGCGAATCGGCCCCCCGGCTCTTTCGAGCCGGGGGGCCTTCTTTTTTGCCTATGAGTGGGATTTCCCACTTGACAATATTCCCACATCTGCTACACTGACTCTATGGCCAACAAAAACGGCGGGGCGACGATGCTGGCGGACGGACACTTCACTTTCCTCGGGGAGGCGCGCACGGACTCCAAAAAGCGCGTCGTACTGAAGGGGGAGGTCTCCAAGCACTATATGGCGTACGTCAACGACGCCGGCCAAATCCTCCTTGAGCCGATGTCCTTGGTCCCGACGCGCGGCTTCAAGTCCCTGAACGCCAAGACGCGGGCGTCGGTTCTGCGCGGCCTCCAGCAGGCGAAAGCGGGCAAAGGCCGCTCGCTGGGCAGCTTCGCCAAGCACGCCAAGGAAGACTAAGGCGCTTGTCCTTCCGCCTTCTTTTCCAGCCGGAAGCGGAGGGACAACTCACGGCACTGATCGATTCTCCGGGACTGGCCGCCCGGCTCAAAGCCGTCCGCAAATGTCTTGGATATCTGGAAACCAATCCTCGCCACACCGGGCTCAACACTCACAAGTACGAAGGAATCCGCGGTCCACGCGGGGAAGACATCTTCGAGGCTTACGCGCAGAACAAGACGCCCGGGGCCTATCGCGTATTTTGGTTTTACGGGCCCCTGCGCAACGAAATCACGATCCTTGCGATCACGCCTCATCCATAATGTTAAGATGGGCCGTCGCTTCATTTTAGGAGGCCCTTCATGACCCGCACCACTTCCGCCCCGAACAAGACGCTCGCCATCTCCGCCGCCGACTACTTCGCCGCCAAGCTCGCCTACGAAATGACCCCGTACTCGCTCAACGCCGCGCTCGAGAAGAAGCTGCCCGGCCTGTTCGTGCTCGACGTCCGCTCGACCGAGGATTTCGCCAAGGGCCACATCCCGACCGCGACGAACATCCCGCTCGCCGACCTCCCGGGCAAGCTCGGCGCGCTCCCGAAGGACAAGACCATCATCACCTGCTGCGGCAACATCACCTGCGCGCTCGCCCCGAAGGCCGCTCTCGTGCTCGCCGAGAAGGGCTTCACGGTCAAGGAGCTGTTCGGCGGCTTCGCCACGTACCAGGAGAAGGGCTTCCCGGTTCAGAAGTAACTCTCCCCAGGGGAGAGTCGTTAAAGGCGCCTCCGAACGGAGGCGCCTTTTTTTATCTGGATTTGGCGCGGATTTGAAGTCGCGGGGCTATCCTGTCGCTATCAACCGACAGGGAGGGCCTATGAAAGCACACGCTTCGCACAAGACTCACCGGGCGCCCAAGGCCGTGAGCGCCGCCGTCGAGTACTTCAGCCGCAGGCTCGAGTTCGAGATCGGGCCCTACGCCCTGAAGGAGATCCTGGACGAATCCCCGGACGACGTCTGCCTCATCGACGTGCGCAGCCCCGAGGAGTTTCACGACGGACATATCCCCGGTGCGCGCAACATTCCGCTCGAGGGGCTCGTGGCGCAGTACGCGACCTTGCCGCGCGAAAAGGAGATCGTGACCTACTGCGGGGACATCACCTGTCCGCTGTCGTTGAAGGCCGCGCTCGAACTGGCGCAGAAAGGCCTGCGGGTCAAGCACCTGTTCGGCGGGATCGCGGAATGGAACCGGAGGGGATTTCCGCTGAAAACGACCTTGGACAACGAGGAAGGCGGCCCGATGGAGTGATTACAGCCCTTCTTTGTGGACCTGAATCCACTTGACCGGGTTGTTCCACACCACCGGGGCCGGGGGGACGTAACCGAGGCGCTCCTGGCGCCCGGACCGGGCCGGCTGGACGATCTCGACCTGGCCGCTGGTCATCGTCATGTTGCCGTCGAAGCTCGTCAAAGCGTGGAACTGCTGCGGGCCCGGCTGGCCGCCCGCGATGGCCTGGCCCAAGGAGCCGCCGGAGGAAGGACCGGAGGAGCCGGACCCGTCCGAAGAGACCGCCGCGGCGTTCGCGGTCAGGTCCGAACCTGCGAAGGGAAGCGGGCTCGACTGGCGCAGTTCGACCGGGGCGGGCTCCGCGGCCGGAGTGACGACCGCGCGGCGCTCGGACGAGGCGAACATCCGGCCGGCGTTGGCGGACAGGACCCCGCCGGCGGCGGTCCGGGGCGCGCCCGTCAGCGCCAGCATGGTCGAGCCCAGGGCCAGCGCCGCGGCGGCGAACATCGCGAAGCCGCGGGGCGTGCCGGTGGAAACCTCGGGCGCGGCGCCCGCGACGGCCAAAACGCTGACGCGGGGTCTCGCGGTCGGGTGGGGCGTGTAGGCGAGAGGCTCGGCGTCCATGACCAAAGTATAGCCCCGGACCCCGGAATCCTCATTTCGGGAGCCCTAAATTACGGTAAGAGGGGATATAAAGATCGGTAAAGCCGAAAAGCCCCCGGACGGGGACGTTCTCCGTCGAGGACGTGCCCATAATCCAGATGTCCAAAGAACGCCTCAAAATAGGCCTTTCGGCCCATTTCGTGTTTTTTCGCTCTCGGAGTGTGCTATAATGAATGGGTTCGGTGTTCATTGACAACCTAGAAAAAATCCGCTACCGCATGACCGCGGCGGCCGCACGGACGAACCGTGACGGCAGGCCGATCGAGTTGGTAGTGGTGACCAAATACGCGGCCCTGACGGATGTAAGGGAAGCATTGTCGTCCGGCCTGGTCCAGGAGGTCGGTGAAAACCGCGTACAGGACGCCGAGAAGAAGAAGCTGGAGCTCGGCGAGCTCGCGGGGAAGGTCCGGTGGCGCCTCATCGGACATCTGCAGACGAACAAGGCGAAGAAGGCGGTCGAGGTCTTCGACGCGGTCGATTCGGTCGACAGCGAGAAGGTCGCGGCGGCGCTCAACGCGGCGTGGACGCGAGATGGGAAGCTCCCGGTTCTGATCCAGGTGAAGCTGACCCAGAAGGACACCCAGGCGGGCTGCGCCCCGGAAGAACTTCCGGGACTCATCGAGGCGGTGCGCAAGCTCCCGAACCTCGAGTTGGACGGCCTGATGGGTATAGCGCCCCAGGACGCGGCAAGGCCTTCGTTCCGGAAGCTCAAAGAGCTGCGGGACAAGCACCTGCCCGATGGAAAGCTGTCGATGGGCATGAGCGGAGACTTCGAGGTCGCGATCGAGGAAGGCTCCGACATGGTCCGCATCGGCACACAAATTTTTGCACCCGAGTCCGACATCAATGGAGGCCCTGCATGATCGTGAAAGTGCGCGTCATCCCTAACGCCGCGGACAACGAAGTGGTCAGCCGCATCGGTAGCGTGCTGAGGGTCAAGGTCGCCGCCCCGGCGGTCGACGAGAAGGCTAATGCCGCGCTGAAGAACTACCTCGCTGAATTCTTCGAGGTGTCCGGCAAGCGCGTCAGCATCCTTCGCGGCGCCAACGGCCGAGAGAAGACGGTGGAGATCGTAGGCAAGACCGAGGAGCAGCTCAAGCGGGTAATGGACAGCATCCCCTAAGAGAGCCGCGAAACGGAGTCAAGATCGAGGGCGAACAAGGTTTCTGGAACCTTGCTCGCCCTCGTCTCGTTTATAGGAAAAGATATAATCCCTCGCCCTCTATGAAGAAGCGCGCGCTGCACGAAGACCCGATCAAGCACATCGCCTGGAAGGGGGACCGCCTCGTGGTCCTCGATCAGCGCTGGCTGCCGCGCTCGGTGAAATTCGTGACATGTAAAACGGCCACGCAGGTCGCAAAGGCCACCACGGACATGGTTCTTCGCGGCGCGCCGCTCATCGGCTGCGCTGCCGCCTACGGAATGGCCCTCGCGGCACGCCGGAACAAGCTCAAGGACGTTGTGGCCGCCGAACCGGTTCTCCGCCGGGCTCGCCCGACGGCTGTCAACCTGATGCACGCCCTCGATCATATGCTGGCCGTGGCGAAGTCCGGCCCCGAGAAGACTTTGTCCAGGCGCATGGCCGCCGCCGCCGTCCAATACTTCGAGCACGATTTGGGCTACAACGCCGCCATGGCCAAATTGGGCGCGGCGCTATTGAAAAAGAATTCTAATGTGATGACTCACTGCAACGCCGGCGCGCTGGCGACGGCCGGCATCGGCACGGCCGTGGGGATGATCCGCCAGGGCTGGCTCACCGGCAAGGTGAAGCACGTTTATCCCTGCGAAACCCGGCCCTACCTGCAGGGAGCCCGGCTGACTTTGTGGGAGCTCATGGAAGCGGGCATCCCCGCGACTTTGATCACCGACAACATGGCCGCGCACTTGATGAAGACGCGCAAGATCGACGCGGTGATCGTGGGCAGCGACCGCATCGCCGCCAACGCCGACGTGTGCAACAAGATCGGCACCTACGGCCTGGCGATTTTGGCCAAGCACCACGGCATTCCCTTTTACGTCGTCGCCCCGAGCACGACGGTGGACCTGGGCACCGCCCACGGCGACCGGATTCCTATCGAGGAGCGCTCGATCCAAGAAGTCGTCGAGATCTTCGGGTCTAAAATCGCGCCGAAAGGCGCCAAGGCCCACCATTTCGGCTTCGACGTCACGCCGCACGCCCTCGTCACCGCCATCGTCACGGAAAAAGGCGTCGTTTCGCCCGCCAACGGGGCCAATCTAAGGAAGGTCTTGAACAACTAACTCATGCCCATTAAACCGAAGCCGGTGCGCCCGAAGCTCACGAAGATCCTGGCCACGCTCGGGCCCATCTCGGCCAAGCCGGCGATGATGCTCGACCTGCTCGCCGCCGGCGTGGACGCGTTCCGGCTCAACTGCTCGCACGCCACCATGGCCGAGCTCGACAAGAACATGGCCCTCATCCGCTCCGCCTCGCGCCTGAGCCGGCGCGCCTGCTCGGTCGTGATGGACCTGCAGGGGCCCCGCCTGCGCGTGGGGCGCCTGCGCAACGGCGAGCCCATCGAACTCAAGAAGGGCGCGCGCACGCGCATCAGCACCGCCGACATTCCCGGGACGGCCGAAGAATTCTCGACGAGCTTCAAGAAGCTGCCGCAGACCGTGAAAAAGGACATGGAAATCCGTCTCGACGACGGCTCCATCGTCCTGCGCGCGCTCAAGACCGGCGCCTCCTGGGTGGACTGCGAAGTCGTCATCGGCGGCCGCCTGAAGGAGCACAAGGGCATCAACCTCCCCGGCGCCGACATCGACCTGCCCGCGCTGACGACGAAGGACCTTAAGGACCTCGACACCGGCCTCAAGGTCGGCATCGACCACGTCGCCCTGTCGTTCGTGCGCTCGCCCGACGACATCGTCCGGGCGCGCAAGATCATCTCGAAGGCCGGCGCGCCGACGCGCATCATCGCCAAGATCGAGCACCCGCAGGCGCTTGACCGCATCGATGACATTCTGGACGCCGCCGACGGCATCATGATCGCGCGCGGCGACCTGGCCGTGGAGCTCTCGGCCGCCGAGGTGCCCGCCCTGCAGAAGATGCTCGTGCGCCGCGCCAACGACGCCGGCAAGCTCTCCATCGTGGCGACGCAGATGCTCGAGAGCATGATCAACCACGCCCAGCCCACGCGCGCCGAGGCCAGCGACGTCGCCAACGCGATCTACGACGGCGCCGACGTGGTCATGCTGTCGGGCGAGTCCGCGGTCGGGCTCTATCCCGTGGAGACCGTCACGGTCATGGCGGACATCATCCGCCGCGCCGAGGCTTCGAATTTCCGGTACCGCATGATCCCGCACGGCCTGCTCGACTCGCCGGAGACCGGCTTCTCGCACGCGCTCGCGCGCGCGACGCACGACGCCTGCGACGTGACCGGAGCGAAGGCGGTGATCGTCTATACGATGACGGGCTGGTCGGCGCGCATCATGTCGAAGTACCGGCCCTACGCGCCGATCGTCGCGATGACCCCGCTCAAGGGCACCTACAACCAGCTCGCGCTGTACTGGGGCATCACGCCCATGATCTGCCCCCTCGGCAAGACCACCGACGAGATGCTCGGCTACGGCGAGCGCATCCTGCTCAAGAACGGCGTGGTCAAGCAGGGCGAGACGACCATGGTGACCGCCGGCGGCACGGCGAAGCACAAGGCCTCGAACATGCTCAAGATTCACGTCGTCGGGTCGCTCACCTACCGCTGAGCCCGCGATGGCCGCGTTTCGCGTCGTCCTGATCACGGCACCGCGCGGCAAGAAAGCGGACGCGCTGGCCAAGGCGCTCGTCTCGGAACGCCTCGCCGCCTGCGTCAACGTGATCCCCGGGGTCGTCTCCCATTACCGCTGGAAGGGGCGGATGCGCCGCGACGGGGAAAGTCTGCTGATCGCGAAGACCTCCACCGCCAAATTTCCGGAGCTCAAACGCTGGATCGCCGCGAATCATCCGTACGCGACGCCCGAGTTGCTGTCGCTGAAAGTAGCCGAGGGCGCGAAGTCCTACCTGGATTGGCTTGGTGAAGAGCTTGAAACTATCCCCAACACTTCCAACGTTGGAAACGCGGCGGATAACTCTTGACCGTGCCCGTGCACCCCGAATACCGCCCGAAGTTGCTCAGCTCTCGGGAAGTGGTTCCCGGCGTGCGCCTGTTCCGTTTCGAAGCTTGGCCCGGCTTCACGTTCCTCCCGGGCCAGTTCCTGATGTTCCATTTCGCGGACGACCCTAAGACTTGGCGCGCCTACTCGGTCTGCAGCGACACGGCTGACTCGTCGTCGTTTGAGGTCGCTATCGGAATGGTCGGCGCGTTTTCAGATCGCCTCGGAGCGTTGAAGCCCGGCGAGGAGAAGGAACTGATCGTCCGCGGCCCGTTCGGCAAATGGACGTGGAGCGGAGAAGGACACGCGGTGCTGATCGCGGGTGGCACCGGCGTCACGCCGTTTCGAGCGATGGCGCTTCTCGGGAAGGGCAAGAAGACGATCTTCTACTCGTCGAAGAACAAGGCCGACCGTCTGTTCGGCGACGAGCACGCGGCGTGGGCGATGCGCGGCGCTACGGTGCACGCGCGCGCGACGCGCGAAGGCGAAAGCCGCTGGACCGCCGCGGAAATCGTCTCCGCGACCGATGATTCTTCGGCCGTTTTTTTCATCTGCGGCCCCAAGGCCCTCGTCGAGGACATGAAGTCCGGGCTCGCCGCCGCGGGCGTCGATGCGGAGAAGATCCGCACCGAGAAGTGGGGCGACTACACGGATCTCTTTTGAAAATCATACTCGCCTCGGCCTCGCCTCGTCGCCGCGCGATCCTGCGCGCGGCCGGGGTGAGCTTCACCGTCGATCCGAGCGGGGTCGACGAGAATATTCCCGAACGCGATCCCCGGCGGCTCGTCGTGAAGCTCGCGCGCCTCAAGGCGCTCGACGTGGCGAAGCGGCATCCCGGGCGGCTCGTGCTCGGCGCCGACACGATCGTGGTCTGCCAAGGACGCATCCTGGGCAAGCCCAGGAATCTGAAGGACGCGGTGCGTATGATCACCTTGCAGGCCGGGCGGTGGCAGCGCGTGTACACGGGCACGGCGCTCGTGGACGGCGGACGGGTGTACACCGAGCTCGCCGTGTCGAAGGTGAAGGCGCGGCGGCTCGACGAAGCTCGCCTACGCAGCCTCGCGGGCAAGCACATGGACAAGGCCGGCGGCTACGCGGTGCAGGACCGGAAGGATCCGCTCGTCGAGCGAATCGTGGGCGACCGCGACAACGTCGTGGGCCTGCCGATGCGCTCGGTCAGGCTTCTTCTGTCGCGAGCGTCGCGACCGGCAAGGTGAAGTAGAAGCGCGCGCCCTTGGGCGCGGCGTCGCCGATGCCGATCGTGCCGCCGTGGCGCGCGATGACCTTGTCGCACAGCGCCAGCCCCAGCCCCACGTTGCCCACGTGGCGCTTGACGTCTTTCTGGAAGAATTTGAGGAAGATGTGCTCGCGCGCCTCGGGGGGGATGCCCGGTCCCGAGTCGCTGACCTCGACGAGGACGGAGCCGTTCTCGCGCCGCACGCCGATCGCGATCCGCCCGCCCGAGGGCGTGTGCTCGACCGCGTTGTGCACGAGGTTGTCGAGCACTCGGCGCAGGAGGACGGAGTCTCCCATGACGGGCGGAATGCCGTGCTCGGGCGCGGCGATGTCCAAGAACTGCTTGCGGTCTTTGACGATGAGGCCGAAATCCTTCGCGCAGGCGTGAGCGAGCGCCGATAAATCGGTCATCTCTTGCTGGAGCGCCGAGGACTCCTCCATCTTGGCCAGCTGCAACACGTCCTCGACCATGCGCTGCAGGCGCGCGGTGGACATCTCGAGCAGCTCGAAGGTGCGGTTGTGCTCGCGCTTGCCGGACTTGGTGGCCATGTCGGCGAGCAAAGTGATGCCCGAGCGGATCACCGTCATCGGGGTCTTGAGATCGTGGACGAGCATCGCGGCGAGCTCGCGCTTCTCGGTCTCGAGCGCCAGGCGGCGGCGGGTCTCGGCCCTGAGGCTCAGGCCCATGCGGTTGAACGCCGCGACGAGGCGGGAGAGCTCGTCGCCGCCGTCGTCGCCGCCCAGCCGCCGAAACTTCTGCGGATCGGCGGCGATCGCCTCGATGCGGCCGACGAGGCGCTCCAGGCGTTCGCCCGCGAAGAGGCCGATGAGCCAGGCGATCAAGGTGATCGCCAAAAAGCTCATGACGCCGGCCTGGACGCCGCGCGCGCCGATCTCGTCGAGGCGCTTCTCGAGGGCGTCGGTGCGCAGGCCGACCTGCACCACGCCCCGGCCGCGCTGACCGAGCTCGACGTCGCCCTCGATGTCGTAAATCCCGTCGTCGACGTCGCGCAGCGCGCGCCCGGGGCGGGCCTCGCGGGCCGTCAGCTTCGGGTCGTCCGAGCGGCCGACGAGGCGCTTGCCCTTGCGGTCGCGCACCACGATGGTCGCGATGCGCGCCTGCACGACGAGGTCCTCGAGCGCTTTGCCGAGCTCAGCGAGCCGTCCCTGGCGCGCCTCCGACCGCACGAGAGACTGCACGGCGGTCAACGTCACTTTGCCGAGCCGTTCGGTCTGATGGGTCGCCTCCTCGCGCGAGGAACGCACCCCCAACAGGACGAGGCCGCCGACGACGAGACCGCCGGAGACGGCGAAGACGAGGGCGAGGCGATAGCTGAGGCCGAGTCGCATATATGGAGGTAAGTCTGGTTGATTCTACGATTTTCGGCTATACTTGGCGCGCGATGACACCCGCGTTGTGGGCGCTGCGCGCCGTCAATCTTTTGCTCGTGCTGGCCGCCGCCTGGCTCGGCACGCGCGGCAAGGCCGTCACGGTGATTTTGCCCGCCCTCGCCGCCGCGATCCTCTGCGCCGCGGACGCCGCCTGCGTCTTCTCCGGCCGCCCGGCCGAGCCCAAGGCCCGCGCCGCGGCGTCGGCGGGCTTCGCCGTGGCGGACATCATGCTCGTGGCCTGGACATCTCAATGGTCCGGACAGTGGGCGGGTGTTCCCGACCTGGGAGTGCTTATTCCGGCGATCCTCATCGCCCTCGAGTTCGGCCCGGTCGCGGGCGGCGCGGCGGCGGCCGCTCCCGCCGCCTTCACCGTCTTTCTCGTCGCGACGCTCGGTCCGAACCCCGGCCACGCGCCGGTTCTCGCTTTGCGGGGCGCTCTCTTCGCGCTGGCCCCCGTCGCGGCCGGCGCGGCGCTCGGGCCCGCGCGGGCGCGCTCCGCGGCCGCCGCGCGCGCCACCTTGGCGCGCCTGCGCGCGGCCCAGGTGGGGGAATACCTTTCCTTCGCGCTGTTTCAACTGCGCGACTACGCGATCACGATCTCCTCGGTCTCCGAGGCGATCGCCCTTAGCCCCAACGACGCCAAGACGGGCGAGCGCGTGGAAAGGCTGCGCAAAGCCGCGGGCGAGCTCGGCGTGAAGCTGTCGCGCGTGCTCGGCGATCAGTCGGCCCTGACGACCGCGCGCCCGCCGACGGCGGTTTCGGTGGATTTGACGGCCTTGGTCAACGGCTGCGTTCAAGAGTGCCGGGAGGCCTTCGCGCCGGACGGCGTGAGCGTGGCGGTCCGCGTCCAGAACACGCCGCCCCCGATCAGCTCCGACCGCCGCTCCATCGAGCTCGCTCTTCTCGCCGTGCTGCAAAACTCACTCGAGGCCTGCGCCGCGCGCGGCTCCGGCGCGGTGACCGTTCTCCTGCGCAGCGAAGGACCCAACGCGGAGATCGAGATCACCGACGACGGCGGCGGCGTCTCCGAGACCGACAAGGTCACCTTGTTCGAACCCTTCCTCTCCGCCCGCCGCGCGTCTCACGGGCTCGGCCTGGGGCTGTCCATGTCGCGGCGCTTTCTCGAGCGCATCGGCGGCGGCCTGCGCGTGAAGAGCAAGGGCGGCTACACGGCCGCCTTGCTCGTCGTGCCGCTCCAGCGTGAATTGCCCAAGATCCGCCTCGAGGACTCGACCTGGGCCGGCCGGCGGGCGGAGCACTCATGAGCGAACCCGAGGTCAAAAAAGAAGCGCCGGCGCCCGTCGCGCCCGCGTTCGGCGAGCTGTTCGAGCTTTCGTTCGCGGGGCTCGTCAACGCCCCGAGCGCCTTCTTCAAGCTCGACCAGCGCCCCACCGCGGCTCCGTCGGCGTCCTTTTTTGTCGCGATGTCCTGGGGAGCGATCTTCTTCGCGCTGAACCTCGTCCACGTGATCATCGCCAAGCCGGGCGCGCTCGCCGTCTATCCCGCCTGGCAGCTGGGCGCCGTCGTGGCCTGCGGCTTCGGCGCATGGATCGGCGTGTTCTTCCTCGGCGGAAGCTTCCTGTACGGCCTGGGACGCACGCTCGGCGCCTCCGGGGACTTCGACCGCGGCCTCGTCGCCGCCGCGCTCGTCCTCGCCGCCGCGCCGCTGCAGGCGCTGTGCGGCTGGATGCCCGCGCTCTGGTTCCTTCCGACCGTGCTGGCCGCCTGGATCGCCGCCTGCGCCCTCACCGGCCTGTTCAAGACCGAGGCCTGGACCGCGCGCGGGCTCTGCGCTTTGCTCGCCGGCGGCGCGCTCGGTCTCCAGTACGCCGCGACCCTCGCCGTCGAGCGCTACGCCGGAGCGGCCCTCGCCGCGGCGTCGGCGGGGCCTTCTCCGGCCGAGCTCGCGGATATTCAGAAGCAGCTCATGCAGATCCAGACGATCGCCGAGGCTCCCGTCACGACGGGTTCGACCGCGGCTCCCGGGGCGTCGAGCCTCGACCTGCTCCGCGGCCCCGGCGAGTCCGCCCAAGCCCGGCCGCCGACCGAGGCCGAGCAGCGCCGCCTGCTCGCGGATATGACCGCGCAAGGCGACGCCATGAACAAGAGCGTCCTCGCGATGCTCGATTCGATGGCTCCGATGCTGAACAGCCCCGCGATCACGAAGAACATGAGCCCGCAGCAGAAGGCGGATTTCGCCGAGCTCAATAAATTGATCTCCGAGCTCAAGAACGGCATCGCGACGAACGCGACGTCGACTCCGGAGCAGCGGCAGAAGGACATGACCCGCGTCCAGAATCTGATGATGCGCATGCTCAGCGGCGTTCAGATGCCGCCGATTCCCGCCGCGCCCGCCGCTCCTCCGGAGAAGAAGAAATGACGCTCACGGGGAAGGTCGTCCTCGTCACCGGCTCCGCGCGCCGCGTCGGTCGCGTGATCGCGCTCGCCTTCGCCGCGCAGGGCGCGCGCCTCGCCGTCCACTACAACACGTCGGCGGGCGAGGCCCGCAAGCTCGTCGCCGGCATCAAGACCCTCTCCGGCGCCGACGCGGAGGTGTTTCGCGCCAACCTCCTCGATCCGGCCGCGCCGAAAAAACTCGCCGACGCGGTCGCCAAGCGATTCGGCGCGATCGACGTGCTGGTCAACTCCGCCTCGCTGTACGAGCGCGAGTCCTTCCGCGACGCCGATCCTGCGGTCTGGGACCGGCAGATGGCCGTCAACGCGCGCGCGCCGTTCTTCCTGGCCCAGGCCTGCGCGCCGTGGCTGGCCAAGTCCGGAGACGGCAGCGTGATCAACGTCGCGGACTGGTCCGCGCACCGCCCGTACGTCGATTGGGCCTCGTACTGCGCGTCGAAGGCGGCCCTGCTGTCCGTCAACAAGACCTTGGCCAAGGCGTTGGCGCCCGGCGTGCGCGTCAACGCCGTCCTGCCCGGCCCCGTGCTCTCGCCCGAAAAAATGGGAGAGGCCGAGAAGCGCCGCATCGCCGACGCCACCTTGCTCAAACGCCTCGGCACGCCCGAGGCCGTCGCGCGCGCCTGCGTGTTCCTCGCCGGAGCGGACTACACGACTGGAGCGGAGCTCTCCGTCGACGGCGGCCGGCTCATCGCCTAGACGCTCCTAGGCGTCCGTCGGGCCGCCCAGTCCGGTCTTCCTGAGAATGTCCTCCATCAAACACCATCGCGTGAACGCCGACTGAAGCAGGTTGGCCCCGACGAAGGCCGTCAGCCATAGTAAGCGCGGGCTCACGAAGATCGCAAGAAGCAGACTCGCGAGAATCATCGCGCCGGCGATCGCGCGAATCCTGTAGTGAAGGTTCATTTGTCCTCCCATCGTTTGAGCACGTAGTACAGCACGGGCACGGCCATGCGCGACAGCAAGGTCGAGGCGACCTCGCCCGCCATCAACGCCACGGCCAGCCCCTGAAAGATCGGGTCGAACAGGATCACCGCCGCGCCCGCCACCACCGCGGCGGCGGTGAGCAGCATGGGACGGAAGCGCACCGCGCCCGCGTCGATGACCGCGTCGCGCAGGCTCGCGCCCTGCCGGCGGCGCAGCTCGATGAAATCCACGAGGATGATCGAGTTGCGCACGACGATGCCCGCTCCGGCGATGAAGCCGATCATCGAGGTCGCGGTGAAGAACGCGCCCATGGCCCAGTGCGCGGGGAGGATGCCCACGAGCGTGAGAGGAATCGGGGCCATGATCACCAGCGGCACGGTGAAGGACTCGAACCAGGCGACGACCAGTCCGTAGATCAGGAGCAGAACGAGCGCGAAGGCGACGCCCATGTCGCGGAACACCTCGTAGGTGATCTGCCACTCGCCGTCCCACTTCAGCGCGTACTTCGACGAGTCCTCGGGCAGGCGCGAGTACCAGGTCTCGAGCTCGACGCCCGACGCCTCGGCCAGCGCGTCGATGCGCGGCTTGAGGTCGAGCAGGGCGTACACCGGGCTCTCCGTGCGGCCGCCGGCGTCGGCGATGACGTAGGACACGGGACGCAGGTTCTTGTGGTGGATCACGGCGTCGAGCTCGACGCGCGACGAGCGAGTCAGAGATCCGAGCGTCACCGGCGTGCCGCCGCGCGCGATCAACGCGACGGAACGGACCGCATCCAGGCTCTTGCGGTTCTCCGCGCCCAATCGCAGGCGGAGGTCCACCGGCTCGAGGTCTCCGTCGGTATGGACGAGATCGACGGTCTCGCCCGCCAGAGCGACGCGGGCGGCCGCCGCGACGGCGGCGGGGGGGATGCCGTTGAGCGTGGCCTTCTCTCGATCCACGACCAGCCGCTCGAGCGGCTCCGCGTCCGGAGCGTAGGTGTCGACGTCCGTGATGCCGGGCGCGTTCTCCAGCAAAGTCTTCAGGCGGCGCACGAGCTCGGCGCGCTTGGCGGGGTCCGGGCCGTAGATCTCGAAGACCAAGGTGGAGAGCACGGGCGGGCCCGGAGGCACCTCGGCGATCTGCGCGCGAGCGCCGTGGCGGCGCGCGATCTCGGCGACGACGGGCCGTACCGCCTTCGCGACCTGATGGCTTTGTCTGCGCGCGCCCTTGGGTGTCAACTGGACGACGAGATCCGCCTGATCGGGATTAGTCCGCAGGAAATAGTGCCGCACGAGGCCGTTGAAGTTGTACGGCGCGCCCACGCCCAGGTAGGCGACGACGCGACGCACCTCGGGGACCGCGCGCAGGGCCGCCGCGAGCTCGGCCGAGGCCTCGCGGGTCGCGGCCAGGGAGGAGCCCTCGGGCATATTGAGGACCACCTCGAAGTCGTCCTTGTCGTCGAAGGGCAGCATCTTGATCACCACGGCCTTCACCGGCACCAAGGCGGCCGCCGCCGCCAGGAGCAGGGCCATGCTCGCGAGAAAGCGGCTCCGGGCTTTCGGGTCGTCGAGCAGACGGCCCATGACCTTGCGGTACAGCTTGTCGAGCGCGCCTTCCTCCGCGTGCCCGGCCGCCGGCTCGGGCTTCCACTTCTCCAGGATCTTCACGAACGCCCACGGCGAAACGACGAAGGCGATGAAGGCGGAGAACAGCATCGCGAAGGACGCGCCGATCGGGATCGGCCGCATGTAAGGCCCCATCAGCCCGCCCACGAAGGCCATCGGCAGGATCGCCGCGATGACGGCCCAGGTGGCGAGCAAGGTGGGGTTGCCCACTTCGTCCACGGCGTCCACGGCCAGTTTCCAAAGCGGCCGGCCGTCCCGCATCATGAAGTGACGGTGCACGTTTTCCACGACCACGATGGCGTCGTCGACGAGGATGCCGATCGAGAAGATCAGCGCGAACAAAGTGATGCGGTTGAGCGTGTAGCCCAGGAGCCAGTACACCGTCAAGGTGAGCGACAAGGTCACCGGCACCGCGATGAGCACCACCAGGGACTCGCGCCAGCCCAGCGCCAGGGCGACCAGCGCCGTGACCGACAAGGTCGCGAGGAACATGTGGAACAAAAGCTCGTCGGACTTCTTCTTCGCGCTCTCGCCGTAGTCGCGCGTGACCGCGATCTCGAGGGCCGCGGGCAGAGCTTTGCGGACCTCCGAAACGCGCGCGAGAGCCGAGCGGCCGACCGTGGTCGCGTTGGCGCCTCGGCGCTTGGAGACGGCCACGGTGACCGCGGGCTTCGCCGCGCCCGAGGGCCCTTCATAGGAGAGAATTTCGCGCTCGTCCTCGTCGGGACCGTCCACGACGCGCGCGACGTCGGCGACGCGCACCGGCCGGCCGTCGGAGACGCCGAGCACGACGCCGCTCAAATCCGCCGCCGTGCGGATGAAGGCGTCGGCCTCGACCTTCACGGCGCGCGCGCCGGCGTCCACGGTCCCCGCGGGCGCGCGGCGGTTGGACGCGCTCAGCAGGTTCGCGAGATCCAGAGGCGATAGCCGGCGGCGCGCCAGCGCCGCGGGATCGAAGAAGACGGAGAACTGGCGGCGGCGGCCGCCGGTGATCTCGATCTCGGAGACGTCGGCGACCGTGGAGATCGCGCGGCGCAGCTCCGCGCCGGCGCGGCGAAGCTGAAGCGGGGTCAGGCCCTCGCCCGTCAAGGTCAGCGCCAGTATCGGCACGTCGTCGATCGAGCGCGGCTTGATCAGCGGCTGGCCCGCGCCGGGCGGCAGGAGGTCGACGTTGGCGAAGGTCTTCGTGTAGACCCGCGTCATCGCGTCGTCGGGGTCGGTCCCGACCTTGAAGCGCACGATGAAGAAGGCGCCGCCGCTCTGGGCCGAAGCGTAGACGTACTCGACGCCGGGGATCTCCATGAGCTTGCGCTCGCCCACTTCCGCGACGCGCTCCGCGACCTCGCGCGCGCCCGCGCCGGGCATGGGGACCAGCACGTCGAACATGGGGACGTTGATCTGCGGCTCCTCCTCGCGCGGCAGGCGCAAGGTGGCGAGCGCGCCCATCGCCACGGCGCCGAGCGCGATCAGCACCGTGAGCTTGGAGCGCACGAAGCTCTGCGCCAGGCGTCCGGCGGGGCCGAGGGGCTTGTCGTGGGCGTTCATCGCGCGGCCTCCAGGCTGCGGGTTAATTCGGCGACGGCCGGAGCGTCGAGCCGGCCTTGCGCGGCGCGCAGCGCGGCCCAGTCCGAGCGCAGACGCGCCTGCGTCTCCAGGCGCGCGTCCGCCGCGCGCGCCACGGCTTCCTCGGCGCGCAGGACCTCCATCACGCTTTGCCGGCCCTCGCGATAGAGGGGAAGAATCTGCTCCAGGGACCGGCGCGCCCTCGCCGAGGATTCGTCCAGAGCCGAAACGACGACCGTCAGCCCGCGCAAGCCGGCGGCTCGGGCGAGGACCTCGCCGCGCACCGCGTCGACGAGGCCTTCGCGGGACGCGGAGGCGGCGTCTTCGTCCGCCCGCGCGCGTTGGCGCCGGGAGAAGTACGCCGGATCGCCGAAGGGAAGAGCCGCACGCACGCCGATCACGCGCGCCGCCGCCGCGGAGCCGAACCCGCCCGCGGCGGTCTGCACCGCCGCGAAGGCGTCCACCGTCGGCAGGAGGCTTTGAGCGGCCGCCTCCCGGCGCAGGCCCGCCGCGCGGCGGCGCACGCCCGCCGAACGCAGGTCGTCGCGGGAGTCCAGCGCCGCCGCGACCAAGGCCTCGTCGTCCTCAAGCGACGGCGTCCACGGAGCGAGGTCGCCGGAGGGCTCTGGCGCGGCGGAGCCGACGAGCACGCCCAGCTCCGCGCCCCGCGCCGCGCCTTCCGCCGCGGTCCGGGCCCGCCAGGCCTTCAGCCCCGACAGGATGGCCAAGGCCGCCTCGTGATCGCTTCCCAGCACCAGCCCCTGTTTTTTCAGGCGCTCCGCGCTCGACACCTCGGCCTCGGAGGAGGCGATGCGGGCGTCCAGCTCGGCCAGAAGCGCGCGCGCCTTGAGCGTCCCCAGAAACGCCTCGGCCGTGCGCAGACGGACGGCCTGCGCCGCTGAGCCGCCGGCCGCCGCCGCGTCCTCGCCCGCGAGAGCGGCGTAGCGGCGCGCCCGGCTGAGCTCGAAGCCCGTGAACAACGGCATGCCCAGCTCCAGGCTCCCGCGCACGGCCGTCCGGTAGCCGGGGCGGTTGAGCGTGTCGGGGTTGAAATCGGCCCGCGTCACCCGGCGCTCCTGGAGCAGCTCGCCGAAGGAAAACAACGGATCGTCGCTGCGCAGCGCGGAGGCGCGGGCGCTCAGGCGCGGCAAGCGGGAATACGACGCCTCGCGGCCGGCGGCCTCGGCCTGGCGGGACCGAGCCCGGGCCTCGCCTAAAGCGGGGGAACGCGACACGGCCGCCTCCACCGCGGCGTTCAGGTCCGCCGCGGCGGCGGAGGTCGAGAGAAGAAGGGCGGAGATTATTCGGATCATGGCGTTTACCTCTGCTCTTTGGATGCCGGATCCGGGGAAAGGATTCGCGCCTTTCGGGCGGACGGGCTAAAGGGTACGGCGCAGAGCGGCCGACAGCCTTTTCCGGGCCTTCGCGGAAGGACCGGTCGCGCTCATTGAGGAACGCAACGATTCGACCGTCCGGCGCAGGCCGCGCAGGAGGTCCGCGCACGGCAAGCAGCCGCGGCGATGGGCGGAGAGCACGCGCCGCAGCGCGGGCGACAGTTCGCCGTCGAGCTCGCCGCACAGCAGCGCCACACGGCGGCGGCAGGTGAGCCTCTCGAGCTTCATCGCGTCTCCCGGGCGAACTCGTCGCGCAGGAACAGCCGGCCGCGGTGCAGGCGCGACTTGACCGCCGCGACGCTGAGCCCCAAAGCCTTCGCGGTCTTCCCGGCGCTCAGCCCCTCGACGTCGCGCAAGGTCAGCACCAGACGGTAGTCCACCGGAAGCTTCGCCAGGGCTCTAGACACCTGCAGGGCGAGCTCCTTCTTGCGCGCGCCTTCCTCCGGCGTCGGCTCGCCGTCGGGATACTGCCGGCCGGAGCCCTCGTGATCGTGGTCGTGGGGCCGGTCGAGCAGGGGAACGAAGGGTTCGCGGGACTTCTTGCGGTAGCGCATGAAGCACAGATTGGAAGCGATGCGGTATAGCCAGGTCCCCAGATCGGAGTCCGCGCGGAAGCCGCGCATCTTCTTGAACGCAGTGAGGAACGTCTCCTGGTACACGTCTTCGGCGTCCGAGGGCAGTCCCGCGCACACGCTCTTGGCCAGACGGAAAATGCGGTCCTCGTAACGAGTGATCAGGCGGCCGAAAGCCTCGGGATCACCCGAGGCGCTGAGCTTGATCAAGCGCCGTTCGTCCGCAGAAGCCACTGAAAGGCTACCGGCGGGTCTTGGCGCGCCCGCGGTAGTCCGCCGCGATCTGGACCTCGGGTTTGACCGCCTTGAAGCGGGCGCCCGACACGAGCTTGTCCCACATCTTCGGGTCGTTCCACTCGTCCTTGACCGCCGGCGACCAGACCACGCGCTTGAGGTCGATCTCGCCCATGCCCGCGTCGTAGGCGTCCTGGCGGAAGCACTGGGCGTAGCCGGTTTCGGTCTCGTGCAGGATGACGGAGTGCACGCGCGCGGTCTCGTCCCCGTTGACCTTATCGGTCTGATCGAGCAGGGCCTGCACGGCGACGAAGATCACCCGGGTCAACTGCTCGGCCGTCGGCGAGACGGGAAACTGGACCCAGCGCTTGGAGTTCTCCTTGATGGCCTTCTGGTAGGCGGGCAACTCTTGCTCCCAAAACAGGGCGGCGTGGTCGAAACCGTCCAGCAAGTCTTTGACGGTCCCTTTGAGCAGACCGAAATCGTAGACCATCTGGCCGCCGTCGAGCTTGTCGGCGGTCAGGAACAGTTCCACGCGGAAGCTGTGACCGTGGACCGAGTACTTGCAGCGGTCGGAAGAGCAGTTGCGCACGATGTGGGACGCTTCGAATTTATAGAGCTTGCGAATGATCATTTCGTCCTCCGGATCTCGACGACGACCTCTCGAGTCTTGGGCATGACGGCGGGCGTCTTGTGGACGCGAATCGTGACGGCGGGCACGGCGAACTTGGCGAGCACGGCGGCGGCCAGCCTCTCGGCCAACGTCTCCACGAGCGCGCGCTCCCCGGCTTCCGCCGTCGCGATTAACAGCTTCTCGAGCGCCCAGTAATCGGCCGCCAGTCGGAAGTCGTCCTTGGCGGCGGCAGGGCGGACATCCGTCTCCAGCCCCGCGTCGACCAAAATCTTCTGACGCCGGGCGCGCTCGGAGGCGGGCACGCCCACCTTCACGCGGCACTCGACGCCGTTGAGCCAGACCATGTCGGCCATCGCTCATAGTCTAGCAAAGGACGGTGCCTGGCCGTTCGTAGTTGCAAAGTCATGGAGAATGCTCGCGAATCTTGCAACTACGAACGGCCAGGCACCAAGGCCGGGGAGGGGTCGAAATGTTATAATCGGCGTATGTCCGAATCGCGAAAAATCGTCATCATCGGGTCGGGTTCCGCGGCCTATACCGCGGCGATCTA
Organism: Elusimicrobiota bacterium; assembly: GCA_016212855.1. GTDB lineage: Bacteria > Elusimicrobiota > Elusimicrobia > UBA1565 > UBA9628 > GWA2-66-18. Next base: position 33,584 of record JACRDP010000002.1, read on the forward strand.
CGCCGCCCGCGCTAACATGGATCCCCTCGTTTTCGGGGGCGTTTCCATGGGCGGGCAGCTCATGATTACTTCAGATGTCGAAAACTTCCCCGGTTTCGCCGAGCCCATCTCCGGCCCCGAGCTCATGGAGCGCATGGAGAAGCAGGTGCGCCGCCTGGGGGTCAAGATCGTCAACGAGTACGTGACCAAGGTGGACCTCAAGAACGGCAGCCCGTTCTACGTCGAGACCAGCGAGGGAACCTCGGCCTCGGCTCAGGCCCTGATCATCGCCACCGGCGCCAACGCCAAGTGGCTCGGCATCGAGAGCGAGAAGCGCCTGATGGGCCACGGCGTCTCAGCCTGCGCGACCTGCGACGGCTTCTTCTTCAAGAATAAAGAGGTCGTCGTCGTCGGCGGCGGCGACACCGCCATGGAGGAAGCCAACTTCCTCACCAAGTTCGCCACCAAGGTCACCTTGGTTCATCGCCGCGACACCTTCCGCGCCTCGAAGATCATGCTCGACCGCGCGAAAAAGAACCCCAAGATCGCGTGGGTTGTCGATTCCGCCGTCGAGGAAATCCTCGGCAACGGCCACGTCGACGGCGTGAAGCTCAAAAATCTCAAGACCGGCGCCGTCACCGAGATGAAGACGGGCGGCGTGTTCATGGCCATCGGCCATCAGCCGACCACCGCCTTCCTGGGCGGCCAGCTCAAGACCGACGAGAACGGCTACGTCGTGGCCGACGACCGCACGCGCACCTCGGTGTCGGGCGTGTTCGCCGCGGGCGACGTCATGGACCACCGCTACCGTCAGGCGATCACCGCCGCCGGCAACGGCTGCAAGGCCGCGCTCGAGGCCGAGCGCTGGCTCGCGGACAAAGGCACTCACTGATCATGGGCCCCGTCGCGGAACGCCAAAAGCTTCCGCCCTGGCTCAAGGTCAAGCTGCCGACAGGCCCGAACGTCGCACGCCTCAAGGAAGCCTCGCGCTCGCGGGGCCTGTCCACCGTCTGCGAAGAAGCCCGCTGCCCGAACCTGGCCGAGTGCTGGGGCGGGGGGACGGCGACCTTCATGGTCATGGGCGATACGTGTACGCGTGGTTGCCGATTCTGTTCCGTTGCCACGGCGGCGCGCCCTTCCCTTCCTGATCAGCAAGAACCGACCAAGCTCGCGTTGACGTTGAAAGAAATGGCCGTCGAGTACGCCGTGCTCACCACGGTTTGCCGCGATGACATGCCCGATCAGGGCGCGTCTCATCTCGCCGCCTGCATCCGTGAGGTCAAGAAGACCTGCCCGGGCATGAAGCTCGAGATGCTGCTTCAGGATTTTCGGGGCGACACGAAGCTGCTCGAAACGGTTCTCGAAGCCGGGGCCGACGTGATCGCTCATAACGTCGAGTGCGTGGAGCGATTGACGGATAAAGTTCGTGACGCCAAGGCCGGCTACCGCCAGTCGCTCGACATCCTGGCGCACGTGAAGAAGTACCTGCCCAAAACTCCGACGAAGTCTTCGATCATGCTCGGACTCGGAGAAACGGAAGGGGAACTCGTTCAGAGCTTTAAGGACCTCAGATCAGTGGGGGTCGATATATTGACGCTCGGCCAATACCTGAGGCCGACGGGATCGCGTCATCATCTCATGGTTGAACAGTTCGTTCATCCCGACGATTTCAACAGATACGGAGAGATCGCAAAACAGCACGGCTTTAAATACGTAGCCTCCGGGCCTTTCGTGCGCTCCTCGTATCGGGCGGCCGAGCTCTTCATCAAGGGATATCTCGCTCATGCCTCTTAAAACGATCGCCTCTCTCGACGTTAAGCGTCTAGAGATTCTTGACGTCAACGGAAATGTCGACAAGGCCTTGATGCCGAAGGTTAACGACAAGACTCTGTTGGAAATGTACCGCCTGATGTTCCAAATCCGTCGTTTTGACGAGCGCGCCATCCTGCTCCAACGCTCGGGACGCCTCGGCACCTACCCGATGATCACCGGCCAGGAGGCCACGCAATGCGTGCCGCCTCTGGCGCTCAAGCCTTCGGACTGGGTCGTGCCCACCTACCGCGGCGGCGGCGTGTACTTCGCGCGCGGCATGCAAATGCGTTACGGCCTGCTGTACTGGGCCGGCGACGACCGCGGCACCCGCTTTCCCGACGGCAGCAACGACATGATCTTCTCGATCCCGGTCGGCACGCACCTGACCCAGGTCGCGGGCCTCGCCTGGGGCCAGAAGCTCAAGGGCAAGGGCGCCGTCGCCGTCACGTACTGCGGCGACGGCACCTCTTCGAAGGGCGACCTGCACGAGGCGCTGACCTTCGCCGGCCAGTTCAAGCTTCCCGCGATCTACATCATCGAGAACAACGGCTGGGCGATCTCGGTTCCGCGCAAGCGGCAGTCCGCCTCGCAGACGCTCGCGCAGAAGGCCTGGGGCTACGGTGTCGAGGGCATTCAGGTCGACGGCAACGACGCGCTCGCCGTCTATAAGGCGACGACCGACGCCGTCGAACGGGCCCGCAAGGGCGGCGGACCGACCTTGATCGAATGCGAGACGTACCGCATGTCGCACCACACGACCGCCGACGACGCGACGCGCTACCGCGATTCGAAAGAGGTCGAGGCCTGGGCCAAGCGCGATCCGATCTCCCGCTTCAAACTTTTCCTGACCGCCAGGAAGCTCTGGGACACGAAGAAGGAAAAGGCGCTCGAAGCAGAGACGAAGAAGTGGATCGACGGGGAAGTGAAGGCCTACGAGGAATTCCCGGCCCCGAATCCGCTTGATATGTTCGCCAACAACTACGAAACCGCGCCGCGCGCTTTGATCGAGCAGCGCGCCGAGCTCGAGGAGCTATTAAAGTTTAAAGGGGGCGCGCGAGTTCTGATGTCGCTCCCGCCGACCGAAGGAAGGTTCCCGTGAGAGTGAAGACCGCCGCTCCGGCGAAAACCCGGACTCTCAACCTGGTGCAGGCCGTCAACGAAGCCCTCGACGTCGCGATGGATGCCGACAAGCGCGTCATGATCCTCGGCGAGGACGTGGGCCGCAACGGCGGCGTGTTCCGCGCGACCGAAGGTCTATGGAAGAAGTACGGCGAAGAGCGCGTCGTGGACACCCCGCTGGCTGAGATCGGCATCATGGGCTCCGCGATCGGCCTCGCGATCACGGGCTATAAGCCCGTGGCCGAAATCCAATTCGACGGCTTCATGCCCTCCGTCTTCGATCAGGTCGTCTGCCATCTGGGCCGCATCCGCTCGCGTTCGCGCGGCAAGATGTCGGTTCCGCTCGTCCTGCGCGCGCCGCACGGCGGCCTGATCCATGCGCCCGAGCATCACAGCGAGAGTCCCGAGGCGTATTTCTGCCACACGCCCGGCATCAAGGTCGTGATCCCCTCGACTCCCTACGACGCGAAAGGCCTGCTTCTGGCGGCCATCGAGTCTCCCGATCCCGTGGTCTTCTTCGAGCCCAAGCTTCTCTACCGTTCGGCCAAGGGCGAGGTTCCCGCTGGTCACTACACCGTCGAGATCGGCAAGGCGCGCCTCGTCAAAGAGGGCAAGGACCTCACCATCCTGACCTGGGGTGCGATGACCGTCGCCTGCGAGAAGGCCGCCGAGCGCTTAGAGAAGGAAGACGGCGTGTCGATCGAAATTCTCGACCTGCGCACGCTCGCCCCGCTCGACCTGGACGCGATCCTGGCATCGACCGGCAAGACCGGACGCTGCGTGATCGCCCACGAGGCGCCGAACTCCGGCTCCTGGGCCGCCGAGCTGTCCGCCTTGATCGCCGAACGCAATCTTTTGCGCCTGCACGCCCCCGTCGCCCGCGTCGGCGGCTGGGACATCCGCATGCCTCTGTTCCGTCTCGAGCAGTACTACATCCCCGACGCCGACCGAGTCCTCATGGCCGCGCGTAAGACGCTCAATTTCTGATGCAGACAAGACTCAAGCACATCGTCTATGCGCCGAAATCCTGCGTTTTCGCTAAAATCTTTCATATATTTAAAGCGCAATTCACTGTCGGCGCCGACAGCGAATAAACATTATTTTTACTCAATAAATTTATTGTTTTCGCAGGCGAATCAGTGATTAGGCAGCCGAGAGGAATCATGAACTTCGAATTCAATCTGCCGGACATCGGTGAAGGACTCGTCGAAGGCGAGATAGTGAAGTGGTTCGTGAAGGTGGGCGACGTCGTCGCCGAGCACCAACCGCTCGCCGCCGTGCTGACCGACAAGGCCGAGGTGGAGATCCCGTCACCCAAAGCGGGAAAGATCGTGAAGCTGTTCGGTAAACCCGGCGAGAAGATCAAGGTGCACGGCCCGCTCGCGACGATCGAGGTCGCCGGCGGCTCGTCGGCGGCCGCGCCCGCCAAGGCGGCTAAGTCCGAATCAGCCGCGCCGAAGGCTCCTCCGGCCAAGTCCGCGACCGCTGTCGCCGAGCGCCCCGCCCCTTCCGCCGGAGGCTACGTCTTCAAACTCCCCGACATCGGCGAAGGCCTCGCCGAAGGCGAATTAGTGAAGTGGTATGTGAAGGAAGGGGAGAAGGTGACGGAGCATCAGCCGATCGCGGCCGTATTGACGGATAAGGCCGAGGTGGAAATCCCGTCGCCGAAATCGGGCGTCATTGCGAAGCTTCACGCGAAACCCGGTCAAAAGGTCGCCGTTCACGGTCCGTTGGTTACATTTTCCGGCGTAGCCGGAGCTCCTTCAAAGGATTCCCAATCCGTTGCCGTTCACGCCGAAGGCGAAAAGGCCGGCGCGGCGCAAGCCGCGCCCCGGCCGTCGCGAGCGTCCACCGAAGTTTTGGCCACTCCTATGGTCCGGAAGATGGCGAAGGACCGCGGCATCGATATCGGCACCATCCCGGGAACGGGCCCCGACGGCCGAGTGCTGGAGAAGGACCTCGCCACAAGAGGCTCCGCCGCCGCGCCTTCGCGCGGCTCCTTCAATAATTCCGGCGCCAACGCGACCTCAGCCGTCAAAACTCTGGCCGACCAGCTCGGCGTGAACCTCGCGTCGATTTCGGGCACCGGCCCCGGCGGGCGCATCTCAGAGACGGACGTCCGCGCCGTCGCTCCCAAGGCCGCTCCCGCCGCCGCGGCTCCCGCGGCCGCCGCGTCTTACGCCTCCGGCTACCCGCCCGTCGCGATCGCCCGCCAGAACGGCGACACCACGCTGCCGTTCACCGGCATCCGCCGCAAGATCGCCGAGAAGATGCAGCAAAGCCGCCGCACCGTCGCGCACGTCACGCACGTGGACGAATGCGACATGACGGCGGTGCTCGCCCTGCGCGAGAAGCTCAAGCCCCAAGCGGCCAAGAAGGGGATCAAACTCACCTTCCTGCCCTTCATCATCCGCGCGCTGTCCAAGGCCCTCGCCGAGTTCCCGGCCTTCAACTCGTCGCTCGACGAGGTCGCCGGGGAGATCGTCATCAAGCGCCGCCACAACGTCGGCATCGCCGTGGCCGCGCCGCAGGGCCTCGTCGTGCCGAACGTCAAGAACGCGCAGGACAAGGACATCTGGGCGCTCGCGACCGAAGTCTCGGCCTTGGCCGAGAAGGTGCGCGCCAAGACGATCGAGGTCGCGGCCCTCCAGGACGGCACCGTGACGATCACGAATATCGGGCCGATCGGCGGGTTGTTCGCCACGCCCATCGTCAATCACCCCGAGGTCGCGATCCTCGGACTGATGAAGCTCGCCAAGCGCCCCGTCGTGCGCGACGGGAAGGTCGTCGTGCGCGACTTGATGAACCTGTGCTTGTCGTTCGATCACCGCGTCGTGGACGGCGCGGACGCGGCGAGCTTCACGAACACGATCATCAAGCATCTCGAAAATCCGCAAACTTTGATTTAGAGGGAACATGGCTATCCAAACGGACGTTTTCATCGTCGGCGGCGGCCCCGGCGGCTACGTCGCCGCCATCAAGGCCGGACAATTGGGAAAGAAAGTTCTGGTGGTGGATCGCGACAAGCTCGGCGGCGAGTGCCTGAACTACGGCTGCATTCCCTCGAAGGCGCTGATCGCCGCCGCGGGCCACGCCTATAAATCGAAGAAGGCCAAGGAGGCCGGCTTCGACGACCCGAAGCACCAGCTCGACTGGACCAAGGTCGTCGCCTGGAAGGACCAGATGATCGGCGGCTTCGTGAAGAACATCGGCGTGCTCGTCAAAGGCAACAAGGGCGAACACATCCAAGGCTCGGCGGTGTTCACGACCCGCAACTCCGCGGTCGTCACGCAAGCCGACGGGTCGACCGAGACCGTGGAGTTCAAACACGCGATCATCGCGACCGGCTCCGAGATCGTCTCCTTGCCCGGCTTCGCCATCGACGGCAAGGATATCCTGGGTTCTAAAGAGGCGTTGGACGAGAAAAAGCCCCCGGAGGGCCTCGTCGTGGTCGGCGGCGGCGTGATCGGCCTCGAGATCGGCACCTTCTTCGCCAAGCTCGGCACGAAGGTCACGGTCGTCGAGTTCACCGACTCGCTGCTGCCCGTCATCGAGAAGGACATGGTCATGCCCGTCTCGCGCAACCTGACCAAGCTCGGCGTCGACGTGATGCTGCAGTCGAAGGCCAAGTCCTGGTCCAAGAAAGGGAAGCGCCTCGAGGTCATCGCCGAGACGCCGGACGGAGATAAGAAGATCGCCTGTGACAAAATCCTGATGGCCGTCGGGCGCAAGCCGCGCTCATCCGGTCTCGGCCTGGACAAGATCGGCGTCGAACTCGACAAGCGCGGGCATATCGTCGTGGACACCGAGAACCTGTCTTCCCTCGACAACATCTACGCGATCGGCGACGTCGTCGGCCAGCCGTATCTCGCCCACAAGGCGAGCCGCGAAGGCATTTTGGCCGCGCAGTCGATCGCGGGCGAGCCGCTCGAGGCGAGGGGCCAGGTGCCCTGGGCCGTCTTCACCGATCCCGAGATCTCCTGGGTCGGCATGACCGACGCCGAGGCGAAGGCCTCGGGCTACACGACGATCGTCGGCAAGTTCCCGTTCGCGGCGTCCGGCCGCGCGATGGCCGTGCGCGAGACCGACGGCTTCTGCAAGGTCGTCGCGGACAAGAAGACGCACAAAATACTCGGCGCCGGCTTCGTCGGCACGAACGCGTCGGACCTGATCGGCGAGGCGTGCCTCGCGGTCTCCGTCGGCGTGACGCTCGAGCAGGTCGCGCAGACGATCCATCCGCACCCGACGTTGACCGAGACCTTCGCCGAGGCCTGCGAGGGCGCGCTGGGCCATCCCGTGCACCTGCTCCAGATTAAGCGCGAGGCGCCGGTCTTCAGCTGAACCGATGCTCGTCCGCGACCTCGGCCTCAAGGAGTACGAAGAGGTCTGGAAGCTCCAGCGCAAGCTCGTGTTCGAACGCGCCGAAGACAAAATTCCGGACACGGTGCTTCTGTGCCAGCACCCGCCCGTCTACACGATCGGGCGGTCGTCCAAGCAGGCGGCGCCTGAGGCCCTGCCCTATCCCGTCCACAAGATCGAGCGGGGAGGAGACCTCACCTGGCACGGCCCGGGACAACTCGTGGGCTACCCGATCTTCGATCTGCGCGGGTTGGGGCTTAAGCCGCGCTCGTACCTGTCCGCGCTGGAGGCGGTGCTGACCGAAGCGATCGCGCCGTTCGGCGTGAAGGCGACAACCGTGAAGGGCTTCACCGGCCTATGGGTCGGCAAGAAAAAGCTCGCGTCCATCGGAGTGGCCGTCAAAGGCGGGATCGCCTACCATGGTTTCGCGCTCAACATGAACAACACGCTCGCCCCGTTCCGTCTCATCCACCCGTGCAAGCTCGAGTCGGACACGATGACCACGATGGCCAAGGTCCTCGGCGCGCACGTGGACGAACACGCTCTGACCAAGGCCGTCGGCCAGGCCATGCTGCATTACTTCGCCCGTCTGTCTCCCTTGGAGGGATAATGAACCGCCTTCTGCTCGCGCTCCCGCTGCTGGCCGCATCCGCCCGCGCGGAGTTCTCGGTGCCCGGCTTCGAACTCGTTTATTCCTATCCGGTCGAGACGACCCTGGCCGAGAACGACCTGAGCCTGGCGCAGGACGTGTGGCCTAAGATGTTCGACGCTGCGAAGACGTCGATCGACGTCGAACAGTTCTACATCACGCCCTCGACCGGCGAGCCGCTCGAGGCCTCGCTGAAGTCGCTGGAACGAGCCGCCAAGCGCGGCGTCAAGATCCGATTCATTTTGGAGAAAAAGTTCGAGAAGAACTCGCTCGACGGCATCGCGCGGCTCAAAGCCATCCCCGGCCTCGACCTGCGCATCCTCGAATGGTCCAAGATCAACGGCGACGGCATCATCCACGCGAAGTTCTTCATCGTCGACGGCGCTCAGGCCTACGTGGGCTCCCAGAACTTCGACTGGCGCGCGCTCAAGCACATCCACGAGACCGGACTGCGCGTCAGCGACCCCGTCATCGCCAAGAACGTCCAGCGCGTGTTCGATCACGACTGGGCGCTGACCGAGGACCCGGGCAACCTCAAGCTCGACGAGCAGCGCGACCCGACCTTCGAGCGCGGAGGCCGCGCCTATCTCGTGGCGAGCCCGTGGCGCCGCAACCCGTCGGGCGTGGGGGACTCGCAATCGGAACTCGTGACCTTGATCAGCGAGGCGACCTCGACCGTCTCCATCCAGCTGCTCGACTACAACCCCACGACCTTCGGCCGCCCCAAGCGCTGGTACGGCCCCATCGACTCCGCCCTTCGCGACGCCGCAGTGCGCGGCGTGAAAGTCAGGCTGCTCGTCTCTCATTGGAACACGGATGAGCCGGCGATCAGCCACCTCAAGAGTCTGTCCTTGGTGCCGGGCGTCGAGGTCCGGATCATCACCGTGCCGGAGGCCAAGCAGGGGACGATTCCCTTCGCCCGCACCGCGCACTCCAAATATATGACCGCCGACGGCATGGTCGCCTGGGTCGGGACCAGCAACTGGGCGGGGGGCTACCTCGACCAGAGCCGCAACCTCGAGCTCGTGGTCAAGGACGCGGCCCTGGCCGCCCGCCTGGCCGCGATGCACGAGCATCTGTGGACCTCGGCCTACTCGGCCCCGCTCGAGGTACTTAAGGCCTATTCCAAGCCGCGGCGCTAAGCCGCTACAATACCCTCTATGAGCTCCTCCTCGTCTTCCCACGGTCCCGCCCCCGTCCATTCCTCCGATTACCGGCGCCGCCGGTTCATGAACTGGTTCCCGCTCGGCCTGACTTACGCGACCTTCTACATGGGCCGCTACAACCTCAACGTGGCCTCGACGGAGATCATGTCCCGCTTCGCGCTGAGCAAGGCTCAGTTCGGCACGATCGCGACCGCCGGCTTCTGGACCTACGCGCTCGCCGTCATGTTCAACGGCCCGCTCACCGACCGCTTCGGCGGGCGCCGCGCGATATTGATCGCCGCGGCCGGCACGGCGGCGATGAACCTGATCATCGGCCTGCTCTTCCTCAACGGCTGGCAGACGAAGATCGTCGTCGGCATGTCCTTGCTGTACGCCGTCAACCAGTACTTCCAGTCCTTCGGCGCCCTCTCCGTCGTCAAAGTCAATTCCACCTGGTTTCACGTGCGCGAGCGAGGCGTGTTCGGCGGCATTTTCGGCATTATGATCAGCTCCGGCTACTTCCTCGCGATGACCGTCGGCGGCTGGATCCTGTCTTACATGAGCTGGTACATGGTGTTCATCATCCCTTCGGCCGCCGTCGCGACGATGTTCGTAGTCGACTATTACATGATCGCCGACACGCCCAAGAAGGCCGGCCACTCCGACTTCGACACGGGCGACGCCACGAGCCAGCACGCCGACAAGGACAAACCCATCGATCTCGCCTACCTGATCACGCACGTCTTCAAGAATAAGGTCATCTTGACCTTGACCGCCGCCGAATTCTGCACCGGCTTCGTGCGCCAAGGCCTTCTTCTGTGGTTCGTGCCCTTCCTCAAAGAAGTACACGGCGTCACGCACGGGTCGTCCCTGTTCTCGGTCGCGACGACCGGCATCACGGTCGGCGGCATCTGCGGCGGACTGATGTGCGGCTTTCTCTCGGACAAGGTGTTCCAGAGCCGCCGCCCGCCGGTCGCGTTTATATTTTATCTCGGCCAAATCGTGAGCTTGTTCGCTCTCGGCCAAACGAAGGATCCGGCGATCGCCTCGTTCCTGATCGGTTTTTCGTGCATGTGGATCTTCGGCGTGCACGGCATGCTCTCCGGCACCGCGTCGATGGACTTCGGCGGCACGAAGGCCGCTGCGACCGTCACCGGTCTCCTCGACGGCATTCAATACGTCGCCTCGGGGCTGACCGGCATCTTTCTCGGCTCGATCCTGGACAAGCACGGCTGGGGCGTCTGGACCTACATGATCATGCCCTTCTGCGCGATCGGCGCGATTCTGATGACCACGCTGTGGAACGCCACGCCCAAGAACACGAAGGTCGTCGTCAAGGCGTGACGCAGAAGGCCCTGCTCGACGCGCTTCTCGACGACGTATCCGCCCATCCGGGCGCGATCGTCGTCTTCGACCTCGACGACACGTTGTTCTCGACGGCCGATCGACACCTGCGAATTCTGGAGGAATTCGCGGCGGCCATTCAGACGCAGGACGCGCGCGCCGCCGGCGTCCTGCGCGGCATATCCCGCGAGCAACTGATGTACTCGGTCGCCGACACCGCGAAAGCCCACGGCCTCGACGAGAAGCTCGCCAAGGATCTGCGCGGCTTCTGGTTCGCGCGCTTTTTCAAGAATCCGTACCTGCTCGAGGACTCGATCATCCCCGGCGGCCCCGAGTACGCCGCCGAAGTGATCGCGCGCGGCGGACGCTCGTTCTACATGACCGGCCGCGACGAGGGCATGCGCGAAGGCACCGAGGCGTCTCTGCTTCGCCACAAATTCCCCGAGCCCGACGGCAAGAAAGCCGCGCTCGTGCTCAAGCCGCGCTTCGACGAGCCCGACTTCGAGTTCAAGGTGGAGGCGCTGCGCCGGATCGGCGAGCAGGGGCCGGTCGTCGGCTCTTTCGAGAACGAGCCGAAGCACGTGAATCTGTTCATCGAGCGCTTTCCGAAGGGCAAACACTTCCTGCTCGACACCAAGCACTCGGGGCGGCCCGTCACGCCGCACTCCGCGACGCTTCACATCAAAGATTTTCGGCGCTGATCTATCTGAATAGACATTCACTCGTCCCGGGACGAGTGATTATCGATAGTAGCGTCGGCGTCTACGCTGCGGGCAGGCGCTCCGCGAGAAAACGAAGCGCGTTGCCGCCCATCGCCGCCGCAATGTCCGCTTCGGCCATGCCGCTCTCGAGCAAAGCCTGCGTGACGAGCGGAATTCCCGTCGCGTCGAACGGCACGGGAACCGCGCCGTCGAAATCCGAGCCGAGCGCGACGCGGGCGATTCCCGCAGTTTCGGCCACGATGCGGATCGAACGCGCGATCGCCGCCGCGTCGCGGCCTCCGGTCGCGGTCTTCCAGTAACCCACGCCGGCAAGGCCGCCCTTGGCGGCGAGTTTCTTGAGCTGGGCGTCCGTCAGGTTGCGCGGGTTGTCGCACGCCGAGCAGGCGCCGGTATGAGAGACAAGCGGCGGCGTCCGGCACTCGGCCAACACGTCGTCGAATAAACGGGGCGAGGAATGCGCCAGGTCGATGATGATCCCGAGGTCCTCCATGCGCCGCAGAACGGAGCGGCCGAAGTCCGTGAGGCCGCCCTTGTCTTGACCGGAGGCCGAGCCGCCGAGGTCGTTGTCCTGGAAATGCGTGAGGCCGATCATGCGCACGCCGGCGGCGAACAGCACATCGACGTTCTCGACGCGGCCTTCGAGGCACTGGGCGCCCTCGATCGAGAGAAGGGCCGCCGTGGTTCCGGGCGCTCGCTTCTCGACGTGCGCGGCCAGATCCCCGCGCGTCAGGATCCGCTTCAGACGGCCCTCCGAGCGCGCGCAGGCGTCCTCGAGCGCCCGCGCCTGATGCAGGGCCCGCTCGAGACGGCTCGACCACGTCTTGCGCGGCCAGCCGCAGGCGATCGCGAGCGCCGTGATCACGTCGGGGGCGCTCGTCGCGTTCCAATGGATGTTGATGCCCAGGGGCGCCTGGGTCACGGTGGAGAACACCTGCAGCGCCACGCCGCCCTCGATGAGCCGGGGGACGTCCACGTGGCCGTAGGAGTTGCGCTTAAGAAGGTCGCGGCTCCACATCAGCGGGTCGGCGTGGAGATCGATGACGGTCAAGCGCCGATGCAGCGCCGAGGCGGCTTCGCAGGCCGGGTACGGTCCCGGCGAGCGGGTCGCGTTGGCCAGGCTTTCGAGAAAGGCCGGCAGCGGTCGCGCCATCAGCGGCCGAACAGATCCGCGATGAATTTCTTCTTATTGGGCACGGCGTGGTACGCGGCGACCTTGTCGAGCCTCGCGGCCATCGTAATGTACGTGCCGGCGTCGAAGTAGACGCCGTGCTTGTGCAGGACGCTCATGACCCGCGCCTGGTCCTTTTTCAGCAATTCGAACAACGTCGGCAGTCTTTTACGGCCGGCTACGCGGCCGTGCTTTCTTTTCGCCATTCGAAGGGTCCTTTGGGGAAATTCATCGCCAGCTTGATCGCGATATCCACGTCAGATTGAACGGCCGTCCCTTCAGATACGACCAATTCGGCTTCTTCAATTAAAGCCGTGCGCATCCGAGTCCAGAGTTCGCTGCCGTTAAAAGCCGTTCCGCTCGCCAGTAGCCGTACCGCATCCGGGTTCACCGCCGTTATCTTCCCGTCCTGATACAGGTAGAACCCCTTGCCCGCCTTGCGCCCCGTCGCGCCCTTAAGCACCAGCTGCTTCTGAATCTCCGGCGGCTTGAATCTCTCCGGGCGCCCGAGCGCTCCGTAAATCGCCCCTGTGATCGCGAAATTGGTGTCGAGTCCGATCAGGTCCATGAGCTCGAACGGCCCCATCGGAACGCCGCCGAGGCTCCGGCAGGCGTCATCGACGGCTGCGTAGCTCGTCTGCGAGCAGACGAGGCGCTGCGCCGTGACGTAATATGGCCGCATGACCCGGTTGACGATGAATCCCGGCACGTCCTTCACGTCGACGGGGCTCCGGCGCAGGCCCATGAGCAGAAACTCCCACGCGGCCTGGAACGCCTACGGCGCGGTGTCGCCGGTGCGGATCACCTCGACGAGCTTCATGGCGACGGGAGGATTGAAGAAGTGGACGCCGAGCGTCCGCTCCTTGCCGCTGGCGCGCGCCATAATGTCCTTGACCGAGAGAGACGAGGTGTTCGTCGCGAGCAAGGCGTCGGGGCAGATCGCCGACAGCTTCTCGAACAGGTCCTGCTTGAGCGCGAGCAGTTCGGGCGCGGCCTCGATCACCAGGTCCGCGCCGGTCAGGTCCGAGATGTCCGCGATGGCGGAGACCGAATGATAGGCGCGCTCGGCCTGCTGCGTCGACAGCTTCCCTTTGAGCACGGCCGAGTCGAACGACTTCTTGAGCTTCGCGGGCAAAGCCGCGAGCGCCGCGGGCATCGGATCGTGGACTTTGACCGAGAAGCCGGACTGCGCGCACAGCTGGGCGATGCCCGCGCCCATGGTGCCCGCGCCGACGATCGCCACGCGCTGGATCATGGCTTGGACAGCGTACCCGAGCGCCACGCCTCGATGGGCAGCGCCACGCAGCCGAACAGCGGGATGGCGGTCGTGAAGAAGCCGGCGAGCACGAAACCCGGAGCCAGCTGCTTGGCCAGGTACACGCAGGCCTCTTGAAAGAGCCAAAGCCCGATGAAAAGGCGCAGGAGCCAGCCGGCGTTGGCCGCGACCGATCGCGCCCCGAGCTTCAGGGCTCCCCACGCGCCGGAGGCGTCGCTCCGGCGCAGCAGCGCGAACGTCGACACGCCGCACAGCGCGAAGGCGACGATCTTGCCCGCGCCGAGCACCAGCGAGATGATCGCCATCGAGTACGATTGGGTCTGCTCGGCGTGCAGAACCCAATACACGAGCGGCGTCGTGAGTAGTCCGAACACGAGGAGCAGCGGATACGGCAGAAGGAAGAGCTTCCAGGCGTCCGCCAGCCGGGCGGGCTTGACGCTCCAGCCGTCCCCGAGCCACAGCTCCGCGAACAGCGCCGTCACGGCCGAGGTCAGCGCCGCGAGCAGAAGCATCCGGATCACGACGGAGCCTCCGTCGAATATGCTCGCGACGTTCTGCGCGAGCAGGCCGAGCAGGGGCGGCGCGAGCAGCCAGGGCCGCTTCAGCGCACGGTCGCGGACCTCGGTGAGGAGCTTGCCCACTAGCCCGGGATAAACGGCTCTTCCGACATCTTGGCCGCGACCGGGGTCCACGCCGGAACCTTCAGTTTGAACTTGGAGGCCTTGTCCTTGATGTCGGCGGCGAACGCCTGCCTGACTTCGTCGTTGTCGCGTTTCTTGAGGCCGTACTTGCGGTAGATCGCGTTCTTCGGCGAGTTGGCCCGGCCGAAGATGTTCATCGTGCGCGGATACCACTTGTCGAACGCCGTCTGGAGCGCGTCGTGCGTCTTGTCGTCGGCCGAGAGCCGCTTCGCCCACTGGTCGCCGTGCGCCATGTGCATCTCCTCTTCCTTGAAGATGCCCTCCATGCCCTCGCACCACGGTTTGTACGAGCAGTCGAGCGAGTCCTCGAGCTGGTGGCCCGCGCCGCGGTCCATGCAGAAATTGAACATGATGAAGTCCGACCACGTCTCGATCGGGTAGTAGAAGATGTTGACGCGCTTGTCTTCCGCGGCGCGCAAGGTGCCGATGTCGTCGGCGTCAACGCGCAGATTGAAGTTGTGCGTCCGGTAGTACTCGTCGACGTCCACGCCCATGCCCTTGAGCAGGCGGTACATGACCGTCGCATGGCGGACCTCGTCCTTGACGATTTGCGCCACGACGAGCGTCTCGTTGATGTCCGGAGCCTGCTGAATCCACGGCACGTAGCCGAACGCGCCGGCCAGCTCGGAGTCGGCCTGCATCGACATCAGATTGGTGAGGTGCTCGCGGTATTCGTCGCTCATCTCGTCGAGGCGTTCGATCTTCTGGCCTTTGGCGATTTTGGCCAGGAGCTTCTCTTCGCGGATGCGATTGGGTTCGAGAGTCATCTCATTCTCCTATGAACTTGGGCGGCCTTTTTTCGAGAAAAGCGGTGACGCCTTCGGCGTGATCCTTCGTGCGGCCGAGAATCTCCTGCAGCTGGGCCTCGTACTCCATCTGCTGGTCGAGAGAGGCGGCCTCGAGCGACTTGTTGACCGCGCGCTTGGTGAGCGCGAGCGCGAGCGGCGGCATCTTGACGAGCTCGGCGGCGAAGGCCTGCGCCTCGGCGAGCACGGACTCCGTCGGCACGACCTTGTTGACCCAGCCCCAGGCCAGGGCTTGATCGGAGGTCACCGGCTTGGCCAGCCAGGCGTGTTCCAACGCCTTTGAATAGCCCGCGAACCGCGGCAGGTAATAGGTCATGCCCGAGTCCGGGACAAGGCCGACGCGCACGAAGGCGTTGAGAAACGTCGCCTTCTCGGCGCAGACCTTGAGGTCGGTCGCGAGGATGATGGAGGCGCCGGCGCCGGCGGCGAGGCCGTTGATCGCGCCGATCACGGGTTTCTCGAGACGGCGGATCTGCGCCACGAGCGGGTTGAAGTGGTCGCGGAGCTCGTCGCCGAGCGAGAACGACTTGACCGCCTGGCGCTTCTTGAGGTCGCCGAGGTCGGCGCCCGCGCAGAACGCGCGGCCCGAGGCGGTCAGAATCACGGCCTTGATCGTCTTGTCGCTTTCGGCCTTCTTCAGCGAATCGCGGATGCCCTTCATCATGCCCATGGTCAGGGCGTTGAGAACGTCGGGGCGGTTCAACGTGAGCGTGAGGACTCCGTCTTTCACGTCGATCAAAAGCTCTTGGGTCGCGGTTTCGGTCCTATTCATTTTCCGGTCCAGACGGCTTTGCGCTTCTCGGCGAAGGCTTTCATGCCTTCTTTTTGATCCTGCGTGTCGAAAAGACCGTAGAAAGCTCGGCGTTCCGCGGCGAGACCGTCCTTGAGACCCCGGTCGACGGCCGCGTTCACGGCGGCCTTGGCGGCCTGGACGGCGAGCGGCGGCTGCTCGGCGATGAGCTTCGCGAGCTTAATCGCCTCGCTCAAATAATTTTCGACCGGCACCATGCGATTGACGAGCCCGCGCTCGAGCGCCTCGCGCGCGCCGAGGCGGCGGCCGGTCAGATTCATTTCCATGGACACGGCCTTGCCGACGGCCTTCGTCAGTCTCTGCGTGCCGCCCGCGCCGGGCATCACGCCGATCAAGACCTCGGGCTGTCCGAAAACGGCCGTCTCCGAGGCCACGATCATATCGCAGGCCATCGCGAGCTCACAGCCGCCCCCGAGCGCGAAGCCCGACACGGCCGCGATGAGCGGTTTTTTTAACGACCCGATCTTGTCCCAGTTCGAGAGATTGCGGCTCAACATTTTCTCGGCGCCTTCGGCGCCGTCAATATTTTTCATCTCAGAAATATCTGCGCCTGCGGCGAACGACTTGGGGAGACCTGCCAGGACCATGCAACGAATCTCAGGGTCTCGGTCGAAACCTCCCAGCGCTTCGGAGACCGCGTCCATGACCGCGATGGACAGCGCGTTCAGCGACTGGGGCCTGTTGAGCGTGACGATCCCAACCTTTCCGTCGGTCTCGACGAGGACTTCGGACATCAGTTCAGATCGACCCATACCGATTTCAACGACGTGTAGTTCTCGAGTGCCCACTGCCCCTTCTCGCGGCCGTAGCCGCTTTGCTTGACGCCGCCCCACGGCGCGGCCGCGTCGACGAACTGATAGCAGTTGATCCACACCGTGCCGGCCTTCAGGCGCGCGGCCGTCTGGTGCGCCTTCTTCACATCCTTGGTCCAGACGGCGGCGACGAGGCCGTAGTCGGTGTCGTTGGCGCGGGTCATGACCTCGTCGACGGTGTCGAAGGGGAAGACGGAGACGACCGGTCCGAAGATCTCCTCGCGGGCGATCTTCATACTATCCTTCACGCCGCCGAACACGGTCGGTTGGACGAAGTAGCCGGGACCCGCGACCGAAGAGCCGCCCGCCAGCAGGTTCGCGCCTTCGGCTTTGCCGGACTCAATGAAGGACATGACGCGGTCGCGCTGCTGCGCGGACACAAGCGGACCCATCGCCATCTTGGGATCGAGCGGGTTGCCCTGCTTGATCGTTTTCGCCTTGGCCGCGAGAGCCTCGAGAAGTTTGTCGTGAGCGGAGCGTTCGATGAACACGCGCGAGCCGGAGGAGCAGGTCTGGCCCTGGTTGTAAAAGATGCCCATGAACATGCCGCGCGCCGCGGCCTCCATGTCGGCGTCGGCGAACACGATATTGGGGGACTTGCCGCCCAGTTCCATCGTGACTCGCTTCATGTTGCCGGCGGAGGCCTTCACGACCTCGCGTCCCGTCGCCGTCGAACCGGTGAAGGTGACCTTGTCGATGCCCATGTGCGCGGCGATCGCGTGGCCGGCGGTCTTGCCGTAGCCCGGAACCACGTTCACCACGCCCGGAGGCACCCCGGCCTCGAGCAGGAGCTCGCCGAGCCAGAGCGCGGACAAGGGCGTCTGCTCGGCCGGCTTGAGGATGATCGCGTTGCCGCAAGCCAAAGCCGGAGCGAGGCGCTCGGCGGCCATCAGCAGGGGGAAGTTCCACGGAATGATCGCTCCGACCACGCCGACGGGCTCGCGCACGGTATAGTGGAGAAATTTGGCCCCGGGATAATACGGCACCGAGACGGGCGTCGTCTCGCCGTGAAGCTTGGTCGGCCAGCCGCCGTAATAGCGGAACAAAGCGGCCGAGAGGGGCAGATCGCCGCTCTTCGCTTCGCGGATCGGCTTGCCGTTGTCGAGCGTCTCGAGCTGGGCGAAAGCCTCGGCGCGCGCCTCGATGAGGTCGGCGACTTTATGGAGTATTTTCTCGCGATCGGCGGGGGACAGCTTGGACCACGGCCCCTCGAGCGCCTTGCGCGCGGAGACGACGGCCCGGTCCACATCGGCGGACTCGGCCTCGGAGACGACGCCGAGCGTCTCGCCCGTGGCCGGATTGAGGGTCGTGAAGGTCTTGCCCGAGGCGGCTTCGACGGGCTGGCCGTCGATGAGGAGCTTGTGCAGCTTGCGCGACAGGAATTCCTTCAAAAGGGGGTGAACTTCGGGAAGGGTGGCGGCGGTCATTCGTCCTCCGTTTTTTCGGTGTCAGGCTTTCGGTTTTAACTTTTCGCAAGTCGGGCGGGCTGGTAAAAGTTAAAACCGAAAGCCTGACACCTTGCAATCTCGTCGTACGGCTTCCTTAATTCAATCAAATTCAGGGGCGGTCGCGCTCACTTGACGGGGGCCGCCGTGCGGGCTATGCTTGCGACCATGCACGACTCGACGTCCGGCATGGTCCACCGCGCCATGGACCGGGAATGCAGGCGCAACGCCAAGCGCCTGAGCACCATCCGCCTTATCTGCGTATCCGCCGTCCTCGCCGTCGCCGCCTGGCTGGGGCTGGGACGCGGCGTGAGCAACTGGCTGGCGCCCCTGCCCCTGTTCGCCGTGTACGCGGGGGCGAGCGCGGGCCTGGCCCTGGCCGCCTGGCGGCGTCCCGCGCTGTATCGCCTGGCCGGCCTGGGGCTGCTCCTGCTCGACGTGCCGATGGCCTACTGGATTCAGAGCTCCTCGATGGCCGTCTCGGAGGCCCCGGCCGGCACGGCGTGCTTCGCCTTGGGACTGTTTTGCCTCTTCACCTTGCTCGCGGCCTTGACGCTCGATCGCCGCCTGGCCGTCGGGGTCGCTTTGGCCGGCGCCGTTCTCGAGATCGCGCTGCTGCGCCAGGCCGGCGTTCCGGGCGGCGCTCAAATCGCGGCCCTGGTCGTCCTCGGCGGCGCGGGCACGGCGGCCTGGCATCTCGTTTCGCGGGTGCGCGTGCTGGTCGCCGCCGTCTCGCACGAGGGCATGAAGCTCGAGAGGCTCAGCCGCCACTTCAGTTCCGCGGTGGCCGAGAAGCTGCTCAGCGGCGGCGAGGAGACGGCGAAGGCCTGCGAGGCGACCATCCTGTTCTCGGACATACGCGATTTCACGGCGCTGTCCGAGAAGCTGGCGCCGGAGAAGGTCGTCTCCATGCTCAATGAATACCACGAGCGGATGGTGGAGACCATCTTCAAGCACAACGGCACGCTCGACAAATTCATCGGCGACGGCCTCATGGCCTATTTCGGCGCGCCGCTGGCCGACGCGCGCCACCCGTTCAACGCCGTGGCCTGCGCTCTGGAGATGGTCCAAGAGCTGGCCGCCGTCAACGAGGCCCGGTCCGGCCGAGGCGAACCGGTCCTGCGCATCGGCATCGGCGTGCACACCGGACCCGTCGTGGTGGGAAATATCGGCTCGCCCACCCGGCGCCTCGAGTTCACCGCCATCGGCGACGCGGTGAACCTCGCGTCGCGCATCGAGGGGCTGACCAAGCAGCACGGCGTCGTCACCTTGATCTCGAAAACCACGCGCGATCTCGCCGGAGACGAATTCGGCTGGACCGAGGCCGAACCGGTGATCGTGAAGGGAAAGAGCGAGCCCGTGCGCACCTTCATCCCGCGCGTCCTGCCGGCCCTGCTCCTTTTCGCCGCGCTGGGAGCGAGCGCGGAGACCTCGTGCCTGTCGCGCGTCGCCGCGCAGATTTCAGCCTTACGATCCTCTTTTCCCAGACTCGACGGCCTCAACCTCGTCCTCGAGCCCTTCGAGTCCGGCGAGGACTTCTTTCAGGCCCGCCCGCGCTCGTTCTGGCGCGACCCGCGGGACCGCGTCTACGCGGTGCGGGTCAATACCAAGCTCTGCGGCGATCCGCCGCCGCCGGAGGCCGAAAAAGCGATCCTCGCCCACGAGCTCGCGCACATCGACGCGTTCTCGACGATGGGACGACGAGGACTGCTGGGCCTCGGCTGGCGCTACGCCGTCGCGCCCGCGAGCAAGCGGATTTCGGACTTCGAGAAGGACGCCGACCGCGCGGTGATCAAGCTCGGCTTCGCCGAGGGTCTCGCGCGCTACCGCGAGTGGCTGTATCCGCGGGTCTCCGTGAAGACCGCGGCTCGCAAGAAGCTCCTCTATCTGACCCCCGACGAGCTGCGGCGCGCGGCGGCCGTCAAATAATCTAAACTGGGTCGATGAGCCCGAAGACCCCGGCCCCCTGGCCCCTGCCGGACTGGGAAGCCGTCCAGCCGTTCCCGTTCGCCACCGCGCGCGGCGCGTTCGCGGGCATGACCGGCACCGAGGGGCGCATCGTCCTCAAATACTACCGCCGCCACGACGGCTCTTTGGTCGCGACCGCGCAGTTCGGCAAGCACAGCGAGGGCGCGCCCGGTCTCGTCCACGGCGGCGCGATCCTGACCGCGCTCGACGAGGCGCTCGGCGCGGCGGCCTGGCTCATGGAGCGCCCGGTGATGACCGCGCGCCTGACGACCGAGTTCCGCCGGGGCGTGCCGCTGGGGGCGACCATGCTCGTGGAGACCCGCTTCATCCGCGAGCGCCACCGCCTCGTCCTTCTCGAGGGAACCATGACCGGGACCGACGGTCAGGTTTACGCCTACGCCGACGGGCGGTTCATGGTCCTGGCCGAAGCGGACCAAAAGCGCATTCTGGGCCGAGCGGCCTAAAAAAGCTAAAATCGGCTCATGCGCCTGGCTCAAAGCTTTTCGCGCCTGGGCACCGAGACCGCCTTCGAGGTCTTGGCCCGCGCCCGCGCCCTGGAGGCCAAGGGCCGTAAAATCGTCCATCTCGAGATCGGCGAGCCCGATTTCGACACGCCTAAAAACATCCGCGACGCCGGCAAGAAGGCCATCGACGCGGGCTACACCCACTACGGGCCGTCCGCCGGGCTGCCGGAGGCGCGCAAGGCCGTCGCCGAGTATGTCTCCAAGACGCGGGGGATAACGGTCAAGCCCGAGGAAACCATCCTCGTCCCCGGCGGCAAGCCCGTCATTTTTTTCACTCTTCTCGCTTTGATCGAGCCCGGCGACGAGGTGATCTACCCGAACCCCGGCTTCCCGATCTACGAGTCGATGATCAATTTCGCGGGAGGCAAGGCCGTGCCGCTGCCGATCCGCGAGAGCCTCGACTGGGATTTTGACCCGGCGGAGTTCGAGAAGCTCCTCACGCCCAAAACCAAGCTCGTCATCCTCAATTCTCCCGCCAACCCGACCGGCGGCGTGATGACCCCGGCGACGATGGAGCGCGTCGCGCGGGCCCTGGCGAAGTTTCCCGACGCGATGATCCTGTCCGACGAGATCTACTCCCGCATCGTCTACAAGGGCGAGCACCGCTCGATCCTGTCCTTGCCCGGCATGAAGGAGCGGACGATCCTGCTCGACGGGTTCTCGAAGACCTGGGCGATGACCGGCTGGCGCCTGGGCTACGGCGTGGGACCCAAGTGGCTCATCGACGCGATGGCCAAACTCTCCACAAACGACCACAGCTGCGTGGCCTCCTTCTCCCAGATCGCGGCGATCGAAGCGCTGACCGGGCCGCAGACCTCGGTGACATCCATGGTCAAGGAGTTCAAGAAGCGCCGCGACGTCATCGTCAAAGGCCTGAACGCCCTGCCCGGCGTGACCTGCAAGACTCCCAACGCCGCCTTCTACGTGTTTCCGAACATCACGGGCACCGGGCGGCAGTCCAAGGCCCTGGCCGACGCGCTGCTCAACGACGCGGGCGTCGCCTGCCTGCCCGGCACGTCCTTCGGCGCGCTGGGCGAGGGCTACCTCCGTTTTTCCTACGCGAACTCCGTCGAGAACATCGAGAAAGCGCTCGCCGCGATGAAGAAGGTCCTGTCCCAGTGAACGCGGACAAGCGCTCGCTGAAGCGCCTCCTCTCCTACGTCCGCCCCTACCGCCTGCGCCTGCTCCAGGCGACGGCCGTGATGATCATCGTCGCGGCGCTCAACGGCGCGCTGGTCAAGGTCCTCGGTCCGATCACCAACAGCCTGTTCGTCGACACCGACGCCGAGCGCCTGAAGCAAGTGGCGCTGATGATCCCGGTGATCTTCTTCCTCAAGCTCGTGTTTCAGTACACGCAGTCCTATCTGATGTCCTGGCTCGGCCAAAAGATCACGCAGGAAATCCGCGAGGACCTGTTCACCCACCTGCACGCGCTGTCGATGGACTTCTTCTGGAAGTCGAAAGGCGGAGAGGTCCTCGCCAAGCTCACCAACGACATGAACAACCTGCAGTCCGCGCTGCAGTTCGTCCCGCTCTACGCCATCCGCGACTCGCTGACCATCATCGTCGTCCTCGCCGTGATGATCATGACCAATCCCAAGTTCGCCTTGGTCGCGTTGATCGCGATCCCGATGGCCGGCGGAGTCCTCGGCATTCTCGGCCGCAAGCTGCGCGCCGCCGGCCGCCGCGGCAACGAGGTCATGGGCGAGATCTACCACCGTTTCCAGGAAAGCCTGCAGGGCATGCTGGTCGTGAAGTCCTTCAACTACGAGAAGGGCGCGATCGCGAAGTTCCGCGTGGAGAACGACGAATTTTTCCACCAGATGATGCGCTACTTCCGCGCGACCGCCCTGTCGGGGCCGCTGATGGAGTTTCTGGGCTCGCTGATCATGGCCGCGATCGTCTGGCTCGGCGGACGCGCGATCGGCGCCGGGGAGATGACGGCCTCTCAGTTCGCCGTTTTCCTCGGCTCCTTCTTCATGGCCTACGGCCCGATCAAGAATCTGGCGCAGATGAACTCGACATTACAGTTAGGGTTAGCCGCGGCCGAACGCATCTTCTCGATCCTCGACGAAAATCCTTCCGTCGTCGAGCCGCTCCATCCGTTGCCGTTTCCGTCGCTGACCAAGGGGATCGTCTTCGAAAAGGTCTCATTCCGTTATCCGTCCCGCGAATTGTGGGCTCTCAAGGACGTTTCCATGACGATCAAGCCCGGTGAGATCGTCGCTTTGGCCGGTCCGTCCGGCTCCGGCAAGACGACCTTCGTCCATCTGCTCCTGCGCCTCTTCGACCCGACCGAGGGCCGCATCACCATCGACGGCGTGGACCTCAAGGACATGTCCTCGCACGACCTGCGCGCGCGCCTCGGCCTCGTGTCCCAGGAGACCATCCTCTTCAACGACACCGTGTTCGGCAACGTCGCCGTCGGCCGCGAGGGCGCGTCGCGCGACGACGTCCAGAAGGCGCTCGCCGTCGCCGACGCGAGCGACTTCATCGGCGCGATGAAGCAGGGCCTCGACACGCCGCTCGGCGACCGCGGCGCGCAGCTCTCCGGCGGCCAGCGCCAGCGCCTCGCGATCGCGCGCGCGGTGCTCAAGGACCCGAAGCTGCTCATTCTGGATGAGGCGACCTCGAACCTCGACGCGGGCAGCGAGCGCGCCGTGCAGAACGCGATGGAGCGCCTGTATCCGGGGCGCACCGTCGTCATGATCGCGCACCGCCTCTCCACCGTGCAGAAGGCCGACCGCATCGTCGTGATGCGCCATGGCAAGATCGAGGAAACGGGCACGCACGGCGAACTGCTCGCCAAAAACGGCGTGTACGCGACGCTCACCCGCTATCAGCAGCTCGAAGCTCCGGAAAGCTGATGCTCGTCGTCCTCCTTCTCCTGTTCGGGTCGATCGCGTGGCTCGTCTGGATCGTCAGCCGGGCCTCGTTCGCGGCGACGGAGACGGAAGGCTCCGGCTGGCGCGACCTGTGGACCTTGGACGGCGACGTCGATCGCGGCCGCTACCTGCTCCTGGGCTTCTCTTTGATGGCGGTGAAGTACAACCTCGAACGCCTCGTCGCCGGCATGATGTTCAAACGCTCCTGGTCGGTGTTCGCGCATTATCTGCACGCCCCGGACCTCGACTTCAACAAGTACAAGGGCAACGACGCCAGTCTCTATTCGTTGATGATCCTGATGTCCTTCCCGTTCATTTGGACGGGACTGGCCCTCACCCTGCGCCGGCTGCGCTCCTGCGGCCTTCCCTCCTGGCTCGTGATCCTGTTCTTCGTTCCGATCCTCAATTTGTTCTTTTTTCTCGCGATGGCCTCGCTGCCTCCGGCCGCCGCGGCCTCCGACTCCGCCCGCTTTTTCGACCGCCTGATCCCGCGGTCGGATGTCGGCAACGCCGCGCTCACGACCGGCCTCGGCGGCGCGCTCGTCCTTCTCATGGCGCAGTTCTCCACGGCCCTGCTCAAGGGCTACGGTTGGGGCCTGTTCATCGGGCTTCCCTTCGTGCTCGGCCTGATCTCCTCTTTGCTCTACGGCCACCACAAGCGGCGCACGCTCGGCGAATGCGTCGCGGTCGCCATGCTGTCGACGACCTTCGCGGGCGTCGTGATCCTCGCCGCCGCCGTCGAAGGGGTGATCTGCCTCGCGATGGCCGCTCCCTTGGGCTACGCCCTCGCGCTTATGGGCGCTTTATTCGGCTATCTCATTCAAAGCCGGTCCCGCGGCGAACACGCGGCCGCCATGCTCGTCCTGGTTTGCGGCGTGCCCCTGCTCATGGGCGCCGAGGAATTCGCGGCCGAGCGCGACGCCGTCCTTCCCGTCCGCACCATGATCGAGGTGGACGCGCCGCCCGCCGCGGTCTGGAGGAACGTCGTCACTTTTTCCGAGCTTCCGGCGCCGACGCATCCCATCTTCAAGCTCGGCTTCGCCTATCCCGTGCGAGCGACCATCGCGGGGCGCGGCGTCGGCGCCGTGCGCCGTTGCGAGTTCACCACCGGCGCCTTCGTCGAACCGATTACGGTCTGGGACGAGCCTAAACTCCTCATGTTCACCGTGACGAGCCAGCCCGCGCCGATGAAGGAGTCGAGCTGGTATCCCGATCTGCACCCCGCGCATCTCGACGGATTCCTCGTCTCGGAGGGAGGCCAATTCCAACTCGAGGCCCTGCCCGGAAACCGCACGCGCCTGACCGGCACGACCTGGTACCGTCATGAGATCCGGCCCTCCTGGTACTGGCGGCCGTTCTCGGACGCGATCATTCACCGGATTCACGAGCGCGTGCTCGCGCACGTGAAGGCGCTGTCGGAGGCCAAGGCATGAGGGCCGTCATCTTCGACATGGACGGCGTCATCGTCAACAGCGAGGCGCAGTGGAAGTCGCTCGAGGCCGCGTACTTCCGCGAGCTCGCGCCGTCCTGGACGACGGCGCACGACGAGCGCGCCGTCGGCCTCGGCGTCGAGGACCTGCACCGCTTCCTCGTCAAAGAATTCGACATCGAGCTCAGCAAGCGCGACTTCCTCGACCACTGCGACCTCACGGCGAGGAAGGTCTACGAGCAAAACGTGGACTGCGCCGAGGGCTTTCTCGACCTCGCGCGCGAGCTCAAGCACAAGGGTGTGGCGACCGCGATCGCCTCCTCGTCGCCCGCGCACTGGATCAAGATGGTCGTGGACCGCTTCGCGCTGACGCCCCTGCTCGACACGATCGTCTCCGCCGACGACGTCGGGGGGCAGACAAAGCCCCTTCCCGACATCTACCTCGAAGCCGCGTCACGGCTGAAGATTCCCACGGTGGAATGCCTCGCGATCGAAGACAGCTCCATCGGCGTCCTCGCCGCCAAGCGCGCGGGCATGAAGATCGCCGCCTACCGCAACGGCACCAACGACGCGCAGGACCTATCCATCGCGGATTTCGAGCTCGGCGGCTTCTCCGGCCTGAGCGTCGAGAAGCTCGCCGCCCATCTGCGCCGATAGCCGGGGTCTGACCTCCCGGTGTTGCATAGTTAGCGACATCGGGAGGTCAGACCCCAAAATAGGAAGGCCGGCGCCGCGTGTAGCGGCGCCGGCCTTCTTCTAGTTTAAGGCTTAGAGGCTAGTCGAACTTCAGGTTCTCGACGCCGATCTCCTGAAGCCGGCTGAAGTCGCCGTGGCGGCCGTGCGGTCCGCGCGGGTAGTCGCCGCGGGGGAAGTTCGGCTCGCGGCGGCAGAACTGCGTGCGGCGGTACTCGTTGCAGCGGTTCGCCGTGCGGGACGCGAAGGAGCCGAGGTCGGCTCCAGACGTGGACTTGAAGCCCACGGTCCAGTTCTCGTCGCAAGGCTCGTAGCTGATCTCGACGAGGCACTCCTGCGAGCCCTGGTTTTCCCAGGTCGTGTAGCGCTCGACCCCGCCGGTGATGGCGTAGGCGCGGGCGCTCGTCATGTCCACGGGCTGGCCGATCTCGGCGCCCTTCAGCGTGAAGTTGCCGGACTCGTAGCCCTTGGAGACGGCGGCCTCGAGCTCGACGTCGGCGCGACCGTTCTGCTTGACGATGATCGCGATCGACTTGTCGCTGGAGCCCTTCTTGAACGTGATGTCGGCGCGGCCGGCGACGAGGGTCGCGGCGCCCGCTTTTCCGTTCAGGGGGATGCCGGCGGTGCCGGCGGTCAGTACGATCTGTCCGGAACGCGTTTCCTTGAAATCGCATCCGGCGACGACGAGCAGCAGTGCGGCGAGGGGAAGGTATCGGCGGGTCATGCGGTTATTCTAGCACGAGGAAAAAACGGCGGCGAAAGAATTTGGGCCTAAAGGGCAGATATTTTTGGGCCCCTCTCTAGGCCCTATCCGAGCGCGACTTCGCGGCTGAGGCGTTGCGTCGATTCAACGAAGCACGTCCACTCGGTACGCCGCCTCGCACGAGTCTCTTCGTCGGATTTCGGGGCGAAGACCTTCTCGATCTTCGCGTCGGCCATCTCTTCCGGCGAGGGCAGGCCGGCGGCCTTGGCGGCGAGGATCGCGGCGCCGAGCGCGGTGGCTTCGACTTCCTTGCGGCGCTCGAGCGTGGCGCCCAGCGCGTCGGCCTGAAAGGACATCATCGCGTCCGCGCGGGACAGGCCGCCCGCGATGCGCGCCGATTCGACCGGCGAGCCTGACGCCGTCATCACGGCGGCGGCGTCGGCCAGGAGCATGCACAGCCCCTCGGCCGTCGCGCGCACGAGATCGTGCTTCGTCGTCTGTGAATCGAGCCCGAAGAAGGCGGTCTTCGTCTTGTAGTCCCAACGCGGCGCGCCGAGGCCGCCGATGGCGGGGAGCATGAGCACACGGCGCTTGGATTTTTTGAAGGCCTCGTCGATCGCCTTGGTCTCCTTCATAAGGCCCAGGTTGTCGCGCAGCCATTCGAAGGAAGTTCCGGCCGCGTGGACCGTGCCCTCGAGATAGAAGCCGCGCAAATCGCCGAATGATGCGGCCGCCGAAGCCAGCAGTCCCGGCGCGCGTTCGGCCGTCTGACCCGTATGGCGCAGAAGGAAAGCGCCGGTGCCGTAGTTCGCCACGGCGGCGCCTTCCTTCGAAGCGCCCAGACCGATGGCCGCCGACTGCTGGTCGCCGACCGTGGCCAACAACGGAATTTTCCGGCCCTTCCGCTCGATGACGCCCCATTCTCCGGCGGAGGAGCGAATCGAGGGCAGAAGGTCGGCCGAAAGCCCGAACAACGCCAGCAAACCGGGGTCCCAGGTTTGCGAATCGAGATTCATCAGCAAGGTGCGCTGAGCGCACGTCGGATCGGCGGCGACGACGGCGCCCTTGGTCAGGCGCGCGGCGAGGAAGGTCGAGACCGGCGCGCACAGCAGGCGTCCGGCGTCGGCCAAGGCCCGCACCTTCGGCTCGCGGTCGAGGAACCAGCGGATCTTCGGCGCCGAGTAATACGGCGTCGCGTACAGTCCCGACAGTCCGTGGATTTCACCCTGTCTTTCCTGCAGGGGCCCCACGAACTCGGCGGCGCGTCCGTCCATCCAGGACGGCGCGGCGGCGACGGGCTTGAAAGTGCCCTTCTCGCAGAAGACGATGGTCGAACGCTGGACTGCGAGGCCGGCGGCCAGCACCCGGTCCTTCGGACCGAGTTTCGATAACACCGCGTCGAGCGAGGCCTCGAGCGTCTTCGCCAGCTCGAGCGGATCGTGCTCGGCCCAGCCGGCCTTGGGGCGCTTGGTGCGCACGGGGCGCTGAGCCAGCGCGACGATGCGGCCCTTGAGGTCGAAGAGGACGGCGCGCGAGGAGGAGGAGCCTTGGTCGAGCGCGAGGAGGAGATCGCGGCTCATAATTTCTTGAGCTTCAGCTCGGGAGACTCGACGCGTTCGCCGAGCTCGGTCAGGCGCGCGCGAAGGTCCTTGTCGAGGGACGCTCCTTCAAGGAGCTTATTGACGAGCGGGGCGGAAGGGGCGAGCACCTGGTCGAAGAGGCCCGCCGTCTTGAGGATCTCGAGGACCTTCTTCTTGTCCATGAACTCCCACTTCACCGCGGGCGAGAGCGAGACCTCGAATTTTTCGCCGAAGGCGCGGGCGTAGTTCTTCTTCTTAAGCGCCGCGGCGAGCGCCGCGCCGGCGGCCTCGGCCTCCTTCTTCGCCGATTCGATCTTCGCCGTCGCCGCGCCGTACGCGTCCACGAGCGCGGCGAGCTCGGGCTCGCCGGCGGGCTTGGCCGGCGTCTCGGGCATGCCGGCGTACTGGTCCTTGAAGATCGGGCAGATCGGCTTGTAGTCGCACCACCGGCAGACCGAGTCCATCGGCTTGGGATCTAACTTGTCCTTCGTGATCGCCTCGGCGGTATTCACGATACGAGCCGTGAGTTCCTTTACAAGCGGCGCGCCGCGGCGGACGGTGCGATGCTCCTTCAAAGTCGGGAGGTGGTAGAAGATCAGCTCGCCGACTTCCTCGCCCAACTGCTTCTCGCAGGCGAACTGGTACATCGTGAGCTGCGCGTCGATGTCGAGCCGGCCCGCCGCGAGCTTCTTGCCGGTCTTGTAGTCGAGGATCGAGAGCCGGCCGTCGGGGAGTTTGTCGATGCGGTCGACCTTGCCGGTCAGCGGGATGCCCTCGTGCTCGAAAGCGAAGTTGTACTCGACCGAGAACGGCACGTGGTAGGACTTCGCGTGCTTGTCATAAAAGCGCGTCAGGATCTGCCGGCCTTCCTCGAAGTACTCGGCCTCCTGGCTTTCGTCGCGGTAGCCGGGCTTCACCCAGATCTCGCGGTAGTGCTTGAGCAGGGCCTCGAGGCTCGGGGCGACCGGCTCCGTTTTACTGTAAAAGTACTCGAGCGCGAGATGGACGCTCTGGCCGAAGGAGAAGAAGTGGCGCGGCTTCTCCGGAATCTTATCGACGTACTTGAACTTGTACTTCTGGGGGCACTCGTTGTAGAGCGAGATGGACGAATGCGAGAGGGGGCGGGGGAGTTTCATCGTCGACGGAAAGGCCTAGTCTATTTTACCAAACCGGAGCAGCTCCGTGTTCGGGTTCTCATAGCCGGGGCCCGCGACCGAGGTCTTCACCCTGCCGACGCCGGGGCAGTAGTAGTCGTACTTCCAGGAACGCCGATTCGCGGCCTCGCGCTCGCGCATCTTCACGCAGCCGTAGAAGGTTCCGGCCTTGACCGTCACCGCCGCGGAGGAGGAGGCGACGAGGTACTCGACCGAGATCTTGCCGCGTTTGACGGTCCAGGTCATGGCCTCGTTGTACGGATAGCGCAGTATGGGTTCACGGCCCTCTTTATCAATTCGCCACACCGACCAGTCGGCCTTCTCGTAGCGTTCGCTCTTGAGCAGAATGCGTTTGTCGCCCGCGAACAGCCCCGACTGGATCGTACCCGAGGAAACCATCGCCTCGGACTCCTGGCGCATCGCCCGGCCGCCGCTGGCGCTGTCGACGTAGACCCAGGTGCGGCCGGGATCGGTCGGGAAATAGTCGGGACACTTTAAAAGGCCGAGCTTGGCGCGGGTCACGCAGGCCGGCTGCTTCGGGAAGTCGCGCGCCGCGGCCTCGTAATGCGTCCGCGCCTCTTCGCAGCGACCGAAGGTGGCGCGATAGAGCTCGGCCGCGCGCAGGCGCACCTCGCACGAGCGCGGATCCTTCGGGCGCGAGGCGAGGAATTTTTCGTAGTGACGCACCGCCTGCACCGGACGGCGAGCGTCCTCTTGGATCGTGCCCGAGAGAAAGTGATAGGTGTCGCAGCCTGCGAGCAGGAGAGCCGCGGCGGCGAGGGCGAAGGATCTCACGAGCGAGAGTATGCCACTTTCAGGCGGCGGACCAGAATGGGAACGAGGATCATCGCGCCGAGCACGATCAGCATGGTCGTGTTCGGGTCTTTGAAGTATTGATTGAGGCGCAAGGTCGTGAAGGCGATGACGGCGTAGTAGATCATGTCGCCGGCGATCGCGATCGCCCAGCCCGCGACGAAGCCGTGGCCCGCCGCCATGGCCGCCGCGCGGCCGGTCATCGGGTCCACGCCGAAGGCGATCAGGATCAAGGTGAAGGGCCCCGCGCCGACGCCGCCGTACAGGGCCGCCGTCTTGTCCATCGTCGCCTTCATGACGGCGGCGACTTTGGCGACGAACTCGACGCGCTTGCCGATATAGACGAGCAGGCGCAGGACCGGCTCGAAGAGGAAGGCGAGGATCACGTCCGAGACGAAGTACAGAAACGCGGTGACGGGCCAGGCGAGCGCGTATTGGCGCGCGAGCAGGACGCCGGCGGGAATGCCGCCGCCGACGGGAATCAGGAAAAGCATCAGCACCGCGAGCATGGGAGATTTTACAGTATCCCGCTTTCGCGGAAGCTGAAAAAGGAGGACTCCGACACGATCACATGATCGGCCAGCGGAATGCCGAGGAGCTCACCGGCGCGCTGAAGACGGCGCGTGGCCTCGCGGTCCTCGGCGGAGGGGGAGGGATCGCCGGAGGGATGATTATGGACGGCGACGACGGCGGCCGCGCCGTGCGCGATCGCGGCGGAGAAAACCTCGCGGGGTTATGTTGCGGCCGCAGTTATGTTGTGTTCATCGGGATTCTCGATGACGCACAACGTGAATTGTGATTCGGCGGCAACATAAGTAAACGCCTACAACTTCCTCAGAAACGTCATGAGCCCCGGCTGATCGCGCCACGAA
>JACRDP010000003.1 GCA_016212855.1 Elusimicrobiota bacterium
CCCGGCCCCTCTCTTCCCGCGCCGTCTTTGCCCCCCCCCCCCCCCCCGACCCTCCCGCCGTCGCCCGCGCCCGCTCCCGGGGGCGCCACGACGGCGGCCGGCACGGCGGCGAAGCCCGCGACGCCCGCCGCGCTCGCGGCCGTCGCGCTGCAAGCCGCCGCGACGCCGGAGCACCATGAATCGGCGGAAAGCGGACGCGAGCGCGCCGGCGAACGCTTCGACGCCACCGCGCCGCGCCCCAAGTTCGAAACTACGAACGGCCAGGCACCGACCGCGGTGCTCGGGGCGGAATCGTCTCCCGCTTCTCTCGAGGCCTCGGAGCAGGGCCCGCCCGCGCCGAACCAGGGGCCGCCGGCGCCGTTCGGCAAGCGCCCCGCGTTCCGCGCGCTGACGCGCACCCACTTTCTCGGCGTGTTCAACGACACCGCGCTCAAGACCTTGTTCATGGTCTGGGTGACGGGCGCCGTCGGCGGCGACAAAGCGAACCTTTGGATCGGCGCCACGACGGCCGCGTTCATGCTGCCCTACGTCGCTTTCTCGTCCTTCGCGGGGCCGCTCGCCGACAAGCTCGAGAACGCGAAGCTCATCAAGATTTTGAAAATCCTCGAGGTCGTGATCGTCGGCGCGGCCGTCGGCTTGTTCGCCGCCGGAACCGCGCTGGGGCCGACGCCGGCGGTGATGCTCGGACTGACCGGCGTACTCGCCCTGATGGGCACGCACAGCGCCTTCCTGAGCCCCGCGAAGGAGCGCATGCTCACGCGCATCGTCGAGGAGAAGGAACTCGGCGGCGCGACCGCGCGCTACAGCGTGTTCACGTTCGGCGGGATCGTCCTCGGCATGCTCGCGGGCACGGCGCTCGACGTCGTGACGGGCTCGCCCGCGGCGTCCGCCGCGGTGCTGCTCGCCGTCGCGGGCCTCGGCGTGTGGGCGAGCCGATATTTGGAGAAGACGCCGACCTCGGCGCCCGCGCCGAAGTCGGTCCTGCGCGAGTTCGGCGGTTATCTGCGCGGCCTGCGCGGGACCCTCAAGGCGGACTGGCGCGCCGTGCGGGAAATAAAACCCGTGCGCCTCGTCGTGCGCGGCCTCGCCGCGTACTGGTTCATCGCCTCGATCGGTCAGATCAATATGCCCGCGTTCGTGAAGGAGACGCTGAATCTCAACGATCTGTGGCTGAGCGCCTTCCTCGCGACGCTCACGGCCGGCATCGGACTCGGCTCGACGTTGGCGGAGGCCCTGCAGAAGAAGGGCGTGCGGCCCGGCCTTGCCGTGTGGGGCGCGCTGACGATGGCGGTCTTCCTGGCGCTGCTCGGCGCGCTCGGCCCGGCGGCGGGGCTGGCGCTGTGCTTCGTCGCGGCGCTGGGACTGGGAGCGGGGTCGGGGCTGTTCAACGTGCCGCTCAACGCCCAGCTGTACGCGGTGACGCCCGCCGAGACGCGCGGGCGCTTTCTCGGCGCGGCGAATCTCGTCATCTTCGCGGGGCTGGCGCTGAGCGCGGCGGCATTCGCCCTATTCCCCGCGGCGAACCTCGCGTTCGCGGCGCTGGGCTTGGGCTGGCACCTCGGCCCGCAGGCCGTGTTCTTGACGATTGCCGTCGCGGCGCTGCTGCTCGCGTGGAAGACGCGGCGCGACCTGCCGGGGATGAAGCCCTAGGGAAGCGGCGCCGGAGGCGTGTCCGGCGCGTTGCGGACCCGGTACACGAACCAGGCGATCAGGATGCCCTTCAGCTTCTCGACGGAGACGATCGTCGCGATCGCCGGAGCGGCGTACCAGCCCGGCTTCATCGCGACGCGACGACCGGAGCTCGGTCCGCGCCGCACGCCCGAAGCGCCGTCCAGACGAGCCAGCCGGTCCAGGCGATCAGCACCGGAATCCCGAGCGGATGATAGTGGAATGAGGCCGACCAGTCGCCGCGCATCGCGGACGCGACGGCGTGCCCCATCCCGCAACCGGGGCAGCGATGCCCCGTGAGGAGACGGAAGGGACAGAGAATCACGCCTTCGCCC
Source organism: Elusimicrobiota bacterium (assembly GCA_016212855.1). GTDB lineage: Bacteria > Elusimicrobiota > Elusimicrobia > UBA1565 > UBA9628 > GWA2-66-18. The sequence goes on from JACRDP010000003.1 coordinate 2,004, forward strand.
GCGCCCGACGCCGCCTGCGCCGCGCAGAGAACCCACGCGACGGCGGCGACGGTGTGAAACGGGACGGGGTGCTTGATCTTCACGTGAGCTTGTTGAGCTCGTGCTGGTACACGGCGTCGGTGATGATGGTCAGGCCGCAGACGGAGAGGATGAGCCCGATCATGGGCAGGTTCGGATTGACCTCGCGGCCGGACTCCTTGAGCCACGAGTAGAGGTCCGAGCCCATCTTATATTCGTAGTAGATGTGATAAAGCCCGCACGTGACGATGGAGAGCAGCAGCCAGGGCACGAACTGGTACTCCTCGCGGCCGAGCAGGGCATTCATCGCCTGGAACTGCCGGTAGTTCCAGTAGATGTTGTAAAAGCAGCAGGTGACGAGGCAGAGGACGATGCCGGTCGCGATCTCGATGCGATGTTCGGACGACAGGGGCTTGTCGGTGGTCATGACCGCCAGTATGACAGGGCGTCAGCGTCGCGTCAAGACGGGAGAGCCGGCGACGGCGTCCCAGATGCCGCGCGCGGTGTCGGCGAAGCGGAACAGGGACCGGTCGCCGTGGGAGATCAGGCCCATGCGCTCGAATTCGGAGAAGTCGAGGATCTTTTCCCAGTAGGCCTTCTCGCCGACGAGGACGATCGGCACGCGCTTCATCTTGCGCGTCTGCATCAAGGTCAGGACCTCGAAGAGCTCGTCCATCGTGCCGAAGCCGCCGGGGAAGTAGACGAGGCCCATCGAGCCGGCGCGCAGGGCCATCTTGCGCGTGGAGAAGTGCTGGAACTCGAACTCGAGGCCGGGCGTCACGAACTTGTTGAGGCCCTGCTCCTTGTCGAGGATGATGTTGTAGCCGATGCTCGGCCCGCCCTTCTCGAGGGCGCCGCGATTGGCGGCTTCCATGATGCCGGGGCCGCCGCCGGTGACGAGGCCGATCTCGCCGGCGCCGTTGACGGCGACGAGGCCGCCGAATTCGCGCGCGACCGCGTACCACTTGGAGTTTTCGACGGCCTGGCGCGCCTCGTGGAGGGCCGCGCGGACCTGGGCGTCCTTCGGCCGCCGCTGATACGCCTTTTCCGCTTTGCCGAGCTGCGCGCGTGCGACGTCGGGCGGAAGAATGCGCGCCGAGCCGTAGGCGGTGATCGTCGCCTTCACGCCGGCCCTCTTCAGGCGCTCGGCGGGCTCGAAGACTTCGCGCAGGACGATGTCCTTGTCGGGCACCGGGGCCTCGTGCAGGGCGTTCGGGACGAAGAAGCGCGAGGCCGAGCGCGGCGCCGCGGCCTTGGTCGCGTTCTCGAGCGCGAAGGCGCGACTCTGGCCGACCGTGAAGACCTTGCGGTCGGCGCCGGCGTACACCTCGACGCGGTGGAAGCCCACGGCGTTGGCGGCCGCGAAGGCGTTGATCGTCGCGAGCGTATTATCGACGGGCACCGAATCGCGGCCCGTGAGGTCGACGGCGATCGCGCCGGAGCCCAATCCGTGGCGCTTCGAATGGGCGAGGAGCTGGAGGTTCGCGTGCTCGAGTTGGACGGCCAGGTCGCCCTTGGGATCCTGGCTCTTCATCTCGGTGACGACGCCGGCGACGATGAGGTCGGGGGTCTTGCCCTCCTCGCGCAGGACGATCTGCAGGTCGTCGGTGTGCAGCTGAATCTTCTTGATCAGGGCCTTCTCGTGCGCCTGCACGTCGGAGTCGGGCAGGAGGTCGACGAGGCCGGGGCGTCCCGTCAGGTCCACCGCGCGGAAGGTGTTGCCGGAGGCGTCGCTGTAGACGCGGATGTCGAGGCGGCCGATCTTGTCCCAATTGGACCGCACTCCCGCGATGAACGCGTGCGTGTTGGGAGTGTTCTGAATGTAGCGCGCGGCCTCGTCGGCGGTTTCGGCGCGGAGGACTTTGACCTCGAGGGCGCCGAGCGGAACGACCGGCTTGGCGGCCGCGCCGTCGAATATCTCGGCACCGGCCGACTCGCCGCCGCCGTCGAGCAGGCGCTTGATGTCCTTGAAATCGTGGACGACCTTTTCCGGGCGGGACGCGGCCGGGACGACCGGCGTCAGCGCCGGCGCGAGGGCCGCCTGCGGCGAGAACGCCGGCACGGCGGCCGAGGGAATCGCCGACGGGGCGAGAACCGGGATCGGCGCCTGAAGTGACGGGGTCAGCGACGGGACGAGCGCAGGCGCCGCGAATCCCGGGGTCAACCCGGGCATGATCGCCGGCGCCGTCACCGACGGAGAGAAGCCGGGGCCGAGCGACGGGATGACGGTCGGCGCCGAGCCGGGAGTGAAAACGCGCTGCGCCGCGGCGGGGGCCGCGAGCGCGAAGGCCAGAAGGGCATTGAAAAGCAGGCGCAGAGTCATCTTAACGATGAGGATAGCCTGCTATGTAAGGAAGAGCGTGGGCCCAACGGACCTATTTTTTACGACAAAGGTCCTATCTCGCCGCTACCCGCGGATCGCGCGGGACCAGTAGTCGGCGTAACGGCGGACGGCCGGGTTGGAATCCAGCTGAGCGACCGAGACCATGATGTCGCGCACGCGCATGCGCGCGGAGGCGTCGGCGCTCGCCCAGGCGATGTCGGCCAGCACGCGCAAGGCCGCCTGGCGCTCGTCGTCGTTGCGGCGGCCGTCGGTGCAGAAGGCCGAGGGAGAGGACGCGATGGGGTCGAGCAAGGCGGACACGAGGGCTCCGCGCGTCGGTCGATGCAGCTCGAGCACGCTCGGGCGCGAACGGAGCAGGTCGTTGAGGCCGAGCAAGGCCATCGTGCGCTCCACGCCGTCGGAAGACGAGACCAGAACGGTCAAAGCGGAGCCGACGCGGTCCTCGAGACGCGCGTCCTGGGGCAGGCGGTCCGCCGCGGCCCACAAGCCCTTGAGCGCGTGGCGGCGATAGCCCTCACGCGAGTCGCCCGGAGTCGCCTCGAGCGCGCCGAGCAAGGTTTCGATCGCGTCGCGCTTGGTCATGTCGTCCTTGAGCCAGCCGACCTGTTCGCCGAGGACGAGGAAAGCTCTGCCGCGGACCTCGCCCGGCGCCGAGGACGATTCCGCCTGCTCGCGCAAAGACCAGACCACGATACGCTGACCCGCCGAATCGAAGCCCCCGAGCAGGCCGGCGGCGCGGTTCACGGCGGCCAGGCGGTCCTCGCGGGTTCCGGTGCGCATCGCGTCGGCCAGCTCTTGGGGCGTCGGGAGGATGTGGACGATCTCCACGGCGAACGGCTCGAAGGCGGCGTGCGACGGAGAGGACAAAGCGAGGAGAAGGGCGGGAATCAGCATAACCTCAGTGTACGCGCTCGAACGCCCCCCTCCGAGGGTCCAAGGTCCCGAACAGGCGCCGTCAAAGGGCCTAGGCGAAAAATCATCGAATTCCTGAATCGCCGCAATCACTTCTTTAGGCCCTGCGACCTGTTTTTTCGTCTTGACGGAACCCCGATCCGGAGTTACTACTATGACATGGCGAAGATCCTCGTCGTCGACGACGACGCCGCGATCCTCACCCAGGTCGCCGCCCGGCTGAGCGCGGCCGGCCACGCCGTGATCACCGCCGTCGACGGCATCGAGGCGACGACGGCGGCCACGCGCGAGCGGCCGGAGCTCGTGATCCTCGATTTCATCCTGCCCGGGGCCAACGGCGCGAAGGTGCACGAACGCATGCGCCGCAACGCGGAATACGGCGCCCTGACCCCCGTCATCTTTTTCACCGGCGCTCCGCTCGAGGACGTGCGCATGGCGGTGAACGTCGACGCGATGACGAGGCTCCTGTCGAAATCGTCCGGGTTCGACGCCCTTCTGCGGGCTATCGGCGAGCTGCTCGGCGGGTCCGCGCCCTCGCCTCCCGCCGGGCACGGCGGACCGCACGACGACGCCGACGGCCCCGGCCCCCCCGAGATACTCGATCTCGACCTCGAACCGTGACCATTTTGCTCTTGACGAACCCCTGCCATCAAATTACTATAGTTCGCAGTGGCCAAAATCCTGATCGTCGATGACGACCCCGACTGCGTCGAGCTGCTCTCCATCCATCTGCTGAGCAAGGGCTACGCCGTGGTCAGCGCCAAGGACGGCCCCTCGGCTCTCGAAAGCGCCTCCTGGGAGAGGCCCGACCTGATCCTCGTGGATCTGCGCATGCCCGCCGTGGACGGCATCCGCGTCATCGAAATCCTGCGCGGCAACGAGCTGACCGCCGCGACTCCAATTATCCTGATGAGCGCCGCGGACCGGGAATGGGCGACGCGCCGCCTGCCCACGGACGCCGCCACGCGCTTCATCGAGAAGCCTCTCGACTTCGCCCAGCTCGACGGCCTTCTCAGCGACCTGCTGTCCCCCGCTCGCCCGTAAAACCCGCCTTCCTGCGATAGACCGCGCGCCCGGGAATTTGTTACCATATCCTCGTCGAAACCCCTATTCCCGACGGAGGAAGACCATGGCTTTTTTCATCGGACGCGATCGTGAAGCCCGCAGAGCTTACGGATTCGACGAGATCGCGCTGGTCCCCGGCGATGTGACGGTCAACCCCGACGAGGTCGACACGACGCTATCGCTTGGCCATGTAAAACTCGAGATCCCCTTCCTCGCCTCGGCCATGGACGGCGTCGTGGATACGGAGTTCGCGATCTCGATGGGCAAGCTCGGCGGCCTCGGCGTCCTGAACCTCGACGGCATCAACACCCGCTACGACAAGCCGCGCGAGATCGTCATGCAGATCGCGGGCGCCACGCCCGACGACGCGACCCGCCTCGTCCAGGATCTGTACCGCCCTCCCGTCAAGGAAGAGCTGATCGCGTCGCGCATCAAGCAGATCAAGAAGGCCGGCGTGTACTGCGCGGTCTCCACCATCCCGCAGAACGCCGAGAAGTACGGCAAGATCGCGATGGAAGCCGGCGCGGACATCTTCGTCGTGCAGTCCACCGTCACGACGGTCCGCCACAAGGCGACCAAGTACAAGATCTTCGACGTGGCCAAGTTCTGCAAGACGATGAAGATCCCCGTCATCACCGGCAACTGCGTGGGCTACGGCGTGGCCACCGAGCTGATGGAAGCCGGCGTCTCCGGCCTGCTCATCGGCGTCGGACCGGGCGCCGCCTGCACCTCGCGCGGCGTGCTCGGCATCGGCGTGCCCCAGGTGACCGCCACCGTGGACTGCGCCGCAGCCCGCGACACCTACTGGAAGCGCACCGGCAAGTACGTGCCGATCATCACCGACGGCGGCATGTCCACCGGCGGCGACATCTGCAAGGCGATCGCCTGCGGCTCCGACGGCGTCATGGTCGGCTCGGCCTTCGCGCGCGCGAAGGAAGCGCCCGGCCAGGGCTTCCACTGGGGCATGGCGACGCCGCACGCCAACCTGCCGCGCGGCACGCGCATTCAGGTCGGCATTACGGGCAGCCTCGAAGAGATCCTTTATGGTCCCTCCCGCCTCGACGACGGCTCGCAGAACCTCGTCGGCGCCCTGCGCACCTGCATGGGCACGGTCGGCGCCTCCTCGATCAAGGAGATGCAGACCACCGAGATCATCATCGCTCCCTCCATCAAGACCGAGGGCAAGATCTTCCAGAAGGCCCAGCGCATCGGGATGGGCAAATAATGACCGTCGCGGCTTCCGCCGGCGAGAAGATCCTCATTCTCGACTTCGGGAGCCAGTACACCCAGCTGATCGCGCGGCGGCTGCGCGAGCTCGAGGTGTACTGCGAGATTCTTCCTTATCACGCGAAGAAGGAAGCCATCCGCGCCGCGAACCCCGCCGGCATCATCCTGTCCGGCGGGCCCGCGTCCGTTCACGAGAAGGGCTCACCGCGCCCGAACGACTTCGTCTACGAGGCCGGCGTCCCGGTCCTCGGCATCTGCTACGGCATGCAGCTGCTCGTGGAGCTGCACGGCGGCAAGGTCGTCCCGTCGAAGAAACGCGAGTACGGCCACGCCGACCTCGAGATCGTGGCCGACAGCCCGCTGTTCGCCGACCTGCCCAAGCATCTGCAGGTGTGGATGAGCCACGGCGACAGCGCCGAGCGCCTGCACAACGGCTTCCGCGTGGACGCGCGCACCGGGTCGGCGCCCTACGCGGCGATCTCCGACGAGGGCAAGCGCCAGTACGGCATTCAATTTCACCCCGAGGTCGTGCACACTCCGCTCGGCTCCAAGGTCCTCGAGAACTTCGCGCGGCGCATTTGCCGCTTCGAGAAGCGCTTCTCCATGGCCGGACTGCTCGAATCCCAGGTCAAGGCGATCCGCGAGCAGGTCGGCGACGGGAAGGTCGTGTGCGCGCTGTCGGGCGGCGTGGACTCGACCGTCGCGGCGACCTTGATCTCGAAGGCGATCGGCAAGAATCTTTACTGCGTGTTCGTGGATACGGGGCTGCTTCGGCACGGCGACCGGGACCGCGCGGAGAAGGTGTTGGGCCAAGAGCTTAAGCTCAATCTCAAAGTGGTGGATGCATCCAAGCTTTTCCTGGGCCGATTAAAGGGCGTCTCGGACCCGGAGCGTAAACGAAAAATCATTGGAAAGACCTTTATCGACATTTTCAATGCGGAAGCCAAACGGATCAAAGGGGTAACCTTCCTGGCCCAAGGAACTTTATATCCCGACGTCATCGAATCCGTGTCGGTTCACGGGCCCTCGGTTGTCATCAAATCGCACCATAATGTCGGCGGCCTGCCGAAGAAGATGAATCTTCGACTTGTCGAACCCCTGCGGATGCTCTTCAAAGACGAGGTTCGACGGCTCGGCAAAGAGCTGGGCATCTCCGCCGAACTGCTCGGCCTTCATCCCTTCCCCGGCCCCGGCCTCGCGATCCGCGTGTTGGGAGCGGTAACCCCAGCCTTGCTGAACACTTTGAGAAGCGCCGATCTGATCATGCGCGAAGAGCTCAAAGCCTCCGGCTGGTACGACAAGGTCTGGCAGTCCTTCGTGGTGATTCTACCGTCGGTCCGGTCCGTCGGCGTCATGGGCGACGGACGCACCTACGAGAACACGGTCGTGGTCCGCTCCGTCGACAGCCGCGACGGGATGACGGCCGACTGGTCGCGCCTGCCGCACGACCTGCTCCAAAAGATCTCCTCGCGCATCGTCAGCGAAGTGAAGGGCGTCAATCGCGTCGCTTACGACATCTCCTCCAAACCTCCGGCCACGATCGAATGGGAATGACCGCCACCCCGCCCGCCACGATGGACATCCCCGGCCTCAAGCTGCTGCGGCGCGGCAAGGTCCGCGACGTCTACGATCTCGGCGACACGCTGCTCATCGTCGCCTCCGACCGCCTCTCCGCCTTCGACGTCGTCCTGCCCACGCCGATCCCGGGCAAGGGCCGCATCCTCACCGAGGCCGCGGTGTTCTGGTTCGGCCTCACGCAGAACCTCGTGCCCAACCACCTGCTCGCGACCGACACGAGCGACATCCTGCGGGTTCTTCCGAAGGGGACCGTGCTCGATCCCTGGTTCGACGGACGCATGATGCTGTGCCGCAAGGCCAAGCGCGTGGACGCGGAGTGCGTGGCGCGGGCCTATCTGGCGGGATCCGGCTGGAAGGAATACAAAACGAGCGGCAACGTCGGCGGTCACTACCTTCCGGCGGGACTCCTAGAGGCCGACAAGCTGCCTTCGCCCATTTTTACGCCCGCGACCAAGGCGGACGAGGGCCACGACGAGAACATCTCGAAAGAAACCCTGGCTTCGATGGTCGGCAGGTCTTTGGCCGACGAGTTGGAAGAATTAACCCTTCGGGTTTTCAAGGTTGCGGCCGAACATCTGGCAAAGCGCGGCCTCATTCTTGCGGACACCAAATTTGAATTCGGATTTATCGACGGAAAGCTTCATCTGATCGACGAGATTCTCACGCCCGACTCTTCTCGTGTCTGGGAAGCGAAGGATTGGAAGCCCGGCAAGACGCCCGACGGCTTCGACAAACAATTCGTGCGCGACTATCTCGAGAAGTCCGGCTGGAACAAGATCGCTCCGGCTCCCTCCATCCCGGCCGACGTGGTCGCCGGAACGATTTCCCGTTATAGCGAGTTCCTCGCGAAGGTGACGAAATGAGCGTCAAGGTCGCCGCCCAGAACACGCATCTGCTCGAGGTGAAGCTCAAGAGCGAGTTCACCGACGCCGAGGGCGTCGCCGCGCTCGCCTTGCTGCGCGAGCAGGGGCTGTCGTCCCTGAAAGAAGTGCGCACGGGCCGCCTTTACGAGATCGCCGGCGCGCTGACGGCAAACCAGGCCCAGCAAGCCGGCAAAGACCTCCTCTGCGACGCCGTGACCCAGGAGTTCCGCATGGTCCCGGCCGGCGCGGCTCCGATGAACGGCATGAATTTTTGGCGCGTCGAGGTCTGGCTCAAGCCGACCGTCTCCGATCCCGTCGGCGAGACGGTCATGACCGCGCTCGCCGAGGCCGGCCTGCCCCGCCCGAGCTCCGCGCGGGAAGGTCACCTCTACTTACTCAACGGCCGCGCCCTCCGGGCCCAGATCGAGAAGGCGTTCTCCAAATCTCTCGCCAATCCGCTCATCCACCGCGTCGTCGTCACCGAGGCCCACCCGTGAGCACGCTCGCCGAGTCCTCCGTCGATTCCCTGCCGATCTCCGGCAAGTCCGCGAAAGAGCTGCGCGCCTTCGGGGCCCAGCGCCACCTCTCGCTCTCCGACACGGAGTGGGCCGCGATCCAGGCCCACTTCAAGTCGCTCAAGCGCGAGCCGTCCTTGGCCGAGCTCGAGACGATCGCGCAGACGTGGTCCGAGCACTGCAAGCATAAGACTTTCACCTCGCCCATCAAGTACACCGAAGGCAGGAAGACGCGCTCGATCAAGAACCTCTTCGCCGAGACCATCGTCGCGGCCACCGAGTCCGTGAAGAAGCCCTGGTGCCTCTCCCTCTTCAAGGACAACGCCGGCGTCGTCGCGTTCGGCAAGAAGTGGGCGCTCGCCATGAAGGTCGAGACCCACAACCATCCCTCCGCCCTCGAGCCCTACGGCGGCGCCGCCACCGGCGTCGGCGGCGTGGTGCGCGACATTCTCGGAGTGGGCCTCGGCGCCAAGCCCGTGCTCAACACCGACACGTTCTGCTTCGGCCGCCCGGACTATAAAGGGGCGCTTCCCGAGGGCGCGCACCACCCGACGCGGACCTTGCGCGGCGTCGTGGCCGGCGTGCGCGACTACGGCAACCGCATGGGCATCCCGACGGCCGGCGGCGGCATCTGGTTCGACGACGACTATCGCCTCAACCCGCTCGTGTTCTGCGGCACCGTCGGCATCATGCCGCAATGGGCCGTCAAAAAAGAAGTGAGGCCGGGCGATCTCATCGTCGCGGTCGGCGGACGCACGGGCCGAGACGGCCTGCACGGCGCCACCTTCTCCTCCGCCAATTTAGGCGCCGACGCCCCCTCCTCCGCGGTTCAGATCGGCCATGCGATCCAGGAAAAGCGCGTGCTCGACGCCTTGCTCGCCGCGCGCGACAAGAAGCTTTACGGCTCGGTCACCGACTGCGGCGCGGGCGGCTTCTCTTCCGCCATCGGCGAGCTCGGCGCGGACTGCGGCGCGCGCGTGCGCCTCGAGCAGGCCCCGCTGAAGGTTTCGGATCTGGATTCCTGGGAAATCTGGCTGTCCGAATCTCAGGAGCGAATGGTGTTGGCGGTTGCGCCGAAGGCGCTCAAAGCTCTTGAAGCGGTGTTCCTCGCCGAAGGCTGCGAGCTCGCCGTGCTGGGCGAGTTCACCAAGACCGGCCGCCTGCAGGTGGTCCACCACGAGCGCACCGTCGTCGATCTCGACATGAAGTTCCTGCACAAAGGCCTGCCCCGCGTCGAGCGCGAGGCCTCTTGGACGCCCGTCGCGGCGGCGAAGCCCGCGGGCGGCGTCACGAAGAAAATGGGCGACGCGATCCGCGAGATGGTCGGCCACCTCAACGTCTGCTCGCGCGAGTGGGTGATCCGCCAGTACGACCACGAGGTCCAGGGCGGCACCATCGTCAAGCCGCTCCAGGGCGTGCGCCACGACGGCCCCGGCGACGCCTGCGTGATCTGGCCCCACGCCGCCACGGGCGACATGACGGACTTCTCCGCCTTCGCCGTCGGCCACGGCCTCAACCCCGACTACGGCCGCATCGACCCATACTGGATGGCGTTGGCCGCCGTCGACGAGGCCCTGCGCAACTTGACCTGCGTCGGCGCCGATCCGGCGCGCGCGGCCTTGCTCGACAATTTCTGCTGGGCGTCGCCTGAAGATCCGAAGCAGCTCGGCGCCTTGATCCGCGCCGCCGAGGGCTGCCGCGACGCGGCCAAGGGCTTCTCCGCCCCCTTCATCTCCGGCAAGGATTCGATGTTCAATCAGTCGAAGGACGAGAAGGGCAAGGACCTCGCCATCCCCGGCACCTTGCTCATCTCCGCCGTCGCGCCGGTTCCCGACGGCCGCAAAGCCGTCACGATGGATTTCAAGGGCGTGGGCAACGCGCTCTACCTCATCGGCCGGACCAACGACGAGCTCGGCGGCTCGCTGTACTTCAAGACGCTCGGCCGCACCGGGGGCGAAGTCCCCAAGGTCAGCCCTGCCGCCGCCATCGACGGCTTCAAGGCCCTGCACGCGGCGATGACGCGCGGGCACGTCCTGTCGGCCCACGATCTCTCCGAGGGCGGCCTCGCGCTTTGCGCCGTCGAGATGGGCTTCACCGGAGAGTTCGGCTGCCTGCTCGACCTCGACGAGGTTCCTCGCGACCCGCGCATTTATTCAAACGAAACTCTGTTGTTCTCCGAGTCCCCCTCGCGCATCCTCGTCGAGGTGGACCCCAAGAACGAGTCGGCCTTCTTGCGCCACTTCGGCAAGTCCGCCAAGTCCGCGATGGTGCGCCGCGTCGGCCAGACCACGGCCAACCCGATCCTGAAGGTCACCGGCCTCGAAGGCTCCACCATTCTCGAGGAGTCTCTGAAAGAACTCAAGGAAAAGTGGCAGACCGCCTTGCCCAAGGTGCTCGGATGAAAAAGCCCAAGGTCCTGATCCTCCGCGCCGCCGGCACCAACTGCGAGCTCGAGACGGCCAACGCGTTCAACGCCGTCGGCGGCGACGCCGAGATGGTTCATATTTCAGAGCTGCGCACCGGCAAGAAGAAGCTGATGGACTACGCGATCCTCTCCATCCCCGGCGGCTTCTCTTACGGCGACGACGTCGGCGCGGGCAAGGTGCTCGCCAACCAGGTCCGCCACACGCTCACCGACCTGCGCCAGTTCGTGCGCCTCGGCCGTCCGGTCATCGGCATCTGCAACGGCTTCCAGGTCCTCGTGAAAGCCGGCATCCTCCCCTCCTCCAACTCCTGCGACCAGAGCGCGTCTTTCACCGTCAACGACTCGGGCAAGTTCGAGGCGCGCTGGACCCATCTGCGCATCAACACGCAGTCCTCCTGCCTGTTCTTCAAGGGCCTGCCCGAGATGATCGAGCTGCCCGTCGCGCACGGCGAGGGCAAGCTCGTCCTCAAGTCCCCGCGCCATCTCGAGGATTTGAAGAAGACGAAGTCGATCGCTTTGCAGTACGTGACCGAAGACGGCAAGCTGATGGGCTATCCGCACAACCCCAACGGCTCGATCTTCAACATCGCGGGCTTGACCAACCCCGAGGGCAACGTCTTGGGCCTCATGCCGCACCCCGAGCGCTTCGTCTCCCTCCATCACCACCCGAACTGGACGCGCCAGACCTACCGCAAGGCGCCCGTGGGACTCGAGATGTTCAAGAACGCCGTCGACTACGCGCGCTAGGCGCGCGCTTCACGGCCCCCAGTAATCGCCCTTCTTCGTCGGCGTGAAGCTGTCGCACGCCGGCTTGGACACGACGTTGATGGGCAGACCTTTCTTGCGGTGGGTGCAATAGCGCTTCGTCGCCCCTTTCTTCGGGTCGGTCTTATCGCCGCAGTAACGACATTCGACGCACAGATTACTCTTCTTCATGGGTGAAGGGCTCATGATTTTCCCTCGTTCCAGATCTTGTCCACGCTCGCTTGAATCGCCGCCTCGGCCTCGGCGCTCAGGCCTTTGAAGCGTCCCTGCAGGCGCAGATACTCGCCCACCGGCTTGCGGTTGGCCACCGGCATGTTGAGGCGCATCCGCCCGTTCTCCACCTCGTAGAGCCGGAACAGCCCGGTCTGCACGGCGAGGCGCGAGACCTTCGCGCTGTCCTTGGGATCGGTTTTCCAGCCGGGCGGGCAGGGGGAGAGGATGCGCAGAAAGCGGAAGCCCTTGATCGTCCGCGCCTTGGCGAACTTGCGCGTCATGTCCTCGGCGTATGCGGGCGTGGCCGTCGCGAAATAGGCCGGGTGGTGGGCGAGAACTATGGCGTCGAGGTCCTTCTTCGGCCGCGCGCTGCCGGCCTTGCCGGGTGTGGACATCGTCCATGCGCCCTCGGGCGTGCCGCCGCTGCGCTGCACGCCGGTGTTCATGTACGCCTCGTTGTCGTAACAGACGTAGATGATGTCCTCGTTGCGGTCGGCCGCGCCCGAGAGCGCCTGCAGGCCGATGTCGAAGGTGCCGCCGTCGCCCGCCCAGGCGACGACGGTCGTCTCACGGTCCCCTCGGGCCGTGAGCCCCGCCTTGACCCCCGTGGCGGTCGCGGCCGCCGAGGCGAAGGGGCTGTGCAGGACGGGCAGGTCGAGCGCGCTCTTGGGCGCGGGGCCGGCCAGGACTGTCCAGCAGCATGCAGGGATGACGAACACGGTTTTTTCGCCCAGGCCTTTGAGGGCGTAGCGCATGGACATCGTGGCGCCGCAGCCCTGGCAAGCCAGGTGGCCGGCGCTCATGCGCTCTTCGACGGGAATAGAGGTCTTCACCGGGCGTCCTCCACCCAGGTCTCCGCCACGGGAACGGAGGCGTTGGCCGAATCGACGCGCTTCCAAACCTCCTGAAGAAGTTCGACGGTGATGTCGCCGCCGCCGAGGCCCGCGACGTAGCCGTGCACGGACGCCCGCGAGCGCGGATACAGGGCGGCCTTGATCTCCTGCGCCCAGATGCCGCCGGCGCCGGGGCTGTAGTTGCGATCCACGACGGCCAGACGCATGCCGGGTCGCACGAATTCGCGCAGGGCCTTGGCCGGAAAAGGGCGGAAGGAGCGCATGCGCAGGTTGCCCGCCTTGAGGCCCTGCTCGCGCAGCGCGTCGACGGCGGCGCGCGCGGTCGAGCCCACGGCGCCGGAGGTCACGAGGATGGTGCGCGCGTCCGCGCAGCGGTAGGCGTCGAGCTGGCCGTAACGGCGGCCGAAGGCGGCGCCGAACTCGCGGCCGACTTCTTCGATCACGGACTCCGCCTCGGCCATGTCGGCGGCCATGCGCCGGCGCAGGCGCAGGTACTCCTTGGGGCCGACGAGGGCGCCGAAGCCCACGGGGTTTTTGTAGTCGAGCACGACCTCGGGCTTATACGGAGGCAGGAAGGCATCCACCTCGGACTGTTCGGGCACGTCCACCGGCTCGTAGCTGTGAGAGAGGGTAAATCCGTCCAGCACGACCATCGCCGGGAGCATCACGCGCTCGGCGATCTTGTAGGACATCAGGACGGTGTCGAGGACTTCCTGGTTCGTCGAGCAGTAGAACTGCATCCAGCCGGTGTCGCGCTGCGAGAGCGAATCGCTTTGATCGGTCCACAAGTTCCAGGGCGCGGCCAGGGCGCGGTTGACGTCGACCATCACGGCGGGCAGGCGCGAGCCCGCGACCCAGTGCAGAAGCTCGTGCATGTACGCCAGACCTTGGGAAGATGTGGCGGTGAAGGTGCGCGCGCCGGCGGTGGCGGCGCCCAAGATGGCGGCCATCACCGAATGCTCGGACTCGGCGGCGATGAACTCGCCGGGAAACTCACCCTTGGCCTTCATCTCGGCCAGCATCTCGTAGGCCTGGGTCTGCGGCGTGATCGGATAACCCACCGCGACCTGTACGCGCGCGAGCTTTGCGGCGAGCGCGGCCGCATGGTTGCCCATCAGGACTTTTTTCATACGGAGGCCTCGGGCACGAAGGAGACGCAGCGCTTGGGGCATTCCTCGACGCAGATGCCGCAGCCCTTGCAGAAGTCCATGTCGATGGCCGGGACCTTGTCGGTGAGCTTGACGCAGGCCTCGGGGCAGTACTTCCAGCAGATCTGGCAGCCGGTGCAGATGTGCCGGTCGATGACGGGACGCATGGTGCGCCAGTTTCCGGTCTTGTTCTCCGACATCCGCCGCGTGGAGAGAATCACGCGCGGCAGGGAGCGGGCGTCGTCGTCAAGCAAGGGCATTTTGAGCCTCCCGCGCCGCGTCGAAGGCCCGCCGGGCGGCCTCGCAGTTGGCGTCGGCCTTGCCCGGCACGGCCTCGCGAACGCACTCGAGCAGAGGTTCCATGCCGCAGAGCCTGAACAGCGCCGCGGCCGCGCCGCACATGGCGGTGTTGACCACCGGGCTTGAGGCCGAGCCGAGCTTGAGCTCGCGGGCGATGCGTAGCGCGGGAACGCCGACGAACTTGAAACGGGGGTATTTCGCCGCCAGGGCCGACAGTTCCTCGGGCTCAGCGTTGGTGAGAACGCTGCCGCCGGGTTTGAGTCCGTTAAGAATGTCGGAGGAGTAAAGCGTGGGGTCGAGCACGACGAGGGCGTCGGGCTCGTAAATGCGGGTGCGGATCAAAATGGGCTTGTCGCTGATCCGCGCGTAGGCCGTGACGGGGGCGCCGCGCCGCTCCACTCCGAATTCGGGAATGGCCAGGCAAATCCGCTCCCCTTGGCGCAGGACGGCGTCGGCGAGAATCTTGACGGCCAGGACCGTCCCCTGGCCGCCGCGTCCGTGAAAGCGGATCTCGAACATGGCGACAAGCCGCGCCGCAACGGAGCGGCCAAGCTGGAAGGTAGCAACGATCGCGCCCGCCCTGGTATACTGGCTCCGTGAACCGCCTCATCGACATCGCCGCGGAGTCGGACATCCCCGCCGCCTACCGCGCCGGCCCCCTCGGGGCGCTGCTGCGCTACCACAACCTCGGCGCGGACATGCCCAAGCGAGCGGAAAAGCCGGAGTTGCTCATCGGCATGTGCATGGACAGCCGCAAGCACCTGCGCATCCCGGACAATTTCGCCTTCATCCTGCGCACCGGCGGCGCGAACCTGCGCCAATCCGAGTTCCGCGTCTCCTACGCGATCGCCGTCGGCGGCGTGCGCGCGATCGCCTTGATCGCGCACACGAACTGCGGCATGTCGGGCCTCGCCGCGCGCCGCGAGCCGTTCGTGACCGGCCTGGTGGACGCCGGCTGGGAGCGCCCCGAGGCCGAGGAGCAGTTCGACCGCTTCCTGCCCTCGCACGAGATCGGCAACGAGCTCGACTTCATCGTCTCCGAGGCGCGGCGCCTGCGTACTTTGTATCCCAAGGTCGTCGTCGCCCCTTTCGTCTACCGGGTCGAGGACGATCATCTGTGCGCGGTCCGGGAATCGGGCCCGCCCGGCAGCTCCCCGCGTTGAAGATCCGCCTTCCCGCCGCCTTCATCATTCTCCCCATCGGCTTCTGCGGGATGTTCGCGATCATCTGGGGCGGCGTCGCCGTTTCGCAGAAAATGAACGCCGACTGGACGGTCTGCCGATGGTTTCTCTTCGGCTTGGCGGCGTTCGTCGCCATCTACGTCTTCGGCCGCGTCTCCGGCCTCATCGATTGGATCGCCGACGAGGAGCTCGTGGGCATGGAGAAGGCCGACCGGGACAAGGAAGCCGAACGGGAGGTCCAAGCGATCCTCGCGGCCGCGGACGACGGCACTCTTGAGGAGAAGTATCGCTTCAAGCGGTACTGGCACTACGTCTTCACCGCGCTCGTGATCGTCCTGATTTTCCACGAATATTTCATCCGGTACGTGAGGACGGCGAACGGCGAATTGTCCCCGTCGCTGCTCGGCTTCACGTTCGGGACCTGGACGCTGTTCCGCCGCACCTGGACCGGCTTCGAGCTGCTGGTCGTCGGGGGCTGCGTCGCCGCGCTCGTCTACTACCTCCGCAAGGGTATCGCCCTGCTCGTCCGCGCCAACAAGCGATAGGCCTTTTCCCGGGGCTTTTCTCCTGATATACTGGGCGTATGTGCGGGATCTTCGCCGTCTCCGGTAGGCCCGACGCGGCCGAGCTCACCCAGCTCGGCCTTTTTTCTTTGCAGCACCGCGGCCAGGAGAGCGCGGGCATCGTCACGATCAAGAACGGCGAACTGCAGACGCGCATCGGCATGGGACTCGTCTCCGAGGTCTTCGCCGACGGCGTGGCGGCCCTGCCCGGTCGCGTGGCGATCGGCCACGTACGCTACGCGACGACCGGCGGCAGCCACATCCGCAACGCCCAGCCCCTCGTCTGTAAGACCGGCCACGGCCACCTCGCCATCGCCCACAACGGCAATCTGACGAACGCGATCCAGCTCAAGCACAAGCTCGAAAGCCGCGGCGCGATCTTCCAATCCACGACGGACTCCGAGGTCATCGTCCACCTGCTCGCCCGCCAGGAGGGCCCGGTCGAGGACGCTTTGATCGCCTCGCTCCGCCAAGTCGAAGGCGCCTATTCCCTTATACTGCTCACGATCGACAAGCTCATCGCGGTGCGCGACCCCTACGGCTTCCGCCCGCTGGTGCTGGGCCGCATCGGCGACGCGCACATCTTCGCCTCGGAGACGACCGCGCTGAATCTGGTCGGGGCCGAGCTGGTCCGCGAGCTCGAGCCCGGCGAGATGGTCATCGTCGAGGGCACCACGATCAAGTCGCTCAAGCCGTTTCCGCCGGTGCCGACGCCCGCGCGCTGCATCTTCGAGCAGGTCTACTTCGCGCGCCCCGACTCGATGATCTTCAACCGCGGCGTCCAGGCCGCGCGCCGCGACTTGGGCAAGGCGCTCGCGCGCGAGATGGCGGGGCTCAAGGCCGACATCGTCGTGCCCGTACCCGACTCCGGCATCCCGGCCGCGCTCGGCTTCTCCGAGGAGAGCGGCGTCCCCTTCGAGATCGGCCTCATGCGCTCGCACTACGTCAGCCGCACCTTCATCAAGCCCACGCAGGAGCTGCGCGAGAAGGCGGCGATGCTCAAGCTCGCGCCCGTGCCCGAGACTTTGCGCGGCAAGAAGGTCGTCCTCGTCGACGACTCGATCGTGCGCGGGACGACTTCCAAGCGCATCTGCAAGCTGTTGAGACAGGCCGGCGCGCGCGAGATCCACATGGCGATCACGAGCCCGCCGATCGTTTCGCCCTGCTACTACGGCATCGACACGCCCTACGCCTCCGAGCTCATCGCCAACCAGAACTCCGTCGAGGAGATCCGCAAGTACCTCGGCGTGGACACCTTGCATTACCTGAGCATCGCCGGCATGACGCGCGCGGTCGGCAAGGGCGACGAGTCGGGCTGGTGCACCGCCTGCTTCACACGCCGCTACCCCACGCCGATTCCCGACTACCAGGTCACCGAAGCCGTCAAATAAGCCGTCACCTCCCGAGGACACATGATATCGAAAGCGTTCGTCGTGGCCATTTTTCCGCTGGTCCTGTTCCTGTCCTCGTGCGCGACGACGGGCGCCCCGCTGGGCGGCGGCGCCACCATGGGCGGCGGTCTCAGCGGACGCATGGCCGGCGGCGACCAGGCCATGGGCGCCGCCTCGGACTGCCACACCTTGCTGCGCGCCTGCATGAAGCAGCCGCCGGGGATGCTCAACTCCGTGCGCATCGCCCATTTGCGCGGCTTCTTCGCCTCCGCGGTTCACAACGCCGCCCCGACCCCGGCGGACTGCGACCTGCTCTTCGACTACCCGGCGACCTTCAGCGACCGCGCCGACGTGTACTCGGTCTACACCGGCCAACTGCTGACCCGGCTCACCGCGGCCAACTCCATGATCAACGCGCGCGCGGCGTGCGCGATCTTCGCCGATGAAGACGGTCCCGCCTACCAGGCCATCCCCGCCGAAAAGGTCGCGGACAGGCGGTCGCGCAAAGCCTCGCCCGCGGTGGCCGGCGGCGGCCTGAGCACGACGGACATCGACCGCATCGCGAAGGCGGTGCAAGGCGCGGCGCCCGCCGCGCCGACGGCCGCCGTCCCGTCGTTCCCGGCCTCGCCCGCGCCGCGCTTCTCGGCCGCCGAGCGGCCCGACGACCTGGCCGTCATCATCGGCATCGAAACCTACTCCGACATCGCCTCGAAGGCGTCCTACGCCGAGCGCGACGCGGACGCGTTCAAGGCGCACGTGCGCGCGCTCGGCGTCCCCGAGCGCAACATCGTCCTGCTCAAAGGCGCCAAGGCGGGCAAAGCCTCGCTCGAAAAGAACCTCGAGAGCTGGCTGCCCCGGCTGGCGAAGCCGACGAGCCGCGTGTACTTCTACTTCTCCGGCCACGGAGCGCCGGACGTGAAGACCGGCCAGGCCTATCTCGTGCCTTGGGACGGCGATCCGAACTTTCTCGAGAACACGGCGTATCCCGTCTCGAAGCTGTACAAGACGCTCGGCGCGCTTCCGGCCAAGCAGGTGCTCGTCGCGATGGACTCATGTTTCTCCGGCGCGGGCGGACGCTCGGTGCTGGCCTCCGGCGCGCGGCCGCTCGTCGCGAAGATCGAGACCGGCGCCGTGCCCGCGAACCTTACGGTCCTCGCGGCCTCGGCCTCCAACGAAATCTCCGGCTCGCTCGACGACAAGGGTCACGGCGCGTTCACCTACTTCCTGCTCGAGGGCCTCGACTCCGGCAAGACGACGGCCAAGGCCCTCAGCGAATACCTGACTCCGCTCGTCCAGGACGAGGCGCGCCGCCTCAACCGCGACCAGACGCCGCAACTTCAAGGCGACGGCACTTGGCCTCTGCGCTGAAGTTCGCGCTCGCGGCGCTTTTCGCCGCGGCCTGCTCGGCTCCCTCCGCGAAGCGCCCCTCCGTCGTCGATCTGCGCGTCTGCGTCGCCGAGGAACGGCTCGTCGAGAGCTGGGCCAAGAGCTTCATCAAGGCGGCCGCCGTCGAGCCGCGCGAGGGACGCGAGTGCGACATCGTCGCCCGCTCGGTCTCGGACCTCAACGCGGACAAGATGACGATACGTTCGGCCTACGACGGCTCGGTGCTCATCGAGCTCGAGGGGCCGGTGGAATTCATCCCCCGCCTCGCCTCGCTGTCACTGGCCCCGGGAACGGAGCCGTATATCCGCGTCAAAGCGCAGCGCGAAAAGTCCGGATTTTAACTCTCCCCGGGGAGAGTTTATATCCGGCTACTATTGATAATCACTCGTCCCGGGACGAGTAAAAATCTATCTGTGTGCATATCCGTCAGGGCAACCGCTTAAACTCGACACCCGTAACACCGCAGGCACGAGGGGCGGGTTAACGGGCCGCGGCCGCGACGAAGGTCTCGAGCTGGGCCATGCGGCGGCGCTGGAAGCCGCGCGCCCAGTCCTTGAAGGACTCGCCGAACACGTAGCGAAGATGGCGGCCGTTCTCGTCGAAGGACTTGCCCGCGGCGTCGAGGCCGCGCATGTGGATCGCCATCTGCAGCGCGGCGGTCATGAAGGCGCGCAGGCTCGGGGAAGAGGCGGGCTCCGACGCGAACGGCATCAGATAGCCGGAGGGAACGGCCCTCTGGCCGGCCATGCGCGCGGCGAACTCGGAATAGGAAACGAAGGCGCCGTCCGCGACGCCGTGTTCACGAGCGAAGGCCGCGAAGGCCGCGTCGGCGTCCGCGGCGGACAGGCGCACGGGCGGCACGTCCATGACGGGGCCGCGGCCCTGCGCGACGCTTTCGGCGTACAGCGAGAGCATGGTCAGCCAGCGCTCGGCCGAGGAGTAGTCGCGCTCCGGCTTGGGCGGCGCCTGGTCCATGCCGTGTCCCATCGCGGACTGGCGGCGGGCCTTCCAGGGAACGCTCGTGCCGCGCAGCTCGAGGGAGACGACCTGCAGGCCGTTCTCCATGCCCCAATACCGCAGGCCGACGAAGGCGTGCTTCTCGCTGTCGGGATCCTCGGCGCTCGAGACGCGGGGCTCTAGGGACGCGTCCGCGACGAGCTTGCGCACGCGGGCGCCGCGGCCGGCGTGCCACGGCATCAAGGAGGCGTGGCTGGCGTTGATCAGGCTCTCGGCGGCGGCGCCGGCGAAAAGCGCGTCGTTGAAGAGCTGAAGCGCGTCCTCGAGCGAGCGCAGCTGAGAGCGCAGCGCCCCGGGCGACAGCTTGAGGAAGACGTGGTACTGCGTGCCCGCGTGGCCGGTCTGCTCGATGACGTACTTCGAGCGGCCGATGGCCTCGTTGACGGCGCTCACGCCGGAGTTCTTGTCCGTGACGAGCTCGGGCTGGAGGAAGCGCGCGCCGGGCGTGTCCTTCCAGTCGGCGGGCGGCGGTTCCATGTGCGGATTTTTGGTGAGGAAATCGGGAGCCGACTTGGTGCGCTCGAGCAGGAGGCTGACCTTGCCTTTCCAGGCGGCGTCCGCGCCGCGCTCGGCGACGACGGCGGCCTCGAGCTTGCCCAGGTAGCGCAGGCGCGCCGTGGTGGACCAGGCGTTCCACGGACCCCGCTCGCGGTCGCGCCCGCCGGAGGTCAACTTGCGCTTGATTGTGTAGACGGTCTTCTCGACCCGGCCCATGCCGGCGTCGACTTCGGCCGCGAGATCGACGCGGTGCTCGACGGGACGGTACCAGCGGAACAGGTTGCCCGAAGAGTCGCGCGGATCCGGGCTCAGGAAGGTCCCCTCCTGCTCCTGCTGGATGAAGACGCCGCGCAGAGGTCGGCGGGAGTGAGTCTTGACGAGCTCGTCGAGGGAGACCGGCGCGGCGGAGACGGCGGCGACCGCCTCGCGGCCCGCGTCGGAGCCGTCGAAGGAGGCATCGGCCGCGGCCTTGGCGAACTCGACCGGAACATCCGCCGCAGCGGGAACGGCGGCGACGGCAGACGCCGGTCCGAACGCCGCCGGAACGGCGGCTGCGGGCGCCGCGATCGCGATCGCGGGCGCGGGCAGGACGGAGATCGCGCCCGTCAGGGACGCGGCGGCCGGGCTGAGCGTAAGCGGCGAGGACAACGCCGGCGAGACCGCCGGGGTGAAGGCGGGCGCGGACAAAACCGGCGTCTCGACGGCGACGCGCACGGCTTGGGCGCAGAGCGGCGACGGAACGAAGAAAAGCGCCGCGAGAATTAGCCTCATGCCTTAAGTGTGGGCTGAACGCCGCCTCCCGTTCAGGTCCTAAAGACCCCTTTTTCCCGCTCCGAAGGTCCTATCCCAGGTATTGCTTTTATTCCATATACGGGCTACATAAGGGGATATGCCGTCACTGTCCGTTTATTGGAATAGGTGCGCCGGAGATACCTGGGCCGAACTGTACGCGGTCGACCTCAACGATCCGCATTTCGACGGCCTCGAGGGCGTCTATATGGTCTGGATGGGCGGAAACCAGCCCGCCGCGATCTGCGCCGGGGCGGGGCTGATCCGCGAGAAACTCGCCGCGCGCCGCGAGGAGCCGGCGATCGCGGCCATGAAGGAAAAGTCCCTGCTCGTCACCTGGGCGAAAGTGGACGCCATCTCCCGGGGCGGCGTCGAGCGCTGGCTGCTCGAAAACCTCCGACCCAAGGTCGCCAACCCGCTGCCCGGCTCCGTCGCCGTCGAGGTCAACCTCCCGGGACGGCCCGGCGCGGCGAAGCCCGATGCGGGCGAAGGCCCGAAGCAAAGCTTCGAAGACCTGCTGCACCCCCCGGCGGCTCCGCCGGCCGTACCCACGGCCGGGCCGAAGATGGCCGAAGCGCCGCCTCCGCAGCCGGAGGCCCGGGCGACGCCCGCCCCGACCGAGAACATGGCGCTGCGGCTGCCGCTGCAGCCCGCGTTCGCCGACCTGCTCGCCAAGGCCAAGGCTTCGAAGAGCGGCGGCGGGCTGTTCGGCGGTTCGAAGCCCAAGCCCGAGGAGGAAAAGCTCGTCAGCGACGTCGTGCAGATGATCCTGCGCAACGCCGCGCGGCTCAAGGCCTCCGACGTCCATATGGAGCCTCTCGAAGCGTCTCTGCGCGTGCGCTTCCGCGTCGACGGCATCCTCGAGGAGGTGCTCCAGATTCCCAACATCTACAATCTGCGCGCGGTCTCCCACATCCGCGTGATGTGCGGCCTCGACCCGGAGCGCGGCATCGGCACCAGCCGTCCCGAGGACGGGCGCATGGCCTTCGCCCAGGACGGCATGGAGGCCGACCTGCGCTTGTCCACCTTCCCGACCTCCTACGGCGACAAGGCCGTCCTGCGCCTGATCCCGCGGAGCACGAAAGTCCCCCCGATCGACGATCTCGGCCTAGCGCAGAAAACCGTCGACGCCCTGCGCGCGCTCACGACGCGGCCGCAGGGCATGCTCATCGTCACGGGCCCCACGGGCAGCGGCAAGTCGACGACGCTTTACACGTTGCTGCAGTCGATCAACACGCCCGGACGCAACATCGTCACGCTCGAGGATCCGATCGAAAAGAAGATCCCCGGCATCAACCAGGGCATGATCCAGCCCAAGGCCGGCTTCGGCTTCGCCGAGGGCCTGCGCGCGATCCTGCGCCAGGACCCGAACGTGATCATGGTCGGCGAAATCCGGGATCTCGAAACGGCGGAGATCGCCGTCTCGGCCTCGCTGACCGGCCACATGATCTTCACGACGCTCCACACCAACAGCGCCCTCGGGGCGATCACCCGCCTCTTCGACATGGAGCTCGAACCGTTCCTCATCGCCTCGGCGGTGACGGCCGTCTCGGCCCAGCGCCTCGCGCGCCGAGTCTGCACGGCGTGCGTGCAGCCCTATGAGGCCACGGCGGAGGAAAGCGCGGAGATCGAAAACCGCGTGCTCAAGGCCGGCATCAAGTTCCCGCAAGGACTCATGCAGGGCCTCAAGCGCGGCGCCGGCTGCGACGCCTGCCGCGGCTCGGGCTACCAGGGCCGAGTCCTGCTCTTCGAGTTCGTCGCGATCACGCCCCCCCTGCGTCAGCTGATCCTGCGCAAGGCCGCGATCGACGAACTGCGCATCGCCTCGGTCAAGGAAGGCATGGAGCCGATGATCCTGGACGGATTTCGCAAGGCCGGCGCCGGCCTGACGACGATCGCGGAAGTCTTCCGCGTCGTCGATTCAATCGACTGACGAATTGATATCATCGGGGACGTGAAGGTCCTCCTTCTCGGCTCCGGCGGCAGGGAACACGCGATGGCGTGGGCCTTGGCCAAAAGTCCTCAGCTCTCGAAGCTCTGGGCGGCGCCCGGCTCGGACGGCATGGCCGCGCTGGCCGAGCGCGTCGCGCTCGACCCCCTCGATCCCAAGGCCGTGGCCGTATTCTGTCGCGAGCATGGCGTCGAGCTTCTCATCGTAGGACCCGAGGCGCCGTTGGCCGCCGGCGTCGCCGACGCTGTCCGCGCCGCGGGCGTCCCCGTGTTCGGCCCCGGCCGCGACGGCGCCCGGCTCGAGTCCTCGAAGGCCTTCGCCAAAGACTTCATGCTCCGCCACGGCCTGCCGACCGCGAAGGCGCGCGTCGGCGGAATGAAGGACGCGCTCGCGGCCGTTCGCGAGTTCGGCGGAAGATGCGCGGTGAAGGCCGATGGCCTCGCCGGCGGCAAGGGCGTGGTCGTCTGCGCGAGCCTGGCCGAGGCCGAGGCCGCCGTCGCTTCTCTCGCCTCGACCGCCGCGGGCGGCACCCTGCTCGTTGAGGAGCTGCTCACCGGCCCCGAGATCTCGATGATGGCCGTGCTCGACGGCACGCGCTACGCGCTCCTGCCCTCGAGCCAGGATCACAAGCGCCTGCTCGACGGCGACCAGGGCCCGAACACCGGCGGCATGGGCGCGTTGTGCCCGGTCCCGCTTAAGCCCGCCCTGCTCGCGCGCATCAAGGCCGATATCTTCGACCGCGCGCTCGCCGGGCTCAAGAAGGACGGCCTCGACTTCCGCGGCGTGCTGTACGCCGGGCTCATGCTGACGCCCGACGGTCCCAAGACGCTCGAATTCAACGCGCGCCTGGGCGATCCCGAGACGCAGGCGATCCTGCCGATGCTCGACGCCGACTTCCTGTCGCTGTGCCTCGACTGCGCTCAGGGCGCTCTCAGGATGGAGAGCGTTCCCGCCAAGCCCGGCTCCGCGGTTTCGATCGTCGTCGCGGCCGAGGGCTATCCGGAATCGCCGAAGCCCGGCGCGGTCCTGACGCCCGAGGGCGCGGCCGGGCTCGACGGCGTCCTGGTCTTTCACGCCGGCACGAAGAAGGACGGCGCGCGCTGGCTCGCCTCCGGCGGGCGAGTGCTCGCCGTCGTCGGGCTCGGCGCCGACCTCGCCGCCGCGCGCGAGCGCGCGTATTCCGCCTTACCGCGCGTGGCCGGGCCCGCGCTACGCTGGAGAAAAGACGTCGCCGCCAAGATGCTCGGGAGAATCCTCGCATGAAGAAAAAGACGCTCGTCGGGATCATCATGGGCAGCACCTCGGACTGGAAGACGATGAAAGCCGCGGCCGACGTTCTTAAAAGCTACGGCGTGTCCTACGACGCCCAGGTCGTCTCCGCTCACCGCACGCCCCTCAAGCTGTTCAGCTACGCGGCCAACGCCGAGATGAAAGGCCTCAAGGTGATCATCGCGGGCGCCGGCGGCGCCGCGCACCTGCCGGGCATGACCGCGGCGATGACCCACTTGCCGGTGCTCGGCGTTCCCGTCGAATCGCGCGCGCTCAAGGGCCTCGACTCCCTCCTCTCGATCAATCAGATGCCGGCCGGGATTGCCGTCGCGACCCTGGCCATCGGCGCGGCGGGCGCCGCGAACGCCGGGCACCTGGCTGCGCAGATCCTGGCGCTGTCCGATCCGGCGCTGTCGCGCCGCGTGCGGAAATTCCGCTCCGCGCAGACGCGCAAGGTGCTCCGGGACCGGGTGCGATGACGCAGCCGCTGGCTCCCGGGAAAACCCTCGGGATCCTGGGCGGCGGTCAGCTCGGCCGCCTGATCGCCGAAGCGGCGAAGGGCCTCGGCTACCGCACGGCCGCCCTCGACGGCTCGATCCATTCGCCCGCTTTGCAGGTCGTCGATCTCCCCATCATCGGCCCGGTTGATGACGCGGTCGCGGCGATGAAGCTGGCGGAGGCCTCGGACCTCGTCACGCTCGAGTGGGAACTCATTCCGGTCAAGATTCTTGAGAACGTCGCGAAGGCCCGCCCCACGTTTCCCGAGCCGTCGGTGCTGGGCCTCATTCAAGACCGTCTGATCCAAAGGAACTTCCTGGCCCGGCACGGCTTCCCCCAAACCGCCTACGGCGAGGCGGACACGGCTTTGGGCTGGAACTATCCCGTCATTATCAAACGGCGCACTTACGGCTACGACGGCAAGGGGCAATGCCGGCTGATGAAGGAGAGCGACGCCCCGAAGGCCGCCGAGGTCCTCAAGGCGCCCTGTGTGTGGGAGAAATTCGTGGACTTCAAGGCCGAAATCTCCGTGATCCTCGCGCGCGGCCGCGGCGGCGAAATCGCCGCCTACCCCGTCGCCGAGAACGTCCACCGCGGCGGCATCCTGCACTCGACGCTCGCGCCGGCGCGGATTCCGAAGGACGTCGCCGCGAACGCGGTCGCGCTCGCGACGAAGATCGCCCACGCGCTCGGCCACGTCGGCGTGATGGCGGTCGAAATGTTCCTGCTCCACGACGAGTCTTTGCTCGTCAACGAGATCGCCCCGCGCGTGCACAACAGCGGCCACTACACCCTCGGAGCCTGCGCGACCTCGCAGTTCGAGCAGCATGTGCGCGCGGTGTGCGGCCTCCCCCTCGGCTCGACCGCCCAGACGGCCCCGGCGGTCATGATCAACCTGCTCGGCGACCTGTGGGCCAAGCGCGAGCCGCGCTGGTCCGTCGTCGAGGCGATCCCGGGCGCCAAGCTTCATCTATACGGCAAGCCCGACGCCCGCCCCGGCCGCAAGATGGGGCACTACGTCGTCGTCGGCCCCGGCGCCGCCGCCGAGTTCGAGCGCGCGGACGCCCGCCTCGCCGCGATGAGCGCGTGACGGAAGCCGCGCGCGGCCTTCTGTACGCGCTCGGCGCGTTCGGACTGTGGGGCCTGAGCCCGCTGTATTGGCGCCTGCTCCATCACGTGCCCGCGCACGAGATCCTGATGCACCGCATCGTCTGGTCGGCGTTCTTCCTGCTCTTCGTCATGCGCTCGCGCTGGAGTCAACTCAGACACGCGGCCTCCACTCCCCGCGTCGCGACGACGTTGCTGGCGACCACCGCATTGATCGGAGTGAACTGGTACATCTACATCAAGGCGATCGCGGACCATCGCGTGCTCGACTCGAGCCTCGGCTACTACATCAACCCGCTCGTCAGCATGACGCTCGGCGTCCTCGTGCTCAAAGAACACATGCGCCTCCTTCAGGGCGCGGCGGCTTTGCTCGCGCTGGCCGGCGTGGCCTGGCTCGTGAAGTTTCATGGGCATCTGCCCTGGCTGTCCTTGGCTTTGGCCGGAACCTTCGCGACCTACGCTCTATTGAGGAAGGTCGCGCCCGTGGACGCGCTCGCGGGCCTTTCGTTTGAAACCTTCGTCCTCACGGGCCCCTGTCTGCTCGGTCTGATATGGCTCGGGACCCACGGCCGCGTCCCCGCCGACCTGAAGACCTGGCTTCTGCTCGCGGGCGGCGCGGGGATCACCGCCTTGCCCCTGCTCTGGTTCGTCGAGGCCGCGCGCCGGCTGAACCTCAAGACCATGGGCTTCCTCCAATTCACCTCGCCCACTTTGCAATTCCTGATCGCCGTGTTCGCTTTCGGCGAGCCCCTCCCCCGCGAGCGCCTGTTCAGCTTCGCCTTGATCTGGCTCGGCGTCGCGCTGTACTGTGCCGACGCCGTCCTCCGCCCCAAGCGCGCCTAGTTGGTGTCAGGCCGGCCGATTCTCCGATCGACGGACTACTATTGATAATCACTCGTCCCGGGACGAGTAATAATCGACTAAAGTGGATAATTGCTCTCCCCGGGGAGAGTTAACGCCTAAAGTCCCTGCGGATTATGGGACTAATGCCGAGGCCCTCTAGGCCCGTTCGACCCAGTCGGCCGCGCCTCCGGCTTGTCTAGAATGTTGACCGTAATCAACTTTTCGGTCCAGGAAAGGGCAACAACATGATTTTCTCGCTCCCGATGCGCCCCGTCGCCGCCGCCGTGATCGTGTCTTTACTCGTCACGATTCCCGGCGCTCCCGCCTGGTCCCAGGTCGCAGGCTCGATCCGGTCCGCGTCGGCGGGACCGACGGTCCCAGGAGGCGCCGCCGCCTCGGCCGGCTCGTTCGGGAACCCCGCCGCGAACTTCCTCGCCATTCCTTCGCTCGCTCTGACCGCGCCTTCGATCCTCGCGCCGAATCTCGCGCCGATTCCGGCCGCGCTAAAGGCCGCCGTCCTGACGCCTAACGCTAACGCGTCCGTTTCGGCCGCCGTTATCGCCGCGCCTGTCGCCGCACACGTCGCGGTGTCCGCACCCATCGCCATCGCGAACGCCGCTTCCCCGATCTCGTCCTTGTCCGCCGCCGCCGCGCAACTGACTCCGGCTCTCACCGCCACCGATCTGTCCGCTCCGGCCAAATCCGACGGCGCGCTCGACCGCCTGTCCTCGCTGTTCGACGGCCTGATCGCGCGCAAGCCCGCGCAGGACGCCGTGAACGCGGGCGAACGCGACGACGCGCCCCGCGGCTCGCAGTTGGGCCGGCCCGAACACCGGCTCATGCGCGTGCAGGTGACGCTCGCCGATCCCGGTTCGCACGAGGCGCTCGTGGCGGTGCTGGAGAAAATGAGCGGCGACCTCGGCTTCAGAGTCGACAATTCCGCCGAAACGTCCCGTATGCCCGGGCTCGTGACCGTGCGCGGCGCCGTCCCCGTCTCGCGCCTGTTCGCGCTCCAGCAGGCGCCCGGCGTCGTGGACGTCGCCGCGGTCCGCTCGGTTGAAACGGCGCCGAAGGCACCGTCGAGCGAAAATCTCCTGCGCGCCGGCGTCCGCAAGCTCGCGCTCGCGAACCCGATGTACGCGTCCCTCGCCGTCCTCCCGCTGGCCGCCCTCGCCGGCGTCGCCTTCATGGGTCCCGTGATGGGCGGCATCGCCCTCGGCGGCGCGGCCGCCGTCCTCAAGCCGTGGATGCTCGGCACGGTTCTCGGCATGACGTCGATGTCATACCTGTCCTTCCTGTTCAACTGGATCCCGGTCAAAATCCGCGCCGCCGCGACGTTCGCCGGCGCGGGCGGTCTCGCCTGGCTCGCGTACGGCTTGATCCCCGGCGCCGCCGCGCTGTGGCTCGGCGCCAACCTGGCCGTGAGCTTCATCGCCGCGATGCGCGGCCTCCAGGTCCCGGCGGCCGGCGACAAGGTCGGCAAGATCGTGTTCGCCGTCGAGCGCTCGGCGTTCGTCAACATCCTGGGCTATCAGGCTCTTCTTCCCATACTCCTGCTCGCCGGCATGCTGCCGCTGGCCTACGGCATTCTCGCCGTCTCGTCGGTCCTCGCCGTCGCCCTGCTGATCAAGACGGCGGCGCCGAAGGCCGTAGTCCTTCCCATGGCCCCCATCGCGCTCGGCTTGCTGCCGGGCGGAACGCCTTCCGTCCCGGAAGGACCGAAGCCCGGGAAGAAAGCGGCGGCGCCCAAAAAGCCCGCGCACGAGCCGTTCGTGCCCGCGACGCGCGTCGTCGCCGCGCTCGAAAAGCTGCTTGAGACGAACCCCGCCGAGGCGCTCAAGGCCGCCGCCGCCGCGATCGTCAACGAAAAGGAGCGCCGCTCCGAAGTGAAGATCGGCGCCCAGCGCATCCTCGACGCCCTGCCGATCGAGCAGACCTTGCCGCATTACCTCGAGCTGCTCAAGCTCGTCGCCCGCCCCGGCCTGCAGACGAACAAGGACGTCAACATCGATCCGTGGTGGTATCTCCAGCGCACCGCGCTCAAGCGCCTGACGCGCGAGGCCGCCGCGCTCAAGCCCGGCACGCCCGAGCTGGTCGACGCGCTGAAGGAATCGTACAAGGATCGCAACGCCTCGGTGCGTCTCGCCGCGGCCGAGACCTTGACCGCGCTCGGCGTCGTGCCGGGACCCGAGGCGACGTACGAAGTCGTCCGCGCCGAACCCGAGACGACGATGCAGCCCGCGCCCGTCCTGAACCGGCCCAATCCGGCGAAGCCCAAGAGCAATAAATTCGTGCGCTGGATCGCGATCGGTCTGCTCGCGGCCTCGCTCGGCTGGCTCGTGTTGGGAAATCACAATCCCGCGTCTCCCCCGCCTTCGACTCCGCCCGCGATCACGCAGACGATCAAGCCCGACTCGGCGGCGATACCGGCCGCGAAAGCGTCCGAGACCGACTCGATCAAGGTCGACCCGAAGGACGCGGCCCTCGAGCAGATCGCGAAGGACACCAAGCGCACCGCCGACGCGGCCGAGCGCTCCGCCAAGGCCGCCGAGCAGATGGCCAAGCCCAAGGGCTCCTTCCTGAGCACGTTGTTCTGGACGCTCGCCCCGATCATCCTCATGGTTTGGCTGTTCCGCAAGTTCATGGGCGGAGGCGGCGCGGCCGGCGGCATCCAGATGAAGCCGAAGATGGACCTCGAGAAGCCGACGACGCGCTTCGACGACGTGGCCGGCATCGACGAGAGCATGGTCGAGGTCCAGGAGATCATCGACTTCCTGCGCGACCCGTCCCGCTTTAAAAAACTCGGCGCGCGCATGCCCAAGGGTATCCTGATGGAAGGCCCCCCCGGCACCGGCAAGACCTTGCTCGCCCGCGCGCTCGCCGGCGAGACCGACGCGACCTTCATCTCGATCTCGGGCTCCGACTTCGTCGAACTCTATGTCGGCATGGGCGCGCGCCGCGTGCGCGAGCTGTTCGAGACCGCGCGCGCTCACTCGCCGGCTATCATCTTCATCGACGAAATCGACGCGGTCGGCAAACAGCGCGGCGGCGGGGGCCCCGGCAACGGCGGCAACGACGAGCGCGAGCAGACGATCAACCAGATCCTCAAGGAGATGGACGGCTTCGACAACTCCTCGGGCGTGCTCGTCGTCGCGGCGACCAACCAGGCGTCCACGCTCGACACGGCGCTGACCCGCCCCGGACGCTTCGACCGCAAGATTCACGTGGGCCTGCCCGAGGCCATGGGCCGCGAGGCGATCTTGGCGCTTCACGCCAAAAAGGCGCGCCTCGGTCCCGACGTGGACCTGCGCCTCATCGCGCGCCGCTCCGCGGGCCTCTCCGGCGCCTTCCTCGAGAACGTGATCAACGAGGCGGCCCTATTGGCCGCCCGGCGCGGCGGTCATTTCATCAACGCCGCCGACATCGACGAGGCCGTCGACCGCGCGACGATCGGCGGCAAGCGCTCTTTGCGCCTGTCCGAAGAGCTGAAGCTGCGCATCGGACGCCACGAGGTCGGCCACGTGGCCGCCAACCTGCTCAACGAAAACGCCAAGGTGCGCGTGCCCGTCAACAAGGTGACGATCATCCCGCACGGCTCGGGCGCGCTCGGCTTCGCCGAGTCCGGCTCCGAAGAGGGCGACAAGTACCTCTACACGCGCGCCGAGCTCGAGGCCCGACTCGATACCGCGCTCGGCGGCCTCGTCGCCGAGAAGATCTACTACGGCGAGTGGTCCACCGGCCCGGGCTCGGACCTCGAGCAGGCGACGCGCGTGGCGCGGGCGATGGTGCAGCAGCTCGGCATGAGCGAGGAGATGGGACTCGCGCAGACCGCGCCGAACCAGTACGGGCAGAGCCCGTTCGGAAGCGAGACCGACGCGAGAGCTCTCGTCGAGATCAACAAGCTGCTCGCGGCGTCGAAGGCGCGCGTCGAGAAGCGCCTGGCCGAGAACAAGGACAAGTTCGAGGCGCTCGTCGCCGCGCTGGTCGAGAAGGAGACGCTCTCCTCCGACGAGATCATGGCGATCCTGCACCCGAAACCGAAATAGACCCGCGCCCCGATACCGGCGCCGAAGCTAGGTTTTTTTCTTCTTTGTTTTCGGCGCGGGCTTGCGTAGGGAGCCGCGCTTGCGCGGCTTGAGGAGGGACGCCTGGCGGCGCAGCTCCGCGATCACCGCGCGGAAGGCGATCGCCTCGTCTTCCGAGACGCGCGAGAGATGCTCGCCATGCTTGAAGCGGACGATCTCGCCGCTCTTGATCTTCATCGCGATCTTGTCGCCCTCGACGCCCATCACGATGCCGAGTTCGCCGCTGAGGGCGTTGCGCAGAACATCGAAGAGGCGCACGTTTTCGAGCTCGATCGGGTAGGACATGGGCCGATTTTAGCAAACGCGCCGCCATGCGTCCTAGGGCGGAACGGGTCCTTGTGCCCTGTCGGCGATGCTGGAAAATCGGCATCCTTATGGTCATGACCCGCTTCGGGCGCTTCCCGCTCGCCCTCCTGCTGACGGCGGCCCTCGCCGCCGTCTCCTCGGCCGGCGTCGTACGTCTCGTCCCCGAGGCGGCGCTTGCCCCCCTCGGGGTGCCCCAGGTCCTCGTCGGCTCACCCGGCTCCGCCCCGCTGGCGCTGACGAACGCTGTGTCCGCGCGCGACACTCGCTGGAAGAAGTTCAAGGGCTTCTTCAAGGACCTGCTGGCCGCCGCCGTTCCATGATGGACTCGCGCCCCCTAAAATAGTCTAATCGTTCAGGCGGACTTCATCGCCGAGGACAACCTGGCACCGCGAGACTGGGAACGCAAAGACCTGCTCGGCCTGGAAGGGCTGAGCGCAGCCGAGATCGAGACGCTTCTCGATTTAGCCGCCTCGTTTAAGACCGCCCCGCCGTCGGACCTCCTGAAGGGACGCACCGTCGCCTTCATCTTCACCGAACCTTCGACGCGCACGCGCTCCTCCTTCGAAACGGCGGCCAAGCGTTTGGGCGCGGACGTGCTGAGCTTCTCGCCCGTCGGCTCTTCGCTCTCGAAAGGCGAGACCCTCCTCGATACATTCCTCAATCTCCAGGCCGTCGGCGTCACCCACTTCGTCGTGCGCCACGAACGCTCGGGCGTGCTCGAGGACCTGGCGCCGCTGCTCAAGGCCTCCGTGATCAACGCCGGTGACGGCTGGCACGAGCACCCGACGCAGGCGCTGCTCGACCTGCTCACGCTCCGCGAGCGCTGGGGCGGGTTCAAGGGCCGCAAGATCGTGATCCTCGGCGACATCCGTCACAGCCGCGTCGCGCGGTCGAATCTCTTCGCTCTCAAGAAGCTCGGCGCGAAGGTGACGTTCTGCGGCCCGACCCCGCTGTGCCCCGACGATTTCTCGGCTTTGGGCGCCACGGTAGAACATGACGTAGAAAAAGCATTGAAAGGCGCGGACGCGGTCAACGTCCTGCGCCTTCAGCTCGAGCGCATGGACCAGGGCTTCGTGCCCTCGCTCGCCGACTACGCTCTCGCCTACCAGCTCACGCCCGCGCGCGCCGACCTGATGAAGCCCGAGGCCCTCGTCATGCACCCGGGCCCCATCAACCGCGGCGTCGAGATCGCCTCGGAGGTCGCCGACGGCCCGCGCTCCGTCATCCTCGAGCAGGTCGCCAACGGCGTGCTCGCGCGCATGGCCGTGCTCGCACTATGTGAGGAAGGAGGTCGGGGTGCCTGAGCAATTGATCGTCGCGGGCGGGCTCCTGATCGATCCGGCCTCCCGCATCGAGGCGATCCGCGACGTCCTCATCGAAGACGGCCGCGTCGCCGCCGTCGGCACCGGCCTGACGCGCAAGCCCGCCTTCAAGGGCGTGGCGACGATCGACGCTCGGTCAAAGTGGGTTCTCCCCGGGCTCGTGGACATGCACGTTCATCTGCGCGAGCCCGGCCGCGAGGGCGACGAGACCATCGCGACCGGCTCGAAGGCCGCGGCGCGCGGCGGCGTCACCACCGTCCTCGCGATGGCCAACACCGAGCCGGTGAGCGACACGCCCTCGCAGATCTCCTTCCTGCGCTCGAAGGCCCGCACCGACGCCGCGATCACCGTGCTGTTCGCGGGCGCGGTCACGCTCGGCCAGAAAGGCGAGAAGCTCACCGAATTCGCCAAGCTTCGCGCCGCCGGCGCGGCCGCGCTCTCCGACGACGGACGGCCCGTGATGAACGCCGGCCTTCTGCGCCGCGCGCTCGAGGCCGCCAAGGACCTCGGCCTGCTCGTCATCGATCACTGCGAGGATCTGCATCTGTCGAACGGAGCGTGCGTCCATGAAGGCCCGGAAGCGCTCCGCAAAGGCTTGAAAGGCTCCCCCTGGGCGGCGGAGACGGTGCAGGTGATGCGCGACATCGCCCTGTGCGAGCTCACGGGCGCGCGGCTTCACATCGCGCACGTGTCGGCCGCCTCGTCCGTCGCCGCGATCCGGACCGCGAAGAAGCACGGCATCCGCATCTCGGCCGAGGCCGCCCCGCATCACTTCGCCCTCATCGACAAGAACATCGAAGGCTACGACACCGACGGCAAGATGAACCCGCCCCTGCGCGAAAACCGCGACCGCCAGGCGCTTCTCGCGGGCCTGGCCGACGGGACGATCGATGCGATCGCGACCGATCACGCTCCGCACGGCTGCGCCGCGAAATCCCTCGGCATGGACCTGGCCCCTTTCGGCGTCATCGGCCTGGAGACCTCGCTCGCCGTCGCGCTCACCGAGCTCTTCCACAAGAAAATCCTCACGCGCCGCCAGCTCGTCGAGCGCATGTCCTCCTGCCCGGCCGCCTTGCTCGGCCTGAAGGGTAAAGGGACCTTGGCCCCGGGCGCCGACGCGGACCTGGTCGTCGTGGATCCGAACATCTCTTGGACGCCCGAACCGCCCTATCTGTCCAAGAGCCGGAACACGCCTTTCACGGGCAAAAAGCTTAAGGGACGAGCGATTACGACATTGTCCGCAGGACGCGTGGTTCATGCTTTATGATGCGGTGAAGCCGTTTCTCTTCAAGCTCGATGCCGAGCGCGTGCATGAGGAGATGTCAGGTCTAATGGCGCTCGCGGCTCCGGTTCCAGGCGCCGAAAAGGTTCTCTCCATTTTGACGGGAAGCGGCGGAAAAGGTCTTTCCAAATCCGTATTCGGCGTAAACTTCCCCAATCCGGTCGGATTGGCCGCAGGATTCGACAAGGATGGGAAGTTGATCTCAGTTCTCCCGGGGCTCGGTTTCGGGTTTCTCGAAATCGGTTCGGTGACGTTGGAACCGCAGCCCGGGAACGCAAAACCGCGCCTTTTCAGGCTCGTCGGCGAGGGCGCGGTAATTAACAGACTCGGTTTCAATTCCGAAGGCGCGCGGGCCGTCGCGTTGCGCTTGTCCATGAGCCCCCCTCCGTCGGTTCCGTTGGGAATTAATTTGGGCTTGAACAAGGGGACGGACGCGAAGGACGCTCCCAAGAAATACGCTCAGACGTTCAAGCTCTTGAGAAAATTCGGGGATTACTTCGTGGTGAATGTGTCCTCGCCGAATACTCCGGGGCTTCGGGATTTGCAAACGGCAACGAATTTGGCGGATATATTAAGCACCTTACAGGATGCCAACCCCGACCACAAACCTGTGCTCGTTAAACTCTCACCCGATCTCGCCGACGCCGACCTGACGGCCTGCGTCGCGTCGGCGGCGAAATCAGCGCAAGGATTCGTCGTTTCAAATACGACCATTCAACACGAAGGCGAGCCGGGCGGCCTTTCAGGCCGCCCCTTGAAAGTTCGTGCGACCGAACTCCTCCGCAAAGTCAGAGCCATGACCGCGTTGCCGCTGATTGGCGTTGGCGGCATCGCGACTCCGGAAGACGCGAAAGAGCGCCTGGATGCGGGCGCCGACTTGATCCAACTCTACACCGGGCTAGTCTACGGCGGCCCCTCCACGATCAAGCGCATCACGAGAGGCCTCTCGTGACCCAAATCATTGTGGCTCTTGATGTCGATACGATCAAAAAGCAGGAAGAGCTCCTCAAAGCCCTCCACGGCACCATCGTCTGGTACAAAGTCGGCCTGCAGCTGTTCACCGCCCACGGCAAGCGCGCCGTCGACATCGTGCAGCGCCATGGCGGCAAGGTCTTCCTCGATCTCAAGCTCCACGACATTCCCCAAACCGTCGCCCACGCCGTACGCGAGTCCCAGCGCCTCGGCGTCGAGGCCGTCTCCCTCCACCTGATGGGCGGCTCCGACATGCTGCGCGCCGCCTCCGAGGTTTCGCCGCGCCCGAAGCTGTGGGGCGTCACCGTCCTGACAAGCATGGGCCCCAAAGACGTGAAGGTTTTCTCTCCCTCGGCGAAAATACCGGCCCTGGTCAAGACGCTGGCGAAACAGGGCTGGGTCGGCGGCGCCGACGCGACGATCTGCTCGCCTCAAGAGGTCGGGATGCTTCAGAAAGCCTTCCCCCACCTCGACATGAAGTTCGTGACGCCCGGCATCCGCCCGAAAGGCGCCGCGCTCAACGACCAGAACCGCGTCATGACTCCGGGCGAAGCCGCGGCTCTCGGCATCGATTTCGTCGTGATCGGCCGCCCCATCACGCACGCGAGCGACCCGCGCAAGGCGGCGCTCGACATCCTGGCCGAGATGAAGGCCGCCGCGCCCAAGTCCCTGGATCGCGAATGAACGTCGAGCAACTGTTCGTGGAGAACGGCGCGCTCCTCAAAGGCCACTTTCTGCTGTCCTCGGGCCTGCACAGCGACCGCTATCTTCAATGCGCCCTCGTGCTGGCTCAGCCCGGCGCGGCGGAGAAGCTCGGCAAGGCCATCGCGGAGAAATCCTCGGTGAAGCCCGACCTCGTGCTCTCCCCCGCGATGGGCGGGCTCATGATCGGCCACGAGGTCGCGCGCGCCCTCGGCGTGCGCCACTACTTCACCGAGCGCGCGGAAGGGAGCATGGTTCTGCGCCGCGGATTCTCCCTCAAGCCCGGCGAAAAAGTTATCGTGGTGGAGGACGTCGTGACCACCGGCAAGTCCACCAAGGAAGTCTTCGAGGTGATCAAAGCCGCGGGCGCGACGGTCGCCGCAGCCGCGTCGATCGTGGATCGTTCGGAAGGAAAATCGAATTTAGGCGTTCCGTACGCGGCCCTCTGGGCCGTGTCCGTCCCGGCGTGGAAGCCCGAGGACTGCCCGCTGTGCAAGACGGGCGTCCCCGCGGTGAAGCCGGGAAGCCGCACGGAGAAAAAATAATGGCCAGCGCGACTCTGACGTACCGCAAGTCCGGCGTCAACATCGACCTTGCGGATAAACTTGTCGACCACATCCAGAGCAAGGCGCCCGCCATCGGCGGCTTCGCCGGCCTGTTCCCTCTCGAGCTCGACGGGGACGGACCCTATGAGTTGGTCGCCTGCACCGACGGCGTGGGAACCAAGCTCAAGCTCGCCTTCGCGCTCGACAAGCACGACACGATCGGCATCGATCTCGTCGCGATGTCGGTCAACGACCTCGTCTGCTGCGGCGCCAAGCCTCTGATCTTCCTCGATTACTACGCCACCGGCAAGCTCAAGCTCCAGACCTCCAAGAAGATCATCTCCGGGATCATGGAAGGCTGCCGCATCGGCCGTTGCGTGCTCCTCGGAGGAGAGACGGCCGAGATGCCGGGCATGTATCCGAAGGACGAGTACGACCTCGCCGGCTTCGCGGTCGGCATCGTCAAGCGCAAGGAGGTCATCGACGGCTCCAAGATCTATCCGGGCGATCTGATCCTCGGCCTGCCGTCGTCGGGCCTCCACAGCAACGGGTACTCGTTGGCCCGGCAGGTCTTTAAAGGCAAGGAACTCAAGAAGTGGGCCAAGCAGCTCCTGACGCCCACGCGCATCTACGTCGATGAGGTCATGGCGCTCAAGAAGGCGCTCAAGGCGGAGGACGGCATCATCCTCGGCCTCTCGCACATCACCGGCGGAGGCCTCGTCGAGAACGTGCCCCGTATTCTGCCGCGCGGCCGCAAGGCGATTTTCCGCAAGGACGCCTGGAAGCGCCACCCGCTCTTCGATGAGATCCAGCGCCGCGGCAACGTGCCGGAAAAGGAGATGTGGCGCACGTTCAACATGGGCCTGGGCCTGGTCATCGTCATCCGCCCGGACAGCCTGGGCGCGGCGCTGAAGGCCCTGCCCGAGGCCAAGGTGGTCGGCGAGATCGTGGAGGGCAAGCACGAGGTCGTGATCATCTAATGAAGATCGCGGTTTTCGCCTCCGGAGAAGGCACCAACCTCCAGGCCCTGCTCGATGCCTGCGCCGACGGCCGCGTGCGCGGTTCGGTCGCCCTCGTCGTCTCGAACAAGGAGGACGCGGGCGCCGTGCGTCGCGCCCAACGCGTGGGCATCGAGACTCTCGTGTGCCCGCAAAACGATCATCCGACGCCCGACGAGTACAACGCCTTCCTGGCGCAGGAGTGCAAGAAGTGCGGCATCGAGCTGATCTGCCTCGCGGGCTTCATGCTGAAGATCAAGCGGCCCCTGATCGAAGCCTACAACGGAAAGATTTTAAACGTCCATCCCGCCCTCCTGCCCGCCTTCGGCGGTCAGGGCATGTACGGCAGGAAGGTCCACGAGGCCGTGATCGCTTCGGGCGTGAAGATCAGCGGAGCGACGATCCACGTCGTGGACGAGGAGTACGACCACGGTCCGGTCGTTCTGCAGGCGCACGTGCCCGTGCTCGCGACCGACACCGCCGGGACCTTGGCCGCGCGCGTGCTCGCGCAGGAGCACTGGATCTATCCGCGCGCCGTCGCGCTGTTCGCCGAGGGACGAGCCAAGGTCGAAGGCGGCAAGGTGATCGTGAGGCCCTCGCCCCACGAGGCGTCTCCGCGGCTCAAGCGCGCCCTGATCTCGGTCTCCGACAAGACCGGGGTCGTCGAGTTCGCCAAAGGCCTGCACGAACTCGGCCTGGAGATCGTCTCCACCTCCGGAACCTACAAGGCCTTGGTGCAGGCCGGCCTGCCCGTGCGCCCGCTCGAGACCATGACCGGCTTCCCCGAGATCCTCGACGGAAGGGTCAAGACCTTGCACCCGCATGTGCACGGCGCCATTCTCCTGCGCCGCGGCGACCCCAAACAGGTCCGTGAGGCCGAGCTGTTCGGCCTGGAGCCGATCGACCTCGTCGCGGTGAACCTTTACCCGTTCAAGAAGACGGCGGCGGAGGCGAAGGACCCCTACGAACAAGCCGTCATCGAGCAGATCGACATCGGAGGAGTCGCGCTGATCCGAGCCGCGAGCAAGAATTTCGAAGACGTCGCCGTGCTGACCGCGCCGTCCGATTACGACGGCGTGCTGGCCGAGCTCAACGCGGCGCAGTGCCGCCTCTCGCTCGACACGCGCAAGCGCCTAGCGCTGACGGGCTTCCGCCACACCGCGGAGTACGACGCGATGATCTCCGGCGCCTGGTCCGGCGGCGCCGCGGGGTCGAAGGAAGCCGGGGCCTTTCCCCCGTCCCTCGAAAACCGCCTGATCAAGGTCCAGGACCTGCGCTACGGCGAGAATCCACACCAGAAAGCCGCCCTTTACGCTTCTGAAGCCGGCATGTCCTTCTCCAAAATCCACGGCAAGGAGCTGTCGTACAACAATCTCCTCGACGCCGCCGGCACGTGGGACGCCGTCTCCGACTTCGAGGCTCCCGCTGCGGTCGTCTTCAAGCACGTGACGCCCGCCGGCATCGGCGTCGGCGACACGATCGAGCAGGCGTTTGACAAAGCCTGGGCCACCGACCCGCTGTCCGCCTTCGGCGGCGCGCTCGCCTTCAACCGCCCGGTCACGCGCGCGATCGCGGAGCTACTGTCCAAGCGCTTCGTCGAGGTGCTCGTCGCCCCGGCCTACGAGCCCGAAGCGCTCGAGATTCTGACCAAGAAGCCTAACGTCCGCATCTTGGTGCGCACGAGCGCGCCGACGAAGGCGTTGCAACTGCGCTCGATCGGCGACGAGGTGCTCGTCACCGAGCCCGACCGAGAGATCACCGGCTCCGATTGGAAGGTCGTCAGCAAGCGCTCGCCGACCGCGGCCGAGGAAGAGGCCCTGCGCTTCGCCTGGACCGCGGCCAAGCACGTCAAGTCCAACGCGATCGTCCTCGCCGGCCCCGACCGCACCGTCGGCATCGGCGCGGGCCAGATGTCGCGCGTGGACTCGGTCCACATGTCGGGCGTCAAGTTCAAGCTCTGGCTGCGCGACAACGAGGGCCCCAAGGCGCTCGTGCTCGCCTCCGACGCCTTCTTCCCTTTCCGGGACGGCATCGACGCCGCCTTCACGCTCGGCATCTCGGCGATCATCCACCCCGGCGGCTCCATCAAGGACGCCGAGGTCATCGCCGCCGCCGACGAGCACAATTTAGCGATGGTCATGACGGGCATGAGGCACTTCCGGCATTAAGAAGGTGTCAGGCTTTCGGTTTTAGGTTATTCCGCGCGGAACGTCCAGATAGGAATAACCTAAAACCGAAAGCCTGACACCATTGGCGGCCGTCATGCGATTTCTCGTCGGAGAATGGTAAAATGGGGCAGCGATGAACGACAAGGCCTGGCTGGCTCTCGAGGACGGAACCATCTTCACCGGGAGGGCGTGCGGCGCCGCCGGCGAAGCGGGCGGCGAGTTCGTGTTCAACACCGCGATGACCGGCTATCAAGAGATCCTAACCGACGCCTCCTACACGGGGCAGTGCGTGGTGATGACCTACCCGCTGATCGGGAACTACGGCATCACCGCGGCCGACAATGAGTCCAGCCGGCCTCGCCTCTCCGGTTTCGTCGTGCGCGAGATGTGCAAGACGCCCTCCAACCACGAGTCGGTGGAGTCGGTCGGCGCGTACCTCAAGAAGCACGGCATCGTTGGCATCGAGGAAGTCGACACCCGGGCGCTGACGCTTCTGCTCCGCAAGAAGGGCGCGCTTCGGGGGATCATCTCCACGCTCGACGGCGACAAGAAAAGATTGATCGCCAAGGCGAAGGCCCTGCCCTCGATGGCCGGCCAAAATCTCGCCAAGGCCGTGACCTGCGAGAAGCCCTATTCCTGGGACGAGGGCTTTATCAAGGCCGATCGGCAATTACATGTCATCGTGATGGACTTCGGCGTGAAGTACGGAATCCTGCGCTGCCTCGCGGCCATGGGCTGCAAGGTCACCGTCGTTCCGGCTTCAACGCCGGCTGATCAGATTCTCGCGCTGCGCCCCGACGGCGTCCTCCTCTCCAACGGCCCCGGCGACCCCGAGCCGGTGACCGACGCGATCGAGGCGATCAAGCAGCTCCTGACCGAGCGCACGCCGCTGTTCGGCATCTGCCTCGGCCATCAGCTGCTCGGGTTGGCGCTCGGCGGCAAGACCTACAAGCTCAAGTTCGGCCATCACGGCTCGAACCATCCCGTCAAAGATCTCGAGACGGGCAAGATCGAAATCACGTCCCAGAACCACGGCTTCTGCGTGGACCTGAAGACCTTGCCCTCCTCGGTCAAGACGACCCACGTGAACCTCAACGACGGCACCTCCGAAGGCATGGCCCACGCCGAGCTTCCCGCCTTCTCGGTCCAGTATCACCCCGAAGCCTCCGCCGGCCCGCACGACAGCCGCTATCTCTTCGAGCGCTTCAGGTCCTTGATGCTGACCGGACAGGAAGCGCGCTCGCGATGAGCCCCCTCCTTCTATTCCTCATCTTCGGAGGCGGCCCGCTCGCCTGGTATTTCTGGCGGGAGCACAAGCTCAACACCCCCTCTTTGCAGTGGCCGTCCATGCGCACGGCCCTGGGGCTGACCTACGAGGCGAACCCGCCGCGTCTGGGCGGAGCGTGGAACGGCCGCAAGGTGGCCATCGAGTCCGGAGCGGACGGCGTGACGATCACCGCCTGGCTCAACGCGGAGACGCGGCTGCGAGTCGAGTGCGCGGCCCGAGAGCTCGTCACCAAGCGCGCCGGGATGCTCGTGCCCGACGCCGTCGAACCGGTGGAGACCGCGTTCAAGCAGAAGCTCCTCGCCCGCTGCTCCGACAAAGCGGCCGGCCCACTGGTCTTCGACGCGACGATGCAGCAGCGCCTGTCCGATCTTTCGCACGTGGATTTCGTCGGCGAGCAGTTCCGCGTCGTCTGGAAGGCGCCGGTGGTGAAGGAATTGAACGAAACGGAGGCCCTGCTCGGCGCCTTGTGCGCCGTGGCCGACGGGCTCGAAAGTTTCCCCAAAGGCGGAGGCACCCGTGCCCAAACGAAGCGACCTTAAGAAGATCCTCGTCGTCGGCTCGGGCTCGATCGTCATCGGCCAGGGTTGCGAGTTCGACTACTCCGGGACGCAGGGCATCAAAGCCCTCCGCGAAGAGGGCTATGAAGTCTGCCTGATCAATTCGAACCCCGCCACGATCATGACGGATCCCGAGCTCGCCGACCGCACCTACATCGAGCCCCTCACCCCGGAGTACCTCGAGAAGGTCATCGCCGCCGAGCGTCCCCAGGCCATCTTGCCCACCTTGGGCGGCCAGACCGCCCTGAACCTCACCGTCTCCGCAGCCGAGAAGGGCATCCTCAAGAAGTACGGGGTCGAGGTCATCGGCGCGCGCCTCGAGACGATCCGCAAGGCGGAGGACCGGCAGCTGTTCAAGCAGGCCATGCAGAAGATCGGCATCGACCTGCCGCGCTCAGTCGTCGTCACCGACGAGAGCGACCTCAAGTCCGTCTCCCGCGACCTGGGCTTTCCGATCATCGTGCGCGCCTCCTTCACCCTCGGCGGCACCGGCGGCGGCATCGCCTACCACTACGACGAGCTGCGCACCCGCGTGCACGCCGCCTTCGAGATGAGCCCGGTCAAGAAGGTCCTCCTCGAAGAGTCGGTGCTCGGCTGGAAGGAGTATGAGTTAGAAGTGATGCGCGACTGCAAGGACAACTTCGTG
Source organism: Elusimicrobiota bacterium (assembly GCA_016212855.1). Taxonomy (GTDB): domain Bacteria; phylum Elusimicrobiota; class Elusimicrobia; order UBA1565; family UBA9628; genus GWA2-66-18. Next base: position 43,595 of record JACRDP010000003.1, read on the forward strand.
GTCGTCTGCACCATCGAAAACCTGGATCCGATGGGCGTGCACACCGGAGACTCGATCACCGTCGCCCCCGCGCAGACGCTCTCCGACCGTCAATACCAAGAAATGCGCGAGGACGCCAAGCGCATCATCTCCGAGGTCGGCGTGGAGACCGGCGGCTGCAACATCCAGTTCGCCGTGCACCCCCAAACCGGGCGGCGCATCTGCGTCGAGATCAACCCGCGCGTGTCGCGCTCCTCGGCGCTCGCCTCGAAGGCCACGGGCTTTCCGATCGCCAAGCTCGCCGCGAAGCTCGCGGTCGGCTACTCGCTCGACGAGCTGACCAACGACATCACGAAGGCCACGCTCGCGTGCTTCGAACCCTCCATCGACTACGTCGTCGTGAAAGCCCCGCGCTTCGCGACGGAAAAGTTCGGCGAGTTCACGCTCGACACCGCCATGAAGTCCGTCGGCGAGGCCATGGCGATCGGCCGCACGTTCAAAGAGGCCCTGCAGAAATCCCTGCGCGGCCTGGAAAGCGGCAAAAAAGGCCTGTCGGGCGCCGAGCCCATGGACCCGGAGACGCGCCTGCAGCGCGTGGCCACTCCCACCTCGAGCCGGCTGTACCACGTGAAGTCCGCCCTCGACGAGGGTTTGAGCGTCGAGCGCATCCACGAGGTCTCGAAAATCGATCCGTGGTTCCTGAACCAGCTCAAGGACATTTCCGATTGCGAGAGGACGTTGCCGACGATGCCGCTAGACGCCGAGCATCTGCTCGCCGCGAAGCGCATGGGCTTCTCCGACGCGCAAATCGCGTCGGCCAAGGGCGTCAAAGAAGACAAGATCCGCGCAAGGCGCTGGGCCCTCAAGGTTCGCCCGTCCTACAAGCTCGTCGATACGTGCGCCGGCGAATTCCCCTCCACGACGCCCTATTTTTATTCGACCTATGAGGCGACCGGAGATCTCATTCCTTCCAAATCCGGCAAGAAGGTCGTGATCCTCGGCTCCGGCCCCAACCGCATCGGGCAGGGCATCGAGTTCGACTACTGCTGCGTCCAGGCCTCGAAGGCCCTGCGCGCCCACGGCTGGCAGTCGGTGATGGTCAACTGCAACCCCGAGACCGTGTCCACCGACTACGACAGCTCCGACCGGCTCTACTTCGAGCCCCTCACGCTCGAGGACACTCTCGAGATCATCGCGGTGGAAAAACCGGTCGGCGTCATCGTCCAATTCGGCGGCCAGACCCCGCTCAACCTCGCGGTCCAGCTCGAGAAGGCCGGCGTGCCGATCCTGGGAACCTTGCCCGCCGCAATCGACATGGCCGAGGACCGGCGCCTGTTCGGCGCGGCGCTCAAGAAGCTGAAGATCCTCTCCCCCGAGTCCGGCATCGCCGGCTCCGCGGACCAGGCGCTCAAGATCGCGCGCCGCATCGGCTACCCGGTGATGGTGCGCCCGAGCTACGTGCTCGGCGGACGCATGATGGAAGTCGTCTACGACGACGCCTCCCTCGTCGACTACGTCGGCCGGGCTCTCAAAGCGGCGACGCATCCCTCCCTGCTCGTCGACCGCTTTCTCGCCGACGCGACCGAGGTGGACGTCGACGCCGTCTGCGACGGCAAGGACGTCTGGGTCTCCGGCATCATGGAGCACATCGAAGAAGCCGGCATCCACTCCGGCGATTCGGCCTGCACCTTGCCCCCGCACTCGCTGTCGCCCGCCGTCCTGAAGACCATCCGCGAGAACACGCGCAAGCTCGCCCTGCATCTGAAGGTCCGCGGCCTGATGAACGTCCAGTATGCCGTCAAAGACGGGGCGGTGTACATCCTCGAAGCCAACCCCCGCGCCTCACGCACGGTTCCCTTCGTCAGCAAGGCCACCGGCCTGCCCGTCGCGCGCATCGCGACCTGGGTCATGATGGGCAAGCCGCTCAAGAAGCTGCTCCCCGCCGGCGTCCTCTACGGCGAGTTCGAGCCGCCCTACACCGCGACGAAGGAAGCCGTCATGCCCTTCATCAAGTTCCCCGGCGTTGACCCCAAGCTCGGGCCCGAAATGAAGTCCACCGGCGAGGTCATGGGCCTCGACTCCGACTTCCCCCGTTCGTTCGCGAAATCCCAAGAGGCCGCCGGGATGCTCCTGCCGACCTCCGGCTCGGTGTTCGTCAGCGTGCGCGACGAGGACAAGCCCCAGATCGTCCCCATGGCCCGTTCCCTCCGTCAGCTCGGGTTTACCTTGGTCGCCACGCGCAGCACCGCCGACTTCCTGACGCGCCACGGACTCGAGACCACGCGCGTCGCCAAGGTCGGCGAGGGCAAGCCCGACGTCGTCGACCTCATGCGCCAGCGGACCTTGTCGCTCGTGATCAACACCCCGTCCGGCAAGCGCTCCCGCGCCGACGGCTACGCCATCCGGCGCACCGCTCTCGAGCTCAACATCCCCTGCATCACCAACCTGCACAGCGCGGGCGCGGCGGTGCACGCGATCGCGGTGCTCCAGGGCGCCAGCATGGGCGTCAAATCGCTGCAGGCGCACTACGAGACGCTGCCTTATAAAGTAGGTCTTAAGGCCTAACCCGAGCTGGGCCCGTAGACCCGCACGTCGTCGGGCGTTCCCACTATATAATGAAGCTATGGCGCTTTTCGCGGCACTCGCCCTCTTCCTAGCGGCCCCGGCCCTCGCTTACGACGCCGCGCCCGCCGCCCCCGCCCCGCAGGAATTCGTCGATCCTGGAACTTTGAAGGCCCGCGCCGACGCGCTGCGCGACGCCGTCGCCGATCCCTCGGTCTCCGATATCTCGGTGAAAACCCGCTCGGCCGGCTTCTTCGACAAGCTCCCGGAGCAGACCCTCGTCGTCCCCGTCCGCGTCCGCCTGATGGACCGCGAGCCCGTCGCCGGCAAGCTCGGCACGGTCGAGGGCATGCAGGCCGAGGCCGACCGCCGCATCGAGAAATGGAAGCGCGAGCACGTCGAGCCGCCGCCCCCCGAGCTCGACGGCGCCGTCGACGAAGCCCGCGCCCTGAAGAACTCCAAGCGCCTCGACTACGACGACAAGGATGAACTCAAAGAGAACCAACTGGGCATCTACAAGTACGTGGTCAACTCCGTCGAAGGCGGCTACGTCAAGCTCAACGAGCGCCTGAAGATTTTGACGGCCGTGGTCGGCGAGTGCTTCACCTACGCGACCGTCGCGCACGAGGCCCGGCACTCCCGCGACCGCGCGCTGGGCAAGCTCTCCCCCGAGAAGGAGATCGCCGGTGAGATCAGCGCCTATCGCACTCAATACCAGTGGCTCAAGCTCATGGATCCGACAGGCGAGCGCATGCTGACCTTGCACGGCTCCTTGCGCGTGCAGCGCGACCGCGCCACGGACCCGAAGCTCAAGAATCTGCTGAATCAGGGCGTGGTCTACCTCGAGCATCTCTCCGACGTCGTCGAGACTAACGGGAAGGAAGAGGAACTCAAGAAGCTGGTGGAACGGCTGGGCTACTCCGACCATCACGACCACGAGCACGGCCGCGGCGCGAACTCTCCGACCGGCGCCTAGGCCGGGCGCGAGACGCCCGGCACAGATGCGGCTTCGGAAATCCTTATAGCATCTAGCTCTTCTTTTTCTTCTTCGAAGACCCGCCGCCCTTGCCGCCGAGCATAAGCGCGGCCCAAGGCCAGGACAGCAAGCCGCCGAGCGCCATCCCCGCGAGCACGTCGAACGGGTAGTGCACGCCGCAATATACGCGGCTGTACGCGACGAGCCCGGCGACGGTCCAGAACGCGAAGCCGGCCGCGGGGTACGCGACGCTCAGGACCGCGGCCGCGGCAGCCGTGTTCGTCGCGTGGTTGGACGGGAATCCGTAGGTGCCGCCAGATTGTCCGCGCACGATCGCTCCGATGCCCGCGTACTGCGGGCGCGGGCGCGCGGCCCAGGGCTTGATGACGCGGGCCGCGAGCAGGTCGCAGACGCCGATCGCGATCGCCGCGACGACGAGTACGCGCAGGGCCTGCTTGCGTCCTTTATAGAGCCACAGCGCGACTGCCGCGGGCGCGACACCGTAGCGGAACCACGGCGCGCGGTTGAGGTCGGTGAGCCCCGACATCAGCAGGTCGAGCGTCGGATGGGTCCACGTCCCGTTGATCAGGCCGAAGGCGACGCGGTCGAGGGAGCCGAAGCCCCAGGGAACGCTCACTTACGAGCGCAGGCGGCGCAGACGCCGTGAACGAGCACCTCGTGCGAGCTGACCTTAAAGCCGCGCGGCAACGCGTTCTTGAGGTCGGGGAGGCAGGCTCCGCCGAGCTCATAGACCTTCTCGCAGCGGTCGCAGCGGAAGTGATGGTGGTGGTCCTTCCCGGCCGCCTCGTAGCGCGGCGGCTCGCCGGGAAGCTGGACCTCGGAGATCTCCTTCGCTTTGAGCAGGGCCTTTATATTGCGGTACACCGTGGCGATCCCCAAGCCGGGGGCGTCGGCCTGCGAGGCCTCGAGGACCTCGAGGGCGCCGAGGGGGCGCCCCGCGGCTTCGAGAGCGCGGCGGATCGCCCGCCGCTGGGAGGTGTCGCGCTGCATAAGACGATGATAGCAAAATCAGACTTGACCTATTTTTGATAACGTGTTATCATTATCAGGATGAAGCCTTTCCTCCTGCTTGCGCTGTTCGCCGTCGCCGCCAAAGCCGAGGAGCCGGCGCCATCCTCCCGGCCTCCAGCGCCGCGCGCGTTCGGCGCCCTTCAAGCTTCCAACCTGCTGAACCCCAACATCAGCGTCATCGGCTGGTTTCAGGGCGAGGCGGGCCGGCGGCACTCCGATCCCGGCGTCAATCTCCCCCCCGCGCTGGACATGAAAGAGGCCGAGCTCGGCTTTCAGTCCATCGTCGATCCCTACGCTCGCGCCGACTTTTTCATCTCGGTCGGGCGCGAGGGCGTCGAACTGGAGGAGGGCTACATAGACTGGTTCCACCTCCCCCACGACCTGGCTCTGAAAGTCGGCAAGTTCCGCGCCGATTTCGGCAAGTTCAACCGCACCCACCCTCCCGAGACGGCGTTCGCCGACCGGCCATTGGTCCACGAGCGCTTCTTGGGAAACGAAGGCCTCTCGGGAGCGGGCGCCGACCTGTCCTGGCAGGTGCCCAATCCCTGGGTGCTCGTGACCGTCGACGGCGAAATCATCAACACGCCCACCGCCGAGGAAAGCCCTTTTTTCGACCGGGCCCGGAGACGCGATCTGCTGTATGTCGCCCACGCCAGCGGCTATTACGACCTGAGCGACGCCGTCAACATGACTCTCGGCGGCAGCTACGCCTACGGCGCGGCGGGTCAGGACTACAACGCGGTCGCCCTCTCGTCGCGCACCTTATCGGCGCAGCTCGGCGGCCTCGACCTGACTTTGCGCTGGAGGAATCCGCGGCGCAGCATCTACCGCTCGGGTTTCTGGCAGACCGAGGTCCTGTGGGGCAAGCGCGGCGCCGCCGGCGGCTCGTCCGTCGGCACCGCCGGGATGTTCAGCCACGTCGAATATCAGTTCGCGCGGCGCTGGCGCGCCGGCGCGCGCTACGATTACACCCAGATGCCGGCCGACCGGTCCCAGCACGAAGAAGCGGGGCTCGCCTACCTGACCTTTCAGCCCAGCGAATTCACCTCCATCAGCCTTCAAGGCCGCCAGGCGCGCCGCTTCGACGGGGCGAAAGAGACGCTCGGATTTCTTAAGATCACCTTCAACATCGGTCCGCATGGATCGCATCCGTTCTAGGAGCCCATGAGCAAAACGAAGGCCTTACTCGCCGCCGCGCTCTGCGTCCTGCCGTCGCTGTCGTCGGCCAAGATTCAAATCGTGACCACGACCGAGGACTTGGCGGCCCTGGCTCGCGAGGTCGGAGGCGGCCAGGTCGAAGCGCAGACCATCGCCAAGGGCTACGAAGACCCCCACTTCGTCCAGGCCAAGCCGAGCTATCTGCTGAAGCTCAAGCGCGCCGACCTTTTCATTCAGGTCGGCCTCGAGCTCGAGGTCGCCTGGGCGGGCGCGCTTCTGACCAGCGCCCGGAACACGAACATCATTCCGGGCAACCCGGGTTTCCTCGACGCCTCCGAGAGCTGCGAGGTTCTCGAGAAGCCGCAGTCCGTCGACCGGTCTTTGGGCGACGTCCATCCTCTCGGCAATCCCCACTACTGGCTCGATCCCGCCAACGGCCGGATCATCGCGAGCCGCATCGCTCAACGTCTCGAGGAAATCGACTCGTCGCACGCCGCCGAGTACCGCTCCAACCTCGCCGCGTTCGAAAAACGCCTGAACGAGAAGAGCCGCGAGTGGGCGCTTTTGGCCCAGCCCCTCAAGGGGCTGGGCGTGGTGACCTACCACAACTCCTGGCCCAACTTCGCAAGACGCTTCGGACTGCGCGTCGTCAATTTCATCGAGCCGCGGCCGGGCATCCCGCCTTCGCCCGCCCATGTGCAGTCCCTGGAAAAGCAGATGGCGCGCGAGAAGATCGCGCTGATCCTCGTCGAGCCGTACTTCGACGACAAACTGCCGCGGAAGATCGCGGAGGACACCGGGGCCCATCTCGTCATCCTGCCGCCGTCCGTCGGCGCGGTGCCGGACATCAAAACCTATTTCGGCCTGTTCGATCATGACCTGAAGCTGATCCTGGGCGCGCTCGGAAAATCAGCGGCCAAGTCATGAGCGACGTGCTGCAGATCATGTTTTGGCCGTTCCTCGCGAGCCTGGTCTTGGCCGGCATCCACGCCTACCTGGGGCTCCACGTCGTCGAGCGCGGCGTCATCTTCGTCGATCTTTCGCTCGCCCAGGTCGCCGCGCTGGGCAGCGCGGTCGCGCTTCTCGCCGGCTACGATCTGCACGGCCGCGCCGCCTATTTTCTGTCTCTGGGCTTCACGCTCCTCGGCGCCGGTCTTTTCTCGGTGACCCGCAGCCGCCGCACCCGGATTCCCCAAGAAGCCTTCATCGGGATCGTCTACGCGGTCAGCGCCGCGCTCGCGATCCTCATCATGGACCGCCTGCCGGAAGGCGCGGAGCACATCAAGCACATTCTCGTCGGCAACCTCCTCGCCGTCAGCCCGCACGAAGTCAAGAAAATGGCCCTGCTCTACGCGTTCATCGGGGTCCTCCACTGGCTGTGGCGCAAGCCGTTCCTGACCATCTCGACCAATCCCGAAGAAGCGTCGCGCAAGGGCTACCGCGTCAAGCTGTGGGACTTTCTGTTCTACGCCACCTTCGGCTTCGTCGTGACCTCTTCGGTCTCGATCGCAGGCGTGCTCCTGGTTTTCACCTACCTCATCGTGCCGTCGGTCACGGCCATGCTGTTTTCGGAGAAGGTCGGCGCGCGGCTGGCGATCGGCTGGTCCATGGGCGCCGCCGCCAGCTTGCTCGGCATGTATTTTTCCTACCGCTTCGACGCGCCGACGGGCGCCACCATCATCTGCGTCTTCGGAGCCCTGCTGATCGTCCTGTCCGCGCTCCGCGGTCTTTACTTCACATTCGCCCTCAAGAGACCCGCATAATGCTGATCCTCATCGTCGCGCTCGCCTTCGCGGTCACCATGGTCGGCGGCTTCCTCCCGGCCTACGCCAGCCTGTTCACGCACGCGCGCATGTCCCGGGCCCTGGCCTTGCGCTCGGGACTCCTGCTCGCGGTCGCGTTCGGCGACGTGCTCCCCGAGGCCTGGTCGGCGGACCCGCGTCTGGCCGGCGCGGCCGCCTTCGCCGCCTTCGCGCTGTGCTACGCGGCCGAATACTTCGCGATGGGCGACTCCTGCCATGAGGCCGTCGAGGACTGCCACTCCCACGCGCTCGGCGCGGCCGCGCTCGTCGGCATCCTCGCCCACTCCTTCGTGGACGGGATCAATCTCGGCGCGGCCCGCCTGGCGGGCGTTCACACCTTGATCGCCGCGGGCGGGGCGGTCATCGTCTGCCACTTCGCCGACGGCTTCACCTTGACGACGCTGTTCAGCCGGTCCGGCTTCAGCCGCGCCGCCGTCGTGGGGCTGCTCGCCTCCGTGGGCCTCACCACCGCGGCCGGGGCCTTCGTCACCGGCTCCTCGGCGTCCGGCCTGGCGCAGGGGCCGACGTCGATGCTGCTCGGCTTCGCGGGCGGCTGCTTCGTCTACGTCGGCGCCGCCGACATCCTTCCGCGGCTGCACCGGGACCGCGACCCGGCCGCGCTCGCCTTCTTCGGCGCCGGCGCCGCGGCGATGGCCGGCCTCCACGTCCTCCTGCGCTAGAGAACGGCGAACAGAAAGGCCGTCGCGGTCAGGACGCTGATCGCGAAGCCGGCTAAAGCCGCGATCGAGCCGAACTCGAACTCGACTGTGTGCTCGCCGGGCGGCACCGCGACCGACGGGAAAGCCTCGGCGAACATTCCCGTTTCTACTTTTACTCCGTCGACACGCGCCTCCCAGCCGGGATAATTCATTTCCGAGAGAATCAACGCGCCCCCGCCGGCCGTGACGACGCGCGCCGACGCGAAACCCGGACGAAGCGACGTCTCGCCGACTTTCCCCGCGCCGTCGAAGAATATCCGCTCGCGGGCCGTCGTCCGGCGGGAGACCTCGATCGTCTCCCGCGTCACGCGCAAGGCTCCGCGCTTCAGGCCGACGACGCGGTCCACCCCCGCCCAATCCGCCCTGCCGGGAGAGTTCATGCGGCTCAGATAATCGTTCGCCCGGCGAAGCCGCAAGGTCTGATACGAGCTCGCTTCCCGCACGCCGAACGCCGCACCGAAAGACGGCGCGAGAAAATCGCGCATGAGGAGATAATCCTCCTCGGTCTCGAGGGTGCCCTTCTCCCACGCACGCCGCAGCTCGTCGGTGTGATAGATCCGTCCCCTCCCGGCGCCCGCCAAAGCCGGCGGATCGCTCAGGAATTCCGGACGCGACCAGGCCGCGCGCGGGACCGCCAGGAACAGGAGCAAGTCCGCGAGCAGCAGACCGGCCGCCGCCCATTGAAGGGACGGCCGCAGCCGGGCGACGCCGGACGCGGCGAGCAAAGCCGCGGCCGCCGTCGCCAGGAGCAGCCAATTCGCCGGAAAGCGGAAGAGATGAAGAAAGCCCATCGCGTCGAACCCGGGCAGATGGCCGCCGAGGCTGAGCAGCATCGCGCCCAGCGCCCCCGCCGCCAGCAGGCGCTCGGTCCGCCCCCCGCGCCACGCCGCCCAGCCCGCGAGCGCCCAGGCGACGAGCCCGACGTAAAAACAGACGATAGCGGGATCTCCGGCCATAAACGGCGACCAGCGAATCCATTGCGGGGCCAGCGCCTCCTTGAGAAGCTGGCCTGGCGCCAGGGAGAATTGACGCGCCATGGCGGGATCGAGGATCACGGCGCGGCCGGCGCCGCGCAGAAGCTCGATAAACGGGATCCACTGCGCCGCGGCCAGGCCCAGCGCCACGATTCCGCCCTGGACGAGGCACTTCAATCCTTTTCGTCCCTGAGCGCAGGCGACGGCGGACACGGCGACGACGCTCAGGAGCGAGAACGGCGGAAACCCCGCCAGCCATTGCAGCGCGACGCAGGCGCCGAGCCCCAAGGGGGAGAGCTCGTACTGGAAATACAAAATCGCGGGGAGCCACGCCGCAGCCGCGAAATGATTCGGGAACGTGACTCGCGCCGTGAAGAACCCGTTGAACGCCGCGAGCGCCGCCGCCGCCGCCGCCGCGGGCGCGGACTTTTTCATCCGCCACGCCAGGCCCCCCATGAACGCCGCCGCCAGCAAAGTGTGAAACACGACCCACACGCGAAGAAAGCCGGTGAAATCGGGGAGGAGGACGAAGAGCCGGGCCGGAGGATATAAGGACATGCTCTGCGGATCGGCTAGAAAGGGCTCGCCCATGTCCCGGAAGGGATTCCAGACGGGCAGCAGCCGGTCCGCGCCGAGCGTGCGCAGCAGGCTCCAGTTCGGATAGGAGTACGCGATCATGTTTCCGTCGAGGGGAACCAGGCCGCCGAGGAGCAGCGGGCGCCACGCGAGGCACAGCGCGAGCACGATTCCCGCCATGACGGCCGCGGCGACGGAACGGCGGAGTTTCACGCCGTAACGATACCATTCTCCCCTCTTTGACTCCCACCCCGAAGGATTGATAATCTATCGAAGGCCTATGAAATATACCGTCAGCCTTCTTTTGCTGGCGCTATCCGCTTCAGCCCTTGAGGGCTATCCGATTCGGCCCGTCTCGGTGAAGCTCGAGATTGAATCCGACCGGATCGTCGCCGACATCGAAACCGACTCGATCTACTGGATCGAAGAAGTCGCCCATCTCCACCCGATGCCTCCTGCGGACTGGCCCGCCGACGCCCGCGGACGCGTTCAGGACTACGTAAACTCCCATTTGCGCCTGTCGGACGGAGGCCGCGTCCTTCCCGGCGCGCTTGACTCCGCGCGCTATCGCCAACTCCCCTGGGAAGTCAACGAGGAGGGCCGGTTTTTCCTGCGCATGGTGTATCCGCCGGCTTCCGGCGCGGAACTGGAAATCGCCGCCTCGTTCTTCAACGAATACCGCGCGGAGGCGACGGCGGCGTACGCCGGACGGCCGTTCCCTCCTTCCGTCGTCTTCCGGACCGATGTCTCCGTTCCCTCGAAACACGCGATCCTGACTCCCGAATCTCCCGCGATTACGATCGCGACCGGCGCCGCGCGTCGCGGCGCTCTGGCCACGATCGTCGCGAGCCTGCGCGCCGGCGCGGCGACGGCGCTCGGCACTGCCGCCGGGTTTCCGGCCTTGCTCGCGATCGCGTTGTGCGTCGGCGGAGCGGCCTTCGACCGCCGGAAAGCCGCCGTTCTCGCGACCGCCTCCGCGCTCGGCTTCGCCTGCGCCGGAGCTCTCGCTTGGACGCCGCCGTGGCAGATTTGGCCGTGGACGCTGGCGACGGCTCTCGTCGCCGGGCGCTGGCGGCGCGCGCCGTCGGTCGCCGTCGCAACGGCCTCGGCTCTCGGCCTCGCCTGGGCCGTCGCCGCGCGGCCGACCATGCCGCACGCGGCCCTCGCCTCTCCGTCCGCTCTCGCCGGCGCGATGGCCGGCGGAGCGGTGCTTCTGTGCGCGATGCTGCTCGTGCTTCGTGAGGAATACAAGCGCATGTTCGAGCTGTCCGAGTCGCGCGTCGAGGAGCTGTTCGCCCGGCGCGTGCGCCTGCTCGGAACGATCCTGACCATCGTCGGAGCCTACGGTTTATGGCAGTCCATTCAGAGGTGAACGCGTGAACGCCATCAGCTTTCAGAAAGTCTCCAAAATCTACAGGCGCTCCCACCTCGGGAAGACGACCGAGACGGTCGGCCTCGACGGCCTCGAACTCGACATTCCCGAGGGCGAAGTGTTCGGCCTCCTCGGCCTCAACGGCTCGGGCAAGACGACGGCGATCAAGCTCCTCATGGGCCTGCACCTCCCGACGAAGGGAGAGGTCGAGACCCTCGGCCGCCGCGCGCCGGATGTGGAAGTCCTCGCGCGCATCGGCTACGCGCCCGAGGCGGCCTACCTCAACAAGACCTTGACCGGGCGCGAGAACCTGCGCTTGTTCGCCGCGCTCTCGCGCATTCCCCGGGGCAATCTGGAGAAGCGCGTCGAAGAGATGCTCGACCGCGTCGGCCTGGCGCACGCCGCGGACAAGCGCCTCTCGGAGTATTCGAAGGGCATGCTTCAGCGCGCGAGCCTCGCCCAGGCCCTCGTTCACGATCCGGAACTCGTCATCCTGGACGAGCCCGTCACCGGCCTCGACCCGCTCGCGATCAAGGAAGTCCGGACCCTGATCCTGTGGCTTAAGTCGAAGGGACGCACGGTGCTCTTCTCCTCGCACGACATCTCCGAGGTCGAGCGCGTCTGCGACCGCATCGGCATCCTCAGCGGCGGCCGCCTCGTCAAACTGATGTCGCAGAACGAATGGCGCGGAAAATCCGACGTCATCGAAACGGCCTTCGCCACGGCGGTCAAACGCACCGACGGCGTCGGTCCGATCCGCATGGAGTAATATGCAGACCATCTCGGCCGTCTTCACGTACACGTTCAAGGAGCATGTCCGCCACAAGGCGTGGCTCTCCTCCGCCCTGTTCGGCTTCATTTTGCTCGGCGGCGCCCTCGTCATTTCCGCGCTCGGCGCGGACGAGCGGCCGCGGCTGATGCTCGATCTCGGCTTGGCGGGCATCGAAGCCATCACCTTGGTCTCGATCGTCTTCCTGACGGTGAACCTCATCCTGCAGGAGATCGAGTCGCGCGCGATCTACCTCATACTCACTCACCCGGTGCGCCGCAGCGACTACCTCCTCGGCCGGTTCCTGGGGACGCTCGCGGCCGCGGCGCTCGGCATGGCGATCATGGCCGCGCTCCACCTCGTCCTTTTGGGTCTCTACGGCTGGTGGGAGCCGGGACGCTACCTCGCCGCGCTCCTGTGCACGCTCGGCAAGGCGGGCGTGATGGGCTCGCTCGCCTTATTGCTCTCGCTCGCGCTGACGAGCGAGGCCGCGGCGATGGCGTTCTCGGTGTTCTTCTGGATGCTCGGGCATTTCTCCTCCGAAATGCGCTTTCTCGCCGACCGCTCCGGCAGCGCCTTCATCAAGACGGCCATCGTCGCCTTCTCCCACGCGGCCCCGGATTTCGCCCACTTCAACTATCGCGACTTCTGGCACGCGACCGCGCCGGGCGCGCAGTGGCTGATGTGGGCCGGCGTGTACGCCGTCGCGTACGCTGGCGCCTGCCTCGCGTTGTCGGTCCAGCTGTTCGAGCAGAAGGAATTTTGATGAAGTACCGCGCGCTCGCCGTCGCCGCCGTCCTCTTCGCCGTTTCGCTCGCGGCGGGCACGGCCATGCGCGCGCTGTACGAGCCCCGCTTCCCGCCGCTCGCCGAGCTGCAGGGCGGAGCGTTCGCCTTCCAGGACGCGTCCTTGGCCGCCGCGGGCTTCCGCGCCCCCGCGGCCGACCTCGCGTGGATCCAGCTCCTCCAATACGCGGCGGGCTCACTCCCCGAATACGTCGACGCGCCGGGAAAAGGATATGAGCACCTCGCCAAGCTCAGCCTGCGCGTCGCGCGCCTGGATCCCTCCTTCAACCGCGCGGTACTCTTCGGCGCCGGCATCCTCGCCTGGTTCCACGGCGTCGACCGCCCGGACGAAGCGGCGGAGCTGCTGCGCGACGGCATGCGCATGTCTCCCGACCAGAAACTGTACCCGCTGTATATCGCCGCGCTCGCCTACAAGAAAAAAGGAGACTCGGACCGCATGATCGCCTTGCTCGAGTCGAGTTTCGACCAGCCCGAGACGCCGAGCACGATGAAGGCCATTCTCGCGAACCTGCGCCAGTCGCGCGGCGAACTTAAGGAAGCGCTCGTTCTTTGGATCCGCATCCTCGAAAACGAGCGCGACGCCTCCGAGCACGGCCGGGCCCGCGCCAAGATCGTGGAGCTGCGGGCCGCCTTACGCGGTCGCCAGGGGAAGAAACAGGTAGACGGCCGCAAGCATCAGTAAATAGCCCGCGAACCGCGTCCGCAGCGGACGGGCCGAGAGGCCGGGCGGGCCGAACTTCGCGGCGAGATCGATTCCGCCGCAGCCCGCCGAGACGAACCAGGCCCCGAGCACGTCGTAGTCGCCCATCCCCCTCTGCCAGCCGAACACGACGAGCACGCCCCAGGCGAGCACCGGGGCCATCGGGATCAGGACGTCGGCGAGATGCATGACCGTGTCCCGGTGGCAGAGATAGATCGAGAACCCGATGAAGAAGACGATCGGCGCGAGCAGAACCGCGTTCATGTACTGCGGAGGGATGCCGCCGCGCGGCATGAAGTACTTCACGATCGCCACGTCCACGGCCGCGCCCAAGACCAGGGCGATCAAGTGGGCCGCGCAATACTGGCGTACCAGGTCGGTCCGGCGCGCGGCGGCGTAGATCGCGGCGCTGACCGCGCCGACGAAGACGGCGGCGCAGACAATTACTTTAAGATAGAAGACGTAAAACGCGTCGCTCATTTCGCGAGTTCCTTCATGACCGAAAATAGCAGGCTCGCGGAGGGGTCGTCAAGACGCATAGAATAAAACAGTTGTCTCACGCGCCTAAGCCGTTTCTCCGTAAAACGCGGCGAAGCCGCGAGATGAAGTGAAACGAAATCCCACAAGGCGAGCATCCGTTCCATGGACGCCGTCTCGGGCCGTTCTTTGCTATCTCCATTCGTTGCCGTTGCCGTCGCCGTTAAAGAAAAAAGCGCCACCGCGACGGCCTGCCCCAAATTCAAGCTCACGCCGTTCCGGCACGGGATTCTCGCGAGATACGGACACAGCGCCGTCTCCGCCCGCGTCAGCCCCTTCGACTCGCGCCCGAACACAAGCGCGATTCGTCCGCTCAAAGAGGGTGCGTTCGGAAGGACGAATTCCTCCTGCTTGAGCGCCGACGGCCGGCGGCTGAACGCGACGGCGGACGCGCAGCCGCGCAGTGCGGCGTTCAGGTCCGAAACGACGCCGGCTTCGTTCAAAATCTCCGGGGCGCTCGTGCCGGTGACGTAGGCCTCGGCGGGAATTTTTTTCCAGTCCGGCGAGACGACGACGAGGTCCTCGACGCCCGACGCGCGCATCGCGCGGGCGACGAAGCCGAGATTGAGCGGATTTTCGGGCTCGACGAGCACGACGCGCCAGCCTGAGGCCATGCGCTACTTTAACAATTCCTACATCACGCCCGCGAAGCGCCCTGCTATCCTCAAGCCATGAACGACATCACGATCGAACCCCGTTCGCGAGTCACGCTCGCGGATAAAGAAATTCTGAAGCCCGTTTTCGGCTCCCTCTGGCTTCCCTACGCGATCCTTCTCCTCACGGTCGCCGCCTTCTACTGGAACGTGCCCGCGAAGCTCGCCGCGCGGCTGAAGAGCAAGCCGGTTCCCCAGGCCTCGCTCGTCCCGACCTCGGTGAACTACCCCATGCCGCCCCAGTCGCAGTGGTTCACGAACCCGGACGACGCCCTCGTCGCCCACCGCTAGTTCGCGTAGTAGTCGACGACGAACACGTCCGCCCGCCCTTCCCCTTCCGCCTCCGCCTTCAGCAGAAAGTCGTGATTGGCGGCGGTCTCGCGCTCGAAGGGCTTCAGAAAAGGCCGCAGATCCACGACGGCCGGACGGCCGTCCTGGAAGCTCAGCGGCGGCAGGTCCTTCCCCTCGATCGCCAGCTTCATACCGGCTAGCCCGCGAGGATAGACCACGAGCTTGGCGTTCCCGCGTCTGGAGTAGAAACGCAAAGTCCACGAGCGGCGCTCGGCGTCGAGCGTGCCGACGCGGATCCACAGCGGCTCGCGCGAGGCGTAGCGGTCGTCCTTGCGGTCGGGGATGGCCAAGGCGCGCAGCTTGGCGAGATATTCGGACGGATTCGGCGTCTCGTCGCGATCGAGCGAGAACAGGCAGAAGCCGCGCAGACCCAGCTCGCGGCCCCATTCGATCTGCTCGGCCACGCGTTCGGGCGGGTGCGCCTTGACGCTGAAGCCCGCGATCACGCGCGACGGATCGAGCGTCTCGACCGAGTTCTGCAGGGCCTGACGCACCCAGGCGACGTCCGGAAAATAATCCATGAGCACGGCGAAATCAAGCGTGCCGTCCTCCACCCAGCGGCGGTACGCGGTGAAATTGCGTCCCTCGGCCAGGCTCCACGCGGCGAGCACCGCCGCGGACACCGGCGTGCCCGGCCGCGCGGCCTTCACAGCGTCGCGCACGCCGCGCAGGCCCGCCGTCACCTGCGCCTCGCGCCACTCGTCCCCCTCACGGGTGTGCGTCGCGGGCCCCTTGCCCGCGGCCGGTGTGCGCGGCCCCATGCGCGCGGGATAGCGCACGAAGTCGAGATGCACGCCGTCCACCGGATAACGCGAGGCGACTTCGCCCGCGACCGCGGCCAGGTGCGCCCGCAGGTCCGGGTCCGCCCACTCGACCCACACGTTACCCTCCACCACCGAGGGCGTCGGGTCGTCCTTGCCCGGAAAGGCGATTTTACCGCTCACGTCGTGGAGAATCCAAGCGGGATGCGCGTTGAAGACGTGGAGCGGCGAGAGCGGCGGCGTGAGCCCGCGCCAGATCACGCCCATGTTCAGATAGGCGTGGATCTTGAGCCCCTGCTTGTGGCCTTTCTCGAGCGCGTAGCCCAGCGGATCGAAATCCCCCTGCTCCTTGAGCGCCTCGGCGCGCGGCGTCAGATCGGAACGATAATAGGCGTCGCCGGAGACGCGCACCTGAACGAACAACGTGTCGAGGCCGGCGGCCTTCGCCCAGGCCAGCGCCTCGTCCACGCCTTTGCGCGAGGTCATCTGCCGCCAGCCCACCACCCAGCCCGCGCGGGTCTCGAGCGCGGCTGCGCGCGTGGCGGGCGGGACCGAGGGCACGGGATCTTTCATCAAGTCGCGCGCCGGCGAAGGCACGGCGAGCAGCAGCAGCAAGAGCGTCCGCATGGCGCGATTATAGCCCTTAACTTGGCCGCTTCGTTGCTCGCGAGCATGCATGGACCGGAAATACGCGCCGTTTCTGGCCTTTTTCGCGATCGCGCTCACGGCCGGTTGCGCCTTGTTCCGCTGGTCGGGCTACCGCGAGCGCGATCCCATGAAAGTCGGAGAGTGGTCCGCCGCCGAGCTCGCCTTCTCGACGAGCCCGGCCCGGGCGCGCCCGGAACTCCCGCCCCCCCCGTTGGGCGATATTCCCAATACGCTGTACTACTCCGATCTCGGTCCCGACACCGTCGACGTGTCCGGCTACCCGACCCAGCAGAAATACAACTACGAAATCTTCCGCCGGGAGTGCTCGGCGTGCCACACCTTGGCCCGCGCGGTGAATTCGCCGACGCAAAGCCGCGCGTACTGGCGCTTTCACATGGCGCGCATGAGCCTGCATTCCCGCGTCAATCGCGCCGGCCCGCTGCCGGCAGCCGAGCTCGGCTTCATCCTCGATTTTCTCGAGTACGACTCGAAGGTCCGGAAGTCGGACGACAAGAAGGCCTTCGAGGAGCGGACCGAGGAGCTGAAGCGGCGATTCGATCCGATTCTGAAAAAACTGGTGGATAAGCCGAGGTAGCGCCATGTACCTGAAAAGAACGCCGCTCGCCGCCCTCGTGCTCGCCGCCCTCATGCTCGCCGCCGGCTGCACCCTGTGGCGGGTCCTCGTTCCCGCGTCCCCGTCCGGTGCGCCTGCCTCGGACGTTTCTGTTCCGGAAGTGACGCCCGAACGACGCAAGGCCGCCTTGTTCTACAGCGACCTGGGGCCGGAGACGGTGGACGCTTCGTCGTACCCGGCCGAACGAAAGCGCGACTATGAGGTTTACGCGCGGGTTTGCTCGCGCTGCCACACGCTCGCGCGGTCGATCAACGCGCCCTACGTCAGCCGGGGCTGGTGGGAGTTCTACGTCGCGAGAATGCGCGTGCGGGCGAAATTCCACGGCAAGCCGCTCACCAAGAGCGAGGTGAAGGCCGTCCTCGACTTCCTTGAGTACGACTCCAACGAACGCAAGGTCGCGCACGCG
Source organism: Elusimicrobiota bacterium (assembly GCA_016212855.1). Taxonomy (GTDB): domain Bacteria; phylum Elusimicrobiota; class Elusimicrobia; order UBA1565; family UBA9628; genus GWA2-66-18. The sequence goes on from JACRDP010000003.1 coordinate 61,010, forward strand.
GCCGAATTCGACGCGACCAAGGCCGTGCTGAAGCGCCGCTTCGAGGCCGCGCTCGACGAACGCATCGAGGGGCTCCAAAAGCAGACTCAGCCCCGGCTTATCCCCTAAAAGAACCGGGGCGGGTCGGCTCGCGAGCCGATCCGCCCCGTCTTTTCCTGCATTCGTTAAGAGCCGGCGAGTTCCTTCTCCTTGGCCGCGAACGTCTTGCGGCCCGTCTCGAGCGCTTCTTTCACCGCCCGGTACTCGACTCGGCCTTTCGCCCTCTTCTCCTTGAGCCAGAGGCTCAACTCTTCCCTCGTCTCAGACCCCGCCTTCGGCGCGAATAACACGCCGAGCGCGGCTCCGATCACGGTCCCGGAAATGAAATATCCGGCGTACGACGCCAGCTTGCGCGTATCGTGTTCCACATGCCCTCCCGCGGAGGACGAAGCCCCCGCGCTTGAGCGCGCCGCAACGGAACATCCATCCTACGCGAACTCCCGGCGCCGCGCGTCGCGCAGGAGCGCCAGGACGTCCTCATCCGACACGGGCGAGAAATCCTCGTACCAGCGGCCGACCGCGTCGAAATATTCCGGCACGACGAGGAAGACGGTTTCGTCGGCGCGGCGCGCGAGCTCGCGCGCCGCCTCGGACGCGGCCACGGGAGCGGCGAGGATCACGCGCGAAGCCCCGCGCCGGCGCAGAGCGAGCATCGCCGCCGAGGCGGTCGCGCCCGTCGCGACCCCGTCGTCGACCAGGATGACGGCACGGGAGGCCACGGGCAGAGGCGGGATTTCCGGGCGCAGGAACGCCAGACGCCGCCGGAGTTCCGCCTCCTGGCGCTTCGTCTCCCGGCGGATCCAAGTTCCGCCGGCCGCGCTTTGAGCGCCGGGCTCGAACCAAATCTCGCCCCCCTCCGCGATCGCTCCGATGGCCACCTCGGGACATCCGGGCGCGCCGAGCTTGCGCACGACGAGAAAGTCGAGCGGTGCGCCCAGACGCTCCGCCACCTCCGCGGCCACCGGCACGCCGCCCCGCGTCAGCCCGACGACGACGGGCCCGAGGGCCGCCCGCGTCATGAGCCTATCGGCGAGCGCGCGTCCGGCCTCCCGGCGGTCCTCGAATCGTTCATCCATGCTTGATCGTCAGTAAATGCGGGAGCCGGCGCGAGCGGCCACACGGCGAAGACTTCGCGGACGCCGCCCGGACGGTACGGCCAGAATGGGGGCGAAGGAGTGGCGCAGCGCCCGCTCGATCGTAGACCCCAGAGCGAAGTCGCCGGCGAAAGGCCGACGGTGCGCGGACAGAGCCACGAGCCCGTAGCGTCCACTGTTGGCTTCCTCGACGATGCGCGCGCGAGCGTCCCCCGCGTACACGCGCAGGGTCCAATCCGGCCCGTCGCCCAGGATCAGCTTCAGACGGCGGCGTAGCGCGGGCCAATCCTGCACCATGGAGAGGCCGGCTTCCTTGACGTGGAGCACGTCCAGCGTCGCGCCGAGCCCGCGCGACACCTCGCGGGCCCAGCGCAGGGCGCGCGTCGCGTAAGGGCTTGCGTTCCACGGCGCGAGCACGCGCGCCGTGCCCTCGACTCCCTTGCGCGCTGGCACGGCGAGGACCGGGATCGAGGCGCGCCGGATGACCGCCTCGGACACGGAGCCGGTGAGAAGGCGGTCGAGGCCGGCGTAACCGTGGGTGCCCATCACCAGCAGATCCGCGCGCTCCGGCCGGGCCATCTCCAGGAGCGCGTCCACCGGCCAGCCCCGCGCCATGCGCAGCTTCAAGCGCTCCCGGGGAAAGCCCGCCGCGGCGTGGAGAAGCCTCTTGCGTATTTTATGCGCGGGCAACGTCGTCGCCGGCAACGGGAACACCGGCAGTCCGGGCTCGGTCCAGACCACGGGCGCGGGCGCGCTGATATAGACGATCTCGAGCGCGGAGCCCCATCTTCGCGCCAAAGCCTTGGCTGCGTCGATCGCCGACAGCGAGGGCGCGGACAGATCGGCGGCGACCAAAATGCGACGCGGCGGAAACCGCTTCATACGTACCCCCTAATGCCCGTCCGCGCGCTTGACGACCCGGCTGGAGTCGAGCCACGCGCGCGCGCCGCCCTCCAGGCTGTACACGTTCATGTAGCCCATGCGCTGGAGGCTCTCCGCCGCCAACACGGACCGCGCACCCGCTCCACAGTAGAGGATGATCTCCGATTCGGCGTCGGAGACCGTCTTCTCGATGTCCCGCTCGAGGATTCCGCGGCCGAGATGAACGGCACCCGGAAGACCTCCGCCGGCCCATTCCGAATCCTCGCGCACGTCGATCAGTATGAAGCCGCGTTCACCCGCGTCGATCCGCGCCCGCAGAGCACCGGCCGAGATCGAACGCGTGCGCTGCCGCGCCTCCGAGACCAGCTTTTCGAAACGGAAGGCCGCAGGCGCCGCCCTCGAGGCGAGGGCGACCGCCAACAGGCCCACGGCCGCGACCGCCGCGACCACCGCGGCGATCGCGTGTTTCCTGGTCATACGAGCGGCGGTCGCAACGATCCGGCCGCCGCGCCGCGCTTCTTCTCCATCTCGAGCACCGCCAAAGTCGTCTTGAGGACCGAATCCGGATTGAGCGAAAGGCTGTCGATCCCCAGGCCGACGAGAAACCCCGCGAACTCGGGATAGTCGCTCGGAGCCTGGCCGCAGATGCCGATCTTGCGGCCCGCGGCCTTGGCCGTGCGGATCACCTGCGCGATCATCGTCTTGACCGCCTCGTCGCGCTCGTCGAAGAGCGGCGCGACGATCTCGGAGTCGCGGTCGACGCCGAGAATCAGCTGCGTCAGGTCGTTCGAGCCGATCGAGAAGCCGTCGAAGATCTCGGCGAACTTCTCGGCCAGGATCACGTTGCTCGGGATCTCGCACATCACGTACACCTCGAGGCCGTCCTCGCCCCGGACGAGCCCGTGCAGTTCCATCTCGGCCTGCACGCGCCGCCCCTCTTCGACCGTGCGGCAGAACGGGATCATCAGCTTGAGGTTCTTGAGGCCCATCTCCTCGCGGACTTTGCGCACCGCCCGGCATTCCAGCGCGAAGCCCTCCCGGTAGCGGGGGTGATAGTAGCGCGAGGCGCCCCGGAAGCCGATCATCGGGTTCTCCTCGCGCGGCTCGAAGGCCGCGCCGCCGAGGAGGTTGGCGTACTCGTTGGTCTTGAAGTCGCTGAGTCGGAGGATCACGTCCTTCGGGTGGAACGCGGCCGCGATCATCGCCACGCCCTCCGCGAGCTTGTCGACGAAATAGCGCGGCTTGTCCGTCCAGCCCGCGGTCAGGCGCGCGATCTCGCGTCGCGCGTCGGCGCCCTGGACGCGCTCGGGGTGGATCAGGGCCAGGGGGTGGATCTTGACGAAGTTCGAGACGATGAACTCCTCGCGCGCCAGGCCCACCCCGGAGTTCGGGATCAGCGAGAGGCCGAACGCCTCGCGGGGATCGGCGACGTTGAGCATGATCTTGGTTTCGGGCCGCTCCAGGCCCTTCAGGTCGACCCGCTCCACGTCGAACGCCAGACGTCCCGCGTAGACCACGCCGAGCTCGCCCCCGGCGCACGAGACCGTGACCTCCCATCCGTCGCGAAGCGCGTCCGTCCCCGTCTCCGTTCCCACGACGGCGGGCAAACCGAGCTCGCGGCTGACGATGGCCGCATGGCAGGTGCGCCCGCCGCGGTTGGTGACGATCGCGGACGCCTTTCTCATGATCGGCTCCCAGTCCGGGTCGGTCTTGTCCGTGACGAGCACCTCGCCGTCTTGGAACTCGCTCAGTCGCCCGACGTCGCGGATGACCCGCACCCGGCCGATTCCGATCCGCCCGCCGACGCTGTGACCCGAGGCGAGAATCTTGCCGCGCTCCTTGAGGCGATAGGTCTCCATCACGTCCGCCAGCCGCCGCGACTGCACCGTCTCCGGCCGGGCCTGGACGATGAACAGGCGGCCGCTCAGCCCGTCCTTAGCCCACTCGATATCCATGGGGCAGGGCTTGCCGGCCTTGGCGCCGTAGTGGTCCTCGATCACGCAGGCCCAGCGGGCCAAAGTCAAGATCTCCTCGTCGGTGATGGCGAAGCGCGCCCGCTCCGCCGCGGAGACGGGAACGTTCGACGTCCTTTTGGTCCCGCCCTCGTCATAAACGATCCTAAACTCCTTGCCGCCCACGGTCTTTTGAAGAATCGGCTTGAAGCCGTCCTTCAACGCGGGCTTGAAGACGACGTACTCGTCCGGGTTCACCGCGCCCTGGACGATGCTCTCGCCGAGGCCGTACGCGGCGCTGATGAGGACCGCCTCGCGGAAGCCGGTTTCCGTGTCGAGCGTGAACATGATGCCGGAGGCGGCCAGGTCCGAACGCACCATCCGCTGGACGCCGACGGAAAGCGCGATGCGGCTTTCATCCAGGTTCTTGTCCGCGCGGTAGGCGATCGAGCGGTCGGTGAAGAGCGACGCGAAGCAGCGCCGGCACGTGTCGAGCAGCGCGGCGCGGCCCCGGACGTGCAGGAACGTCTCCTGCTGTCCGGCGAAGCTCGCCTCGGGAAGGTCCTCGGCCGTGGCGCTGCTGCGCACGGCCACGTCGGCGTCCTCGCCCGCGCCCAGACGGGCGTAGGCCCCGAGGATCGCCGCCTCGAGTTCCGCGGGGAGCGGCGCGGTCAACACGGCCTGGCGAAGCTCATGGCCGCGCCGGTGCAACTCCTCGGTGTCGCGCGCGTCCAAGCCCGTCAGCGCCCGCGTGATGAGCGCGCGCAGGCCGGAGCGCTCGATGAACAGGCGGTAGGACTCCGCCGTGATCGCGAAGCCGTCGGGCACCGGCACGCCTTGCGCGGAAAGCCCGCGGTACATCTCTCCGAGAGAGGCGTTCTTGCCGCCCACCGAGGGAACGTCCTCGATGCCGATCTCCTCGAACCGCTTGATGAGCTGAACCGCCCGCGCGATAGTCGCCATGACCCGAGCCCCGGCAACGTTACTTCCAGACTACGGCCGCAGATCCACGAAGAATTCGTGCGGCTCGCCGGTGATCCTCTTCCCGTCCGGGGTCTCCATGGACACGATGATCTCGTGTTCACCGTTTTCATAACCCGACCAATCGAACCACCAGAAGCCCACGGCCGGCCGGCAGGCCATCCATTTTCCTTGGTCTATGGAAATGCCCACGCGTTTGACGCCTTCCGGGGCGTACACGCGGACGGTGTATTGCGCGGACGTGATCACTTCGTTCTGCAGCGGATGATTGACCGCCAGCATGGTCTTGTTCGCGCTCTTACGGTTCAATATCGTCGCCATGATATCTCCTCCTTCGCTATCTCCGGCCGGAAAGTCTCGCCTCTTACGGCGCCGCACGCAACGCGACGGCCACGCTCACGGCCCCAGCACGGCTCTGGCGCATACGTTGCGGCGCGTCGAATCATGACATTCTCGCCGACCGAGCCGAGCCGCGATAAGGACGCGGAAATCGCCCGCTTGCTCGGTGAACTGGCCGACCTGACCGGGGAGGAGGAGGCCCTCGCGGCCTATCGCCGCGAGGCGGAGGCTTTCGAGCCCGCCGTCTCCACCGAAAGCATCGCGCGCGCCCTTCTCGCGCTTGAAAAGGAGGCGGGGCCGCCATGAACGCCGCCGAGACCGCCGCATCGGGCATAGGCGCCGATCTGGTGCGGCGGTTGTTCGTCCTGCTCAAGGCCGCGACCGTCTATGGGCCGAACAACGAGGGTTACCGCACGCACTCCGCCGAGGCCCGCGGGACCTTGACCGCGGCGCTCTCCCGGGCGGACCCGGTCCGAGTCGAGGTGCGCGAGGACCGCCTCTTTTTCAACGGCGCGCCGATCACTTTGCCGCCCGGGGAAGCCGGCGTTCGCTTTCTCTGCGCCGAACTGCGGCGCTGCGGCGCCGGCGGCCTGGAGTTTCGCGGGGCCCGCGCGGCGCTGGAACTCGACGCGTTCGTCTTCGCCTTCGTCAGCGGCGGCGCGCGGCGGGAGCGCTCGCTGAGTGACACGGCCCGGCTGCTGCGCGACGCGGGCGTGAACGCGATCACGCCGCTGGAGCCGGCGGGCGAGGACGAGGGAGCATGCGAACGGGCGCGGACGCCGGAGCCGGAATTCGGGGCCGACGCCGCGCGCCGGGCGTTCAGCCGGGCCGTCGATACGGTCGAGGAGGTCATGGCCCGCACGCGCGCAGGGCAGGACGCGGACCTCGGCGAGGCCAAGGTCGCGGCCGCGGAACTGGCCGAGCAGGTCGTCGCGGATCCGCAAGCGCTCTTCGAATTGTCGATCCTGCAGCGTTTCGACGAATACACGTACGCGCATTGCGTCAACGTCAGCATCTACTCCATCGCCATCGGCGACCGCCTCGGCCTGGGCACGGCGCGCCTCGCCGAGCTCGGCTTCGGCGCGCTGTTTCACGATTTGGGCAAGGCTCAGCTGCCGCGAGAGCTCATCGACAAGCCCGACGAATTCACCGAGGACGATTGGCGACTCATGCGCCGGCATCCCGCGCTCGGAGCCCGGGCTCTGCTGGCCCTGCGCCGGCCTCTCGACGCGCAGCTGGCGCGCGCGATTTCGATCGCCTTCGAGCATCACCTCGGCCTCGACGGCTCGGGCTATCCGAAGCTGACGCCGCCCCGGCGCCAGGAGCTGTTTTCCCGCATCTGCGCCGTGGCCGACGCGTTCGACGCCATGACCTCGGGCCGGGTGTACGCCAAGCGCGCGATGAGCCCCGATGAAGCGCTGCGCCGCATGGTCCAGCGCGCGGGCACCGCCTTCGATCCCCTCCTGCTGCGCGTCTTCATCAACATCGCCGGAGTCTTCCCCATCGCAACCGCCGTGCGCCTCGACACGGGAGAGCGCGCCGTGGTCCGCCGCAACGGCGACGATCTGCTCCGGCCCGACGTCGTCGTGCTCGCCGACGACGGCCGGGCGCGGGCGAAGTCGTCGCGGCGCGCGATTCAACGCACGCTGGACCCGGAGGAGAACGGCATCGACGCGCGGGAGGTCCTGCGCAGGGCCGCGAGCGCCTCGTCCTCGGTGACGCTCGAAAAATCGCGGTAGAGGCCGCAGACGTCCGTGGAGCTCTCCACGACGCGCAGGCAGACGACCTCGTCGGCCGCGCGCCGAAGGGCCTCGTACGCCTCGCGCGAGGCGACGGGAACGGCCGCGACGATCTTCGCCGCGCCCTCGCGGCGCAGACGGCGAACGGCGGCGATCAGGGACAGTTCCGAGGCCGCTTCATCGTCGGTCAGAATCACGATCCGGCCGGCCACGGGCGTGAAGCGGACGGCCCGATGGTAGTCCCAATAGCGCCCGCGCAATACCGCCCGCGCCTTCTCCACCGCCGCGGCGACGTACTCCTCCGAGACGCCGCCTTCGCCCGTCGTCGCGCTGTCGACATCCACGCTCGTCAGGCTGACCGCCCCGATCACGACCCCGGGCTCGTCCGGGTGTTCGAGCTTGGCGATCAGAATCGCGTTGAGCGCCAAGCCGAGCTCGCGCGCGATCTCGCCGCCCACCGGCATCCCTCCGCGCGGGATCGCCAGGACCAACGCGTCCTTGCGGTCCTTGTAACGGCTGAGCTCCCACGCCAAGCGCGCCCCCGCGTCCGTCCGGTCGCGAAACATGGCACACCTCCGCCCACCTCCGCGACGCAACGAAAACACCACGCCCGCGTCACGTTGGCCGAATGGTTGCAACCCCGTCGTAAGTGCCGGCGGGGTGCGCCATGACAAACGACATCGTACGCGTGCTGAGCGTCGCGCTCGCCCGCAAGGCCAGCGATATTCATCTTTCGGTCGGGCGCGCGCCGATCCTGCGCGTCAACGGCGAGCTCGTCGATCTGGCCGAGGCGCCGGTCCTCGACGCCGCCTCCTGCCGGGCGTTGGTCTACTCCTTCCTGAGCGAGCAGCAGCGCGCCCGTCTCGAGGAGGAGCTCGAGCTGGATTGCTCGTTCACCGTGCCCGAGCTGGGGCGTTTTCGCGCCAACGTCCTGTATCAGCGCGGCGGCGTCGAATGCGCCCTGCGCTTCGTGCCCGCGACGATCCCCTCGCCGGAAAGCCTGGGGCTCGGGCCGGCGGCGATGAGCCTGGCGGAGCTCCCGCGCGGGCTCATCCTCGTCACCGGACCCACGGGCTCGGGCAAGTCCACCACCATGGCCTGCCTCATCGAGCGCATCAACGCCACGAGCCGCCGTCACATCCTCACCATCGAGGATCCCATCGAGTTCATCTACCCCCGGCGTCAAGCCCTCATCCGTCAGCGGGAGGTCGGCTCGGACACGAAGTCCTTCGCCGAGGCCCTGCGTCACTCGATGCGCGAGGATCCCGACGTCATCCTGATCGGCGAGATGCGCGACCTCGAGACCATCTCTTTGGCCCTCACGGCCGCCGAAACCGGGCATCTGTGCCTGTCCACCCTGCACACAATCGATTCGGTCCAGTCCCTCAACCGGATCATCGACGTCTTTCCCGCCCACCAGCAGGCCCAGGTCCGCGTGCAGTTGGCCGGGGCGCTCAAAGGCGTGATCTCGCAGATCCTCGTGCCGCGCCTCGGCGGGAGCGGGCGCATCGCGGCGCGCGAGCTCATGCTGGTCAACGCGGCCGTAGCCAATCTGATCCGAGAGAACAAAACCCACCTCATCTCCACCACGATCGAGACGAGCGGCGGGGCAGGTATGTTCACGTTGGACCGCTCTTTGACCGCCTTGGTCCAGCGCGGCGTCGTGTCCTTCGAGGACGCCCTCGCGCGGGCGCAGGATCCGGAGCGGCTGACCGCGGCGTGCCGGAAGGCGGGGGTGGCGGCATGAGCCCGGACACCCGTCTCGATCCCGCGCGCCTCCTGGCGGAGCTCGACGCCCTCATCGGGCCGATGCCCGAGGAGACGCCGCGAGCCGCGCCGCAACCCGCCCCGCCGCCGCCGGCGCCGGAGGAAAGCCCGCCCCCCTCTCCCGTCCGGGAGGCGCGGTCCCGCACGACCGCGCCGCGCGTGCTCCTAGTCGAGGACAACGCGGACTACCGCAAGGTGCTCCGTTACCTCCTCGCGTCCAACGGCTACGCGGTGTCGGAGGCGCGCGACGGAGCGGAAGGGCTCGCCGCCGCGCGCGAGCTTCGTCCCGACCTGGCCCTGCTCGACTTCGAGATGCCGCGCATGAACGGCTACGAGCTCCTTTTGGAGTTGCGCCGCAGCGAAGACACACGCAAGCTGCCCGTGGTTTTTCTCACGGGCGCGGCCAACCGGCGCCATCTCAAAGATCTGAGCCTCGATGTGGCCCGCTTTCTGGACAAGCCGATATCCAACAGCCAGCTGCTTGAGACCGTCGCGGATCTGCTGGGCGCGCCTCCGCTTCCCGCGCCCGAGGCGGCGCCGGAGGAAGCCGCGTCTGCGGCCGCCGCCCCTCCGCCGGCCGAGGAGGCCATGCCGCTTCTCGAAGATATCGTCGACGCGAGCGGCGACGACATTCTCATCGAAGAGCAGAAGAAGGAGCGCGAGGAGGACGCCGCGGGCCTCGACGTGCTGGCCAACGACTCACCGCTCGTCAACCGGATCAACAAGATTCTCGTGCAGGCGGTCGAAATGGGCGCCAGCGACGTGCACATCGAGCCCCAGGAGAAATCCATCGCCGTGCGCGTGCGCGTGGACGGCTCTCTGCGCCTGCTCTGCCGGCTTCCCATCGCGCTTCACACGCAGGTCGCCGCGCGCGTCAAGATCATGTCCAACCTGGTCATCACCGAACGGCGCCGCCCGCAGGACGGACAGGTGCGCGCCGAGATCAAAGGGCGCAAGATCGAATTCCGCGTCAGCACGATCCCGTCGCTGTACGGCGAGAAGGTGGTGATGCGCATCCTCGGCGGCGTCAAGCTCAAGGAGAAGCTCGAGGAGCTTCAGTTCTCCCCCCGCGACCTCGAGGTCTGCGCCAAGGCGCTGCAAAGCCCGCACGGCCTGCTGCTCGTCACCGGCCCGACCGGCAGCGGCAAGAGCACCACGCTGTACACGATGGTCCGCCAGCTCAATCAGCCCGACGTGAACATCATGACGGCCGAGGACCCCGTCGAGTACGAGCTGGCCGGGATCACCCAGGTGCCGGTGCGAGCGGCCATCGGCGTCACCTTCGAGGCGGTGCTGCGCTCCTTCCTGCGCCAGGACCCCGACATCATGCTCGTCGGCGAGATTCGCGATCTGGAGACCGCCGAGATCGCGGTCAAGGCCGCGATCACGGGCCACCTGGTCCTGTCCACCTTGCACACGAACAGCGCTCCCGCGTCCGTGATGCGCCTGACCCACATGGGGCTGGCGCCCTATCTGGTCGCCGACAGCCTCAAGCTCGTGATCGCCCAGCGGCTCGTGCGGCGGATCTGCCCCGAGTGCCGCGAGCCGGCGCCGCCGAGCGAAGAGGCCATCCGCATCATCGGAGAAGCCCACCGCGACAAGCTCGCCAAGGCCTGCGCGGGCAAAGGCTGCGCCGCCTGCCACAACAGCGGCTACAAAGGCCGCATGCCGCTGTTCGAGGTGATGAACGTGGGCACGCCGGAGCTTCGCGCGCTCATCCTCGCGAGCGCGAGCCTGGACAAGCTGACCAAGCAGGCGCAGGCCGAGGGCATGCGCTCGCTGGCGGAGGCGGCGCTCGACGCGGTGGCGGAGGGCGCTACGACCGTGGAGGAGGCCCGGGACATCATCCTGTCCGAGTGACGCCATGATCATCGACCTCGACACGCCGGCGCCGTCCGCGACGCGTCCGAATCCTCCCGAGCCGGAGCGCGACTTGATCCGGCGCGGCCGCGAGCAGCGTCTGACCTTCGACGTCCCGGGCTTCGAGGAGGCCGTGCCTCTCCTGCGCGAGGCCATCGAGCGCTGTCCGACCTCGGCCGAGGCCTACGCGGAGCTGTCTTTGACCTACTCCGCCTGGGGCCTTCGCCGCGAGTCCTCCTGCACGGGCCTGCGGCACGAACTGCGCGTCATCGAATTCCAGAGCCTCTACGATCTGGCCTACGATTACGCCGAGCTCGCCCTCCGGCTGGCGCCGGAGCTCGCGGCCGCCCATCTCGCCATGGCCTCGGCCCTGCGCCGCGGCGTGAGAAGCGACCTCGAGCGGCGCTCCCGCGAGGCCCTGCTCGCCGCCGAGCTCGACGGCGAGGACCTCGAATGCCTGACCGAGCGCTGGCGGGTTCACGGCTACGATCCCGATGATCCGGCCGTGAGGCGCGCGGTGGAGGCGACGCCGCCGCTGCTGCCGGCCCAGCTCGACCTGGCCGAATCCCTCGCCGAGCGCGGCCGCTACGCCGAAGCGCTCACCGAGCTCGAGCGCGCGCTGCGCCTGCACCCGGCGAACGCGCAGGTTTACTACGACATCGCCATGCTCCTCGACCGCAAGGGTCTGCGCGTCAAAGCCCTCGAGCTCCTCGGCCACGCGCGCAAGATGAGGCCGGAGGATCCGCTGGTCAAGCAGGGGTTCGCGCTGCTGGGGGAGGCCGTATGAACGATCAACCGACGACCGTCGCGCCGCGCGTCATGGACCTGTGCCGGGTCTTCCTCAAATCCTTCGGCCAGACCGTGAAGCTCGTCTCGCTGTACAGCGCGGGCCACCCCGTGCCCGCCTCCTCCCAGCAGGAATCCTGGCAGCTGCTCCATGAGATCTTCTCGGAGAGCGGCTGGCCCGAGATCACCTTCGCCCTCGTCGCCGGCCGCTGGCTCGTCAACGGCCAGCTCGCGGCCGACTCCGCGCAGGCTTACGAGCTGCTCGCCATCGCCTTCCGCGCTCACGCCCTGCACAGCGTCACCTTCCGCCCGGAGTGCCGCCTCTACGAGCTGTCCGCGCTGTGCGAGCTGGCGTCCACGCCCCCCAACCGCGCCTACCAGACCAACGCCGACGACTTCCTGAAGGAGCGCGGCGTCCGTCACATCTCGGCCAACGTCGAGGAGTTCATGAAGGCCCGGCGCGTGACCTTGCCCGCCTCTGCGCTCGTGCAGAAGCCGCAGCCGGCCGCGCCGGCGCCCCGGCCGGCCGCGCCGCCGGCGCCCCCGCGCGCGGAGCCCGCGAAGCCCGTGCTGGGCTTCGGCTCCTTCATCAAGAATCTGGTGGATAAGGCCGTCTCCGATCCGCGCGAGCGCGCCCAAATCTACGCCGAGGCGCTCAAGCACGTCGAGCAGGCCCTGGTCCGGCGCGCCTCCGAGTCCTCGCATAAGCTCCTGCTCGAGAAGCAGTGCGTCGTCAACGAGCGGGTGCGCGCCGAGAGCGTCATGACGACCGTCGCGCAGGGCAAGGTGATCGTCGACCAGGAGGGCCGCATCCTGATGATGGACCCGGCCGCCGAGGAGATCGTCGGCCATCCCTTCGCGGCCGTGGCCGGAAAGAAGATTCTCGAGGGGCTCGACGGGCTGCAAAGCGAGGATAAGTTCGTCGTGCTGGCCAAGGAGCTCGTCATCCCGGAGAACCGCCCGGTCTCAGAGGAAATTCTCCACGCCGGCGCGTCCGAGGCCATGAGCGCCTTCCGCCAGTCGGTGGCCGTGGTCCACGACGAGCAGGGGCGCGTCGTGGGCACGTACGCGGTGCTCCCGCACGCCGCGAAGTTCCGCGAGGCGCAGCGGATGCAGGAAGAGTTCATGGCGAACATCACCCACGACCTCAAGGCGCCCCTGACCTCGATCTGTTCGGCGCTCGAGGTGCTCAACGACACTTTGCGCCCGCAGCTGCACGGCGAGGACGCGGAATTCCTCGACATCTGCGTGCGCAACAGCGGCACTTTGCGCCAGATGATCGACGAGCTGCTCGATTTCTCCAAGGTCAGCTCCGGGCGCATGACCGTGCACCCGGAGAAGACGCCGCTCGAACCGCTGCTGCGGGAGTGCGCCCAAGTCCTTTTGCCCTGGGCGCGCTCCAAGCGCATCGTCTTGGAGGTCGAGCCCGATCCGGACGGCAAGGCCCTGCCGCACGTGCTCGCGGACCGGCGCCGCGTCCTGCAGGTGCTCAACAACTTGGTTTCGAACGCCATCAAGTTCACGCCCGAAGAAGGACGAGTCGCGTTGTCGGCCGCCCCCGGCGGCACGGACCGGCCCGGAACGGTGGTCGTGACCGTGCGCGACACCGGGTGCGGCATAGCGCCGGAAGATCAGAAGCGGCTCTTCGAGCGCTTCTCCCAGGGACAGTCCGAGCGCCGCGAGGGGGTGGGCCTGGGACTGGCGATCGCGCGCGAGCTCGTCCTGCAGCATCGCGGCGAATTGTGGATGGACAGCGAGCCCGGTCGCGGCTCGACTTTTTCGTTCACCTTGCCTTGCAGCCCGCCCTGAACGCCCAGGCGCCGCACCCAACCGTCCGCCGACCAGAGAAAGCGCGAGACCTTTCCCTCCGCGGGCCGCCGGCGCGACAACTCCAGCGCCAGCGATATCGCCGCCAGCCGACGATCCCGGTACATGGCTCCCCCCGCCTTCTCTCCGCGGTGCAACGCTACGGCTCGCGGCCGTCTCGTTGCGTCATCATGAGCAGGAGGCCGGGAGAGCCCGTGACCTCCTCCGGGTAAAGGCGAGACCGGACGCGCGAAAGCGCGGCGATCGGCCCGCCTCCCGGATGGCGAGGGGCGCAAAGAGTTGGAGCGAACGAGGACCGGTCGAGGCCGGCCCTCGTTCGTCGCTTTCAGGCCGGCACGGTGCGCGCGCGACGGCCGAGCTCGCGCAACAGACCCGCCGGAAGGCGGGCGCGCAGCTCCGGGAACACGACGTTCTCCTCGTAGACCATATGCGCCTCCAGCTCCTCGCACAGGCGGGAGAGAACGGTGCGCAGGCGGTACACGTGCTCGCCGTCGCCGCTGGCGGCGACGGCGCCGAAGAGCTTCGTCATCTCCATGACGGCGCGGTGTCCTTCCTCGATGGCCGCGGACAACGCGGGGTCCATCCCGGCTTGGCGCAGCACCCGCGTCAAATACGCGTCCTCCATGGCCTCGTGAGCCTTGAACTCCGTGAAGAAGCGGTCCAGCGCGCGCGCGAACAGCTTGCGGTCCGCCGTCGCGCGATCATCCCACCCGATCCCGCTGGGGCGGTCGATCAGGACGGTCAGAAACGCGAGCGTGCCGCGGAGCTTTCCGTGGCCTTCGAGCAGGCGGTCGATGATATCCATGTGCCTCCGGACGGGCATCGGGACGGGGCGCAACGCTTCGTCCAACGCGACGATTGGCCGGTTCATTGCACACCCGCAGGGCGTGAGCCAGGCGGATTTTCCGGCGCTGTCCATCTCTGCGTGGCAGGTCATCCAGGCCATGCGCGACGGCGTCGTGCTCACCGACCCGCGCGGCTCGATCATGGCCGTCAACGACGTCTTCTGCGCCGTCACCGGCTACGCGCGGGACGAAGTCATGGGACGAAACCCCCGCCTCCTCCATTCGGGAAGGCACGATCACGCTTTCTACTGCCGCCTGTGGTCCGACGTCCTGAAAACCGGCGTCTGGCAGGGCGAGATATGGAACCGGCGGAAAAACGGCGAGATCTACCCGGAATGGCTCACGATCAGCTCGATCAAAGACGCGTGGGGACACACCCGCTGCTATCTCGGGGTTTTCCGCGACATCACGAGCCCGAAGCTCGATGAAGAACGGCTCAAGCATCTGGCGCAGTACGACGCTCTCACGAGCTTGCCCAATCGCCGCACCTTCACCGAACGGCTCAAGCGCGTCCTGGCGAACCGTCCGGCGCAGCATCGGCTCGGCATCCTCTTTCTCGACCTCGACCATTTCAAGGACATCAACGACCGGTGGAGCCACAGCGCGGGCGACGCGTTCCTGCAGGCGGTCGGCGCGCGCCTGCGCTCCTGCGTGCGGCGCAGCGACTACACGGCGCGCTGGGCGGGAGACGAGTTCGCCGTCCTGCTCCACCCCGTCGCCGGGCGCCGGGGCGCCGCGCGCGTCGCGGCGAAAATACTGCGCGCCCTGCGGCGGCCGTTCAGCGTTCTGGGCCGCCGGACCAAGATCTCCGCCAGCGTCGGCGTCTGCCTGTACAACGGCGAGGGCTCGGCGGAACGGCTGATCGACCGGGCGGACCGGGCGATGTACGCGGTCAAGGAAAAGGGGCGCAACGACGTCGGCTTCTGGTCCTCGGCCGTTTCGTTGCGGCGTCGTTCGGCGACCCCTCAGAGAGGGGCCGCCGCAAAGGACGTAAAGAAGGACCGGAACACGCCGCAGGCCCGGACAGGGATGGGGTCCATGAGACGGCGATCCGGAGTTCGTAAAGGGCCGAGCGGTTCGTAGCCGCCCGGCCTTCCTTTTGGAGCGTTGGACATGAGACATCCGTACGCCTACGAGCACGGGAACAATCTCTACGTCAACCTGACGTCTCTGTGTCCGACCGACTGCGTCTTCTGTCCGAAGCGCGAGTCCGGGCGGCGTTTCCGCGGGCACGACCTCTCGCTCGACGGCGAGCCGGAGCTCGACGAGATTTGGGCCGACGTGCTCGAGCGCGCCGCGCGACGCTCGTACAGCGAGTTCGTCTTCTGCGGCTACGGCGAGAGCACGTACCGGCTCGACGCGATCACCCAGCTCAGCGAGCGCATGAAGAAGTTCTTCCCGCGCAGCGGCCGCCGCCTGAACACGATCGGCCTCGGCAGCATGATTTGGGGACGAGACATCGTCCCGGAACTGGCCGAGTCGCTGACGAACGTCAGCGTCAGCCTCAATACGGCCGATCCGCGGCAGTGGCGGCGGCTGCACCGGCCGCGCCCCGAGATGCGCGCGGGAGGCTTCGAGGGAGCGCTCGAATTCGTGCGCTCCTGCGTTCTGTCCGATCTGCGCGCGACGGTGACCGCCGTCGAACTCCCGGGCGTGGATCTGCCCGCGGTCGAGAGGCTCGCGCGCTCGCTCGGAGCGGAATTCGCCGTGCGCCCCCGGCTGACGGCCGCCGAGACGAGCTGAGACGTTTTGTTGCGGCATTGAGGGCGCCGAGGGACAATCAGGGGTGAGCCCCCTCCCCGGCACCCAAGGCCCTCTCAGAGAGAGGGCGCCGGAAAGACGGCGTCGGACCGGAAACTGCCGCGGGCCCGGACAGGAACGGGGTCCTTGAGACGGCGATCCGGAGTGAGTAAAGGGCCGAGCGGTTCGTAGCCGCCCGGCCTTCCTTTTTTCCCCGCCCCCCCCGGCCGAAACGTTGCGGTCAGTGCTGCGTGAAGAAGACCATGCAAACCGTCGTTTCCCCGGGCGTCGGCAACACCCGCTCCGAGGCCTTCGTCAACGTCGCCGACCGCAACACCTACGCGTGGTGGGCGATTCTTCTGGCCTCGGTGGCCCTCGCCGGAACGGTGGGCCCGCTCGGCGGCTTCTTCTGGGTCGCCGCGCTCGCTCTCGACGACGTTCTCCTCTGGGGGTTCGGAAAATCCCTCCTGTTCGATTCGCAGCTGCGGGTGCGCCGCAACTACCAGTGGATACACAATCTGTACGACGGCACCACGGGAGCCGGCCGTGACCTGGGCTTCAACCTGCTGACCGGCGGCCGCCTGTCCCAGCGCGCGAAGTACGAGCACATGGCCAAGGCGCTCGGCCTGCGTAAGGGCATGCGCATCTGCGACGTCGGCTGCGGATACGGCGACTGGCTCCGGTATTGCCGCGAAGAGCTCGGCTGCGAGGCCGTGGGGATCAACCTGACGCCCGAGCAGGCCGCCTACGCCCGCCGCGAGTACGGCCTCGAGGTGCACACGACGAACTGGAAGGACATCCCCGGCGATACGCTCCTCCGGGCGAGGCTGTACGGCCGCTTCGACGCCGTCACCTTCATGGACACCGTCGAGCACTACGTCAGCATGGAGGACCGCGACGATCTCCCCAAGCAGCGCGCGATCTACTCCGACATGTGCCGGCTGGCCGCGGACCTGATCGACCCGAATTCCCCTTCGGGGCGTGTGTTCGTCTCCTGCCTGCACCAGACGCGCAGGCCGCGCGGCTGGAAGTTCTATTGGCACGCCTACTTCATGGACAAGATGTACTCCGGCCATTATCCCTTCGTCGACGAAGGCCCGCTCGCGGCGTGCCGGCCCTGGTTCGACGTGCTGGACATCGAGGACCGGACCGAGGACTACCGGCTGACCGGCGTCGTGGACCGCAGCCACTTCCAGGCCGTGTCCGTCCGGCCGACGCCGCGCAAAGCGGCGTACGCGGCCGCCCTGATGCTCCTCGATCCGCACGTCCTGCACCGGCTGATGTACTACGCCTGCGACTCCTGGATGTTCTTCTACGGCGACGACCCTTACAGCCCGGAGTACGATCCGGAGCGCCGCCGGAAAACGAGCTACGTCCTGCTCTACTGGATCACGTTGGAGCTGAAGCGAGGAGGACGTCATGGGCGCGCCATTTCCGCACCGCTATGAGGTGACCTTGTCCTCGGCCGGCGGGTCGCAGGGAACGCTGAGCGCCGGGCCGCGCCCGGCCCTGGCCGGCGGCCCGCCGCCCGAGTTCGACGGCGACGAGCGCCGGTGGAGCCCGGAGCACCTGCTCCTCGCCTCGGCCGGCCTGTGCTTCATGACGACCTTCGCCGCGATCGCGGCGAAATCGAAGCTCGACTACTCCGGCTACGAAAGCCGCGCGGAGGGCGTGCTCGACAAGACGCCGGAGGGGCTGCGTTTCACGCGCATCACGCTGCGCGTGACGGTCAGCGGCGCCGATCCCGACAAAGCCGCGCGCCTGTTCGAGCTGGCCAAGAAGCACTGCATCGTGTCGAACAGCCTGCGCGTTCCCGTCGAGGTCGAGGCCGCCGTCGCGGCGGCCTGAGGCCGCCATGAGCCGCCCTGCGGGGCCGCCTGACTCGAGCCGGATTTTTCTCTTCGGCGCCGGCCTGCTGATCGCCCTGCTCGGCCTGCGCATCTTCGCCCCGTTCCTGGGCGCGCTGCTCGCGGCCGCCTCGGTCGCCCTGCTGCTCGCGCCGGCCCGCCGCGCGCTGTCCGTTCGCGCGTCGGGCCGCCCCACCGGCGCCGCGCTGGCGCTCACGGCGCTGGTCTCGCTGCTGGTCGTCCTCCCGCTCCTTCTCTGCGGCTGGCTCATCCTGCGCGAGGCCGCGGACGCCTATCCGGCGGCGCGGGCCTGGCTGGAAAGAATGTCCGGACCGGACGCCCCGGCCTGGACGCCGTCGCCGAGATGGGCCGACGCCGTCCAAACGGCGCGCGGCTACGCCGCGATGCTGAAGCTCGACCCCAGGACGATCGTGCTCGAAAATCTCGATCAGGCCAGTTCCTGGGCCGCCCTGTTCACGCGCTCCGCGGTCGCGAACGCCGCGTTCGTTCTGCTCAATTTCGCCGTATTCATGGCCTCGCTGTTCCTGTTCCTGCGGGACGGGGCACGTCTGCGCGAACGCGCGACGTCACTCATTCCCTTGCCCGCGGATAAAACAGACGCCCTGATATCCCGCGTGTGCGACGTCATGCTCGCCGTGGTCAACGGCATGTTCGTGGTCGCCCTGCTTCAAGGCGCGCTCGCCTGGGCGGGGTTCGCGCTGTTCCGGGTACCTTTCTCATTTCTTCTCGGGGCGGCCTGCGTCGCGCTCTCTCCCATCCCCTTCGTCGGCTCGACGCTCGTCTGGGTGCCGGTCGTGATCTACGTCGCGCTGTCGGGAGCGACGATGAAGGCGGCGGCGTTGACGCTCTGGTTCCTGCTGATCGTCGGTCTCTCCGACAACATCGTGCGCCCGATCCTCCTGGGAGCGCGGATGAAGCTTCCCATTCCACTCGTCTTCATCGGCGTCATCGGAGCGATGAAGGCCTTCGGGCTCGCGGGGCTGTTCATCGGCCCGCTCGTGATCGCGCTCGCCTTCGGCCTCCTCGACATCATGCAGGAGAAGCGCGGCGCTTGAACCACTTCTCGATCTCTACCGCGAAGAACACGACCGAAGCGAGCGCGGCCGTCAACCCGAGCTCCCCGGGGCTCAGCGCCTGAGTCTTGAGAGCGCGCTGGAACGGCGGGAAATAGATCGCGACGAGCTGGAGCAGGATCATCCCCGCCGCCGCCGCGAACAGCGGCCGGTTCGACAGGACGCCCTGGGAGAACAGCGACTCGCGCTCCGAGCGGATGGCCATCACGTGACCCATCTGCGTGAACACGAGCACGGTGAAGATCATCGTCCGCCATTGGGCGTCCGCCCCGAAAACGAAGTAGAACTGCGTTCCCAGCGCCAAGGCGGCCATGAGCACGCCCACCCAAACGGCGTGGGCCCCGAGGCCGTGGGCGAAGATGCTCTCGTTCGGAGGGCGCGGTCCGCGGCTCATGACGCCCGGCTCCGCCGGCTCGGCGGCCAGGGCCAGGCCGGGCAGACCGTCGGTGAGCAGGTTCACCCACAAGATATGAATGGGTAGAAGCGGGATCGGCAACCCGAACAAGGGCGCGGCCGCGATGATCCACAGCTCGGCCGAATTGGTCGTCAACTGGTATTTCACGAAGCGCCGGATGTTGTCGTACAGACGCCGCCCTTCGCGCACGGCCGCGACGATCGTCGCGAAGTCGTCGTCGAGCAGCACCATCGCCGAGGCCTCCTTGGCCGCGTCGGTGCCGGCGATTCCCATCGCGACTCCGATCTCGGCCCGGCGCAGGGCCGGCGCGTCGTTGACGCCGTCGCCGGTCATGGCGACGACCTCCCCGTTTTTCTGCAGCGCCGTCACGATCCGGAGCTTCTGTTCGGGGGCCACGCGGGCGTAAACGCGCACGTCTTCGACGCGCTGCGCGAACTCCTCGTCGGTGAGCTCGGCCAGTTCGGCGCCCGTCATGACGCCGCCGCCGTCCTCCAGGATTCCCAGGCGCCGCGCGATCGCCGCGGCGGTGAGCGGGTGATCGCCCGTGATCATGACCGTCTTGACGCCGGCCGACCGACAGGTGAGCACGGAGTCCCGAGCCGAGGGCCGGGGCGGATCCATCAGTCCGGCGACTCCGAGCATGGTCAGCTCCGCCTCCGTCTGATCATGCGTCGGCGCCGCGGGCAACTCCGCCCAGCGCCGCGCGGCGAACGCCAGGACCCGAAGACCGGCCCCCGCCTGCTTCTCCGCCGCCTGCGCGGCTCCAGGAAGGGGCGCGGCGCAGCGCGCGAGCACGGCCTCGCAGGCGCCCTTGGTGAACGAGATGAAGCCTCCGTCCGGGTGGCGGTGAAAAGTGGTCATCAGCTTGCGCTCGGAATCGAACGGCAGTTCCGCCACCCGGGGATAGAGCTTCTCGAGAGCCGCGAGATCGGCGCCCGCGCTCAGCGCCGCGCTCAGCAGGGCGGCCTCGGTCGGGTCTCCGGCGATCTTTCCGTCCGTTTGCGCGCGGGCGTCGTTGCACAGCGCCATCGCCAGGGTCATATCCTCGCCGTAGGACTCCTCGACGCGCATCTGGTTGAGCGTCAACGTCCCCGTCTTGTCCGAACAGATGACGGTCACCGAGCCCAAGGTCTCCACGGCGGGGAGGCGGCGTACGAGGGCGTTCTGCCGGACCATCTTCAGCGCACCCATCGCGAGCGAGATCGATACGACCGCGGGCAAGGCTTCCGGCACCGCGGCGACGGCCAGGCTCACCGCGGTCAGCAGCATTTCGAGCATCGGTTCGCCGCGCAGCACGCCGCCGGCGAAAATGATCGCGCAGATTCCGAGCACGACGGCCGCCAGGCGCTTGCCGAACGACGCCAGCCGCTTCTGCAGCGGCGTACTCACTTCCTCCGTTTTCTGCAGCAGATCGGCGACGCGGCCGAACTCCGTGGCCATGCCCGCCGCGGCGACCACGCCCGACGCCCGACCGCCGGCGACGGTCGTTCCCGAATAGGCCATGTTGCGCCGGTCGCCCAGCGCCCGGACATCCGAGTCCAGCGCCTCGACCGATTTCTCCACGGGCACGGACTCGCCCGTCAGCGCGGACTCGTTGACTTTCAAGCCGACCGCCTCGAGCAGGCGCAGGTCGGCGGGCACGACGGCCCCCGCCTCGAGCGCCACGATATCGCCCGTCACGAGTGCCGCCGCCGGAACGACGACGAGCGTGCCGCCGCGTCGTGCGAGCGCGGTCGGCGCGGCCATGGCCTTCAGCGCGGCCAAGGCGTTCTCCGCCCGGTACTCTTGAATGAAGCCGATCGCCGCGTTGAGGATCAAGATCACGCCGATCACGATCGTGTCTTCGACATCGCCGATGAGTCCGGAGACCACGGCCGCGGCCAGGAGGATCAGCACGAGGACGTCGGAAAACTGGCCGAGAAAGATAGCCGCCGGGGAGCGCCGCGGCGCCTCGACCAGGACGTTGGGGCCGTCGCGCGCCAGGCGCGCCGCGGACTCGCCGGCGCTCAGGCCGCGCCGGGACGAGCCGAGAGCGGCGAGCACGTCATCGGCGGAGAGGCGGTGCCAGGCGGCTTCGCTCATCCCGCGCATTCCCTCGATAAGGCAACGATCCGGCCACGGCCGCCGTCGCGGCGGTTTAGCAGCCGTTATTGGCCGGGATGTTGCGCCCCGGATTGCGACGGGAGGGAGGACGCCATGGCCATCAAACATGCGGTAAAAAAAAGCAACGGTTCGGCGTGGGAGCCGGTGCACGACATCTTGGAGGGGGTCGAGCAGGCCGTGGCCGGAGGCTGGTACCCGGCGCGCAATCTGCTGCTCTCCCGCCTGGCCGAGGCCGCGCGCCCGCAACTGGCCGCGTGGGTCCCGGAGGCCGACCTTGAGGAAACCCCGAGCGAGTTCACGGTCTCCTTCGCCCTTCCGGGCGTCGACAAGGCCGACATCCGCGTGAATGTGACGGAGGACACGCTGACCGTCAGCGGCCGCCGCCGCGACAACGAGAAAGCCCGCGACGAACGCCGGCGCGAGTTGCCGCGCGGCGAGTTTTTGCGCCGCGTCAGGCTTCCGGACGAGGTCAAACCCGCGTCCGCGAAGGCCGCCTGCCGCAACGGCGTTCTGCGCGTCGTGCTTGAGCGCGCCCGCGTCCGCGCCGGGCGCAGCGTGAAAGTCGACTGAAGGAGGGGTTATGGGCGGTCTCGCGGTCCTGGGACGGACCTACCGTCACCTGAACAGGTACCGCGAGGTCGCCGCGATCCTCACCAAGCACGGCTTCGGGGATTTGTTGCACGTCCTGAAACTCGACTCGCATCTCGAGGCCGGCTTGCACGCCGTCATGAAGCATCCGCCCGTGGACGCCGCCTCGCGCCCCGAGCGCGTACGTCTGGCGATCCAGGAGTTGGGCACCACCTTCGTGAAGGCCGGCCAATACCTCTCGACGCGCTCCGATCTGCTCGCTCCGGAGTACCTGCGCGAGCTGGCCAAGCTCCAGGACCGCGTGCCGCCCTTCCCCGGCTCCGAGGCCCGCCATGCCGTCGAAAAGGAGCTGGGCGCGCCGCTCTCCCGGCATTTCTCCCGCTTCGACCTCCACCCGCTGGCCGCCGCCTCGATCGCGCAGATCCACGCGGCCGCGCTGCGCGACGGCCGCGAGGTCGTCGTCAAGGTCCTGCGGCCCGACGTCCGCCGCCTCGTCGCCGTGGACCTCGAGATCATGACGCACCTGGCGGGGCTCGCCGAGAAGCATCTCGAGGCGTGGCGCCCGCGCCGGCCCAAAGCCGTGGTCGCCGAGATCGCCCGCTCGCTCGACCGTGAAATGGATCTGTCGATGGAGGCGGCGCACACCGAGCGCTTCGCCCGGCAGTTCGCCGACGACGCGACCGTGCGCGTTCCCGCGACGCACCGCGCCCTGAGCTCCGCCCAAATTCTGACGCTCGAACGCCTGGACGGGGTCAAGCCGGGAAGCGCCCGCGCGCTCGAACGCGCGGGGCTCGATCCGCGCGTCGCGGCCGAACGGCTGGCCGCCCATTATCTCGCGATGATCTTCACTCACGGCTTTTTCCACGCCGACCCGCACCCGGGGAACATCCTGGTCCAGCCGGACCACGTGATCGCCTATCTCGATTTCGGCATGATGGGACGACTCGACCGGGGGTCGCGCGAGGCGTTGGCCGACGTCGTCTTCGCGCTCTCCGAGCGGGACGAGGCCCGGCTCGCGCGCGCGCTGCTCGCGCTCGCGGACAAAAACGACGAGCCGGATCCGCACGCCTTCGAGGCCGACATGGCCGAGCTCATGGACCAGTACGCCTACCGTCCCCTCTCGGAGTGGCGGCTCGGGCGCATGCTCGAGCAGCTGTTTCAAACCACGGCCAGGCACGACGTGCGCATACCGCCGGATCTCTTCCTGATGGTCAAGGCGCTGACCGAACTCGAGAGCCTCGCGCTGCTCCTTGATCCCCGCTTCGACGCCGTCACCGCCTGCGCTCCCTTCGTCCGTCGCGTGCATGAGGAGCGCGCGTCTCCCGCCCGCCTCACGGAGCGCCTGACGCAGGCCGGACGCGAGACGCTGAATCTGCTGGCCTCGGCTCCCGGCGAACTGCGCGCGCTGATCCAAGCGGCACGCCGAGGCCGCCTGCTCATCGAGTTCGAGCACAAGGGGCTCGAGCCGACGCTCGCCGAACTCGATCAGATCAGCAACCGGCTCGCCTTCGCGGTTCTGCTGGGCTCGCTGGTGATCGGCTCCGCTCTGCTCGTACACTCGGGCCTGCCGCCGCACTGGCGCGGGATGCCGGTCCTGGGCCTGGCCGGCTTTCTGCTCTCCGCGCTGATGGCGTTCTGGCTCCTGCTCGCCATACTCCGGCACGGACGCCTCTGACGGACGCCCTGGACGCGCCGAGGCCGTATTGTTGCGACATCGTTGGGCGCCGCAGGGCCCGGACAAGAGCCGGGCCCGTCAGTCGGCGATCCGGAGCGACGCAAAGGGCCGAGCGGTTTCGCGACCGCCCGGCCTTCCTTTGCTCGCCGGCGCGGCCGGTCCGGTATCCAATGGGGGCGAAATGCGCATATTCCGGAACATGTTCGAAGCCTGGAGAACTTACCCGAACGCCGTCGTCGCCCTCGGAAAGTTCGACGCGATCCACCGCGGCCACAAGCGGGTGCTGCGCCTGGCCGTCCGGAAGGCGAAGGCGTTCAAGACCTTCTGCCTCGTCGTCACCTTCGATCCGTCCGCCGAGCAATATCTTCGTCTCTATCCCAGCCGGCCGGTGCTGACCATGGCCGAGCGCATCGCGTTGCTCGGCAAGCTCGGCGTCGACGGCGTGGTGCTGCTCCCTTTCGACAAGAAGCTGGCCTGCCTGTCTCCCGAGGCGTTCGCCAAGGACGTCCTCGCCCTTCAGCTCAAGCCGATGGCGGTGTGCGTGGGCGAGGATTTCTGCTTCGGCAAGAACCGCGCCGGCAGGGTCGCGACGCTCCAGGAGCTCGGCCCCGAGCTCGGCTTCCTCGTCTATCCGGTGCCGCTGCTGTCCGCCGGCGGAGAGAAGATCAGCGCGACGCGCATACGGACCTTGCTCGAACGGGGGCGCAAAGCCGAAGCCGAAGCGCTTCTCGGGCGGAAGCTCCGGTCCGCCCCCGTCTAATACAACCGGTCGAAGACGATGCGGCAGACCAGAGCGCCCAGCGACGCGGCCGGGAGCCCGGTCATTTTCGACTTATGGGAGAGCCTTCATGAATCCGCAAGGCGAAATGCGCGCTCTCCAACGCGGGTACGGACAGAACCGGGACCGGCGAGCGCCGGAGCACCTGCTCCAACGTCGTTCCGAAGAACGCCTCTTTAAAAGGCGCTTTCTCATGCGAGACGAGGACGATCCAGTCATGCCCCCTCTGCGCTTTCAAGATCGACTTCACCGCCGTGCCGGTGAACTCCTGAGCCGTCGGGCGGCAGTTCTCACGCAGCTTCGCGGGCAGGTGATGGATGAGGTTCGACAGGCGGTAGCGCGGATTCCCCTCCCAGATCGGATCGACGGTCGCGTGCAGAGCCGTCAGCTGAGCCGAAAGCACGGCCGACGCCGCGGCGGCGTAGGCGAAGCCGTAATCCGAATACGGCGTGAAGTTGACGGGGGCCAGGATCGAACGGACCGGGCGCACGGGACCGCGCGCGGCAAGAACGGGCACCGAGGATCCGCGGATCACGGTCTCGGCGACGGAGCCCAGGATGGCGCGTTCAAAGCCCTTGCGTCCGTGCGTGCCGACGACGATCAGCTGCGGACGATGCAACCGGGCCAGGCTCAGAATACGTCCGGCCGGATCGCCTTGCAGGATCGTGATTTTCGGGCCGTCGCCGACGGCGGCGCGGATTTTCGCGCGCAACGAGCGCGCCTCGGCCGGCGTCAGGCGCGGCGGAGGCATCAAATCGACGCCCGCGCCCCACGGCTGGACGAACACCGCCTCGAGCTCGGCGCCGCAGTCCGCGGCGAGCGCGACCGCGTGCCGCCACGCGATCCGGGAGACGTCCGACAAATCGTAAGCGACGAGGATTTTCTTCGGCGGAAATTGAATCATAAAACCCCCACAATCAGCCGTCGTCGACTGAAGCTACGCAACGAAACGGCCCGGTCTCCATGTTGCGACACGAAGAAGGAGCGCGACGATTACCTCGTCGCCGTGGAAGACGGCCTGGCCTGAGTCTTCGCGCGGATCCGGCGCGGCTTTTTCGCGAGGGCGATCAAAGCCCGCACGAGGTCCATGCTCGTCACGATGCCCGCGAGCTTATCCCCCTTCGTGATCAGGATGCGGTGGATGCGGCTCTCGAGCATGACCTTCGCGACCGTCTCCACGGGAGTCTCGCAGTCGAGCGTGATGGCGCCGGGAGTCATGATCTCCTCCACTCGCGTCTTGTCCATCTCCTCGAGGTGAAAGCCGAAGGAGCGCGCCGAATTGTCGAGCTCCTGGTAGTAAAGCGGCACTCCTTCCGACGCACCCCGCCGCGCGCGCACCAGATCCGTCTGCGAAACGACGCCGAGCACCGTGCCTTCCTCATCGACGACCGGGGCGCCGCTGATGACCTTGTCTTCGAATATCTTGGCGACCTCCGGCAGGATCAGCCACCGTTCCACCGTGACGACCTTTTTGCTCATGACGTCTTTGGCTTTCATCGCGGGCCTCCGGGCGGGCTTCCCGCCGCGATAAAACCATGCAACGTTCCTACTCGCGCTCCGCGCTGCTCCCTGGCCGGTCCGTTGCGTGATATTGGGACATGAACCCGGATCGCTGGACGCTGAAGACCCAGGAAGCGTTTCAAGACGCGCAATCGCGGGCCGAGCGCCGCGGTCACGCGGAATTGACTCCCGAGCACCTCCTGGCGGCGCTCCTGGCCCAGGACGGCGGCGTCGTCCCCGAAACGCTGAAGAAGGCGGGGGTCGACCCCAAGGCGGCGGACGCCGAGCTCGAAAAGCTCCTCGCGCGCCGGCCGCAGGTTCAGGGCGGCAAGCTTTCGGCGTCCGCGTCCCTCGAAGCCGTCCTGCGCAAAGCCGAGGACCGCATGCGGGCCCTCAAGGACGAGTTCGTCTCCGCCGAGCACGTCCTGCTGGGCATCCTCGACGTGGGCGGCGACGCCGCCAAGCTCCTCGCGAAAACGGGCCTCACGCCCGACAAGTTCCTCGCCGCCCTGACGCAAACGCGCGGCTCGCAAAGGGTCACCACCCAAGAACCCGAGGCCACCTACCAGGCGCTCGAAAAATACGGCCGCGATCTGACCGCCGCCGCGCGCCGCGGCAAGCTCGACCCGGTGATCGGCCGCGACGCGGAAATCCGCCGCGTGATACAAGTCCTCTCGCGCCGCACGAAGAACAACCCCGTCCTCATCGGCGAACCGGGCGTGGGCAAGACCGCGATCGTCGAGGGGCTGGCCCAACGCGTCGCCTCCGGCGACGTGCCCGAGGGCATCAAGGACAAGTCCGTGATCTCCCTCGACCTCGGCGCCTTGATCGCCGGCGCCAAGTTCCGCGGCGAGTTCGAAGAGCGCCTGAAGGCCGTGCTCAAGGAGATCGCCGCCCAGGAAGGCAAGGTGATCCTGTTCATCGACGAGCTGCACACCCTCGTCGGCGCGGGCGCCGCCGAGGGCGCCATGGACGCCGCCAACCTGCTCAAGCCGATGCTCGCCCGCGGCGAGCTGCGCTGCGTGGGCGCCACCACGCTCGACGAGTACAAGAAAGGCATCGAGAAAGACGCGGCCCTCGAGCGCCGTTTTCAGACCGTGCTCGTCGATGAGCCGTCGATCGAGGACACGATCGCCATCCTCCGCGGCCTCAAGGAGAAATACGAGGTCCATCACGGCGTGCGCATCCGCGACGCGGCCTTGGTGGCCGCCGCGACCCTGTCCTCCCGCTACATCCCCGACCGGCAGCTGCCCGACAAGGCGATCGACCTGATCGACGAGGCCGCCAGCCGCCTGCGCATGGAGATCGACTCCCTGCCGCAGGAGCTCGACCAGGCCGAGCGCGACATCCGCCGCCTCGAGATCGAGGCGACCGCCCTCAAAAAAGAGGGCGACGCGGGCTCGGCCCTGCGCCTGAAGGCCATCGAGGCCGACCTCAAGCGTCTCAAGGCCTCCTCCGCCGACCTGCGCGCGCACTGGAAGAAAGAGAAGGACCTGATCGGAGAACTGCGCGGATTCCAG
The DNA here is from genome assembly GCA_016212855.1 of Elusimicrobiota bacterium. Lineage (GTDB taxonomy): Bacteria > Elusimicrobiota > Elusimicrobia > UBA1565 > UBA9628 > GWA2-66-18. The sequence continues at coordinate 88,381 of JACRDP010000003.1, forward strand.
AAGCAAGTCGAGGAGCTCAAGGCCGACGAGCAGAAGGCCGAGCGAAGCGGGGATCTCGCCCGCGCGGCGGAAGTCCGCTTCGGCAAGGTGCCCGAGCTGGAGAAACGCCAGGAGAAGCTCCGCAAGGAGCTCGGATCGCTCCAAAAGGAGCGGCAGCTGCTGAAAGAAGAAGTCGGCGAAGAAGACATCGCCGGCGTCGTCGCGCGCTGGACCGGCGTGCCCGTCGAGCGCCTGCTCGAGGGCCAGGCCGCGAAGCTGCTGCGCATGGAAGAGCAGCTGCATGAGCGCGTCATCGGCCAGGACGCCCCGGTCAAGGCGGTGTGCGAGGCCGTGCGCCGCGCCCGCTCCGGCCTCTCGGATCCGAACCGGCCGACCGGCGTGTTCCTGCTGCTGGGCCCGACCGGCGTCGGCAAGACCGAGCTCGCGCGCGCCCTGGCCGAGTTCCTCTTCGACTCCGACAAGGCCATGATTCGCATCGACATGTCGGAATACATGGAGAAGCACGCGGTCGCCCGCCTCATCGGCGCCCCCCCCGGCTACGTCGGCTACGAGGAGGGCGGACAGCTGACCGAAGCGGTACGGCGCAAACCGTATTCCGTCGTCCTCCTCGATGAGATCGAGAAGGCCCACCCGGACGCCTTCAACGTCCTCCTCCAGGTCATGGACGACGGCCGGCTCACCGACGGCCAGGGCCGCACCGTCAACTTCACGAACACGGTCATCCTCATGACCTCGAACGCGCCGAAGGACGAGCTCAAGAGCCGCTTCCGGCCCGAATTCCTCAACCGCCTCGACGACATCCTCGAGTTCGCCTCGCTCGATCAGGAGCAGCTGCGGCGCATCGTGGACGTCCAGCTCGCCTCGATCCGCGCTCGCCTGGCCGGCCGCCGCGTCGAGCTGACGCTCACCGACGCGGCCAAGGATCAGCTCGCGAAGGAAGGCTACGACCCGGCGTACGGCGCGCGGCCGCTCAAGCGCGCCATCTCGCGCCTCGTCGTCGATCCCGTCGCCCGGCTGCTGCTGACCGGGGAGATCAAGGAAGGCGACCGAGTCGCCGCGGACGCCGGCAAGAACGGCCTGACCCTCCGCACCACCGGACGCGCCAAGACGTCCTCCGCGGGCTAGCGCCGCCTTATGCTAAAATCACCTCCGTCGTCCACGGAAAGGTGACCGAGTGGTTGAAGGTAGCAGTCTCGAAAACTGCCAGGGATGCAAGTCCCTCGAGGGTTCGAATCCCTCCCTTTCCGCCGTTTTTCCGGTGTCAGGCTGACAAATTCGTTGAATTCTCCCATGTCCTGGTTCAAGAACCCGTTTAAAAAAGAAGAAGCCCCGGCCGAAACCGCCTCGGGCATTCCCACGAGCGCCGCGGAGCTCGCCGCCGATCCCAAGATGAAGGGGATGATGGGCACCTTCTTCCGCAAATGGAAGGATCCCGCCTTCATCAAGCAGCTGCGCGTCCTCGCCGGACACATGCAGAAGGACGGGGTCGACATCAAGGACATGAAGGCCGTCCAGGCCTGGCTTGAGAAGAACAAGGAGCGCGTCGAGAAGGGCGACTTCGAAGAAGAGTCCGCTCAGCCCGGCGTCACCGTCGTGAACTCCGGCCCCCAGGTCGGCCGCAACGATCCCTGCCACTGCGGCTCCGGCAAGAAGTTTAAAAAGTGCCACGGCGCGTAACCCTCGAAACTATAATAACTAAGGGTCTGGCCCCATGATTCTCCATCATCTCGAGAGGACCCTTTTGTTGGCCAGCGCGGGGATCGCGGCGGAGATCGTGTTCACGGCGCTGTGCAATTACAAGAAGAACGGGATTCGCCTGATCGGGTATTCCTACGTGTGGATGCTTCCGATCTACATGCTGCTGTATCCGGGTTTCGCTTTCCTGACGCCGGTCGTCGGGAGCTGGGCGTGGCCGCTGCGGGGCGCGTTTTACGCGGTTCTGATCATGGTCTTCGAGCTGATCACCGGGCTGATCCTTCGCAAAACCATCGGCGAGGCGCCGTGGGAGCCCGAGTACCGCGGCCACAAGTGGGCCGTCATGAGCCTCGTGCGGCTCGACTATTTCCCGGCGTGGGCGGTAGCCGCGCTCGTGTTCGAGCGCGGCTACCGGCTCTTAACGCCTTAGACTAGCGGTCGCCGCGGCCGGGGTGATCTCCGATGCGGTCCCGGCGCCGCTCGCCGGCGCGTCGGTATAACGCGGAGTTGTTCATCACGACGGCCACCGCGGCCAGGCGCGCGTCGATGCCCGAGGCCGAGACCTTGTAGCTGTCGATGAGCCAGTGGTTGTTCTGCACCGACACCATCCCGCCCGTGCCCTTGAGGACCATCGAGTGGCCGTCCACCTCGCCGCTCGACGCGATGATCTGGCCGGCGGCGTTTTTGACGGCGAACGAGCTCGAATCCGAGCCGGCGAGCTCTTCGACCGAGCCGATCACGGCGCCCGAGCAGTCGATCACGGTCGCGCCCGAGGTCTTCGCGGCGATGGCCGAACCGTTCTTGATCACGTAGCCGCCGCGGTTGACCTCGATCTCGCCGATCTTGGAGCCGCCCGATTCGACCGTGAAGTCGCTGGAGAACACGCCGCGGCTGATGACGACGTCCTCGAGCTTCATGAGCGCGCAGCCCTTCGCGTCGACCGGCGCCGGAGCTTCGACGACGACGGCCGCCGGCTCCTTCACGCGGATCTCGCGCATTTCGCGACGCCACTCGCCGATGTCATTGAACTCCCTCGCGACGGCTGGAACGGTCATGGTGATAATCGACAAGACGACGAGTGTTTTCTTCATGCGGATGTCCTCTCTCTGTTGTAACGACATGGGCGGTTTCTATTCGCCGACAAGAGGATAAGCTTAAAGCCTGGCACCCGGGGGGAGTCGGAAGGCCTAGATGGTCGACGTATTGGGGCCCTTAAAAAAGGGGCCGAAAGTCCCTAGATGTTATTGGCCATTCCTCAGCACATCTGTGCCGGGCGTCTCGCGCCCGGCCGCTCTTAAATGTCGAGGACCTGGAGCTGCACGCGACGGTTGAGGGCCTCGGCGCGCTCCTTGATGGAATCGAGCTCGAGCTCGAGGGTGTGGTCGAGCCAGCGGCGGACCAAAGACGTCACGGGCCGCAGGAACAACGGAAGCGCGTAGCCCTCTTCGCGTTCGAGCAAGGTGCCGCCGTTGACCGGGCGGATCATCACCTTGCACTCCATGTGCTTGAGCGGGCCGGTCACCATCACGCCGCGGTAGCCGCCGTCCGGCTTGAACTCGAAGCTGAACGTCCCGCGCCACGGGATGCCGAAGAAGCGCCCGCTCGCCTGCGCGGGCTCACCGGCCGGAGACAGCTGCAGCGAATCGACTTTAGGCTCGTAGTGCGCGATCTCGTTGAGATCGCTGAGGTAGGTGCGCACCGATTCGTAAGGAGCGCTGATCAGGATACGGCGGTTGACGTTGAGCATCGGTGGGAAATCTGGAGCGGGCGAAGGGAATCGAACCCTCGTCTGATCCTTGGCAAGGACCCGTTCTACCATTGAACCACGCCCGCGGTTCCCGATGATATTAGCAAAATCGACGGGGCCGGGCAACAGGCGCCCTAAACGGTCTTCGGGACGGGCGTCGGCGAGGGCGACGCCGGCGGCGGGAAGTGCTGCTGAAGGGAGGCGGCCTCGTCCTCGACGAGGCGGCGGTTCTCCTCGTCGCGCGCCTCGAGGATCTCGGGCAGCTTCTCGATAAGGACGGCGACCACCTTCGGGTCGAACTGCTTGCCCGAGCGTTCCTTGATGTAAGCGACCGCGTCGTCCACGGTCCACTCTCCCTTATAGACGCGCTTGGAGGAGAGGGCGTCGAAGACGTCGGCCACGGTGACGATGCGGGCCTCGAGCGAGATCGCGTCGCCCTTGAGCGCGTACGGATAGCCCGTGCCGTCGTAGAACTCGTGGTGGCCCACCGCGATCTTGGCGGCGAGGCGCAGGAGGCGGCTTTCGGCGTTGGCGAGCATCTTCGCGCCGTACACCGTGTGCTTCTTCATCTCGTCGAATTCCTCGGGTGTCAGCTTCGCGGGTTTTCGAAGAATTGAGTCAGGTATGGCGACCTTGCCGATGTCGTGGAGCGGGGCGGCGTAGCGAATATCCTCGGCCTCGAGGAAGGACAGTCCCATGCCCTGGGCGAGGATGCCCGAGAAGCGGGACATGCGGCGCAGGTGGCGGCCGGTGTCCTCCTGGTCGCGGTATTCGGCCACGAGCGCCATGCGGTAGATCGTTTCCAAATGCGAGCGCCGCAGATCATCGTAAAGCGTCGCGTTCTCGATGAAGGTCGCGGCCATGGTGGCGAGGATGCGCAGCAGGCCTTCATCCTCTTCCGTGAAGGCGCCCTTCGCCTTGTTGAGCACCTCGAACACGCCCAAAGCCTTGCCGTCGCGGCCGCGCAGCGGCACGGCGAGGACGGTGCGGGTCTGGTAGCCGGTGATTCGGTCGAGATCCTGGGCGAAGCGGGTATCCTTGTAGGCGTCGCGGATGTTGACCGCGGAGCCGGTGCGCGCCACGAAGCCCGCGATGCCCTGGCCGACCGGGATGCGCAGGACCTTCTCCTCCATCCCGAGCGCGATCTTCGTCCACAGCTCGCCCTTGTAGGGGTCGACGAGAAACACGGAGCAGCGGTCGGCCGAGAGGATGTTGCGGACCTCCTCGGCGATGATGGTCAGGAGGGTGTCGAGGCTGGTCTCGGCGGCCACCATACGGCCGAACCGGGCCAGGAGGGACTGCCGCTGCTCGAGCTCTTGCCTGCGTCCCATGTTATTTTCGAAGGGCTCCGGCGACGAACTCGGACAGATGAAGCGCCTTCGCCTCAGGATAATACTTCCTCAGGCCCCGCGCAAGTTGGATGAGGCAGGACGTCGAGCTCGTGAGCACCACCCCGGCCTGCACGGCCGCGACGTTCCCCACCTTGGTCTTCAAAAGATCGTCCGACAGGCTCTCATGCACGAAGCCGAAGGCTCCCGCGCCGCCGCAGCAGGCGTCGGAGCCGGCCATTTCGCAGAAGGACGCTCCCGCGGCGCGTCGCGCCGCCTGGCGAGGCAGTTCTTTGATGCCTTGGCCGTTGATGGCACGACAAGAGTCGTGGTAGGTCGTCTCGACGCCTTCGGCGGTTTTCGGAGGAAGCATATCGGAGGATTCGCCATAAATTTCTATTGCGTCCTTTATCCGTTTCACAAATTTCTCCGCTCTCGCCCGCCATTCGGAGTCTTCAGGCTTCAAAAACAGTTGCGGGTACGTTTTCAGATGGGCCACGCACGAGGAGTCGTCCCCGATAATGAGTTCCCCTCCGTTTTTCTCTGCGTGCTCGATATTCTTCTTCGCCAATTTTCGCGCGTCCTCGAGTTCCCCGTAATTATGGGCCAGCAGGCCGCAGCAAGGATTGTTTAAGTACGCCCCCTTCCCCTTCAATTCGTCCAACGCGTCGAGCGTCGCCGTGCCCACGCGTGGAAACAGATACCGCGTCCCGCAGGCCGCGAAATAGCGGTACGCCGGACCGTCCGTCTTCTCCCGACTCTTCACGAGGTCGTCCAGGTTCCAAAACGGAGCTTCGTCGGTGTGCGCGTCCATCGAGGCGAGCACAGAAAGCCCACACGCGCGTAGAATCGGTCGCCCCAGCTTCGAGACCCCGATTTTCTTGAGAACGAATCCAATCCGGAGCAGAAACGCGAAGATACGCGGGCTCTTGACCATCAGACTGGAGACCCGCTTCGTCAGCCAATGCGGCTTGCCCGCAAGCATGCGCCGCCCTTCGAGCACGATATCGGCCACGGGCACCTTCGCATAGCACGCCGTCGTGCACGCGCCGCAGGTCAAACAAGTGGACAGCGACTCGAGAGCGGCCTTGGGATCGTCGAGTTTGCCCTCCAGCATGAGCCGCACGATCTGATTGCGCCCGCGCGGGGACTTGGACTCCTCCCCGGTTGCGACGTAGGTCGGGCAGGCCTGCTCGCAATAGCCGCAGCGGGAGCACTGACTCACCGCGTCGTAGAGGGATCGCTCGCCTAGGTCCGTCAGCAGGCGTCCTAGGGTTTCGGCCATGACTCCATTATACCGTTCCGCGACGAGGACAGGCGCTTTATGGCCGGCGGTAGACGTCGCTCCGGTGACCGACGCGGTAGACGCGAACGCGCTTGGCCGGATCGTCGACCGTGTAGAGAACGCGATAGTCGCCGCATCGAACGCGATAACCGTCTGAAGCGGCCAGCTTTTTTGCTCCCGGAGGGCGCGGGTTGATTTGCAGGTCGTCGAAAACTTCGCCGAGCAGAACACGGCGCTCCTTCGGGAGTTTGTCGAATTCCTTGAGCGCCTTCGACTCCAGTTCCAGCCTGTAGGACATTCTACTTCAGTCCTTTTTTGACCGAATCCCAGGAATGAAAGCCGGTCGCCTCTTTCACGGCCTGCCGGAGATCGTGGGCGTCCATAAGGTCCTCGAGTTTCTCGCGGATGGCCTCTTCGACCACAAAGTTCTTCTTCAAGCCGAGGCTCTCGCAGACCAGGCTGATCTGCCGCTTCAGTTCCCCCGGAATCTTCGTCGCAAAGACCTCGTTCTTCTTCATAACTCTAGTTTACCCGGGTTTACTTTAGTTGTCAATATTCATTTTTACCAACTCGGCGGTTCGAGTTCGAGCTATCCCCATTATTCACAGGCCGATCACCGACAACTGTTTTGACAACAGTTGTTGTTAATGGATCAGGTCCGGATTGAGACGCCCATCAGGATCGAACGCCTCCCGGACCTTTAAAGCCCAGGGCGACAGAGCGGGCGGACGCGCCTCGAGCAATGCCGCGGGAACCGCGACCGGCCGCGCGTGCAGCTTCATCGTAACCTCGAGGATCACGCCGTACGTCCCCCACGAGCCGAGCAGAAGGCGGGCGAGGTCGTAGCCGGCGACGTTCTTGACGACCTTGCCGCCGAGCTCGACGACCTCGCCATTGGCCAGGAGTACCCGCATCCCGAGAATATCCTCGCGCAGCCCCGCCCACGGGCGCGTCGCGAGCAGGCCGCCGATCGTGCCGCCGCACTTGGGCAGGCGCACGAACACGCCTTGGCTCTCGAGCTCCCGGTGAAGCGCGTGCACGGACACGCCGGTCTCGACGGTGAGCGTGTAGTTGCGCTTGTCGAGATCGGTCAGGCGGCCGAGGCCCGCCGTCAGGAGCTCGACCGCGCCCGCGGGAGTCGCGTCCTTCCAGCGCGTGGACGCGCCGCGGACGCGGAAGGCTGAGCCGGCGGGCGCCGTGCGGACCTTGTCGACGAGAAGCTCGGCGTACTCCGACAGCGCGATCGCGGGCGGACGCACGAAGCCGGGGCCGGGCTTCGAGCCCGGAAGCGGGAACAGCTTGTCGGGATTGGCGAGATGGAACGGATCGACCGCATCCTTGACGCGGTGGAACAGCCTCAACGTCTCCGGCGTGAACAGCCAGGCCATGGCGTCGCGCTTGTCGAGGCCGATGCCGTGCTCGCCCGAGAGCGAGCCGCCGAGCTCGACGCAGGCCTGGAGCATCTCGTGGCCCGCCGCCTTGACGCGCGCGGTCTCGGACGCGTCGCGTTCGTCGTAGGCGATGTTGGGATGAATATTGCCGTCGCCGGCGTGAAAGAGGAGATAGGCTTTGACCTGGTGCTTGGCCGAGATATCTTGAATACGGCGCACGATGTCGGGCAGCCGGTCGCGCGGCACGACCCCGTCTTCGACGAGGACGTTGGGCGCCAGGCGAGCCAGGGCCGCATAGGCGCCGCGGCGGCCCTCCCAGAGGCGCTCGCGCTCGGCGCTGTCGGTCGCGGTCCGCACGGTGGTCGCGGCGCACGAACGGCACAGGCGCTCGACCTCGGCGGCTTCGCGCGCGCAGTCCGCGCGCGAGCCGTCGAGCTCGATGAGCAGGACGGCGGGGTCCTTGGGGTAGCCCAGAGACCGCCCGACCTCGACGGATTCGACGGTGGGGCGGTCCATCGCCTCGAGGGCGCGCGGCACGACGCCGGAGGCGATGATGGCGGACACGCAGGCGACGGCCGCGTCGATCGAGGGGAAGCCCGCGAGGATGGTGCGCATATCCTCCGGCAGCGGCGTGAGCTTGACCCACAGCTTGGTCAGGACGGCGAGCGTGCCTTCGGCCCCGATCAGCAGGCTCAGCAATTCCGGCCCGTCGTCCTCGAGAGAAAGGCGCGCCACGGCGCCGTCGGGCATGACGGCCTCGACGGCGAGAACGTGGTTCGTCGTGACCCCGTACTTGAGGCAGCGCGGCCCGCCCGCGTTTTCGGCCGCGTTGCCGCCGACGGTGGAGACGCGGAATGAAGAGGGGTCCGGCGCATAGAACAGGCCGACCTTCTCGGCTTCTTTCTGGAGATCGAGGTTGACCACGCCGGGCTCGACGCAGGCGACGCGCCCGGAGACGTCGAGCGACAAAATACGGTTGAGGCGCGCGAGCGCGATCACGAGACCGCCCTTGAGCGGGACGCAGCCGCCGGAGAGATTCGTCCCCGCGCCGCGCGCGACGAAGGGAACCTTCTCCGCCGCGCACCACAGGACCGCGCGGCGAACCTCCTCGGCCGAACGCGCGATCAGGACGGCGTCGGGGCGGGCCCGGTCGAGGGCGCCGTCGTAGGAGTACACGGCGAGCTCGGCCGGCGAGGTGAGCAATGACCCCGGGCCGACCCGCGCGCGGAGCTCCGCGAGGCCCATCAGGGCTGCGTGGGCGGCGGCGCGACCTGCCGGGTCATGGTCGGCGCGGGCGGAGCGGGGGCGGCGGGGGCGGAGGCCTTCGGGATCGGGAGCTTGAAGAAGAAGAAGGAACCGACGCCGAGCTCGGACTCGATGCCCATGTCGCCGCCGTGCATCTGCACGATCTCGCGCGAAATCTTCAGGCCGAGGCCGAAGCCGGCCTTGCGCATCGTCTGCGCTTCCTTGGTCTGGAAGAAGCGCTCCCACACGCGGGGAAGATCTTCCTTCGAGATGCCGATGCCCGTGTCGCGCACGCCGACGATGACCCACTCGGGCTGCACGGTCACCTCGATCGTCACCTTACCGCCTTCCTTCGTGTACTGGATCGCGTTCGTGCTGAGGTTCTGGACGACCTGGCCGATGCGGTTGGGGTCGCCCTGGAGGGCCGGAATCCCGACGGGCAAGCTCGTGGTGAATTGGATCTGTTTCCGGCCCGCGACGACGTCCACGCGCGACTTCACCTCGTTGACGACCGAGGCGAGGTCCATCGCGCCGATCTCGACGCGCAGCTTGCCGGACTCGATCGCCGCGAGGTCGACGAGGTCGGAGACGAGCAGGTTCAAGGTCTTCGCGGCGTTGTGGATGTGGGAGGCGCACTTGAGCTCGTCGGGCTTGTCCTTGAGGCGCATGCCCAGCACTTCGCTGTAGCCGAGGATGGCGGTGAGAGGGTTCTTGACGTCGTGCGCGACCGTCGCGAAGAACTTGGTCTGGAAGCCGTTGACCTCGGCGAGCTTGCGGGCGGACTCCTCGGCCTCCTTCTTGAGGCGGACGTTCTCGATGCGCGTGAACCGGTTGTCGAGCGCCTTCTGCACGGACTTGGCCATGTGCGCGAGGTCGATGGGCTTGAGGATGGCGTCGTCGAGGCCGGCCTCGATCGCCTTGCTCAAGCGTTTGAGGGCGTCCTGGGCCGGGAACTGTTCGACCATCATGATGACGCACATGTCCTTGTCGAGCTCGCGCATCTTGCTCGCGAGGCGCACGCCGGTGAGCTTCGTCGCCGACGCCGCGGTCTCGATCGCGGAGCCGCCGATGGCCGCGAGAGCGAAGGGCTTCTGGCGCATCAACGTCTGCGCCTCGTCGCCGTCCATCGTCGTCGACACTTCGTAGCCGAGCGCGATGAACGCCTCGGAGAGGCGGGAGAGCGAGTTCATCTCGTTGTCGACGATGAGCAGGCGCTCCTTGTCGCGCGGCCCGGAGCGGGCGGCCGACAGGCCGTCGGTCAACACCTCGGCGACGCGCACGGCGCCCTCGCGCGGCAGGACCGCGGGGACGCCGCCCTTCACGGCGGCCGCCGCGGCGCGGACCGGATCGAGCGTGGTGAGCATATAGGCGACGGCGCTCGGGATCGACTGGCGCAGGCGGGCGTCGAACTGCACGGCCTCGGCCCAGGACTGGCTGAAGCGCGCGACGGCGACCTTGCCGAGCATCGCCTGCGGAGCCTCGTCCTCCTCCTGCTTGCCCGCGAGGCGGTCCCAGAAGCCGACCTTCTTCGGCTGGTTTTTGTCGCGCTGCTCCTCGGCGAGGCGGTTCTGGTCGGCGAGGAGCTCGATGAGGCCCATCGGCGTCTCCATCTGAATGAACGCGACGCCGGACTTGCGCAGCTCGTTCTGGATGCCCTGCGTGATGTACAGCGACTGGTCGGCGAGAAACACGACGGGGTTATCGACCGCGCGCACCTGATCGAGGAAGCCCTTCGGCAGCGGCCAGCTCAAGCGGCGCAGCGGCGCGGATTGGGCGGGAGAGATCGACGTCGGCGGCTCGAGCACGAACAGCGCGAAGCCGCCGCGCTCCCGCTGCAGGTTCACGATCACGTCGCGGTCCGCCGGCGGCACCTTGGCCGCGTCGAGCACGACGGCGGAAAAGGCCTCGGTCGCCATGCGCACGCCCGCGGCCTTCGCGTCGGCGGCGACGAGCAGCTCGAACTCGCGGCCCACCATCGACGGCGTCAGCTCGTTGACGAGCGCGGGGTCGGCGCCGACCAGGAGCACGCGCCCTTTCGGAGTCAAACCAGGGCCTCCGGGGTCAGCTTCGCCGTGAAGTGCGCGAGGCGCGGTGCCGCCTCGAGCAGCCGCAGCGGACGGATCGTCTTCGCGCGCTTGGCGACGTCGGCCGCGACCTCGATGAGGAAGTCCACGTGGCTTTGCGTGTAGACGCGGCGCGGAATCGCGAGGCGCACCAGCTCCATGCGGGCGGGCAGGAAGGCGCCGTTCTCGCGGCGGCCGAACATCAGGGAACCGATTTCCACGGACCGGATTCCGGCGGTCAAGTACAGCTCGCAGGCCAGCGCCTGCGCGGGATAGCCCGACGGCGGGATGTGCGGCAGCAGCCGCGTCGCGTCGATGTAGACGGCGTGGCCGCCCGGCGGCTCGACGATCGGCACGCCGGCTTTGCGCAGGCCGTCGCCGAGGTACTCGATCGAGCGGATGCGGTACTCGAGATAGTGCTCGTCCAAAACCTCGCGCAGGCCGACCGCCATCGCCTCGAGGTCGCGCCCCGCCAGTCCGCCGTAGGTCGTGAACCCCTCGCCGAGGATGAGGGTCTCGCGCGCCGCGGCCGTCCATTTCTCGTCGTTGAGCGCGAGGAAACCGCCGATGTTGACGAACGCGTCCTTCTTCGCGCTCATCCAGCAGCCGTCGGCGTAGGAGAAGATCTCCTTGACGATCTCGCGCACCGGCCGCGTCGCGTAGCCGGACTCGCGGCGCTTGATGAACCAGGCGTTCTCCGCGAAGCGCGCGATATCCAGGAAGAGCGGCACCTTGTAATGCCGGGCGATCTCGGAGGTCGCGCGCAGGTTCCCCATCGACACGGGCTGGCCGCCGAGCGAGTTGTTCGTGAGCGTCATCACGATCATCGAGACCTTCGCCGCCCCCAGCTGGCGCAGCTTTTCCTCCAACGCCCGAAGGTCGATGTCGCCCTTGAAGTCGCCGGGCGCGGCGAAATCGAGGGCCTCGGGCACGGGCAGGTCGATCGCCTCGGCTCCGGACGCCTCGACGTTGGCGCGCGTCGTGTCGAAATGAGAGTTGGAGAGTACGACCTTGCCCTTGCCGCCGGCGACCGAGAACAGAACCCGTTCGGCCGCGCGCCCCTGATGAACGGGCATGACGAAGCGCAGGCCGGTCAGATCGCGCACCGTTTTTTCGAGCTCGTAAAAGCTGCGCGCGCCCGCGTAGGACTCGTCGCCGCGCATGATCGCCGCCCACTGCTCGGCGGACATCGCCGACGTGCCGGAGTCGGTGAGGAGGTCGATCAGAACTTTGTCGGCGGGAATCGCGAAGAGATTGTAGTCGGCGTCGCGCAGGGCCTTTTCGCGCTCGCCGCGCGTGGTGAAGCCGAGCGGCTCCACGCTCTTGATCTTGAACGGCTCGATGATCGTCTTCCAGCCCGCTTCCATCAATTGGTCTCCGAGCCCGGGTGGTACTCGCAGTCCTTGCAGCGGCACAGCTTGCGCAGCATCTCGAAGGTGTAGATGCCGGTGCCGTGGCCGTCGCTGAAGGCGAAGCTCAGCGCGTAGTTGCCGACGACGTCGGCGCGCGACGCGCCGAGGGTTTCGGGCACGGTCCCCGGATCGAGCAGGGACTCTCCCGTCCATTCGTCCTTGCACATCGCGCAAGGGCAGTGGCGGCGCAAGTCGGAGAAGGGCAGTTCGGTCTTGTGCCCGTCGTCCCAGACGATGCGCAGACGGGCGTCCTCGACCTTCTCGATGGAGCGTGGAGTGAAATTCAGCATGGCGGGCGTACTCAGAATTTTATTATATCATCTCCGCACTATTAAAGGAGAGCCCATGTTTCTCACCCTCGCCGCCGCCGTCCTCGCCGCTTTCGCCTCCTCCGCCCGCGCCGCTGTCCCCGGCGACTTCGACGTGGTGCGCGTCAACGGGACCGCGATCCGACAGTCCGAGGTGCTCGACCGCCTGTGGAAGCGCTACGGCTCGCAGACTCTCGAGGAGATGGTCGACGAGCTGCTGCTGCGCCAGGCCGCGACCTCCAAGAAGATATCGGCCGCCGACGCCGAGGTCGACCGCCGCTTCGCCCGCCTGCAGGCCCAGTTCGGCAGCAAGGAGCTCCTCGTCAGCCAGCTCGAGCAGGCGGGCACCACCGTGGCCAAGGTGAAGGAAGATCTCGCGGATGAAATCGTGCGCGAGCGCCTCGTCGTCGAGACGAAGGGCCTGAAGATCGGCGACGACGAACTCAAGAAAGCCTTCGACGCGAACAAGGACAAGCTGGGCAAACCCGAGGCGGTGCACCTGCGGCACATCCTCGCCAAGAACGAGGCCGAGGCGAACGAACTCGCCGCCAAAATCAAGGGCGGCGCGGACTTCACGGTCCTGGCCCGGGAAAAATCCCTGGCCGCCAGCGGCAAGGCGGCCGGCGGAGACTACGGCTTCGTCTCGCGCGGCATGCTGCCTCCCGAGATCGACGCCGTCGCCTTCGGCCTCAATCCCGGCGAGATCAAGATCGTCGCCGGCCCCCGCGGCCAGCACCTCCTCCAGGCCGTCGAAAAGCGTCCGTCCTCGCCCGCGGTGTTCGCCGAGGTGAAGGACGACCTGCGCGAGATGCTCCTCGCCGAGAAGATCAAGGACGCCTCGGGTCCTTTCCTGCTCGAGCTTCGCCGCAAGGCCGACATCAAGACCCCCGGCCAGCCCAAGCCCGAAGCCAAGAAGAAGTAGCGGGGGCCATCCGGCCCCGCGCGTTCCGGGCCCTTTGCCTGGGACCCGTTGGGCCTTATACTCCTGCTCCTATAGAGGAGCCCGGGCTATACTCAAACCGATGCGCCGAATCCGGGCGGTCGCCCTCGCCCTTATCGTCGCCGGACCTACGCCCGCCTTCGCGGGCGTCGTCGCTCCCATCGAAGGACGCATCACCGTTCCGGTTTCACCCGCCGCCGGCGCGTTCAGCCCGACCCTTCAGCTCGGGACCTTTTCCCCTTCGCTGACCGTTCCGACTCTCGCCGTCCCGGCTCCTTCCCTCGCCCCGTCTCTCATCCCGTCGCCCGTCGCCGCCGCGGCCGTCGTGATGCCGTCCGCTCTGAGCGCGTCTCCCGTCGCCGCTCTCGCCGCTCACGTGGCTTCCGCCGTCTCCGCCGCGCCGGCCGCGGCAGTTCCCAAAACCGCTCTCCAGGGCCTGCAGACCGAGCTCGAGGCTCCGGCGATCGACGCGTCCGACTTCGCCGGCGACCGCGACCACGCGGCGCGCTCCTTCGACGCCAAGCTCGGCATCGAGGCCTACGTGCCCGCCGCGCTCGCCGCCTTCACCGAGGGCGCGTTCCACCCCCTCGCCAAGATCAAGACGGCCCCGCCGCCCGCGTCCGGCGACGACGGCGGCGGCCCGACGACCTCGCGCCCGGTCGAGTTCAACGGCCAGACCTTCCCCTCCGTCGCCTTCCGACCGAATGAGCCAGTCGAGTCGCACATCATCCGCGCGATCGAGAACGCCAAAGAGTCGATCCAACTCTCTCTGTACGAGTTCACCTCGCGCGGCATACTCAAGGCCCTGCTCGCCGCCAAGAAGCGCGGCGTCAAGCTCGAGATCATCCTCTGCGATTCCGCCGTCAACCCGCGCACCGAGCCCCTGACCGAGAAGGAAAAGGAAGCCGGCAAGACGCAGTACACGCGCTACCGCAGCGAACAGATTTGGGCGCTGATCCGCAACGGCGTGGACGTCACCGTCATCGGCCGCCCGACCAAGTACGGCATCAACCACCACAAGTTCGCCGTGTTCGACGGCAAGCTGGCCGAATTCGGCTCCTACAACTGGACCTACACGTCGGAGAAGAATCACTGGGAGAACGTCCTCTTCTCCAATGAAACGGATCGCGTAAAGGCGTATCAGGACGTTTTCAAATATCTCCGTTCGATGAGCGTGTCCGTCGCCGAGTCGGCGACGAAGGAGTGGCCCCTCGACGTCCCGGCGCCGCCCAAGGACGCGTCCGCGGGCATCTCGTTCAACGGCATCAAGCTTCCGAAGTGGGTGTTCATGCCGGCCGAAGGCTTCGAGGACGCGCTCGCCGCCGCGATCGACGCCTCCAAGGTCTCCGTCGACGCCGGTCAGTTCGTTCTCGAGTCGCGCAAGATCGCCGACGCCCTGGAGCGCGCGCTCAAGCGCGGCGTGAAGGTCCGCGTGGTCGCCGACAAGAGCCAGACCCAGTACGACCACGTCCAGCTCTTCCTCGGACACCTACAGCGCCTCGGCGCGCAGATCCACATCCTCTTCGGACCCAACGGCGAAGACAGCGACTACCCGATGGCCGAGAAGATGCACAACAAGTACTTCGTCTTCGACGGCAAGGTCGTGGAGACGGGCTCCGCCAACGCGACCAAGAACGCCGGCGTCAACAACTTCGAGAACGCGAACTTCCTCGACGACAAGACCGACGTCGCCGCCTACGTGAAGACCTTCGAGCACATGTTCGCCGTCTCGGAGACCGCACCGGCCTTCCCCGAGGGCGCGCTGCCGACCGACGAGCAGATGCGCGAGAACGTGCTCCAACCGCGCGGCCCCCCGCTTCCTCCCCCGCCCGGCCCGGCCGAGCTCGCCAAGGCCAAGCGCGTCGCCTTCAACGGCGTCGACTTCCCCTCGAGCGCGATCCGCCCCAACGAGCCGGTCGAAGCCGAGCTCATCAAGCTGATCGATTCCGCGAAAACCACCCTCGACATCGGGATGTACGAGCTGAATCAACAGGGCATCTGGGACGCCCTGCAGCGCGCGAAGAAGCGCGGCATCAAGATCAAGATCGTGCTCGACCGCAGCCACGTGTACACGACCGGCTACGAGGACGACGGAACCCCGCGCAAGCCCAAGCAGATGGTCGTCGACCTGATCAAGGACGGCGGCTTCGAGGTCATCCTCCTGAAGGGCCGCCTCGGCGGCATCATGCACAACAAGTTCATCATCGCCGACGGCGGCCTCGTCCAGTTCGGCTCCTACAACTACACGCGCCAGTCGGAAGAAGACCACTGGGAGAACGTCTTCTTCTCGATCGTGAAGAAGCGCGTCGCCGGCTACACCCGCTACTTCGAGTACATGTACACGCACCCCTCCTCCGAGGAGCCGGATCTCGAGAAGCTCGACGAGGTGCTCACCCGCTCCGACGCCTGGACCGACAAGATGGACCGGGACTGGGACATGCGACGCAGCGGCTCGACGGCCCAAGCCGCGGACTCCACCGAGCCCGAGGCCGCCGGCCGCAAGAAGAAGCCCCTCCCGCCCGACCCGCCGCAGGAGACGGAGAAGCCGATCACGCTCAACGGCAAGAGCTTCCCGCTGCAGATGTTCTCGCCCAACGCCGGCATCGAGGCCGCTTTGATCGAGGCCATCGGCGACGCGAAGAAGTCGATCCAGATCGCCATGTTCAGCTTCTTCTCCCAGCCCATCGCCGAAGCCCTGCTCGCCGCCAAGGAGCGCGGCGTGAACGTGCAGATCGTCATGGACAAGAGCCAGACCGGGACCTCGAAGCTCGACGAGTGGTTCGCCTGGCACGGCTTCGACCTGCGCACGATCAGCGGGCCCGATCCGACGCGCGATCCGCGCTACCAGAAGATGCACAACAAGTTCGCGATCTTCGACGGCAAGATGCTGGAGAGCGGCTCCTTCAACTTCTCCTCGCGCGCCGAGACCCTGAGCTTCGAAAACGCGAACTTCTTCGACGACGCCGACGAGATCGCGCGCTTCACCGCCTCCTTCCTGCAGATGTACGAGCGCGGCAACGCCCCGCGCGCGCCCAAGCGCGAGCCGAAGTTCGCCGTCCCCGACGCCGAGCCCGAATCCTAACCGATTCGCGCGCCTCCCCCCAAGATTCGTATCATCCTCACCATGGCCAACAACATCTATGTCGGCGGCTTCCCCTATAAGACGAGCAAGGAAGAGCTGGCGAAGCTGTTTTCGACCTGCGGCACGGTCCTGAGCGCCAAGGTCATCCTCGACCGCGAGACGGGCCGGCCCAAGGGCTTCGGCTTCATCGAGATGTCCACCGACGCCGAGGCTAAGATCGCGGTGGCCAAGCTCAACGGCGCATTCATCGGCGACCGCAAGATTTTCGTCGTCGAAGGCCGCGTCGACAAGACGCGCCCCCAGGGCTACACGCCCAAGCCCAGCTTCCCGGCCAAGCCGGCCTTCGTCGAGCGGCGCTCCGGAAAAGACCGCCGCGGAAGCGCGGTGCCCGGTTCCGACCGTCGCGACGCGGCGCCCATTGCCCCGCCCTCTGTTTCTCCTACCCCCGCTTCCGCTCCTAAATGGGAGAAAAAGGCTTGGGTGAAAAAACCGTTCGACAAGGACAAGAAGCCTTGGGTCAAGAAACCCTTTGACGCGGAGAAGAAACCCTGGGTCAAGAAGCCTTTCGACAAAGACAAAAAGCCCTTCGTGAAGACCGAGCCGCCCGCCCGCGGCAAAAAGTGGACTCCGAAGCCTGACTAACAGGCTACAGGAATCCCTTACACGCACAACCTCGGAGTGGGAAATTGCGTTTCCGGCGATTTCGCTTTCACCAGGAGTCAGTGAAATTCACGGAAACGCTATTCCTCTGTTCCCGGGGACACCCTGCGATAGAGGTATAATCGCCCGCATGAAACTTTATCTCGCCCTCGCCGTTCTCCTCGCCGCCGCCCCCCTGCGCGCTACGGAAGACGCGACCAAGCTTTTCGCCGACTACTGGGCCGCGCAGATGAAGCTCTCGCCTTTGGTCGCCACCTTCTACGGCGAGCGCGGCTACGACGAGCTCCTCGACGACAACGGCCCCGCCGGCCGCGCCGCGCGCAAGGCCTCCGATGAGGACCTGCTCCGCCGCGCCCGCGCCGTCGACCGTAAAAGCCTCAAGCCCGAGGAGCGCCTGTCCGTCGACGTCATGAAGGCCATGCTCGACGACGAGCTTGAAGGACTCTCCCTTCCGTTTTATGAAATGGAAGTCGACCATATGGACGGGGGCCAGTCCTGGATCCCGACCGTGATCCAGACCTCCCAGCCCATGAAGGACGCGAAAGACGCGGCCGCGCTCGAGAAGCGCCTGAAGGCCATGCCCCTGTACTTCACTCGCCACCGTGAGAACGTCGCCGCAGGCCTCAAGACCGGCCGGATCGCCGCGCGGGTGCCGACCGAGAAGCTCATCCGCCAGCTCGACGAGATGCTCGCCGTGCCCGCCGACAAGTCTCCCTACGCCGACGCCTGCGCGCGCTTGCCCGAAGATCTGCGCAAGGAATGGGCGCCGCGCCTGCTCAAGGTCGTGAGCGAAGAGGTTTACCCGTCCCTCGCCGCGCTCTCGGCCTGGCTCAAGTCCGACTACCTCCCCAAAACCCGCACGGACAACATCGGCCTCTCCGGCGTGCCCGGCGGCTACGACATGTACCGCCACACGATCCGCTCTCATACGAGCGTCAACAAGCTCCCCGACCAGCTCCATAAAATCGGCCTCGAGGAGCTCGAGGGGATCCGCGCCGAGATGACGACGATCGCGCGCCACGCCGGCCACGCGGGCGACCTGGAAAGCTTTTTGGACGTCGTTCGGAAAGATCCCGCGAACTTCTTCAAGACCCGCGAAGAGGTGCTCAAGGACGCCGAGCGCCTCGTGACCAAGGCGAAGGAAAAGCTGCCCGAGTGGTTCGGGACCTTGCCCAAGACGGACCTGGTCGTCAAGCCGGTCGAGGAGTTCCAGGAAAAGAACGAGGCCGCGGCCCGCTACTTCCAGCCCCCGACCGACCTCTCCCGCCCCGGCGTCTACTACATCAACACCTACAAGCCCGAGTCGCGCCCGCGCTTCTCCATGACCTCGCTCGCCGTCCACGAGGGCTTGCCCGGCCACCACCTGCAGATCGCGCTCGCGCTCGAGAACAAGGACCTCCCGCAATTCCGCCGCAGCGCGGGCTTCACCTCATACGTCGAAGGCTGGGCTCTGTATACGGAGCGCTTGGGCGACGAGATGGGCCTGTACCAGGACGACCTGTCCCGCCTGGGAATGCTCTCCGACCAGGCCCTGCGCGCCTCCCGGCTCGTCGTCGACACCGGGCTTCACGCCAAGAGCTGGACCCGCGACAAGGCCATCGTCTTCATGAAGGCCAACACGCCGATGTCTCAGGAAGAAATCGAGGCCGAGGTGGATCGCTACACGGTCTGGCCGGGCCAAGCCCTCGCCTACAAAGTCGGCCAACGCGAGATCATGGCCCTGCGCGAAGAGGTCAAGACGCGCACCGGACGCCGCTTCGACATTAAGGCGTTCCACGACGCGGTCCTGCGCCACGGCCCGCTCCCGCTTCCCGTCCTGCGCGCGTCCGTGCTCGAGGCCTTCCCTCCCAAATGAGCCCGCTCGTCGCCCTCGTCGTCGACTGGGCCGTCACCGCCTTGTGGCCGCTCATCGGCGCGTACGGCATGCGCCACTACTCCGGCTCCTTGTTCGCGACCGCCGGGCTCGTCGTCGGCCTGATCGCGATGTCGCCGTGGCTTCGCGCCAAGGGTCGCTGGCGCCGCGTGCTGGACCGCGACGTCGCCCCGTCTTTGGCGATGATGGGCCTGTGCAGCGGCGCCGCGACGTGCATCTACATCTCCGCGCTCGCGCACACGACGCCGGCCAACGCGGCCATCGTGGCCCAGGTCGAAGTCCTCTACTCCGCCGCGCTCACGGCCTGGCTGCTCGGCGAGCGGCCCTCGCTCAAGCTCGGACTGGCCGCCCTGCTCGTCATGAGCGGCACCGCGCTCGTCATGCTCCACGACCTGTCCTCGCCGCGCTGGAAGGGAGACTTGATGATTTTGTGCACTCCGTGGATGTATCAGGTCTCGCACATCTTCGCCAAGCGCCTGCCCAAGGATCTCGACGACGTGACGCTCTCGGGCGGGCGCGTGTTCTACGGCATCCTCACCATGGCCCCTGTCTGCGCGTGGGCCCTCTATCACGGCGCGCGCTGGTCCTGGACCCCGGTGGCGCTCGGCTTCCTCGTTCTTCAGGGCCTGCTGATGTCGTCCTTGAACTTCGTCCTGTGGTACCGGGCCATCCGCAACATGGACCTCTCCAAAGCGACGACCTTCATGCTCTCCTACCCGGCTCTGACCTTGGTCTTCTCCTGGATGCTCGGCCGCGACGCCATCCAGGGAGTCCAGGTCATCGGCCTCGCCTGCTCGTTCGCCGGCGCGGTGTGGACCGCGCAACTCACGCGCGAGGTCCGCGAGCACGCCGCCGTCCACCCGGTCACCGTCGCATGAACAAGAAGAAAGTACCCTTCCAGAAAACGATCTTCGTCTGCACCAACGTCCGCGAGGGCGGACGCGTCGCCTGCGGCAACCCCGGCCGCGGCGGGCTCGAGCTGTGCGAGTCGCTCAAGCGCGCCGTGAAGGAAAAGGGCCTCAAAGGCAAGGTGCGCGTGGCGCGCTCGGGCTGCCTCGATCTGTGCGAACAGGGCCCCAACGCGTTCATCTATCCCGGCGACGAGTGGGCCTCGGGCATCACGCCGGCCGACGTGCCCGAAATCATCAAGAAATTGACTTCCTGACGACTGCGCTCAGGAGACAGTTTTATCTTGAGATAAAATCGTCTCGCGGCCGGTCAGACGGCGCGCTTCGCTTCGTACAGCGCCTTACCGTTCTTTCTCAGCCAGCGCCGGTGAGTGCGGTGACTCGGGCAGACGCGCTCGACGACCTCCCAGAAACGTCTGGAGTGGTTCATTTGGGCGCGGTGGGCGAGCTCGTGGACGACGAGATAATCGAGCACCGGCTCGGGAGCCAACGCTAAGCGCCAGGAAAAATTTAGATTTCCGGCGCGGGTGCAGGAACCCCACAGCGAACGCTGGTCCTTGACGCTGATGCGGCCGAAGGTGACGCCGAGCAACGGCGCGTAGAACTCGGCGCGGGCACGGAATATCAGAATGAGGTCTCCTGCGGGCATCAACGATAACGGCGCGTCGACGGCTACGGACGGAATGAGAAACTCAGGAAGAACGCTCAACGGCAACTGGACTTGCAGCGGCAACGGATTAGTTTCGGCCTTCGGCCGTTTCGGAACGGCTACATTAATCTTAACGGGAAAGAGTTCGGGCCAATCGGTTTTTAACGACGACAGGAACTCCTTAACCTCACCGATGATCGAGAGTGCGTTCGACGGCTCCATAGCTCGATTTTATATCATCCGTACATGACCCCGCCCGAAAATCTCCTCGAACAGAAGCTCGAAGAGCTCGAGCGGCGGTTCACCGAGTCGGCGCGCGAAATCAACGAGCTGCGCAAGCTCATTCCTCCCGCGGCGCAGCGCGAGATCAAAGAGATCAAGGACGAGTGGCACGGCATCCACTACAAGTGGTGGATCGGCGTGCTGGCCGGGCTGCTCGGGATGTTCTGCCTGAGCTACGCGCTTTACACCAAGCTCGGCTGGGTCGCCGACCAGCGTGCGCTGCCCGTGGGCAACGACTGGCTCCTCCGCCGGCTGCCGCTGGTCAACACCTTGCCGATCCTCTCGTGGGGCTGGTTCGGCCTCCATCTCTACGCCTGCGGGGCGGCGGTCGCCTATTCGCCCCGCCGCATCCCCTTCCTCATCTACCTTCTGACCGTGTATATGATCGTGCGCACGGCCTTCGTGTTCCTGTCGCCGATCGGCGCCCCGGCGGGCATGGTGGACATGCGCCTGCACGACGCGATCTTCTCCCGCATCCTGGGCACCTGGACCTTCATGAACGAGTTCGTGTTCTCAGGACACACGGCGATCCCGTTCCTCTTCTATCTCTTCTTCAAGACGCCGGGGCTCAAGCGGCTGATGCTCGTGGGCTCCCTCGTCATGGCGATCGGCGTCCTGCTCTCGCGCAACCACTACACCGTCGACGTGATCGCGGCGTTCTTCACGTCCTACTCGGTGTACGCGTTGGCCCGGGCGAGCTTCAAGCGTTTCGTCGAGCCGATCTTCAGGACGGTTTCGGTTTAGGCTTAAAGAAAAACGAGACGAGCAGCGCGCCGGCGGCCAGCGCGAGGAACGCGGGGAAGCCCCAGCGCAGTCCCAAACCCTCCATCGAGTCGGCCCAGAAGTGGGCGACGATAGGTATCAAGATCAGGCCCGAGCGCTTGTAGATTCCGGCGAGCACGACGCCCAGCACCGAGCGCGCCACGAACCCCGCCCACGTGAATGCGTAAGCGCCGGCCAGGCCCGACGACGCCGCGGGATCGCCCATGCCGATCTTGGCCATGATCGCGCCCCAATCGATGTAGTGCACGCCGGAGAAGATCAGGGCGGAGCCGATCGCCGCGACCCAGAACGCCTTCTTCATCGTCAGGCCCCACTTCTCGAACTTATCGTTCATCATCTTGAACAGGCCGCGCCGGAACACGTACTCCTCGAGCACGCCGACGATCACGAAGTTATAGAGCACCAGGACGACGCTCGCGGTCAGCATCTTCGCCAGGATGGCCGGCGCGGGCTCGGCCCCGGGCGCGATCGCGTTGACGGCCCAGAAGGTCAGATCGCCGATCGCGTAAACGACCAGGCCCCAGACGAGGCCGGACGACAAGATTCGCCCGGGCGACTTCGGTTTTTGGCCGGGCTCGTCGGTCTTCCACCACTCGCCGATCGCTTTGAGCTCGAGCCCCGGCGATTTGAGCTTCCACGCGAGCAAGGCGAGCGCTCCGACCGCCAGCCCTCCCCACACGGCGGGCAGGCCGACCAACGCGCCGGCCACGCCGAAATTGAGCCAGGCGCCGAGCATGGCCGCCAAAAGAGAGAACATCGTCAGAATTCCGCGCAGAGAGAGCGCGGCCGCGAACGATCTGGACTTCGCCGCGGTCCAGATCACGCCCGCCTCCAGGGCCAGGGTCACGGCGACGATGAACGGGGCGTGGGTCAAGGTCAGCACGACGCCCGCGGCCAGACCGAGCGCGGCGGCCATGCCGAGCCAGAACGACGCTTTTCCGGCGCCGAGCTTCTCCGCGATTTTCTCAACGGCGAAATAGACCGCGACGCAGGCGGCCTCGCCGGCCAAGGCCATCGGCACAAAATTCATCAGCAGCATCGACATCGGAATCGTGTTGATCGCCGCGCCGGCCGCGGGCGCGGCGGGCGTCGCCGCGGCGGCGGCCGTGATTGCGGTCGTCAGCATCATGCCGGCCTTCGCGAGGATCGCGCCGCCGAGCATCAGTAGAAGCGACGGCGCCATCCAGTACAGGCCGGTGCGCAGGGCGCCGAGCAGCCAGGTCTTGAACGATTCCCAGCTCGAACCGCCGACGTTCTGCTCAAATGATTTTTGGGCGGCGGCACTGTCGCGCGCGGCGGCCCAGGCGACCTTGAACGACGAGAACGAGCCGCCGGCCGGAGCGGGCGGGCCGCGCGGCACGTCGGGAGCGGCGCCGGGTTCGCGCCAGAAGCGCGAGGCCGCCATGGCGCCGAGTCCGGCCCACGCGAGGGCGCCTTTCGCGGCGACGAGGGCGGCGGGAAGGAGGGCCGGAGCCGCGGCGGCGGTCAGCGAGACGCCGACGAGGACGGCGCCGGAGATGAGAAGGGTCTTCGAGAGGCCGGGGCGGCCCTTATTTGGAGCCTGCGCTTTCGGCGCGGGGACATCGTCCGGCGTCTCGGCGCTCGCGGCGGCGCGCGCGGGCGCCAGCGCCGCGAATTGCGCGGACGGCAGCGCCAGGATCTCGTCCGGACGGCGCTCTTCACCCCAGCTCGCGACTTCGTCGCGGACGACTTCTGCGGCCTTCTCCGTCCGATTTACGGGAACGACGACGGATTTTTGAACGGCGACGGAAGGGGTAACCTCGCCGCCAAGAATTCTTCCCGCGAGCGGAGTGACGGCAACGGCGGCCGAGATCGGAGTTATGCCTATCGCCGGAGCCGCGAGCGGGGCCTGACTGATCCCGACCGCGGCGTTTGCGCCGAGTACGGCGCTCGGGGCAGGAGCGACCGACAAGGACACGCCGCCGGCAGGCAGAGAGACGCCCAAAGGTAACTGCGTGATGCCGGCAGGAGCATTGACTACGGGACCGGTGACGGGAACGGCCCGGGCTTCGGCGGCGGCGCCGACGCGGACCTGGGCCGAAACAGTCAACGGGCACAGGGCCAGGTAAAGGAGTACTGCGGAGCGCTTCACATCCTTAGATTAGCCCCTTTCTGGCGGGGCGGCCTGAGTCTTCAGTCCCTTGGAGTATTGGCGAAAGACCCATCGGGATTGGGCCCCACAGGAGCGCTCCGCGCTATACGACAAGCGGCAGTCTATGGTACAGACTTGATACATAGGTAACACCCTAGACCGGATACATGGGTAACAGGTAGAGCAAAGGTGGAGAACCCACCAATGCCCTGGAACAAAACCTGCCCTATGACCGAACGCAAGAAATTCGTCCGAGACTGGCTGAC
>JACRDP010000004.1 GCA_016212855.1 Elusimicrobiota bacterium
ACAAAGGGAGAATCGGAAAATCGACCGGCCTGACACCATCTCTACTATAATGGGCGCATGAAGCGCCCGCTTCTTATCTTCGACGGCGACTGCGGCTTTTGCCGCGTCTGGATCGAGCGCTGGCGGATCGCGACCGAAGGCAAGGTCGAGTACGAGCCGTATCAAACCGCGGCCGCCCGGCATAAAGAAGTACCGCGCGAGGATTACGCCGAGGCGGTCCACCTGCTCGAGCGCGGCCGCGTCAGTCGGGGCGCGGAGGCCGTGTTCCGGTCGTTGTCCTACGCCCCGGGCTTCGCCTGGCTGCCGCGCGTGTACGCCGTTCCCGGAATCTCCCGCGTCACGGAACTCGCGTACCGCTTCGTCGCCGCGCGGCGGCCTCAGTTCTCGCGCCTCTCTCGCCTGCTCTACGGCGCGACGCCCGCGCCCGCGCCGATCGCGCGCACGACGCGTCTCGCCCTCGCCGGGATCGGCCTGTGTTACCTGCTGGCCTTCACTTCGCTCGGCTTCCAGCTGCGCGGCCTCATCGGCTCAAACGGCGTCATGCCCGCCGCCGCCTGGCTCGACGCGGCCCGCGCCCAGCTCGGGGCCTCGCGCTACTGGCTGATTCCGACCGTGGCTTGGTTCTCCGCCTCCGACGCGGCGCTCGCGGCGTACGCGTGGCTCGGCGCTCTCGCCTCGCTCGGCCTGATCTTCGGCGTCGCGACGGGACCATGCGCATTCGTCTGCTGGGCGTTGTATCTCTCTCTGTCCGCGATCGGCGCCGATTTCATGAGCTTTCAGTGGGACGTGCTTCTACTGGAGGCCGGGCTCATCGCCTGCGTCCTCGGCTCGTGGAGCCTCTCGGCGCGTAAAATCTCTCCCTCGCGCGGCGCGCTCTGGCTTCTACGTCTGCTTCTGATCAAGCTCATGCTCCAATCGGGGCTGGTCAAGCTGTACTCCGGCGACGCTTGCTGGACGGACCTCACCGCGCTGACTTACCATTATTGGACCCAGCCTCTGCCCACGCCGCTCGCCTGGTACGCGAATCTCCTGCCGCTTTGGGCGCAGAAGGCGTCGTGCGCCTTGATGTTCGCCGTCGAACTCGGCGCGCCGCTTCTTCTTCTCCTGCCGCGCCGCCCCCGCGCGGCGGGCGCGCTCGCGATCGCCTTCCTGATGCTCGTTATCGCCGCGACCGGCAACTACGGCTTCTTCAACCTGATCACGATCGTTCTGTGCCTCGCCTGCCTCGACGACCGCTTCCTCAACGCGCCTGAAGCCCCCCCCGGCGCACTTCCGTCCCGGATGAGAACGCGCATGCTCGGGTTGCTCGCTTTGGCTTCTCTGACGATCAGTTTTTTTGAGACCGCGTCGATCGTCGGCAAAATGCCGCCGGCTCCCGTGCGCGGGCTCATCGCCGCCGTCTCGCCCCTGCGCTCCTTCAACCGCTACGGCCTGTTCGCCGTGATGACGCGAACGCGCGACGAGATCGCCGTCGAGGTGTCCGCGGACGGTCACGAGTGGCGCGAGTGGCCCTTCCCTTATAAGCCCGGCGACGCGCGCCGCGCCCCGCCGTGGGTCGCGCCGCACATGCCGCGGCTCGACTGGCAGATGTGGTTCGCCGCGCTCGGGGAGCCCGGGGACAGCCCCTGGTTCAACAACCTGCTCGTGCGCCTTCTCCAGAACGACAAGGACGTCCAGGGGCTGCTCGGACCGCATCCGCTCGGAGGCGCGCGCCCGGTTTACGCGCGCGCGTGGCGCTACGAGACGGCGTTCTCCACGCCCGAACAGAAGAAGGCCGACGGCTCCTGGTGGACGCGCAAGCGCAAGGGGCTGTTCTATCCCGTCATCACCCTGAAGACGAACTAAGCCGGGCGCTCAGTTTTTGATCGTCTCGATCTGAACGGTGAGGTGCCGGATCCCGTGCTTCTCGGTCAGGACGGCTTTCGCCGCGGCGAGCGCTTGGTCGTGGTCGGTTCCGGGCTTGATGAAGAGCGTCGCGGTGAGCGTCGTCATCGTCGAGTTCAGCGCCCAGACGTGCAGGTCGTGCACGCCGGCCGCGCCCGGAATGGCGAGCAGGTCGGCCTCGATCTTATCGAGGTCGATCCCCGCGGGCACGGCGTCGATGAGGATGTTCCAGGCGGGCCTGCCCAGCTCCCACGCCGTCTTGGCGATCATCGCCACGATCAGGACGACCGCGACGGGCTCCACCCAGGTCCAGCCGAGACGGATCGCCGCCGCGGCGGAGAGGATCACGCCGATGGAGCCGATCGCGTCGGTGGCCGCGTGCAGGAAGGCGCCCTTCATGCTCAGGCTTTCGCCGTGGTGGCGCCACAACAGCGCGGCCGAGATCGCGTTCGCGGCCAGGCTCGCGAGCGCGAACAGCGCCACGCTCCACGTCGCCGCCGCGCCCGGCGTGAAGAAGCGGTGCCAGGCCTCCATCCCCATCTCGAAGCCCATGAAGGCGATCATCGCCGAGCCGGCCAGGCCGACGACGGACTCGACCTTCAGATAGCCGTAGGATTTGCGCGAGTTCGGCGGGCGGCGCGACATCCAGATCGAGAACAGCGCGGCCAGGCCGATGAGCTGATCGGACGCGAGGTGGATCGCGTCGGCCTTGAGCGCGACGTTGCCTGTGACGAATCCGCCGATGAGCTCGACCACCGCGAACAGCGACGCGACAACGAGCGCGCGCTTGAGTGCGACCTCGTGCAGGGGGCCGCGGGTGTCGGCGAGCTCGTCGGGCGGCTGGCGGTAGGCCTGGAGGCCGGGACCGGTCTGACGGCGGCGCGCCTCGACGAGCGCCAGCTCGAGGGCGGAGCGCATGTGCGGACGCTCCTCGCGCGAACGCATCCACTCCAGCGCGGCGTGCGCCTTCGGGCTGCGGGCCGTGGAGAGCGCCTGGATCGCGGCGAGGCGGGCGTCTTCGGACGGATCGAGCGCTCCGGCGTCGGAGAGGGCCTCGACCGCGGCGGGGGCGTCGTCGTGACGCACGAGCCAGGCGAGGGTCGTCGCGGCGGCTTCGCGAGGGCCGGAGCGGGGATTTTTGGAGAGCGTGCGGATGAGTTTGGGCTCGGCGGCGCGGGCGAGGCGGATCAAGGCGGCGAGGGCGGCGCGGCGGACGCGCGGGGACGGGTCGTTTTCGTGGGCCCAGCCGAGCGCCGGGATGGTCTCGACACGGCCGAGGGAGGAGAGCATGCGCGCGGCGACGGCGCGGCGGGCGGGCGGGAGCGAGGTGTCGTTTAAGCGGGAGGCGTAGCGCTGGACGAGGACGCCGTCGCGGTAGATCGAGTAGAGGGCGACGGCGCCGGACCAGCGGGCGAGGCGGCTCGTGAAGCGCTGCGGCAGGTCGCGGGGTTGACGCGGGGTGAAGGCGGGTTTGGGGTCGTTTTCGGGTTCGTCGCCGGCCGAAGCGGCGGAACGGATTATCGCGCCGTCGAAAAATACCGAGGACTGGGCCGGGGCCATGCCGGGCGCCGCCAGCGGCGGCGACGGCTTCGCCGTGTTCGGGTGAGCGACGGGAACGGCGAACGCAACGGCATTGGGAATTAATGCGGCGAGCGGCTGCGCCGCCGCCGGGATCGCGACGGCGACGGCGGGGATGGGCGAAGGCGTGGGCACGACTGACGGCGTTAACGACGACGACAGCAACGGATTTTGAACGGCAACGGATGGGTCGCTCATCGGGAGCACGGCGTTCAAATCGGGTAATGACGACGGCACGGCGAGGGAAGGTGTTAACGCCGAAATTCGGGGAATTCCCCTAACGGCTTGGGCGGCCGCGGTGGTAGGGACGGCCGAGGCCGCCAGACATATTGAAACGGATAACGAGAATCCACGTCGCATAGGCGTATTATAGGAACAGCGTCGGGATGCGTACATGAGACCAACGGTCCCTTTTTATGGGTCCATACGGCCTGATACAATGCCTCATGATCTGGATTCTTCCTCTACTTCTTCTCGCGCCTTCGGCGCGCGCTCTTGATTCCCGTGCCTTGACCTTCACCTCCGGTGATAAAACGGTGCTGCGTTTAACTGCCGCCGATCTCGCCAAACGGCCCGCCGCGCGTACGATCACGATTGCGGATCCGATCTACAAAAAAACCAAAACATATCGCGCCGTGCCGTTGAAGGATCTCCTGACGGCCGCATATGGCGGGACGTGGGGCGAGAACGCTCTCGGCGAGGTGTTCTTCGACGCCTTAGACGGATACCGGTCGCACGCCAAGGTGTCCGTGCTGATGAACGACGGCGGCATGGTGGTTTTCTCCGATGTGGATGTTCCCGATTGGGAGACGATCCCGGGTAAGGGCAAGAAGCCCGCGCCGTTCTATCTCGTGTGGACCGGACCGGCTCAGGGGCTCAAGGATTTTCCCTGGCCCTGGCAGCTCGTCGGCGTCAAGATGACCATTTTGGAGGACGAGTACCCGAAAGCGCTGCCGAAGAACGCCGCCCCCGACTCCGCCGCCGTGCGCGGCTGGACGATCTTCAGGCGCTCCTGCATCTCCTGCCACGCGATGAGCGGAGACGGCGGCACGGTCGGCCCCGATCTCAACGAGCCCCGCGGCATCACCCGCTACCACGGCAAGGCGCACTTGAAGTCGTACATCAAGAAGGCCTCCTCCTTCCGCCACACCAAGATGCCCGACTTCGACGAGTTGGAGAACTCCGAGCTCAACGACCTCATGGCCTACTTCGACCATATGACCGCCCTCGCCGGAACTAAATAGTCTTTTTGGTAAGATTGCGGCCATGAGCGTCGGAAAGAACGAGCCGCGGCGGGACGGGCCGGCGAAGCTGACCGGCCGGGCCAAGTATCTCGACGACCTCGACATCCCCGGCTGCTGGCATGGCGTGACGGTGCGCGCCACGGTGCCGCACGGAAAGATCAAGTCCGTCTCCTACGATCCCTCGTTCCCGTGGCAGGAGTGCGTGATCGCGACCGCCGAGGATATTCCGGGAAAAAACCTCGTGGCCCTGATCGAGGCCGACCAGCCCCTGCTCGCGGACGGGATCGTGCGCCATCGCGAGGAGGCGGTCATCCTCATCGCGCACCCCGATCGCGCGACGGCGTACGAGGCGGCCAAGCGCGTCAAGATCGAGTACGAGCCTTTGCCCCCCGTCTTCGACATGGAGAAGTCGGAGAAGGTCTTCAAATCGTTCAAGATCGAGCGCGGCGACGTGGACGCGGGCTTCGCCGCGGCCGACGTCATCGTGGAAGGCGAGTACCGCACTCCGTCGCAGGAGCAGGCCTACATCGAGAACAACGCGATCGCGGCCTATGAAGAGAACGGGATATTGATCGTGACCGGCTCGATCCAGTGCCCGTACTACGTGCTCAAGGCCATGAAGCAGGCCTTCGACCGGGACGAAACCAAGATTCGCGTCATACAGACCGTGACCGGCGGCGGCTTCGGCGGCAAGGAGGAGTACCCCTCCATGTTGGCCGGGCACGCCGCGCTCCTCGCGCTCAAGGCCGGCCGCCCGGTCAAGATCGTCTACGACCGCCACGAGGACATGACCGCGACGACCAAGCGCCACCCCGCGATCGTGCGCCATAAGACGGGCCTTATGAAAGATGGGAAGCTCGTGGCCCAAGATATCGAGGTCGTCATGGACGGCGGCGCCTACGCGACCTTGTCGGCCGTCGTGCTCTCGCGCGGGACATTGCACGCCGCGGGCGTGTACGAGTGCCCGAACACGCGCGTGCGCTCGAAGGTCGTGATGACGCACACCCCTCCCAACGGCGCGTTCCGGGGATTCGGCGCTCCGCAAACCCTGTTCGCCGTCGAGCTCCACTGGGAAAAAATCGCCGACGTGCTGAAAATCGATTCGTTGGTTCTTCGCCAAAAGAATATCTTCAAACTCGGCTCGACCACGGCCACGGGTCAGAAGCTGCTCGAATCCGTCGGCGCGGAAGAGTGTCTCCAAAAGACGGTCAAGGGTTCCAAGTACGTCGCCAAGCGCAAAGAGTACGATCGCTGGAACAAGAGCTCCAAAAATAAAACCTGGAAGGGCATCGGCCTGGCCGTGTGTCACCACGGCGCGGGCTTCACCGGATCTGGAGAAGTGTATCTCGCTTCGCGCGCCGGCGTCGCGCTCACCCGGAGCGGCGAATTGATCGTGCTCGCGGCTTCGACAGAGATCGGCCAGGGCACGAACACGATGTTCGCGCAGGTCGCCTCCGACGCCCTCGGCGTGCCCGCGTCCTGGTTCTCGGTCGAGACGCCCGACACGCACAAGGTTCCCGACTCGGGCCCGACGGTGGCCTCGCGCACCTGCATGGTCGTCGGCGGGCTCGTGAGCCGAGCGACGCGTGAGCTCAAACGCGCCTTCGAAGCCGAATACGGCAAGGTGCCGAAAACGCCCGCCGATCTTAAAAAAGCCGCCGCCGTGCTGTGCGCCGGCAAGGCCGCGCGCCGCTTCGAGGTGCAGTACGAGAAGCCCCCCGAGGTCACCTGGGACGACGCGACCTACCGCGGCGACGCGTACGGCGTCTATTCTTACGCGGCCATCGCGGTGGACCTCGAGATCGACAAGCTCACCTACGAGGTGCGCGTCAACAAGGTCACGACCGCGCAGGACATCGGCAAGGCGATCAACCCCCTTCTCGCCGAGGGCCAGATCATCGGCGGCTCGACCCAGGGACTCGGCTGGGCGCTTTTGGAAGAGCCCATTTTCAAAGACGGGATCATGATCAACGGCCAGTTCACCAACTACATCATCCCGACCTCGCTCGACACGCCTCCGTTTCAGGTTTCCCTCGTCGAGAAACCCTACTCGCGGGGACCGTTCGGCGCGAAGGGCGTCGGCGAGCTGCCCATGGACATCCCGGGCCCCGCCGTCGCCGCCGCCGTCAAGCACGCGACGGGGCGGCTGATCCCGACCTTGCCGCACACGCCGGAGCGCATAGCCAAGGCCCTGTCATGATCAAGCTCACCGTCAACGGCAAGAAGAAATCGTTCGGCGGCGCCCCGTTCAAGCGCCTGATCGACACCCTGCGCGAGGACTTCGCGCTGACCGGCACGAAGGAAGGCTGCGGCGAGGGCGAGTGCGGCGCCTGCACCGTGCTCCTCGACGGAGAGCCGGTGAACTCCTGCCTGATTCCCGTCTGCCAGGCCGAGGGGTGCAAGGTGGAGACGGTCGAGTCCCTGGGAACCCCGGAGAAACTCTCCAAGCTTCAGGCCGGCTTTCTCGCCTGCGGCGGCGCGCAATGCGGGATCTGCACGCCCGGGATGCTCATGACGGCGCAGGCGCACATCCGCACGAAGGGAAAGTGCGACGACAAATCGATCCGGACGGCGCTGTCGGGGAATTTGTGCCGCTGCACCGGCTACCAGGACATCGTGAAGTCCGTCCTCAAGGCGGCGAAAGGCCGATGAGAGGCGACGCGAAGTCGATGACCGTGCTCCGGCCCCGCTCGGCCGCCGAGGCCGTGAAGTCCTACGCGAAGGTTCCCACCGCCATGCCGCTCGCGGGCGGGACCGACCTCATGGTCGGCTGGAATCTGGGGGTATTAAATGGGAGGTCGATTCTCGACCTCTCACGCGTCGCGGAGTGGAAGAAGATCAACGTGGTGTCGGACGGGATCGATATCGGGAGTCTCGTCACGCACTCCGAGATACAGAAGCATCCGGTGATCCGCAAGCGGTTCCCCCTGCTCGTCGCGGCGTGCGGGACCGTCGGGGCGGCGCAGATCCAGAACCGGGGGACGATCGGCGGGAATATCGCCAACGCGTCGCCGGCCGGAGACACCTTCCCGGCGCTGGCCGTCTACGAGGCCACGGTACGCGTGCTTGGACAATCGGGACGCCGCGGCGTCCCGATTTCTGAGATATTCGCCGGCGTGAAGAAGACGACGCTCAAGCCGGGAGAGCTCATCGAGGCCGTGTTCCTGCCTTTTACGGATACGGCGCCGACGCGCGGCGTTTTCAGGAAGGTCGGGACACGCGCCGCGCAGGCGATTTCAAAGACCATGTTCGCCGGCCTCCTTTTCAACGGCAAAGGCGGAGTACTCGCGGAAGCACGGCTCGCGTTCGGGAGCCTGGCGCCGACGGTCAGACGTCTGTATGCCGCCGAATCTTTCTTGAAAGGCCGAAAGCTCGATGACAAGACAATAAATGCCGCCGCCGAATTGATGACGACGGACGTTTCACCGATCGACGACATCCGCTCGACGCGCGAATACCGGCTGGTTGTTTCCAGAAATTTATTGATCGCTTTTTTAAAGGGAGAAGTGAAATGAAGGCCCAAGCGACTCTAGATGCTAAAGCTCTCAAGGCCGCATTCGCGGCCTTGAATCGCCAGAATCTTCTCCACGGCAAACGATTTCCGGGCGATTCGTTCTCGCGCCAGCCCGTCCACACCGTGTATGGCGGAGCCCATCTATTTAAATCCGATTCCGCCAAGAAGCTCGGCGAGCTCGCTTTGCGCTCTTTGTCCCGCTACGCGCCCGACGCGATCACTTTTTCCCGCGCGGTCGGCATGGATGAGATTGTTGCCTTAAAGGTTTACGATCGCGTCGTCGAAAAGCTCAAGCGCGAGGCCGTCGAGGATTTCCGCATCGACTTCGAGGACGGCTACGGCAATCGCCCGGACGCGGAAGAGGACGGCCACGCCGCCTCCGCCGCCGAGGAGGTCGCCAAGGGACTGGCCGAGGGGACCTTGCCCCCCTTCATCGGCATCCGCATCAAGACGTTCTCGAACGAGCTTGCGGTCCGGTCGGCCCGCACGATGGATATCTTCCTGACGACGCTCATCCGCGCGACCAAGGGCGAGCTTCCCGAGCCGTTCTACGTGACCTTGCCCAAGATCGTGCACCCGGGCCAGGCGGCGGCGCTGCACAAGCTCCTGAACGCGTTCGAGAAGAAGAAAAAGCTCAAGCCGAACACGATCAAGGTCGAGCTCATGGTCGAGACCCCGCAGTCGATCATCGGCTTCGACGGGGCCGCGCCGCTGCGCGCGATGGCGGACGCTCTGCCCGGCCGCTGCACGAGCGCGCACTTCGGCACCTACGACTACACCGCCTCCTGCAACATCACCGCCGCGCACCAGCGCATGGATCATCAGTCCTGCGATTTCGCCAAGCACGTGATGCAGGTGACCTTGGCCGGCACCGGGATCAACATGTCCGACGGCGCGACGAACGTGATGCCCGTCGGCCCTCACCGGGCCACGCCCGGTGAATATCTGTCCGCCGAACAGGACCGCGAGAACGTCGAGGCCGTGCGCCGCGCGTGGAAGCTGCACTACGACCACGCGACGCACTCGCTCGTGAACGGTTTCTATCAGGGCTGGGATCTGCACCCCGCCCAGCTGCCCACGCGCTACGGCGCGGTGTACGCCTTCTTCCTCGGCGGCCTGCCCGCCGCGACCGCACGCCTGAAGAACTTCATCGAGAAGGCGGCGCAGGCGACGCTCGTCGGCGACGTGTTCGACGACGCGGCGACCGGCCAGGGCCTGCTCAATTACTTCCTGCGCGCGCGCAACTGCGGCGCGATCACCGCGGCCGAGGCCGCGGCGACGGGGCTCACGCCCGCGGAATTCGAGTCGCGCTCGTTCCTCAAAATACTCGAAGGACGCCGCGGCTAGCATGCTCCGCGCCGCGGCGTTCGCGCTCGCGCTCTCGGCCTTCGCGCAATCGCACTCGGGGACCTGGGACCCCGCGCTCGGCAAGGGCGCCACCGGGCTCTTAGGCGGGGCTCTCGCGCACATGCAGACGCTCGGCCACGTCGAGTCCTGCCTGTCCGGAATGATGGCGACGGTCAATATTTACCACCCCGCCGACAGACAGGACCCGCGGTCGCGAGCCGGCGCGATCAACAGCTTCGACTACTACTTTTTTTCTCCGGCCAAGCCGCACCGGACCGTCCTCTCCATCAACGAGCCGATCGACGGCGGCCCCCTGCCGCAGAACTCCCGCTACCACGAATACGATCCTCAGTATATCGGCGACAGCGCCGAGAGAGGCGGCGTCGGGTTCAGCCACATCGACGTGCGCGAAACCTGCATCTCGGAGCTTCGCGTCGATTCCTCCCAGGCTCTCGCCGTCGCGGCGAAGAACGGCCTGCCTCTGGGGACGATGACCGCCTACCGGCTGCATTTGTTACGGGCTTCGGCCGAGACGGAGTCCGACTGGAAGGACCGCGCCCTGCGTCAGAAGACTTTTTGGGTCGTCTATCTCTCGGACCGGGACGTCAAAACAGTCCGTCAATTCCTGATCGACGCGGTGACCGGGAAATTTCTCAAGTCGCGGGTCGTCCGCAACCCCCTGTTGTTTTGAAAGATGAGAGGCCTATGAAAAGTCTTCCGCTGATCGCCGTTCTGACGTGCCTCCTCGCCGCGCCCGCCGGGGCGGCCATGCGCGTGGCGGCGACGACCGGCGTCCTGAGCGCCGGAGGCAAGACGCTGAAGCCCGGCGACGTCGTACCCGACGCCGAAGTGAGCCTGTCGAGCGGCGCGGCGGTCCTGACCGTCGACGGCGGACGCTTTCTTGTGACCGGCCCCGCGCGCTTCACGCCCGGGAAAAAGCAGGTCCGCCTCGGCCTCGGTTCGTGGCTGAGCGTCTTGACGCGCAAAGCCGGCAGGACTTTCTCGGTGAAGACGCCTGCGGCCGTCGCGGCGGTGCGCGGCACCGACTTCTACGTCGGCGTCGGCCCCGCGGGCGAGACCGACGTGTGCATCTGCGACGGCAAGCTCGAGGTGACGGGCGACGGCATGGCTGCGATCCCGCTGGCGGCCAAGCATCATCTCAACTACCGCTTCATCTCGTCCGCGGGTAAAACGTCCGGCGCGAAGGCCGCGATGATCGGCCATACCGACGCCGAGCTCAAAGACCTTCACGCGCGACTCGCCGCACCCCAGGCCTCCCGGGACCTTTCGAAGTAGGACCATTGCCGACGCCTTTGAGGGTCCTACGTTCCTATCTCCGGCCGTAGGCTCGTCGCTATGATACGCGCATGAACAAACTCCCGCTTTTCGCCGTGCTGACGTGCCTCCTCGCCGCGAACGCCTCCGCCCAGACCTCGGTCTCCGTGAACGCGGTCCGGACCACGAAGGTGGTCGTTCCTGTGCTGCCGTTCGGCACGGCGCTCGGCGGACCGGGCCTCGTTTCTCCGCTCGCGACGCTCGGCATGACGCCGACGCTGTCCGCGCCGTCTCTGTCTCCCGCGATTTCCGCTCCGGCGGCCGCCGCCTCGGCGCTCGCCGTGCCCGCGCTCGCCGCTCAGGCCTCGGCCAAGGCCGCCGTCGCCGTTCCCGTCACGGCCGTCACGGCCGTCGCGGCCGCGCCGGCCGCCGCGAAAGCCTCCGCGCTCTCCGTCCTCTCCGTGTCCGCCGCGAGCGTCTCCGATGAGAAGGCCGGGCCCGCGAAGCTCGATGAGACGTTCGACGGCACGGCCGCCCGCAAGAGCGCGGACGACTCGGTCTCGGCGCCCGCTCCGAAGGCCCGCCGCTCCCTGCTCGGCCGCGCCGCGCTCGCCGCCGGCGCGCTCGTAGCACTTCCCTCGGCGGCGCTCGCCCAAACGGCGATCTCCGCCGCTCCCGTCGTCGAGCCGGGCGCGATGGCGCTCGTCTTGAACTACGGCCCGCTCGCCACCGCGATCGCGGCCATCCTCGGCGCCCTGTTCGGTCTGTGGAGCGCGCGCGGCAAGGACGGCTCGCCCGCGAACGCCGGACAGGCTCTGGCCTCGTCCATCAGCTTCGGCGCGATCGCCGGCGCGGCCGCGTTCACCTTGCTCGACCTGACCAAGGTCGCCTTCCTCGGCACCGCCGTCGCGGCCATCACGCCGCTGACCGCCGCCGTGGCGACGGCCGCGCTGGCGCAGGCCGCGTTCTCCGCCAAGTTCACCGACCCCGCGACGACGCCCGCCGACCGCATCATCGGCGCGTTCCCCGCCGTGGCGATGTCCTTCGGCCTCGGCATCGGCGTGCTGGCCTTCGCCGCGCCCATCGGCCTGATGGCCCTCGCGACGGCCGCGGTCATGGCGACCGGCGCCGCGACGGCGCTGTACACCGCTCTCTACCGCCCGGAGAAGTCCGCCGCCGCCGGCCCCGCCGCGATGGGACGCGGCGTCGTCCTGCAGACCCTGATGACCGGCATGGCGTTCGCGATCGGGCCCACGCCCTACGCGCTGTTCTTCCTGGCGCTCGGCGCCTGGGGCTTCATCACGGTGATGCGCACGACCGCCCAGGAAGCCTGGAGCGCGTCCGAAGGCCTGCGCGCCCGCTTCAAGAAGTAAACGATTTTATCTCAAGATAAAATCGGTCCGCCGACCTGCCAAAGTGTCAGGTAAAAAATGAGCGGTTCGAGGTCAGTCAACTGCCGCGGTAAGTGGAGTATCCCCAAGGCGACAGCAGCAGGGGCACGTGGTGGTGGCGCGAGTCCCGCGCCGAGAAAACCACCGAGACGGACGGGTAGAACGCCGTCTGGCCCGAGCGCTTGAAGTAGGAGGCGACCCCGAAGGTCAGACGGTAGGTGCCTTTTTTTAACGCCTTCCCGTTCTTCCCCTTCATATTCATAAGGGTCTTGCAGCGCCCGTCGAGATCGGTGATGCCGCGGCCGACGGTGTGCCAGCCGCCGCCGCCGCCTTTTTCGAGGATCACGGTCACGCCGGACGCCGGACGGCCGAGCGACGTGTCGAGAACATGGGTGGTGATCGGGCTCATGGGATCAGTTTCTCCAGTCGGATCTTGGTGATCTTGCCTTGCTCGCGCGCGGCGAGACCTTGCTCGGTCTTCGCGTCGTTCGGCAGACGTGATTTCAGCAAATCCAGCATCTCGGCGGCGGATTTTCCGGTCGCGCACACGATGAAGATGTGGCCGAACTTGGCCTCATACTCCTCGTTGCCCTTCGCGAGAGCGTCGAGCACGGCCTCGCTCGCGGCGGCCGCTCCGGACTGCTCGCCCTGAGCCCACTCCTTCGTCGCCGCGAACTTGGCCCGCAGGGCGTCTTTGCCGCCGATGCGCGGATGATGAGCGAACGCCTCGAGACGCTCGGACGAGGAAGCCTTCTCCCAAGCCGAGTCCGCGGCGGCGAACAAAGCGTTCCTGTCGCGGTAGGGGCGCGCGGCGAGCACGTTCTCAGCCCACTTCGCGCAGCCGCAGCAGCGGAGCAATTCCTCGCGCGCCTTCTCGGCGGGCCAGGAGTTCAGCTCCGCGAGCGTCGCCATCTTACGGGATCACCGGCGGCGTAGTCGCCGAGGAGGTCGAGGGAACGACGGGCTCGACGGGAAGGGGCGGCGTCGGCGGCTCGGTCGTGACGGCGACCGGCGGGACCGCGACGGCGGGGCAATCTTTCGCGGCGGAGAGCGCCTCGGGATTCTTGGCCAGGAACTTGTGCAGTTCCACGACCATCTTCTCCTGCCACTTATCACCCTTATAGCCGAACTTGTAGCCGCCGAGCCGCTTGCCGCACGGCGACAGCACGGCCTGCTTCATGTACGCGCGCATGAGCCAGCCCACGCCGAAAGTCTCCGTTTCGGTGACGACGTCGCAGTCCGCGAAGGGGCCCTTGCCCTCGACGCGCGCGAGCGACTTGAACAGCCCCGCGCCGGCGGCCTGCGCCTCGGGGATGTCCTTGCTCCACTTCACGCAGGCCCGGACCGGCAGCTCGGCCGCTCCGGCGGCGGAGGTCAGGAACAGCAGGGCGACGAGAGTTCTCATGAGCGGACTCCAATGAGACGCAGGCGAGAGACGCCTCCGTCCGGGTAGATGTTCAGGCGCACGTGAGTGATCGGACCGTGAGCGGCGAGTTCCTTCTGGAAAAACTGCCGGGCATGAGCTCGCAGCTTCGTCTGCGGCAGCACCGGAACCCAGGACGTGAACTCGTCGGCGAGTTCGGCCCCCGTCGCGCCGGGCTTGTGCACGCCCTCGAGCATGCAGGAGTCGGGGTAGTTGCCCTTGAAGAAATTCGTGTCGATTTCCACCTTACGGATCACGCCTGGAGATCCGAGCTTTAGGATCGCCCAGTCGTGGCCGGGGCCGCGGCGGCGCTTGGTCTCCCAGCCGTCGCCCATGTTCTTGGAGCGGCCCGGCATGATCAGGTTCTGGGGATGAGAGTAGTGCACATCGCTGGCGAGCAGGGGCAGGCCGCCGTTCTCGACGGCGATCAGGTCGACCGGGGACTTCTTCGGAATCCGCGCCCAGTCCGGGGCGACCTCGCCGTACACGCGCAGGCGGGCGACGCCGCCGTCGGGGAAGATGTTCAGCCGCACCTGATCCCAGGCCTTGTCGGATTTCACCGGGAGAAGGTTGTCGCCGTTGCCCTGGAGCGCCGATTTGGGAAGAATCTCGACCCACTGGCCCTTGCCGTCCTTCGCGTCGAGGCTGGCGTGCGACGGATAGTTCCCGGTGAAGAAGGTGGTCTGCACGTTGACGCCCTTGATCACGCCGCGCAGGCCGAGCCCCAGCTCGCACCAGTCGTAGCCCGGGGTGCGGCGCCGGCGCGATTCCCAGCCGTCCATCCACTTTCCGCGGACCGTATATTTGTCGGCGATCCACACCGGGGACTCGGGCTTGACGAGGTTCGCCATCGGCGCGAAAAAGTCGTCGTTGGTCTTGAGCGCCTTGCCGCCGACGCGCGACGAGGCCAGATCGATCAGCTGCGTGAAGTCCATGACTCGCTCCTTTTCAGCATCGGCCGGCCGCGCCGGCCCTCTCCCGCCTCCGCGCCGCGCAGGTACAGCGCGTCCACGGTCCCGCGCAGGCGCAGGCCCTCGTAAGCCGTCAATTTGTGCCGCTGGCGCACGCCCGCCCGCTCGACGTCGAACAGCGCCGCGTCGTCGAAGAGGACGAGGTCGGCGTCGCGCCCTTTCTCGATGCGGCCCTTGCGCTCGAGGCCGACGAAATCCGCCGTGTTCGCGGCGGTCCAGCGCACGACGTCCTCGAGCTGGAAGCCGCGGCGCTTGGCTCCGGACCAAACCGCCGGCAAGGTGAACTGCAGGCCCGCGATCCCGCCCCAGGCCCCGAGGAAATCCCCCGCCTCGAACTTCTTCATTTCGGGAACGCACGGAGAGTGGTCGGAGACGACGAAGTCGAGCACGCCGCGGCCGAGCGCGCGCCACAGCTCCTCGCGGTTCTCGGCCGAGCGGATCGGCGGCGCGCACTTGAACTGGGTCGCGCCGTCGGGAATCTCCTCGGCCGCGAAGGTCAGGTAGTGCGGGCACGTCTCCGCCGTGAACGGCAGGCCTTCGTCCTTGGCGCGCTCGACGAGCGGCAAGGCCTCGGCGGCGGAGAGGTGCACGACGTGAGTGCGGCATTTGTGCCTTCGGCACAAATCGATTAATAACTCGATCGCGCGCACCTCCATCGAAGGCGGACGCGACGCGAGATAGGACGAGAACGCGCGTGGATCGGCGCCCGCGGCCGAAGCCGGGTCCAGCTCCGCATGGACGATCAGCGGCAGGCCGAGGCGCGCGAGCACGGGCATCGCCGCCTCGAGGTCTGCCTTCGTCGCGTTGGGGAATTCGTCGAGGCCGCTGTGCGTCAGGAAGGCCTTGAAGCCGACGACGCCGTCCTCGGCCAGCGGCTCGAGCTCGGCGAGGTTGCCCGGAACGATCCCGCCCCAGAACGCGGCGTCCACGGCGAGTTTGCCCTTCACCGCGTCGAGCTTGGCCTTGAGCGCGCGCCGCGTCGTCGTCACCGGCGAGCAGTTCAGCGGCATGTCCACGATCGTGCCCACGCCGCCCGCGGCCGCGGCGGCCGTCGCGGTGAGATAGCCCTCCCACTCGGTGCGACCGGGCTCGTTGACGTGGACGTGGCAATCGACCAACGCGGGCATCACGGCCAGGTCGCCGGCCTCTTTAACGGTCACGCCCGCGGGAACCTCATCCAGCCCGACCACTCCGGCGATGACGCCGTTCTCGATCAGGACGGCTCCCTCGCGCGGTCCCTCCGGCGCGTAGATCCGTGTTCCCTTGATCGCGAGCTCGATCACGCCTCCACTCCGTTCAAATTGGTCAGGATCAGTTCGCAGTCGACGGGCACGGCCTCGATGCCGCGGCGGCCGAGGAACTCGTCGAGACGGTCCGTCTCGGGATTGAGCCGCTGCACGTCGAGCAAGGTGATCGTCGTCAGCAGGACGGGATGTCCGCGCTTCTCCTTGAAGGACGGGACGGCGTCGCCTTTCGCCGCGGCGAGCTTGGCGAAGACGTCCGGATCGAACACGGGCATGTCCACGTGCAGGATGTAGCTTTTCTCCACGCGCGAGGCGCGGATCAAGGCCTGCAAAGAGGCCAGCGGGGACGCGTCGGGGTTCACCGGAACCCAGAGGACCTTCGAGGACAGCTCCCGGCAGTAATCGAGCCATTCCGCCTGGATCGCGACGGCGATTTTCTCGGGCAAGGTCACCGTCATCAGAAAATCGAGCTGGGCCTCGACCAAAGGCTTGCCGTCGCGCGGCATCCAGGCTTTCGGGCCGCCCGCGCGGCGCCCGTGGCCGGCGGCGAGCAGCAGCACGCGCGGGAAATTCATTTGAGGGCGGCGGCCTTCGGCGCCGCGACGCGGTACGCCCACTTCTCCAGCAATTCGGCCGCCATCGACACGGCGATCGCCTTCGGGTTCTTCGACGGGATTTTCCGGCCGATCGGGCAGCGCACAGACGCGTCCCACAGGACGCGTCTATTGATAGGGAGCCTCGCGCGAAACACGCGCGACTTATGCAACGACCCGATCACGCCGAGATAGCCCAGCGGCTTGTCGAGCAAGGCGTCGACGAGGGCGAGGTCGAGATCATGGTCGTAGGTCATCACCAGCGCCGCGTCGAGCGGGCCGTAGCCCGCGGCCTTCGCCAGCGGCAGCGGCTCGGTATGAAGAAGACGGGTCATTTTGGGAAATGCGTCAAAATCGGCCCACTCGGCGCGCGCGTCGTAGACGGCGACCTCGAGGTCGAGCCCGTCGAGCACCGCGGCGAGCGCGCGCGACACGTGCCCGGCGCCGAAAATGTGGACGGCCTTGCGGCGCGCCAGCGGCTCGAAGAACACGGTGACCTTGCCGCCGCAGCACTGCCCCATCTCGCGGCACAGCGTGTATTCGCGCAGCGACGCCTCCGGCCGGGCCGAGGCCAGCATCAGACGCGCGTGGGCCAGGACTTCGGCCTCGAACTTGCCGCCGCCGACCGTTCCTTGAAATCCGCCCGCCCAGACGTGCATCTTGGCGCCGGGCGCCTGCGGGGCCGAGCCGATCACCTTGGCCACCGTGCACAGCACGCCCGGGCGCGGCAGCTCCCCGGACAGCTCCGAGAGGCGGATGGGCTCCATGACCCGAATTCTACTTAATTGCTAGACTCCCGTCGTGCGACCCCCGCTTCTGATCAAGAACGCCCTGCGCGTGGCGACCATGGACGACGCCGGCACGGAATTGGCCGGCGCCGACGTCCTGCTCAAGGGCCGGGTCATCCTCGCCGTCGGCAAAAACCTCGAAGCCCCGGACGACGCCAAGGTGCTCGACGCGACGGGCTGCGTCGTCCTCCCGGGCATGATCAACACTCACCATCATCTGTGCCAAACGCTCACGCGCGCCACGCCCGGCGCCCAGAACGCCAAGCTTTTCGACTGGCTGGTCTATCACTACGGCGTCTGGCGCCACCTGACCCCGGAGTACGCCGCGCTCGGAGCCCAAGTGG
Organism: Elusimicrobiota bacterium; assembly: GCA_016212855.1. Lineage (GTDB taxonomy): Bacteria > Elusimicrobiota > Elusimicrobia > UBA1565 > UBA9628 > GWA2-66-18. The sequence continues at coordinate 17,597 of JACRDP010000004.1, forward strand.
GCTTGGGAGAACTGCTCCTCACCGGCTGCACGACTTCGTCGGACCACACGTATCTGTACCCCAAGGGGCAAACCGGCCTCGTGGACGCGCAGATCGAGGCGGCCCGCTCGCTCGGCATCCGCTTCCACGCCACCCGCGGCTCGATGTCGGTCGGCAGCTCGAAAGGCGGCCTTCCGCCCGACGATTGCACGCAGGCCGAAGAAGAGATTCTCAAGGACGGCGAACGCCTCGTCAAAGAGCACCACGACAAAGGGCCGTACGCGATGATCCAGATCGGCCTCGCGCCGTGCGCGCCGTTCTCGGTCTCCGTCGAATTGATGAAGGAAACCGCGGCGCAGGCTAAAAAGTGGGGCGTACGCATGCACACCCATCTGTGCGAAACGCTCGACGAAGAGGCGTATTGTCTCGAGAAGTACCAGCTCCGCCCGATCGATTTCGTCGAGTCCTTGGGCTGGCTCGACTCGAACGTCTGGCTCGCGCACATGGTCCACGTCAACGACGGCGAGATCAAACGTCTGGCCAAGGCGAAGGTCGGCATCGCGCATTGTCCCTCCTCCAATTTCCGGCTCGGCTCGGGCGTCCCGCCGGTCCGCAAATATCTCGACGACGGCGTGAACGTCGGCCTCGCGGTGGACGGCTCCGCCTCCAACGACACGTCCGACATGCTGGGCGAGGCGCGCCAGGCCTTGCTCTCGCATCGCGTGAAGTCCGGAGTCGGCTCGATGCCCGCGCGCGACGTCCTGCGCATGGCCACGCGCGGCGGCGCCGCGGTCCTCGGCCGCGACGACCTCGGCCAGATCGCCCCGGGCAAGGCCGCCGACCTCGCGATCTTCGACGTCAACCGCCTCGACTACGCCGGCGCCGCCGGCGACCCCGTCGCCTCGCTCCTGTTCTGCGGCGCCGGCCACCGCACGAAGTGGACCATCGTCAACGGCCACGTCGTCGTCGAGAACGGCGTGCTCACGAACCTCGACGAAGGCGCGACGACCGCCAAGGCGAACGCCGCCTGCCTCGACCTGCTCAAGAAAGCGGGCGCGATCGCGTGACGACAGTTTTATCTCAAGATAAAATCGTCTCCACATGAAAGAAGTCCGCGTGACGCCGGCGAAGTTCCGCCTGATGGCCGAAGCCGAGCTCGGCCGCATCCCCGCCGAACTGCGCTCCTTGCTCATCAACGTCACGATCGAGACCAAGGAAGAACCCGGCGAGGAAGCCGAGGATCTCGAGGACGGCGACGAGAACGACGCGACCGATCTCCTCGGCCTTTACTGCGGCCCCGAACGCGAGGACTTCGCCGGCGCCGCCGCTCACGGCCAGCTCCCCGCCAAGGTCTACCTCTATCAGTGGAACCTGGAGGACTCGGTCGGCAGCATCGAAGAGCTCCAGAAGGAAATACGCCTCACCTTACGCCACGAGCTAGCGCACCACTTCGGCTTCGACGACGAGGAGCTCGAGAAAGTCTGGCCCGAGGGCGCTTGATGGTGTCAGGCCGGCCGATTTTCCGATTCGTCTGACGCCCTCGTCGGGCATCGGCAGATCGGACGGGGCATAATCCAGCAGGCCCTCGAGTTCCTCATCACGGTCGCCGTCCACCGCCACCTCGGGAAACACCGGATCGATGAAGGCCGGACCTTCGAGCGGCGCGTTGAGCGCCGGGGCGTCGTCGAACGCCACCGAGGTCACGACGCCGTCGTCCGCCATTGAGAAAGAAGCCGTCGCGAGGAACGCCGAAGCAAGGAGTAGGTTTCTCATGTTCCGAGGATAGCCGTAACCGATGACGGCTCCGTTTCAAGGAAGATAAGGTCCGGTAAAAATCGATCGAATCGGAAAATCGGCCGGCCTGACACCACCTTAATGCCAGACACCCGTTGACGCCCCGACGACGAAGAGTTATTCTTGTCGTCGAAGGATATATTCTCGGAGGATTTGAACATGGCCGCCCCCACCCCCGCCGCTCCCAACAATTCGGTCGTCAAGGCCGGGCTTGAGGGAGTCGTCGCGACCGAAACCAAGCTGTCGATGGTGGACGGCCAGAACGGCGTACTGATCATCGGCGGCTATTCGATCGAGGAGATCGCCAACAAGGTTTCCATCGAAGAACTCGCGATGCTGCTGTGGACCGGTCATCTCCCGTCGAAGGAGGAAGCTCCCGGGATCCAGAAGGAACTCGCCGGCTACCGGGCGCTTCGCCCCGAGACTCTCGAGATCATCAAGACGGCCCGCAACGCGCCGCCCATCGACGCCCTGCGCATGGCCTGCGCCACCTTGTCGCTCGACGTGTCCAACCCGAACGACATCTCCCCCGCCGGCGACTTAGCGCTCGCCAAGCGCCTGCTCGCCCGCTTCCCCACCGTCATCGCCGCGCACTCGCGCCTGCGCGCGGGCCACGAGCCGATCGCCCCGCGCTCCGACCTCTCGCTCGCCGCGAACTTCCTGTACATGACCTTCGGCGCCGAGCCCGATCCCATGGCGGCCAAGGCCCTCGAGACGTACTGGGTCACGGTCTCCGACCACGGCATGAACGCCTCGACCTTCACGGCGCGCGTGATCGCCTCGACTCGCTCGGACATGGTCAGCGCGGTCACCGGCGCGGTCGGCGCGCTCAAGGGCCCCCTGCACGGCGGCGCGCCCGGCCCCGTCCTCGACATGCTCGTGGACATCAAGACCGCGGCGAAGGCCGAGCCTTGGCTGCGCAAGGAGATCAAGGAAGGCCGCCGCATCATGGGCTTCGGCCACCGCGTGTATAAAGTGCGCGATCCCCGCGCGGAAGTTCTCGCGAAGACCGCCTCCGAGATGTCCGGGGCTCACCTGCAGAACAAGAAGCTCTACGACCTGGCGCGCACCGTCGAGAAGACGGCGATCAAGGTGCTCGAGGAGCTCAAGCCCGGCCGCAACCTGAAGACGAACGTCGAGTTTTACACGGCTCTCGTCCTCCAATCAATCGGCCTGCAGCCCGACCAGTTCGTCTCCATGTTCGCCTGCGGCCGCGCGGCCGGTTGGTGCGCGCACGTGATGGAGCAGCATGCGCAGGACCGGCTGATCCGCCCGCAGTCGCTGTACGTCGGCCCGAAAGACCTGAAAGTAGGACGTTAACTAGCGCTTCGGGGCGGCGCCGTCGTCTTGGGCCGAAAGTCCCGACGGAGCGGGGCCGATAGGACCGCCCGGCCTTTCCTCGATCGGCCAGGATAAGTTAGACTCAAAACATGCGGGACCTGCCCGTCTCTCTTGTCATTCCGGCTTACAACGAAAGCGAGGCCATCGCGGAAGTCGTCGCGCAGCATCACGAGGCCTTGTCCCGCCTCGTCCGCGAATTCGAGATCATCGTGGTCGACGACGGCTCCACGGACGACACGGCGAAGGCGGTGCTTCCCGCGCACGCGCGCGTGATTCGGCATCCGATCAACCGGGGCTACGGCCAATCGCTTCAGACGGGCATCGGGGCGGCGCGCCACGATTGGATTCTGATGACCGACGCCGACGGCACCTATCCGGTGTCCGAGGCGATGCGGCTTTTCGAGCACGCGCCGGAGTTCGACCTCATCATCGGCGCCCGGCAGGGCTCCCACTTCTGGGGCAATCCCCTGCAGACCATCCTCCGCATGATCTATCTGTTCTGCGCGAGCTTCGTCGTGGGCGAGAAGCTGCCGGACGCGAACTCCGGCCTGCGCCTGGCCCGGCGCGAGCTGGTCAACCGGTTCGGTTTGGTGCAGTGCCTCGGCTACTCTTTCTCGACGACGATGACGCTCTCTTTGATCAAGGAGGGCCGCTTCGTGAAGTTCCTGCCGATCGAGTTCCGCGCGCGCGCGGGCGGCAAGTCCAAGGTCAAGCCGGTGCGCGACATCCTGCGCACGCTTCAGCTCATGACGGAAGTGATCCTGATCTACAACCCGATGAAGCTGTTCGTCACGCTCGCGGCGGCGCAACTCGCCGCCTGCGCCGTCTTCGCCGGTCTCTACGCCTGCGCCGGCGGCCTGGGATGGCTGGCCGCGGCCATGGCGGCGGCGATCGGCGCCATCCTCTCATTCCTGTTCGGCTGCGTGCACGATTCCATCCGCATGCACGGCCGGTTAAAGGCCTGAACCTCGTCGTCGGCTCCGGCCCTACCGGAGTCATGGCCGCGAAAGCCCTGCTCGACCGCGGTCAGGCCGTGACCATGCTCGACGGCGGCCTGGAGCTGGACGCCGAGCGCCGCCAAGTCGTGAGCGCGCTGGCCAAACAGGAGCCTGACGCCTGGGACCCGGCGCTCACGGCGCGTCTGCGCGGTCCCCTGGACCGGCCCGAGCTCAAGCCCAGCTTCGGCTCCGACTTTCCGTATGTTCGCGGCCTCGACGCCGGGCTCGACGAGCGCGGCACGCGCTGCCTCGCCTCTTTGGCCAAAGGGGGCCTGAGCAACGTCTGGGGCGCGGCCGTCCTGCCCACGCCGCGAGAGGACTTCGACGCCTGGCCGCTGACCGCGGACGAACTGGCGCCCCATTACAAGGCGGCCGGGGAAACTTTGCGCATCGCGGCGGTTCGCGACGGGCTGGAGAAGCTTTTTCCCTTCTACTCCGAGCCGCGCCCGCCCGCGCGCCCCACGCTCCAGGCGCAGGCCTTGCTGCGCCATCTCGACGCGCGCGCGCAAAACCTGACCGCGAGCGGCGTCAGCTACGGACGCGCGCGCCTGGCCGTCGACGCCGAAGGCTGCCGCGACGCCGGGCTGTGCCTCTCCGGCTGCCCGTACGGCTCGATCTGGAACTCGGCTCAGGAAGTCGAGACGCTGAGGAAGCGGCCCGGCTTTCAGTACAAGGGCGGCCTGCGCGTCCGGCGCGTGCAGAGCACGCCGGGCGGAGTCCGCGTGTCGGCGCGCGCGCTCGCCGGCGGGGCGCCCGCCGACTTCGAGGGCGCCCGCGCCTTCCTGGCCTGCGGACCGCTGGCGACGGCGCGGCTGGCGCTCGTTTCCATGGGACTGTTCGGGCGCGAGCTGACGTTGCGCTTCCAGCCTTATTTTCTGCTGCCCGCGGCCATGCGGTCCAACGTGCCCGGCGCGGCGGCCGAGCGCGCGATGACCTTGGCTCAAATCTTCCTCGAACTGCGCGATCCCGCCGTCTCGAGCCGGCTCGTCCATCTCCAAATCTACACGCGAAACGAGTACATCGCCGACCGGCTCTCTCGCGCCGCGCGCTGGGCGGGGCCCTTGGCTCCGCTCGTCGAGCGCGCCTTCTCAGGACGCCTTCTCGCGATCCAAGGCTATCTGCATTCGGACGAAGCGCAGGGAGCGAGCCTGCGCGCCCAAGCCGACGGCGACGACGGACGCCTGATCCTCGAGGCCCGACCGGACGCGGAGCTCCGGCGCCGCGTGCGCGCGGTCGCCTCGGCGCTGGCGCGGCGCTCCTCGGACCTCGGCTTTAGGCCGTTGACGCCGCTGCTGCGCGTCGGCGCGCCCGGCGAGGGAAACCATGTCGGCGGCATTTTCCCGATGCGCCGCTCGCCGGGCGAGCTCGAGACGGACGCGTTGGGAACGCTGCCGGGCTTGCCGCGCGTGCACCTGGTCGACTCCTCGGTGCTGCCGAGCCTGTCGTCCGCCACTTTCACTTATACCGCCATGGCCAACGCGCATCGCATCGGGTCGCGCGCATGAGCCGCCTCGTCGCCGTCACCGGCGCCGCGGGCTGGCTGGGGTCGGAGTGCGCCGCCGCGCTCCGGGCCGCGGGCGCGCGCGTGCGACGGCTCACCCGAGTTCCCCAAGACCGGGAAGACGTCGCTTTCAGGCTGGGCGAACCGGTCGATCCCGCCGCGCTGAGCGGCGTCGACGCCCTGATCCACGCGGCCCACGATTTCAGCGTGCGCGGCTGGCCGGAGATGCGCCGCGTCAACGTCGAGGGCTCCGAAGCGCTGCTGCGCGCGGCCGAGGCCGCCGGCGTGCGCCGCGTCGTCTTCGTCTCCAGCATCTCGGCTTACGAGGGCTGTCTCTCGCTCTACGGCCGGGCCAAGCTCGAGATCGAGGTCTCAACCGCCGCTCGCGGCGGGATCTCCGTCCGCCCGGGCCTGCTCTACGACCGCTCGGGCCGCGGGATGTTCGGAGCGCTGACGCGCTTGAGCCGTCGGACCTTCCTGCCGCTGATCGACGGCGGACGCCAGCCGCTGTACCTGGCCCACGTCGGGGACGTGCGGGCCGCTATCGTGTCGGCCCTCGATTGGGACGCCGCGGCGCAAAAAGTTCCAGTGACCTTGGCGCATCCGGAGCCGGTGACGTTGGAAAAGATCCTGCGCGAACAGGCGCGCGCCCAGGGACGGAGCTTTATCGCCGTGCCCGTGCCGGGCGGGCTCGCTCTGGCGGGCCTGCGCGCGCTCGAGGCCGCGGGCCTGCGGCCGCGCACGGGCAGCGACAGCTTGATCGCCCTGCAAAATCCAAATCCGCGTCCGGATTTCTCCGCGCAGACCCGGCTGGGCCTTTCCTTCCGCCGCTTCCTCGATCAGAGCCCGACGGCGTAGAGCCGCAGCGGACCCTCTTCATCGATCAGCTTGACCGGCCAGCGGCGCACGACGTCCTGAAGCGCCTTCGGCGCCAAAGTCGTGTTGACCAGCACGTAGCGGATGGGCATCTCCCTCAAGCGCCGCCCGACGTAGGGGCCATCGCGCAGCAAAGCGTCGGGCACGGCTCCGCTTTGCGCGCCGAGGATGGCCTGCAGGAACGGATCGTTCTTCATTTTTTCGTAGACGTGCCGCGGCACTCGGCCGATCTGGCCGCCGACGAAAGGCTTGTGATGCGCCAGCTGATGGTGAGGCGCCATGAAAAGCGTTCCCAGAAAGCCGTTGGGGCCGAGCCCGTCGAAGCAGGCGCCCCAAGGCACCGGGAGAACGGCGCCGTCGGGCCTTTCCCCCAAACGCTGGAAAATGGGCGGCACCGCGGCGTCATACAGCGGGATGCGGGCCGACGTGAACTCCACGAGCAAAACGCCGAAGGCCAGCGCGGCCGGCCACGGCGCCCGGCGCGCGGGAACCCGCCGCGCGGCTTCGCGCAGGAACACGGCGAAGAGCAGCGCCAGAAACATCATGCCGAACGGCTCCAGGCGGAACCCCGTCTGGATGTTGTTGTAGAAGGGCAGCAGGTGCATGAAGTAAAACGGCAGCGGCAGGTAGGTGTGGAAGCCGAAGATCTTGAGCCAGGGCCCCAACGTCAGCACGAAGCCGAACGCGGCGCCGGCGAACCACAGCTTGACCCAGCGATCCTGAGGTTTTTGCCGCCAAAGCCAGAGCGCGCCCGCCAGCGGCAGAAGACCGACGCCGCCCGCCGAAGCGTACGGCATGCCCAGCCATTTTTGCAGGCCGCTTCCCCAGATCGCGCTGTTGAGGTTGGGGAGGAGCAGCCAGCCCACATCCGTCGGGTTTCCGCCGCCGCGCCACGGCGAAGGCGTCGACCCATAATCGCCCGCCCGGATGATCAGGATCGTGGAGATGATCATCGGCAGGTTCAAGATCGCCCAGAAGCCCGACGCGGCCGCGTAGGGGCGAAGACTCTTCCAAGTCAGGCCCCCGGAGTTGAGGGTCGGTTTGAGGCGCCAAGACAGCGCCAGCCGCAGTCCGCCCACTCCCCAGAACACGACATAGGGCGCGACGTAGGCGATCAAGGTGCGCGCCGAGCCCGCGCCGTGGAACTCCCGCTGTCCGGCGCGCAAGGACCACGCCAGCCAGAAGAACGCCGCGGCCAGCGCGGCTTCCAGCGCCCGCGAGGCCGCCCGCAGGGACGCCGTGGGCGGCCGGGGCACGAGCGCCCAACTCACGGGCTTTTCCCAAATCAGGTAGAAGAACGGGATCATCAGGGCGCAGAGGAGAAAGAAATAAAAGTTGCAGCCCCAGACGACGCACAGCGCCAAGGCCGCCAGCAGGGAGTCTCCCAATCGCCGCGTCCGCATGGCGCGCGACAACGCCCACACGAACAGAGGAATGACCTGGCGGCTGAGGTGGTCGAAGCCGATCCCGGCGTTGATCAGCACGGCGACGTCCGGCGCGAACGCGTACAGCGCCCCGGCGACGAAGGAGGCGGCCCAGCCGGCGCCCCACTCGTCGGCGATCAAAAAGACGAAATAACCGGAGAGCACCATCGTCTGCAGCATGACGGCGTTGTAGGTGGCGGCCAGCCCCAGCAGCGGCAGCAGTCCGTAGCACGCCACGGCGTAGAAAAGCCCGTGAAACATCATCAGGTTCACGCCGTGCGGCCAGTAGATCATGTCCGTCCAGAAGGGATTGGCGCCCGCCCGGACGGCGTCGCGAAAATGCCCGATATACCACATCCAAATGGAGGAGTCGCTCTCGAAGCCGATGGTGTGGGTGGTCAGGTGCCGGGCCAGCGGGTAGGTGTAGGCCAGGGCGAGCGCGGTGAAGCCGGCCAGCGCCGCCAAATGTCGGCGCATCAGAACTGCTTGACCGCCGGCGCCAGGTGGAGACGGCTGAGCAAAGCGCTCAACGCCATCTCCCCCCGTGATTCATGGCGCCGGGTCATCAGATTGCGGACGGTGCGCACGAAGCGCTGAGGCCGGAAGAGGTAATTACTGGCGTAAAAGAAGAAAAAAGCGGCCCAATTGTAGAAGCGCAGCGCGTCCGAGGAGATGTGGTCCGTGAAGGAAACGGTCTCGGTGATGTCGACGTAGGCCAGCTTGCCGAAATACTCATCGGAGTTGGTGATTTTCTTCTCCGCGACCAGCCGTTCGTACAGCTCCGAGCCCGGATAAGGGGCGAAGACGCCCACCGAGACGTCGTGGGCTCCATACCAGCTGAGCTTGACGAGAAAAGCGATCGTCTGAAGCACGTCCCAGTGAGTTTCGTCCGGCAGGCCGATAATAATATTGATCTTGACGTTGAGATTGTTCTTCACCGCTCCGCGCAGCGAATCGCACAGCCGGTCGAGCTTGACCTTCTTCTTGATGTTCTCGAGCGTGCGCTCCGAGCCGCTTTCCGGCGCGTAATTCATGTTGCGGCAGCCCGACTTGTAGAGCCAGTGGGAGACCTCGGCGTCGATGGCTTCCGAGCGCGTGCCGCTGGGCAGCTGCCAGGTGATGTCGAGCTTGCGCGCGTGGAGCCCTTTGCAGAACGCCAGGATCCAGTCGCGCTTGACGATGGCGGTCAGGTCGTAAAAATCGACGTTGGTGATGTCGTACTTGCGCACGTAGCCCTCGATCTCGTCGATGAGCTGGCCCGGATCGCGCGCCACCCAGCGCGTGGTCCACATCAGCGGGCTCGAGCAGAACGTGCACTCGTAGGGGCAGCCGCGCGAGGCCAGCATCGGCATGCTGCGCCCGCGGTTGACCCCGTAGCCCAGCGCGCGGCTCAGATAATTCTCGAGCGGCACCAGGTCCCACGCCGGCGCGTGAATCGCGTCGACTTCGCGCAGGCGCGGGCGCGTCGCGGTTTTGACGAACGCGCCGCCGTCCCGGCGCAGCGCCAGCCCCGGCACGGTTTCGAGATTCGCCCCGCGCGACAGCGCGTCGGCCAGCTCGACGATGGTCTCCTCGCCTTCGCCCACGACGCAAATCTTGAGCCGGGGGCATTGCCTCATGCTGAGCTCGGACGCCGCCGTGAAATGCTCGCCTCCGGCGACCAGCGGGGTCTTCGGGAAGGCCGCGGAGATGCGGTTGACGAGCTCGCGGATCTGCGTCCATTCGGACGAGAACATGCCGGAAATGCCGATCATATCCGCGTCCGGGCGGATGCGCGCGACGATCTGGTCGAAGGTCAGCCCGCGCGCGACCAAGTTGCCGGCGAGCGGGGTCGATTGATCCGGATTCTCGCCGATCCCGTCGACGATTTCGACCTCATGGCCCGCGTGGCGCAGGGCCGCGGCGATGTAAGCCAGGCCGATCGGAGGCGTCAGGGAGCCGATGTAGGCCAGCGGATTGATGATGGAAGGAGGGCGGACGAGACAGACCTTCATCGTCGTAAGTATAGCGGAATGGTCATCGAAGTCAAGCAGCTCGGTCGAGGAGGTCGGCGACGCTCAGCCGTCCGATCTCGCGCCGCCGCGCGCGCGCCAGCCCGTCAATGAGCTCCTGGATCTTCCTGCGGGCGTGCCAGTTGCCGTCGGGCCGCGCGATCACCGACTCCTCGACCGCGGCCAGCACGTCCTCGACCTTCAATTGATCGAGCGGTTTGCCGGGCACGTATCCGTCCCCGGCCCGGACCAGAATATGCCGGTCGAGCAGGGCGCTGATGAGGCTCTTCCACAGATATCCGGGAAGCCCGAGTGCCAGTTCGAGTTCAAGCCCGGTGGCGGGCGCGCGGCCCTCGCGCAGAAAGGCGCCCGCATGCACGACGAGTTCGAGGGCCGCCCAGCCGGGCTCGATGAACGGCGCGCCGCGGCGGCGGCGCTCGTGAGCCGCGAGCCGCGCCCGGTTCTGCCACGCGTAGGACGCCTCGGCCCCGGCGAGCATGATCGCCCAGCCGAACCAGATCCACATGACGAAGATCGGCAGCAGGCCGAGAATCCCGTACAGGTCGCCGTAGCCGACGGCCGTCAGCAGATAGCAGCTGAACGCGCGCTTGGCGATATGCCAGGCGGCGGCCGCGACCGCGGCGCCGAGCAAAGCCGCGCGGCGCTCGACGTGCGCGGCAGGCACGAACTGGTACATGCAGTAGAAGGCGATGAACGGCAGGACGGCTGCGAGCGGCTCGTCGAGCGCGGACGCGCCGGGCAGCAGGCGCGCGGCGTAGAGGATCAAGGCGACGAACAGCGGCAGGACGGTGACCAGGCTCCAGTACAGCCCGAGCCGCCTCAGCCAGCCTCCCGGCGGGCCGACCGAGCTCCAAATTGCGTTCATGCTGTACTCGATCTCGAGCGCCATGAACACCGCCGCGATGACGATGCCGAGAAAGGACACGAGCCCGGTCCCGCTGTCGCGCAGAACTCCGTCCACCTCGGTCACGATCTCCTCGAGTTTGTCGCTGAGCTTGAGTTTCTGGGGCTTGCCGCTCTTGATCGGGATGGTCAGCACGATCTCGTCCACGTTCATCTGGTGAAGGATGTAGCGCGTCACGTCCGCGCCCAAAGTCTCCGAGGCCCCGAGCGAGCGCAGGAGGAACAGGGACAGCACCAGCGCCGGCACCAAAGACAGTATCGTCTGGAACGCGAGCGAGGAGGCCTTCTCTTGGCAACGGTTGCGCGAGAAGTCCCGGAAGACGAGATAGACGAAGCGCAGGGCCTCGCGCAGCGGAGCCGGGAGCTTCGCGTCCAGGCCGCGCGCGCCGAAGACGCCGTCCCAGAAGCCGCGGGCGCGCTCCTCGAAATTCATCGTCCGAATCATACAAATTCATAGGTCCAACGGCCCCGGGGGCGTTGGGCCGATCGAACCTGTCCCGGCGCGGTTTCCCTATATATACTGACTCCATGATCCGCACGGCCTTCCTCGCGGGACTTCTGTGCTTCGGCGCCGCCGTCGCGGCGCGCGCCGGCGGCGATCCCGCCTCCGTCGCCGCCGTGGAGCAGTTCCTGCGCGACGACGAAAAGGCGATGCTGGCCGCGGTCCTCGTCGACAAGTCCGCCGCCGCCGAGTTCAACGCCGACGTGAAGTTCGCCGGAGGCGACGCGAAGGTCATGAAGCTGGTCCTCGACAAGTGGCGCGGCCGGATCGTCGCCTACGCCGAGACGGACTCGAAGATCGCCACCCCCAACGTCGAGGGCACCTACGCGAACTACGGCGCCATGATGTCGCCGCAGACCAAGGCCTACCTCGTGCGCCGGCTCAAGTCGATGAACGATTCCGACCGCAACACTTTGATCGACTACCTCAACGCCGTCAATACCGCGCTCTCCGAAAACGACGGCAAGCTCACCTGGTACACGAAAAAGGTCGTCGCCGGCGTCTTCGATAAGTATCGCGAGGACCTCTCCACCTATCTCCCCGAGCCGCTCGCCAAATCCGGCAAGGCCGCCGCGTCCGCCGCCGCCTCGGCCCTGGCCGATCTCAGAAAGGCCGCCGAAGCGCCCGCCGTCGTCGAGGCCCCCAAGCCTCCCCGCAAGGATCCGGTCATCACGCCTCCCGTCCGTTCCACGACCTCCGCCCCCGGCGGCTCCACCGTGGTCGTCTCGACCGGCACGAACGACGCCCTCGAGCAGGCCCGCCGCGCGGCCGAGGCCGCCGAGCGCGCCGGCGGCGAGTTCGACGGCGGCGTTCCCGGCACCCCCGGGGACGGCGGCGCGGTCGCCGGACGCGACGGCTCCGGCGCGCCCCGGCTGCCTCCGTCCACCGCGGGCGGCGAAAAGCCCAATCTCACCGCCGACGTCCCCTCGCCCGGCGGGGACGAGGACGACGAGTTCATGAACAATATCGGCAAGCTGAAGACCGGCTCGGGCCGAATCCAGCCCCGCCAGTACCTGCCCGGCGGCATCGGCGCCGTGCTCGGCGGCATACTCGGCTTCTTCATCGGCGGCCCGATCGGCGCGCTCATCGGCGCCGGCCTCGGCGTGATCCTCGGCGACGTCGTCGGCGGCATGCTCTTCAAGTAACGGCTATAATTCCCCTGTGACGCTCGTCGACGGCTTCGGCCGCTCCTTCCACTACCTCAGGCTCTCCGTCGAGGACGCCTGCAACCTGCGCTGCGCGTACTGCCTGCCCCACGGCTACCACAAAACCGAGAGCGACTCCGCCCTCTCCGTCGCCGAGATCGGCCGCCTGACGCGCGCCTTCGCGCAGTTGGGCTTCTGGAAGATCCGCCTGACCGGCGGCGAGCCGACCGTCCGCCAGGACATCGTCGACATCGCCGCGGCCGTCTCCCTCACGCCGGGCGTGCGCAAGGTCGCGCTCTCGACGAACGGTTACCGGCTCGGCTCGCTTGCCGCCGATTTAAAGGCCGCCGGTATTTCCGCGGTCAACGTCAGCGTCGACAGCCTCGACCGGGCTCGCTTCGCGGAACTCACCGGCAAGGACTGCCTGGACGACGTGCTCGCGGGAATCGATCGCAGCCTCGACCTCGGCCTGGAAACCAAAATCAACGCCGTGCTGATGAAAGGCCTTAACGACAATGAATTTTCACGCTTCGTCGAGCTCGCGCGCGACCGGCCGCTCGGCGTGCGCTTCATCGAGCTCATGCCCGTCGCAGACAACATGGATTTTTTCGCCGAGCGCCACCTGAAGGCCGAGGCCCTGATCTCCTGGCTGAGCGAGAACGGCTGGACCGAACGGGCGCGCCGCGATGGCGACGGCCCCGCCCGGGCGTTCCATAAAGACGGCTACCGCGGCGCGGTCGGCGTGATCGCCCCTTACGCGAAGGACTTCTGCGCCTCCTGCAACCGCCTGCGCGTCACCAGCCGCGGGCGCCTGCGGCTGTGCCTGTTCTCCGAGGGCGATCACGACCTGCGCAAGTTCCTCTCTGATGACACGTCCTCACTGGCCCTCCAGGAGCGCGTCAAGGATCTGCTCGGGCTCAAGGAGGTCTCCCATCACCTCCCCGAGGGCATCCTCGGCAACACGAAGCACTTCGCCATGATGGGCGGCTGACGTGATCAGCTACGCCGAAGCTCTCGATTTCGTCCGCGACGCCGCCCGCTCCGCCCCACCGCTTTCCACCGAACCCCTCACGCTCGGCCTCGCCCTCGGCCGGGTCAGCGCCGAGTCCGTCCACGGCACCGAGCCGATCCCGCCCTTCGACAACTCCTCCATGGACGGCTACGCCCTCGCCTCCGCCCGCGCCGCCGGCGCCTCCTCCGCCCCGCTCACCTTGCCCGTCCTGGGCGTGATCATGGCCGGCGACGCGCCGCGCTGTCAGGCCGAGTCCGGCGTCTGGAAGATCATGACCGGCGCCCCGGTCCCCGCCGGCTGCGACGCGATCATTCCGGTCGAACAGACCAAGGAGCTCGACGGGGGCCGGGCCGTCGAAATCCGCGCGACTCCGCACGAAGGGGATTTCATCCGGGAGAAGGGTCACGACTTTCTCGCCGGGGCCGAAGTTCTGCCCGCCGGAACGACGTTGACCACGCGTCATCTCATGGCCTTAGCCGCCGCCGGGGTCACGACATTAAATGTACGGCGCAAGCCGCGCATCGCGTTGATCTCGACGGGAAGGGAGTTGGCCCCTCCCGGGAAGCCGTTGGCGCCCGGAATGATCCGGGATGCGTCCTCCACCTATCTCGCCGCGGAATGCGGTCGTTTAGGCTTTGATTTTCGTTTTTACGGCGTCGTGCATGATGATGAAAGTGAATTTCGGGCTAAGCTAGAGCACGCGTTGTCCGACAATCACGACGTGATCTTAACGACGGGCGCCGTCTCCATGGGCGACGCGGATTTCATCCCGAGCGTTTTGAAGGACATGGGCGCGCGCACGCTATTTCACAAGGTGGCGATCAAGCCGGGGCGTCCGATATTATTCGCCGAAATGCCGAACAAGACCTTCGTCTTCGGTTTGCCCGGCAATCCGGTCTCGAGCGTAGTCGGTTTCCGTTTCTTTGTCCTGCCATGCCTACGCGAGTTGCTGGGGCAGTCCGAAGAGTCCCCAATTCGTTGCCGTTTAAAAAATAAAACCGATAAGCCTGAAAAACTCCGCTGCTTCTTCAAAGCCAGGCGTCTCGAGGACGGCAAGATCGAAATTCTGCCCGGCCAAGCGTCGTTCCAAATTCACAGCCTGCTCGCCGCCGACTGCTGGGCCGTCCTCCCGGAAGAGGGAGTCTCGATCCCGGCCGACCGGCTCGTCGACGTCTTCGACCTGTGAATAACTACGCGAAAATCCGTCTCGCCGTCTTTCTCGCGGTGCTCGTCTCCTGCGCCCTCGCCGAGCGCCTCTTCCCCCGCCGCAAGCCCGTCGCGCCCGCCGGCCGCCGCTGGCTGCTCAACCTCGGCCTCGGCGGCCTCGGCTCGATCGCCGTCTCGCTGCTACCTCTCGCCCCCCTGCAAACCTCCTTCCACGCCGAGCAGGCCGGCTTCGGCCTGCTGAATCTCTGGCCGGGCCGCTTCGTGCTGAGATTTATTCTCTCCATTATTCTCCTCGACCTGCTCATCTACTGGCAGCACCGCCTCTTTCACGGCCCGGCGGTGCTTTGGCGCCTCCACTCGCTGCACCACGGCGACGCAGACCTCGACTCGAGCTCCGGCCTGCGCTTCCATCCCGGCGAGCTGCTGATCTCCTCCGCGATCAAGTGCGCCGGCGTCGCGCTGCTCGGCGCTCACTTTTTGGCCGTGGCCGCGTTCGAGATTCTCCTGAACGCCGCCTCGATCTTCAACCACGCGAACATCGCCTTGCCGGGCTTCCTGGATCAAGCGATACGGCTGGTGCTGGTGACGCCGGACATGCATCGAGTGCATCACAGCGCTTCCTCCGACGAGACGAACTCGAACTTCGGCTTCGCCTCGCCCTGGTGGGACCGCCTGTTCGGCACCTACCGCGCCCAGCCGCGCGAGCCGCACGAGACCATGACCTTAGGACTTCCGTCGTGAAGATCCGCGCCGAGTTGACGATCAACGGCGAGACGCGCAAGCCCTATCTCGTCTCCGGCCCCAGCGAGCCCGACGACCATCTCGCGCACCGCATCGCGGCCTTCATCTTATTTTGGAACGACGAGCCCACGCTGGACGCGACGACTAAAACGCCGGCATTGGCCAACTTCGAGTTTTTGCCCGATCTGCTGGCCGTGAACGCCGCCGGCGAGGCCACGGTCTGGATCGAGTGCGGCACGGTCACGATGAACAAGCTCACCAAGGTGACCCGACGCATGCCGCAGGCGCGCATCGTCATCATGAAAGAGAACGAGCGCTCGGCCGCACAACTCAGAAAGGATCTTCAGGACCAATTCGATCGCCCCGAACGCGTCGAAATCCTCGCCTGGCCCGAGAACACGTATAAAGATTGGGCGCAGACGGTCGGTGATACAATAGAAGCCTTCGGCGAAGCCGACGGCCGCTCGATCAACGCCGTGGTGAACGAAAAAATGGTCGTCATAGACTTCAAGCCTTACTAACCATGAAATCTCTATTCGTTGCCGTGCTGTTTTGCGTTCCCGCCGAAGGCGGCGTCGTTGCCGTGCCCGGTTCTGTTCCCCTCTATTCCGTTCCCGCCCTCGTTCCTTCCGCCCTTCCGATCCTTCCCGCCGCTCTCTCGCCCGTCATCCCCGCCGCCTCCCTCAATCTGTTCTGGGACGGCGTCCCGGTCCCCGTCTCCTACGTCGAGCCCGCGGCCGCCGTCGCGGCGCAGCCTCTCGCCTGGCTGCCTGATGCACCCGCCCAAGCCGAACGCTCCGCCCCCTGGCTCGCCCTCGACGACCCCAAGGCCGCCGCCGCCCTCGACCGCGCCGTGGACCTGGCGAGGACGACCCGCGCCGGCCGCAAAGCGCTCGATGAGGCCGAGAAAATACTGGCCGAACAGGGACGCGACTTGCCCGTGCTCGTCGAAGCGTTGGGCCGGAACTTCGGCGAGTACGATTATGTCGAGAAGAACATGCGCCTGCACAAAGACCTGTTCAAGCCCGGCCGCGAAGCCGACCTCGCCGGCACCATCGTCCACGAGCTCACCCATGTCGTTCAACACTCCCAAGGCATTCCCTCCAATTCGTTGGAAATGGAGGTCGAGGCTCATCTCCAAGACCTGCAGATGCTCGAGGAGCTCGGCCTCGAGCCCCCGCCGCACACCTTCGCCCGCCAGGCCTACGACGCCTTGCGCGAAAGCCCGAAGGCCTTCATCGCCCTGATCCAGGCCGCCGTCCCCGGCACGGTGTTCCTCGGCGATCAGGACTTCGACGATATCGAAGAGCAGCTCGAGCAGGACCTCGAGGCGCAGTCCCGCAAGAAGAGCCGGGCCGCGCGCGGCCTCGCCCGCGCGATCGAGGCGGACATGGACCTGCTCCGAACCCCCGAGGGCCAGGCCTCTTACAAGGCTTTCTCGAAGCGCGTCCTGGCCCTGCTCAAGCGCCGGGCCGCCGAAGCGAATTGAAGGCCGCGGCCCTCGTCGCCCGCGGCACGGCGCATTTCAACGCGGGCCGGGCGAAGCAAGCCCTCGCCGATTTCCGCGCCGCGGCCCGCCTCGGCAAGCCCGGCGCGGAGGTCCGCTACTTCACCGCGCACGCGCATCTGTCCTTGGGCGAAATTCCGGAAGCGCTCGAGTCCTTCGCCGCGCTCCTACGCGCCTATCCCTCTTATATTTCCGCCTACCTCGACCTGGCGAACCTCCTGCATCAGCAAGGGCGGCTGCTCGACGCGACTCAAACCTTGCGCGCCGCCCTCAAGCGCGCGCCCGGCAGCGCGCCCGCGCTCCGGCGCCTGGCCGAGCTCGAGTCGGCCCAGGCCGAAGAGAAGCGCGCGGCCGCGGCGCCCACGCGCGCGCGCCGCCCCGCGTCGAAACGGGCCGGCGCCTTGATCGCCGGCCGCGCGGTGAATAGACCCGCCGCGTTGTCGTCCGCGTCCGAGCGCGTGTTCCGCCTGCCCGACGGGCCGCTGCGCGTGAAGCGGCTCGGCAATCTCCCGATCGAACTGCTCGCGCTTCTCGCCGGGGTGAAGCCCGTGATCCATCTCACCGTCCGCGACGGCGACCGTCCCGAGCTCGAGGCCTTGGCGAAGCGCCTCGGCCTGCGCCTTCACGCCTTCCCCCTCGGCGTCATGCTCGGCCGCGACGCCGCCGCCCTGCGCGACGCCGCCGCGCTGTGGGACCGGGAGAACGTCAATCCGGGAGTGAGCCTCGGCTATCCGGCCTGCTGCGCGTCCTGGTACTACGAACACGCGGACGAGCCGGGGCGCGATCTGGTGAACGCCATTTACTCGAACACGAAGAAGAAAAGCCGCTTATCGTTCATGCTCAACGACATCTTCTACTTCTTCTCGCGCGTCCGCTCCGTTCAAGAAGGCGCCCGCCGCCAGAAGCTCGCGGCCATGAATCCCGGGCTCGACCTCGACGTCCTCAACCTCGTCCCGTGGCATCCCTGCTCCTACGATTGCGCGCCGAGCCGCGCCAAGGCCGCGAAGATCTGGGCGACCGCGCGCAAGGTCGCGCCGGAGCTCGCGGACGCGCTGAAAAAAACCCTCGCGCGCCCGGTCGTGTTCTGGGATTGGAGCCGGTTCGCGGTTCTCGAGAAGAAGGGTAAAAACTACTCGGTCGCGGCGCCCTATTCGTTGCTCGAGAAGTCTTTAATCGCCAGGCTCGAAGCCGCCGACACGATCCGTTCCACGCCGAAAGGCTTAGAATTGTTGAACGGCGAGAAAATGATCGGTCATCTCGGCGGCAAGCCCGCGCCGATCCTGCTCGACTTCAGCGCCGCGCGACCCAGAACGCGGCCCCCGCGACGAGGGCCGTCGCGAATGTCCCCCACGCGACATCCATGACCGAAACGCCCACCGGCCAGCCGCGCAGAATCGCGAGATTCGTCAGATCGTAAACCGCATACACGAGCAGCCCCAACAACGCCCCGTCTCGAAGCGCCTCACTGAGCGAATTCGAAGGCGCCACCGCGAAACGAAGTATACCGGCGGCGTAGATGCAGTAGAACAACAGCGCCGCGCCCCAACGAACTTTTTCGGCCATGAGATGACCGCAGCCGCGCGCGTAGATATCCTTCGCGATCACTCCCAGCCACGCGATATCCAATATGGCCATGAGGATGGCCGCGACCACGAATGACAAGGGTGTAATTCGAGTGCTCATTCCGTTTTCCTCTTTAATACGAGCCATAGTGCCGTTTCCGGTCCATGAAGCGCCGCCGGCTTGCCGTCGTAACCGTACACGGCCTCGATCTTGAGCGGCGAACGGCCGATTAATTCCTGCAATTCATCGGCGCTATAACTGCGCAGATCGTACGACGACTCAAGCACCGCTCCCTTCGAGGTCACGAAGTTGATGATCCGTTCCCGGCGCGTGTCGGTCTCCGGCGGCAGGCTCATCACCACATGCTTGGCCCGCCGCCCGCCCTGCCGGCACTCCCACACCTCTTCGTCCGGCTGATCCTCCCCGTACTTCGAGAGATCCAGCCCCAACACGAAGATCCCGTCCGGCTCGAGCGCCCCCGCCATCAGCTTCAGGTGCGCGAGCGCCTCTTTGTCCGTCATCAGATGCCGGAACGTCGATAAGAGATTGAAAATCAGACCGAAGCGCGCCCGCGGCCGGTACTTGGTCATCTCCCCGCGCACGATCCGCGCGCGCTTGCCCCAGCCCGCGAGCCGCTTGCGCGCGAAGTCGAGCATGCCCGACGCCGCGTCGTAGCCTTCCACCTGATAGCCGCGGCGCAGCAGCGCCGCCAAATAGCGCCCGGTGCCGCACGCGGGCTCGAGCGCGGTCTTGATCCCGCAGCCGTGATCGTGCGCGAGCAGGTCGAGCAGCCAGGCCTCGTCGTCGGTGCCCTCGGCATGGACGAGATCGTAGAGACCCGGATCCGCGTAGATCGAGGGCAGCCGCCCGCTCACGCGGACGGCGCCGGCGTGTGCGCCGTCACGCGGCGCGCGGGCCCGGTCAGGACCACGCCCTCGACGCGCAGGTTCTCGAGCAGATCGAGCAGCACCGTCTCCTGCGCGTCCATGTACGCGTTGTAGTCCGTCCCGCGCACGTAGAACACCAGCTCGAACTCGAGGCCGCCGTCGCGCACGCCGACGAGATGCGCGCGCTCAAGCCTCGCGTCCTTCGCCTTCCCGACCGCCGCGCGCCCGTGCCCCGGGATCTTCTTCAGGATCGACGGATGCGTGTCGGCCGGCACGGAGAACGCGAGCAAGGACCGGCGCTCGGTCAGCTCCTTGAAATTCTGGATTCGAGAAGACGTCAGCGCCGAGTTCGGGAACACGAGCATCTCCCCGGAAATGGACCGCACGCGCGTCGTTTTGACGCCGATATGCTCGACCGTCCCCGCCACGTCGCCGACCTTGATCGTGTCGCCGACGACGAAGGGCTTGTCCAGGTAAATCGCCATCGCCGAGAACAGGTCGCCGAGCACCGCCTGCGCGGCCAAAGCGACCGCGATGCCGCCGATGCCCAGCCCGGCCACCATCGAGGTCACGTTGAACCCCAAATTGCTCAGCACGAACAGCGCGGCCCCGATGGCGATGATGCCCTGCGCCGCGACGGTCACGGTCTTGGCCGTGTCCTGGTGCGCGACGTCGGCGCCGTCCGCGAGGATGGTCCGCTTCACCAAATACGCCACCGCGGCCTGAATCATGGTCACGATCCGGTAGGCGACCGCGATGACCACGACGACGTGCAGCGCCCGGTCCACCTTGAAATGCATGTCGAGCGGCCGCGTCGCGAAGTAGAACGCGACCAGGTAGCACTCGGGGGAGCGCACCTTCTCCAGAATCTCGACGGCGATATCGTCGAGGTCGGTCTCGGTCATCTGCGCCAGCGCCCGCAGCCGGCCGATCAGCACCTTCCGCCCGATCAGGAACAGCCCGAGCGAGACGACGAAGGTCGTCGCGGCCAAAATATAGGCCGACACCGCGTTGCCGAAATACACGTTCTGGAGAAATTCGAATTCAGGCATCAGGCGGCCACGCGGCGGCGCGAACTAGGGGGATTAGACTTGGTCCAATTAAGAATCGCCACCATCCGCCGTTCTCCGATGAGATTGCATCGCCGCTCCAGAGGCGCCAACTTTTCTCGCGCCTGCGTATCCAAGGACGAAATTTTCCTGTACGCGACCCAACGCTGTTCGTCGGTCAACGATTTATCATCGTAAAGCGCTTTCATGCTTCGCTCATAGCGAAGACTGATGCTCTCGCGTCTCTCCGCCAGTTTTCGCTCCGAAACGGTCTCAAGCATTTCAGGGCGAATCAATGAGGGGCGGTAGTGGCCGAAACACTTCTTCAACTCAGCGCGCGTCATCGTCAACATTTTTACCCCCCAAACTGATCAGCGTCGCCGCTTGGCGCTGAAGCTCTTTGCGCAGATCCCTGAAGCTCTGATCCGCGATTCCGCGCTCTCGACGAGCGGCCTCGACATCCTCGGCAAAATCGGTGACGCGTTGGTCGAGCTCGTCCAGCTTAGCCAGCTTCTTCGATCCTTCCTCGAGCCGAGCCAATCTTTCACCCTGCCGCAGCACTTCGCCGACCACGCGCCGGACAGTTCGCTCCAACGCCTCAATCCGATCGTCGGACATTGTACTCCCACCCCCGGGGCCCAACGCAAGACCCACCTACCAGACGATCGAACCCCGCAAAAAGTTCCATCGGTCCCATATGGCCCCCGCGCCTTGGTCCCTTCGACCTATTGAGCGCGGATAGCAACCGCTCATGACCCGGCGCATAGTTCCTCCTCTATACTACGGATACAATGACTACATGATGACGATGTCCCCTCTCGATGCCTCGCGCCGCAAGCTGCTCGCCTCCATTATCCGGCAGGTCCTCTCTCCCGCCCAGCTCACCATGGTCCACGAGCTCCTCGCCGCCGAGCGCCCCGGCCGCCCCGCCCCCCAGGCCGAGGACATCATGTTCTGGATGCGCCTGAACATGCCCGTCGCCTCTGATCGCATCGACGAGCTGCTTCACCTCCCCGAATAAGCTCGCTATAATCAGGCCGTGAACGTCTTCCTCGGCCTGATCTGCGTCGCCGCCTACCTCGTCTACAAGCGCTCCACCGACATCATCACCGTGAACCCTCTTTCCTCTCAGAGCAAGACCGGCGCTCCCGACTTCTCGGCCATCGTCAACACCATCTCGCAGGTCGCCCAGCAGGCCGCCTCGGAAGCCGCCCAAGGCTCCGGCGGCGCCCGCATTCGTCAGTCCTCGGGCGGGCAGGGCCGCGCGGCCATCCGTTCCATGGTCCAGAACAACCAATTCATCGAGGCGATCCAGCTGTACCGGCGCATGTATGGGGTGGATTTGGCCACCGCGAAGAAAGCCGTCGACGAGATCATGCTCAATCAGTGATTTGCTATAATATGTTCACACTTTGAACACAGGAGATCCGATGCCCACCGCTACCGCCATGAAAAACGATTACAAGGTCAAAGACATCACGCTCGCCGATTGGGGCCGCAAGGAAATCACCATCGCCGAGAACGAGATGCCGGGGCTCATGGCCCTGCGCGCCGAATATAAGGGCAAGTTCCCCCTCAAGGGCGCTCGCATCGCGGGCTGCCTGCACATGACGATCCAGACCGCGGTTTTGATCGAGACACTTCTGGATCTCGGCGCCGAGGTTCGCTGGTCCTCGTGCAACATCTTCTCGACGCAGGACCACGCCGCCGCCGCCATCGCCAAGGCCGGCAAGTGCGCCGTCTTCGCGTGGAAGGGCCTCTCCGAGAAGGACTTCGACTGGTGCATCGAGCAGACCCTCAACTTCCCGTCGGGCGAGCCGCTCAACATGATCCTGGACGACGGCGGCGACCTGACGAACATGGTCTTCGACAAGTTCCCCAAGCTCGCCAAGGACATCGTCGGCCTCTCCGAAGAGACGACCACCGGCGTGCACCGCCTGTACGAGCGCCTGAAGAAGGGGACCCTCCTCACTCCCGCCATCAACATCAACGACTCGTGCACCAAGTCCAAGTTCGACAACTTGTACGGCTGCCGTGAGTCGCTGCTCGACGGCATCAAGCGCGCCACCGACGTCATGGTCGCGGGCAAGATCGCCGTCGTCGCCGGCTACGGCGACGTGGGCAAGGGCTGCGCGCAGTCGCTCCGCGGTCAGGGCGCGCGCGTGCTCATCACCGAAGTCGACCCGATCAACGCCCTTCAGGCCTGCATGGAAGGCTATCAGGTCGTCACGATGGACGAAGCCGCTCCTCTCGCCGACATCTTCGTCACGGCTACGGGCTGCAAGGATGTGATTCTCAGGAAGCATCTCGATGCGATGAAGAACCAGGCCATCGTCTGCAACATCGGGCACTTCGACCTCGAGATCGACATCGCCTCGATGACGTCCGACAAGAAGCTCAAGAAGACCGAGATCAAGCCGCAGGTGGACCAGTTCGTGTGGCCCTCCGGCAAGGTCGTCACCGTCTTGGCTGAAGGTCGTCTCGTCAACCTCGGCTGCGCGACGGGGCACCCATCCTTCGTGATGTCGTGCTCGTTCACCAACCAGGTGATGGCGCAGCTCGAGCTGTGGAACAACAAGGCCACGGGCAAGTACAAGAAGCAGGTGTACTTGCTCCCGAAGGAGCTCGACGAGAAGGTCGCGATGCTCCACCTCGGCAAGCTCGGCGCGAAGCTGACCAAGCTCACCAAGGGGCAGGCCGAGTACCTCGGCGTGTCTCCGGAAGGGCCGTTTAAGCCGGACAACTACCGCTACTAGAACTTAGGCGGACGAAAAAAGCCCCGACGGGGATTCCCGCCGGGGCTTTCTTTTTCCTTTAGAAGCAGTCCGTGTTGCCTTCACTTTGATACTGGCGGAGGAGGGCGCGGAGCGACCCGCATCTTCTTTCTTGTTTGAATTCTCAAGAGCTCCTGGGCACGGCCTCGCCAAGTATTACCATCCTGAGCGGCGACATGCTCTAGCACCTTCACCACTCCGGGATCATCGGCACGGAAGCCGGCTTCGACCTTATCAAACGCCCAATAGTCGACCATGCGGTTCGCGTTACCTGTGAATTTCTGAACATACGTCCAACGTTCGTTGGCCGGAACCTGCGGATATTCAATCTCACGAGCTGTAACTGCCAATTCAGGCGCTTTCAGCCTGAGCGATAAAGCATCCAATGCGCGCACGTCCTTTTGTCCACCGACACGATTTATGATCTCGAGCGGCATTGACCGCTCATAATCTGAATCGGTCTCTTCCATAAATTCAAAGGCGTATTTCGTCCCTGAACCGTCGCCAATCGTCGCAAGCGCCAGTCCGGCCGAGAGACGAACACCAGGCTTCGGTGACGATAAATATCCACGAAGCACGGGCCGCGCCCGGCCGGGTAAGCGCCTCGCCAAGATGCGCATCCCCTGCTTAATTTCACTCGGCACAAAGGATCTGCCTACACCGGAAAATGTCGGCCGATTTTCGAAATCAGCGACAACGCTGGCAACGGCAGGCTCAAGCAGGGCAGGCTCCAATTTCCCCAACAGGGAGAACGCCCCATTATAGGTGCCCTCGTCGTGGCTCTTCCAGAGTTCATTGTCGCGCACGACAGCGCCCGCCTCACGGGCATCCAGCCATTTAAGCAGCGTCAGAGCGGGGCCCAAACCTCGAGATTCCTTCGAACGAATTCGATCCAACAAGGCGGCGACAGCATCCTTTCTGGACTTGGACAAGGCCAACACGGCCATAGCCAGATTGCCGTTACGCCCCGAAAGCGCGGAGACCGCATCCGGTACCGTCATCGGATTTAGAACCTGCGCCCGAGTAAGTTCCCCTGGAGTGAGCTTCGCAAGATACTCGCGTGTCTTCTCCAAGGTTGGGTCACGAAACTCGATCTTGAGCTTTTCGACTGCTTCCCGATCGAGGATCTTCTGCAGGTCGCGCTCAATCGTTGCCAAATAAATCGATGAGGACATGCTGTCGAGCATTGTTGCAGCCGCCGAACTGTTCTCCACGCCGCGCTGGAAGACAATCATATCTGGATAATCTTCCATGGCGGCCCGACCCACTGAACGCAACGTCTCAATATCGGCTGGTGACAAAACCTCGGCATATGCCGGAACTTGCGGGCGGCCCTTTTGATATCCCTCCTCGACCATCGACTCGAGAAGCATCCATAAGGATGGCCGAGTGCCCTTCTGGAGGTCAAACCGAAAGTGACCGACTGCAGGACGATTTTCCCAAGCTGCAATTCGTTCTTCAGTGCGATAACTAAGAGTCCAAAGCATCCACTGCTCGTAATTGACAGACGAGCTAACTGTCGTCTCGTAAAGGCTACGCGCACGCTCCGGATGAGCCATTATCTCGCGTAAAACCTTTGCCCTTTCCCGTGCTTCGGCCAGCTTCGCATCGCGCCATTTCTCGACCGCACGCGGAGACGAGTCAATGCCGATCTTCTGAAGCGAAGCCTTACTCGTGGCGATTTTATGGATTGGATCAATAAGACTAAGGGGTCCTCCGTACTGACTTCGGAGGCCCGGCACGTCGTTCTCGTAGATTTCGAATCCAGACACAACGGCAACAACTGGACCGCGCGCTGGATCCATAGCTAGTGCCGTTCCATTTGACAGGAGAGCGATAAGAACAGGAAGCATTCGCATGACCTGCATTATTAGTCCAATCTACGGATGTGTCAAGCCAGGCCAAGCTCGCGTGTATTTCGTAAAATCACCCCATGCCGCGCCCCTCCCCCCTCCGCCGCCTCCTCCAAGCCTCTCGACCATCGTGAAGGCCGACCGGATCTTCGTGCTGGAGGACGGCCGCGTCGTCGAGAGCGGAACGCACAAGGAACTGCTGGAGAAAGGAGGCGCATACGCCGCGCTGTGGCGGGTGCAGACGGGAGACGCGGCGTAAGACGGACTGACATCCCGGCGCGCAGGACGACACTCATTTTCATGATCACAGCTTTCCTCGCCTTCGCCGCGGTCGCCGCCTCCGCCGAGACAGTTGTTTATAAGGCCGGCCCCGCGCGCGTGAGCCTCGTCGAGCTGTACAGCTCCGAGGGGTGTTCGAGCTGCCCGCCGGCGGACGCGTGGGTCGCGTCGCTGCGCGGGGCGCCGGGTCTGTGGACGGCGTTCGTGCCCGTCTCGTTTCACGTCGATTACTGGGACTACTTAGGATGGAAGGATCCGCTCGGCGCGGCGGAGAACACCGCGAGGCAGCGGAAGGTCGCGGCGCGCTGGGGCGACGGAGGCGTCTACACCCCTGGCGTCGTGCTCGACGGTGAGGAGTGGAAGCGCTGGGGCGAGACGGTGCCGGCCGGGGGCGAGGCGGGGCTGCTCGAGGCGCGCGTGAAGGCGGGGCGCGCGCGGGCGGTCTACCGGCAGGCTCCGGGCGAGACGCCGGCGATTATGGTCGTGGCGCGGCTGGCCCTCGGGCTCAGCACGGCGGTCACGCGCGGCGAGAATGAAGGACGGACTTTGCGCCACGAGTTCGTCGTCCGCGGCCTCGCGCGCGCGCCCTTGGTCAAGGCCGGGGACGCGTGGACGGCGGAGGCCGCCGTGCCCGCGGGACGCGAGCCGCGAGGTGAAGCCGCGGCGCTCGCCGTGTGGATAGAGGACGCGCAAGGGCGTCCTCTGCAGGCCGCGGGCGGACCGCTCTAGCGGGCGCGCCGGTTATGAGCGGAGCGCGGTCCAAAGCCGCGCGGAGCGGGCGCGCGGATTAAGCCGGACTTCCTCGGCTGACGCCCTGCGAGGCGCCGCCAATGGGCCCCGCCAAACCCCCGCCTGCTCGCGCAGCGCCTTTTCCACGAGCCGCTCTTCTCCGGAATGGAAGGTCAGCAGCGCCAGTCTTCCCCCGGGCCTGAGCAGCTTGGGCAGGTCGGCCAAAAGCCGCGACAGCGACGCGCGCTCGTCGTTGACGGCGATGCGCAGCGCCTGGAAGACGCGAACGGAGGGGTGCTTGGTGAATGCGTCCTTCTTTTTGAGCTGATCGGGCGTCAGGCCCTTGGCGGCCGCCACGGCGAGCGAAAGCTCCCGCGTCGTCCGCGGGACTTTTTTCTTGAGAACGGCGGCGATCATGACGGCGTCCGGCTCGTCGCCGTAAAGAGTGAGGACCTCGACGATCTGAGCTTCGGTCGCGGCGGCGATCCACTCAGCCGCCGTTTTTCCCTTAGAGCGATCCATGCGCATGTCGAGCGGCCCGTCGGATTTAAAGGACATCCCCCGCTCCGGCCGGTCGAGCTGCATCGAGGACACCCCGAGGTCGGCCAGCAACGCGTCCACGCCCGTCAGCCCTTCTTTGTTGAGGACCGCCAGCGCGTGCGCATAGTCGCTTTGCCGCGCGATCAAAGGCAGTCCGAGGGCCGCAAGGCGTTCCGTCGTGCGCGCAAGCTCCTCGCCGTCCCGGTCGAGCCCGATCACCATCCCCGAAGGCCCTGCCGCCTGGGCCAAAGCGGCCGCGTGACCGCCGTAGCCCAAGGTGCAGTCCAAGATGCAGGCCCCCGACAGCGGAGACAGCGCCTGCAGTATTTCCGGCACCATGATGGAGAGATGCGCGCCCGCAGGAGTCGAGCCGCGCGCGGCGGCCTTGGCCATCGCCGCGGGATCGCCCGCGAGCTCTTTGTATTTCTCGCCGAAGGCCTTGGGATGAGTGCCCGTGTAGCGGTCGCGGCGACGGTGCGCGGCCACCAATTCGGCGAAAGGAAGGATCGCCGGCTCGAGCGGGCGCTCGAGAAGACGCCGGGACTCGACCCAGGAGGTCTCGAGCCCCGCCGGAGCGAGAACCCCGGCGAAGGACTTGATGAGGACGGCGACAGAGGAGCCCGAGCGCCCAAGCTCGACGCCCGGCGCCCCGGACACGCCCACGGCCGCATGAAGGATGCGCGAAGCCCCGGAAACGGGATCCTCCCCCGCGGCCAGAGCCCCGGACGGAAAGGACCAGAGCGCGGAGCCGGGAGCCCGCACGAGCAAGGCGGTCCCGGAGCGCACGACGACGGCGACGCAGATCATCGAGGAAGGATATCACAATGGAACTTTTTCGCGCCCTCAATCGTCTGGTAGGTAGGACTTCGGGCCCTTGTGGCTCGACGACGCGGGGGGTTATAATGAGCGACGAGATGCATCCGAGTGATCAGCAGCCGGCGACGAAAGCGGACCTGGCGAGCTTAGCGGCGAGCTTAGCGACGAAGGCGGACTTGAACGCAACTAACGCGGGCCTGAGCGCGACGACCGCAGGCCTGAGCGCGCTGAAGACGGAGTTCCGCTCCTTCTCGGATGAGCTGCGGACCGATTTTCGAGCGTTCACCACGGAAATGCGCGAGCTTCTGCGACCGATCCAGATCAACGTCGCTCGTCACGAGGGAGCGCTGAGCGGCATCCGCGAAGAACTCAAGGGCATGCGCGAAACCATGGTGACGCGCGACGAGTTCCACTCGCGCATGGACGGGTTCGTCCGCCTCGTCGATGATCACAACTGGTCCGCCGCCAAGAACAGAGTTCGGCTAGACGACCACGAGAAGCGCATCAACGCCCTCGAAGAAAAGCGCCCGCAGTAAGGCTAGAACGAGTACGAGCCGTTGATCGAGGCGTAGTGGTGCGCGCCGCCCTGAGTCTTGAACTCGGTCGTGCGCCAGAGCTGGGACCAGGCGAGGCGCAAGCCCTTGAAGCTGACGGCGAGCCCCACCGCGCCGTCGGCCACGGTGGATTCGCGCGCGACGCGCGGAAAGCCCCCCGGACGCCCGCGGTCGAGGAAGGAGTCGTACACCGTCAGGCGCCCGTCCACGCGGGCGAAGAGGTAGGCGCCGAACTTGCCCGAGCTCGCCGCCGAGGCGCTGGGCGTCATGATGAAGTCCGCGCCGAAGTCCTCCGGAAGCCCGAACAGCCCGATGCGCACCGTGTTGCCCATGTTGAGGTAGTCCGAGACGTTGCCGACGGCGGCGCCCGAGTGCGGGATGATGTCGAAGGGGATGCGGTCGAAGAGGTCCACCCGCTCCATGCGCCAGCGGCGCTGGAAGGCGAGGTTGGCGGACCAGCGCGTGCCGAGCTGGTTGGAGGCCCAGCCCTCGGGCTGGCGCACGTTGATGACGCGGTGGACGAAGCGCTGGGCCTGCTCGGCGCGGGAGTCGGGCCCGACGACGCCGGCGTCGAGCTCGATGGTATCCAAGGTCGCCTGTTGGCGGCGCTGGAGGAGGAAGCCCAGGTACAGCCAGCCCGCGTAGGGGCGGTCGTCGGGGACGGGGGCGGCGATGTGAATGTCGCGGGGCGTGTACATGTTCTGGCCGAAGGCCAGGCCCCAGAAATACTCGGCGGCGCCGCGCGGCCGGAACCAGGACGGCTCCAGGCGCTTGACTTTGCCCGCGTCGTCGCGGCGCAGGTAGAAGAGCTTTAGGCCCTGCGTGTAGAAGGAGTCCCCGCCGCCGAGGGCGAAGACGTCGTTTTCTTCGATGAAGCCGGCGGTGTGCTTGGCCCCGGGCTCGAAGGCGGAGGCGGGAAAAGCGAGCAGGAGGAGGAGCGGTATGCGCGATAGCATGTAGGGAAGGATATCACATGGAACTTTCCGGCGTCCCGCGTCGTATGTTAAGCTCGTAACCCCATGAAAAGATTCCGACTGCTCGCGGCCGCGATTTTTCTCCAGGCGTGCACGGGAGAAGTGCTCCCCGATCTGCCCAAGCACTCGACCGCCGTGACCGAGACCTACTTTCACAACCTGGGGTTCAAAGGCATGTTCGCCTCCGAGAGCACCCACACCGTCTCCACCCGCGCCGACATGAGGCGCCAGACGGACACTTTTAAGTTCAGCGGCTTCGTGATGAAGCACCTGGCCTCGGCCCACGACGGCTCGACGATTTGGCGCATCGACAAGAACAAGGTCTGGCGCCTGGACCCGAAGGCCAAGACGTACCAGGAATGCCCGCTCGCCGGCTGCCCGCGTCCCGCGCGCCCGGAGCGTCCCCAGCATGCCGAACGCCCCGAACCGCAGCGCCAGAAGCCGGCCTGCGCGTTGTCGTTGGCCAAGAACAAGTTCAGCGTGGAGCCCACCGGCGAGACGAAGGAGATCAACGGCTTCAGCACGAAGCGCCACAAGGTGACCTGGGAAGTCGTCCTCCAGGACAAGAATAAGAAGAAGAACACGAGCCTGGTGAGCATCGACGTCTGGACCACGCCCGAAAACAACCCCAAGCTCGAGGCCGTGAGGGCGGTCGAGAGGAATTTCGAGGCCCGCGTGCATGAGGCCGCGCCGAGAGGCGAGGGCATGGACAAGGCCATCCCGCCCGAGGCGATGAAGGTGATCGCGATGCAGTTTTTGGCGGATCTGACGCCCGACCAGCGCGCGTCGGTGACGGCGGCGAGCTCGGAATTATCGAAGATCAAAGGAAGACCCGTGCTCACCCACCTGGAATGGAACATGGGCGGCGAAGCCTGCTCGGACGCGGCGGCGGCCAAACCGCAGAAGGCGCAGAAGCAGGGCTTGGATTTCACCAGCGTCGGCGGCTTTCTCGGCAGCGCCGCCTCGCGCGGCGCGCAGAACAAGATGGAGGCGATGTCCGACAAGCCGGTCTTCGCCTTCGACCAGGAGCTGAAGAAGATGGCGATCGAGGAAGCCACGGACGGTCTGTTCGTGGTGCCCCCGTCCTACAAGCTCGTCCCGTAGTTCGGCTGTTTTTACTGAACTTTTAGCCGCCTGAAATCACTTTTCGCACATGTCCTGGTAAACTGAGGACATGACCAAACACTCTCACGCCTCCCACGTCCCTCCCCCCGCTCGGGTGAAGACGGCCGGCAAGCCGCTGAACGTCACGCGGGAAGCCGTCGGAGCGGGACTCGCCGCGACGGTGGGCCTGGTGTGGCTGCTGGCCCCGGGCTTCAAGACGGCGCCGGCCGAGTCGCCGGAAATGCCCGAGGCCCCGGCGAACGGCTTGCCGATGCCCGCGCCGGCCGCGAAGATGAAGGCCGTCGAGGCCGCCCCGGCCCGCGTCGAGGCTCCCGCTCGCGCCGAACAGCGCGTCGAGGTCGCCCGGGAAGAGGTTCCCGTCCAGATCCCGGCCTGGGTCGCCGGAGCGACGAGGCAGGAATGGGTGTGGCCGAAGCACATCCAGCGCCAGGGCGACGACGAGACGATCGACAAGAAACTCGTCGGCTGGTATCCCGCCAACGCCGCCGAGAAGCGCCTGCTGTACTCCGTGACGGTGGACCGCAAGGAAACCCGCCTGTACGAGGACGAGCTTCCCGCTTTCATCGCAAGGGAGAACGCCCGGATCGCGGCGAAGCGCGCGCAGGAGGAGTTCTCCGCGGAGCAGAAGCGGCTGACGCGCGGAAGCCGGGCCCCGACCGCCCGCGTCCAGAATACGATCGCGGCCGCCGCGCCCGCCGCGACTGTCGCCGGTGCCGCCGCCGCGCCCGCCCTGTTCGGACCTCGCGGAGCTCGCGGCGCGCGGGGCGCGAACGCCGCCCAGGTCGCCAACCCCGTTCAGTTCGCGAACGCCCCTCTCGCCGCGGCGATCGGGCGACAGGAGCTGACGCCGGCGGAGATCGCGGCGCAGCGCGCCGAGTTCCTGGAAATGCTGAAGGAGATCCGCACGATGGAACGCGCCCGGATGGTGAAGAATTCGAACGGGGCCATCCTCAACGCGCGCGACGTGACCCCCGGCGACGGCTTGGGCCAGGCGTTCGTGGAGATCACCTACGCCAACGGCAACAAGGAAGTCGTTCCCTATGATCCGCTCGTTTTCGACCTGAAGGGAACGGGCATCAAGACCTCGGTGAAGAAGGTGCTCTTCGACCTGTTCGGCTTCGGCAAGAGCGACAAGACCCAGTGGATGAACGATTTGGAGGAGGGCACCGGCGTGCTCGTCTTCGACGCGAAGGGCACGGGAAAGGCCGGCAAGAACGGTTCCGAGGTGTTCGGCGACCGCACCAGCCTGGCCGGCGTCGGCAAGCCCGACGGCTACGCGGACGGCTTCGAGGCCCTGCGCGCCTTGGCCGAGAAGGCCGTGAAAGAAGGCGTGATCGGGCGGGAAGCGCTCGCCACCCGCGTCCTGGACGCCAAGGCGCTGAAGGCGATGGAAAAAGCCTACGGCCTGAAGATGAAGGTGGGCGGGATGAACCGCGAGCCGATCTCGCTCGAGGCGGCCGGGATCGAGGCGATCGCGCTGTCGCGCGAGGCCACCCAGCGCGCGATCGACTTCGACGGACAGAGCAACGACCTCGTCGTTCAGCCCGGCGCCGTGTTCCTGAGGAAGGACGGGACCACGGGCAGCTACATGAACGTGTGGCTCTCGGCCAAGATCGGCAGCCTCGGCCTGAAGACCGGCAAGCACATGAACGTCGATCTGTAGAGGACGGGCGCGTCGGCGGAAGGTCTGTTATACTCGTCTCCATGCTTCGCGCCCTCGCGCTGTGCCTGGCGTTGCTGCCCGCCCGCGCCGGAGACGGCGACCAGCTCCTGACCTTGCCCGAGTACCGCCGCGGCTTGAAGGAGCTGCGCGGTTATTTCGAAAAGCGCGGCGAGGACCCCCGCATCGCCGAGCGCTACGTCGCCGATCTCGAGGCCGCGTTTCCGGTGAACCTGGGCGAGCGGGTCCCCGTGACGCGCGAGGTGTTCCAAGCGTTCTTGAAATATCAGGCCGCCTGGGCGCGCAAGACGCGCGACGGCAAGAACCCCCACGTCGCGCCGGGGCAGCACCGGCACGAGGTGGACCGCGCGGTGAACTTGAAGGCCGAGTTCAAGGCCATGGCCGAAGCGAAATCCCCCCAATTTTACCGGGCGTTCCAGGCGGCGGTCCGCGACGTTCGCGGACTGCGGCTGCACGGCGGCAAGACGTACGCCGGCGCGTCGTCGGTTTTTTTCAGCGATCAGGTGGACGACAGCTACACGCATGTCGACGCGGGCAACGAGGCGCTTGAGAAAGGCGACGACGCGAAGGCGATCGAAGAGGCCAACCAGGCGCTGGCGCAGAATCCCGCGAACGCCGACGCGCTCGTCCTAAGGGCCGGGGCCCAGTACGACCGGGGAAACGCGTCCGAGGCCGTGGCCGACGCGCAGTCCGCGCTCGTGCTCGATCCCGGCAATCAGCAGGCCCAGGCGATTCTCGGTCTGCTCGCGTCGGCTCCCGCCTCGGCCCGGTCGGCGCTGGCCGGCGCGGCCGACGGCGGCCGCGGGCTCGCCGGCGAGGGCCGCGCGAAGAATCTGCCGCGCTTGGGAGATGCGATCGACGGCACGTTCGGCCAGGACGCGGCGCGCGCCGTGGCGCCCTCGGCGACGCCCGCGGTCGGCAAGATTTTGTCGGAGGACCTCAGCGCGCTGGCCGTGGGCGAGGCGAAGACGGACCCCCGCGGCTCGATGAAGCGGCTCGACCAGGCCATGGCGCTCGATCCCCAGAACGACGGAGCGCGCGGCTGGTTCGCGACGATCGCCAACCGCGCCGGCGAGTACGGCGCCGCGCGAACTTCGGCCGAGAGGGGCTTGGCGAAAGATCCGAACGACGCCCTGGCCTATTACAACAAAGCCTACGCCCTGGCCGGCGCCGGGGACAAGCAAGGGATGGTGGACGCCCTGCAACAGGCGGCGCGCATCGATCCGAGCTATCGGCAGGCGTCGGCGCAGGCTCTAAACTTGTCCTCGAACGAGGCCATGGAGATTCTCTTCGGAGCCGGCGAGCAGCAGCACCAGCCTCCCGTCCCGCGGCCCCATCACCGCCGCGACTTCACGTTGATGCTGATGCTCGGCGCCATCGGCGGCTTTCTCGTCGTCGGAGGAGCGAGCCTTTTTTTCCGGAAAAACACCGGCCCGCGCGTCGTTCGCCTATAGGACCATTGCCCTTTTAAAAAAGGGACCTTCGACTCTATAGGCCGCCCGCGCCTATTCTTATGATGGACGTGTGAAAGCCCTCGCGGCCCTCATCGCTATCGTCCTGGCGCTCGCCCCGGGAGCGCAGGCCGCCGTCGTGGAAGGGCGTATTTCCCTCACCGGCGAACTCGGCGGTGTTCGCGGCCTCGCACCGGCGATCACGCTGCAGATGCCGTCTCCTTCGCTCGCCGGAAGCGTCTCCCTCGCGCCGGCTTTGGCGCCCTCCTTCGCCGCTCCAGCGCCGGTTCTCGTTCCTGCCGCCGCCCCAGCGGCGGCCGTCTCCGCCGCTCCCACGACCGCCGTCCCGGCGATCCGGGCGGAGCATGTCGTCGACGTGCCGGTCGCCTGCGCGGAACGCTTCGCGGAGCTTCGCGCGGCCTTCGATGAGAAGAGGCCGGAAGAAGTCCTCGCCGCGACCGGCGACTCCGGCGAAACTTCCCCCGGACTCGGCGCGAATACCGAAAACCGAAAGCCTGACACCGATGAGCCGCCGCGTCCGCCCGGCGGAAAGACCTTGTTCGGGTTCACGCGGCCGCTCGCGCTCTTTTTGGTCGCGGTGGTGCTGGCCCAGGTCGGGATCGAGTCGCAGAACGCGGCTTTGCCGTCGCTGATCGCGAAGATCTTCGGGAACATCTCGGTGGCGGCGGACATGGGCGTGGCCGCGTCGCTCGCCGACCTCGTGGGAACGGTCCTCGCCCCGATCACGTCGAAGAGGCTCGGCCTCAAGCGCGGGTATCTGTGGAGCACCGGCCTGCGCGTCGCGACCGGCGGCCTGATCGCCGGGCTTTTGGCGGCGAACTGGCTGAGCCTGACGGGGCTGATGGCCCTGCTCGCGGCGGACTACACGCTGTACGGGATCTCCTACACTCTCGAGAAGAGCATCCCCGCGGTGAT
This sequence comes from Elusimicrobiota bacterium, assembly GCA_016212855.1. GTDB lineage: Bacteria > Elusimicrobiota > Elusimicrobia > UBA1565 > UBA9628 > GWA2-66-18. The sequence continues at coordinate 51,710 of JACRDP010000004.1, forward strand.
GGTCGGCCAGGACCAGGCGAAGCTCGAGAAGTACAAGGCCGCGCGCCAGACGGCGATCGAGGTCGTGGCCACGATCATCCCCATCGCGACGGGCGCCTTGATCGCGACGACGGGCTTCCTGCCCGCCTTGATCGCATTCCCCGTGGCGATGGTCGCCGCGATCGTCATGGTGTCCATGACGCTGAACATTCCGAAGAAAATCGCCGGCGTCGCGCACTTCGAACTTCCCGGGCCGCAGAAGGGCTCGTCGTTGACTTACTTCAAGCATCTGGGCAAAGGCGTGGCCTTGGTCTGGCGCACGCCGACCTTGCTGTACAGCCTGCTCGCTTACGCGCTCGTGTACACGCCGATGCAGATCGTTTACTGGTTCCTGGCGCCGGCCTTCGGCCTGCACCTGACGGCGAATCCGGCGACGGCGGCGGCGGTCGCGGGGACGATCACCGGGCTGTACAGCTTCGGCTCGATCATCGGCGCGCTGATCATGGTGCGCTCTCAGCGCAAAGAGCGCGACGCCCCGCAGATGCGCAAGTCCATGCTGCGCTGGACGGCCGCGACGGCGGTCGGGATGCTGCTGTTCGCAAGCCTAGCCCTACCCGCGTGGACCTGGGCCACTTTGACTTTGCCCGCGCTCGCTTTGCTTTTCTTCGGCATTCCCGAGACCATCGCCCGGCTCAAGCTGGAGAGCTACTTCCAATCGCAGGCACCCAAGGGCGCGGTCGACGACTCGACGGCCGTGCTGGAGGGCTGCGCCAGCGTGATGATCGCGATCGGGCTGTGGTGGGCCGGGAAGGTACTGGCCGGGGCTCACATCGCCGGCTTCGGCTGGCTCATGCTCGCGGCGGCGCCGCTGGCGATTCCCCTGCTGATTCTGACCTGGGCTCTCGCCCGGGCTTCGCGCAAGCTCGTCCCATAAGACCCAACGCGGGTCCGTGTCCAAAGACCTTTGGACAGCGCGACGCGCGATGAATTAATCTCTCCGTCCGCCGAGGATAGCCGACCGGGCCGCACGCCGGTCGGCGTGGAGAATCATATGCACCCCTCAGCGTATCTCGCCGCCGCGCTCGTCTTCGCCGTCCCCACGAGCGTTTTCTGCACCGACGTGAGAGCCGGGCGCTCCGAAGCGCTGTACGCGCTCAACACCGTGTCCTTCCTGGTCCCGGCCGGCTATGAGTTCGGCCGCTTCTTCGACGCGGCCGCGCGCCGCCCGATGGAGGCTCTGAGCATGCCGAAGGCGGGCATTCCCCGGGGGCGCCCCATCGCTCAGGAGCGGCTCTCGAAGCCTTTTCCCTTCGTGCTCGACATCCCGACGGTGCCGCCGATGCCCTTCGAGCGGACTTTCAACCGGCTCGTGCTCAAGCGCGAGACGACCGGCTACGACGGCCTCATCTCGCGCTACGCGGAGCAGGCGGGCCTGGACCCGCGCCTGGTGAAGTCGGTGATCGCGGCCGAATCGGAGTTCACGGCGAAGGCCGTGAGCCCGGCGGGAGCGCTGGGGCTCATGCAGGTGATGCCCGCGACGGCGAATTGGATGGGGATCGCGGGCTCCTCGCTGTTCGATCCCGAGGAGAACATCCGGGCAGGGACGAGCTACCTGACCTATCTGTTCGGGCGCGCTTGGAAGCGCTACCACCTCGAGGGCGTGGCGTATCGCAACGCTCCCCGATGGGTCATCCAGCGCGTGATCGCGGCCTACAACGCGGGGCCGAAGTTCCTCGCGCACCGGCGGCTTTACGCGCAGACGCGCGATTACGTCCGGAAGGTGATCCTGTTCTACCGCTCGAAGGTCACCGAGCTCGCCGCGCGCTGACAACAACCGTCCCCGAGGACGGCTGAATCGCGTTTTCGATCATTCCTCCTGCACCGGCGCGAGTACGCTAAGCTCGCTTTGCGCGCGCAACGACGCACTTGATGCCGAGCGCCATCAGGGCGAGGCGCGTCGCGGGACCCGGTTCGGGCTTGAGCTTGGCCGCGACCTGCCCGAGGATCGCGTCGGCAGCGGCGAAGTCGTCCCGCCCTAAGGCCCGGCTCGCGGCGGTCAGCGCGACGCGCGCCGCCTCCGTCTCCCCCGCCGTCAGGCCCGCGACCTCGAGCCACGCCTCGGCGCCGTCGGCCAAAATGAGCTCGCAATCTTTTAGCGCTACCTCCGTAAAAAGGCGCATCATCAGGCGCGCGGCCTCGACCGCGTCGCCGAGAAGGGCTTTTTTCTGGGCGAGTACGAGGAGCTCGCCCCAGGCCTCGACCGAATCGAGGACCTTGGGCTCGTCCGGCATGGTCTAGGCCCCGCGCTTCTTGCGCGCGGCCACGGTCTCGCCGGCGATGCCCCAGGAATCGGGGGCGATCTCCTCGATGACGACGTGGGTCGTCGCGGGATTCTTGCCGAGGACCTCGGCGGCGAGCGCGGTGACGCGCTTAATAAAGTCGGCTTTCTGCTCGGCGGTGGGGCCGGGGGTCATCTTGACGTTGATGAAGGGCATGCCTCATTTTAGCAAACCGCCCCCCGGCCCGACCGAGCTGAGAAACTAGCGGCCGCCGCCGCGAGGTCCGTCCGCGCGCCGCTGCATGCGTTCGCCGCGACGTTCCATCCGCTCGCCCCGGCGTTCCATGCGCTCGCCCCGGCGTTCCATGCGCTCGCCCCGGCGTTCCGCGCGCTCGCCGCGACGCTCCACGCGTTCGCCGCGACGCTCCAGACGCTCGCCGCGATTCTCCAGCTTTTCGCCGCGGTTCTCGACTCTCTCTCCCTTATTCTCCAGCTTCTCGCCGCGGTTCTCCATGGCGTTGCGGAAGCGCTCGCGGAAGTGCGGGTGCTCGGCCAGAAACTTTTTCTTGTCCTCGGCGCTCATATTCTGGAAGCGGTTGTAGATCTTCCGTAAGTTGGGCCCGTCCTGCCCGCCCTCCTCATTCTGAGCGGGAGCGGCGGCGTCTTCGGCTTGAACCCAAGCCGCTCCCAGGCACAGCATGCCGGTCGCGGCCAGAAACAACGACAGTAAGTGTCTCATTCGATTTCTCCTTTGCTACTGTACACCCATGACGCGCGGGCCTTCCGGCGGGTTTAGTCACTTTTTCGGCACTAAACCCCTTTGGCCCCCCCGGCGTCCTTAATAGGGATGGAGGATCGGGACCGGCGGTTGATCAAGAACGTCGCCGCGGGCGACGAGGCCGCTCTCGAAGAACTCATGAAAGCCCATATGCCCTCGGTTCACGCGGTGGCGCGGCGCCTGCTCGGCGACGACGCCTTGGCCGACGACGCCGCCCAGGAGACCTTCCTGGCCGTGTGGCGCAGCGCGTCGACCTACCGCGGGGACGCCCCGGTCAGGGCCTGGCTGCACCGCATCGCGCTGAACAAGGCGCGCTCCGCGGCGCGCTGGCGCTCGGTGCGGCGCTGGCTGAGCCTCGACGCGTTGGTCAACAACGAACCCGATTCAGCGACCTTGGCCGATTCGATTCCCGATAAGGCGGCTGAGGCCGACCCCGCCCGTGAAAATGAGCGTTCCGACCGCGCCGAGCGCCTGCGCGCGGCGGTCGAATCCCTGCCCCCGCGTCAGAAGGAAATGATCCTCCTGCGCCTCGAGGGCCTGGAGGTCGGCGAGATCGCCGTCGCCGTGGGCGCCGCCGAGGGCACGGTGAAGGCGACCTTGCACCAGGCCCGGGCGAACCTCGAACGCCTATTGAAGGAGGCGCCGTGAGCGATCCCTTCTGGGACGACTTGAACAAGGCGCTCCCCCGCGCGCGGCGCGGCGAGGCGGGCTGGGCGCATCAGCGCGCGCAGGTGCTGGCGCTCGTTCGCGGGGGCCGCGCGCCCCGCCGCGCCGCGGGCGTTCTGGCGGCCGGACTGGCGGCGGCCGCGCTCGTCCTCGTCTTCCGGCACAAGCCCGCCGCCCCGCCGGAAGCGCCGTCGGCCGCGATGCCGGCCGAAGATCTCGATTTCCTCGAATCGGCGCCCCTGCTCGAGCATCTCGACGAGTTGGAAGACGCCCCGGAGCTCGACCACGCATGAACGCCATCGAACTGATCGTGACGTCCGCTTTGCTCGGCGCGAGCCTCGTCGCCAAGCATGAGGCCCTCGCGCACCCGCCGGCGGAGCTTCTCGAGAACATCGACTTCCTCGACGACCTGCCCCTGATCGAGGGCGGCTCGGAGGCCCCGTGAGATTTTTACTGCTCGCCGTCCTGCTCGCCTGTCCCGCCGCCGCGCACGCGCAGGACGACAAGCGCGCCCGCTGGGAGGCCATGACGCCGGCCGAGCGCGCGCGCGTCGTGGAGAATTTCCAGCGCTGGAAGGCCATGCCGCCGGAGCGCCGCGCGGAGCTGAAGGAAAGCCACCGGCGCTTCTCCGCTTTGCCCCCGGAAGAGAAGCAGGCCCTGCGCCAGCGCTGGAAGCGCTTTCAGAAGCTCGAGCCCGCGCAGCGCGAGCGCCTGCGCGAGCGCTTCCGCCGGCTTAAGGAGATGGCCCCCGAGAAGCGCGAGCGCTTCCTGCGCGAGCGCCGCGAAATGCGCGAACAAAGACGCGAGCAGCGCGGAGACCGCGGAGAACGCCGCGAGCGGCGCGAAGGCGGGCCGAAACGCCGCGGCCGTTAGACCTTAGCGCCGGCCGTGCTTGCGGCCGCCGCCCTGATGCTTCTGCATCCGCGCCCACTCGTCCGCGTCCATGGGCTCCTGGTTATACAGGTCGGGGTTTTCGCCGGGGTGGCTGTTCACGAAGATGAAGGAGACGGGGAAGCCGAACTCTTTGCTGAGGGCCGGGCCGGCCGTCTTCAGATACTCCAGCAGTTCCCCCTGACGCGGGTCCTTCCAGACGAGAATTCCCTTCTTGGCGGCGCGACGATCGGAGCCGCCCACGTCGACGGAGAAGATCACCTTCAGCGGGGCGCCGAGGCTTTTCTCGATGAGAGCGCGGTTCTCGCGGTAGATGCGCAGCTTGTAGAGGAAGGTCTCCTCCATCGTCTTCATAATCGGCATCCACACGCGCGTGGACTTGTCTTCCCAGAGCGTGACCTCGCCGTCGCGGCCGACGGTAACGGCGTCGAACTCGGTCTTGTACTCCTCGATGATCCGGCCGTCGGGCATGACCTTCGGGCCGAAGAAGTCGCGACCGGCCTGGGTGATCTTGAGGCCCATCCCCAGACGGATCTTGTGCGAGTTGAGCTCGTGGCCGACGCCGACCGTGCGGCTGTAGGTCACGCCGTCCAGGATGCCCATGAGGCCGTCGGGCTGGTCGCGAAACTTCTCCACCATGCGGTTGTACTCGGCGCGCAGCACGGAGGACTCGAGCTTGGGCTCGGTGACGAAGTTGAAGATGAAACGGCCGCCCGTCTCGGCGCTGATTTTATCGGCCTTGACGCGCAGGGCGTCCTCGATCTGCTTATAGCCCTGAGTGACGAAGGTGAGTTCGACCTGCTTGAAACGGGTCTGGTATTCCGTCTCGGCCAGTCCGCCGGCGGCGAAGTCCTGCTTGGCCTGGTCGAGGTACTTGCTGGCGCGGCGGATGCCCTCGCCGATCTCGGAGTCTTCGTTGCCGCGGCCGGGGTGGAAGTACACGCGGTGCGTGTGCACCGCAATCGCCGAGCCGTCGGCGTCGGTGAGGATCGCGTCGAGCCAGTTGCGCGTTCCTTCGAGGTGGACGCTCGAGGCCTCGAGCTGGCGGCTGGTCGCGGCCTTCTCGGCGGCGACGAGCTTCACGCGCCCCTCGTCGTAGGCGTCGTCCATCACGTCCGTCACGTCGGCCACGTCGATGACCGGCGAGAGCTCGGCGACCATATTCTCGATCCACCGCGATTGCTCGGCGACGCGGCCGGCGACGTACACGCCGTCGGCGTTCTTGGTGAAGCTCTTGGGGCCCTGGCCGCGCTCGGACGCGGCGACCGGAGCGGCGGCGCGTTGGCGGCCGCCGTCGAAGAACTCGCGGCCGTTGCCGCGGTCGTCGCGATCGCGCTTGGACGCGGCGGAAAGATTGAGGGCTTCGAGCGCCGGAGCGACTTTTTCCGCGGGCGTGACGGGCTTGGCCGCGTCGGGAATCGCGGCCGTGGGCGCGACGGCGACCGCGAACGCGGACGGGACGGCGAGCGCCGGCGAGGGAAGGACCGCGAGCGACGGCGTCAGAGAGAGCATCGGCGACAGCGAGAGGCCGGGCGTGATGCCCGGAGCGCCCGGCATGGCGCCGGGGACGGCAAGTCCGCCGCCGAGCGACGGCGTCAAGGTGACGCGGGGAACCGAGACGTTCTGGGCGAAGGCGGGGAAGGACAGTCCGGCCAACAGCAAGGACAGGAGGACCCGAGGAGTTCGGTTCATATAGGAAAGGTAGCAGGACCGCGAGACTTTTCGTTGGGCCAAAAGGGCCGCGGGCCGACGACAAGAGGCCTACCTCGGACCTCTCTCTTTTTGGTTCTTTGCTTTAAAGCAAAGAACCAATAGAGCGAAGGTCCGGCGCCTTGACCAATCGACGGTCAGGGGATACGCTAATGGCATGAGAGCCCTTTTATTGGCGGCGATCGCGGCGGCGGGGGCGTGCGGCTACGTGAGCTTCGGCCGCAAGGTCGGCGACGACGAGCTGCGCCTGCGCTCGAGCGTGCGCGCCTACTACGACGAAGTCGTCCTGGCCTTCGCCGCGGGTAACGCCGACTCGCTGACTTTGCTGTTCGAAGCGTCGATCACCAAGCCGATGACCCACGACCAGATCCAGGCCTGGGGCGTGAAGTTCTTCAAGGAGAACGGCCCGGCGTCGTTCAAGATCGACCGCGTCGAGTACGAACGTCTCGGCTACGAGAACGCGGTCGTATTGCTCACGTACCACGTGGAGACGAAAAGCGGCAAGGGAAACTTCGGCGGGACCGAGCGCGACACGTTGACCAAGCGCGGGAAGCGCTGGGTCATCACCGAGTGGGAGAAGGCCGAGGCGCCGAAAGGCGCTCCTTGACCGCGAGCGCCAGGCGCCGCGCGGCGCCCGGGGCGTGGGCGAGGTACAGCGAAGGCTCGATGAGCTCGAGCTCGACGACGAGAAGCTCCCGGCCGCGCCGCACGCCGTCCACGCGCGCGTAAAGCCACGGACCCGGCCCGGCGATCGCCGCCTCGCGCGCCTGCGCGAGCAGTTCCGGAGGCGGCTCGCGGCGGACCGTGCCGCCTCCGTGCTCCTCCTGGACGCGGAAGTCGCCGGCGCGGGGCGTCTTGAGCACGGCGTGGGAGAACTCTCCGCCGAGAAAAATGAAGGACCACTCCCCTTCGGCGGCGATCTCGGGAAGATAGGGCTGGACCATGGCGCCGGAGTGGGCGAGTACCTCGTCGAGCGCGATTTGGCCGGCGGGGTCCCCGCGCCGGACGCGGCTGGTGCGGTAGGCTCCGGCGGAAACGACCGGCTTGACCACCGCCTCGTCCCAGCCGCGCGAGTCCAGCAGCGCGTCGAGATTCGCGGAAGAGCCCGCCGAAACCCAAAGCGTCGGCGCGACCGCCACGCCCGCGGCCTCGAGCGCTTTGAGATAAGACTTGTCGGCGTTGGCGCGCAGCACCGCCGCCGGATTCCAAAGAACGGCGCCCGAAATCTCCAGCCGCGTCAACCAGGACGCGAAGGCGGCCGGCTTCAAATGATAGTCCCAGGCCGAGCGGATCAGGACCAAATCGTAGCCGGACCAGGCTTTTGAGGGGTCATCCCAGACCGCCGGTTGAGCGTCGATTCCAAGGCCGGCGAGCTCGCCCAAAAGGGGCCGATCGTCGTCGGTAAGTTCTCTTATAGAGGCGCAAGTGACGAGCGCGACGCGCGGTGGGGCCACGACTTCGATCTTATAATAGGAAATGACGCCGTAACACCAATATTTTACATTTCCGTTGGTGCGATTCTTTGCGCATGACGGCACGACCACGCACGGCCCCTTGGGGGTCGACGATCTATTGAAGCTTCCGGGCTTCGATGGGGACACCCTCGTCTGCCCGGTGGGCTCCGCGGACAGCGCGGACTGGAAACCGGCCCTCGCCTATCCGCCCTTTAAGAAGGCGCTTCTCGAAGCTCCGGCCGCGGTCTCCGCGCGCGCGCCCGAGCCCACAGGGCCTTCTTTGCCCTCCATGCCGCCGATGCCGTCTTTCCCCCCGGCCGCCACTTTGCCCGTGCCCTCCGCGTTTCCGCTGCCTTTGCCCGAAGCGCCCGCGCCGGCGGCAAGGACCATCGCCTGTCCCAGCTGCGCTCACGCGAACCTCGAAGAGGCCAAATTCTGCAACGCCTGCGGCGCGCGCATGGACGGCGCGCCCGCGCCGGCCGCGAAAATAGAACCGGTCCCGGCCCCCGCCGCGGTTCTGCCGCCCGCGACATTCTCGCCGCCCGCGGCGGCCGAGCCCGATCCGTTCGCCCATCTCGACCCGATGCTGTCCTATCCGGCCGAGCCGGCGCCCATGTCATTTTCCGAACCGCCGCGCCGTCCTCTGCAGCCCGGGAAAATGGGACAACTCGGCGCGCTCGAGGAGGAAGCTCCCGCGCCGGCTCCGGCGCCGGCTCTCGCTCCCGAGCCCGCAGCCGAGACAGCGCCCGCGTGGAAGCGCCCGGCCGTGCTCGCCGCCTTCGTGGGCGCGGCGGTGCTCGTCGGCGGCGCGGCGTACGTCGTGCTGCGCAAGCCGGCGCTCCCTCCGGATACCACGGTCGCCGAGCTGAATCCGTCGGCGACGCCGATGCCGACCGCCGAGCCCGCGCCCGCGCCGCCGCCGCCCGTGGTCTTCAACACGGCGCCGCCGCCCGCGCCGCCGCCGATCCGCGCGCCGAAGTCGAAGAAGAAGGCCAAGACGAAGACTCCTCAGCTCGGAGCGCCGATGTCGTTCGACGCTCCGGCCCTGAGCGCCAAGCCCAAGCGCGCGCGCAAGCCGCGCCCGGCCCGCGTCGCGCCCCCGCCCGAATCCGAGACGGCGCCGGGCGACGACACCATGATCGAAAGCCGCGCCGAGGAGCCTAAATCCGCGCCGAGGAAGAAACGCGGAAAGAAAGCCGCGGCCGCCGGCGGCGAAGACCCCTTGCTCGAATCCTTGCTCGCCGACGCGACCCAGCCCTCGGGCAAACCCGCCGAGGAAGCCGCGTCGCAGCCCGGCCCCGAACCCGCCGCGGAACCCGAGCGCTCCGCTCCGAAGATCGGCCAGCGCCCGTCCGGGAACCCGGGCAAGTTCTCCTTACCCGGACTCGAGCGCCCGGTCAGCGCCAGCGACCGCGCGCCGCAGCCCGCGGCGGAGGAAGCGCCCGCCGCGCTCGCCGAGCCCGGCAAGCCCGCGCCTCCCCCCGGCATCGAGGACGAGCCCGCCAAGCCCGCCGGAAGCGACGACCTGGCTCTCGTGCAAGTTCACGAACAGTTCGATTTCTGCGCCCAGCTCCTGGCGCAGGGCGCCTACGGCGACCACTACGACACCTGCCTGTGCAAGGACGCCCGCGACGCCGCACCCTACCGCGGCCGCCGCGGCTTCTACGTGTCGGCCAAGAAGAAGGACTCGAGCGCGGGCAAGCTCGACACGTCGGCGAAGATCCTCTCCTCGAAGCTCGAGGGCGGCTCGGCGGTCGTGAAGGCGCGCTGGAAGAACGGCGGCGCCGACCGCGGCCACGACGTGTCGCAAACCTGGAAGCTCGAAGACGGCCTCTGGTGCCAGGCGCCCTGAGCGCCGGCGTTCCCCTGACATAGGCGGGGCCGGAGACACCAACCTCGTCGGGAACGCGCGGCATTGAGCCGCGCTCGGCGATTGGCCGCGCAGCAAGTGAACGGGGCGCGGCCAATCGACGTCCCGCCGAGGTTGGTGTCTCCGGCCCCCTTAAATCAGGTGATCGCCGCGACTCAGTCTATCGGGTCAGGGCCGAGGGAGCCCCGCCGGGCTCTAGCCATATGAGTAGGGCCGGCGAGCGATGTTTTTAAGGCGGCGGCGTCGCCCACGACGACGGTGACCATTTTAGCCGCGTCCAGGCGCGAGCGGACGGCGGCAAGCGCCGAGGCGGGAGTGGCCTCGGCCAGGCGCGGCTCGTACTGCGCGATGGTCTCGCGCGGATCGCGCCCGCTCTCGGCGACGGAGGCGATGTAGCCGGTCACGCGGTCGAGCGAGGACAGGCGCATCAGGAACAGCCCGCGCAGGTGCCGGCGCGAGTTGTCGAGAGCGGCCTGCGGAATCTCCTTCGCGCACAGCTCGCGGACCTCGGCGCGGATTTCCTCGAGCGCGGGGCGAGCGACCTCGGTGCGGCAGTCGGCCGAGGCCGACCAGACGAGTCCGCGCGAGTACAGCTCGATCGAGGAGTAGGAGCCGTAGGTATAGCCGCGCTTGGTGCGCAGGTTCTCGAACAGGCGCGAGTTCGCCGTGCCGCCGAGGACGTGATTGGCCAGGACCAAAGACATATAATCCGGATCCTTGGGTCCGGCCTCCGCGGTCGAGGCGAGGACGAGGCTCGCCTGCGCGGAGCCGGGGCGGTCGACGATCACCGTGCGCGCGGCGCCGGCCGGGGGAAGCCGCGGCGGCTCCGGCGCGGCGTCGCCGGCCTTCCAGCCCGAGAGCGAGCGTTCGAGCAGCTTCACCGCTTCGGCCGGGTCGATGTCGCCGGCGAGGACCAGGTGCCCGCCGCCCGGCCGCAGGCGGGCGGCGTGGAAGGCGCGCATGCGCGCCGAATCGACCGCGCCGATCTTCTTCTCGTCGGCCGCGCCCCGCCCGTACGGATGGCCCGGAAACAGTTCGGCTCTCAACCTCTCTTCCGACAGAAAGTGCGGCTGGGCGCGACGCGCGATCAGGTCCTCGAGCGCGTTCTCGCGCCACAGCTCGACCTCTTCTTCCGGATACGAAGCGGCCGTCAAGGTTTTCGCCAGCTGTCCGAAGAAGGGTTCCAAGTTGCGCGACAGGCCCGAGGCCGAGAGCTTGAGCCACTCCGATTCGCACGAGGCGCCGAGCGACCAGCCCAAAGAAGTGTAGGCGCGCGCCACGGCGGCGGCGTCCTCGCCCGCGCGGCCTTTGAGCAGAAGTTCCTCGGAGGCCTGCGCGAGTCCCTCCTGGCCGGCGGCTTCCTGAATACGGCCGGCGCGAAGAGCCAGGCGCGCCTCGACGAGGGGCAGGCGCGCGTCGCGGGCAAGCCAGACGGTGAGGCCGTTGGACAGGATGTGCTTGGAAATCTCCGGCGCGCGCGCGAAGCGGGCCGGGCCCGGAGGCGGCGGCGACAGCCCCGGTCCGCGCGGCGTCTCCGCCGGCGTCTGCGGAACGGCGGGCTCGGGCTGGGGCTCGACGGGCTTGCCCGGCTCGACTTGGAGCACGACGCGTCCGCTCGAGCGCATCCAGCGGCGCGCGGCGCGCACGCAGTCGCGGCGATTCACCTTCAGCAGCGCGTCCAGGTCCTTCCAGAAGCCGGAGGGATCGCCGACGAGGGCGACGTAAGAGCTCAAGGTCTGGGCGCGATCCCCCAATGATTGCTGGCCCTCGAGCCAGGACCGTTCGATTTGAGTCTTCGCGCGAGCCAACTCCTCGTCGGTGGGACCGGTCTTGTAAAAGCGCTCGAGAACCTTGTCGAGGCTCTTGGTCACGTCGGTCCGGGCCGAGCCCAGGCGGCCGGAGATGAAGAAGGCGAGCATGTCCGGCCCCCGCGCCGCGACGTGGCTCGACCAGTACGGGATGTGGCCGCCCGCGGAAACGGCGAGCCGGTCGTTCTTGACGAGCGCCTCGTGCAGCGGGCTGTCCTCGCCGCCGCCGAGCACGGTCATCAAAGCGGTCAGCGCCCACCAGTCTTTGCTGCCGCGCGCGGGGGTGTGCCAACCGACGACGGTCAGCGGCGTCTTGGCGAGATGATCGGAGACGGTCTCGGCGCGCTCGCCCTTCAGCTTCGGCTCGTCGAGCCCGAGCGGGCGCGGACGCGCGCGGCGCGGAATCGGACCGAAAAACTTTTTGACGAGTTTACGCGCCTCGACGGGCGAGACGTCGCCGGCGATGGCGAGCACGGCGTTGTTCGGGGCGTAGTGACGATCGTAGAACGCGCGCACGTCGTCGAGGGAGGCCGCGCGGATGTCGTCGGCGTCGCCGATCGTCGGGTGCGCCGTCTCCCATTTCGTGAACGCGAGCCCGCTCATCACCGCGTCGGTCGCGCGGCGGTAGGGCTGGTTCGTGTAGGTCTGGCGCAGTTCCTCAAGCACGACCTGCTTTTCGACGGCGAGCTCGCGCTCGGAGATCAAGAGGCCCCGCATGCGGTCGGCCTCGGCCCACAGCACCGACTCGAGCGCGTTGGCGGGCACGACCTCGTGATAGGTCGTGTTCGTCTTCATCGTATAGGCGTTGTCCACGCCGCCGTGCGACTCGACCAAACGCGAGACCTCGTTCGGCGCGAGATTCTTCGTGCCCTGAAACATCAAGTGCTCGAAGAGGTGGGCGAAGCCGGCGCGCCCCTTCTCTTCGTCGAGCGAGCCGACCCGGTACGTGATCGAGACCGCGGCCAGCGGCGCGGAGCGATCTTCTTGGACGGCCACGGTGAGCCCGTTGTCGAGTTTGAACACCGTCACCGGCAAACCGCGCGGCTTACGCTTTTTCACCGGGGAGAGTCTATCATTCCGCGACTTGGCGCATGCGGGCCGGGGCAGGAAAACGATGGCGCCCAGAGGCGGATGCGAGACTCACTCTTCGCGTGAAAGGCGGGCTACCGACTGGTCCGACGGGGCGTGGGGCGAGCGATCGGGGTCGTCATTATCGCGACGCCCCCCGAGGGCGGGTCAATCCCGCCCGTCCCCGGCGGACCAGTCGGTAGCCCGCCGTTCCCGCGTGAGGAGGAAGTCTAGCGCAGGCCCGCGGCTTGGCGGGCGAGTTTTTCGTCGATCAGGAAGGCGACGAAGCGCGCGTTGGCGGCGTCGAGTTTGGCTTTCTCGGCGGCGTCCTTGGCCGAGTCCAGAAGATCGGGGATCGACTTCAGCTTCTCGGCCTCGCCGATCTTGTACAGCGCCATCTCGGCGCCGTTCTTGTCGGCCCAGGGAGCGATCTCGTCGCTGACGGCGGCGACCTTGTCGCCGGTGAGGGGCTCGATGACGGGGAGCTTCGCGGGCTCGCCGCCGAGCTCGGTCCAGACGCGAGCGGCGACGGCGCGGCGCATGTAGGAGCGCTCGGCGCAGACGGGCATGTCGGCGAGCATCAGCGCGGCGATCTCCTTGGCGATGAGCGGGGAGTACACGCGGGGATAAGCGGGGAGAGCATCGGACAAAGTAATGACGGTCTTCCCGGCCGCGACGGTGGTCTTCACGGCCTCGGTCTGGGCCGCGGGCTTAACGGAGATGCCGTGTTCGCGGAGATAGGCGACGACGACGCCGCCGGCCTCGGGCCCGTCGTTCATCGCGACGAGGGCGCGCTCGATGGCGGCCTGCTTCTCCGTACTGGCCTTCGCGGCGCGCTGGGCGTCCTCAAGCGAGTTCTGGAAATCGATTTCGGCGGCGCGATCCTGCGCGAGGGCCGGAGAGGCGAAGAGCAAGGCGGCGAGGGCGGCGTATCTCATGGTCCGATTGTACCTTTCGTGCCGCGAGCCCGGAAGGGCCGGAGGACCCGGCGGCTTCCCGCCAAAGGTCCCAGTCTGCTAGAATCGCGCCATGAAAAGGAAGAAAAAGGCCTCCCGGAGCCCCTTGCCCACCTCCGAGCAACTCTTCGAGCGTCTGCGCGGCCGCACCAAGGCCAACGCGGACGCCATGGATCGCAACATCGAAAACCAGTGCGTGCGAGAGGTGACGGTCATGATGTGCGATTCGTCGGGTTTCACCCGACGAACTCATGAATACGGAATCCTCCACTTTCTCGCGGTGATGACCGACGTCTATGACCGCGTCGAGCCGATCGTCATCCGGCATCGCGGCACCGTGATCTCGCGCGGCGCCGACAACCTGCTGGCCGTATTCGACTCCCCCGCCCACGGCGTCGACGCGGCGATCGCCACGCAGCGCCTGCTCGTCAAGTTCAACGAGGGCAAAAAAGACCGGGACCAGTTCCAGCTGTGCATGGGCTTTCACCACGGGAAGGTCCTGCATCTCAAGGACTCGATCTTCGGCGACAAGGTCAACATCGCCTCGAAAATCGGCGAGGATCTCGCTTCCGCCGAGGAAATCCTGGTGACCGGCGAGGTCGCCAAGAAGCTGCCGCCGCGCGTCAAGCGCTCTTACGCCCGCTCCGTCGAGCTCGGCGGCAAGACCTTCGAGCTGCACCGCGTGAAGTATTAGGCTCGCGGCTCTCGGCGTCCTGCTCCTACTCGCCGGCTGCGGACGACGGGAAAGCGTCCCGGTCAGCTGCCCTCAAGACACGTCTTTCGACCGCTCGAGCTTCGTGAAAGTCCGGGGCGACTTTCCCCCCGCCGTCCTGCGCCGCGACATGACTCTCGCCGCTCTCGCCCGCGAAACCACCAATACCGGCCCGGGCCGCTCCCAGGGGCTGACGGTGGTCGAATCCCGACTATCCTACGGCTCGAAGACGAGCTCGCTGACTCAAAACGGCCGGCTCTGCGTCTGGATGGAGGAAGTCTTGGTCGATCTCACGCCCGCCTCGGTCGAAATCATCGTCCCGAGCGAGTACCCCGAGGGCTCCTGCGAGTACGACGCCATCCTTCTCCATGAGCGAGAGCACGAGCGGGTCTATCAGGAACGAGTCGCCGCGGCGGTCGCGGAAATCCGCGACGCGCTCGTCACGGCCAAGTGGCTGCCGGCCCGCGGCAACCCGCTCGAGGCCGCGGACCAGGCCTCCGCCGAGGCCGCGCTCAACGCGAAGATCCGCAAGGTCGTCGACCCCGCCTACGCCAACTACAAGGAACAGCTCGGCGCGGCCCAGGCCGAGCTCGACCAGCCGGCCCTGTATCAATGGGTCTCCAAGCGCTGTTCGGCTTGGAAGTGATATATAATCCAATCATGAAAATCATCGGAGCCGTGCTGGGAGCCGTTCTCCTCGTCGTTCTCGCCGTCGGGCTGTGGGCCGTCGGCGCCTACAACGGGATCGTGGGCAAGAGCGAAGGCGTCAAGACCGCCTGGTCGCAGGTGGAGAATCAGTACCAGCGCCGCGCCGACCTCGTGCCCAATCTCGTCGAAGTCGTGAAGGGCTCCTCCAAGTTCGAGAAGGAAACCTTGACCGCCGTGGTCGAGGCCCGCGCCAAGGTCGGCCAGCTCACGGTCGGCAAGGAGGTGCTGCAGGATCCCGCCGCCTTCAAGAAATTCGAGGAGGCCCAGAGCGGCCTCACGTCGGCGCTCTCGCGCCTGATGGTCGTCGTGGAGAAATACCCCGAGCTCAAGTCCACCTCGGGCTTCCGCGATCTGCAGGTCCAGCTCGAAGGCACGGAGAACCGCGTGGCGGTCGCGCGCATGGACTTCAACAACGCCGCCCAGAGCTACAACACCGCCATCAAGGTGTTCCCGGGCGCGCTCGTCGCCGGCTTCGGCGGCTTCACCGAGCGCCCGTACTTCGCCGCCGCCCCCGAGGCCGCGAAGGCTCCCGCGGTCAAGTTTTAGACCTCGCTGCGAGGCTTTTTCGCGGTTGATCTCGGTCAATAAACCGGATTGACGAAAGTCCTACGAGAGTGCTGGGCCTTTCGGGCATCATAGGCTCATGAACAAAACCTTCTTCGTCATCGCCGCTCTCTCCCTCTCCACCTTCGCCGGCGCTCAGTCGTTCGAGACCCAGGTCGAGGACTCTCTGAAGCCCTTCGTCGCCGAGGACGCGTTCGCCGGCGTTCCCGCCTGCGGCGTGCTCGACATCAAGACGATCCGCCCCTTCAACCTCGATGAGGCGTCCGACCTCGTCAACCCCTGCCTGCAGGCCGTGGCCAAGAAGTACTCGGCCACGTTCGTCGCCGAAGGCGGCTTCCTCTCCGCGCCGCAGAGCGGCCGGCCCGGCACGACCGGCCTGCTCATCAAGACCGACCTGACCGCCGGCTCCAAGGGCCACCGCGACCTCGTCGCCTCGCTCGCGCACCGCGACGGCCGCCTGCTCGGCCACGTGACCAAGGTCCTGACCGCCGGCGAGCCCGCTCCCGCCGCGATCAGCTCGCTGCAGAAGGCCATCGAGGGCTGCATGCTCCTGACCGTGGTGCGCGACGTGCGCAGCGGCGACGACTTCGTGAAGATCTACGGCAAGTGCCTGACCCGCGACGCCGAGCTCAAGATCACCGAGATCCGCCCGGCCGAGGGCCTGGCCGTCACGCTGAAGACCTCCGCCACCAACGAGCAGGTCGAGTCCTACAACGGCTTCGTCACCGTCAACGCCGGCAAGGGCCCGGTCAAGGTCATGGTCGTCGCGTACGGCGCGAACGTCTACCTGCCCTAGCAAACGATCTCCTCACCAGGGGAACCGAGGCCCTGACCGAAAGGTCGGGGCCTCTTAATTTAGCGGTGGAAAAGCGAAGCCCCGTCAGAGCGTCCTGACGGGGCCTCGCGTGCGGGCGACGAAAGGCTAGTTCAGGGCCAAGGACGGCGCGGCGTGCGCCGTCTTGTTGGTCTCCAAGGTCTTGGTCCAGGCCTCGGTCGAGACCTTCCCGCCCAGGCGGCGGATGGAGTACTCGACGTAGTACTTCTTACCGCTCTCGAACTTGTTCTTGGAGAGGTCCACCGAGTAGGAAGCCGCGACGACGGGATTCCACGCGCCTTCGGCGATGGTCGGGTCGAACCAGTTCGGCACGTCCTTCTTGAGCGTGTACTTGATCTCGATCTGCTGGCCCGCGTAGTACGCCGCCCAGCGGTCGGTCAGCGTGAACTTCATCGTCTCATCGAGCTCGCCGAGCACGCCGACCGGGTCGGGGCGCTGGGCGATCTTCTTGCCGGGAGCGAGCAGGTAGTTGCCGTCGCGGCTGCCGCCGGAGATCAGGCGGTAGTCGTAGGCCGTCTCCAGCGCGCGGATGTCGAGCCAGGGCCCGTCGAGGCAGACGCGGAACGTGTCGCGCTCCCAGGGCAGCAGCGCCTGGCGATCGCGGATCGTGACCGACGCGCGCTCATGGTAGGTGTAGCCGACGCGCTCGTAGCACTGGCGGCCGCCGCCGTGGCGGGGATCGCCGGTGTTGTAGCACTCCTCGACGTACTCCGTGCTGCGCAGGTCGAAGGAAGGAGAGGACGCGGGATCGTTCGCGCCGAAGGACACGCTCACGCAGTCGGACACCGTGCGGCGTCCGCCCGGATAATAGTCGGACTGAACCACGGTCTTGTCCTTCTTCGCGGCGGCCTTCGCGTCCTTGAGCAGGGCGGACACGTCGACGGCCTGGTCGAAATTCACGGCGGGAGACTCGGCGAAGACGGGAGCGGCGATCAAGGTCGCGGCGAGCGCGAACGTCAGGCGGGTCGTGTTCATCTCGGTGTGCACCTCCAGGGTGGCGGCAACGCAATACTATCAAAGGACCCAGAGCTTGTCTAGGCCTTTCGGTCCGGCTCCCGCCGGGAGCGCGGTGTTGCTAGAATAGCGCCGTGCTCGCGTCACGAAGGACGGTCCCCGCGCTCGCCGCGCTCGCCGCGCTCGCCGCGCTCCTCCCGTTTCTTCCCGCGCTGAACGCGCCGTTCCTCGAGTGGGACGATCTGCCCCACCTGGTGAACAATCCGCACTGGCGGGGCTTTTCCGCTGAAAACGTGCGTTGGATGACGACCACTGTCCAGGACGGCCCCTATCAACCGCTGTCGTGGCTGAGCTACGCCCTCGACTACTCCCTGTGGGGCGCGAACCCCGCCGCGATGCGCGCGACCAACTTCCTCCTTCACGCGGGCTGCGTCGCCCTCCTGTACCTCGTCTGCGCGGCGCTCCTCGAGCGCGGCGCTGCGGAGTCCTCGCCGCGGGAGCGCTCCGTCGCCGCCGCTTTCGCCGCCCTGTTCTGGGGAGCGCATCCGTTGCGCGTCGAGTCGGTCGTCTGGCTCACCGAGCGCCGCGACGTCCTGTCCGGCTTCTTATATCTCCTCTGCGCGTGGTTCTATCTGAAGGATCCGAAAAAGCCGCTGCGCCCGCTGTTCGCGTTCTGCCTCGCGGTGCTGGCCAAGGCGAGCGTGATCACCATGCCGCTGACCTTGATTCTTTTGGATCGCTGGCCCCTGCGCCGCCGCTCGTGGGCGGATAAAATTCCGTACTTCCTCATTTCTTTCGCTGCGGGCGTGGCGGGACTCGCCGGGCAGTGGGACATCGGCGCGCTCCGCCTCGAGACCGGCTTCGGCGACCGGCTGGGACTCGCCGTCTATTCGTTGTGGTGGTACGCGGTGAAAACCGCCTGGCCCTCGGGACTGTCGCCGTATCACCGGGTGCCGCCCGGCTTCGGCCCGTCGAGCCCGCTGGTTCTAGGCGCGGCGGTCGGCGTCGCCTTCCTGGGAGCTGCGGCCTGGCGCGTGCGGCGTCGCGCGCCAGCCTTCGGGATGTCTCTCGTCCACTATTCTCTGATCCTGGCCCCGATGGCGGGGTTCGTACGCTTCGGCCATCATCTTGTCGCCGAGCGCTACTCCTTTCTACCCGGCCTGGCCCTGTCCGTCGCGGCCGGAGCTGGCCTGCTCGCCGCCCGCCGTCGCGCGACGTGGCGCGCGCCGGCGACCGCGGCCGGGATTGCCCTCCTGCTGGCGAACGCGGCCGTGACGGCGAAGGGAGCCCGCTACTGGAGCGGCACCGAATCATTGTGGAAGAGGGCGCTGGAGGTGGACCCCGGCTCGGCCGTGCCGCACGTCAACCTCGCGTCCTACTATCGCAACACGAGCCGGATCGACGACGCCCTAGCCGAGGAACGCGCCGCCGTCGCCCTCGATCCGCGGCGGGCGCGACAGCTCAGCAACCTCGGCGCCGACGCGGTGCAAAAAAAAACAGTTCGCCGAAGCCGAACGGCTGCTGCGCGCCGCCGTCGCCGCCGCGCCCGACCTCGCGATCGCGCGCTACAACCTGGCCGCGGCGCTCGACGGCCTCGGGCGCCGGCGCGAGGCGCTCGCCCAGCTCGAGCAGGCGGCCCGGCTCGACTTCGACGACCCGAAAATACTCAACAACCTCGGCGTGGCGCTGTCGTTCGCGGGGGAGCACGCGCGGGCCGAGGCGGCCTTCCGCCGCGCGGTCGAGCTGGCGCCGGAGTGGGACGTCCCGCGCCACAACCTCGGCAACGAGCGCGCGAGGTATAATAAGCGGCCCCCCTCGCCATGAACGACCGCCTCACCGTCGCCCATTTCGACTCGATCGCCCCCGACTACGCGGGTGCCACCGGCGCGCTCGACCCGCTCTACGACGCGATCCGCGGCGAGCTCGCCGCCGTCGTCGCGGGCAAGGACGTCCTCGACGTCGGCAGCGGCGGCGTCTTCCCGTTCAACCGGCGCCTCGCCGCGTCCGTCACCTCGCTCGACGTGTCTGCGGAAATGCTCGCGCGCGTGCCGGCGGACGTCGCCAGGGTCGTCGCCGACGCGCGGGACATGAGCCCTTTTTCCGACGAATCGTTCGACGCGGTGCTGTTCAGCCTGTCGTTCCACCACGTCGCCGCGGGCACGGTCGCGCAGGCCGAGGCCGCGCAGGCCGCGGCGTTGGCCGAGGCTTTTCGGGTTCTCAGACCGGGCGGACGCCTGGTCCTTTATGAGCCCGTGCTCTCGCCCGTTTTTTTCGCGCTCGAACGAGCTCTGTTCAAGCCGCTGATGGCGCTGTTCGCCCTCGCCGGCGTCCCGCCGCTTTACTTCCGCTCCCGCGCGTCGCTGAAGCGTCTCGCCGACTTTGACGTCATACTCCCCCGAGTCTCGGGTTGGGTCGATCCTCTGAGCGGCACCTTTCCGAGCCCGCTGCGCCTGCCGGTCGCGATTTTTCCGACGCGCTACGAGCTGTTCATCGCGGTGAAGCCCCTTGGATAAAGTCTGCGTCCTGCTTCCCGCCTACAACGAGGCGGGCCGGGTCGCCGCCGTCGTCCGCGGGGCGCTCGCCCTCTCCTGGCCGGACGTTTCGCTCCGCGTCGTCGTCGTCGACGACGGCTCGACCGACGACACGATCGCGAACGCCCTGACGGCCGGCGCGCGCGTCGTCTCGCTCGGCGCGAACCTGGGCGTCGGGGCGGCGCTGCGCAGCGGCTTCGAACTCGCCCGCGAGGAGGGCTTCGACTACCTCGTCCACATCGACGCCGACGGCCAGATCGACCCCTCCCAGATCCCGGCCTTGCTCGCTCCCGTGCGCGCCGGGACGGCGGACGTCGCGATCGGCAGCCGGTTCCTCGACGGCCGCCCGGAGTACCTGAGCGCGGCGAAGGCGGCGGCGCTGCGGCTTCTCGCCCGCGCGGTCGGGCTCGCCGTGGACTCCCCGCTCACGGACCTGTCGTGCGGCATCCGCGCGCTTAACGCGGCGGCGATCGCCGCGGCGCGCCCGAGCTTCGAATACGACTACGTGCAGGAGACCTTGCTCCAGTTCTTCTCCTCGCGCATGCGCGTCGTCGAGGTTCCGGTGAAGGCGGTCGACCGTGAAGGCCCGCGCGGCATCAGCGCGCGCTCCTTCCGCTACATCAGCCGGTACCTGCTCCTGCTCGCGTACGGGCTGGCCGGATTCTATCTGTCGCGTCTGCGGCGGCTGCTGGCGCCCGCGCCCGCGCCGCGTCTGTTGCGCGCCGACCGTTGAGCGACCGGGCGCTTCTGCGCCTGCTCGTGCTCGCCGCGACTTTCGCGGCCTTCGCGCCGTGCCTGTCCGCGGGCTTCGTGAGCTGGGACGACCAGGCGTTCATCCTGGACAACCCCATGATCCGCGGCTTCGACGCGGCTCATCTGCGCGCGATGGCCGGGCCCTTCATCGGCGGCGTCTGGATCCCGCTGACCTGGCTGAGCCTGGCGCTCGACCGCTTCGTCTGGGGCGTCGAGCCGGCGGGCTACCACCTGACGAGCCTCCTGCTGCACGCCGCGTCGGCGCTCCTTTTCTATGAGATCGGCCTGCTTCTCTTCGAGCCCAAGCTCAAAAAGAGCGCGGCCGCGGCGGCCGCGCTGGCCGCGCTGTTTTTCGCGCTCCATCCGTTGCGCGTCGAATCCGTCGCCTGGCTCGCCGAGAGGAAAGGCGTCCTATCCGGGGCGCTGTGGCTGGCCGCGCTGTACGCCGAGCTCCGGGGCCGGCGCGCGGCGGCGCTCGCCGCGTTCGCATTTTCTTTGGCCGCGAAGCCCAACGGCGTGACCCTGCCGCTCGTTCTGCTCGTCCTCGACGCGTTTTGGTTCCGCATGCGCCCGTCCGCGAAGAAATACCTTCCATACTTCGCGCTGTCCGCGGCCGCCGTCGCGGCGACCGTCGCTGCGGGAAAGACCGTCAACGCGAACGCCACCCTCCATGCGCCGGGCGCTGCCTGGGGCGTCGGCCAAGCGCTGTACGGACTCCTGTTCTATCCGTGGAAGACTTTGCTGCCTTCCGGCCTTGCCCCGTGCTATCCGCCCAAGCCTTGGTTCGGGTATTGGTCCTGGCAACTCGCGGCATGCGCGGCCGCGGTCGCCGCGGCGGCGGCCGCGCTGTACGCCGCTCGCGACCGCTATCGGCCCGCCGTCGTCGCCGTCGCTTGCTACGCGCTCGCCGTGCTTCCGATGCTCGGCCTGGTCCAGCACGGCCTGCTCTTCTCCGCCGCGGACCGGTTCAGCTATCTGCCCTGCCTCGGCTTCGCCGTCCTTTTCGGCGCCGTGTTCGGCGCGGGCGGCGCCCAACGTCGTCTCATCGCGGCGCTTTGGTTATTCATACTCGGGTCGATGACCTGGCGTCAGTGCGTCGTCTGGCATGACTCTCTCTCATTGTGGAGCGCGACGGTGACACGCGCGCCCAGCGCGCTCGCGGAAGGCGAACTCGGGATGGCGCTCATCGCCGCCGGACGCGACGAAGACGGCGCGCAGCTCCTGACGCGCGTCGTCGCGAGCGGAGACGCGCAGCCCAACGCCTACATCAACCTCGGCGTGGCCCTGCATCGCCTCGGGCGGGACGAGGACGCGCGCGAGACCTGGCGCGAGGGGCTGACCGGGAAAAACTTTTCGCCCGAATCCGCCGCCATGCTCGGCGCGTCTCTCGCGAAAAAGTCCGGCAATACCGATCCGGAAGGCGCCGCTTATCTGATGGGAGCCCTCACGGAGCGCCCGGATCGCGCCGACTGGGAGGCCGATCTTGGCGACGCCCTGGCCCTCGGCGGCAAAACCGCCGAGGCGCGCAAGGAGTACGAAGCGGCGCTCGCCTTAAATCCCGCATTTGGGCGGGCGCACAACAACCTGGGACTCCTACTCGAGCGAGCGGGACAAGGCGATGAGGCGCTCGCGCATTACCGCCTCGCGCTGGCCGATCCCGAGTCGCGCGCGCAGGCCAATCACAATCTCGGCAATCGCTCCCTCGCCGCCGGACGAAACGCCGAAGCGGAGCGACGCTTCCGCGAGGCTATACGCGTCGATCCCGGTCTCGTCGCGTCTCGGGTCAACCTCGGCAATCTCCTCGCCCGCCGAGGCCGCCTCGCCGACGCCGCCGAGCAGTACCGCGCCGCCTTGAAAAAAGACCGGGCCTCTCGCGAGGCCCGGGCCAATCTCGACGCGGTCGAACGCGTCTTGCGGCGCTAGCTCAGCGCAGCCCGCTGGCCGTGGCCTCGTTGGTCTGGCTGAGGGTGGTGTTCGAGACCTTGAGATAGAGCGAGGACCCGCCGGCGGTGACGCCGCCCACGTTGAACAGCTTGAGGTCGGCGGTCGAGAAGGTGCCGTTGGTCGTAGCGCCGATGTTCGGCACGAGGTTGAACTTCGCGTCGCCGGACAGCGACGCGTAGGAGCCGGCGCTGATCGAGGTCGCGTTGACGCCGCTGTTCGTCTGGGTGATGAAGGATGAGCCGCCGCCCAAGGTCTTGGCGCCGAAGTCGACGTTGATCCCGTACGTCGTCGAGCCGGAGGGGGTGGTGGCGCAGGTTCCGCCGGTGCAGTTGTACCAGGAGCCGGAGCCGCTGAAGACGCCCGTCCCGCCGGGGATCGCGATGACGTCCGCCCAGACGAGCGGCGTCGGCGCGCCGAACTGCTGGGAGGCGAACTGGCTGGTTTCGCTCTGCGCCGCGTCGGCCGCCGCGAAGGCGTCGCTCGCGTTGTCCTTGCCCGTGGCCGTGTCCTGGCCGGAGGAGTCTTTTCCGCCGTCGGAGGCGCTGTCGTCCTTCTGATCGCCCTTGGGCGCCGAGCCGACGCCGTTGAGGATGCCTTCGAGCTGGCCGGCGCCGAGCTCGAACGCCGGGCTCGGAGCCTCTCCCGCCTTGACCGTCACGCCCCAGCCGTCTTTGTCGACCTCGGTCGAGCCCTTGTCGTTCTTGACCGTGATGCCGCCCGACTTCTCGTCGGCGTTGTTCTCCGGACCGGGGCCGAGCAGAACGAACGTTCCCTCGCTGCCGTTCACCGTGCCCGCCGTCATCGTGCCGCGGATGCCGATCGTGCCGACCGGCGTGACGACCTGCATGCTCGCCGGATCCTTGCGCGCGACCTTGCCGGTCACGAAGCGGAAGGAGCCCTTGTTGATCTTGGCCGCGACCTTGCCGACGTTCGTGGCCGGGTCGAAGACGAACTCGTCGAGCTCCATCTCGCTGTTGGCGCCGACGGTGAAGCTGGTCTGATCGAGAAGCAGTATCTGAAGCTTGCCCTCGGGGCCGGTGACGACCTTGTCGTGAGAGTACACGGCCTTGCCGGTCTCGACGATGCGGCCGGCCGCTCCGGGCGCGGTCGCGTTCACGACGCCGCGCACGGCGGAGGCGACCCCGATGTTCAGCGGGGCGGCCGAGGCGGTCAGAGGGATGAGCAAGAGCGCGACGAGAGTTTTGATCATGTTAGATTCCCCACTTGTAGGCGAGCATGGCGCTCAGGCGGTTGTTGGTGTAGGTGTAGTTGGTGAGATTCGACAGCTGATAGAAACGCTCGTATCCCATCGTCCAGGTGAAGCCGGCCAGCGGCTTGTAGAAGACGCTCAACGGCATGCCGAAGAGCAACTGGGCGATCGTCGCGTCGTCGCTGCGGCCGAGCGTGTGGATCGACACGTCGGGCCGGTCGTAGCGGTCGAACTGCTTGACGAGGCTCGCGTAGGCGAACATCCCGCGTCCGAGCAGGCGGGTGTAATCGAGCCCGATCGACTCGCGGCGGTAGGCCTGGGCGACGGCCCGGGCGTACTTGCGCCGGTGGCCGAGCGTGACGCCGAAGCGGTCGCGCGGCGTCGCGATCCAGTTCGCGCCGAAGTTGAAATCGAATTGGTCGCCCGTGCGGTCCGTCGCGTTGACCACGAGCGGCGTGCGAATGAAACCCTGGTCGTCGTGGCGGAACTCGCCCCACAGCTCGACGCGGGGACGGACCTTGCGCGACACGCGCAGGGCCTGCCACCAGTCGCGCAGGTAGGTGCTCTGCGACAACAGCACGTGATCGAAGCCGATCGTCGGCGTGAACTCGTAGCCGCGCCAGCGCAGGGCGACGCCGGCGCTGAGGCTGTAGGCCTGCAGGTCGAGGGTGTTGATCAAGGTCTGCTCGCCGCGGTAGTAGCCGAAGTTCGCGAACGCCTTCTGGGGCTTGGAGCCGCCGAATTCGCGCGAAACGCCGAGCCCGCCGGCGAACGTCACGTTCGTGTCGGTGCGGCGGCGCGAGTCGGGGTTCAGCAGGATCGGCGTGCCGAAGAAAAGGTTCCGGTCCGAGTTCGCCGCGGAGTTGCGGTTGTCGTCGTAGCCGTAGCCCAGGCTGACGCGCGCGTCGAAGTGCGTCTTGCGGCGGCGTCCCTCGATGAGCTTGAGATACGCCTTGGCTTCGTCGAGCACATCGGCCGGAGCCGAACGGCCCAGCACGAGGCGTATCTCGCGCTCGGCGTCCTGAAGGGCGTCGAGGCGGTAAAGCACGGCGGCGTAAAGCAGGCGGGTGCGGTCGCGGCCCGGCGCCAGGATCAGGATGCGCTCGAGCGTCGTCGCCGCGCCGCGGAGGTCGCCCTGATTGATCTGCTGGCGGGCGAAGCGCTCGTTGAGGTCGAGGTTGCCGGGAGCCGCGAGGATATTCTCGAACGGGATGGCGTCGGAAGTCCCGGCCTGCTGGGCCTGCGCGGCCTTTTCGGCGGCCTTACGCTCGGCGGCGCCCCGGCGGGAGGCGTCCTGGCTCTCGCGGTCCACGTTGGGCTGATTATTTTGCGCGGAAGCGGCCACGGCCATAAAGAGGAGCGCGAAAAGGAATTTCATAGGAGGAATATTAACACATTGACCTCTCAGCGACGCCGGATTTCCTACAATCGCCCTCATGCGCCGCCCTCGGTTCAATCGTTCCGCGAAATGGGCCGTCCCGCTCGTCGTCCTCGCGGGCCTGACCGCCGTGCGCGTCCTGGGAGGCTCCTGGGTCGAGGGCATCCAGCACCGAGCGTTCGACGCTTTCCTCAATATACGACCGCGTCCGTACGTGGACGCCCAGGTCCGCGTCGTCGACATCGACGAGGAGTCGCTCGCCCAGCTCGGCCAGTGGCCCTGGCCGCGGACCTTGGTCGCCAAGCTCGTGCGAGCGTTGTCCGACCGCGGCGCCGCCGTCGTCGCCTTCGACGCGATGTTCCCCGAGGCCGACCGGACCTCCCCGGAGCAGGTCGTCCACTCCTGGCCCGACTCCCCGGGTCTTAAGGAAGTCAAGGTCCGTCTTTCCGGGCTCAAAGGCGAAAGCCACGACGAGTTCCTCGCGCGCGAGTTGAAGCGCACACCCTCGGTGCTCAGCTTCGCCCCGACGGCCGAGAAACGCCCGACCGTGCCCGCGCAGAAGGCCGGCTTCGGCTTCTCGGGCACGGTCGTGGCGCCCGTCGAGGACGCCGACGGCAATCTCGTGTTCACCGACGTGGACAAAGACAAGGACAACCCGCTGCGCTTCATCCATTTTTTCCCGGGCGCGACCTCGAACCTCCCCGTTCTCGAGAAGGCCGTGTACGGCCTGGGCAGCATGGGCTTCGTCCCCGAGCACGACGGTCTGGTCCGCCGCGCGCCGCTGCTGTTCCGCTTCGGAGAGAGGATCTATCCCTCCCTCGCGATCGAGGCTCTGCGCGTCGCGCAGAAAGCCCACGATTTCAAGGTCAAGCTCGGCGGCACCAGCGGCTCGACCTGGCTCGAGCAGAAACTCGATGAGAACGCCGGCGTCTCAAAGATCAAGATCGGCCAGTACGTCGTGCCGACCGACGGCAGCGGCCAGCTGTGGGTCTACTACACCAAGGAGCGGGCGCCGCGCACCTTGCCCGCGTGGAAGGTGCTCGATCCTAAAGCCTCGATCTCCGGCCTCAAGGGCGCGATCGTCTTCATCGGCACCAGCGCCCAGGGCCTGCGCGACCTGCGCGCCACGCCTATCGACCCCGCGCTCGACGGCGTGCAGGTCCACGCGAACATCGCCGAACAGATCCGCCTCGGCCAATATCTCAAGCGCCCCGGCCGCGCCGCGCGAGTCGAACTCTATCTCACGCTCGCGGCGTCTTTTCTGCTCCTGGCCGCCCTTGTGCGCTTCGGCGCCACCTGGTCGTCGCCGATCGGCCTCGGAATGATCACCGCGGCGGTGTGGACGTCCTGGCACGCCTACACGGCCTGGCACCTGCTGCTCGATCCCATTTTCCCGGTCGCGTGCTTCGCCGCGACGTACGCCTCGTTCATCGCCGTCGGCTACATCCAAAGCGAGAAGAGCCGGCGCATGATCACCGATACCTTCGGACGCTACCTCTCCCCCAAGGTCGTCGAGAAGCTCGCCGAGAACCCCGGCGCGGTCCAGCTCGGCGGCGAGACGCGCGAGATGACCTTTCACTTCTGCGACGTGCGCGGCTTCACCACGATCTCGGAGAAGTTCGACCCGCACGGCCTCACCGTCTTCATCAACAATTTCCTGACGCCGATGACGGAGATCATCCTCCAGCACGACGGCACCATCGACAAGTACATGGGCGACTGCATCATGGCCTTCTGGAACGCGCCGATGAACGTCCCCAATCACGCCAAGCGGGCCTGCGAAGCCGCGCTCAAGATGCACGCGCGGCTCGGCGCGCTCAACGAGCAGTGGCAGGCGGACGCGAAGGCCAAGGGCATCGACCTGCCGCGCATCGAGATCGGCACCGGCCTCAACACCGGGCCGTGCGTCGTCGGCAACATGGGCTCGTCGTTGCGCGTCGACTACACGGTGCTCGGCGACGACGTGAACCTCGCCTCCCGCCTCGAGGGCCAGTCGAAGTCCTACGGGGTCAAGATCGTCATCGGCCCGGTCACGCGCGAGCAGGCCGCGGACTTCGCCGCGATCGAGCTCGACCTCATCAAGGTCAAGGGCAAGACCAAGCCGGTCAACATCTACGCCTTGCTCGGCACGCCGGACGAAGCCAAGGCGCCCGCCTTCCTCGCCTTCGCCGCCAAACACGCCGAGTTCCTCAAGCTCTACCGCGCCGCGAAGTTCGACGCCGCGGAAAAGCGCATGGCCGAGGCGCTCAAGCTCAGCGAGCCCTGGCATGTGGAGAAGCTCTACCACTTATACGAAGAGCGCCTGGCCGCCTTCCGCGCCGAACCGCCCCCCCCGGGCTGGGACGGCGTCTTCACCGCTACTTCCAAGTAGAGGTGGTGTCAGGCCGGTTATCCCCAGGTTATTCACACTGTGGATAACCTTGCCCTAAAGGCCTAGATCAATATAGGACTTGCGGCCTAGAAATATGTTATATGGTTTCTGACGGGTCGGGCGCCGCGAGGGGTCGCGGCGAGTCGTACGGAGGTGTTATGGTTCGAGGTCTTCTCCTGGTGATGTTGTCCGTCCTTTCCACTGCCGCGCACGCCGAACGCCGCATCGTGGTCTTCCAGCCGAATACGAGCCCCGCCCAACGCGTCGCGCTGGCCCAGTCCGCCGGCGGCACGGTGGTCCGGGAACTGCCGCTGATCAACGCCGTGGTCATCGACCACCCGTCCCAGGTCGCGGCCGCCGCCGCGAAGTTGCGGACCATGGCCGAGGTCAAGCGCATCGACCTCGACCCGAAGATCAACTGGCTCTCCATGGCCGACGCCCGGGGAACGGATTTCGCGCTTCCCTCCGCGAGCGGCATCATGAAAGGCATCGCGGCCCTCAAGCAGAAGCAGGCCGAAGAGCCCGCTCCGGCCCCGACCGTCCCGGCCGGGCAGGAGACACCGTGGGGCATCGCGCGCGTGCAGGCTCCGGCCGCCTGGGCGACCTCGCGCGGCGCGGGCGTCAAGCTCGTCGTCATCGACACGGGCATCGACCGCACGCACCCCGAGCTGTCGGGCATCCTCAAGGGCGGCTGGAACGCCGTGACCAAGACCGACGACTTCAACGACGACAACGGCCACGGCACGCACTGCTCGGGCACGATCGCCGCGAAGGACGACAACGCGGGCGTGGTCGGCGTCGCGCCGGCGATCGACCTGTACGGCGTGAAGGTCCTCGACGCCAACGGCTCCGGCACCTTCGACGACGTCATCGCCGGCATGCTGTGGGCCGTCGAGAACAAGATGGAGGTCGCGAGCATGAGCCTCGGCGCGAGCCGCGGCAATCAGGCCCTGGCCGACGCCGTGGAAGCGATGCGCAAGGGCGGGGTGATTCTCATCGCGGCGGCCGGCAACTCCGGCAGCTCGGTGGGCTTCCCCGCCGCGTACCCGGGAGCCATCGCCATCGCGGCGTCGGACTCCGGAGACAAGCTCGCCTCGTTCTCCAGCCGCGGACCCGAGGTCGCCGTCATCGCCCCCGGAGTCGCGGTCAAGTCCACTTATATGGGGGGCGGCTACGACACGCTGTCGGGGACGTCGATGGCCACGCCGCACGTGGCCGGGCTGACGGCGCTGTACGTCGCGACTCATAAGGGCGCGACGCCCGCCGCGGCGCGCGCGGCGCTCGCGGCGGCGTCGGCCAAGCTCCCGGGCGTGCCGGACATCGGCCAGGGCGCGGGCCTGCCGCTGGCCACCAAGCTCGTCAAATAACGCCGTTCTACTAACAGGCGCCCCGTTCGCCAGGTAGGCGAACGGGGCGCTTTCTTTGTACCCCTTGATTGTCGACGGTCGGGGGTCTATACTCGGGCTATGAGCCCCCAAACCTCCCTCACCCTCCTGCTGACCGCCCTATTGTTCACGCCGCGCCCCGCGCATGCCGACCCGGCTCCCGACCCCTGCGCGAGCCCGCGCGCCGCCACTCGCGACGCGATTCTCGCCGCCTTCCCCGGCAAAAACGAATTGTGGGAGCAGACTCTCAACAAGCGCGGCATCGCCAAGGTCGGAACGGAATGGCTGCAGTATTTCAACGGCGGCTCGGCCACGGCGAGCAACCAGGCGTTCATCCGCGTCCTCGAAGACTACTGCACGGAACGCGTTCGCGCCAGCCAGCGCGCCCTGACCGAGGCGGCGAATCAGACGAGAGCGGATCAGAGACGGGAGAAGAACCGCGCGGAAGCCGAGGCGCGCTTCGTCGCGAGCTCAGATATTAAGCGGGTCGAGAAGGCCAAGCAGAGCCTTACGCTGGCCGAGCGCTTGAAAAAGTTGTTCGCGGCTGAGAACGAACAGAAGGAAAGTGACGTGGCCGCGCCCGCGCCGCCCAGCGCCGAACAGTGCCAGCAGTGGAGCAACGAGGTCGGGAATTGCGAGGCGGCCGGCATCGAGACGGAAAGCAAGACCGGCTACGGACTGGCGACCGAAGCCAAGTGCCATAGAGCGAGAGCGAACTTCTCGTCCTGCTCTCGGAAATAAGTCCGGGCGGCGAACGCGGCGCTTTATTTTCTATGATCGTTCCGCCATGGACCGCTTGCCCAAATTGATCGTCTCCGCCGCGCTCGTGCTCGCCGCGAGCGCCGGCTCCTTTCTTTACGCGCGCGGCGCGCGCAAGCCCTTCTCCTCCGAAGCGCCCGGCTACCGCACGCTGGGTCCGGCCGACGCCAGGATCACCATCGTCGAGTTCTCCGATTTCGAATGCCCTGCCTGCCGCGTCGCCGAACCGCCGATGCGCTCCATCCTCAAGCTCTACGAGGGCAAGGTGCGGCTCGTCTTCAAGCACTTCCCGCTCGAGCGCATGCACCGTCACGCCCGCGCCGGCGCCATCGCCGCCGAGTGCGCCGGGCGCCAAGGCAAGTTCTGGGAGTTCCATCACGAGCTGTACGATCATCAAGAGGAATGGACGGGCGACGAGGAGGCGAAGCTCCTGTCCGCCTACGCCAAGCGCGTCAAGCTCGACGAGAAGGCCTGGCAGGCCTGCCGGGTCGATCCGTCCGCCAACGAGGCCGTCAACGCCGACACGAAGGACGGCCTCAACGCCTGGGTCGGCTCGACCCCGACCTTCTTCATCAACGGCAAGCGCTTCGCCGGCGCCCTCCAGCTCTCCGAGCGCGGCACCCTTTGGATCGACAAGGAGCTGAAGAAATGAAGATCCCCCCGGCTGCGGGCCTCGCCGCGCGCGTGCTCGTCGGCGCGGTTCTCGTCTACGCCGGCGCCACCAAGGCGGCCGGTCCCTCCGAGGAGTTCGCGATCATCATCGGTTCCTACGACATCCTGCCGCGCGAGATGGTCATGACGGCCGCGGCCTTCCTGCCCTGGGTGGAGCTCGTGCTGGGCTGGGCGCTGATTTTCGGCCTCCGCTTGAAGGAAACGGCCGCGGCGTCGGGTGCTTTGTTCGGCGCGTTTCTGGTCGCGCTCGGGATGGTCAAGCTCAAGGGCATCCAGCTCCCCAACTGCGGCTGCTTCGGCGACGCGATCCATTTCACCCCGCTCCAGGCCCTCGCCTTCGATTCCGTCCTGCTCGGCCTGTGCTGGCTGGCCTGGAAGTCCGCGCCCGCGGCGCTCAGCCTGGACAGCTGGACGGAAGGCGGCTATACTGATCCCGCTCATGGCCAGCGATAAAAAGCGCGTTCTCGCCGTCGACGACGACCCCTCGGTCTGCGAATTTTACGATCATGCGCTGCGTCTCAGCGGCTACGACGTCGAGTGCTCTCCGAGCGCGGCCAAGGCGCGGGAAGCCCTGGCCAAGCGCCGGCCGGACATCATCCTCATGGACATCATGATGCCCGACCAGGACGGCATCAGCTTCACCCGCGAGCTGCGCGCCGACGCGAAGACCTCGGACATTCCGATCATCGTGATCTCCGGCCTGGCCGACGCAGGCACCCTCAACGACGCGCTGCTCTTCGGCGCCGTCGACTACATGGTCAAGCCGATCGAGCTCGACACCTTGAAGTCCAAGATCGAGCGGACCTTCGCCGCCCTCGAGCGACGCAAGAAGGCGTAAAAGCTCGCGGCGCGGCGCTCTTCGAGCCAGGTGAACACGATCGATTTCTTCTTCTTCATGCCTCCCCTACTCCCCCGGGAAGTCCCAACTTACATCTGGGACTTTTCCCCTGTCAGTATCGTCATTTCACCTGGGTCCTTTGGCCCCTTCCCCGTCGGGACTAACGCCCCTGTATACGGACTCCGAATCCGGTTAAATTAGCGATATGCCCCTCATCACCCAGCGAGCCCACGGGCCGCTGATCGCGCTCTCCACCGACTTCATCCGGGTCAAGGAGTACTTCGAGGCCATCGTGGCCTCCTCCGGCGACCTGATCTGCACCACGGACGTCACCGGCCGCGTCATCTACTTCTCGCCCGGCGCCGAGGCCATGCTGGGCCTCACCGCCGCCTCGGTGGCCGGCCGCCCCGCCCACGATTTCTACGTCGAAGGCCGCGACGAGGCCGAACGCCTCATGAAGCTCCTGCGCGCGAGCCCCGACGGCCGCCTCCACAATCACGAGACGCGCATGAAGGCCTCCGGCGGCCGCATCCTGCACGTGAGTCTTTCGGTCTCGTTTCTGAAGGACGCCCGCGGCCGGGTGATCGGCACGCTCGGCATCGCCAAGGACATCAGCGACCGCGTCGAGCTGGAACGCCGCCTGCGCGAGCTGACCCGCACCGACGACTTGACCGGCCTGTACAACCAGCGCCACTTCCACGACCGCCTGCGCGAGGAGGCCGCCCGCGCCCGCCGCCAGGGCGACCCTCTGTCCATGATCGTCTTCGACCTCGACGGCTTCAAACAGGTCAACGACAAGCACGGCCATCTCGAGGGCGACCGGATTTTGCGCGCCTTCGCCGGGGCGATCTCCGACAGCGTCCGGCGCGAGGTCGACCTCGCCTTCCGCTACGGCGGCGACGAGTTCATCCTGCTCCTGCCCGGCACGACCGCCGTGAAAGCGGTGACGGTGTCGCGCCGCATCGTCAAGGCCGCCGCGCCGCTCGTCAAAGAAGGCGTCACCGCGAGCTGGGGCGTCGCGCGCCTGCCGCCGTCCGGCGACGTGTCCGAGCTGGTGCGCGAGGCCGACAAGGCGATGTTCAAGATGAAGTCGGGCAAGGCGGGCGTGCGCCGCCGCGGCACCGACCTCGCCCGCGTCTACGCGGCCGCCGCCCGCGGCACCCGTCGTATTTAGCCCCCGCCTCCTCAAAGGCTATACTCCCCGAGCTTGAAAAAACCCCTGCTCGCGCCCGCGGCCGTGGCGGCGCTGACCTTCCTGGCCTTCGCGGGCAGCCTGCAGAACGGCTTCGTCAACTGGGACGACCGCCAAGCGCTGGTCTACAACGAGGCGTGGCGCGGGCTGGGCCTCGCGAACCTGCGCTGGATGCTGACGACGGGCTTCCTCGGGCATTACCAGCCGTTGAGCTGGCTGAGCCTCGGGTTCGATCACGTCCTGTGGGGCGGAACCCCGTTCGGCATTCACCTGACGAGCCTCCTCCTCCATTGCGCCGCGGCCGTCGTCGCCTACTTCATCGCTTTGCGCCTGCTGAAGGAACCCGTCGCCGCCGCCGCGGCGGCTTTGCTGTTCTCGCTTCACCCGCTACGCGTCGAATCCGTCGTCTGGGCCGCCCAACGGCGCGATCCGTTGTCCGGCTTGTTCTTCCTCGCGACCATCCTGTGCTGGCTCGACGGCCGCCGCCGCGCGGCCTTGGCGTGCGCTTTTCTCTCGCTGTCGGCGAAAATCACCGGCGTGACCTTGCCGGCGATCCTGCTTCTGCTCGACGTCTATTGGTTCAAACGCGATTTCCGCAAGTCGCTTCTCGACAAAATTCCGTTCGCCGCGCTCTCGCTTCTGTTCCTCGCGCTCAACGTCTGGGCCCAGATCGACGCCGCGACG
This sequence comes from Elusimicrobiota bacterium, assembly GCA_016212855.1. Taxonomy (GTDB): domain Bacteria; phylum Elusimicrobiota; class Elusimicrobia; order UBA1565; family UBA9628; genus GWA2-66-18. The sequence continues at coordinate 84,658 of JACRDP010000004.1, forward strand.
ATGGCGCCGCTCGCCAAGGTCGGATGGGCGACGCGGCTTGGAAACTCAGCGTACTCCTTCGTCTTCTATCTCGGCAAAACGATCTGGCCGGCCGGGCTTTCGACGCTTTACTACGGTGGCGGAGACGCCGACCGCCTGGCCGTGATCATCGGCGCGGCCGCGGTCGCTCTGATCGCATACGGATTGACCAAACCGCGGCTCCGGCCCGCATTAGCCGCGGCCTGCGCGTTCTACGCGATCGCTTTAATCCCTTACCTCGGCCTCGTCAAATCCGGCCGCCAGATCGCCGCCGACCGCTACACCTACGTCGCCTGCCTGCCGTGGGCCCTCCTGATCGCGGCCGCGGCCAAGGGCCGGGCCCGGGCCGCCGTCGCCGCCGTCCTGCTCGCGCTCGGCGCGGTCACCACGCACCAGACGGCGGTTTGGCACGACTCGGTCTCTCTTTGGCGTCAGGCTCTGAAGATCGAGCCGCTCGGAGACACCGCCCGCCCGCTCCTGGCCCAGGGCCTGCTCGAGCGCGGCCGGACCGGCGAGGCGGTGCTTTACTTGGAAGAGCAGATCGGCATCTTCCCGGCGGACGAGTACTCACGCAAGATGCTGGCCGACGTCGTGGGCCCGAAAGGCGTGAGCGACGCGGAGCACGCCAAGATGCATCGCGAGCTGGGGCAGGAGTTCCTCGACGCCGGGGACAAGGCCAGGGCCGACTGGCATTTCCGCAAAGCCGCGCGATACGAGGAGCGCGCGGGCCGTTTATAGTATCATCGGCCATGGCCCGCGTCCTCATCATCGACGACGACTTCGAGATCGTCGCCATCCTGACCGAGATCCTCAAGCACGAAGGCCACGAGGTCTCCTCGGCCGGCGAGCCCGTCGCGGGCATGCAGATGGCCCGCAAGGTCAAGCCCGACCTGATGATCCTCGACTACCACATGCCGGGCAACACCGGCTCGCACCTTTTCGAGTCTTTGCGGCGCAACAACGCCACGAAGAACACCCCGATCCTGTTCATGAGCGGCGAGGCCGACCCGGCCCAGATCATGAGCGAGGTCTCGGACACGACCGGCTCGCGCTTCCTGCCCAAGCCGGTCAAGCTCGAGGAATTCCGCCGCACCATCCGCGAGCTGCTCGCGGGCACCCCGGAGGCTTAAATGGGCAAGCTCGTCCTCGTCCGCCATGGACAATCCCAATGGAATTTGGAGAATCGCTTCACCGGCTGGGTGGACGTTCCGATCACCCCGCTCGGCGAGACGGAGGCCCACCGCGCCGGCAAGGAGCTCAGGGACGCCGGGCTCAAGTTCGACGTCGCCTTCGTCTCCGATCTCAAGCGCGCCAATCAGACGCTCGAGGTCATCCTGGGCGAGCTCGGCCAGAAGGACCTGCCGGTAAAGAAGGACGCCGCGCTCAACGAGCGTCATTACGGCGACCTCCAGGGCCTCGACAAGGCGGAGACCGCCAAGAAGTACGGCGACGCCCAGGTCCACATCTGGCGCCGGTCGTTCGACATCAAGCCGCCCAACGGCGAAAGCCTGAAGGACACCGCGGACCGGACCCTTCCCTACTTCAACAAATTCATCTTGCCCGCGGTGACGGCCGGGCAGAACGTCCTCGTGTCCGCGCACGGCAACTCGCTGCGCGCGATCATCATGGACCTCGAGAAGCTCAGCCCCGAGGGGATCATGAAGGTGGAGATCGCCACCTGCCGGCCGATCTACTACGACCTCGGCAAGCAGGGCGAGGTGCTCAAGAAGGCCGTCTCGGCCGCGGACTAGACCGGGCGCGGGAGACCGGGCCGATGGCTTAAAGCCGTATCGGCTCGTTCTGATCGATGAGCTACGGCTCAAGAGCAGTTATCCCCAATACTTTCAACGCTGGAAACGCTGGGGATATCTTTTAATCGCTCGGCGTTGGGCGAAAGACCGTCCAGTCCTTGCGTCGGCGCAAAACAGGGGCTATGCTGACCGGGTGCTGATCCCCGCGGCCCTCTCCCTGCTCCTCGCCTCCGCCCCCGCGCGCGCCGCTAGCCTCAAGGAGGCGCAGGAAAACGTCGAGACCATCATCCAAACCTACGTGGCCCAGAAAAGCCCCGAGGGGTTTTGGCCCGTCAAGCAGAAGGGCGGCGGGAATCTGCGCCTGAAACTGAAGTCGATCGACGCCAAAAACGTCCGGCGAACGTCCGGCGAGCTGTTCAAAGTGTCGGCGACCTTCACCGACGAGGAGAGCCGCAAGCCCTACTACGGCGAGTTCGACGTCGATTTCGGCGGGATGATTTGGAGCGTGAAGCGCTCGGGCTGGGTCACCCGCGCGATGCTCGACGCGAACAAGGAGTTTAAGTTCGCCGGCGGAGTGCCGCACCTGTTCGTCAGCGAGGACGGCGGCCGTATCATCAAGGACCAGGCCGGGTTCTGGGAGGACCCGATGTCCGGGGCCGATCTTGCGTCTTATTTGAATCTTCCTTAGGGGACCCGGGCTTCCGTTTTTTGTATGATTCGCGCATGAGAAAAGCGCTCTTCTTTGTCGCCGCCGTCGTCCTGCTCGCGGCCTGCACTCCGGCCCAGAGGAAAAACTCCTCCGCCAAGAACGGCAAGGCCGGCGCCGCCGGAACAGACGCCGAGGCCGCGCCGCTTCCCCCCGGCGCCGAGGTCATGGAGGCCGGGATCAAGACCGGCTCCGGCTTTGAGTCCGACCCCGATCTCAAGCCCGTGAGCTTCGACTACGACAGCGCCCAGCTTTCCCCCGAGGCGCTCGCCGTGCTGAAGGAGAACGCGGCGGTGCTCAAGACGCGCAAAGGCTACGAGTTCCTCGTCGCCGGCCATTGCGACGAGCGCGGCACCGTGGCCTACAACCTCGCCCTCGGCCAGAAGCGCGCCAAGGAAGTCCGCGACTACTACATGCGCCTGGGCGTGGACGGACGCCGGATCGCCACGATCTCCTACGGCAAAGAGATGCCCTCCTGCTCGGAATCCGAGGAAGGCTGCTGGTCTAAAAACCGCCGCGCCGTCACCGGCGTGCGTCTCAAAGCCACGGCCGCGAAGTGAACGGCCGGGCGCTTCTCCTCGCCGCGGCCGCGCTGTCGGCCGCGTCCTGCGTCGCCACGCAGAAGGACATGCTCGACCTCTCGCAGCAGTCCGACGACATGAAGGCGCAGGTCGCCGAGCTCAAGAAAACGGTGAACTCGATGCAGGCCAACCAGGCCGACCTGTCGGTCTCGATCAAGCAGCTGCGCGAGGAGCTCTCGGCCTACACGGAAACCGTGAAGTCATCTCAGGGCGATATGAGCAAGCTCTCGGCCAAGCTCGACGACCTCGGCTCCCAGCTCGGCGGCAAGGTGGCCGCGCTCGGCCAAAGTCTGAACGACGCACAACAGAAAAGCAACGACGCGCAGAAGGCCGCGCTCGAGGCCGCCAAGAACCAGGGCGGCGCGACCGACGCCTTCGTCACCGCCGAGAAGCGCCTGCAGGCCAAGGACTACGGCCAGGCCGCGAAGGGCTTCGAGGGATATTTAAAGGAGTTCCCGAAAGGAGATCTCGTCGACGTCGCGACCTACGACCTCGGCCTCGCCTACTTCGGGCTCAAGCAGTGGGAAAAATCGGGCCGCGAGTTCGCGATCGTACTCGATAAATATCCCAAGAGCGGGCAGACGCCCGGCGCCCGCCTGCACTACGCGTTGGCTTTGATCAATCTCAAGAAGGGCGGCGACGAAGCCCGCGCCTACCTCGAGTCCGTCCAGGCCGACTTCCCCAAGAGCCCCGAGGCGAAGGAAGCCGCGGCCGCGCTCAAGCGCCTGGGCAAGCCCAAGAAATGATTCGACAGGCGCTTCTCGCCCTACTCCTCGTCTCGCCGGCGTTCGCCCAGACCGAGGTCAAGCTCGCGCTGAGCGGACAGGCCGGCGCGCCGAACCCCGGGCTCGCCTTGCCCCCGTTCGAGGCCGAGGATCCGAAGATCGGCGCCGACGCTTTGCTCGCCAAGGAACTGCGCGAGATCGTGCGCCAAGACCTGTTCCTGTCCCGCCGCTTCGAGGTCTCGGACGAGGAAAACGCGTCCGAGCCCGTGAAGGGAGCGACCTGGCGGCTCACCGCCAAAGCCTCCAAGAACGCGGACAAGGTCTCGGTCCGGGTGAAGCTCGCCAACGCCGAGGGCGGCCGGGAGGCCGTCTTCGAACGCTACTACAAGCAGGACGCGGCCTGGCTGCGCGCGCTCGCGCACCGGATCGCCGACGACATCGTCAAGGCCGCGACCGGCCGCGACGGCATCGCGCGCACGCGCATCGCCTTCGCCAACAACAAGACCGGGCACAAGGAAATCTGGGTCATGGACTACGACGGCGACGCGGTCAAGCGCCTGACCGACGACAAGTCCATCTCATTGCTGCCGCGCTTCTCGCCCGACGGACGGCGCCTGGCCTACACGAGCTACAAGGACGGCAACCCCGACCTGTGGATGCTCGACCTGGAAACCGGACACTCGAAGCTGTTCTCGAGCGAGCAGGGCCTCAACATCGCCGGCGGCTTCTCGCCCGACGGCTCGCGCCTGCTGATGACGCTCTCGCGCGGCAAAAGCCCGAACCTGTTCGCGCGCGACGTCGCGGGCGAAGCCCCTGCCGAGCGCCTGACCAGCCACTTCGGCGCCGACAGCACGCCGACCTTTTCGCCGGACGCGCGCCAGGTCGCCTTCGTCTCGGATCGCTCCGGCAACCCCCAGATCCACATCCTCGACATCCCCACGAAGAAGATCACGCGCCTGACCAGCCTCAACTGGTGCGACGCGCCGGCCTGGTCTCCGACGGGCGAATGGATCGCCTTCGCGGGCCGCGCCCACAACAAGGATAAGATGGACGTCTTCCTCGTGGACATCACCGGCGGGCAGCTGCGCCAGCTCACCCACGGCGAAGGCTCCAACGAGGACCCCGCGTGGTCGCCCGACGGCCGCTTCCTGGCCTTCTCCTCCACGCGCGCAAAGCGCTCGCAGATCTGGGTGATGGACGCCGACGGCTCGGCGCCGCGCCTGATGGCCGACGTCCCCGGCGCGAGCGTCACGCCGCACTGGTCTCCGGTCGGCCGTTAAACGAGCGCCGGCAGGACCAACGTAAACCGCGCGCCGCGCCCGTAGCCCGCGCTGTCGGCTTCCACGGTGCCGCCGTGCTTCTGCGCGATGCGCAGAGCGGCCGAGAGGCCGAGGCCGGAGCCGTCCTTCTTCGTCGTGAAGAACGGCGCGAAGATGCGCTCCAAATCCTCCGGGGCCACGCCCGCGCCGTCGTCGATCACGCCCAGATAGTGGCGGCCGCCGTACGTCGCCGCCTCGAACCGGATGTGTCCTCCGCGGCGCGCCGCCTCGACGGCGTTCTGGAGCAAGGCGAACAGCGCCTCCTGAATCAGCGACTCGTCGCCCGTGGTCTTCATGGCCGCCTCGAGCCCCTTCGACGTCAGACGCAGCTTGCGGTCGGCCGCCTGCGTTTCGATGAGCTTGAGCGCGCGCTCGATCGGAACGCGCAGGTCGAGCGGCTCCGTGTCCATTTCCTCGATGCGGCCGAGGTCCAGAAGATTTTTGAGGATTTCCTTGCAGCGCTGAACCTCTTCGCTGATCTGGGTCAGCTCCTTGAGCGTTTCCTTGTCCCGAGGATGCCGGTGCGCGGCGACCTCGGCGTTGACGGCGATCGTGGTCAGCGGGCCCTTGATGCGGTGAGCCACCTCGGCGGCCAGGCGCCCGAGCGCGGCCAGCCGCTCGACCTGGATCAGGCGCTCGTCGAAGCGGCGCTTGTCCTCGTCCTGCGCGTCCTGGTTGTCGTGCGAGAGGATGGCGAGCAAGGCCGCGGAGACGATCAGGAACATCAGCTTCAGCCAGAACTGCGGGTTCCGCGGAAACCAGGCGTCCGGCTTCCACCACGAGATGAAGTACAGAACGATGCTGACCCCGGCCACGATCAGGCTTTGCCTCCGGTTCCGGGTCAGCGCCGAGCCGAAGACGATCAAGGTGTAGATCAGGAACAGCTCGTTGCGCGGCTGGATCCAGGACAGGATCACGGTGGCGAGCAAAGCGTCGCCGAGAAAAAGCCCGGCCTGGAACCAGCTGCGGCCGAGCATCTCGTCCGGGACGACGCGCAGCAAGGCCATCGAGCCGACGACGAAGAAAATCAAGGTGGTCAGGCGCCAGCCGTTGTCCGCGGGCCCATGATAGAGGAACAGCAGCAGGATCACGGCCATCAACAGGCCTTGGTAGGCGAAGTAGACGGCCCGGCGTTTAGGCGGCAAGGCGGTAGCCGACCTTGGGCACGGTCTGCAGCAGTCCGGCGCGCTTGCCGAGCTTCTTGCGCAGGTTCTTGATGTGCGTGTCCAGGCTGCGGGTCTCCACGGCCCCTCCGTACGAGGAGGTGTTCTCGATAAGAAACTGGCGGGACAGCGCCTTGCCGGCATGGCTCAAGAGAAGGAAGAGAACCTCGAACTCACGAGCCTGCAGCTTTAAAGGCTTGCCGTCGAGCTCCGCGACGCGGGTCTCGGTGTCCATCTTCAGCCCGCCGACGGCCGCCGAGCGCCCGGACGACGGGCCCGGCCCGGCCCGGCGTAGAACCGCCTGGACGCGCGCCATGAGCTCCATCGCGCCGAAAGGCTTGACCACGTAGTCGTCGGCGCCGAGGTTGAGGGCGAGCACCTTGTCGCCCTCGCTCGACATCCCGGTCAGCATGATGACGGGAATGGCGCTCGTCGCGGCGTTGGTCTTCAGGGACTTGAGCACCACCCGGCCGTCGCCGCCGGGCAGGCGCACGTCGAGGAGGATGAGGTCTGGCTTGGAATCGACGGCCTCGCCGAGCGCCTTGGCGGGAGCGGAAATCCAGCGCGACGTGAACCCGGTCCCCAGAGACAAAGTCTTGGCGATCGCCTCGGCGATCTTGGGATCGTCCTCGATTATCAGCACGCGCGGCACCCCGGGATCATAGCTAATTCACATTTTGACCACAATTTATACAAGCGCGGTCCTGGGGCAAGTGCTACACTCCCAATAAGGTTCGGAACGATTTCGGAGGAGACAAATGAAACTCAAAACGTGGCGCGCGGTGAGACGGCCGATGGCCGGCTTCACACTTATCGAGCTGCTGGTCGTCGTGCTCATCATCGGTATCTTGGCCGCGATCGCGGTGCCCCAGTACTTCAAGGTCGTCGAGAAGGGCCGCTTCGCCGAAGCCACGGCCTGCTTCTCCACGGTCAAGGGCGCCCAGGAACGCTACCTCCTGAAGAACAACACCTACACCGCCGCCAACGGCGACCTGGACGTGCAGTGCGCGGCCGGGAAGGCCTTCACGGTGGCCGGCCCGTCGTGGACCGCGGCGTCGAACTCCTACACCGCGACCCTGACCCGCATCGCCCCGCTGCCGACGACCTACGGCGCCTACGTCGTGACCTACGTCGGTCCCGCCGGCACGCTGACCTGCAGCCAGACGAACTGCACGTCGGACCTGCTGCCTTAATTGGCGCTGGCGCCTGACTTCCCGGAGCGGCGAAAGCCGCTCCGGGGAGCGCGTCCGAGGATTATGGAACATCGATTCAGCCGCAAAGGCTTCACCTTGATCGAGCTGCTGGTCGTCGTTTTGATCATCGGCATACTGGCCGCGATCGCCGTGCCCCAGTACTTCAAGGTCGTCGAAAAGGGCCGCTTCGCCGAGGCCACCAGCTGCTTCACCACGATCAAGAGCTCGCAAGAGCGCTACCGGATGAAGAACAACACCTACGCCGCGGTCAACGCCGACATGGACGTGCTTTGCCCGACGGGCAAGTACTTCACCGCGGCCGGCCCCTCGTGGACCGCGGCCTCGAATTCCTACACCGGAACCTTGACCCGCATCGCCCCCCTTCCGTCCGTGTACGGCGCGTACGTGGTGACCTTCGTCGGCCCCGCGGGCACCGTGAGCTGCAGCCAGGCCAACTGCACCACCGATCTCATTCCGTGATTAAGCGGCGCGGGGGGCTTCACGCTCATCGAGCTCCTGGTCGTCGTGCTGCTCCCTTAGCGCTTACGCGCTCTGAGTAAAGCCGCGCGGGCCGCATACCGCGCGGCTTCTTCTTTGAACTCGGGCGCGGCGCGTCCCAACGCCTCCATATTCGCCGACGCGGCCTCGTCGTCGGGGGCGTCGGCGAGGCGCGCCGCGAGTTGAGGGAAAGCCTCGGCGTAGCGGCCGGCTTCGAGCAGGACGCGGCCCAGCTCGGCCGAAGCCGGGCTGAACGACGGATCCACGGCGACCGCGCGTGACCAGAACGCGATGGGCTCGCTCCAATGACGGGCTTCGCGGCGCGAGGCGGCGATCAGCACGAGGCAAGCGGCGCAGACCGCGGCCAGCCCCCGGCGGTCGCGCACCCAGGAGCCGGCGAGGATGAACAGCGGAAGTCCGGCGAGATAGCCGTGCACGAGATACACGAACACCCGCCCGTTCTGCGCGGACAGCGCCGGGGGCAGAACCGCGGCGGCGTAGCTCGCCGCGGCGAGCAGCAAAGCCGGCCGGGAGCGCCGTGAGCGCCAAAGCCCGAATCCGGCCAGCGCGGTCATCAGGAAAACCGCCGGGCCGGGGAGGCCGTCGTGCAGGCCGTAGGCGACGCGATAGTCCCACGGCTTCAATAGGGTCCAGGGATACAGCCACAGCGCCCGCGCCGCGGCGGCGGGCACGAAGGACGGCGTGTACGTCTCATGGCTCTTGGCCAGCATGATCATGGACGCCGCGAGAACTCCCAGGATCACGAACGGCGCTTTCTCCGCCCACACCCGAACCTTCTTCCGGTCGAGGGGATCGCCCGGGCGCGCGTGCAGGCGGCCGAGCGGCCAATAGTCGAGACCGACGAGCACGACGGGAAGACAGAAGCTCTGCCAGCGCAGCAGCACGGAGGCGAGGAACAGCGTGAACGTCAGCGCGACCCGGCCCCCGAGATAGCTGTAAACGGCGAGCAGGAAGGTCAGCGCCGCCAGCTCGGCCGGCAAAGCGGTCGCGAACGCGACCGTGTTGGTCTGAAGCGGGTGGACGCAGAAAAGCAGGGCGGCGGCGAAGGCCGGCGCGCCGGGCTTCGCGACCCCGGCCGAGAGAAATAATCGCCGCGAAGCGGCATACAGCGCGACCGCGGTAAGCCAGTGAACGGCGAGGCTCGCCGCGTGGAAGCCGGACGGAGCCAGCCCGCCGAACGCGTGGACGAGCGCGAAGGACAGCCAGCCCAGCGGCATGAAGGCGGTCATATAGGTCGTGGTGAGCATCCAGCGCAGGCGCGCCGCGTCCAGGCCCCGGATGCCGGGATTGTCGACGATCACGACGAAGTCGTCGAAGACGAAGCCGTGTCCGAGGACCGGCCCGAACGCCGCCAGGGCCGCCAGGAGGAGAAGGGCAGCGGCCGCGGCGTCGCGCCGGGTGAACTTCACGGCGCGCTGCGCCGGGCGGCGTCGAGCTGCGCCTTGTAGACGCGCGACTTCGGCTCATACTGGACCGCCTTTCCGAAATGCCAGGCGGCCTTGACGTATTCGTCGCGCCCCATGAACTCGCGGGCGAGCTCGGCATGCAGGCGGGCGCGATCGGACGCCGTCAGCTTCAGCTGCGCGCTCATCTCCGCGACGCGCTTTTGGCTGACCGCGTCGGCGGGATAAAGCCGCACCTGCTCCTCGAGGTACAGGAAAGCCTCGCCGTAGCGCCCCTCCTCGGACAGAGCGCCGGCCAGATTCGGCCGCGTGTGCGCGGAAATCGGGTCGACCTTCAACGTGTAGCGCCACAACGTCGACGAATCCTTCCAGACGGCGCAGTACGCCCGCGTCAGCCCCGCGTACGAGGCGAGGACCAGCGCCGCCGCCGCGACCGCGACGCGCGGACGGACGCGCGCCAAGGCGCGGAAGCCCGCGCCGGCGAGCAAAGCCCACGAGACTCCGGGGAGATAGAAGTAGCGGTCGGCGGCGACCTCGTGACCGAGCAGGAGGAGGCCGGAGACCGGACCGAGCACCAGGATTTGCCACGCGAAAGCCGCGGCCAGCGGAACGCGCAGCGGCCGCCAGCGATAAGCGATCGCCGCGAAGACCGCCGCCGCGGCCACGCCGATGAGGATCTGGGGCCCGACGATGTCCCAGCCGCGCTCGTAAAAGCTCAGGCGCACCGGCCACAGAAGCTTCGAAAAGTAGAAGAACGGAGTCGAGCACAGCTGCTGAAGCCTGAATGAGCCTGTCGGGCCGTCGCCCGGGATCGCGTGGCAGTCCTGCTGCGCGTAGAACGCCGAAACGAGGAAGATCGCGGACGCGGCGAAGAACGGAATCTTCTCCTTCCAATGACGCCGGGGGTCCCGCCGCAGCGGCCAGACGTCGAGCCCGACGAGCACGAACGGAAACGGCACGACCGTGCTCTTGCACAGCAGGGCTCCGACGAAGGACGCCCACGAGGCCGCCTTGCGCCCGCGCAGCCACAGCAGCAAGGCCCCGAGAAAGAACGTCCCGGACAGCACGCCGTCCAGGTCGGACATCCAGGCGACGGACTGCACCCGCAGGGGATGCAGGGCGAAGCACAGCGCGGCGACGAGCGCGGCGGCCTCGTCGTCCTTCGACGGCGTCTTCGCCAGCAGTTCCCGCGCGACGGCGAAGACCAAGGCCGCGTTCGCGGCATGGGCGATGACGCTGGCGAGATGGAAGACGAAGGGCTCGGCGCCGCGCAGCTTATAGAGGAGAGCCATCACGGCCGAGAACAGCGGGGCGTAGTTGCAGACCTGCGATTTCGTCAACAGATCGGACGTCAGGCCTCGCGCGGCCACGGCGAGGAACAGCGGGTCGTCGTAGTTGAGAAACGCGTTTGCGAGGAGCGGAAAGAAGACGGCGGCGGTGATCGCCGCGGCGACGAACGCCGCTCGGCTGGAGGTCTTCACGGCCGTGAATTTACCATAATACCCCGATGCCTCGTCCGCGGCGCGACGCGTTTCTCCCTCTCCTGCTCGCCGGGGCCTTCGTGTTCTCCGTCTGGTCGCCTTCGCTGACGGGCGCGTTGCTCAAGGACGACGAGAGCAACTTCGCCGCCAACCCCGCCGTCGCCGAGCCGTCACGCTGGCCCACGATCTTCTACCTCAAAAGCGCCGCCAGCCGCGACCCGGAGCTGAGAGCCGCCTACCGGCCGCTGGCGACCTTGTCATACGCCCTGAACGCGCGCCTGACCGGCCTCAACGTCTTCTTCTTCCACCTCGCCGACGTCGCCGGTCACGCGGCGAACGCGGTTCTCGTCCTACTCATCGGCTGGGAGCTGTGCGGCAGCCTTCCCGCGGCCGCGGCGGGCGCGCTGCTCTTCGCTTTGCACCCCGCGCAGGCGGAAAGCGTCTCCTACATCAGCGGCGCCCGCCCGTCGGTGTTCTCCCTGTTGTTTTGTCTATTGTCTTTTCGGGCTCACCGGAGCGGACGCCGCGGCGCAAGCCTCGCCTTCTTTGCCGTTGCGGCCTTATTCAAAGAGAGCGCCCTCGCATTGCCGCTCGCGATGGCCGTCTGGGACCGCGCCTCCGCGCGCAAGCTGGCGCCGCACTTCGCCTTCGCCGTCGCGTTCACGCTCGCGCGCGCTCTCATCCTCGGCCGCACGACGGACAGCGGCCTGTACGGCGGCGCGCTGACCTCCCATCTCGTCTTCGCTTTCTCCGGGCTCGCCGCGCTCGCGCGCTCGGTCCTGTGGCCGTACGGGCAAAGCGTGTGCTACACGCTTCCCGCGCCGCCGCCGGCGGCGCCGGCCGTCCTGGGAGCGTTGTTGCTCGGCGGAACCGCCGTATCGTTGATCCATGGTTTCCGTTTCCGTCGTGCTTGGCTCGGCCCTCTGGCTTTAGCCGTTGCATTTATCCTCCCCGTCTCCAATCTCGTCATTCCCGTTTCCACGTTGGCGGCGGACCGCTATCTCTACGCGTCGTTCGCCGGCTTGGCCTGGCTGCTGGCCCTCGCGCTCGCGCGCATTCCCAAACGTTGGGCCGCCGCGCCCGCCCTCGCTCTCGCGCTGTGGCTTCTTCCCCTGTGCCTCGAGCGCCAATGGGACTGGCAAAGCGCGTTCACCATCGACGCGGCGGCCCACGCCGCGAGCGACGACGCCTGTGCCAGCACCTTGCTCCTGGTGGACTATTTCAACTGGGGCATGAAGCCGCGCGCGCGCGAACTCCTCAACGAAAGCCTTTCCCGCCGTCCCTCGCCCGCCCTTCGCTCCTACCTCGGAGCGGTGAAAGGCCTTTTGGAACGCAAAAAATAGGCCCATTGCCCTAAAATTTAGGGACCCTCGGCCCTATAGGGACACACAGGAGCTTTCGTAAGATCGGGACATGAACCTTTCCTCCCTCCGCCGCGCCGTGTCCGCCGCCGTCTCCCTTTCCATCATCTCCGCCGCTCCCGGCCTGGCTCCGTATGCCGCCGCGCAGTCCATCCGCTCCGCGCCCGTTTCGGTCAACGGCTCCCCTTCCGCGTTCCACGCGGAAGGTTTTCCCGTAATAGTCGGCGGAGCCGCTCTCACCATGCCTTCCTTAATGCCCGCCGCGCTTGGGCTCACTCCGAGCCTGCTCGCGCCGTCAGCTCCCGCTCCGCTGGCTACCCCGTCCGCTCTCGCGACGTCGATCGCCGCTCCCTCCGCTGCGATTGCCCCCGCAGCCGCCGCCCGCCCCGTCGTGACGGCCGTCGCCGTCGCCGCGTCCGCGAAGCAGGCGGTCGCCGCCATCGCGAACGCGGGTCCCGTCGCGAACGTCTCGCCCTCCGCGGCGAGCGGCCTCGGACAGAAACTCGAGGACATCCTCACCGGAGCGCCCGCCCTGCGCCTTTCCGAGGAGCTTTCGGCGCCTTCCGCTTCCGAGTGGTCCGCCCTCGAGGACAGCCACCAGCTCGCGCGTCCCGCCGGCGACTCGATCCGCGAAGCCGCCTCGGCCCAGGATAACGGCGCGCCGCCCGCTCCCGCCGCGAACAAGCCCGCGCCACGCGGCCCCGACGGTCCCTTCTGGCCGCGCCTGCTCTCCGCCGGCCTCGCGTTGGCTCCCGCGGTGTTCCTCGGATTGCCCCTACTGTCCGCCTCCGCATTCCTCGTCGGCGGCCTCGTGATCGCGTCGAGCCTCTCGCTCGCGGTCATGCCCTTCCTCGGCGAGTCCTCGCCCAAGTTCCTGCGCGCCGCCCCCGGCGTGACCATCGCCGCGCTCGGCCTCGCGGCCGCGGGCGTGTCGCTGTCCCTGACCCTCGGCCTCGGCGTGGCCGTCGCTCCCGCCCTCGGCTGGATGGGCGCGCTCGCTTTGATCGGCGGCTGGGGCCTGACGCGCTACGGCCTCGGCAAGACCGAGGGCCGCTACGGCTCCTACGGCTCGGTCGAAACGCTGTCGGCCTTCTTCGGCGGCTTGGCGGCCGTCACCGGCGTCGCGCTCGCCGCGTCCACGCCGCTCGGCTGGATCGGCTCCGCCGTGCTGTGGGTCGCGTACCCCGTCTCCGCTCTGCTCTGGTTCCACCTTCCGGGTTGGGTGGGCAAGGGCATGACCTCGGCGGTCGAGGGCCTGTGGCACGGAGTGAAGGGGCTGTCTCGCGTGCTCACCTCGATCCACCGCGACACCGTCCTGCTCGACCGACTGCAGAAGTTCAGCGAGCGCCACTGGAAGTCGTCGAAGTGGAACGCGGTGTGGCTGGCGGTCATCTGGACTCCGATCCTTCTCGTCGAGGCCGCGATGTACGTGGCCTCGGCCGCCGGCGGCCTGGCCATCGGCGCCGTGACGGCCCCCGTCAACTTCCTGTGGGGCGCGTCGGCGAAGCTGTGGCCCGGCTCCAAGCTCAACGTGTACTTCGCCGAGGCCGCGCGCTTCGTCTTCGACAACGTGCAGAACGGCAAAGTCTCCCGCTACAACCCGCTCGCGGCCAAGCTGATCCCCTACGCGAACTCCCCCAAGTTCTTCGTCAGCGCCGGCGGCGCGATCGCCCTGCGCCTGCTGCAGGCGGGCTGGCTCGTGTACTCCCTCATCGGCGCGCCGCTGCTCTCCGTCGGCGGCTTGATCGTCGCGTTCGGCCGCGTCAAAGCCTACGATGAGGCCCGGCACAAGCCGAGCCGCCTCAAGGTCACGACCGACGACTCCCCCTCCGAGAAGCCTCAGGAACCTGATCAGCCCGAGCCCGGGACTCCGGCCAAGTCGCCCCTCCTGCCGAAGCTGATCGCCTCCACGCTCGCCCTCGTCCCGGCGATTTACTTCGGCCTGCCGATCCTCGCGGGTGCCTCCCTGATCCAGATCCCGCTGTACCTGGCACTCGTCCTGCCGCTGGCTCTAATGCCCTTCATGGGCAAGGCGCCGGCTTGGGCCAAGTCCATCGCGGGCAAAGCGCTGTTCTACAACGGCCTCGTCCTTCTGCTCAACGGCAGCGCGATCTGGGTCGGGCTCGTCGCCCTGCTCGGCGGTTGGGGCTTCCAGCTTTGGGTGAAGAAGACCGCGGCTAAGGAAGGGAGTTTCGACGAGGCCGAGCTCGGCGCGTTCTTCGCCGCCCTCGCCTCTTCTGCGGCCGTCGGCGCGGCGTGGGCCGGCTTCCTCGGCGGCTGGATCGGCTGGGGCACGCTCGCCCTCGCCGCGGCCACGAGCCCGTTGCTGATCATGCACCTGCCGGAGTGGACGTTCAAGGGCGTCTGGGCGGCCCTGAAGCACTTCGGCCGCTCGATCTCCGACTACGCCGACGTCCTGGCGGCGTGGAGCGACGACACCGATTTCCGCCGCAACTTGGGCAAGCACGCCGATTTCTGGCTCAAGAAGACGTACTGGAACGGCGTGTGGCTGTCCGTGATCTGGGTCCCGGTGGGGCTCGTCATGGCGGCGCAGTACGCAGTCTCGGCGATTCTCGGCGTCGTCTCCGCCGCGGTCCGCTCCCCGATCGCCTTCGCCGCAGGCGCGTTCGAGGAGGCGAAGCCGAAGTCGCGCTGGGCGAAATTCTTCTCGGGCTGGCTGAACGGCTGGCGCTCCGAGGACTCGAAGAAGCTCTACGACAAGATGACCGGCTGGCTGAAGCCCGCGATGGCCGCGTCAGCGCCGATGTCCGGCCGCCCGACGTTCAAGGCGGCGCTCGCCCTTCTCGTCCACCAGATCGTCACGCTGGCGTGGCTGATCGGCGTGCTGGCGCTCAACGTCACCGGACTCTCGTTCCTGTGGGGCGCGCTCCAAGGCATTCGCGCCGCGCTCGGCCGATAAGCTAGTATCACGCCGTGCCCCGAATCCTCAGCGTCGAAGACGACGTCGACCTTCAGCAGGTCATCGCCTACGCACTCAAGAAGCAGGGCTGGGAGATCGTCTATGCCTACGACGGCAAGGACGGCTTGGAGAAGGCGCGGGAGCTCAAGCCCGACCTGATTCTGCTCGACATGATGCTGCCAGGCCTCAACGGCGTCGAGGTCATCGAGGCGCTCAAGAAAGACCCGGGAACGCAGGCCATTCCCGTCATCGTCATGACCGCCTACCCCTCCGACGCCCAGTTCATGGCGGACACGGTCAAGGCCCTCGGCGCCGTCGAGTACCTCGCCAAGCCCGTCCATATCGACGTTCTCGTCGAGACGATCGAACGAGTTCTGCTAAAATAGACGTATGAGATTTCTGATCCTCGGCTCCGGCTTCCAAGGGCGCGCCTGTGCCTACGACATGCTCCGCAACCCCGCGGTCACGGAGGTCGCGCTGTGCGACATGTCCGAGGCCAACCTCGCTTCGGCGAAAAAATTCCTGGCTGGTGTGTCCGGCGGCCGGGCCAAGTTCAAGCGCCTCGACGCCGCGAACCCCGCCGCGGTCAAGAAGGCTCTCGACGGCTACAGCGCGCTCGTCTCCTGCGTCCCCTACTTCCTCAACCTCCCGCTCGCCAAGGCCGCGATCGCCGCGCGCGTGCATTACGTGGATCTGGGCGGCAACACCGAGATCGTCAAAAAAGAGATCGCTTTGCACCCGCTCGCCGTGAAGGCCGGCGTCTCGATCCTGCCCGACAACGGCCTCGGACCCGGGATGATCTCGACCTTGGCCGTGCACGCGATGTCGATGCTCGACCGCGCCGACGAGGTGCTCATTCGCGACGGCGGCCTGCCGCAGAGGCCCGTGCCGCCGATGAACTACATGCTCACCTTCTCGGAGCACGGCCTGATCAACGAGTACGTCGCCCCGGCGACCGCGCTGAGAAACGGCAAGGTCGTCACCGTCCCCGGTCTTTCCGAAACCGAGATCATCGACCTGCCCGCCCCGCTCGGCCGCTGCGAGGCCGCGCACGCCGCCGGCGGCCTCTCGACGCTCGCGGAAACCTACGCCGGCAAGGTCCGGTCGATGGACAACAAGCTCATCCGCTATCCGGGGCATATCGCCGTGATCAACGCGATGGCCGCGATGGGCTTTTTCAGCGATGAAAAGATCGAGGCGCGCAAAGGCGTGAAGGTCGCGCCGCGCGAGATCGCCGCGAAACTTTTCCGCAAGCACTTCCACCGCCCCGGGGACGAGGACATGGTCGTGATTCAGAACACCGTCCGCGGCGTGAAGGACGGACGGCCCGCCGAAATCGTCCACAACCTCATCGACCTCGGCGACAAGGCCGCCGGCATGACGGCGATGATGCGCACGACGGGCTTCCCCGCATCCATCGTGGCGCAGATGGCCGCCGACGGTCGCGGCCGCATCAAGCCCGGCGCCTACCCCGTGGAGATCGGCGTGCCCCCCGAGCCGTTTATCGACGAGGCGCGCAAGCGCGGCTTCAACCTGACCTGGAAGTTCCGCTGGCTCGACGTCCCTGCGGTCGTCCCCGTCAGCGCCGCGGTGTAAACGGAAGCCGCAATCCCGACAGGGCCAGGATCGTTCCGCCCACGACGGTTCCCGTGACCGGGAAGGGCACGGCCGCCGCGAGCGCTCCCGCGCACGCCTTGGCGTGCGCCAGGCGGGGCGGATCGCCCCGCAGCTTCGACTGCACGCGCCAGACGACCGCGTAGGTCGCGATGAACGCGACGGCGCTCATCACGACCATCGAGACCGGGCCCAGCTCCCACTCGAGCCCGAAGCAGGCCCAGTCCACGGCGAGGATGGCCGCGCCGCTGGCGGGGTGGAAGAAGGTGGGCTTGAGAGGGACGGGGGCTTCGCTCACTCGGAAGGAGATTGTTTCTTTTCCGGGGCCTGCGCCTCAAGGCGCTCCTTCTCGTGCCTCAGCTGCAGCAGGGCCTGCTCGGCCACGTCGCGCAGCTGATCGTTCTGCTTGACGACCCGCTCGAGCGCCTGCGCGAGGTTGTCCATCACCGAGTTGACCGCGCGCACCGACTTGGCGACCTCGGGATCGAGGTCCTCGTTGAATTTGATGCCCCAGCCCCCGTGGGCCAGCTTCTCGAGGGCCAGGCGCATCTCAAGGTTCTGCGCGCGCTCGTCTCTGATGCGCACGCGCTCGACCGTGACGGCGATGAAGAACGCCGTCACCTGAAAGAAGGCGAAGCGCAGGAGCAGGTTCGTCGTGGGCAGGTCGACGGCGACCTTGCCCTTGGACCAGAGCGCGGCATAAAGGAGGCTCGCGACTCCGCCGATGAGGAAGCTGTGCCACACCTTGGTCAGCTGCGCGGACATGAACATGATCAGGAAGAACATCAGGTACAGCTCATCGTCGAAGCCTTCGCTGAAGTACATCAACGCGGCGACGACGCCGATGTCCCACAAAAATGCCGCGGCTTGCGCGGACGCGGCGTTAAGCCGACGGTCGGACGTCTTCCAGAGGACGACGCTCGTGAACAGGTGGAAGGCGGCGAGGACGAACGGGGCCAACTCGAACACCTTCTCTTGACGCTGGCTGTGGACCAGCATGAGCAACATGGACAGGAACAGGACGCCGCGGAAGGAGAAGAGCGTCGTGCGGTCGTCGAGAGAGAATCCCTTCACGCGATCAGGATAGCCCCGGGAAGGAGGAGAGTAAAGACCCCTGGGACCTTTGTTCGCTTTATGTTTTATTCTTATTTTATATCAGTAATTCGGAACGGCCCGATCAATGTCCCGCGACCAGGCGTCGATCCCTCCGGCGAGGTTGAGGGCGTCGTAGCCCGCTTCGCGCAGATGATGAACGGCGTGGGCCGAGCGCATCCCGTGATGGCACATCACGACCACGGGCCGGTCCTTGGGCAGTTCGCTCAGCCGGCCGGGAAGATCGTTCATGGGGATGAGGACGGCCCCCTCGATGCGGGCGGTCGCGTACTCCTCGGGCTGACGGACATCGAGCAGGAAGTGCGGCGTCTTGTCGCGGCGCCAGGCCGCGTATTCGGCGGGGGTCATCGCGATATTGTACCGCGGAAACGAAACTGTTAGACTCGGCCCCATGAACAAAAATCTCTTCCTCCTCCTCGCCGTCGCCGCCGCCTTCACCGTCGCCGCCTGCGACAAGAAAACCGATTCTCCCGCCGAGACCGCCGCCCCCGCGGCCGCCCCCGCGGCCGCGCCCGCCGCCGCGCCCGCCGCCTCCAACGCCGCTTTGCTCGCGCCGGAAAAGGCCACCGAGACGGCGCCCGCGACGTTCAAGGTCAAGATCGCGACCACGAAGGGAGACTTGATCGTCGAGGTCACCCGGGCCTGGTCTCCCAACGGGGCCGACCGGTTCTACAACCTCGTCAAGATCGGCTACTACGACGACACCGCGTTCTTCCGCATCGTCAACGGCTTCATGGCCCAAATCGGCATCCACGGCGACGGCGCGGTCAACGCGAAATGGCAGCCGGCGCGCATTCAGGACGACCCCGGCGCCGGCCAGCACAACAAGCCCGGCTACGTCACGTTCGCCAAGACCGGCCAGCCGAACAGCCGGACGACCCAGTTCTTCTTCAACTTCGGCGACAACTCCTTCCTGGACCCGCAGGGCTTCACGCCGTTCGGCAAGGTCGTGGACGGCTCGACGGTGCTGGGCGCGCTGAACATGGAGTACGGCGAGTCGCCGGACCAGGGCGCGATCCAGATGCAGGGCAACGCCTACCTGAAGGCGAACTTCCCGCGGCTCGACTACATCAAGACCGCGCGCATCGTCCAGTAAGCGTCAGCGTCCGCGCTTAGGCGCGTTGAGATGGGGCCGGCCTAAGAACATATAGGCCGCGCCCGCGCCCGCCGTCACGACGACGGTGAGCAGCATCGCGTAGTTCACGTACCACGGCGCGTCCGGCGTGCGCGGCCACAGCATGTTGAGCACCGCTGCGACGCCGTAGGCGAAGGCCGCCGCGGTGATCGGGCCGCCCCAGGCGCCGAGGGTGAACTTGCCCGCCGGGCGCCAGCCGCGCGCGCGCGCCATCAACGCGCCGAGCACGACCATCTGGAAGGAGACGTAAATCCCGATCGCGGCCGAGCTGATGATCGTGTTGATCGCGTCCGCCAGCCAGTAGCCGGCCGCCGCGATCAAGGCGGGGATGACGCCGGTCGCGATCAAAGCGGCGACCGGCACCTTCGTCCGAGGCGAAAGCTTCTTGAACGTCGCGCTGCCGAAGATCATGCCGTCGCGGGCGAAGGAGAATAGAAGCCGGCTCGCGGCCGCCTGCAGGCTCAGCAGGCAGGACAGGAAGGAGACCATGACGACGGCGATGACGAGCCGGAAGCCGGTCATGCCCATCGCGGCCTGCAGAGTCGTCGCGACGGGGTCCTTGTCGGCGCCCGACACCGCGGCGGCCATGTCCGGCACGGCGAGCAGCAAGGCGAGGCAGACGAAGCTCGCCGCGCCGCCGCCGACGTAGATCGTCATGCGCATCGACTTCGGGATCGCGACGCCCGCGTTGGGCGTCTCCTCGGCCACGTCGCCGCAGGCCTCGAAGCCGTAGTAGCAGAACATCGCCGCCACCGAGGAGGCGAGCAAGGCCGGCAGGTAATGGACGCCCGAGCCGAATCCGGCCGTGTCGAAGAGGATCGAGAACGAGTGGTGGCGCGCCTTGAGCAGCAGCCAGCCGCCCACGACGATCGCGCCGATCAACTCGCAGACGAAGCCGAACATGGCCACGCGCGCGAGCAGGCGGGTGCCGCTGAGGTTGAGGCCGGTCGTGACCGCGATCATCGCGAGCGCGATCAAGGTGCACGGGCCCGCGCCGATCTCCATGCCCAGCAGCTGGCTCAGAAACGGCGCGCCGCCGACGGCGACCGCGGCCACGGTCGTAAACAACGCCCAGCCGTAGATCCACGCCGCCATCCAGGCCCAGCGGGGCCCGACCAGGCGCAAAGACCAAGGGTACAGACCGCCGGAGATCGGATACTGCGAGACCACCTCGCCGAAGACCAGGCAGACCAGGAACTGGCCCAGGCCGACCAGCAGGTAGTTCCAGAACATCGGCGGCCCGCCCGCCCGCAGGGCCATCGCGAACACCGAGTACACGCCGACCACCGGGGACAGGTAGGTGAAGCCCAAGGAGAAGTTCTCCCAGAAGCTCATGCTCCGGTCGAAATGGGAGTCGTAGCCGAGGTCCTTCAGCTGTTGCGCATCGTGGTCGTGGGAGTCGGACATGGGGGCGAGGATACCATAAGCGTCGTATCTGCTAAAATAGAACTTCGCTAAGTTATGACGACGAAAAACCAGCATGAGCAGGACGCCCAGGACCTCAAAAAGATGGGGTACGCGCAGGAGCTTCTGCGCGATATGGGCGGGTTCTCGAACTTCGCGATCAGCTTCTCGATCATCTCGATTCTGACCGGGGCGATCCAGCTGTACGGCTACGGTCTCCAGCACGGCGGCCCCCTGCAGATGAGCGTCGGCTGGCTGGTCGTTTCGCTGTTCACGATGGCCGTCGCGCTCTCCATGGCCGAGCTCGCCTCGGCCTACCCGACCGCGGGCGCGCTGTATCACTGGTCGAGCTTCCTCGGCGGCAAAGGCCTGGGCTGGTTCACGGCCTGCTTCAACACCATGGGCCAGTTCGCGATCCTGGCGGGCATCGACTGGGGTCTGGCCAACTTCGTCATCGGCCTGATGGGCTGGGAGGCGAAATCGGCCACGACGACGGCCGTCTACGCGACCTTGCTGTTCACCCACGCCCTGCTCAACCACCTCGGCATCCGCCTCGTGTCGTGGCTCAACGACTTCTCCGCCTGGTATCACATCGCGGTCGTGTTCTTCATCCTGATCGCGCTGGGCCTTAAGGGCTTCGCCCAGCCCGCGAGCTTCCTGCTCACGTTCAACTCCACGGACGGCTTCTCCCCGCGCTACAGCTTCATCGTGGGTCTGCTGTTGGCGCAGTGGACTCTAACAGGCTTCGACGCCTCGGCGCACGTGACGGAGGAGACCAACGACCCCCGCCGCAACGCGCCCTGGGGCATCGTCCTCGCCGTCGTCATCTCCATCGTCTTCGGCTTCCTGATGCTCGCCGCGATCACGCTCTCCATTCCCGACCTCGCGCAGGCGACCGCCTTCGGCGACGCCGCCCTTCCCGAGATCATGAAGCTGCGCCTCGGCCCCGGGATGGGCGCCGCGCTCGTTTGGCTGATCTGCGGCGCGATGTGGCTGTGCGGCCTGGGTGCCATGACCTCGGCCTCGCGCATGGTCTACGCCTTCGCCCGCGACGGCGGGCTGCCCGGCCACGCGCTGTGGGCGACGATCAGCAAGAAGTACCGCACGCCCGTCAACGCGATCTGGGGCCTGTTCGCCTGCGCGATGCTGATCGCCTTATCGGTGGACGCCTACAGCGCGGTGCTCTCGATCGCCGTGCTCTCCCTCTATATCTCCTACGGCCTACCCATCTGCGCGCGCCTGTACGCGCGCTGGACGGGGAAGGGCGGGGAGGTCGGCCCGTGGCACCTCGGGCCGTACAGCACCGCGATCGCGATCGTCGCCGTGGCCTGGATTGCTCTTATCACGGTGCTGTTCGTGCTTCCCCCCAACGCGGGCGCGGGCAAGGCCATGGGCGGCCTGTTCGCCGCTCTGCTCACGATTTGGTTCGGCTGGTCCCGTTCCCGCTTCAAGGGGCCGAAATTTCATATCAAGTAGGAGAGGACTTCCATGAAAACCGCGGTCAAGGCGCCGGGCAAGACGTACGACATGCTGATCAACGGCAAATTCGTCAAGGCGAAGAACGGGGGCGTGCGCGAGATCACCGACCCCGCCAGCGGCGAGCTCCTGGCGCTCGTGCCCGAAGCCGGGCGCGCCGACGTGAAGCTCGCGATCCTGGCCGCGCGCAAGGCCTTCGACGAGGGTCCCTGGCGCAAGACGACCGCGCAGGACCGCGGCAAGTTCCTCTTCAAGATCGGCGAGGCAATTCGGGCCAACGCCAAAGACCTTGCTATGCTCGAGGTCCGCAACATGGGCAAGCCGCTCGCCGAGGCCGAGTACGACGTGGCCGACGCGGCGAACTGCTTCGAATTCTACGGCGGCCTCGCCACCAAGATCCACGGCGAGACGATGTCGGTGCCCGCCAACTCGATGAGCTTCGTCGTGCGCGAGCCCGTCGGCGTGTGCGGCCAGATCATCCCGTGGAACTATCCGCTGCTGATGTCGGCGTGGAAGATTGCGCCGGCCCTCGCTGCGGGATGCACCCTTATTCTCAAGCCCTCCGAACTCACCCCGCTCACCGCGCTTGAATTGGCGAAGCTGATCCAGCAGGCCGGCCTGCCCGACGGCGTGGTCAACGTCGTCTCCGGCCCCGGCATGGGCGCGGGAGAGGAATTGGCGGAGAGTCCTTTAGTGGATAAAGTCGCGTTCACCGGCGGCACCGTCACGGGCCGAAAGATCGCCATCGCCGCGACCGGAAACCTCAAGAAGGTCACGCTCGAGCTCGGCGGCAAGAACCCCAACATCGTATTCGCCGACGCCGACTTCGACTCCGCCGTGGACGGCGCGCTGTTCGCCGCCTTCGCCAACCAGGGCGAGGTGTGCTCCGCCGGCTCGCGCCTTCTCGTGGAGAAGTCGATCCACAAGAAGTTCGTGGACGCGATGCTCAAGAAGATCTCGCGCATCAAGATGGGGCACGGCCTCGGCGCCGGGATCAAGATGGGCCCGCTCGTCTCCGCCGCGCACCGCGACAAGGTCGAGGCCATGATCAAGGCCGGCATCCACGAGGGCGCCAAGCTCGCCTGCGGCGGCGGCCGCCCGAAAGGCGCCGAGTTCGCGAAAGGCTGGTTCGTCGAGCCGACGATCTTCGACGAGGTCAAGCCGACCATGCGCATCGCCCGCGAGGAGATCTTCGGGCCGGTGCTCTCGGTCATCGAGTTCAAGGACGAGGCGGAGGCGATTAAAATTGCAAATGATTCCGACTACGGCCTGGCGGCCGGCGTTTGGACATTAAATGTAAATAAAGGGATAAGAGTTCTCAAAGAATTGAGGGCCGGCATCACGTGGCTGAACACGTACCATCCGACCTTCAACGAAATGCCCTGGGGCGGTTATAAGCAAAGCGGAAACGGAAGAGAACTCGGGCTGTACGGCATTCAGGCCTACCTCGAGACCAAGCAGATCAACATCAACCTCGACGAGGCCCCGCTTGGCTGGTACTAAAACCAAAAGCATCGTTCTGAAGACGAATATCCCCGGCCCGAAAAGCGCGGAGCTCATGGCCCGCCGCAAGGCGGCCGTAGCGCGGGGCCCGTTCCATGGGACCCCTGTCTTCGTCGACCATGCTCATGGCGCATTAATCCATGATGTCGACGGCAACGTCCTGATCGATCTCGCCTCCGGCATCGGCGTCGTGAATACCGGCCACACACCCGAAGCGCTGGTGAAGGCGATCAAGGCTCAAGCCGAGAAGCTCATCCACGGCTCCTTCAACACGACTCCCTACGAAGGCTATGTCGCGCTGTGCGAGAAGCTCAACGCGAAAGCTCCGGGCAAGTTCGCCAAGAAGTCGTTCCTGGCCAACAGCGGGGCCGAAGCCGTGGAGAATTCCATCAAAATCGCCCGGGCCTTCACCGGCCGCCCGGCCGTCATCGCCTTCGAGCACGCCTTCCACGGCCGCACCTTCATGGCCATGACCTTGACGTACAAAGAGAAGCCCTACAAGACCGGCTTCGCCCCGCTCAACAGCGACGTGTACCGCGCCCCCTTCCCCTACGCGTACCACGACGTCAGCGTCGAGACCGCGCAGGACGGCTTCGCCGCCCTGCTGAGTATGATCGGCCCCGACAAGATCGCGGCCGTCATCATCGAGCCGGTGCAGGGCGAGGGCGGCTTCCTGCCCGCCCCGCGCGAGTTCCTGGACGCCCTGCGCGCGCACTGCACCAAGCACGGCATCGTGCTGATCGCCGACGAGATCCAGAGCGGCTTCGGCCGCACGGGGACCTTGTTCGCCTCCGAGCAGCTCGGCTTCGAGCCCGACCTGATCCTCTCGGCCAAGGGTCTCGGCGGCGGCCTGCCCATCTCGGCCGTTACCGGACGCGCCGAAATGATGGACGCCCCGATCGAGGGCGGCATCGGCGGCACCTTCGGCGGCAACCCCGTCGCGGCCGCCTCCGCCTTGGCGGTGCTGGGATTGTTCGAGGACGGGACCTTGCTCAAGCGCGCGACCTACCTCGGCCTGACCGTGCGCAAAACCTTAATGGATTGGAAGGACCGCTTCCCGGTGATCGGCGACGTGCGCGGCCTGGGCCCCATGCTCGCCTTCGAGCTGGTCAAGAACCGCTCGACAAAGGAGGCGCATCCCGACGCGGCCAAGGCCCTCGTCAAGTTTTGCTACGAGCGCGGCGTCGTCATCCTCACCGCGGGCTCCCACGGAAACTGCGTGCGCCTGCTCTTCCCCCTCGTCATCACCGACGAGCAGCTGGCCGAGGCGTTCGAGGTTTTGGAGTCCGGCCTTAAAACGCTCTAAGCCTTGCGCGTGACGGCGTACGCGCGCACGTCGTGGGACTTGCCCTTGAGCTTCAGCTCGCCCAGGTCCTCGAACGCGTAGGCGTCGCCCAGCGCGTCCTTGACCTCGCTGCTGACCACGATCTCGCGGTCGAGCGCCTTGCACTGCGACTCGAGCCGGAAGGCGACGTTGACGCAGTCCCCCATCGCGGTGAAATCGCGCCGCGAGGAACCGCCGATGTTGCCGAACATCGCCTCGCCCATGTGGATGCCGCAGCCGACCTTGAAGGACAGCTCCGGGTGACGCGCGGTGAGTTGGCCGTGGTACAGGCGGGCGGCCTCGATGAGCTCGAGGGCGCTGTCCACCGGCCCGCGCGCGAGCTTCGGATCGGCCGCCTCGCCCGCGCCGAGCCAGTAAGCCATCACCGAGTCGCCGATGAATTTGTCGATGACCCCGCCGTGGCTTTCGATGACCGCGCTCGCGTCCCGGAACCAGCTGCCGACGAAGCTGGGCAGCTCTTTCGGCGGCAAGGTCTCGGACAGCTTCGTGAAATTGCGGATGTCGACGATCAGAAACGAGACGGCCTCGGTCGACACGTTGACCGCGGTCTCCATCGTGCTGTCGTAGTTCGCCGGCGTCGGCGCGGTGATGGGTCTTTGCTCGGGCGATTCGAACTTGATCGTGCAGTCGGCGATCACGATCACGTCCCCGTCGCTGAGCTGGACGGGCGCGGTCACGACGCGGCCGTTCAAAAACGTCCCGTTCGCGCTGCCCAGGTCGAGAAGGAAGTAATTGCCGCGCCCGAGCGGGCGGAGCAGGGCGTGCGCCCGCGACACGCGGGCATCCTTCAAGATCAGATCGCTCACGCTGCCGCGGCCGATGGTGAAGTTTCCCTGGAGCGGAACCTTGCGCGTCACCTGCCCGGGCAGGGCGATGGATAATTCAGCGGGCATTTATTTCTTCAGCGGCTGGGCGAGGGCGACCTTTTCCATTTTGACGGGCGTGCGGGGCCGGTCGGAGCCGTCGCGCGGCGAGGCGCCGATCTTGGTCACGACGTCCTGGCCCTCGATCACCGCGCCGAAGATCGCGTGGCGGTTGTCGAGATGGGGCGTCGCGCCGAGGGTGATGAAGAACTGAGAGCCCCCCGTGTCGGGGCCGGCGTTGGCCATCGACAGGATGCCGGCCTTGCTGTGCTTGAGCTTAGGAGAGAACTCATCGAGGATCGTCCAGCCGGGCCCGCCGCGCCCGGTTCCCGTCGGGTCGCCGGTCTGCACCATGAAGCCCGGAATCACGCGGTGAAACAGGACGCCGTCGTAGTAGCCCTTTTCGACGAGCTTGAGGAAGTTGGCGACGGTATCCGGCGCCTCCTTCGGGTACAGCTCGACGGCGATCTTGCCGAGCGTGCTCGCGATCTCGACGACGGGATTGTCGGTCTTATAAGGACGGTCGGCCATGATGGTCAGCTCCTTTTGAAACAACGGCGGCAGCGCGCCTCGTACTTGTCGGCGGCGCCGACCTCGACGACCTTCTTTCCGCCCGAGAGACGCTGGGAGCGGTTGGCGGGGTTGCCGCACAGCATGCAGATCGCCAAATTCTTGGTCACGAACTCAGACAGGGCCATGAGGCGCGCGGTCGTCTCGAAAGGCTCGCCGCGGAAGTCCTGGTCGAGGCCGGCAACGATGACCCGGCGGCCTTCGTCGGCGAGCTTCTCACAGACGGCGATGATGTCCGCGTCGAAAAACTGCACCTCGTCGATGCCGACGACCTGGGTGTCGCCGTCGATGCGCGAGAGGATGTCCTTGGCCTTGGCCACGGCGATCGAGGGCGTCTTGACGAGGTCGTGCGAGACGATGTGATCCTTCGCATAGCGCACGTCGAGCGCCGAGTTGAACACCTGGACCTTCTGCCGCGCGATCTGCGAGAGGCGCAGGCGACGGATGAGCTCTTGGGTCTTACCGGAGAACATCGAGCCGACGACGATCTCGATCCAACCGCCGCCGGCGTGGCTCCACGACACGGGAGCGGCGGGACGGTGGCCGTTGCGCAAAACCGCTTTCTTGCTCATTTCTTGTAAGCCTTTTTCACGTACGCCCGGTAGCCGCCCGCGACCTTCAGCGGCCGCCACCAGGATTCGTGGTTCATATACCAGGCGATGGTCTGGGCGAGGCCGCGCTCAAAGTCATATTCGTGCCTAAATCCGATCTTCAACAGCTTCTTACAGTCGAGCGCATAGCGCCGGTCGTGGCCTTTGCGATCTTCCACGCGAGTGACCAATCCTTTCGGCTTTTTCATCAGCCCCAGGACCTTCTGAATGAGCTCCCTGTTCTGGCAGGTGTAGGATCCGCCGATATTGTAGATCTCGCCGATCGTGCCCTTCTCCAAAACGGTCAAAATGGCCCGCGCATGATCTCTCACGTGAAGCCAGTCGCGCACTTGCTTGCCGTCCCCGTACTGCGGGAAAGGCTTGTCCTCCATGAAGTTGGTGATCATCAGGGGCAGGGCCTTCTCGGGATACTGAAAGGGGCCGTAGTTGTTCGAGGCGCGCGTGGTCAGCACCGGCGCCTTGTGGGTGACGAAGTAAGACCGGACCAACAGGTCCGAAGCCGCCTTCGAGGCCGCGTACGGGCTGTTGGGCTCGAGATGATCGCCTTCCTTCGAATAACCGCGAGGGATGGAGCCGTACACCTCGTCGGTGGAGACGTGAAGGAAGCGCTTCACCTTGTGGCGCAAGGCCGCGTCGAGCAGCACCTGGGTGCCGAGAATGTTGGTCTTCAGGAAGGCGCCCGCGTCGAGGATCGAGCGGTCCACGTGGGTCTCGGCCGCGAAGTGAACGACATAGTCACAGCCTTTCATCGCGGCGTCCACGGCCTTCGCGTCGCAGATGTCTTTCTTGACCGTCTTGATATTGATCCCGTCCAAGTTCGCGGGGTTGCCCGCGTAGGTCTGCTTGTCGAGATTGACGATGGCCCATTTCGGGCGCGATTTGACGAGCTGGCGGATGAAATTCGACCCGATGAAACCTAAGCCGCCGGTCACCAATATTTTCAAGACTGTCCACCGTGCTTCCTGGGGAAGTATTCGTTCACGAAATAGTCCCAGGTGTCGCGCAGGCCGGAATCAAAGCCGCGCGCGGGCTTGTAGCCGAGGACGCGCACGATCTTGCGGTTGTCGGCCCAGGTCCGGCGCACGTCGCCGCCGCGCATGGGATGATGGCGGCGCTTGAGCTTCCGGCCGGTGATCTTCTCGATCCCGGCGATCACGTCGAGCAGGCTGTAGGTCTCGGAGTTGGCGACGTTGAACACCTCGCCGGAGGACGACTTGGGGCCTTTCGCGGCGAGGATGTTGGCGCGGACCACGTTCGAGACGAAGGTGAAATCGCGCGACTGCTTGCCGTCCGAATGCACGTCGAGCGGCACGCCGAGATAGGCCTGCTCCATGAACTTCGGGATCACAGCGGAATACAGCGACTCCGGGTCCTGACGCGGGCCGAACACGTTGAAATAGCGCAGCGACACGGTCTCCAGTCCGAAGGATTTGGCGAACACGATCGCGTAGTGCTCGGCGGCGAGCTTCGACACCGCGTAGGGCGACATCGGCTGGGAGCGCATGTCCTCGCGTTGTGGAAAGATCTTGCAGTCGCCGTAGGCCGAGCTCGACGAGGCGTAGACGAAGCGCTTGACCCCCGCGTCGCGCGCGGCGATGAGCATGTTGAGCGTGCCCGCCACGTTCGCTTCGTTCGACGGGATCGGCCGGTCCATGGACTTGGGCACGGAGCGGATCGCGGCCTGATGCAGGACGTAGGTGACGCCCTTGCACGCCTTTTGGCAGTCCTTCAGGCGCGTGATGTCGCCCTTCTGGAACTCGAACTTACCGCCGATCGCCGCGAGCTTGGCGCGCGTGCCCGTCGACAGATTGTCGATGACGCGCACGCGCTCGCCGCGGCGGACGAGTTCGGCGGCGATGTGGGAGCCGATGAAGCCGGCGCCGCCGGTGACGAGCCAAAGGGGCTTTTTCATGCCGGAGGTCATCTTAGCATTTCCGAGTTTGGCGGATGTTTGGTGGACCGAACTCGCGCCGCCTGCTACCCTGATATCGACGGCGACAGGAGGCCTCATCGAATAAAGGACGGGAAGTCGGACCCGGCGCGTTTAACGGGGCTCCCTGCGCTCGGCGGGGAGCCCCTCCGTTTTGGGGGCCGACGGGAGCGGGGGTCAGGCTTCACTATTCGAACAATTCTCTCAGAGAATTGTTCGAATAGTGA
>JACRDP010000005.1 GCA_016212855.1 Elusimicrobiota bacterium
ACCTGCGTGTCGTCCATGATGATCATCATGGATCCAAGTTAGCACGCCGCGCCGACGACGTCCTACCGCGCCTGCTTCAGGCTCATCTTGCGTGAGAAACAGGCGTCTGTTCAGGCTCATGTTGCGTGAGACAAGTCTGCTTCCCGCTTGAATTAGCGCTTATTTGCTACGATGCTTTTCTTATGAGGAATAACGGTTTTTTGGCGGCGCTATGCTTCGCCGCCGCGTCCTGCTCCTCGATCGATCACATCGCCCTGCGCTCGACCGCCGTGATGCTCGAGCGCGGCCGCGGCGTCAATCTCGACGAGCCCGACTGGAAGCTCGGCCGCGACGCGATCGCCGCGCAGCTCAAACTCGTCGAGACCTTGCTCGCGTCGGATCCCGAAAACCTGTCCCTGCGCCGGCTCGCCTCCGAGGGCTTCGGCGGCTACGCCTTTCTCTTCGTCGAGGACGTCGAGCCCGGCCGCGCCAAGGGCCTGTACCTGCGCGGCCGCGATCACGCTCTCGCCGCGCTCTCGCTTAAGTCCGTCTTCCGCGGGCTCAAGGACAAGAGTCCCGAAGATTTCGAGAAGGCCCTGACCTGGGCCAAGAAGGAGGACGTCCCCGATCTCTATTGGGCCGGCTTCGGCTGGGCCGGGCTCGTCAACCTGTCCAAGGACGACGCCGGAGCTTTGGCCGAACTTCCCAAGGTCGTCCTGTTGATGAAGCGCGTTTATGAACTAGACCCGTCCTTCCAGTTCGGGGGGGCCGATCTGTTTTTCGGCGTTTACTACGCTTCGCGGCCCCGGATTTTGGGCGGCGACACCGCGAAGGCGAAGACCCACTTCGAGTGGGCGCACAAGATCACGCGCGGCAATTATCTGATGACCCACGTCCTCAACGCGCGCTGGTACGCCGTCGCCGTGCAGGACCGGGAGCTGTTCAAGCAGCTTCTGACGAAGGTCGCTGAAGCGCCCTCCGGCGTTTTGCCGCATGCCCGGCTGACCGACGAGACCGCCAAGCGCAAGGCCGCCGCACTTCTGGAGAAAATTGATGATTACTTTTAAACACTCTCTCGTTTTCGCGCTCCTGCTCGCCGTTCCTGCAGGCGCGCAAACCACCGCGATCAAATTCGCGACTTTGGCCCCCGACGGGTCCACCTGGATGAAGGTCCTCACCGAATTATCGCAGGACCTCGAGAAGCAGAGCGAGGGCAAGCTCAAGTTCAAGTTCTATGCGGGCGGCGTCGCCGGAGACGAGAAGGACGTCGTCAAGAAAATCCGCATCGGCCAGCTGCACGGCGCGGGATTTACCGGCGTCGGGCTCGGCGAGATCGCGCCCGAGACGCGCCTGCTCGACGCGCCCTGGCTGTTCCGCTCGCGCTCCGAGCTCGAGAGCGTGCGCACCAAGTTCACCAAGGAGCTGCAGGCCGCCGTCGAGAAGGGCGGCTTCATCCTGCTGGGCTGGACCGACCTCGGCTCGGTGTACATCTTCAGCAAGGACGCGATCGCCGGCCCCGCCGACATGAAGAAGGAGAAGATGTGGGTCTGGGAGGGCGACCCCATCGCGCAGGCCGCCTACAAAGCCCTCAACGTCAACCCCGTGCCGCTGTCCGTCGTGGACGTCATGCAGTCCCTGCAGACGGGCCTGATCAACGGCGTGTACGGCCCGCCGCTGGGCGTCGTGGCTTTGCAGTGGCACTCGAAGGTCAAGCACATTTACTCCGTGCCGATCGCGGAGTCCACGGGCGCGGTGCTCCTTTCCAAGAGCTTCTTCGACAAGCTGGACCCCGCGCAGAAGAAGCTTCTGCTCGAAGTGTCCGCGAAGCACCTCAAGCGACTCAACGAGCAGACCAACTCCGAGAACGACAAGGCGCTCGGCGCGCTCCAGAAGCAGGGCCTTGAACTCGCCGCCGAGCCCGGGGCCGACGTCCGCCGCAAATACGAGGAGCTCGGCGCGGGCGCCCGCAAGGAGCTCGCCGGCAAGCTGTTCTCCGTGGAACTGCTCGGAAAGTTCGAGAAGGAGCTCGCCGCCCTCCGTGCGCGAACGATTAAGAAAAGCTGAGGACGCGCTCGCCGCGGCCGAGGGGGGACTGCTGGTCGCTTTGCTCGCGATCATGGTGACCCTCGCCTTCGCGCAGGTCCTCCTGAGGCATTTCGGCCTCGGCCTGCTTTGGGGAGAAACCGCGCTCAAGCACCTCGTGCTCTGGACCGGCTTCTTAGGAGCCGCTTTGGCGGCCCGCTCGGAAAAGCACTTCGCCTGGGAGGCGTCCCACGTCGCCGCGCCCGCGCGGCTCAAGCCCTGGCTGAGGCTCGCCGCGAACCTCTCCGGGGCGGCGATCACCGCGCTCCTGCTTCAGGCCTCCTGGATCTATTTCCTCGACGACCGCGCCTCCGGAGCCGAGCTGATGAAGGTCGCCGGCGTGATCGTCCCGTCGTGGGTCGCGACCGCGGGCATCCCGGGCGGCTTCGCCTTGGTGCTCGGACACCTTCTCTTCAAGAGCGCCGACGCCGCCCTGGAGGCTCGAGGCCGGTGACTTGGCTGGCACTCGGCGGCTTCGCCGCGTTCGCCCTGGCGGGCGCCCCGGTCTTCGCGCTGCTGGGCGCGCTCGCGCTGTGGCTGTTTCACGGCGCCGGCATCCAATCCTCCGCCGTCATCATCGAACTCGCGCGCCTGGCATCCCTGCCCTCGCTGATCGCGGTCCCGCTGTTCACCTTCGCCGGCTACGTCCTCGCCGAAAGCGGAGCGCCCAAGCGCCTCGTCGCCCTCGCCGAGGCCGCGTTCGGCTGGTTGCCCGGCGGAGTCGCCGTCGCGGGCTTGTGCGCGTGCGCCCTGTTCACGGCGTTCACCGGCGCCTCGGGCGTCACCATCATAGCCCTCGGCGGACTCATATTCCCGCTGCTGCGCCGACAGGGCTACCCGGAGGAATTCTCGCTCGGCCTGATCACCACCACGGGAAGCCTCGGCCTCATGTTTCCGCCGAGCCTGCCGATCATCCTGTACGCGCTCGTCGGCAAGATTTCGATCGATAAGCTTTTCGCCGCCGCCGCCGTGCCCGGCCTCCTGCTTCTGCTCACCCTGTCGGTGTACGCGTATCTGGTCGCCCGGCGCGAGAAGGTCGCGCCGATCCCTTTCTCGTGGGATACCCTGCGAGCCGCCGCGCGCGACGCCGCGTGGGAAATTCCGCTGCCGCTCGTCGTGATCGGGGGGATTTACGGCGGGCTCTTCACCGCGTCCGAAGCCGCCGCGGTCATGGCCTTCTACGTCATGATCGCCGAGGTCCTCATCTACAAGGACGTGCCCTGGAGGAAGCTGCCCGACATCGCGCGCGACAGCATGATCCTCGTCGGCGCGATCCTGATCGTGCTGGGCTGCGCGCTCGGGTTGACCAGCTACATGATCGACGCCGACGTCCCCGGCCGCATCTTCGCTTTTCTCCATGAGCACGTGCGCAACCCCTGGGGCTTCCTCGCGATCCTCAACGTCTTCCTGCTCGTCGTCAACATGGTCGAAATCTTCTCCGCGATCGTCATCGTCGTGCCGATCATCGCGCCCGTCGCGACCCAGTACGGGATCGACCCCGTTCACCTCGGCGCCCTGTTCCTGCTTAATTTAGAGATCGGCTACATGACGCCGCCGCTCGGCTTGAACCTTTTTCTCTCTTCCCGCCGCTTCAATAAACCGCTGCCGGCGCTTTATCGCGCCGTCGCGCCCTTTTGGCTGCTGCTCGTCGCCGCCCTGCTCGTCGTCACCTACTGCCCCGCTCTGAGCCTGTGGCTGCCGCGCCTGCTCAAACTCCAATGAACCCTAAAACCCCCCGAGAACTGCTGCCCGAACAGAAGGAAGCCCTGCTCAAGAAAATCCGCGAGTCGCACGCCTACCTCAAGGCGTACGCCGACATGGATTTCATGGGCCGCAAAGACCTGCGCTCCGTACG
This sequence comes from Elusimicrobiota bacterium, assembly GCA_016212855.1. Lineage (GTDB taxonomy): Bacteria > Elusimicrobiota > Elusimicrobia > UBA1565 > UBA9628 > GWA2-66-18. Next base: position 3,917 of record JACRDP010000005.1, read on the forward strand.
CCTTCAGCTCGAGCTTCTGAAGCCGGAACTCATTCTTCGAGAACACAAGATCCGCTCGACGATCGTCGTCTTCGGCTCGGCGCGCATCCTTTCGCCCGAGGAGGCCCGGCGCCGCCTCGTCCACGCCCAGGAGGATTTGGCCGAGCATCCGCGCGACGTCGAGCTCAAGCGCCGCGTCGTCGAGTGCGAGAAGAAGGTCGAGCTGTCGCACTGGTACGAGGAGGCGAGACGCTTCGCGTCTTTACTGTCAAAGGCCCAGCAGGCCGGCCAGGATCTCGAGCACGTCATCGTGACCGGTGGCGGCCCGGGAATCATGGAGGCCGCCAACCGCGGCGCGTGGGAGTGCGGCGCCAAATCCGTCGGCCTCAACATCACCCTCCCGCACGAGCAGGATCCCAACCCCTACATCACGCCCGAGCTGTGCTTCCAGTTCCATTACTTCTCCCTGCGCAAGATGCATTTCCTCATGCGCGCCAAGGCCCTGGTCGCCTTCCCCGGCGGCTACGGCACGCTCGACGAGCTCTTCGAGACCTTGACCTTGGTCCAGACCGGCAAGAAGCGTCCGCTGCCGATCGTGCTCGTGGGCAAGACGTTCTGGAAGCGCCTCGTCGACTTCGACTACCTCGCCGAGATGGGCATGACGAACTGGGAGGACAACAAGCTCTTCAAGATGGTCGACACCGCCGAGGAGGGCTGGGCGCACATCCGCAACTTCTGGAAGACCCACCGAGACAGCGCCGCCGCCAAATGATGACGCCGGTGCTCGCCGTCCTGCTCGCCGCGCCCGGACGGGCCGTGACGCCGTTCGTCGAGCAGTTGCGCAAGGCGGAGACGCGCAGCGCGTCGGACCAGGAGCGGGTGGAGTTCGCCACACGCGCGATCCGCGCCTGGCTGCCCGCCGACGGACGCCCCCTGCTCGCCCACGCGCATTTCGCGCGCGCGGAGGGGGAGATGGAGCTGTCCGACGATCCGCACGCCGAGGAGGATCTCTCGAAGACGCTCGAGATCGACCCCGCCAACGAGGCCGCCCGGCTGATGCGCTCCCGCGCCCGCGCGTCCCTCGGTCGCGGCGCCGAGGCGGAGCGCGACGCCCGCGACTACCTGTCGGCGCGGCCCGACGACGCCGAAGCGAGGCTCGCGCTCGGCGAGGCGCTCCTGCTCCAGGGCCAGCCCAAGGCGGGCGCCGACGCGCGCCAGGCCTTCGCCGGCGCCGCCGACGTGCTCGGCAAGGATGACCCGCGCCCCAGCCTCGGCGAAGGCCGCTCCTGGTTGTCGGCGCGCCGTCACGCCGACGCGCTGGTCGCGCTCAACGCCGCCGCCGAGCATCCGCAGAAACTTCGCCCGGAGATTCTCTCCGAGCGCTCGCGCGCCTATTCCGCCCTCGGAAACTGGAGGGCGGCCCGAGAGGACCTCGGAGAGGCGATCCCGGGACTCGAGCGCCGCGTCGAGGAGAAGCTCCGCGCCGGCGCGGTCAAGCGCGGCCGCGACGCCGCGCGGAAAAATCTCGCCGACGCGTATTTCAGGCGCGGTCTCGCCGGCGAGGCTCTGGGCGACCGAGACGGCGCGCTGGCCGACCACAAGCAGGCCTGCGGGCTAGGCCTCGCCGCGGCCTGCGCGCGTGCGGATTCCCTCGAGAAGCCCCAGCCGAAGCCGGCTCCGGCGCCCAAGCCCGTGAAGCCCAAGCGCAAGAAAAACCCGAAAGGAGACTCCGGCGATCGCATCTATGCGCATTAGCCTCCTCATCGCCGCGCTCCTCCTGTCCCCGGCCGCGTCCTACGCCGGCGGCGCCCACACCACGCCCGAGGCCGAAGCCATGCTCGACGAGGGCATCACCGCGCTGTACGGCCTCGAATACGCCAAGTCGCGCCGTGCCGCCCGCAAGCTCATCGAGAAGGATCCCGACAACCCATTCGGCTACCTCTTCGAGGCAGGGGCCATCTGGTGGCAGTCTTCGCAGGAGTTCGGCCTGTTCAAGGACACGCCGACTCTTCAGGGGCTCTTCGAGCAGGACATCGAGGCGGGCATCCGCAAGGCCGACGCCTATATCGACTCCAAGGACAAGCAGACGAAGATGGACGGCCTGTTCGTGGCCGGCATGACCCTCGGCGTGCGCGGCCAGTGGAACCTGATGAAGCGCAACTACTGGGCCGCGCTCGGCGACGGCAAGAAGTCGATGAAGCTCCTGCGCAAGCTCAACAAGATGGACGACGAGTATGAGGACGCCTATCTCGGCCTAGGCGTCTTCGACTACCAGGCCGCGCATCTCTCCGGCGTCGCCAGGATTGGGAAGCTCTTCGGCATGCGCGGCGACGAGAAGCGCGGACTTGAGCGCATCCAGCGCGCGGTCGACAAGGCCGGCTTCGCGCGACGCCAGGCCGCTCAGATGCTGTCCTCGATCTATCTGATCGACCTGCAAGACGATCAGAAGGCGCTGATCGTCATCCAAGGCCTGCGCAAAGATTTCCCCGACAGCGTCTATTTCATCTTTCTCGAGTCGATGCTGCGCTACCGGCTCGAAGATTGGGACGGTTCGCTGGCGCTGGGACGAGAGCTCCACAAGCGCCTTGCCGCCGATCCGAAGGCCTTCCGGCCCAAGTGGCTGACCTTGGTCTGCGGGCTCTCCGGCCCCGACTGCCTGAGCAAGTCCGACATGGAGCGCACCCTCGTTTGGCTCGACCGCGCCCTGGAGGAGACCTCGAAAGAGGCCAAGCCCGGCCCCAAGCCGGGCGCCAAGCCCGACGGCTTCCGGACTTTGCTGCGCCTGCTGCGCGGCCAGGCTCTCGACACCCTCGGCCGCCGCGACGAAGCGGCCAAGGAATACCAGAAGGTCGAATTCATGCCGCCGCTCGGCGAATCGCGGGAGATCGCGCGCGCCTGCCTCGCCGCGCCCTGCGATCGCGATGCCGTCCTCAAGCGGCTGCGCGCGATGTCCAAAGACGAGTCCGGAGGAGATTAAGATGCCCACGACCCTGCGCATACTCATCGTCGACGACAGCCCCGCGGAGCGGATGATCCTGCGCGATATTCTCGAGGGCTTCGGCCACGCCGTCGTCGCCGAAGCCGAGTCCGAGGCGCCGGCGCTCGCCGCCTACGCCCATCACAAGCCCGATCTCGTGACGCTGGATCTCTCGCTGGCCGAGGGCGACGGCGTGACCGTGCTCAAGGCGCTGCGCGCGGCCGACCCGGCGGCGAAGGCCCTCATCATCTCGGGCAACTCCCAGAAAAAGGTCGTCGAGATGGTCCTGGCCGCCGGAGCCAAGGGTTTTCTGGAAAAGCCCTACAGCCCTGAGGAGCTGTCCTCCGCCGTCGCGAGCGCGGCGTCATGAGCGTCGAAGAAACCGCGGAGTCCGAGCTGCTCAAGATCATCGAGAACGGCGTCTCGGCCAGCGCGGACCGGCTCGCCAAGCTTTCGCGCACGAGCTGGCTGACGCAGACGACCTCGATCGCCGCCGATTCGCTCGAGAAGTTCACCGTCTCGATCACGGAGGACGCGAAGGAGCACTACGGCGCCTACCTGTCCATGCCCGGCGCCGTGTTCCTGTTGATGTTCCCGAAGCAGGGCTCGGATCGTCTCGCCCGGCTCTTTCTGCCCAAAGGCGAGGTGGTCGACGCCGCGCGGCTCGAAGACGCGCTCGCGGAAATCGCCAACATCGTCGTGCACGCCGTCGCCAACGCCCTGGCGGACGCCTGCGGGGAGGCCTTCTTCCTCACGGCGCCTTCGATGACGTCCGGAAGCAAAGGCGCGCTGCTCAAGGCCGCGCCCGAGAGGATTCCGGGCGGCGCCAAGAAGTTCGCCATCATGGCCTTCGTGCACATGTCGGCCGAGACCCTCTCCTCCGACTGCACGATGGTCCTGCTGTTCGACGCGACCTGCCGGCGGCGTCTGCTCAAGGCCCTGGAAGGCTGAGCCCGTTATGCTCAAGAATTGGATTCTCATCATCGACGACGATCCCGCGATGCTCACGATTATGGAGGCGGCCATCGCGCATCCCAGCCTCAGCATCACCACGGCCAACGACGCGCTCCAGGCCTTCATCCAGGCCCGCGACATCAAGCCCATCCTCGTCATTTCCGACATTCAGATGCCGGGCTACGGCTCCGGGCCCGACGCGCTCAAGCGGATGCGCGAAGACCCGCGCATCCCCCGCGTTCCCTTCGTCTTCGTCACCGGCATGCCGCTCGACAAGGCCCAACTGCTCCTGCCGCCCAACGACCCGCTGATCCGCCTCCTGTCCAAGCCCATCGACTATAGGATCTTGCGCAATCTGGTCTGGGGTTACGCGCGCATCCCCACGACTTGAAAATGTAACTCTTAGGAGCTATCCTCCCCGCACATGCCCAATCTGAGCCTCTGGTTCGGACTCATCGCCGCCGCGGGCCTCCTGTCCTGGAGCCTGCTCCGCCCGGGCGCCGCGCACAACATCGTCGACCTGCACGGGGTGCTGATCGTTCTCGGCGGCCTAATGGCGGCGATGCTGGTGAACACGCCCGCGTCCCATCTTCTCAGCGCGCTGAAGACGTTGTTCTGGGTCGTGGGCCCGCAGCGCCAGCCCTCGCTTCAGGAAGTTTCCGCGGAAATCCTGCGCCTCTGCCAGCGCGCCCGCGCCGAGGGCGGCCTGCTCGCGCTGCGCGACCAAACGGGCGACTTCGCCGACGGCTTCCTGCGCCGCGCCGTCGACGCCGCGGCGGCCAGCGGCGAGACCGACGGGACCCGCGAGATTCTGGAGGTCGAGATACGCCGCCGCCGCCTGCGCCGCCAGGAGGACGCCAACGTCTTTCGCACCATGGGCATGCTGGCGCCGATGTTCGGCCTGCTGGGCACGCTCGTCGGCATGCTCCAGGTCCTGACCTCCATGTCCGAACCGACGAAGCTGGGGCCGGCCATGGCGCTCGCCCTGTCATCGGCCTTTATCGGCATCGGTCTCGCGAATTTCTTCTGCGTGCCTATCGCCGGCCAGATTCGCCTCATGGCCATGCACGAGACCCAGGTGCTGGAAATGATCATCGCGGGCGTGCTCGAGATCAGCCTGAACCGGCCGGTCTACCAGGTCGAGCTCAAGCTCGGCGCCTACTTCGACGGCGCGTCCGCGCCCGCCGCCGCCGCGCCGGTCGCCGCGCCGCCGCCCAATGAGCCCTAACTCGCGCTGGGAAGAACGCGAGGAGGATCTCGAGAACCAGCTCAACCGCGGCGCGCTGTGGGCCGTGACCTACGGCGACCTCATGAGCTACCTCATGATCTTCTTCCTGATGCTCTACGTCGCCGCCTCGACGCGCGGCGTGGGCCTGCAGATGAGCATACGCGCCGCCGAGCAGCGGTTCGCGAACGACGCGAACACCGTGGAACAGCTTTTCACGCGGTACGGCACCCAAAAGATCGCGCGCCTGGAAGTGGGGGAGAACAAGATCCGCATCGTCTTCATGGCTCCGGTGCTATTCGATTCCGCGAGCGCCCAGCTTAAGCCCGACTCCCTCCCCGTGCTCCAACAGATCGTGCAGAGCCTGATGGAGCTGCCCAATCCCATCCAGGTCGAGGGTCATACCGACGACCGGCCGCTCGGCGCCGGCTCGAAGTTCGACTCGAACTGGGAGCTCTCCGCCGCGCGCGCCTTCGCCGTCCTGCGCTACCTGGAGATCAGCGGCGTGCCCCAACAGCGCCTTTCCGCCATCGGCTACGGCGAGTTCCGCCCCCGCGAACGCAACGACACCCCCGATGGCCGCACGGCCAACCGCCGCATCGAAATCAACATCATCCGCCGCGAGGATTAGGTGTCAGGCTTTCGGTTTTAACTTTCTTCTCATCGTCGAGCTTCAGGAAGAAAGTTAAAACCGAAAGCCTGACACCATCGTTAAAGCGGGACGCTGAGGGCGAAGCGGCTGCCTTTGCCTTCGCCCTCGGACTCGACCCAGATGCGGCCTTTGTGGCGCTCGACGATCTTGGTGCAGATCGACAGGCCCAGGCCGTAGCCCGCGCGCGCGGCCGTGTCGCGGTCGAGCTGTGAGAATTTCTCGAACACGGCCGCGAGCTTATCGGGGGGGATGCCCGGCCCGGTGTCCTTGACCCAGAATTCGGCTCCGGCCGGCGTCTTGCGGGCGCCGAGCTCGATGCGGCCGCCCTTGGGCGTGAACTTCAGCGAGTTGCCGACGAGGTTCATCAAAACGCGCTCGAGCAAGGGTGCGTCGCAATTGACCTCCCAGCCGCTCTCGCAGTTCATCGTGAGCGTCACATTCTTGGTCTCGGCCGGCACCTGGAACAAAGTATGCACGGGGGTGATCAGCGCGGCGGGGGAGACCGGCTTGAGATTCATCGTCATGGTGCCCGACTCGAGCTTCGCCAGGTCGAGGATGTTGGCGACGAGCAAGGAGAGGCGCTTCGTCGCCTCGTTGGCGAGGCCCACATACTTCTTGTCCTTCGCCTCGAGCGTGTCGTGCTTCTGCAGGATGAAGACGATGCCGTCGATGACCGAGATCGGTCCGCGCAGGTCGTGGACGAGGCCGTGGAAGAAGTCCTCCTTCATCAGCTCCAGCTCGCGCTCGACGGTCACGTCGCGCATCAGGATCAGCACGCCGAGCTCGCGGGTATCGCGGGCGACCTTCAGAGCCTGGCAGGCGTAGTACGACTTCGCGTCGGCCGCGCCCTTCATCTCCACCAGCACGACGCCGTCGAGGAGCTTCTGGCGCTGCGGCTGCTTGACGAGCTCGCGCACCTTCTGCGCGCCGTCGCCGCCGGCGGACTCGAGGATTTTGGCGGCGGTCCCGTTCTGGTACAGAACGGATCCGTCCAGGCCGGCGAGGAGCACGCCGCCCGGGATATTGCGAACCAAAGCGTCGATGCGGGCTTTTTCCTCCATGATCTTCTCGATCTGCAGGCCCTGGTAGAGCCCGACCTTCTCCGACATCGAGTTGAAGGTCTTTCCCAGGCGGTCGAGCTCTCCCCAGCCCAGCGGGGGGATCGGCCGCGAGAAATCGTTTTTCGAAATGCGCTCGGCCGCGCCCATCAGCGCGGTCACCGGCTGGAGCAGGCGGGAGCTTAGACCGAAGGCGCCGAGGGTGACGACCACGATGATCACGAGAAGGAAGATCACCGCGCGCGTCGCGGCGGCTTCGGATTCGGCGTACGCCTCGCGCCGCGGCTGCAGGCTGACCGCCCGCCAGCCGAGCGCCGGCACGCGCACGGAGGCCGCGACCCACGGGCCCGCCGGAGAGGGCACCCGATCACTCCAGCCTTCGTCTCCGTCGTGCGCCAAGGTCCAATCCGCAGACGGCGGTTCGTCGCCGACGCCGGGTAGCGGGCGGCCCGTCTCGCCGGTGAAAAGCAGGCGCCCGCCGCCGCCGCCGGCCTTGGACAACTTCTGCAGGCGGCGCGTCAGGCTGCGTAAAGTGTATTTGACGTAGAGAAACCGGCCGTCGGCGAGAGGATGGACGACCGGCACCATGGCCGCCCCGGCTTCCAGCGAAGCCGCGCCGATGCTCACCCGTCCGGATTGCCGCGCTTCGGCGAGAACGGGTTCGCCCGCGCGGTCGGCCGGCCTCAGATCGGGAAATAGCTCGGGGTCGCCGACGCGCGCCGTCTCCAAACCCGCGGCGTCCAGAATCGAGATCAGCGCCACATTCGGGTCCGCGGCCGCCGCGCGCTGCAGCGCGGAACGCTCGAGCGCAGCGGCGCCGCGGGCTCGCTCGACGTCCTCGACGACGAGCAGGGTCTTATTGAGCTGTTCGAGGGTGCGTCCGGCCAGGTCGGCCGTCAGCGCCGCCAGGCGCAGATGCAGCGCGTGGGAGTTGTCGCGCACCGCCTCGCGTCCCACCATCATCCAGAGCCCCAGCGCCGCGACCGGCAGCATGGCGAAGAGAAAGAGGATCAGGAAGAAACGCGTGAAAAGATTCATTACGGCTGAAGCGTAACAGGTTCCGGCCCTTCAGGCAATGGCGGAGCGAACAGCAGGCACAGACGCGTTCCGCGCCCGTTCGGGCCGTTCTCGGCCTCGGCCGCGCCGCCCCAGCGCTTCAACGTTCGCGCCACCGCCGCCAACCCCAGGCCCGCATGGCCGCGCCGCGAGGCGGCGAAGGGTTCGAAACGCTTGGCGAGCCAATCGGCGGGGTAGCCGGGCCCGTCGTCGCTGATATCGAGACGCAGAGCGCCGTCCGGGGCGCGGGCCGCCGTGACGGTGAGCCGGGAGCCCTTGGGCAATGCCTCGAGCGCGTTGCGCATGATTTGATAGAGAATCGCGCGGAGAGCGCGCGGCTCGTGCGCCGCGTCGGGGAGCAGGCGCGGCACGTCGCGGACCAACGTGACGCCCTGCCGGCGCAAAGCGGGCTCCCAGGCTCCGAGGCTCTGATCCAGCGTCGCGACCACGCTCGACGACGGGAGGCTCGCGGGCGCGTCGCTGAGCACGAGTTCGATGGCGGTCAACGCCTCCTCGGCCTGGCTGAGCGAGACCGCGGTCAGGCGCACCAAGGCGCGCGGTCCCGCGGCGAGGGGCACGGCGGACAGACGGCGCAGGTGGCCGTAAGCCGCTTCGACGGGAGGGCGCACGAGCCTCAAGAGGCGGGCCCAACCGGCCTCGAGCGTCGGCTCGATCGGGGGGAGGATAAAATCGCTTTCCGGGGCGTCCGGCGCCGGCTGCGCGGATTCCGCGGCGGCGGCGGTGAGCTGTGCCGCGGACTCCTTTTCGAGTTCGCGCACGCGCGCCGACGCGGTTTCCAGGCGCGCCTCCGCGCCCGCGAGCGAGGCGCGCAGGCGGCGGTTTTCCGTCCCCAAGCCCCCGTCGGCCTGCTCCAACGCGGTGTGCGCCGCGCGCAGCTCCTGGCGCAGGGACTCTTCAATCGCTCGGCGCGCGTTGAGCGCGTCGGCCAAAGCGGCCTCGGCACCGGAACGCTGGATCTCCGCCCTGCGGGCCTCGGACTCCAAGCGGACCGAGCGTTCCTCCAGTTCCTTGACGCGCGCCGCCAAAGCGGCGCGCTCCCGTACGGCTTCGTCTCGCAGCCGCGCGGACTCGCCGCCGGACACGTCCTGCTCCCTTTTCTCGCGGGTCTGCGCCTCGATCTCGGCGCGAAGTCGTCCCTCGCTCGCGGCGGCCTGCGCCGCGGCCTCGCGGCGGGCGGCCTCCGCGCGGGCCAGCTCGGCCTGAAGCAACGTCAGACGCTCCTCGAGAGATTGCGCGCGCTGGCCCAAGTCGGCGCGTTCGCGGCGCATGGCCTCCAGTTCCTCGCGCAGCCCGACTGCGGCCGTGACCGCGTCGTCGGCGCGCTGGCGCTCGGACACGAGCTCGACGGCCAGATCTTTGAGCCCGGGCTGGGTGCGCAGCAGCCGCGCTTCCTCATCCGCGCGGGCGGCGAGGCGCCGGCGCTCCTTCTCGACTTCTTGTACGCGCTTCGTCGCGGCATCAAGACGTGCGTGCATGCCTTCGAGATCCGCGCGCACCTGCCCCTCGCGCGCGCCCGCCGCGGCCGAAGCCGAATCCAAAGCCGCGTGCGCCTGCCGCAATTCACGCCGCAGCGCTTCCTCGACGGCGCGGCGGGATTTCTCGCCGTCCGACACGGCCGCCTCGGCCTTGCGGCGCAGGGACTCCAAGCGCACCAGCTCGGCCTGCTGCAAAGTCAGCCTCTCCACTAGGATCCGAACGCGCGTTTCCAGCTCGGCGCGCTGGCGCCGCTCTTCGTCCCGGGCCTGCTCGCGCGCGGTCTCCAGGGCTTCCTCGCCGGGCCGGGACTCGAGCTCCTCCGACAGGCGGCGATTTTCCTCCTCGCCGGACTCGGCGCGCGCGCGCGCGATGTCCAGCTCCTCGGTCAGCTCCTTGAGGCGCTCGCGCGCGGCCTGCAAGGCCGATTCGAGCGCCGCGCCGGCGGCGAGGCGCCCGGCGGCGGCGTTCGTCGGGTCCGGGGGCGCCAATCCAAGCTCTTGACGCATCCGCGCCAGGGATTCGCCGGCGGCGTCGAGGCGCTCGCGGCCGCGAGGAGGAGGGAGACTCACACGAGCCCGCCTCCGGGACCGTCCTTGCCCATGTTCAGCTGGCCTTTCTCCGACAGGCCGGTGAGGGCGTCGAGTATTCCGGAGCGGGCCGCGACGATCTTGTCGCGCGTCTGCGGCGTCGCCGCCGCGTCCCGCACGAACTGGCGGGGGCCTTCGGGCAGATCGGCGAGCACGCGGTCGAACAGCGCGTTAGGGGCTCCGCGCAAGGCGGCGCCCCAGGATTCGTAGGGAACCGCGCCCAGCAGGCGGCGCAACTCGGCAGGGGAGAGCCGGACGATGTCCTCGAAGGAGAAGAGGCGGCTCTGCACGTCCTGCACGCCGCTGGCGTCCTCGACGGCGAGGCGGTCGAGCATCTCCGCGCGCGTGTCGCCGGAGACTCGGCTGAGGATCTTGGCCAGCCGCTGCGGACCCTGGACCACGTTCGCGACGGCGGTGCGCAGGCGGTCTTCGAGCGCGTTGAGCTTCTCCGGGTCGGCGACGCTGAGCTTGAGCAGATTTCTCGACGTCTCGGCCTGCAAAGGGCCCGGAAGCATGGCGAACAGGCGCGACGCCGCCTCGGGCATGGCCTCGGCGAGGTAGCCGAACAGCAGCGCCAGCTCCGGAGCCTCCACGGAGGAGAGGACTTTCGCCGTCGCTCCCGCGTCGCTGGAGGAGAGAAAATCGAAGCGGCGTCCCAACGCGAGCGACGCGCCGGCGCCGGCCGGACCTCCGGCGGCGGCCTCCGTTTCTTGAAGGCCGAGCGGGAGGCCGCTTGATAACTCCGGCAGCATCGGCGAAGCGAGCGCCGCGCCCGCGGCCATGGGGGCCTCCCGCCGGCCGGCGAGCTCGGAGGCGAAGACGCGCGCGGCGCGGATGAAGGACATTCCTCCGATCAGCGCGACGATCAGGGCGATGATCGAAGCCGCCGCGACGTACGCGAGCGCGCGCCAATCCGCCTCGGTCGTGAAGGCGAACCTCCACGCCGCCGGCATCGGGGCCTGCAGGATCGTGAGCGTGTCGCCGCGGGTCGTGTCCAAGCGCAGGAGCTGAGGCAGTATCTGGGACGCCTCGCGAATCGCGTCGGAGGACAGCGCCGTGTCGAACACCACGGTGGCCGCGATCGACTTGATCTCGAAGCCCGAATCGCGGCGGCTGTGCTCGTGTTCTTTCTGGAAGAACACCGCGCCGGGCTCCTTCGTCTTATCGCCGCCGAAGGTCGCCTCGGCCGCGGACCGGCCTTTCGTGTAGCCCGGAAGTTCGAGGAGGCGAGCCGCGGCCCGTCCGGCCTCCGTGGTTTTGTCGAGGGGGGAGACGATCTCCGATTCGGTCTGAACCTCCAGACGTTCCCCGCGGACTTCGACGAGAAGCTTGACGCGTCCGGGCCCGAGCATGCCGTCGAGGGTCTCGCGCACGCGCCCGGCCAGACGCTCGGCGGCTCTCGTCTCGTCCGTGTCCAAGGCGGCGCCGGCCGCGAAAAGGGGGCCGGCGGCCAAGCCGAGGAGCACGAGGAACAGGCGCTTGTTCACCTATAAAGGATAGCTCATCCCCTCGGCAGGCGGATTAAGGATTTGTTATCGCCCCCGGGGGGCCGCGAGGGGAATCGTGAAGCTGAAACGGCTGCCCTTGCCGGGCTCGGACGCCGCGCTCATGCGGCCGCGGTGCATCTCGACCATGGCCTTGGCGATCGACAGGCCGAGCCCGGTGCCGCCGACCTTCGAGTTGCCCACGCGCTCGAACGGCTGGAACAGGCGGGGCAGGGCCTCGCGCGCGATGCCCACGCCCGTGTCCGTGACGGCGCAGACGAGCTCCGCCCCGTCGCGGCGCAGCGACACCTCCACGCGGCCGCCCTTCGGCGTGAATTTGAGCGCGTTGCTGACCAGATTGGTGACCACCTGGGTGAGGAGATCGGGATCGGCGAGCACGGCCGGAAGCCCGGGCTCGACGGCGACGGCCATCGTCTTGCCGCCGTCGGCGGCGCTCGATTGAAAGAACAGCGCGGCGTCCTCGACGAGGCGTCCCAGGTCCGTGGTCTTCGGCCGGTACTCGAGCTTGCCGCGCTCGATGCGGGCCATGTCGAGCAGGCTGGTCACGAAGTGCGCGAGCCGGGCGGCGTTTTCCGAGATGCGCGCCAGCTGCTTGCGCTCCTCGTCGCCGAGCGCCTTCGAGTCCCGTAGCAGCATCTTCACGTAGCTGTCGATGGCGAACAGCGGCGAGCGAAGCTCGTGGGTGATCGACGAGACGAAGGTGCGCTTCATGTCGTCGAGCTCGCGCAGGCGGCCGATCATCGCGTTGAGCCCGCGGCCCAGCCGCGCCAGCTCGTCGCTGCCGCGCTCCGGCACCGCCGCGTCGAGCCGTCCGTCTCCGACGGACGCCAGCGCGCGCTCGATCTGGATCAAACGGGAGGTAAAGGTCCAGCTCAGCGGGAGGCTGACCAGCAGACCCGTCAGCACCAGCATCACGCAGGCGCGAGCGACGTCGCGCGCCAGGAGGTCCGTGGCCGCGCGCAGGCGCGCGTCGAGAACGCGCCGCGACAGGCGCAGCAGCACGACGATCTCGGGCCGCCCGTCCGCGGCGGGCACGGACACGGACTCGTCGCGCTCTTCCCGCGCGTTCGCGGGCGCCGGCTCGCTTTCCTGCCAGCGCCCGTCGTAGCGCACCCGCGCGCCCGCGACCTCGGCGCGGTCCCGGCGCACGAACGACAGATAGTCGAGCAGCATCAGCGGATCGCGCGCGAGCGCCGACTCCTCGGCCATCGTGCGCACGCTGGCCACGAGCAGGCGGACCTTCTCCTCCTCGGCGGCCCGCAGGGCCCGGTTCTGGAGCGCGACCGCCACGGCCGCGGTGCACCCCGCCGCGGCCGCGATGGCCAGCGACAGCAGGACGGCCAGCTTGACGCGGATGCTCATGTCATCTCAGCGTCGCGGTCGGCGGCGGTCGATGCGCTCGAGCGCTTTCCGCGCGGGACCGTTCTCCGGGTCGATTTGCAGGATGCGCATGAAGGCCGCCGTCGCCTGCAGGTACTCGCCGTGCGAGTAGAATTCGACGCCCCGCGCGTAGAGCTTATCGATATCGCGCGCGTCGCCGGGCGCGGCGGCGCGAGGCGCCGGAGCGGCGGACGATTCGGGAGCCGGGGCCGCGCGCGGGGCCGGAGCCGTCGCCGCGGACGTCGAGCTCTCGATCTCCGGCGCGACGACGGGGACCAAGGCGGCCGGCGCCACGCCGCCGGGCATGACCGCGCCGCCGGCGCGCTCCCGCGCGAGCTTGATGTATTCCCGGATCGAGAGAAGCTCGTTCTCGCGCGTCTCCGTCTTGGCCGCCGTCTCCCAGATCGTGATGGCCTCGAGGTAGCGGCCGGACAAGTAGCGCAGCGAGCCGAGGCGCTCGAGCGCGGTGACGTTGTCGGGCTCGAGGGCGATGATGTCGGAGAGCTGCGACTCCACCTTGCCCACCTCGCCGCGCGTGTGCGCGAACTCGACGCGCCAGAGCAGCTCCTCCATGAACGAGCGCGGATGCGACGGGGGCAGACGTTCGGCCTTGATGCCGACCGCCTTCTCCATCTCCTCCAAGAGACGGCCCAGGCGGGCGTCCTCGGGCTTCATGCTGAAGGCGTAGGACGCCTGCAGGACCGCGAGCCGGTCCGCGCCGTCGATGAAGCGGCGCAGCGAGCCGGCGAGAGCCCGGTCGAACTGGGACGCGGGCTCGGGCAGCTCCGCGTAGTGATAGGCGGCCAGCTCCAGGCGGTTGGACAGACGCAGGAGCCCCTGGCTCAGCTTCTGGGTCTTCGCGATCTCCACGAGCGCCGCGTGAGCCAGGCGGTACTGCCGCTTCTCGATGAGCTCGCGCACGCCGGCCAGGCGGGCGTCGCTCAAGTCTTGGGGCTTGAGCTCCTCGCTGTACTCGTAGCCGTAGTCGGGGCCGTGCTTGCGCAGCTTCTCCGCCTGCGAAAGGAGCTCCTGGCTGATCTCCTCGTCGGCCGTCGGCGCGCCGAAGTGGAAGGTCAGGGACATGCGGTGCGAGCCCGAGTTGCCCTTCACGGCGCCCACGGGCAGGATGAAGGCGTAGTCGGTCTGAATCTTATTGATGCGGTAGGACGCGCCCATCGTCATCTGCCGGTACTCGCCGCTGCCCAGCCCGAGCGCGCCGCGCAAGCCGAGCTGGCCGTGCTCGAGGGTGGGGAAGTAGCGTTCCGCGCCGACGATCATCTCCTTCGCCATCTTTCCGCTCGCGTCCTTGTGCGTCTTGATCTCGCCGACGATGCTCAGCCACAGCGATTTGTACGCCAGGCCGAGGTTGATCGCGCGCTCGACCTTGTCCGAGCCCGAGAACGCGACGTTGGGGCTGTTGAGGTGGAGAATGGACAAGCCGAGCTGAAAGCGGCGTGGAAAGCGGTAGAGAAAACCGAGGTCGGTATCGATGGTGCTCTTGCTCGTCTTGCCGGAGAGCACCGGGTCGGCGCCCTGGTTGCAGTTCAGGCCGTCGCAGGCGTTGCCCGCCTCGGCGCCGGCCGAGAACGAGCGCCCGAGTTGCTTGATGCTCAAGCCCGTCAGCAGCTGACTGCCCGACTCGCGGTCGAGCACCTTGCGCCCGTAGGAAACGGACAGCACCTGCTCCTGGTACAAGGACCCCAAGGTGAAGCGGTCCAGACCGAAGCCGAGCACGCCGCGCTTGCCGTGCTTGAGCGGCTGCGCGTACACGAACTGCGAGGACCCCATGTCGGAGCCGTCGGAGAGGCCGACATAGAGCTTCGAGTACGCCAGGCCGAGCTGGGGCCGGTCGATCTGAGCCAGGCCCGCCGGGTTGTAGTGCAGGGCGTAGACGTCGTCGGCCAAAGCGGTGAAGGCGTCGCCCAGGCCGGGGGCGCGCGCGCCCGCGCCGTTCTCCTCGAACGACGCGTGCGCCGCCGCCGCGAAGAGCAGGACGGAGACGGCGATCAACCCGCGCTTCATTTGATCACCACCACGACCCCGGTCGCGACCGTGCTCTCGACCTGGATGACGTAGATGTAGAGCCCGGCCGCGGCGGACTGCCCTCCGCCGCGCGGGTCCCACGTCGCGCTTTGATCGCCGGGATTGACGGCGATCGAGGCGACGAGATGCCCGCGCACGTCGTAGATCTTGAGGCTGCCCGCCGCGTCGCGCGGATTGGAAAATTGGAAGGTGGCGGTGTCGTTTTTACGGTCGCCGTTGGGGGTGATGCAGCGGTTGGTCACGCCCGAGAAAGTAAAGCCGGAAGTCCCGATGCCGCCGGTCGTCGCCGCCCCGGCCGTCAACGCGAGAAACAACGCCCCCAATTTCGTGGCTATACCGGACATTCCCCGGTAGTATAAGAGGAGGGCGCGAAATCCGTGTTACAAGGGGGCGAACTCTTATTTAAGGAGGACGATCGTGCCCGTGTAGGTGTGCCCTTCGGCGGTGATCATATAGATATAGACCCCGCCGGGGATCGCGGCGCCCGGGGTCCAGACGCGGCTGTTGGAAATGGGGCCCTGGACCAGGTCCGAGGCGATCACGACGCCGCGGCGGTCGAGAATGCGGATGCTGACCGACGAGTCGCGCGGGTTGTCGAACGTGAAGACCACGGCATCGTTCTTGCCGTCGCCGTTGGGTGTGACGAAGCGGTTGGAAACGCCGGCCTGGTCGAAGGCGAAGCCGCCGGTGCGCTCCACCGTGCGCAGCTGGTAGCGGCCGAAGTACTTCGTCTCCAGGTTCAACGTCTGGTCGAGCGGATCCAAGGTGCCGTACATCTGCACCCAGGCCGAGCCGTTGAACCAGTACACGCCGAGGTTGGCCGGCGTGGCCGGGACGCCCAGGCCCGCGCCGGCCGCGACCACGCCGCCGCCCGCGCCGAGCTCGTAGCGCAGCTTGAGCCGGCCCATGCCCGCGATCGCGAAGTTCGGCGCCAGGATCGTACCGCCCTGCTTCGCGGTGAACTCGACGGACTTGACGACCCGGCCGCCCAGATCCTGAGCCCGGCTCGACGACTCGACGAGGTACGCGGTCATCGGCACCCCGCCGCTGCCCTCGATCGGCGAGATGTTCGCGACGCGGATCTCGAGGTAGCTGTGCTCGTCGGGCACCAAGGCGTACGCCGACTGGCTGCCCGCGGCCCGGACCACCGAGCGCTCCGAGAGGCCAGACGGGTTCTGCGCGGCGACGTAGTAGTAATACGACGATCCGCTCGCCAGGTCAATCCACTGCAAAGTCGCGGTGGACACCGTCGCCTGCGAAGTCCAGCCGCCGAGCACGAGCGAGGAGGAGCGGAACACTTGGTAGCCGCTGAGCTCGATGGTGGACGGCGCGGCGGGCGTCGAGAAATCAACCCCGTCGAAGAAACGCGTGACCGGCATCCAGCTCAGCGTCGCGGTGCCGGCGCCCGTGGTCAAGGCGATGCCAAACGGCGCCTGCGCCAGACGCGCCACCGGCACGAGGAAGACGGTCAAAGTCGGCGTGAACGCGCTCTCGAGCGGCGTGCCGGGGTACGTCGGCGCGCCCTTGTCCACCGCGGTCACGCGGATCGTATACGTGCTGGCGGATAAGCCGACCATGGTCAGCGACGTCGAAGTGGAGGCGACGGAGAGCACGTAGCCGTCGGCGAAGTCGTTGGGCGCGGTCGAATCGACGTAGACGTTGTAGGTCCAGACGTCGTAGGCGGTCGTGGCCGTCCACGACACCACGATGGAGCTGGTGCCGGACGCCGCCGCGGTCGCGGCGGTCGGAGCGGCGGGCACGGCGTCGTAGATCAAAGTCGGGTCCTGCGGGCCGGAGAGGGCGAGCACGTCGATGTCCGACACATTGCCGATCGTGTCGCTGGAGACGAGCGCGGCGTAGACCGTCGTGCCCGGCTCCAGGCCGGTCAACAACAGGGATTCCGACGTGCCGGGGAAGGACGGCACGGGCGGCGACGCGGGCGCCGCCGGAGGCGCCAGCGTCCGCACGTCCTTCGCCTGGCTCCACCACGCCGTCGTGCTCCCGCCGATGGACGCCACGGAGAAGGTGGCGATCCTCAGCGCGTAGCCGGCGGCGGTGGTGCTGCTACCCGTCTGGTTGTTGTTGCTGTCCGGCGCCGTCCACTGCAGCAACAGCTGTCCTTCTCCGCCGGGCAGGCCGGTCAAGTCGGTGACGGGCGCGGGAGGCCAGCCGTCACGGGGGATGATCGTGACGGTCAACGAACCCGACGGCGCGGCCGACGCGAGCTCCGCCGGCAGGACTGCAAGGCACAGTCCCGCCGCGGCCGCTCGCAAGAACGCCGTGATACGCCTCAATCGCCGACTCGCCGAGCTAGGGTCCACCGGATCCTCGCCCGCGCGAACGTTTATTCATCGTTAAGCCATCAAAAGTCCTCTGGTCCTATTCATCGTGCCTTTACGGATTGGGCGCTCCAGCCGTGAGCGTCAAGGTCACCAGCTTCGCGTTGCCGTCCGTCGTCGCCGGCGGCAGCACGAAGTACATCCACAGGAACGAGCGCGAGGCGTTCGGATCCGACGCGAACGTCGGCAGGCTCGCCATCGTCTTGCGTCCCGCTTGGCCCGCGTTCGCGATGAACTGCGGCGAAGACGACCCCGTGAAGGTCCCGACCGGCGCCAACAGCGACCCGATCACGTTGCTGCCCGTGGTGCCCGACGTCGTGCCCACGAAGTAGTTCGAGTTCGTGCCCGTCGTGCCCAGCACCGCGTAGTTGTTGATCGACGTGTCGGTGAACACCGCCCACGCCGCCAACTGGTCCGAACCCTGCGCCGCCGTGTTCTGCGCGAACGTCCACGGCGTGCCCGCGCCTCCCATCGAGCCCTGCAGCTTCAGGCCCGTCGTCGCGAACGAGCTCGTGATGGTCACCGTCGACGGATTGACCGTCTGCGTACTCGCCCCCAGCGGCACGGTGCCCATGTCCAGGCCCGTGGTCGCCGTCGACAGGGTCAGCGAATACCCCGCGTTGGGCGTGATCGTCACGGTCAGCGAGTCCGACACCGCCGCCCGCGCGCTTTGCGCCCACGTCATCCCCAACACCACCGCCAGGGCCGCCAGGCATCTCATAGCCTTGTTCATTTTCTTTCTCCTTTTTGCGTCGACGTCATCCCCAAATCGTTTATCACGGCGCGGTCTCGATGAGCACCTTCACCGGCGCGTCCAGCCAAAAGCCCGCCGTCAGCCCCGACCGGATCATCGCCGCCCACCGGCGGCCCTTGTTCTTCGCCTCATCCGGCACCTCGATCATCAGTAAGCCCTGTCCGATTTCCGAACTACCGACGACGACCGTCGACGACTTCAGCTTCACCCACGACGGCTCCGGGATCGCCTCGTAGCCCTCCGGCAACGGGGTGCGCGTGTCCCATTTTTCGACCGACAGGCGGATCGACAGCGGGTCGCTGGCGTAGTTCGCGACCCGGATCGTCTTCTTCTGCTCCTTGCGCACGTCGAATTTCTTTCCGACGGGAACGCCGCCGATGAACAGCGACTGCGGCGTCACGTCGAAATCCAGCTGTTGCATCGCCTTGCGCTTCTTCTCCTCCTTCAGCGTTTCCGGACCCGGCCCGATCGAGAACCGGATGCGGTTCTCGATGGCCACCGCCAGCATCTCGGTCGAGTCCATGCGCGCCTTCACCGTCGCCTGGAAGTGCCGCCCGACGAGCTTCGGGTCATCCGGGATCGTCAGCAGTAGGTCGAAGAATCCGATCGACTTCGCCCCGATGCGCTGACGAGCCGGGATCGCCTTGAACCACGACGGATCCGGGATGGCCTCGTAGTTCTTGATGAGATCGCCCCGCGGGATCGAGAACTCGATGACGACGTCCGTCTCCGCGTCTCCCTTGTTCTCGATGCCGAACGGCACATGCGCTGCCTCCCGGAGGTTGTAGGTCTTGCCGGCCTCGGCGCCTTCGAGGATCACGTCCCCGAAGCGCGCCGCCAGCCCGATGTCGGCCCTGGCGCCGGGCGATACGGCCGCCAGGAGCAAAGCCGTGAGCCAAAGACGAGCGAGGAACGTTCTCATGGATTGGGCGCTCCCGCCGTGAGCGTCAAGGTCACCAGCTTCGCGTTGCCGTCCGTCGTCGCCGGCGGCAGCACGAAGTACATCCACAGGAACGAGCGCGACGCGTTCGGGTCCACCGCAAACGTCGGCAGGCTCGCCATCGTCTTGCGCCCCGCCTGGCCCGCGTTCGCGATGAACAGCGGGGAAGAAGAGCCCGTGAAAGCACCGACCGGCGCGTTGACCGTGCCGATCACGTTGCTGCCCGTGGTGCCCGACGTCGTGCCCACGAAGTAGTTCGAGTTCGTGCCCGTCGTGCCCAGTACCGCGTAGTTGTTGATCGACGTGTCGGTGAACACCGCCCACGCCGCCAACTCGTCCGACCCCTGCGCCGCCGTGTTCTGCGCGAAGGTCCACGGCGTGCCCGCGCCGCCCATCGAGCCCTGCAGCTTCAGGCCCGTCGTCGCGAACGAGCTCGTGATGGTCACCGTCGACGGCTTGACCGTCTGCGTGCTCGCCCCCAGCGGCACGGTGCCCATGTCCAGGCCCGTGGTCGCCGTCGACAGGGTCAGCGAATACCCCGCGTTGGGCGTGATCGTCACGGTCAGCGAGTCCGACACCGCCGCCCGGGCGCTCTGAGTCAACAGCAGGGCCAACCCCGCTGTCAGGACCATCAGCCACGTTCGTCTCGTTCTCATACGCGTCTCCTTATCCATGTTACGGGTCCTTCACCGCTCTCGCGGTCATACGAATATCCTGAGCCGCGCCGGTGCTCGTCGCCGCCGGCGTCGTGATCTGGAACCACATCGTGCGGGTGCCGCCCACCGGCACCTGCACGCACGTCGAATTGCCCATCGTGAAAGTACCCGCGGCGCACGCCGCCTCGGTGTCCGACAGCTTGTGCGGATTGGTGAAGTCGATCGTTCCGGCCTGCGTGCTGTTGACCACCGCCCAGACCGTGAACTGGTCCGCCGCGCCCGTCGAGGCCGCGATCTGCCACGGGCTGCCCGGCGTGACGGTGGTGGCGCTGATCATGTACGTCTCGGGCACGTTGCCCGTGTTGGTCAGCACGGTGCTCGTCGTGATCACGATCGT
The DNA here is from genome assembly GCA_016212855.1 of Elusimicrobiota bacterium. Lineage (GTDB taxonomy): Bacteria > Elusimicrobiota > Elusimicrobia > UBA1565 > UBA9628 > GWA2-66-18. The sequence continues at coordinate 23,916 of JACRDP010000005.1, forward strand.
CGTATTCATGTTCGTCAGACCGGGCAGGCTCAAGGTCCGCGTCGACATGTCCACGCCGAGCTGGATCGGCATCAACGTCGAGACGGTCAGCGCGTAATTCGGAACGCCGTTCCAGTTCAGCGCGCCGGCGCGGAAGTAGTAGGTGACGCCGCCCTGCAGTCCGAAGGCGGCCAAGGTCGAAAGCTGAACGTTCGGCGTCTGGGAGGAGGTCCAGAGGGGGACGAAATCGGAGCGAGTGGAGACTTCAAGGCGGTAGCCGGAGGCGGAATCGGAGGACGCGGCCGGAGGCGCCAGCGGTAGGGACAGCCAGTTGACGACCATGCTGGTGACGTTGATCTGGTAGACCGTCGTGCCCGTCACGAGCTTGGTCAAGGTCGCCGTGGACAGGACCGTCGCGGCATAGACGGTGCTGCCGCCCCACAGAGAGCCGGTCTTGACGAAGTAGGTCGTGTTCGGCAGGAGGCCGAACGGCGCCAGTTCGGCCTGGCTGTTGAACACCGTAGAGCTGATCACCGTGCCCGTGAAGTCGGCCATCGTCGAGGCCGAGACCACGTAGCCATCGGCGCCGACCGTGCCGTACTGCACGCCGACGCTCGACTGGGCGACAAAGGTGAACGCGGGCGACGCCGGCGGAGGCAGATCGGGCCAATCCACGAGCGAAGAGACGTCGTTCTCGTAGCTCGGTCCCGAGCGGGGTCCGTACGACTGCCGCATCGTGATGCGCGAGGCGGGATCCAGAGGGGAGCCGTTCACGTTGACCGCCGTGTTCGAGTCCTCGAAATACGCCAAGGTGACCGTCGCGACGAAGGTTCCACCAAGGAAATGGATCGCGGTCGCTCCCGGAGCCAGACCACGGAAGTTGATCGAATCGACCGAGAGGCTGAACAACGCGCCTTGCGTCGAGATTTCGATGCCGCGAGCGGAACCCGTAACAATAACGCTGCTGAGACTGACCACGCCGGTATTGCCCGATTCGAGCGTCAGACCCCGGCCGAGCGACGGAGCGAGCAGCGTGCTGGTGGCGATCGACAGATTCACAGAGCCGCCGCGCAGTTGAACGGCGCTGGCGCCCGAGTTCACGGCCGCCAAAACGCTGCCGCCGAGCACGGTTCCGGTCGACCCGGACACGTACGCGGCTGTAGAACCGGACACATAGGAAGAATGAACGGTATTCGAAGAGGAGCCCGAGATATAGAGGCCCCAAGAGCCCGCGCCGGCGCCCGTCATCGTGCTGAGGCTGATCAGGTTGCCGTTCGAGCCCCCGAAGAGGAACACGGCCTGCGAAGCGCCGGTCATGAAGCTTTGGCTGGCCGTGTTGGATGACGCGCCGTTGAAGCCGAGTCCAATGCTTCCGCCGCCCACACCGGCGATCGTGCTGAGGCTGACCGAGTTGGCGTTGGAGCCCGGTTCGAAATAGAGGGCTACGCTGCCGGCGAAGTAGCTCTGGGTGATGATGTTGTTTGATGAGCCGATGATGTCGGCACCCATGCCGGCGGCAGCCGCTATGGTGCTGAGACCGATCGAGTTGTAGTTCGAACCGCCCGTGACAGCCAGAGCCTTGCCGGCGCCGGTGTTCGAAACCATCAGCTGCGTGAATGTATTGGAAGACGAACCCGACAGAGTCAAGGTGTTGCTGGCGCCGCCGGCCGACAGCGTGCTCAGGCTGATGGTATTGCCCCTCGATCCGGCTGTGAGGTCCGCCGCCGTGCCGAGCGCGCTGACGAGCAGGCATTGAGTCACTGTGTGGAAGGAGCTGCCTTCGATCCAGAGCGCGTCGATGCCTGAGCCGCCGGCCGTCACTGTACTCAGGCTGATCGAGGTGTAGGCGGCGGTATTGCCCACGCGCACGCCGACGTTGGACGCGCCGCCAGAAACGACGCTCTGCGTGATCGTATTCGACGAGCCGAGCACCCAGATCGCGCCGGAGTTGCCCGATCCGGCGGTCGATACCGAGCTCTGTGCGACCGTGCCGTAATTGCTGAAGAGATAAATCGCCGACGTGTTGGCGCCGGTGACGACGCTTCCGCTGATCAGCCCTCCGATCGAAGTGAAATAGGCCGCGGGAGTGCCCGGGGCGGTAGTGGCAACGGTGCTGAGACTGACGGTCGAGTAGGCCCCGAGACGCAGTGCATAGTTGTCAGGGCTAAAGATGCGGCTTAGCGTGATCGTATTCGATGAGCCGCCGGACATATCGGCCGCGGTGCCGGCGGCCCCGCCGCCCACTATCACGCTCCGGACGAGCGTATTGGAATTGGCCGCCCCCGCAAAGCCGACCCCGTTGCCGGCGGGGTTGCTGGCCGTAAACACGGTGAAAGTATTCGTCGACGCGCCGGCGCCGAATTTCAGAGCCGCATGGGGGAACACGCCGTTCGCCTGCGCTGAGCTGTACGACACCGTCGTCATGACGCTGTACGGCAGGAGGTAGAAGCCGTCGGCCGCCGCCGCCGCCACCGTCACGCTGCTGTAGGACACCGCGCCGAAACTCGACAGCGCCACGCCCGCGTCGGTAATCTGCGCGCCGGCGTCGAGCACGTTGACGCTGCTAAGCGTCACGTTCGGCGAGGAGACGTAAACACCGTAGGTGATCGAGTTCGTCGGTGCGACGTCAAGTCCGAAGAGATTGATCGAAGAATTCAATATTCGGAAAGCGGCCGTCGATGCGGCGGGGGGAGCGACGACGGCGTGAACGCTCAAAGCCGGATCAGTGAAGATTGAAATCGTCGAGCCGTTGGTCGTAAAGCCCTGCACCGTCACCTGCTCAGCGTAGGTCGCGGCGTCGCGGATGACCACGCAGGAATGCCCCGTGAGCGTGGACGGCAGCGCCGCGACGCCGGCGGTGATCGTGGCGTAAGGCTGCCCCGCGCCGACATTGTTGGTGACAACGCAGCCGGGATACGATCCCGCGCCGCCGTCCCACCAGACGAGATTGGCGGGATCGTTCTCGTAAGCCGGACCGGTGCGCGCGCCGTAATGCCCGTTCATCGTGATGCGTGAAGCCGGATTGAGCGCGGCAGCCGAAACGTTGGTTCCGATGTTCGCGCTCTCGAAATTCGCCAAGGTGATGGTCGCCACGAACGTTCCGCCGAGGAAGTGGATCGCGGTCGCGCCCGGAGCCAGGCCTCGGAAGTTGATCGAGTCCACGGCGAGCGAGAAGCCGCCGCCCTGGGTCGAGATTTCGACGCCGCGCGCCGCACCGGTGAAGATGACGCTGCTCAAGCTGACCACGCCGACATTCCCCGTGTTGAGCGCCAGACCGCGGCCCGATGCGGGAGATTGCAACGTGCTGGTCGCGAGCGTCAGGTTCACGCTGCCGACGCCGAGGGCCAAGGCCGAGCCGGCCGAGTTAGTCGCCACGAATACGGTGCCGCCGAACACCGTGCTCGTGGAACTTTCGACAAAGGCGGCGGTCGAGCCTTGAATGGAGGAATTGAAGACGCTGTTAGAGGATGACTGCAGGATGTGGAGGCCGTAGCCGTTCGTGCTATCGGAGACCATGGTGCTCTGGCTGATGGTGTTGAAGTCGGCGCCGAACTGCAGCGCGGCGCTGGTACCGGCCAGGTTCTGCATGTAGGATGCGGTCACCGTGTTGCTCATGCCGATGACGCGCAGCGCGTAGCCGTTCGAGGCGTTGGAGACCATGGTACTCTGGCTGATGGTGTTGTAATCGGCGCCGCTGTTCACGCGGAGGGCCTCGCCCGCCAGGTTCGAGATGTAGCAGCCCGTCACCGTGTTCCAGTCTGAGTTTATGAGGAACAGCGCGTAGTTGCCCACGGAGTTATTGGCGATGATGGTGCTCTGGCTGACGGTGTTATAGTCGGAGCCGACGTTCAACTGCGCGCCATAGCCCTGCGGATTCAGGATGTACGAGCCCGTCACCGTGTTGCTGTCGGCGCCGTTGAGATAGAGCGCGGAACTGCCCCCCATGGACGAGACCATGGTGCTGAGGCTGATCGTGTTGTAGTTGGCTCCGGTGTCGAAGTAGGCGGCGATTCCCTGCGTATTGCTGGCGATGACGGCCGTGAACGCGTTCGAGGAGGCGCCCTGCAAGTAGAGGGCGCGCATCGAGCCGCTCCGCGCTTGGAAGGAGCTGGAGCTGACCGTCGTCATCGTTGATTTGTCGAGCCATAAGCCGTGCGCGTCCCACACCGTCACCGAGCTGTACGCGATCACGCTCCAGGAGCTGATGCGCACGCCGGCCGTATAGATGCCGAGGTTGCCGCTCGTGCTGACGCTGACGCTCGACAGCGTCACGTACGCGGAAGACGCCGACACGCCGTACGCGACGCTGTTCGTCGAGACCACGGTCAGGTGCAGCAGGCTCACGCTCGAGTTGCGGATCTCGAAGGCCGCCGTCGAGGCGACTGGCGGATTGACGACCGGCGCCGAACTCACGAAGCTCGGGTCGGACATGATCTTGAGCTGGAAGCCGTTGTTCGCGAAGCCCTGCACCGTCACCTGTTCGCTGTAGGTCTGCGTATCGCGCACGACCACGCAGGTCGGCCCGAGCAGGTTCTTGCCAAGCGAGTTCACCGCCGTCATGATCGACGTGTAGTCCTCGGTGCCGTCTTGCTTGACGTTGAGTCCGAAGCTGCAGCCGGGAGGCAGGAGATCCGGCCAATCCACCAACGAGGCGCTGTCGTTCTCGTAGGCGGGACCGCGGCGCGCGCCCTTCGACTGGAGCATCGTGATGCGGGAGGCCAGATCCAGGGCCGATCCCGAAACGTTGGCGCCGATATTCAAATCGTTAAAGCCCACGTTCGTGAACGTCGAGACGAAGGTCCCGCCGAGGAAATAGATCGCCGTGGCGCCCGCCGTCAGCGGCCCGTTGAACGTCATGCTTGCGATCGAGATATTGCCGTTGCAGGCGCCGCAGGCCATGGTGGCGATCGTCACGCCCCAGCGCCCGCCCAGGATCGTATTGCTGGTGAGCGTAATGAAGCCCGAGTTGCCCGCGTCCATCAGCAGGCCGGAGCCTGTCGAACCGCCCTTGACGCTGCTCGTCGTCATCGCCAGTCCGACCGCGCCCCCTGTCATCCACAGGGCGTTGGCGGAAGCGCCGGTGGCGACCAAGGCGCTGCCGCCGATGACGGTGCCCGTGGCGCTTTGAATCAGACTGCCGCTGGGGGCTTGGAAATACGAGTCGAGCAGACGGACCCCGGTGGAGGCGTACACATAAGCCGCAGAGCCGGAGCCGCTGACCACGACCGTGCTTCTCACGATGACGTTTCCGGCCGAGCCCGCGTTGTCGAAGAAGCCCTGCGCGTCGCTCACCGCGACGCGCATGTCGGCGAAGGTATTAGTCGAGGACTGAACGATGTTGATCCCGTTGGCGCCCAACCCGGAGACGTAGCTGTTGCGCACGGTATTGGCGTTGGCCCGGTCGAAGAGGTGCAGCCCGTGGCCGCCGCGCGCCTCGATCGCGCCGTCGGCGAAGATATTGGCCGAGGAGGTGTAGTAATAGAATCCGATGTTGCCGGCTGAGATGGTGCTTTGCAGGACCTCGTTGTAATCGGACAGGTAGAAGTACATGCCGACGCTGACGGTATTACTGGTGAGCGTCTGCGAGAACGTATTCGTGGTGCTCGACTGCAAGTAGACCGCGCCGATGCCGTTGTACGAGACGAAGGTGCTTCGGGTGACCGCGTAGTTGTTCGCGCTGGCCAGGATCAGCGCGTTACCGCCTCGGCCGTTCGCATAGACCTGGGTGATCGAGGACCACGAGCTGGCCGACACGCTCAGCGCGCTCCAGGCCGCCTCGCCGGAGCCGGCGAAGGTGCTGCGCATGATGGTATGCCAACCGCCGCCGAGGGTAAGGCCGTTGCCGACCGCGTTGTCGATAAAGCTGTCGCGGATCGTGACGCTGGAAGTCGCCGTGATGCCGACGGCGCTTCCGGCCGTACCGCTGGTGAGCGCGGTGACGAAGCTGATCGTCGAGCCGTGCGAACCCGCGTTGAGATAGAGCCCATACCCCGACTGGTTGTAGATGCTCGAACGATCGATCAGCGCCGCCGGCGAGCTTTCCACCTGCATGGCGATTCCGGCGTTATTCGATGCGGCCGTGCTCAGGGTGAAGGTGCTGTGATCGGAGATGTACCAGTAAACGGCGGTGCCGGCGGGATTGCTCGCCAGAACGACTTCATAGACGTTGGACGAGGATGTCGCCGAGTAAATCGCGCGATAGGCCGAATTCGTGCTGAACGTGCTGTGATCGATGCGGTTGCGCGGCGAATTGAGGAGATAGGCCGCGTCGCCGTCGGGACTGCGGACGTACAGCCGGCGTAGCACGTTATCAGACGAGCCGTTGAGCACGAGCGCGGTCTGCCCGGCGGATGCGGTCGTAAACGTGCTGTCCTGCACCGTCGTCACATCCGCGAGATACAGGCTCAACGCGAGCCCGGTCGGATTGGCTATGTACAGCCCGGTCAACGTGTTGGAAGAGGAGTTTTCCACGAGCAAAGCTTCCGTGCCGACGGCGGCTACGACGAAAGTGCTTTGCGCAATCGTGTTCTGATGCGAGCCAGTCGTGTTATGGAACGCCCGGCCGGTCGAGCCGTTGGATTGCGCGTATAAGCCGGTGAACAGGTTGTTGGTCGAACCGATGACGTGGAAGGCCTGCGCTCCGTCCGTCGTCGCCGTGGTGAGACTGACCGTGTTGTAGGAGCCGCCCGTCAGGAGCACGGCGCGGGCACTTCCGCCGCCGCGATTGCGCACGCTGGAGGCGGTAAAAGTCACCGACGACGACTGATAGAATTCCACCGTAGGATTCGTGCCGCTGGATACCGCGGTCACACCGGACGCGTAGCCGTAGTCCGAGCCGGCGTTGAAGCTGATGGCCGTACCGTCCATGTTCGCCGCGTAGATTTGCGTGATACGTGCGCCTGTTGACAGATAGAGGTCAAAAGCGATGTAGGACGAGCTGCTGGCCGCGGTGCTTTGATCGACGCTCAGGTTCGCCGACAGGTACGCGCGGAAGGCCTCGCCGGCGGGGTTGCTCGCCAAGATCACGCTGAACGTATTCGTAGAGCCTCCGCTCACGTAGAACGCGTGGAAAGCGGCCGAGTTAGACTGTGCGGAAGAGTGATCGACCGAGTTGCGCGAGCCGGCCATGTAGATGCCGTCGGCCGCGCCGACCGTCACGCTCGAATAGCTGATCGTGCCGGCACTGCTTTCAAGAGAGATGCCGGCCGTCGTGATGTTGCCGCCGGCATCCACGTTGACGCTCGACAGGCGCACGTCGCTCTGCTGAATCCGCACGCCAAAGACGCTCGAACCGGAAGGTTTCACGCTCACGTTGTAGAGGGTGACGCTCGTGTTGTTAATTAGGAACCCGGTGCCGGAGGCGGGGGCGAGCACGGGCGGCGTCGCCGTGTTGCCGATGATGCTCAGACGATAGCCGTTCGTCGTCTTGCCCGACACCGTCACGTTTTCGGCGTAGGTCGCCGAGTCGTTGACAGCCACACAGTAGTTTCCGGTCAGGCTGGCGGGCACGGCATTGACTGCGGCCTGGATGGTCGTATAGTCGCCGCCGCCAGCCTGTTTGACGGTGAAGCCGGCGTCGCAGCCGGTCGGCAGCAGATCCGGCCAATCGACCAGCGAGGCGGGGTCGGTCTCGTACGCGGTTCCGCGGCGTGGGCCCTTGGACTGGAGCATCGTGACGTGCCGGGCCGGGTCCAGCGCCGCGCCGTTGACGTTGATGGCGGTCGTCGCGTCCTCGAAATTGGCGAGAGTGAAGGTAGAGGAGAACGTGCCGCCCAGGAAGTGGATCGCCGTCGCTCCGGTCGCCAAGGCGCGAAATGTGATCGAGTCGACCGCCAGCGTAAAGCCGGAGCCCTGCGTTGATATCTCGATTCCTCGCGCGGAGCCCGTGAAGATCACGCTACTCAGGCTCACGACGCCGCTGTTCTCCGGATTCAACGCCAAACCACGGCCCAGAGATGGGGAACTCAATGTACTGGTCGCGATGGCCAGGTTCACATTGCCGCCCGAGAAGGCCAAAGCCGAGCCGGCCATGTTCGTCGCTATGAATATTGATCCGCCGATGATCGTACCTGTTGATCCAGAGATCAGCGCCGCCGTTGAGCCTTGGACATAAGAGCCCTGAATGCTGTTGGACGACGACCCCACGATGGACAGTCCCTGGTAAGCAACCCCGCCGCCGATCATGGTGCTGAGACTGATCGTGTTGTAATCAGAACCTGTCGCGAGTACCGCGCCGTCGCCCGATGGATTCGAGAGAATACTCCCGGTCACGGTGTTGCGGTCGGAACCATAGAGATAGAGGGCATAGTAGCCTGCCCCATTGCCCGTCACCGTGCTCTGGCTGATCGTGTTGTAGTCGTTGCCGGAATCAAAGATCACGGCGCGGCCCAAGGGGTTGGAGATATAGCTCTGCGTCACGGTATTAGAGTCGGAGCTCGTGAGATAGAGAGCGTAAGAGCCCGTCGCATTGCTGGTAATCGTGCTTTGCTTGATCATGTTGCAATCGGCGCCGGGACCGAGATATGCGCCAAAGCCCGCCGGATTGGACAGAGAGCTCCCCGTCACGGTGTTGGAGTCCGAGTCGGTCATATAGAGGGCCATGTAGCCCGCCGCATTGCTCGTCACTGTGCTCTGGCTGATCGTGTTGTAGGCGGCGCTCCCATGGAGGTATAAGGCGCTGGCGCCGACGCTGGCCACGGTGCTCTGGTCGACCGTGTTGTAGACGGCTCCGTTCGTGATTTGGAACGCGTCGAAGTTGGCGTTGTAGATATAGCTTTGCGTGATCGTGTTCGAAGAGGCCGCGTTGAAATAAAGCGCGTTGTAGGCCGCAGCGTTGCTCGTGATCGTGCTCTGGATGATCGAGTTGAATTTGGCGTTCGCATCGAACAGGGCGCCGGTGCCGTTGGGGTTGCCGATAAAGGAGCCGATAATGGTGTTGTAAGTGGCGTTGAGCAGATAGACGTTGAAGACACCCGCATAACTGCTGGTCATGCTGCTTTGGCTGATGGTGTTGTAGCTGGCGGCGCCCTCTATCCTGAGGCTCGAGCCGTTGCCGGGGCGCGAGAGGACGCATTGACTGATCGTATTGGAGGAAGCATTCTTGATCATGAGCGCGTCGCCGCTGCCGCCGTTGGCGGCGAGCGTGCTGAGTGAAATCGTGTTGTAGTTGGCGCCGGCATCAAGACGCGCCGCATCGCGCAGTGAGTTGACGACATAGACACTCGTGAGCGTATTGGAGGATGCGCCGTTGAGATAGAGCGCGTACCAGCTGGTGCTGGTGGTGTTGTTCGACATCGTGCTCGACGCCACCGTGTTGCTCGAGCCCGTCACCCACAGGCCGTGAGCCGCCTGCACCGTCACGCTCGAATAGGTCACGGCACTGAAGCTGGAGAGGGAGATGCCGGCCGTCCAGATGTTGGCACCGCCATCGATGTTGATCGAGCTGAGCTGAACACTCCCTGAAGAGGCGAAGACACCGTACTGCACCGCCAAGGTCGGCTTGATGTCGATGCCGGAGACGTTAACCGAGGCGTTGCCGATCAGGAACGCCGCAGTGGAACCCGCCGGGGGCGCGACGACGGGGCGCAGTCCTGACGCCGAATCGGCCAGAATCGTGATGGACGAACCGGCGTTGGTGAAGTTCTGGACCGTCACTTGCTCGGCGTAGGTCGCCCCATCGCGGATGACCACGCACGAATGGCCCGTCAAAGTCGTCGGCAGGGCCGCCAGACCGAGGTTGATCGTCGGGTTCGGCTGGCCGGCGCCGACGTTGCTCGTCACGACGCAGCCCGGATAGGCCGCGTAGCCCTGCCAGTCCACGAGGCCGTTCGGGTCGTTTTCATACGTCGGGCCCGTGCGGACGCCGTAATGGCCGTTCATCGTGATGCGCGAGCCTGCGCTGAGCGGGGTCCCGTTGACGTTCACCGCGACGCTCGCATCCTCGAAATTCGCGAGGTTGACGGTCGAGACGAAGGTGCCGCCTAGGATGTTGACGGCGGTCGCGCCGGCGCTCAGGCTACGGAAGGTGACGGAGTCGATCGCCAAAGTGAAGCCCGCAGCCATGGTCGAGATTTCGATACCGCGCGCCGCACCCGTGAAGGTGACGCTGCCTACGCTCACAAGGCCACCAGTGCCTTCGCTCAGCTTCAGGCTCCGGCCTGCTGAACCGCCGCGTAGCACGCTCGAGGAGATCGTGACCGCGGATGAGGCCTCGGTCACGAACACCGCATCGTAGCTCGCGGTCAACGCGCTGATCTGGGTTCCGGTGATGACGGTCCCGGTCGAACCGCCCATGTAGAGGCCGGGGTCACCGAGAATATAGGAGTCAGTGATCGTCACGTTTTTCGCCCCGCCGTAGACGAGCTTGCCGATCATCGCTCCGGCGGCGTCGGCGCCCGAGCCCAGGCTTATCATGGTGCTCGCGCGGACGATATTGTTGTCGCCGCCGAAGACATACAGACCCGCTCCGCCGGCGGCAGTCGGGTTGGCGAACACGCAGCCGGTAGCGATGTTGTTCGAGCCAAAGTCGATCCACAAACCGCCCATTCCGCTCGCGAAAGCGATGCTCGTGCTCCCATATACGGCGTTGCCGTTGCCGCCGAAACGGATCGTGTCGGAGAAGAGCGAACTGCTGTAGTTCCGGAGCAAGCTGTTGTTGTACCCATCGATGTCGAGCGCGCGGCCGGAAACATTGATGGTCGACTGGACGACCGTATTGCTGGCGCCCGAGATCGCGAAGCCCGGTGAGCCGCCGGACGCTGAATCGAGCAGCAAGCCGATGAACGCATTGTTGCTGCCGATCACGTTGACGATCGGACCTCCGTTCGATTGTATCGTGCTCTGGCTGACGACGTTGTCGTCCGCGCTGGCCACGAAAGACAGGCCGTAGCCCGACGGGCACTCGAGGTAGGAGCCGGAGAGCGTGTTGAAGTCGGAGCCGCTGATGTAGAACGCGCCGCTGACGGCGACCATGGTGCTGAGGCTGATGGCGTTGTAGTCAGCGCCGGACTCCAACGACGCTCCGTAAGCGCTCTGCATCCGGCTGCGCGTCACGGTGTTCGAATCGGAGTTGAGGATATAGAGCCCCAGGCCGATGCCGGAGCCGCCGACCATGGTGCTGAGACTGACGGCGTTATAGTCGGAGCCTACGTCGAGCCGGGCGCCGGCGAAGCCGCCGTACATGTAGCTTTGCGTCACGGTATTCGTGTCGGAGCCCAGGGCGAAGAACCCATAGCTGGAGGGATGGCTGGCGCTCGCCAGGAGCACGGTGAACGTGTTGTTGGCTCCGCCGGCGAGGTACACGGCATAGGCCGCCGCGGCGTTGTTGGCCGCCGTGCTGTAGCTGACCGCCGTCATCGTCGAGCCGTCGAGCCAGAGGCCGTGCGCATTGCCCACGGTCACGGAGCTGTAGCTGATCGCGCTCCAGGAGCTGATGCGCACGCCGGCCGTGTAGATGCCGAAGTTGCCGGACGTGCTGACGCTCACGCTGCTGACCGTGACGAAGGACGAAGACGCATTGACGCCGTAAGCGACGCTGTTCGTCGAGATTACGGTCAGGTGCAGGATGCTGACGCTCGAGTTGCGCACATCAAACGCCGCAGTCGACGCGACCGGAGGATTGACGACGGGCGCCGAGCTCACGAAGCTCGGGTCGGACATGATCTTGAGCTGGAAGCCGTTGTTGGTGAAGCCCTGCACCGTCACCTGCTCGCTGTAGGTCTGCGTGTCGCGCACGACGACGCAGGTGTCGCCGAGCAGGTTCTTGCTCAGCGCGTTGACCGCACCCATAATCGACGTCTGTTCCGCGGTGCCGTCCTGCTTGACGTTGAGACCATAAGCGCAGCCCGCCGGCAACGTGTACAGGTCCGGCCAGTCGACAAACGAGTTCGAGTCGTTCTCGTACGCCGTGCCGCGGCGCGGGCCCTGGGACTGGAGCATGGTGATGCGCGAGCCGGCGCTGAGGGGGGAGCCGTTGACGTTGACCGTGCTGCTGCCATCTTCGAAGTTCGCCAGCGTGATCGTCGCCACGAAGGTCCCGCCCACGAAGTGGATGGCCGTGGCACCCGAGGCCAGGCCGCGGAAGGTGACCGAGTCGATGGCCAAGGAGAAGCCCGCGCCCTGCGTCGAGATCACGATACCACGCGCCGCACCCGTGAAGGTCACGCTGCCCAGACTGACCACGCCCACGTTGCCCGGGTTCAGGGACAAGCCGCGGCCCGCTGAGCCGCCCAACAAAGTGCTGGTCGCGATCGTCAGGTTGACGTTGCCGTCCGACAGGGCCAAGGCCGAGCCGATCGAGTTCGTCGCCTCAAGGAGAGAGCCTCTGATCACCGTGCCCGTGGAGCGGCTGATGAACGCCGCTGTCGAGCCCACGATATATGAGCTGTCAACGCTGTTTGATGAGCCCCAGACGCCGAGGCCGTAGTAGTTCGACGGATTACCGCTGATCACAGTGCTGAGAATGATCCGGTTGTAATCAGAACCGTACCAGAGGGAGAGGCCGCTGGCGCCGCCCCAGCTGTAGATCTGCGTTATGGTGTTTGAATCGGAGTCGTCGACATACAGACCCTCGTCCACCCCGCCGATCATGGTGCTGAGGCTGATGGTGTTGTAGTTGGAGTTGGCGGACAACCAGGCCCCGACCTCCCCGCCCCACAGGTAGCTCTGCGTCACGGTATTCGAGTCGGAGTCAACGGCGATGAGTCCATAGCCATTGCTCGCGGAGCCGATCATAGTGCTGAAGCTGATGGTATTGCGGTCAGATCCGGTATCCAGGTAGACACCGGTGCTGTTGCTCCAAATGTAGCTCTGCGTCAGGGTATTCGAATCGGCCGCGTAGGCATAGACCGCAATGTTCTGGGTGGCGATCATGGTGCTGAGACTGATGATATTGTTAGTGACCTCGCCGCCCGTTCCGTCGAGATTGTAGGCTGGGTAGATCGTTCCGATGAGCAGGCACGAGGTGATAGTGTTCGATGAAACCGGTCCTTCGTCTCCGAAGAAGATTCCGAAGGAGCCGGTAAATGTAGACAGGGAAATTTGATTATTATGGCTCGCCGCGTCGATCCACGCCCCGCCATCCCCACCTTGGAAGTAGCTCCTGGTGATTATGTTACCGACTGTGCCCGAAGAATAATAACCCTCCAAGGTTCCCACGCCCGTGCTCAGATCGACGCTGTTATAAGACGAGTTGTAAAACAGAATTCCGGAAGGATTATTCGCGGCCGTCGCGGGCAGGCCATTGCCGCGGAGGACGCTGTTGGTGATCCTGTTGCTCGATGACCCCACCACGTACATGCCGCCGAATGCGGTCGCGCTCGTCAGGTCGATAGTGTTGTAATGGGAGGTCGAGACATTGATGGCATACGATCCCTTGACGTAGGGATTCTGGCGCAAGGTGAGGTTCTTAAGCGTGTTGGAAGAACCTCCCGTCAGATAAACGGCATTACGCGTCGCTGTGGCCGAGCTGTAGGAGACGAGGGTCATCGTGCTGCTATCAAGCCAGATGCCGTGCGCGTTCCACACGGTCACCGAGCTGTAGCTGATGGCGCTCCATGAGCTGATGCGCACGCCCGCCGTGTAGATGCCGAAATTGCCGGCCGTACTGATGCTGACGCTCGACAAAGTCACGTAGGTTGAAGACGCCGACACGCCGTAGGGGATGCTGTTCGTCGAGATCACGGTCAGGTTCAGGAGGCTCACGCTCGAGTTGCGCACGTCGAAAGCCGCCGTCGAAGCGACCGGCGGGTTAACCACCGGCGCCGAGCTCACGAAGCTCGGGTCGGACATGATCTTGAGCTGGAAGCCGTTGTTCGTGAAGCCCTGCACCGTCACCTGCTCGCTGTAGGTCTGCGTGTCGCGCACGACCACGCAGGTATCGCCGAGCAGGTTCTTGCCGAGCGCGTTCACCGCGTTCTTGATCGAGATGTTGTCCTGCGTGCCGTCCTGCTTGACGTTGAGGCCGTAGCCGCAGCCGGCCGGCAGCGGCAGCAGATCAGGCCAATCGATCAGCGTGGCGGGGTCGTTCTCGTACGACGTGCCGCGGCGCGGCCCCTTGGATTGAAGCATCGTGACGTGCCGGGCCGGGTCCAGCGCCGCGCCGTTGACGTTGACGGCGGTCGTCGCGTCCTCGAAGTTGGCGAGAGTGAAGGTAGAGGAGAACGTCCCGCCCAGGAACTGGATCGCGGTGGCGCCGCTCGCCAAGGCGCGGAAGGTGATGGAGTCGATGGCGACGCCGCCGCCGGACATTGTGGAGAAGACCAGGCCGAAGCGCGCGCCAGTGACGGTAACGGAGCCGAGAGAGATCGACCCGCTCGCCCCGGCGTTGACCTGCAAGCCGGTACCGAGGGAGGGAGACTGCAAAGTGCTCGTCGCAAGCGTCAGGTTCACGCTGCCGGCGGTCAGCGTCAAGGCCGAGCCGGATGTGTTCGTAGCGATGAACACGGATCCGCCTAGCACCGTTCCGGTCGAGCCTGACACGACGGCGCCCGTGGAGCCGGAGACGTAGCTGTTCAGGAGGGTATTGCTGGAGGAGCCGGACACGTAGAAGCCGTAGTTTCCGGCCCCTGCGCTGACGAGCGTGCTCAATGAGATCGTATTGAAGGAGGAGTTGTTCGTGATCTGAAGCGCGTTGCCGTTGAGGCCGTAAATGAACGTCTGAGTGATCGTGTTTCGACTGGCGCCGCTGAACATCGCGCCGATCAAGCCGCCGGTGATCGAACTGCCCGTGATATTCCAGTATGAGGATGCGCTGTCAAGACGAACGGCCAGCCCGGACGGATGCACGATGTTGCAGCCGGTCACGGTGTTAGACGAGGAGTTTGCCGACCATATTGTCTGCAAACCGGTGGCATTGTTAAAGGTGCTCTGGGCCAGCGTGTTGAAATCGGAATTGGTTCCGAAGTTGAGGCCGTAGCCTCCGGGATTACTGACGTAGATGGCGTTGAACTGATTCCACTTCGCCGAGTTCATGACGATCCCGCCGTACGGATTGGTGGCCGCGCTCGTCAGCGTGCTCAAGGACACCACGTTATAGCTCGCGCCCGAGAAGAAGGCGCCGTCTCCGCCGGTGCCGGCGCCTTTAAAACCAGTAATTGTGTTCGTCGTCGCGCCCTGTAGGAACAGCCCATGGAACCCTGTTCCCGTGGCTGAGCCGCTGCTGTAGGTTACCGCGCTGAACTGACCGACCAGAAAAACGGCGTGCGCGTTCTGAACGGTGATGCTGGAGTAGGACAGCATGCTGTTGCTCGTCACGGCGACGCCGGCCGTCCAGATGCTGCCGTTCGAATCGACGCTGACGCTCGAAACCGTCACGTAGGCGGAGGACGCCGAAACGCCGTAGGAGACGCTGTTCGTCGAGACGACGCTCACATGCAGGAGGCTGACGCTCGAGTTCAGGACCTGGAAAGCCGCCGTCGAGGCGACGGGGGGGTTTACCACCGGCGCCGAGCTCACGAAGCTCGGGTCCGACATGATCTTGAGCTGGTAGCCGTTGTTCGTGAAGCCCTGCACCGTCACCTGCTCGCTGTAGGTCTGCGTGTCGCGCACGACGATGCAGGTCGTGCCGAGCAGGTTCTTGCCCAGCGCGTTGACCGCGCTCTTGATCGACGTCTGATCCGCGGTCCCGTCCTGCTTGACGTTGAGTCCGTAACTGCATCCGGCCGGTAGCAGGTCCCAGTCGACAAGTCCGTACGTATCGTTCTCATAGGCTGGGCCGCGACGCGGGCCCATGGACTGGAGCATCGTGATGCGGGACGTCAGGTTCAGGCCGAAGCCGTTGACGTTCACCGCGACGTTCGCGTCCTCGAAGTTTGCAAGCGTGAGCGTGGACGTGTACGTCCCTCCGGTGAAGTGCACGGCGGTCGCGCCGGCGGCAAGGCTGCGGAAGGTGACCGAGGTGATCGCCAGGCTCAGGCCCGCCGCCGCCGGGGTGCCGACGTAGAGGCCGTAGCTCGAGCCCGTGAAAATCACGCTGCTCAGGCTGACCACGCCCGCGTTATTGTTGTCCAGGTAGAGGCCGCGCCCCGAAGAGGGCGACTGCAAAGTGCTGGTCGCGACCGTCAGGTTCACGCTGCCCCCGGCCAGGACCAGGGCCGCGCCCGCCGTGTTCGTCGCGATGAAGACCGAGCCGCCCAGGACGGTTCCCGTAGAGCCCGAGATGAATACGGCCGTCGAGCCCTGAACGTATGAGTCGAGAATCGCGTTCGACGAAGCCGCCAGGATGTAGAGGGCCGGACTGCCGACGGCGTTGCTGATCATGGTGCTGAAGCTGATGGTATTTCGATCGGAGCCGGTATCCAAGTTAGCCCCGTTCAAGCCGCCCGACATGCGGCTCCAGCTCACCGTGTTCGAATCGGACCCATTCGCATAGAATCCGTAGTTCGCGCCGCCGACCATGGTGCTGTAGCTGATCGTGTTGTTTGACGCTGCGTTCATAAAGACGCCTTGGGAGGCGCCCTGAATGTAGCTCTGCGTCGCGGTGTTCGAAGCGGACGTTACGACACTGAGCCCGTAGACGCTTGCACCGATCATTGTGCTGAGGCTGAGAGAGTTGTAATCCGCACCGGTATCCAAATAGACGCCGCGTTGGCCGCCCCAGAGATAGCTCAGCGTCACCGTGTTCGAGTCGGCGCCAGTGGCATAGAACCCGTTGAGGCTGTTGCCGATCACGGTACTGAGGCTGACGGCGTTGGAGTCGGAGCCGGTGTCCAGGAAAGCGCCGCGGGTGCCGCCCCAGAGGTAGCTCTGCGTCATGTTGTTCGAAACGGCCGCGAGGGCATGGAGTCCGTTCTGGCTGCTGCCGATCATGGTGCTGAGGCTGATGGAATTGTAAGCGGCGCCTGTGAACCAATACGCCCCGTCGAGGCCGCCCCACATGTAGCTCTGCGTCACGGTGTTCGAATCGCCGGAGGTGATATAGCCGTAGGCGCTGCTGCCGATCATCGTGCTGAGGGCGATTGCGTTGTAGTCGGCGTCCAAGTTCATGCTGACGCCGCGTAGGCCGCCCCACATGTAGCTCTGCGTGACAGTATTCGAATCGGCGACAGTAGCATGCAGTCCGTAACCCGCGTTGCCGATCATGGTGCTGAGGGTGATGACATTGTAATTGGAGCCTATGTTCAAACTGAGCCCGTGCAGGCCGCCCCACAGATAACTCTGCGTCACGGTGTTCGTGTCGGCCGCGAGAGCATAGAGCCCGTAGCCCGAGGCGTGGCTATTGCTGGCGAAGAGCACTGTAAACGCGTTGTTCTTGCCCGTGCTGAGATAGAGGGCAAAGCGTTCCGCTGAGTTGTTGACCGCCGTGCTGTAGCTGAGCGTCGTGGCGGTCGACTCGTCGAGCCAATAGCCGTGCGCGTTCCACACGGTCACTGAGCTGTACGACACGGCGCTCCACGAGCTGATGCGCACGCCCGCCTCGTAAATCCCGAGGCTGCCGGCCGTGCTGATGGTGACGCTCGACAAGGTCACATAGCCCGAGGACGCCCACACGCCGTAAGGGACGTTCTGACTGACCAACACGTAGACGCCCTGGACGTTGACCGACGCGTTAGAGATCAGGAAGGCCGCCGTCGAGGCGGCGGGGGGCGAGACGACGGGGCGCAGGCCCGAGGCGGGGTCGGCGAATATGGTGATCGAGGAGCCGTTGTTGACGAAGTTCCGGACCGTCACCTGCTCGGCGTACGTCGCCCCGTCGCGGATAACGACGCACGAGTGGCCGGCTAAAGTCGCCGGCAAGGCGTTGACGCCCGCCTGGATCGTCGTATAGGGCTTGCCCGCGCCGACGTTGTTGGTCACCACGCAGCCGGGGTAGGGCTCGTAGCCCTCCCAGTCCACGAGCGAATTGGGGTCGTTCTCGTAGGCCGGACTCGTGCGCGCGCCATAATGCGCCCTCATCGTGACGCGCGAGGCGAGGTCGAGCGCCGCGCCGCTCACGTTGACCGAACTCGTCGAATCTTCGAAATTGGCGAGAGTGATCGTCGCGACGAAGGTGCCTCCCGCGAAGTGTACGGCTGTGGCCCCCGCCGCCAAGGACCGGAAGGTGATCGAGTCCACGCTGAGGCTGAAGCCGGCCGCCTGCGTCGAGACTTCGAGGCCTCGGGCCGCGCCGCTGACCGTCACGCTGCCCAAGGTCACGACGCCGTCGTTGCCGGCCTGAAGCAGGACGCCTCGGTAGGCGGACTGGAAAGTGGTGCTCGTCACGACCAGGTTCACGTTGCCCGCCGAGAAGCGCAAAGCCGCGGTGCCGGAATTCGTCGCGATCACGACGCTGTCCCTGACGACGGTTCCCGTCGAGTTGTTCAGGTAGACTCCGCCGGCGCCCTCGATATAGGAGTTCATGACGGTGTTCGAGCTGCCGGCGGGCGAACCGGAGACGGCGAATCCCATCGTGGTGGTGCCGATCATCGTATCGAACAGAAAGAAGTTGCCGTCGGAGGCGCCCTGCAGGAGGGCTCCGTACTGGGCGCCCCACATGTAGCTGTTCGTCACGACGTTCGCGGTCGCGCCGTCGGATTGATAGCCGAAGTTCACGACGCCGATCATGGTGCTGAAGCTGATGGTGTTGTACTGGGAGTAATTGTCCATCAGCGCGCCGCGGCTGCCGCCCAGCATGAAGCTTTGAGTCACGGTGTTCGACGAGGCCGTGAAGAGATAG
Source organism: Elusimicrobiota bacterium (assembly GCA_016212855.1). Lineage (GTDB taxonomy): Bacteria > Elusimicrobiota > Elusimicrobia > UBA1565 > UBA9628 > GWA2-66-18. The sequence continues at coordinate 42,547 of JACRDP010000005.1, forward strand.
AGCGCGTAGCTGTTGCTCGTGGCGAGAAACGGAGCAACCATGGTGCTGAGGCTGACGGTGTTGTAGGCGGAGCCGGCGTTCAGGCCGACGCCCCGGACGCCGCCCTCCGCGTAGCTCTGCGTCACGAAGTTCCAGGAGGACCGGATGATCTCAAGCCCGACGCCGGTGTTGCCGTTCGTTCCGATCATCGTGCTCAAGCTGACGATGTTGTAGTTGGAGTCGGTGTCCAGGTAGAGCCCGGTGGAACCGCTGGCGCGCATGAAGCTGCGCGTTATGACGTTCGAAGAAGCCCCAATCAAGTAGAACGCCTGGGTGGTGCCGGCGCTCATGGTGCTGAGGCTGACGGTGTTATAGTTCGAGCCGGCGCTGAGCTGGGCGGCCCGCCCCGATCCCTGAATGTAGCTCTGCGTCACGGTGTTCGAAGCGCTCGCCGCGACCAGGAGCCCCGTGCCGCCGCTCGCGATCGCGGTGCTGAGGCTGATGGTGTTGGCGTCGCTGCCGAGGTCCAGCCATAAGCCGAAGCTGACGCCCCGAATGAAGCTCTGCGTCACGGTATTCGAATCGGCGCTCCTGGCGTAGAGCCCGTAATTGGTGGTCGCGCTCGCGGTGCTGAAGCTGATGGTGTTATAGCTTGCGCCGGTGTCCAGATACACGCCGCGGGAAACGCCCTGCGCGTAGCTCTGCGTCACGGTGTTCGAAGTGGCCGCTAGGGCGTATAGCCCATAATTAATATTGCCGACCATGGTGCTGTAGCTGATGGTGTTGTAGTCGCTGCCCGTGTTGAATCCGGCGCCGCTGGCGCCGCCCCATAAGAAGCTCCCCGTCACGGTGTTCGTATCCGAGCCCCCCGTGGCCCATAACGCGTAGGCCCCGGTGCCGCCGTTGCTGTTGCTCGCGAAAATCACCGTGAACGCGTTGTTTTTGCCGCCGTCGAGGAAGACGGGGTATCGGTTATTCCCATCGACTATGACCGTGCTGTAGCTGATCGTCGTCTTAGTCGAACCGTCGAGCCAGAAGCCGTGCGCATTGCCCACGGTCACGGAGCTGTAGCTGATCGCGCTCCAGGAGCTGATGCGCACGCCGGCCGTGTAGATGCCGAGGTTGCCGGCCGTGCTGATGGTGACGCTCGACAAAGTCACATACGACGAGGACGCCCACACGCCGTAGGGCACGCTCTGGTTGATCAAAGCGTAGATGCCCTGGACGTTGACCGAGGCGTTGGCGATCAGGAAGGCCGCCGTCGAGGCCGCGGGGGGCGAGACCACCGGCCGGAATCCGACATCGGCCATGATCGTGATCGAGGAGCCGTTGTTGGTGAAGCCTTGCACCGTCACCTGCTCGGCGTAGGTCGCCGCGTCGCGGATGACCACGCAGCTGTGTCCGGTCAAGGTCGTCGGCAGGGCCGCCACGCCCGCGGAGATCGTCGCGTAACTCTGCCCCGCCCCCACGTTCCTCGTGACGACGCAACCGGGGATATCACCCAACGTGGTCGTGTTCCCAAGCAACTGGAAGGCGGTCAAGACCCCGTCGCCGTTCCTCGCCCTCACCTCGAAGTAATACACCGTGGCACTCGACAGCCCCACGACCGCCGTCGATATCTGCGTCAGCCACGCCGCGCCCGCCGGAGGATAGAACAAAGTCCCCGTGAAATTGGAGGCGGTCGAGGCCTGAACGAAGTACTCCGTGTAACCCGGATTCCCGTTGTCCAGCCAGGTGACCGTCACCGTGGTGAGCTCCACCTGGGGGAACGGGTTTGCCGGCGTGCCCGGCTGGGCGGCGTACGTGTAAAAGGAAGCGGAAGGGGAAAGAATGGAGGGGAAGAAAGTGACCGCGTTACGGCCGCGAACTTGCCGCCCATACTGGGTGTTGGTGGCAAGACCGACCTCGTCCCAGCTCGTCACCGCCGTGGGAGTCGACATGATCACGCCGTTGCTGGCCGTCATCACGTTGTAGCGGTCGGCCGTGCACAACGAATTCCAGGTCCAGGTGATCGAAGACACGCCCGAGACTGTGCCCATGAAAGAGGCGGGATACGGGGACCATGTGCCGTCGCCGCCCACCGTGGAAGCGGCCCCGGGCGCGCCGCCCGCGGCGCTCAGAGCAAGCGCCGATGAGCACGTCGTCGGACTGATCACGATCCGCCCGCCTCCTCCTCCTCCTCCTCCCGCGCCGCCCACCAGATTCACGGCGCCGGAACCGGACAAATTTCCCGCCGTCAGATTGATCGTCCCGCCCGCGCCGCCGCCGCCGCTCGGTCCTCCGTTGGGCGAACCGACGCCGCCGTTCACCGTGAGCAGTCCATTCACGGTCATTACCCCGCCGACGTTCAACAGCAGAATCCCGCCGCCCGCTCCGCCGGCGCCAAGTCCGCTCGTGCCTCCGGAGCCGCCCCCGGAACCCAGATCCAGAGGGTTGGAGACGCTGTCATAGACCCCGCCGCCGCTGACTTGTCCCGGACCTCCCGGCCCGCCGTGCCCGCCGCCGCCGCCGGCCCCGTCGGCTCCGGAGCCGGCTCCCGGTCCCACGCCCCCGGACCCGGCGGAGCCGCCGGAGTAGCCGCGCGCTTCGGCTGAGATCGTCCCGCCGGCCTGCACGTCGAAGTTACCGGCGACATTGAGATTGACGATGTTGGAAGCAGCGCCGGTATTGGGGGTGTGGGTAATTAAGCCGCCCGAGAACACCGTCGCCTCATTCAGGCGCAGCGTATAGGTGCTGTTCTGTTGGAGCGTCGCTCCATTTCTGACCTCGAGCCAGCCGCCCGAAGCGATCCAGGTCGAGATCTTGAGCGTGGGCGAGTTGGTTCCACCCAGGCGCAGGCCGCCGAAGGTAATCGGTGGCGAACTGGCGTTGACGGCGACGATTTCGGTGCGGTCGATCAAGGCATAGTCGAAGATTCCGGGCGCACCGGGAGGCGACCAGTTGCCCGCCGTATACCAGTTGAGGTCGCCGGTCGTGTTGGTCCAGACCTTCGTGTCGTTTTGCGTGCGCGTACCGCCCAGGATGGTAAAGGCGGTGACGATGCCGTCTCCGTTTCGAGCACGCGCCTCAAAATAGTAAGTCGTGCCGATGGTCAGGCCCACGACGGTCGTCGAGACGCTCGTCATCCAGACCGGGCCGGCGGCGGGATAGTACAGCGTGCCGGTGAAGTCTGCGGCGGTGGAAGCCTCAACGAAGTACTCGGTGTAGCCGGGGTTGGTATTGGCGAGCCAGTTGAGGGTGACGGA